>NZ_CP118976.1:0-1378991 GCF_029024945.1 Staphylococcus succinus | reverse complement strand
CCATTTCATCTGTTTTTTCAGAAGAACGGTTAAAGACTGAAACGTTATATCCACGTGATTCGATATTCCAAGCAAGGTTCTTGCCCATTACAGCTAAACCTACTACACCAATTTGTTGTGCCATTATACTAACCTCTCTTATTAAAGTTTTCTAGTACATTGTATCATAAAGCGTATATAATAATCACTAAATCAGTTTTCAGATTTTTTTGTAATAATTTCTACGATTTTTAAAAGCTGTTCTGCCAACAGATTTAACGACTCAATTGGCATACGTTCATTTGTTGTATGAATATGCTCATATCCCACACCTAAGATTACTGTAGGTATACCTAAACCATTGATTATATTACCGTCTGAGCCACCGCCTCCAACTGTTGTTTTAGGGTTTAATCCTAATGAGACTGCGCTAGCTTTAGCAATATTTGTAACTGTTTCTGTATCTGATACTGTGAAACCAGGATAGCTTTTAGTAATTTGAACTTCTGCGGAGCCGCCATATTTATTTGCTACTTTTTCAAATACAGCTTTCATATGTTCGACTTGTTCTTGTATACTTTCGTCCGAATGTGAACGAGCTTCAGCATTAAGGGTAACTTTATCAGCTACAATATTTGTAGCTGATCCACCTTCAAAGCGCCCAATATTGGCCGTTGTATATTCATCAATTTTACCTAATTTCATTTCACTTACTGCTTTAGATGCAATATTAATCGCACTCACACCTTTATCTGGCATACTAGCATGTGCTTTTTTACCATAAATGGTTGCATCAATCTTCATCTGTGTCGGTGCTCCAATTACAGTAGTGCCAACGGGCATGCTGGCATCAACTGCGTATCCAAAATCAGCATCTAATAATGATTGATTTAAATGCTTAGCGCCCTCTAATCCTATTTCTTCAGCCACAGTAATAACAAATTGAATTTGCCCGTGTGGAATCCCCTGTTCAATAAGTGTTTGAACCATCTCTAATATAGACGCTAAACCTGCTTTATCATCTGCACCTAATACCGTTGTACCGTCAGAATAAATGTAACCATCTTCTTTTATTATAGGTTTGATATCAATACCTGGTACAACTGTATCCATATGGCTAGTAAAATATATTTTATTTATGTATGGATCATTAATATTAGATTTTAAAGTGCAAATTAAATTATTAGCACCCAACCCTTCATTTTCTCCTGCTTGATCTTCTACGACATCTAATCCTAATGCTGCGAATTTTGCTTTAAGTACTTTTTGTATTTCAGTTTCATTACCACTTTCAGAATTAATTTGAACTAATTCTAAAAATGTATCTAATAGTCGTTGTTTATTTATCATGTATATCCCCCGTCAATTATGCAAAATAATATAATCTCTTTTTTTAATTTTAAGTCATGCCTTTAAGTTTATCGAAATATCGAATAAATCAAAACTAATCTGTTTCTAATTTAAATTCGTCCTATGATATAATACAATGGTAAATGTAGTATAGATAAGTAAATAATATTGCCATTAATGTACTATTATATAATATATTTAAGATTTGGAGGAATAATCTTTGAGTAATAACAAAGTGTTGAGAGTTATTATCGTAGTGATGTTAATAGCTGTTATACTTGCCTTAGTTTTAACAAGTGTAGTTCCATTGGTAAACTAAGTATTGAATTTTATAAGTATACATCGAATCGAGTCTTTTTATTAATTAAATAACTTAACAGTAACCACATTTTATTCTATTACTGTAAAGATGCATCTTATTACATATTGATGTTTCATTTACTCCAATGAATGACTTGTGGTTTTTAATTCTTTCTTCTCTTAACATATCCTAAACGCTATTTTCTACTTAACCAATAAAAAAAGTAACTTCGAAATAATAATCGAAGTTACTTTTTACTTATTATAAGTAGGTTGCTTTAGCGTCATTATGCAGAACCAGTGAACCAAATTGTGATTTTATCACTAAGTACTCTTCAAGTTCGTTAATAAGCTGTATTAAGCTAGCACGAGTCCTAAACGATGCATGAGAGTTTGGTAATTCAAGTTCATTCATTTCCAATCGTATTTCATATAATGAATGTAACCTTAAGACAGTATAATCATTACTATTCACATTACTTGCAACTTCCGCAAACAAAGCAGATAGTTTGGATAATAAGCAATCCTTCGTTTCTATATTTTGAATCATTAAAGCCATTCTGCGTAATAATTCTAACTGCTCTTCTCTCATATCAAAATAATGATAATAAGAATTTTCATTGCGAACAAAGTGATTTTTAACATCTCTAAATGCTATAGATTTCGCTTTACTAATTGTAAATTTTAAATTTTCAAAAGATATATCTAAAGTTTGACTTGGATTTTGACAAGTTTTGCTATATGTTTCAAAAATAGATGTAAATTGATCTTCAATTTGTTGTTTATATTGTTTTAAGGTGCTATCTAAGCTTGGCATAATTAAATTCATTAAAAATGCAATCCCTAAACCTATAACCAATAATAGAATTTCATTAAAAATCAAGTGCATATCTATGGTTTTAGCGTTAAAGACATGTAGTAAAATGACACAACTAGTGACTACACCTTCTTGAACATTAAAAACGACTGTAAGTGGGATAAATAGTAATACAATTAGCCCTAAAACAATCGCATGTTGCCCTAATAAATTAAAAATTAATGAACCGATAGCGAGTATCATCAGGCAAGATACAAAACGAGACACAATCGCTTGGACAGAATGCACTTTTGTATGTTTGATACAAAGCACAACTAGTATTGCACTAGAAGCAAAATTATCGAGTCCTATTAACTTAGCAATAATAATTCCTAGTGCCATACCGATTGCTGTCTTGATCGTTCTAAATCCGATTCGATATGGATTTAAACGCTTCATATTCACTCCCTATCTTTCGTCACAATATGAGTCAAATAAGTTTTGTAATTGCGAGATAACATCCATTACATCATGACCTTCAATTTGATGACGTTCAATCATTTGTGCAATTTTGCCATCTTTAATTAATGCGAATGATGGGCTAGATGGTGCATAACCCTCAAAATAATCTCTAGCTTGTTGCGTAGCTTCTTTATCTTGTCCCGCAAAAACTGTAACAAGACGGTCTGGTAATTTATCATAATGTAAGGCATGCGTAGCTGCTGGTCTTGCAATACCTCCAGCACAACCACATACAGAATTCACCATCACTAATGTAGTGCCTTGTTGTTGTAATACTTTATCAACTTCATCAGCAGTTGTTAATTGCTCATAGCCTGCTTCTTCAATTTCATTTCGTGCTTGATTAACAACATCTGTCATATATAAATCAAAATTCAAATCCATAATAACGTCACCTTTCATTTCATAATTATTACTTTAATTCTACTAATATATATACAATAGTTCAACATGTGTGTTTAGACTGATTAAATAAATTTGCAATTGATTTAAAAATTAAGGGTAATCCACATAAAATTATTAATTATATAGTTATGTTTTAACTAGAAAAATCTTTGAATTAAAAAAACATTTACAAAAGTTAATAATTTGTATTTTTTAGCATTTAAAGAACTGTCCTTAATAAAAGGTTTTGGTTTAAATATTTAACTACAAAGGTTAACATAACATAAATATAGGTAACTAATATCGTTAAAAAACGCACGCTTCGACTTATTTATCGAAGCGCGCTTGTTAAAATGAGTTAGATTGTGCTATAAAAACGTAAAATACTTTAATAAATACTTGTATGTTCAACTGAATATTGTTCAATACGTGTTTTGACAAAATTCATGAACCTACCTGCTTGTAAACCATCTAATATACGATGGTCAATCGATAGACATAAGTTTACCATATTGCGAATAGCGATCATATCATCAATTACAACTGGTTTCTTGATTACTGACTCAATTTGTAAAATTGCAGCTTGGGGATGATTGATAATCCCCATTGATGATACAGAACCAAAAGTTCCAGTGTTATTCACTGTAAATGTACCGCCTTGCATGTCCTCTGAACGTAATTTTTTATTACGTGCTTTCTGTGCAAGCTCATTAATTTCACGTGCGATACCTTTAATTGATTTTTCATCTGCATTTTTAATCACTGGCACATATAATTTATCTTCATCTGCCACTGCTATAGAAACATTCACATCTTTATGCATAATAATTTCTGAATCCTGCCAACTACTATTTAGTAATGGATATGCTTTTAATGCTTCAGCGACAGCTTTGACGAAGAATGCAAAGAAAGTTAAGTTATATCCTTCACTTTCTTTGAAACTCTGTTTGTGATGATTACGTGTTTTGACAAGGTTTGTTGCATCAGCTTCAACCATCATCCAAGCATGTGGAATTTCATTCACACTGTTTACCATATTTTGAGCGATTTGTTTACGTACACCGTTAACTGGTATTGAAGAACCAGGAGAAGGTTCATTGTATTTTGCTTGATGCGTTACTTTTGGTGAATCTTTAGGCGCAACTGCCGTTGATGGTGTCTTATTTGTACCTTCTTTGATTACTTTCTCAATGTCTTTTTTAGTTACGCGGCCTTCAAAGCCCGTACCAATAACTTGGGATAAATCAATTTGATTTTCGGAAGCAAGTTTAAAGACTACTGGCGAATAACGGCCATTATTTTTAGCTTCATTTCCATTTGCTGTGCTTTCATGTTCAGATGAAGTAACGGCCGTTGTTGTTTCTTTAGGCGTGTCATTGTTATTATCTGTTGCGCTATCTTTTACTGTTTCTTCAGCAGTATCAAGATGACATATTACGCGTCCTACTTCAACAGTTGTACCTTCTTCTACTACAATTTCTGTGATTGTTCCAGCATAAGACGAAGGTACCTCTGCTGTAACTTTATCTGTAATAACTTCACATAAAGGGTCATATTCTTCAACAATATCGCCTACAGAGACAAGCCATTGTTCGATTGTACCTTCATGCACACTTTCGCCAAGTTTAGGCATTTTAATTTCCATGATTGTGCCTCCTTAGAATTCTGCAAGTTCTCGCATTTTAATTTTTATCTTATCGGGATTAATCATAAACTCATCTTCAAGTGTCGGCGCAAAAGGCATTGAAGGTACATCAGGCCCTGCAAGCCTCATAATTGGTGCATCTAAATCAAACAAACAATTTTCAGAAATAATGGCAGAAACTTCCGAAATAATACTGCCTTCTAAATTATCTTCAGTTACAAGCAAAACTTTACCTGTTAATTTAGCTCTTTCAATAATTGTTTCCTTATCTAATGGATAGACAGTACGTAAATCAACCACTTCAACATTGATACCATCTTCTGACAACATATCAGCAGCTTGGATGCAATAATTCACACATAATCCATATGTAAATACTGTAATATCATCACCTTCACGTTTCACATCTGCTTTTCCAATTGGTACCGTATAGTATGCTTCTGGAACTTCTTCTTTAAGCAAGCGATAAGCTTTTTTATGTTCAAAGTATAATACTGGGTCATTTGACTCAATAGATGCAAGAAGTAATCCTTTAGCATCATATGGTGATGATGGAATTACAATAGTTAAGCCTGGCGTAGAGGCAAAAATGGATTCTACACTTTGAGAATGGTATAGTGCTCCATGAATACCTCCTCCAAATGGTGAACGAATCGTAATTGGACTATGGAAATCGTTATTAGAGCGATAACGCATTTTTGCAGCTTCACTCATGATTTGATTAGTAGCTGGCAAAATGTACTCTGCAAATTGAATTTCTGCAACTGGTCGCTTGCCTAACATTGCAGCACCAATACTCGTACCTACAATATTAGATTCTGCCAATGGTGTATCTAACACACGTGCTTCTCCATACTTTTCTTGTAAGCCTAAAGTAACACCAAATACGCCACCTTTTTTACCTACATCTTCTCCTAAGATAAATACATCATTATCCTTTTCCATTGCTTGATCTAAGCCTTGGTGGATAGCGTCTAAGTAAGATAATTTAGCCATTATTTATGCTCCCTTCTTCATATACATGTGTATACGTCTCTTCTGGCGATGGATAAGGTGCTTTTTCAGCTTCTTTGGTAGCTTGATTAATAATATCTTTGTGTTCTTTTTCAATTTCTGACAACCAATTATTATCAATAATTCCTTCTTCAAGTAAAAATTCTTTGAATCTAAGATTACAATCTAAAGATTTTAATTCATCTCGTTCTTCTTTCGTACGATATTTGTCATCATCATCAGAAGAGTGTGCGGTCATTCTCGTACACATTGCTTCAATAAGTGTTGATCCACCACCATTTAAGCCGCGTTCTCTCGCTTCTTTCATCGCTTTATACATTGCAATAGGATCATTTCCATCCACAGTTTCACCATGCATACCATAACCGATAGCTCGATCTGATAGTTTTTCTGCACCATATTGTAATGAATTCGGAACTGAAATTGCATATTTATTGTTCTCAATCACACAGATGAATGGCAAGTCATGAACACCGGCAAAATTTAAACCTTCATGAAAATCACCCTGGTTTGAGCTTCCTTCACCTACTGTTGTCATTGCGATATTGGATTTATTATCCATTTTTAAAGCTAATGCAGCACCAACAGCATGTACAATTTGTGTACCTACTGGTGAACTTTGTGAAAGTATACCTTTTTCTCTTTTACTAAAATGTGATGGCATTTGTTTACCACCCGAGCTAATATCATCTCGCTTACCAAATGCAGACAACATTGTTTCCAAAGGTGTCATACCTAAATAAGTTACTAGTGCTAAGTCTCGGTAATATGGCGAAGAAATATCTCCTTCTTCCATTGCATACGCCATGCCTATTTGGGCTGCTTCTTGTCCCTGGCAGCTTATAACAAAAGGTATTTTGCCCGCGCGGTTTAATAACCACATACGTTCATCAATTTTTCGTCCTAAATCCATCCATTTGTACATTGCTTGTAAGTCTTCTTTTTCAAGACCTACTGATTTATAATCAAACATGCTATTTCCTCCTTAATTAAACATGAATCGATCTATTTTCCACTTTTAAGCCTAATTCCATCAATACTTCAGATAGAGAAGGATGTGCGTGTGTTGTTAATCCAAGTTCTAATGTTGAACCATTCATAAACTGGAGTAAAGATACTTCATTGATAAGTTCTGTAACATGTGGTCCTATCATATTAAGTCCCAATACAGTATCCGTTTCTTGATCGATTACAATTTCACAAAAACCGCTTTGGTTTTTAGTATCTTCAATAACGGCTTTTCCTATTGCTTTAAATGGCACTTTAAAAGAACGTGCCTTACTGTTTTCCGCTTTAGCTTGCTCAATATTTTTACCGATGCTTGCTACTTCCGGTTGCGTATATATACATCTAGGCATTTTATTATAATCAATTGGCAACGGTGATGCATCAAACATATGCTCAATTGCGATAATACCTTCTTTTGAACCTACATGAGCGAGTTGTAACTGACCAATACAATCACCAGCAGCATAAATATGAGTATCTTCAGTTTGTTGATATTCATTTACAATAATATGCTGTTTATCTGTTAACTTAATCTTAGTATTATTTAAACCAATATCATCCGTGTTAGGTTTACGACCAATTGAAACTAAGGCTTTTTCAAAAATTACATCACTATCATTTAAAGTGATTGTAATTTGGTTGTCTTCAACTTTGATATTGTCTCCAGACAACTGTGTATTTTCATAAAAAGTAACACCACGTTTAGTTAAGTCCTGTTTCAATGTTTGAGCAACCGATTTACTCTCCGTTGGTAAAATACGCTCGCCTGCTTCTATGATTGAAACTTCAACGCCAAAATCACACATCAATGATGCAAATTCTAAACCAATGACTCCGCCACCGATAATAGCAAGGGATTGTGGTAGTTTTTCAATTTTTAAAATATCATCACTAGATAACACAACATTATGATCGAATGGTAAAAATGGTAGTGCCATTGGTGTAGAACCAGTACAAATTAGCACATTATTATTAGGTATTAATTCTGATTCTCCATCTTCATACTCTACTGAAATCGTTCCACTTTGAGGTGAAAAAATTGATGGGCCTAGAATACGTCCTGTTCCATTAAATACATCAATTTTATTATGTTTCATTAAATGGTTCACACCATTATACATTTGGTTAACTACTTCGCTTTTACGTTCTTGTATACGCGCAAAATTTAATTTGAACGCATCTATATCTATACCATATTCACTTGCTTCCGTTACTGTTTGCATAACTTCTGCTGATTTTAAAAGTGCTTTTGTAGGTATACATCCTTTATGTAAGCAAGTACCGCCCAGTAGTGAATTTTCAACAAGCGCAACCTTTTTTCCAAGTTGCGACGCCCTAATTGCGGATACATAGCCTGCTGTGCCACCACCAAGTATTACTAAGTCATATTGTTCTTCTGACATGTTTTGACTCCTAACTATTTGTTTTAGCTTAGTCGAATGCATTTTCTATAAATAATATGCGGACTGCTAAAGTTATATTTCTTATTCACCGAGAAACATGATTACTCAATCTATATAGAATGAATAACACCGCTTATTTAACATTAAAAAATAAGCGCTCAGTCATGCTACGATAATTGTTTCATTTTAAAACGCAGCCGCTTTTAGTACGTTACGTTTAGACATATGATGCATTCCAACATCATATGGAATGATTTGTCACCGGATTATTACACCAAAAACAGTAATCCATTTATTTTAAACATAGCAATGAAACCACCTTCTATAATCAAAAAGTGATTCATTAATCTATCATATCCTCTTATAGTTTACATCAAATAACTGAGTTATAAAATTAAAAACTCACTTTTAATTGAAATTATTAATTATTTAAAATTAAAAATTAACTTAAAATTAACTAATTACTCTAAGTGCTAATAATAAAGACTCTAATTTATTTTGCTTAGTATCTGTCCTAGAAGTAAGTACAATCGGAAATTTTGCACCTAACACTAGACTTGCAACACTTGCATTACCAAAGTATATGAAGGATTTATATAATGCGTTCCCAACATCTATATGTGGAACAACCAAAGCATCCACATCCCCAGCTACAGAGGACTTTATATTTTTTTTAATAACACTTTCCATACTTATAGCGTTATCAAATGCTAGTGGACCGTCCACAATAAGATGGGGATTATTGTCCCGATTAAATGTATACTTAATTTTTTCCGCATCTGTAGAGGAAGGAATTTTTCTTGATGGTGCTTCCACAGAAGATAACAAGCCCACTTTGAACTGTTGATAGCCTAAATCTTCACTGAATTTCGCTAAATTTTTTATAATTTGCTTTTTTTCCTCTACTGTTGGCATGTGATTAAGTGCTACATCACTCAACATCAAAGTCTTATGATAATTTGGAATATTAAAGCACGCAACGTGGTTTATAAAACCACGATCACTTATAAAATTTCGATTACTCAGGATAAATGATAACATCGTTGAGGATTTCAAATTACCTTTCATAAGTAAATTAATCTTACCTCTTGATAAATGTTCAGCACATGCTTTAAACATCTTGTATTCATCTTCATACGTTAATATATGAATTCTATTGAGAAGCTGGGCATCTACATCAAATGATCTAATGATTTCAGTCGGGTCTTGTGTATCGTAAAGAAAAACGTCTATTTTTGTCATAGTGAGTGCCGACATAACGACGGATAGCATTTTTTCATCATTGGCATAAATAATAGCTACGTTACCGTCTAATATCTCGGAATGTTCAATTAAATGTTGGTATTGCATTTAAATCAACACCTTTCTATTTTTGTAAAGCAACTTCTAGACTTCATTTTATAGCGTTGTTGAATACACTTATTGATTTTGCAGATGATTTTGATCAATCATCTCTTTCGCATTTTGACGTGTTAATTTTGTGACGCTCGCGCCAGATATCATTCTTGCTACTTCATCAATTCTTTCTTCTCCTGTAAGTTCTTTAATTTGAGTTGTGGTCCTATCATGATGAGCTGCCTTACTAATCAGTAAATGATGGTCACTCATTGTAGCAACTTGTGGTAAATGAGAAATACAAATTACTTGAATATGCTGAGCTAAATCTTTCATTTTTTCAGCCATTTTCTGAGCGGCTTGACCCGAAACACCTGAATCTACTTCATCAAAAAGTATTGCTGTTTGTCCTCTTGATTTAACAAAAATAGATTTAAGTGCAAGCATAATCCTAGAAAGTTCCCCACCAGACGCTATTTTATTTAAACTTTTAAGTGGTTCTCCTTTGTTAGGACTAATTAAAAACTCTACATATTCAATACCTTCACGATTAGGCTGTTCTAAAGGTTGAAATGAAATTTCTAAATTGGCATCCTTCATTTGAAGATTCTGTATTTCATCAACAATATGGTCACGAAGTGTTTGAGCTACAATTCTCCTCTGTTGTGATAATTGTTGACCTATCTCCATAATTTCATTGTAGAGTGTATCAATTTCATCTCTCAATTGCGAGGTACTCTCTTCGTAATTCTCTATTTTATTAATTTCATTTTCTAACTTATCTTGGTAAGTGATTAGTTCATTAACATCTTTACCATATTTTCTTTTAAGATTGTTTAAGACATTCATTCTTTCTTCTAATTCATTAAGATATTGTTCATCAAATTCTGTATTCGTTATTTCATCGTATAGCTGATGTTTGGCATCCTCTAATGTATAGTAAAATTGATCAACATCTTCTTTTAAACGATCATATTTATCAGGTAAAATTTCGCTTACTGACTGCAATTGATTACTCAATTCATATAAGCGATCTGTAATTGCGTGTTCATCTGTTAAAGTGAGGTGAGCGTTATTCAATGCTAAGCTTAAATTTTCAGAGTTTTGAATTCGCTTGATGTCAGCTTCTAGCTTATCCACTTCCCCATCAATTAATTGTGCTTCTTTAATTTCTTCATGTTGAAATTTAAGCAAGTCCAGTCTTTGAAGTAACGCTTGGTCTGCTGTTTCTAAATCTTCAAGTTCTTTCTTTTTGGCTTTATATTTATCAAAAGTCATAACATAAGTACTTAATATTGATGCATACGTATCTTCAGCATAATTATCAAGTAACTGTAAATGATATTTTTGTTTGAGCAGAGATTGCGTCTCATGCTGTCCATGAATATCTAATAATTCTTGCATGATTTTCCTTAAATCATGCAATGTTACGATTTGGTTATTGATTCTACAAATACTCTTGCCTGAACTAAATATTTCTCTTTTTACTAATAAGAAGTCTTCATCTACATCTATTGATAAATCATGTAAAAGTGAAATAGCCTCTTTACTTTCATCAATATCAAAAACGCCCTCAATAACAGCTTTTTTTTCACCATGTCTTACATAATTAGAAGAAGCACGCATTCCAATTAATTGGCCAATAGCATCGATGATGATTGATTTTCCTGAACCAGTTTCACCGCTTAAGACGGTTAAACCGTCGCCAAAGTGTATTTCCAGCTCATCAATGATTGCAAATTGTTTAATGGATAAGGTCTGCAACATCCCTAAATCACTTCCTTATATTTATAATAAATTAAAGATGCGTGTTTTAATATTTTCACTTGCTGTTTCGTCTCTACAAATAATTAGACATGTATCGTCTCCACAAATTGTTCCTAGGACTTCTTCCCAGTCAATTTGGTCTAAAATTGCACCAATAGACTGTGCGTTACCTGGTAATGTTTTTAATACTAATAAATTTCCTGTGCCATCGATATTAACGAAAGAATCCATTAAATAACGCCCTAATTTTTCTAGAGGATGATATTTTCTATCATTAGGTAAACTGTAAACATATTGTCCAGCTGGAGTTGGGACTTTTATGAGTTGAAGTTCTTTAATATCTCTGGATACGGTAGCTTGTGTCACATTCAATTCATATTCATTTAAACGTTTTACTAATTCATCTTGAGTTTCTATTTTTTCATTTGAGATTATTTCTCGTATTTTTATATGTCTTACTGATTTCTTAGCCATGTAATACACCTCTGTAAACGAATATTTATACATTGATTTTAACACATGGCTTTTAATACTACTACTAAAGTTCATCTGTAATTTTACTCAGCACAAACTGTTATTACGCATATTATTGGTGGATAGAGGTGTTTATTAACGAGATAAAAGTACCATAAGCACACTGAATTTTAGGAATTTTTAGAAAATTGATGAATAATTATTAAATCATTTATAAATTACAAACAATAAAAAACCATACTACATTGACGCAGTATGATTTTTACTTGATGGATATGTGTTTAAAGCAAACATATCTTTGATTATAAATGATTGCATATCAAACGTTTTAAGACTCTCTGTTATTGAAAAGTTGTATAATAGCCTCTAAATTTTCTGTATTGTAATGGTCAGGTAATTGAGCCAGACATTGATGTGCCGCTTGGGTATGGTATGCTAATTTATCTTCGGCACCACTACGCCCTAATAATGATACATATGTACTTTTATCATTTTCAATATCACTACCTACTGCTTTACCTAATTTTTGTTCATCACCATAGATATCAAGCAAATCATCTTTAATTTGAAACATTAACCCTAAGTGCTCACTATATTGTTCTAAAGCAGTAGCCACTAGGGTTTCTGGTTCAGCAATGTCAACTGCTGCCATTACAGCGAATTTGAGTAATGCACCTGTTTTAGCATTGTGAATTTGTTCTAGCGTAGTAAGATCAATTGCCGAACCTTCACTTTGCATATCTAATGTTTGACCACCAACCATACCTAAATGTCCACTAGAAAATGATAAGCGTCGGATAAGTTTAACTTTAATAGCATCATCCAGTGTCGTATCATTTATAATCACATCAAATGCTTTAGTTAATAATGCGTCACCAGCTAAAATTGCTTTCCACTCACCAAACACTTTATGATTTGTGAGTTTCCCTCTACGGTAATCATCATCATCCATAGCCGGCAAATCATCATGTATCAGCGAATACGTATGAATCATTTCTAAACCAAGCGCTGATGAAAACCCTAATTTATAATCATTGGATAACATATCTAAAGTTAAAAGTAATAACACAGGTCTAATTCTTTTACCACCTGCATTTAATGAATAACGCATACTCTCTTCTAAATTAGTATCAAGTAAAGATTCTTCTATCGATGTCGCAAGTAGCTGATTAATTTCTTCTGTTAAATGATTAATCTTTTGATTCATCGTTATCTACTTCTTTCTCGGCATCATCGTCAGATATGAGTTCGTTTACTTTTTTTTCAGCGTCTTTCAAAGTTTCATCGCAAGTAGCTGATAATTTCATCCCACGTTGATATAAATTTAAAGATTCTTCTAACGATACATTTTCGTTATCGAGTTTTTGAACAATATCTTCTAGTTCTTTCATCATTTCTTCAAAACTTTGTGTATTACTATTACTCATCATTACACCTTACTTTCTTAACCTGTGCATCAACAACGCCATCTTTCATTGTTAATACAATGTTATCATTTTCACTTAAATCGTTTGTACTCGTAATTACATCGTCACCTTTATTCACAATCGTATAACCGCGTAACATTGTATTCGTAGGACTTAGGTTATTTAATCCTTCCAGTTTCCTAGCCAGATCATTTTTTTGATTGATAAAATAATTATGCATGACTTTATTTAATTCATTATATCTTTGCTTTGTTATTAACTGTTCTCTGTTAATACTAGCTTTAAATTTTTTTAAATTAAACTGATTTTTCAACAATTCTAAACGTTGTTGCTCATTATTAATATTTTGATTAATTGCTAGTTTTAATTGTTTTTCCAAATCATCTCGTTTTTGTATTTGTTGGTCATACAACAATGTCGGTGTTTTAAATTTATAATAAGAGGATACATGCTCTAAGTGCTTTCGCTGTTGGTGCAAGTGTTGTCTAATAAAGCGTGTAAGCGATAAATTTGTTTGTTTTAAATATTGACGTAGTTCATGTTGATCAGGCGTTGCAATAACTGCCGCCTGTGTTGGGGTAGCAGCTCTGACATCAGCAACAAAATCGCTTAAAGTATAATCTGTTTCATGGCCGACCGCAGAAATAACTGGTGTTACACAATTATATATAGCCTTAACAACGTCTTCTTCATTAAAATTCCACAAATCTTCTATAGAACCACCACCGCGGCCGATAATAATTGTATCAACATCTAATTCATCCGCTTGTTGAATCTTATCAATAATATCGTTCTTGGCTTGAGCCCCTTGAACTAATGTATTAATTTGTATTTGTTCAGCTAAAGGGTATCTACTATTAATTGTAGTATGAATATCTCTAATAGCCGCACCAGTTCCTGCTGTTAAAACAGCTATTTTTTTAGGAAACTTAGGAATCAATTGCTTCTGACTTTGGTCAAAGAAACCTTCTTTAGTTAACTTTTTCTTAAGTTGTTCTAATTTTTGATATAAGTTTCCTACACCATCTATATGCATTTTATTAACATAAATTTGATAATTACCTCTACGCTCGTACACAGAAACACGTGCTTCCAAAAGAACTTCGTCACCTTCTTTAGGATCAAAGTCCATTTTAGAGGCATTACCTTTAAACATCATTGCACTAATGACGCTATTTTTATCTTTGACATTAAAGTATAAATGACCACTGCTGTGTTTTTTAAAGTTAGATAACTCCCCTTTAATTAACACCGACTGTAGATGCGGGTCTTGATCAAACTTATACTTTATATATTTAGTTATTGCTGAAACACTTAAATAATCTGACATATTGTATCACTCTTTTATTCAATATTGCTCAATACACCATTGATAAATTTATAATGATCATCATCGCTGAATTGTTTTGCTAATTCAACAGCTTCATTTATGATTACTTTTTGTGGTGTTGAACTATGTAACAATTCAAATGTAGACATACGTAAAATAATACGATCTGTTTTTAATAAACGTTCTAATTTCCAATCTTTTAAATGCGGTTGGATTTTTTCATCTAAAACTGTTTCGTGATCTTTAACACCTGTGACTAACCAATTAATAAATTCTAAATCTAAATCTTTATTTTCTTCTTTAATGAAACTAATCGCTTCTTCAATTGTTAAATCACTATTCATCATTTCAAGTTGAAATAGAGTTTGAAAGGCTTGCATTCTAGATTCTTTTCGACTCATTATAAACTCCTTCAAGCATTGTATTATTTGTAAATCATCAGTGAAGTAAATGCTATATAATCATTATATACTGTTACTTCACTCAATGAATTTAAAGTAAATTTGCTTTATTTAATTTTAATTTTCTGGTTCTATATGTGTAATATGGACATTGATTTGACTTGGTTCTATTGTAGTCATTGTTGTTAAAGAGTTGAAAATAGCTTGTTGTATATTTTTGGCAGTAGCGGATATATTAACTCCGTAGCTTAAAGCACAATATACATCAATAAAAATACCATTTTCTCTAGCATCAACTTTTACGCCTTTATTGAGTTGCTTTTTACTAATACTCTCAATATCCGTATCTCGTAATGCTTTAAAGTGACCTTGTATGCCTTTAACTTCTGCTGTTGCAATACTAGCTATAACTGCCAATACTTCCGGCGCTATCTCTATTTTTCCCAAGTTGGAATGTGAGGTTTCAGAAACTTTGACCATGTCACACGCCTCCTATTCAGTTTGTTCATCCATAATATTATAAGTTTCTAAAAACTTAGTATTAAACTCTCCGCTTCTAAAAATACCATTATTTAATAGGCGGATATGGAATGGAATTGTAGTATCAATACCTAATACTAAAAATTCATTTAATGCACGCAAACCTGTCATAATGGATTCGTCTCTAGTTGGTTCATGAACGATTAATTTTGCTACCATAGAATCATAATATGGCGGGATCGTATAATTAGTATAACATGCAGATTCAATTCTGACTCCAAAACCACCTGGAGCTAAATATTGTGTAATCTGTCCTGGAGATGGCATGAAATTCTTATATGGGTTCTCCGCGTTAATTCGGAATTCAATAGCATGTCCGTTGATTTGAATATCTTGTTGTTTGAACGGTAATTTTTCACCCATAGCAACTTTTAGTTGCAATTTCACTAAGTCTATTCCTGTTACCATTTCTGTTACCGGATGCTCTACTTGGATTCGAGTGTTCATTTCCATAAAGTAGAAGTCATTAGTATTCAAATCATAAATAAATTCTATTGTACCTGCGTTTTCATAGTTAACAGCTTTTGCAGCTCTTACAGCCGCGTTACCCATTTCTTGGCGTTGCTCTGCCGATAATATAGGTGATGGCGCTTCTTCCACAAGCTTTTGCATACGACGTTGAATTGTACAATCACGTTCTCCTAAATGTACAACATTACCATAGCTATCGCCAATCACTTGTATTTCGATATGTCTAAAGTTTTCTATGAATTTTTCTAGATAAAGCCCACCATTACCAAATGCTGTTTCAGCCTCTTGCTGGGTCATTTTAAAGCCAGTTTCTAATTCTTTTTCATCTCTAGCTACGCGGATGCCTTTCCCACCACCACCAGCTGTTGCTTTGATGATAACTGGATAACCAATCTTGTTGGCAATATTTTTAGCGTCTTGAATGTCAACGACTAAACCTTCACTACCTGGAACAACTGGTACTTCTGCACGTTTCATTTCTTCTTTAGCTACATCTTTAATACCCATTTTTTGAATGGATTCATAACTTGGGCCGATAAATTTCAGTTGACATGCATCACACAATTCTGCAAAATCGCCATTTTCAGCTAAAAATCCGTATCCTGGATGGATACCATCACAACCCGTAGAAGTAGCGATAGACAATATGTTTGGGATATTAAGATAAGAATCTTTGGATTGAGTCGGACCAACGCAATATGCTTCATCAGCAATTTGAGTATGTAATGCGTCTTTATCTCCTTCTGAGTAGATGGCCACAGTTTGTATTCCTAAGTCATGACATGCACGAATGATTCTTACCGCAATTTCTCCTCTATTTGCAATTAAAATTTTATTCATTATTTCACCTTAAATAACGGTTGGCCATACTCTACCATTTGACCGTCTTCTACTAAAATTTCAGTAATTTCTCCAGTTACTTCGGCTTGTATTTCGTTAAATAGTTTCATTGCTTCTAAAATACATACAGTAGATTCATTAGTAACGGAATCACCTACTTGTACATAAGCACTTTCTTCTGGAGAAGGAGATTTATAAAATGTTCCAACCATCGGCGCGTTTATTGTTTGTGAATCATCTGCAGCACTACTTTTTTGCGTATTGTCTGGTTCTTGCGTTCCAACAGGAGCTGATGCTACACCTTGTTGAGTTGCAACTTGTTGCATTGGTTGTTGATTAATTTGTGGTGTGATTATTTCAGTTTCTTTTTCTTTTTTTAAATTAACGACATTACCTTTATCTTCTATATTAATTTCAGTCAAGCTAGATTGATCAAGAATTTCTATTAATTCTTTAATTTCTTTAAAATTCATAAATTCTGACTCCTTTAGATTGTTATCATTTACCTATTTTATTTTACTTTAGTGAAATGTTCAATTCAAGCATATACATACTTTCTATAATAAAGAGATTATCTTAAATAGCGTTCTATTTATAAATGTTTCGTTAATTTTACTGTTAACGTTAACAAATATTATTATATTTGGTCTTACTGTCGTTTTGATTTAGTGATATATATGACAACCTGGAGTAGTTTATTTCAATCGTTACTTTGGAATTTATCAACATATATCAGTAGGTCGTAATGAAGAAATATCTATTATGACGCGTCTTTATTATAATAGTTGTTTATCAATTTAAACATATGTCACTTTTAGAAAGATTGCCATAAAATAAAAACCTTTCCAAAACACATGTAATTGGAAAGGTTTAATACTCTTACTATTAACTCAAAGCGCTAACCAAATATTCAAATAAACTTTATGATTACGCTCTTGAAATGTAACTACCGTCACCTGTGTTAATTAAAAGTACGTCACCTTCGTTAACAAACAAAGGTACGTTTAATGAATAACCAGTTTCAACTGTTGCGGATTTAGTCGCCCCGTTAGCAGTATCACCTTTGATACCAGGTTCAGTTTCTGTAACTTTAAGTTCAACTGTTTTAGGTAATTCAATACCAATTGTTTCACCTTCATAAGTTTGAATTTGAACTTCCATATTAGCTTTTAAATATTTCAATTCATTTTCTAAGTAATCTTCTGGTAGCTCAGTTTGATCAAAAGTTTGATTGTCCATAAATACATGTACATCTCCGTCAGCATAAAGGTATTGCATACGACGATTTTCAATCATTGCTGGCTCAACTTTTTCACCAGCTCTAAAAGTTTTTTCTTGAATCGCACCAGTTCTTAAGTTACGTAATTTTGAACGTACAAATGCTGATCCTTTACCTGGTTTTACATGTTGGAAGTCTATAACTTTCCAAATTGCATTATCTACAGATATTGTTAAGCCTGTTTTAAAATCATTCACCGAAATCATTCAGTTTCCTCCTCGATTATAAGGTCTTCTATAAAATAATAAGGTTTTTAGAGCATTTAGTAAAGCATTCACAGCCATTTTCTGTAATTAAAATATCATCTTCTATACGAACGCCGCCTAAACCATCTAAATAAATGCCGGGTTCAATTGTAACACAGTTGTTAATTTCTAATTTAGACTCAGATTTTTTCGATAAATTAGGCCCTTCGTGAACATCTAAACCGATGCCATGTCCTAATGAATGACCAAACGCATCACCATATCCTTGTGACGCTATATAATCTCTAGCCACAGCATCTAATTGTTTTCCTGTAACCCCCTTTTTAGCCGCCGCTATACCTTTCATATTAGCTTCTAATACTATATTATATATTTCTTTAAGTTTAGGGTCTGGTTCACCAATTGCGAACGTACGTGTTATATCTGAAGAATATCCTTTATAATAAGCTCCAAAATCTAAAGTGATGAGTTCACCTTTATTAATAACTTTTTCGCTGGCAACACCATGTGGCAAAGCTCCTCTATGTCCAGATGCAACAATCGTGTCAAAAGAAGTACCTTCAGCACCAAGTTCTAATAACTTACTTTCTAATTTCGCTTTAAGTTGTTGCTCTGTCATGCCTGCTCGTGCAACTGTTAAAATATATTCATATGTTTCATCTACTATTTCGGAAGCTTTTTGTATAAGTTCAATTTCAGAATCATCCTTAACCTCTCTGATCTTTTCAATCAATCCTGAAATACTTATTAAACTGATATATGACTTACTTAATTGTAAATAGGTATCATAGCTCACAAGATGACCTTCAAACCCCACATTTTGCACATCTAAACTTTCTAGTTGTGCTTTCACCTCATCGATTAAAGCTCCGCTTTGTTTGACAATTTCAAATTCTGGCGCCTGAGAAGTGGCTTGCTCTATGTATCTAAAATCTGTAATTAATAATTTATGCTCTTTTGTAATAATTAGTGCACCACTTGTGCCTGTAAAACCTGATAAATATCTTCTATTAAAATCTGTTAACACTACTACAGCTTCTAAATGTTTTGCTTCTAAGGCAGAATTTAGTTTTTCTATTCTAGTCATCTGTCTTCCTCCTATTCAATTAATTTGTACATTTTCCTTATATACATTAAAATGATAGCATATATATAATAAAAAATTATAGTTTTTGAATTAGGAGAATATATAATGAAGAAAAAAATTGTAGCTATAATTAGTGCTTCATGCTTATTAGTTGGTTGTGGGAGTCAAAATTTAGGTCCATTAGAAGAAAAAACAACCAAACTACGTGATGATAATCATAAACTAAAAAGTAATATTCAGGACTTAAAGCAAAATATCAGTAAAGAAAAAACGAATCTGAATTCTTTACAGAAAGATAAAGACAATTTAAGTAAAGCCAAAAGTAATAAAAAGAAAGTTACAAATTTGAAAGCAGCTTCTACATATTACCAAAATATAGCAAAAGCACTCGATCAATATAATCAGATTGAAAGTGATGTCACGCAAAACAAAGGTAATAAGGAGATCCAAAACAAACTCACTGATATTACGAATAAGATCGACACTGCAAAAACAACATATAGTAACGATATCGATAAAGAAAAAATGAGTGCAGATGACAAAGCAAAAAACAAAAATATTAGTAAATTAAATAAAGAACTTAACTCTGCAATGTCAGATATTCGTGATGGCTATAATGCTAAAGATCAGAAAAAGATTGAAAAAGGCCAAAAATCATTATCATCAATTAGTATGACAAATGGATAAAGGTAACAATTAAATAGGAGTGTTAGAAGTGAAACAGGTTTTATTTTATATAGTGATTGCGATCGCTATAGTAGGCTTAGTACTTAATTTAGATGCGTTTTTATTTAGCTTTGTGAGTATGGCAATTAGTTTCGCAATTTTTGCAGGAATTATATATTTAATATACTATTTCTTCTTTTTAACAGAAGATCAGAGGAAATATAAACGCGCACAAAGAAAATATAGAAAACAAAATAAAAAAAGATAAGCAATATCATATAAAAAGTGGTCGAAGTCATGTATACTTCGACCACTTTTTATAATGTCACACATTTTTATAACATCTTTATTTACGATAGTTCCATTCATCAGCTTTATATTTCTCAGTCAATTCCTTGATTTCATTCTGTTGTTGTTGTGTTAATTCAAGCGGCTTAAAATCTATATTCAGCCCTTTTCTAAATCCTTCTTCAAAAGCCACTTCCATATCTTCAATAGTGATATGACGATTAGAAATATCATTGATGGCAACAGCTTTTTCTACAAACGCTTGTTTCATTTTATCTTTCAGACGGTCATTTTTAAATTTAAACATATCGAACAAATCATCTACATCTACATCTTGAAGCAGTGAGCCATGTTGAAGAATAACGCCTTTTTGACGTACTTGAGCACTACCAGCGATTTTTCTACCTTCTACAACTAACTCATACCAACTCGGCGCATCAAAGCACACTGCACTTCGAGGCTGCTTTAATTTGTCTCTTTCTTCTTTAGAACGAGGAATAGCAAAGTATGTATCGAAACCCAACAATTTGAATCCTTCTAACAATCCCTCCGAAATAACTCTATACGCTTCTGTAACGGTAGACGGCATGTCCGGATGTGATTCTGGAACAATAACACTATATGTAAGTTCCTTATCGTGTAGCACCCCTCTGCCACCCGTTTGACGTCTAACCATGCCATAACCTTTTTCTTTTACTTTCTCAATATCTATTTCTTTAGTCAGTCTTTGAAAATAACCAACAGATAAAGTTGCAGGATTCCATGTGTAGAACCTTATTACTGGGTCAATTTCACCTCTTGATACGAAATTGAGTAACGCTTCATCCATTGCCATATTATAATATGGATCATTACTTCCTGTATTTATAAAATTCCATGTCTCAGTCACACTAAAAACTCCAATCGAAAAATTAAATTGTTATAATTGCTATTTTATGTTATCGTTTGCAATAATTGTCAAGTTTGTCAGCATTACCTTGAGTATCAGAATAAAATATTTTGATAAATTGTGCTAACAGTCTTATAATATATAATATCGGTTAATTAGGGAGGATGCAAGATGAGTAATTTTTGGTTTATAGCGTTAGCAGTTTTAATAATAATCATCGCTTACATGCTAATCAATTATCTTCTTAACAAGAGAGCAGTCACAGAATTAAACCAAAATGAATTCCATAATGGTTTGCGCAAAGCTCAAGTTATTGATGTAAGGGAAAAGGTTGATTATGAATACGGACACATTAATGGTGCTCGTAACATTCCAATCACTATGTTTAAACAGAGATATCAAGGTTTGAGAACAGATCAACCTATATACCTTTGTGATGCCAATGGAATTTCCAGTTATCGTGCCGCTCGTACGTTAAAGAAAAATGGTTATACAGACATTTACATGTTAAAAGGCGGTTACAAAAAATGGACTGGTAAAATTAAGTCAAAAAAATAAATTATATCAATTTATTATAATTGAATGATACATGACGATAGTATTACAGTCTAATAGCGATAGATTTCCTAGTAAAATGGAAATCTATCGCTTTTTGTTATACATGGCTGTATTTTCAGCTGAACAATGTATCTCATACCATTATCCTAAACTAAACCAACTCAAACAGGGTGTATTCAGTTGAAGATTGAATACACCCTGTTTGATTAGGATTAAAAATATATAGAGTTAAACCATCATTCTTTTTCAGAACGTAAATTTTCAAATTTCAGTATTGGTTGACGTGCAGCTTTCGTCTCATCTAAACGATCAATAATTGTCGTGTGAGGCGCTTCTAGTACCTTGTCTGGATCCTCTTTTGCTTCATTAGCAATTTGAATCATTGTATCGCAAAAGTGATCTAACGTCTCTTTAGATTCCGTTTCTGTTGGTTCTATCATCATACCTTCCTCAACATTTAAAGGGAAATATATTGTAGGTGGATGAACACCAAAATCTAATAAGCGTTTCGCCATATCTAATGTACGTACACCATGCTCTTTTTGTTTAGAACCACTAAGTACAAATTCATGTTTGCAATATTGTTCATAAGGAATTTCAAAATGATCTTTCAAACGTGCTTTAATATAGTTTGCATTCAAAACAGCCGCTTCCGATACTTCTTCTAAACCTTTATTACCCATTGAACGTATATAAGTGTATGCTCTTAAGTAAATCCCGAAATTACCATAAAATGGTTTGACGCGACCAATTGAATTTTCAATATCATTATCATATTTAAATTCATTATTTTCTTTAATGACCATCGGCTTTGGTAAATAACTAGCAAGTTCTTTTTTTACGCCTACCGGTCCAGATCCAGGACCTCCGCCGCCATGTGGTCCTGTAAATGTTTTGTGTAAATTTAAATGAACTGCATCAAATCCCATGTCCCCTGGTCTAACTTTATCCATAATTGCATTCAGATTTGCGCCATCATAGTAAAGTAAGCCACCAGCTTCATGAACAATGTTACGTATTTCCATAATGTTCTTTTCGAAAATACCTAATGTATTAGGATTTGTAAGCATAATTGCAGCGGTATTGTCATTTACTACGCGTTTTAAATCATCTATGTCAACTTCACCGCGCTCATTTGACTTCACTGTAACTGCTTTAAATCCTGCAAAAGCAGCAGATGCTGGATTAGTGCCATGTGCTGAATCAGGTACGATAACTTCATCTCGATGCCCTTCTCCAATTTTTGCATGATATGCTTTAAAAATCATTAAAGCAGTCCACTCACCGTGTGCACCTGCAGCAGGCTGTAAAGTAACTTCATCCATTCCTGTAATTTCTTTTAACTCTTCTTGTAAGCTATAAATAATTTCTAGCGATCCTTGAACTTGTGATTCATCTTGCAATGGGTGTGACTCAGCAAACCTAGGTATTCTAGCAATCTTTTCATTTATTTTCGGATTATATTTCATTGTACATGAACCCAATGGATAAAAACCTGAATCTACACCAAAGTTTTTATTAGAAAGTTCTGTATAATGGCGAACTAAATCTAATTCTGATACTTCAGGCAATTCTGCTTTGTTTTTTCGAATAAATTTTTCATCTAATAAATGCTTGACTGCATCATTTTCAATTTCCTTTTTAGGTAACGAATACGCATAACGGTCTTTTTTCGAACGTTCAAAAATTAATGGACTCGATTTACTTACTACCATTTATTTCACCCGCTTTCTTCACAAATGTATCGATTTCATCTTTTGTTCTTAATTCTGTCACAGCAATGAGCATTTGGTTTTCAAATTCAGGTACAACTTCACCTAAATCAAATCCACCGATAATACCTTCATCAAGTAACGCATTATTAACTTCTTTCACAGGCTTGTCATATTTCACAACGAATTCATTAAATGATGTTTCTTCTGACACTTCAAAACCTGCTTTTTTAAATTGGTCTTTAGTATAATTAGCGTTTTCAAAATTTTGCTCAGCTATTTCATATATGCCTTGTTTTCCTAATGCAGACATACAGATAGAGGAAGCTAAAGCATTTAATGCTTGATTCGAACAAATATTTGAAGTCGCTTTATCTCGTCGAATATGTTGTTCGCGCGCTTGTAAAGTAAGTACAAACCCTCTATGCCCATCAGCATCTTCTGTTTGACCAACTAAACGACCTGGTATTTTTCTCATTAATTTCTTAGTCGTTGCAAAGAATCCACAGTGTGGCCCCCCAAATTGTGCTGGAATACCAAAAGGTTGTGTATCTCCAACAACGATATCAGCACCGAAACTACCTGGTGGTGTTAATAAACCTAATGCCAGAGGATTACTATACACAATAAATAATGCTTTTTTATTTTCTATAAATGATTGGATTTTCTCTAAGTCTTCGATTGATCCATAAAAATTAGGATATTGTACAGCAACTGCAGCTGTATCATCGTCAATTGCTTTTTCTAATTTATCTAAATCTGTAATTGTACCATCTAAATCGACTTCAACTACTTCAAATTCGTCACGTGTTTTCACATAAGTGTGCAATACTTGTAAAGCTTGATAATGCAGCGCTTTAGATACTACAATTTTATTTTTACGCGTTTGATTAAATGCTAAAATACATGCTTCAGCAAAACTTGTAATACCATCATACATTGAAGAATTTGCGATATCCATGTCAGTTAATTCACATATTAATGTTTGAAACTCAAAAATTGCCTGTAATTCGCCTTGCGAGATTTCTGGTTGATATGGTGTATATGCAGTATAAAATTCTGAGCGTGAAATCATTGCATCTACAACCGATGGCGCATAGTGATCATATACACCTGCCCCTAAGAATGATGTATGTGTCTCTTTAGTAATATTTTTACTTGCAATTCTACTCAATCGTTTAGTTAGTGTTGTTTCAGCTTCTCCATCTGGAATTGCTAATTCTCTATCTAATAATATTTCTTTCGGTACATCCCCAAAAAGTTCACTAATAGAATTTGCGCCAATTGTATTTAGCATTTCTTTTTTATCTTGTTCAGTTAATGGTATATATCGATGACTCACAGTAACACCCCTTTGAATTATTTAGTGATTTGATTTTTCTTAACAATTTTTGCTCTAACTTTTCTTTTTCTTACTTGTACGATGACTTCTTTTCCCATTTCAAAAGCTTCGCGATCAATTAAAGCTAATCCAATAGATTTGCCAGACAACGGAGATTGGGTACCAGAAGTGACTTCTCCTATTTCATTTTCTTCTGAATCATAAACGATGTAACCTGTTCTCGGTATACCTTTTTCTATCATTTCTATTCCAACAGCCCTACGTTGCGATCCATTTTCTTTTTGAACTTTCAATACTTCTTTCCCAATGAAATCAACTTCTATGAGTGGTTTAGCAGCGAAACCTATACCAGCTTCATAAGGTGAGATACTTTCATTCAAATCTTGTCCATGCAATGGTAATCCGGCTTCTAATCGTAATGTGTCTCTTGCGCCTAATCCACAAGGTTGAATATTATTTTCCAATAATTTTTCCCATAAATATGGCGTGTCTTCTGCTTTACAATAAATTTCAAATCCATCTTCACCTGTATAACCAGATTGTGAAAGAATTATATTTTTATCAAAAAACTTAACTCCTTGTTTAAAATCAAAAGGTTTCATATCTGTTACTTCAACATCAACATGCGCTTTAACAAATTCACGAGTGTTTGGTCCTTGAATTGCTAGTTGTCCATATTCATTTGAAACATTGATAACTTCAACATCAAATTCAGTTGCATGCTGCTTCATCCATTCAAAATCTTTTTCAGTATTACCTGCATTAACAACTAATAAATACGTATCTTCTTCAAGCATATATGTAATTAAATCATCAATGATGCCGCCACTTTCATTACATAATGCAGTATATTGCGCTTTGGTTGTCGTTAATTGTTCAGTATCATTCGAAAGCAAATATTGTACCAAGTGTTTGGCATCAGGGCCTTTTATAAGAATTTCTCCCATGTGACTGACATCAAATACGCCCATTTCAGTTCTTACAGCATTATGTTCTTCCTTAATACTTGAAAATTGAACTGGCATGGCCCAGCCACCAAATTCTACAATTTTAGCCCCAGCATCAACAAAGTTTTGATAAAGTGGTGTTTGTTTTAGTTCGTTAGACATGAAGAAACCTCCTAATATTTATAATAAAAAAACAGGGTAGACAACGTAGTCTACCCTGTTTAAATGTTCCAGGAATGCGTCACAATATTATCCTTTTGCCTGAGAGTTTCGTTAAACTTGCACCTTCGGCGATGGCATTATGTCATAATGAATTACAACATACCATTCTCTCTAATATTGATCATTCGCACATTAACTCTTCCATAATCACGTGTTGCAACTCTGAAAGAGGCTTATTACTATTCAATTTGATGAATGCGATTTCATTATATCTTGAAACTCTAGATGAATACAAGCTTTTTAATTCAAAAAGAGATTTATTATTCGCATTTGGTCTATTACTATCATTTTTGATTCTGTCATAGATGACTTCCAAATCACAATCTAACCAAATCACATGCTTTAAATACTTTAAAAGTTCAAAAGAATCATTTCCTTCAATGATACCACCACCCGTAGAGATGATGTCAAAACGTGAAATACATTCTTTTAAGCATTGATGCTCTAATTTTCGAAAACCACTTTCTCCATCTTGTTCAAATATTTCAGGTATTGTTTTCTGTTGTTGTTCTACAATATAGGCATCTAAATCAACATAAGAAAGGTTATTATTTTTAGCAAGATATTCACCTAATGTTGTTTTACCAGTTCCCATAAAACCTACAAGTATTAATGGGTCTAAATTATCATTTTTCAAAAATATCTTCCTTTTTAATTAATATATTAATCTGTCTATCATAATAATGTTCCAGGTTGTCTAATATTTTCAAGAACATAGTATGATGAAATAAATATGTAGCTATTAAAGATAAATATAGCATAAAAATTCCCATTACAAAAGGATATAAATAAGCTGGAATATTATAAATATATTTCTTTTTCAATGACATAACCTTCTTCAAAGATTTTCAACATTATCTTTATTGTATTAAATTTCAATATTTTAAAATTGATCGCTTTTACATTATTTAACATCGTAATATTACCTCGCCCCTGAATTGTTTTAATGACTTTATCATTTTTCAATTCATAACTTATTTCTTTTTCACCATTTGAAAACAGTAAATATTTTCCATTTGCCTTTGTATGCGTTGTCCCGCTTCTTATTGCTATTAAATCGTTAGTTAAATCTCTGGCAAAGAATTCAATTTCAGTATTTATATGATATAGGTTCTGAGGTTTTAATAATGTAGTTGTTTTAATTAAACTTGGAATAGCAGATAAAATAATAAGCGTAATCATTAGCGAAAACAGTAATTCAATATAGGTAAATGCTTTAATATTGTATTTGATAACATATCTCACTTTTAGTTTCCTTCTTTGTTATACATAATTTTTTATTACTCAGTATCAGGTAATAATCATCTACTAATATACCGTGTCTTAATGCTTTATAGTTATTATGATATAACGTATTTAATACAATACGTTTCATTTCAATTTCATTTAATTTATCCTTAGCAGTGTTATTCAATTGAAATAATAGAGGTAAAAAGATTAAGTATATACTTGTAACAAGTGAAAAGGAGATTAATGCATCTAGCAATAAAGAAGCTTCTAACTTAAACTTCTTCATAACGAGCACGACCTTTTTCAATGTGAAATATAATTTTATAAAGTTGGTCATTACATGCTATATATACAGTTCCAAATTTATTTATATGCCCATTTTTATCAAAGGTTAAATACTTTATATTAGTACGTGGATGTATAAAGCTGTTTTCTGTTAACTTTATAGTAGTCCGTGGATGATGTGGTTCATTCAAAATGATTTCTTTTGAGAAGTTATTGAAGATTAAAGTTATTGGTAAATTATCCTTTATTGCTTTAGCCTTCAAATAATTAAATTGCATGATTAAATTATTTAAAAATTTATGATTTGTATAAGTCACTGTTTGATTAGTAGGAACATACTTGAATTGTAAAATAAGTAATATACTTACAATAGCAAGTACAAACACCATTTCTATATAAGTAAATGCTTTGCTAGTTCGCAATAGCTTCACCATTACTAATTGTTATCATAGCACCTGACTTACATTGTTTCTGATTTTCTTTTATGTAACCTTCAGTGACCAAATCTTCTACAGATGTAGGTTTTTTATTGAATTTTAATGTATAAGCTTCTATTTGGCTGTCTATCATTTTAAGTTGCGCTTCACAACCTGTAGCTTGTATATGTTTAGATTGTTTTGCAATATTTGGAATAATTAAAATTAATAATAAACTGATAATGAGTAGTACTAGCAACATTTCAATTAATGTAAAAGCATCTTTGTTAAAAATTTTAAAGCGTTTTTTCATATTCCTATACTCCTTGCTTTTATTCACTTGATTGTTTGCATTAAATCAAACATAGGTAACATAATGACTAAATACAACGATACAATAAAAAAAGCTAATAACGTAAAAATACAAGGCTGTATGAATTTTATAAGAAATTGAAGATATTTTTCTATTTTAGATAATATCATTTCACTGTATAGTTTCAATTCAATATCAAGTCGTCCTTTCTTTTCCCCTTCTTTTATAAATGAAATAAGTTCTTTTTCAAAACAAGATACACGAGTCAGTATTTCACTAAGGTTATACCCTTTTTGCGTTCCAATTTTAATTTCATTTGCTAAATATTTTAAAAATACATCATCACTTTGATGCGTATATATATCCACTATTTTTTGTAAATTAATACCATTTTTATAGAACAAAGAAAATTCTGAAGCAATACGGTACGTCTTATAAAGTTTAAATATTTTACTTAATATAGGGATAGTTAAAACTAATTGATGCTTATATTTTATTGGCAATTTACGGTATAGGATTTTTACTATTACAATAACCAATAATATCATGAATATAAAATAGCATATGATAGAAGGTAAATTAACAATAGTTTGAGTTAAATAAAGTTGGACAGTTGATATTTGAACATCCATACTTTCATATAAGTCGTGAAATTCCGGAATGATGGTATGATTTATGACTACAAGCATAGTTATAAATACTGTCATTAATACTACAGGATATTGCACAGTCTTGATTAATGATTGTTTTGCTTTATAATTTTTAGCAAGATAATCTTGCGCGTACATTAAGCTTTCTCTTAAATCACTAAACATTTCAGCAAAATATATTAGCATGACAACAGTATTAGGATACTTTAGTATTTTTAGTATTTGATAACAATTTGCTCCATTTCTTAATTCCGAAAGAATAGTTTGTGAGACTAATGAAGACTTTATCTTTATATGTTTAATTAAAAATTCAAATGATTCCGACAAGGTAAATCCATAATTCAGCAAGTCATATAACCTGTGTATTAATTCTATTTGCTCCTTATCATTAAGCTTCTGAAATCTTGATAAGTTAAATATATCGATCCACGGTTTCTTCACAAATAACACCTGCTCTCGACATTCCGTTTAAATAATAAGATAACTTATTAAAATCTTTAGGTAATGAGTGATTGTTTTCAAAAAAATAATTAATATCTTGTTGGTTTAGCTGTTCATATATTAACTGTCTATTATGTTGCAAAGTGGTAACTAGCCTTTGGTTAATGATACTTTTTATAGATTGGCAGATTTCCTGAACACTGATATTCATTTCTCTTAACCTTAATAAAGCGCCTTTACAATCATTAGCATGAATTGTTGATAGTACTAAATGTCCACTTAAACTCGCTTGAATAACATATTTCGCTATGGAAGCATCTCTTATCTCACCAATAAGAATCACATCTGGATCACACCTTAATATCGCTTTAAAAGAAGTTTCGTAATTAATACCTGCCTTTTCATTTATTGAAACCTGTGTCACACCTTTGATCAATTGCTCTACAGGGTCTTCAACCGTGATAATATTTAAGTCTAATTGTTCTTTTGCATACATTACCATGTGATACATTAACGTACTTTTTCCTGATCCAGTAGGACCACTAAATAAAATAAGCCCTTGCTTCTTATTCATTAAACTATACAAGCTTTTAATACTGCTACCGTGACTTTGCTTTTGAAAATACTGAGGGATGATTCTAATTACACAGCTTTCATTTCCTAAAGATAAAGGTAATGTCGAGATTCTTAAGTAAAATAATTGTTTCATTTTGTAAATGTATCTTCCACTTTGTGCTGTATTATGATTGGAAACATCTAATCCAGCTTGATATTTCATATAAGTGAGTAACTTTTTATAAAGTTCTAGTTGAATCGTGTCCTGTAATATTAAATTGTCTTGTATTCTAAACTTAATATAGACCTCTTGCTCAGAAGGAATGAAATGAACATCTGTCGCCTCCCTATCTATTGCTTTATTAATTACGTTTTTAAACAATAGCTTCAAAAAATCACCTCCTACATTTATACACGTAGGAGGTGATGAAATTACTTTATATAAAATTATATTATTTAATACTTAACTGTTAAGCTTAATAGGTTTGGGCTCGGTATACGGTCATAAAGTAGAGCTAGTAAGGTTAACCATGTAAATAAGGATTTAATTGCTCATCTTCAACGGTTGTATAATCTCCATGCCCTGGGAATAGTGGTAAATCATCTTCAAGCGCAAACAATTTATCTTGTATCGCATCTACTAATGTCTCATAATCGCCTTTATATAAATCCGTTCTACCAATACCTTGTTTAAATAAAGTATCTCCAACCACTGCAAATTCATCAAATACAAATGTTAAACTACCAGGAGAATGACCGGGTGTATGTAATACTTGAAATTCAAAGTTTGCAACCTGCGCTTGTCCTTCATCTAAAGCTGTCGGAGTAACGTTACTAACAATTGACGGCATCCCATATTGTTTAAATTTCGAAGAACCATTTTTTTCAGTATCAGTTAAAAAATCAAATTCTGATTTATGCATATATACAGGAACATGATATTTATTAACAATATCATCTAAAGCGCCTATATGATCAAAATGCGCATGTGTCAATAACACTGCTTGTAATGGTTTATTGATTTGATTTAACTTTTTAATGATTCGCTCGCTTTCACTAGCTGGATCTATGAGAATGACTTGCTCATCACTTTCGATAAAATACGTATTTGTATCAACTAGTCCTAATGTTAAACTGGAAATCCTCATTTTATTTGCCTCCATCAGTGAGATGGTCTTGCACAGCTTTAACTTTATCGTTCATCTTACGTGATTTATCACGGCGGTCATCAATTCTGATATTCGTACAAACACGATCCAATCCCTTATCAAACGGAAGTTCATGTATCGCTTGTACCACTTCAAATAAATCTTTTAATTCACCTTCTATAAGTGTATTCATAGGCGTTAATTGATAATCAATCTTGCCTTGTGCTTTAAACTCTTTTAATTTTGTTTGTATTTCTGCAATATATTTACTGACACTCGGCCCATCTGTACCTACAGGTATAACAACAACATCGACAATAGCCATTACTTAACGCCTTCCTTCTCAATAATATAAGTATAAATCAGTCCTGCTGCGCCGGTAATACCAGCATCATTTCCAAGTTGTGCTTGAACAATTTCAGTTTCATCTTGTGCTGGTGTAAATGTTAAATTATGATATTCAGTTTTGATATTTTCAATTAAAATCAATCCTGCTGTAGACATACCGCCACCTAAAACAATATATTTTGGATTACTTGTAACACTAATGATGCTACATAAGTATGCTATATAATTCGCTACACGTTCAGTAATAAAGATACAGAACTGATCGCCAGCTTTAGCTGCATCAAATACTGCTTTCGCAGAAACTTTATTATCTTTAATCAACTGCAAGATAGATGATTTAAATGTTAATTTCGGATAATAAAAATTAACCAAATTAACTACACCAGTTGCAGAAGCTACAGTTTCGATACAGCCTGACTTACCACAATTACATTTAAAACGTTGATCATGATCTACTCTAAAGTGACCAATTTCAGCACCAGAACCATTATGACCATGTACGATTTCTCCATTAGAAATAATGCCGCCACCAAGGCCTGTACCTAATGTAATCGCAACAACATCATCGGCACCTTGTCCAGCTCCTTTATGTTTTTCCCCTAATGCAGCTACATTAGCATCATTATCTACATAGACAGGACAATCTACAAATTGTTTGAATATACTTCTCACATCTACATTGTCACTCCAATATAAATTGACCGCACCATGTACAACACCTGATTCAAAGTCTACTGGACCAGGTACGCCAATACCAACGCCTAGAACATCTGAAAAAGTATATTCTGAATCATCTACTTGTTGTACGAAAGAATCGTAAATATTTTTTAAAAGTAAATATCCTGTCGAATCAGTTGTATCAGTATCTATAGTCCATTTAGATATACGCTCTAGATTTTCGTCAAAGATACCTAATTTACATGTTGTTCCACCAATATCTGCTGCTAATATAATTTTTTTCATTTATTTACTCATCCTTCTCTATTTTAAATTGGATTTTATAGTATTGCACTACAGTTTAATTAAAGCTATTAAATCAACGTTTTGAGAAGCTTTTTCTATATATACATTTCATTGCTTTTAACTGTTTTAGAATATTTTGCTTCTTACTTTGCCTTTAAAAATCAATTCAGTTTTATCAATGACAAAACTGTTTATGAATACTACTATAAGCTATTATTAAAACAATAACAAAGTAAGTTCAATGTAATAAGGCATATACATCTATTTTAATATTATTTGTTTCATAATTGCAATAATAATAGATTCTAATATTATGTTCTTAATAAATTAAATTGACATTTGTGACAAATAAAAACCATCTTTGTACTTTAATTGGTTCGAATTTATTAAAATACAATACACGTATTGAAAATGACTATAAGCATCGTTAAAATTCAGATGTTTAAAATTATGAAAATCATTCTGATGCCACTGATACTTCAACGCTATATAGAAGTGTACGCATACCTCGATCGTTAGTTACTGTTTCTAGATTAATGCTCTACACTGTTACATATTTACAAATAGCATCATAATAAACCTCCCTCATAACTATCGTAGCTATGAGGGAGGTTCAAATTTATTTATCTATCTTTCTTTGGTTAATGATTAATCTACATTTCAAATAATCATCTTTAGATAATAACTCATACTGATACAGCGTTTTTATCTCTTGTTCCATCATTTCATACATATCTTTTTTATCTTTAAAATAAATAATAAATCCAAATTGCTTTAAAAGTTGAAGTACATCATAAAAATTGTCAATCTTTCGGTTCACTGTCATCGCTCAATTCTTTATCTAAATTGATATAATCATTATTTCCAGGATCTACCTTAAGTGCAGCTTTAATGTATTTTTTAGCCTTATCTTTATCACTTAAAGATCGATTAGCGATTGCAAGTTGATAATTCAATATCGCTGAGTCTGGATAGTATCGTAAGCCTCTCTCCCAATCAGAGATGCCTTCAGCTTTAGAACTCAATGTCGTAGTAATTAAGCCATTTAAATAATACGTTTCATCATCAGCATATTTCTTTTTTATCGTCTGTTTAACCATGGTCTTTGCTTCTTTATAATTTCCGTTTTTCATTTCATTAGAAATAATCGTATTATAAATATTATCTTCTTTAATTGTAAAAATCCTAATTTGTGAAGCTACAAATAGTGCAAGTGTAATAATAATTAAAATCCAAAAACGATTTTGATTTCTCTTATAATAATATCCAATTAAAGTTATGAGTATGCCACCAATAAAACCACCGATATGAGCTACAATATTAATGTTTTGCATAAATAATGAAAGTCCAATCATAATGACAAGCACCATCAGTAGCTGACCAATCATTTTACGATTAAATTTTTGACTCACATACATAAATGCAAAGATGGCCCCTATCAATCCAAATATGGCACCACTTGCACCAGCTGAAACAGTATCAGTATTAAATGATAGTGAAGCAAAGTTGCCGAATATACCTGCTACAATATAAATTGTAAACATCCGCCAATGACCAACGATAGCTTCTACAATCTTACCAAATATAAATAGACTTAACATATTCATCAATATATGCTCAAAATTATAGTGTAAAAAGATTGAAGTAATTAGTCTATACCATTCTCCATGAACAACATTAAAATGAACAAGTCCACCCACATCTAATAATTTTAAATCTGAAAAACGATTTAAAAATAATACCATAGATAACCAAATTAATATATTAATAACAATCAATGAATATGTAACTGGCGCAAATTTTATCATGTGCTTTTCTATCGGGTTATTATTTAAAGCGCGTTCTTTAAAATATGTTTTCGTTTGCTTGTGATTCCTATTATATATTTTCTTCATCACAAAGTTAGGCATGATTCTTTCTATTTGTTTGTCGTCTCGAATGATTTTCACTTTGAATTTTCGTGGATGTAATTCATCTAAATTTTCATCTGTAAAGATTTTATCTGTAAATATATATAATTCATAACTTTTGGGCCGATAACCTAAAAAAGTAGTAATGTCTTCCTGATGATCTTGAATTCTACTCTTATCAAATCTAACTTCTTGAGTTGAATTGGCACCGTATTTAAATATCGTTATTGTCTGCTTTTTCTTATTTGATAACCATATTTCGTTATCATCTTTATTACGATGCACGACATGATAGTTTAGGTATTTGACCCAAGTATATATACACTTCCAAAAATGTTTCTCTGTAATCATTTCTGCCTCCATTATTTAGTTGTCGCAATTATTAATTTTTCAACGGGTTCATCGTGTGACTCCGCCTCAAAGACATCGAGTTGAAAGTCATAAAGCAAACTAATGGTGGATTGCTTATAATGACTTAAAAATTTATCGAAATACCCACCACCATATCCTATGCGATATCCGGTTGTACTAAACACTACGCCAGGTACGACTAACAAATCTAGTTGGTTTGTTATATCTGCTTCTACAGTCACATGATTAATGCCTTTTACATCTGGACCAATATGTTCAAGATTACTGAGGGCTTTAAACGACATCTTACAATGCTCGTAATCTGTTTCAGGAACAAAAACAGTTTTCCCATCATTTAACATATACTCAATAATAGAATATGTATCTACTTCATGTGGCATTGATAACACAATACCTATACGTTCTGCATTTTTATATTCACTAGTTTGATAAAGATGGTCAGCAAGATAACGGTCTGATTCCACTTTATAACTATTTGTTTGAAATGATTTCATTAATTTTAATTTCTGTTGGCGTAATGATTGTTTAGTCACAAAAACACCTTCCCATGGTTCATACTATTCTCATTATAACGTTATTAAATTATAATGTCATTAAACTGTAATTTTTTAAAGCGAATTAAATTAATATACTACGAAAAAAAATAACCAGATTCTAAAATAGAATCTGGTTTAAAATAATTATTATTTTGTTTCACGGTGCATTGTGTGTTTGTTGTCACGAGCACAGTGTTTTTTCATTTCTATACGTTCAGGATTAGTACGTTTATTTTTTTTAGTAATGTAGTTTCTTTCCCCACACTCTGTGCAAGCTAGTGTTACGTTTACGCGCATGCTAATTCCTCCTTACCTTTTCAAAATACGACTTATTAATCATACCATTTACTCTTAAAATTGAAAAGTATTAATTTTTCAATAAAAGCCACTATATCAGTATTTCATTAAATTCAGTGGATAAAAACTTAATTAGTCTTTCTTTTCATCTTTAAAATAATAGTTAATAACATCTCTACCTAAATCTCCACCATTCAACCATGGTTCTGGTACAGGTTGGTTTGTATAAACGATTGAAAAAGCAAGCTTAGGATTTTTGATTGGAGCATAGCCTATATAAGTTGAGTTAACTCTAGGTTCTCCATCTTGGAAGACTTCTGCTGTCCCTGTCTTACCAGCTGATGGTACGACTGTATCTTTAAAGCTCTGATATCCTGTACCATCTACTTTATTAAATGCCATGTCGAATCCACCTTTCACTTCGTCTATTTCATCTTGCGAATTATTAACTTTATTCAATACTGTGCCTTTAACTTTTTCTTTCACAGGGCCTAACGTATCTTTGTTTGTTGCTTTTCTGACTTCTAATCCAATGTGTGGTTGAACTCTATAACCATTGTTACCTATTGTAGAAACATATTGAGATAACTGCATCGGCGTATAAGTATCATACTGTCCAATAGCTAAATCAAGGTAGTTACCAGGATTATTAGTAAGTGGTTCAGTCTGACCACTTGTTTCGTTCGGTAAGTCTATACCCGTTTTAACGCCAAGACCGACTTGATTTAAGCCTTTGCGTAATTTTTGACCAGCAGCAGTAATATCTGATGGTAATGTCATATTAGGCGTATAGGGAGTGCCTGCCATTTTCAACGCAGTTTTAAACATATAAACGTTTGATGAATGCATTAAAGCTTCTTTATCATTAATTCTGACTTTTCCATCTTGGTTAAAGTATGAATGTTTCGATAGACCACCAGCAAATTTCAATGGCTCGTCAATCATCTCTTCACCTATTTTAATTGCATTATTTTGATAGCCCGCTAATAATGTGCCACCTTTTACAGATGAGCCAACAGCATATTGTGCTGTAAATGTACCAATATCATAATCAGTTAAATCACCGTTCTTGTCGATTTGTTTACCAGCCATGGCTAAAATATCACCATTATTAGGATTTTGAACAACTATTAAAGCATTATCCATATCCTTAGCGCCTTCACTACGTAATTTTTGAATTTGTTCTTCTAAATATTTTTCAGTTTTTTTCTGAAGATCAATGTCAATACTTAGTACAAGATCATCACCGCGAGAACCTGGGTTAATTACTTTTGAATCAATAACATCTCCTGATTTATCAGTTGTGTATTTCATTTCTTTCTTTTTACCTTTTAAAATGTCATCATATTGATACTCCAAGTAAGATTTACCTACACGGTCATTTCTCGAATATCCTTTAGATAAATACTTTTCGGTTAACTCTTTAGGTATACCTTCTTCAGTGGTTGACACATCTCCAAAAATGCCTCTCAATGTATCATCATAAGGGTATTTCCGATCCCAATCCGTTGTCGTATTTACACCAGGCAAATCAGAAAGTTTTTGTGAAACTGCAGCATATTCTTCATTGCTCACATCTTCATTTTTGATCGTTTGTGGGTCTAAAGTTGAGCCTGCCATCATCTCTCTATAAATTGCTAATATTTGTAAATCCTTATTAGTCAGGCTGTCCGTTTGTTTGGCACCCACTTTTTTATAAAGTGCTTTATCATAATCATCTTGAGAAATACTACCATCATCAAGCAGTTGTTGCTCAGATTGCATTAAACTTTTGGCTTTATTAGGATGAATTTGTATCCAATAATCTTGTTTATCTCTGTCTGTAATTTTAATAGTATCCATTTTGATTAGTTTCGACAGATCCTTTGCGGTTTTCAACACTTCAGATTGAGAAGTTTTTCTACCACGTGTATATGTAATCGCCTTTTTCGACGCATTGTCTACGAGAACCTTACCATTTCTATCTAAAATGCGTCCTCTAGGCACAGCTTCATTTACGGTTAAGTTTTCACTATTTTTTATAAGTTGTTTGTAATGAGAACCTTGTGCAATTTGCAAATAGCCTAATCTTAAAACAATTACTGCGAATATAAATACAATAACACCAAATATAAAACCAATTCTCTTATTCATTGTATTACTAATTTTTTCGTCATTTGATTTCTCTTTTAATCTTTTCAACACAATAACATACCTCTATTCAAAAGTTCTCACTACAAATGATAAATGAAATTAGTGAATATTTCTATTATTTTACTAAAAAAAATGACGACCTTTGATAAGGCCGTCATAATCGCTTACTTAATTATTTAGCAGCGTTATATAATTCGTCAACTTTTTCCCAATTTACTACATTCCAGAAAGCACCGATATAATCTGGACGTTTATTTTGGTATTTAAGGTAATAAGCATGTTCCCATACATCTAAGCCTAGGATAGGTGTTTTACCTTCTGTTAATGGGTTGTCTTGGTTTGGTGTAGTAACGATTTCTAAGTTACCGTTATTTACTACTAACCATGCCCAACCTGAACCGAAACGTGCTGCAGCTTTATTCGCAAATTCTTCTTTGAATGCGTCTAAAGAACCCCATTGTTCTTTAATTTTATCTACTACAGTACCTTTTTCTTCAGAGTTAGGAGTTAATAATTCCCAGAATAATGAGTGGTTTAAGTGACCTCCACCATTATTGCGAACAGCTGTTTGAATGTTTTCTGGTACACTGTCTAAGTTAGCAACAATTTCTTCTATTGATTTAGATTCTAAATCAGTTCCTTCAACTGCTGCGTTTAATTTAGTTACATAAGTGTTATGGTGTTTGCCATGGTGAATTTCCATAGTTTCTTTGTCAATATGTGGTTCCAATGCATCGAAACCATAAGGTAAGTTTGGTAATTCAAAAGCCATAAATAATCATCCTCCTAATTAATCTTTAAATAAAGCATAACAAGTAATATGAATGACAACAATTAATATGCTTAAAAGCATTAAATTAAATTGTCATATAATAATGTTTGTCATCTTTAGTTACTATATTAGTATATCTCAAATTAGTTATTTTTAAACATCATAAGCTAACAATTTCAAAAATTCTAACTAATTCATACTATTGACCTATGTTTAATTAACTCATCAAAAGTAGAAAGGATGTTTTTGTGTTTTTTTACACCTAACTGTAATACACGCTTACGCTTGCTGACAAGATTCACACACGCCATAAACTTCCAATTTATGAGTATGGATAGCTACTTCTGGCAGATATTTTTTAACTTCTTCTATTGGACAAAAATCAATAACTTTAGTGTCCCCACACGACTCACATATAAAATGATGATGATGATGATCTTTACATGCAATTCTAAACTTCATTTCACCATCCATCTCAGTACCTTCAACAATGCCCAAACTTTTAAACAAATGTAAATTACGATAAATTGTATCAAAAGAAATACCCGGATAATTTTTATCCATACTTTGTTGAATATATTTCGCATTAATATATTTATCTTCTGCTACGAATATATCTAACATTTCTCGTCTTTTATTCGTATATTTATGTCCATGTTCTTTAATAATGTTAATTGCTTCTTCTGTTTTCATTTTTAACATCACCTTTCATCGAGCTTACTTTGAACTTTTGATATATCATCGTAATCGCAAGAATAAGAACAAGTAATACTACAATTACACCGCCCGGCGATATATTCATGTAAAACGCTAGAACTAAACCACCAACGACAGATAATTCTCCAATAATTACACTTAGAATAATGAGTTGTTTAAATCCTTTCGTAATTCTCATAGAAATTGCAACAGGCAAGGTAATTAAAGCACTAACCAACAGAATTCCTACGACACGCATAGATGCTGATATCACCATAGCAACTATGATAATAAATAAGAATTGTATCCATTTAGGTATACCAATAACCTTACTGTATTCTTCATCAAAGGATAGAATAAACATTTCTTTGTAAAGTGAAAGGATGAATATAAGTACAATTACAACGATAATGATAATTGTCGTTAAATCACTCTTTGTCACAGCACTAATAGATCCAAATAGTAAGCCCACAATTTCTTGATTAAAGCCATCTGCAAGTGATATAAATATCGCACTTAATGCGATACCAGCACTCATAATAATCGGTATAGCAATCTCCTGATAGTTACTATACGATGTTCTAAGGTTTTCAATCAGTAATGCTCCTATAATTGCGAATAATATACCAAACCACATCGGGTTGATAAACGTAAGTATCGGAAACACAGTCACAACGAACATGCCGAATGATATACCTCCAAGTGTAACGTGACTAAGCGCATCTGCTATCAACGATAATCTTCGTACGACAATAAAAGCACCAATAAGTGGTGCGATGAGCCCAATAAGCACGCCACTAATAAGAGAGTAACGCATGAAATCAAAATTCATTAATGCATCTATCATGATGAACAACACTCCCTACTATGCTGATGATCAACAAATTGAATGGGATGCCCATATATTTTAGAAATTTCAACTTCATCCAATGATTTGAAATCTTCCGTTGAACCATGAAAATGTAAATGTTTATTTAAACAAGCTACTTCTGTAGCTGTGTCAGCCACTACTCCAATATCATGAGTAACTAATATAATGGTTACCCCTTCATGTTTAAGTGTCTCTAATGTTTCATAAAATTCACTCACGTGCTTTGCATCAATTCCACTTGTTGGTTCATCAAGAATGAGTACAGATGGATTACTAATCAATGCTCTTGCAATAAGAACACGCTGCTGTTGCCCTCCTGATAATTCTGCTATATTTTTATCAATCAAATGTTCAATATTTAATCGTTTTAATACAGTATTCACTTTGGAAACATCTTTTTTGTTAAACCATTGCAATAATTTTTTGCGCTTTGTTAGTCCACTTAAAACCACTTCTTTAACACTTGCAGGAAAACCAGATTTAAATGCTTGTGCTTTTTGAGAAACATAACTAATTTTTAGTGTGGACTGTCTCCCATTGTAATCCGTACCATCAACATAAATTTGGCCTTTTTGTATAGGCAATAACCCAAGTATAATTTTCAACAAAGTCGACTTACCGGCACCATTAGGTCCAACAATTGCTAAAAATTCACCACGATTGATTTTTATATTTATATTTTCTAGTACTTGTTTGTTGTCAAAATAATAATCAATATTTTTTAATTCGAATACTGGTGTAGACATGTTTTCACCTCGTTTAATACTATACAACGTGAAAACTATTATGTAAATAGTAATGTTTACGACTTAATAAAAAAACTAATCACCTTTATACATGTAATAAAAGTGATTAGTTTTAAATATATTATTCTGCTAATAATTTGTTTTTTAACTCTGGATCGAATTGTTGCTGTTTTAACATTTCAATTTCTAGTTTGTAAGGAGGCTTTTTATTCTTTTTATCTTCCCCTACAAATGGTGTTTCTAATATTTTAGGAATATCTTTAAAGGCATCGTGATGAACTACATAATTCAAAGCATCAAAACCAATATATCCGAATCCTATGTTTTCATGTCTATCTTTGTGTGCACCAATATCATTTTTACTATCGTTAACATGGACAACTTTTATTCGGTCTATACCCACAATTTTATCAAATTCATTTAATACGCCATCAAAGTCTTCTTTGACATTATAACCAGCATCATGTGTATGACATGTGTCAAAACATACTGATAAGCGCTCATTGTGGTTGACACCGTCAATAATTTGAGCGATTTCTTCAAAGTTTCTTCCAATTTCAGAACCTTTGCCTGCCATAGTTTCTAATGCAATTCTAACATTATTATCATTTGTTAAAACTTCATTTAGACCTTCAATAATTTTTTTAATACCGACTTCTGATCCTTCACCTACATGAGAACCAGGATGGAGTACGATATCTTTTGCTCCAAGTGCTTGCGTGCGCTCAATTTCACTTTGTAGGAACTCGACTCCAAGTTCAAATACGTGTGGCTTTAACGTATTTGCGATATTAATAATGTAAGGCGCATGAACTACAATATTAGATAGTCCATGTGCCTCCATGATTTCATGACCTTTTTCAATATTTAATTCTTCGATCGGTTTTCTTCTAGTGTTTTGAGGAGCACCTGTATAAATCATGAAAGTAGATTCGCCGAGTCTATGTGCTTCTTCAGCAGAACCTTGCAACATTTTCTTACCATTCATAGATACATGAGAGCCTAATAACATAAAGGTCACCTATCCTTTTTTATTTTTTCTTTCTTGTCGATTTTGACGTTTGCTAAATTGTTTACGTTCTTTTTGTTTCAAATCATCTAAATCACGTTTGAATTTCTTTTTATAACCAGGTTTAACTTTTTTCTTGTTACTTTTAACTTTATATTTTAATTGATTTGTTAAATGATCGTCTTTATTTTTACGTGTTTGACGCGTGTTGTGTGCTTTAATTGGTTTTAGCTCATTATCTTTTATGTCAACATTCTCAAAATGATACCCTTGTTGCTCAATTAAAGCTACATGTGCTTCTTCATCTGGACTATATAGTGTAATAGCTACACCTTTATATTGTCCACGTCCTGTACGTCCAACGCGATGCGTGAAAAAGTCTATATCTTTCGGCACGTCAAAATTAATTACATGACTCACACCATCTATATCAATACCACGAGAAGCTAAGTCACTTGCGATTACAAATTGAAACTCTAAATTTCTGATACGTTTCATTTGTTGTTTACGTTCCCTTGGCGTAAGTCCACCATGAATCATACCAAGTTTAACTCCAGCAGCATTAAGTTGTTTCGCTAATTCATCTGCACTGTCTCTACTATTACAGAAAATGATACATAAATATGGATTTAGGACATCCATTAATTTTAAAGTTTTTTCTACTTTAGCTTCACCTTTAGTTGGTATTAAATAAAATTCAATATTTTTCTTATTTTTCTCAGTATTTTCTATTTCAATAAACTCTGGATTTTCTAGATACTTGGTTAAAAATGGATGCAATGATCTTGGAATTGTAGCACTGAACACTGCGATATTTGTGTTTTCATCTAATCTCGAAGCTATATGGTCTACTTCTTCAATTAAACCTAAGTCAATCATTAGATCGGCTTCATCAATGACTAAATAAGAAGCTAAGTGGACATGTAAATCACCATGTTTAGCTAAATCATTAATACGTGTTGGTGTGCCAATAATCAGTTGCGGTTGGCTCTTAGCACGTTGACGATCTTTTTCTATATCTGTTCCACCAATAAACAATTTAACAGACACTTCTTTTTTGAACTTAGCTAAATGACTTGCTACGTCAAATAATTGCTGTGCTAATTCCCTAGTAGGCGCCACAATTATCGCTTGTGGCTCTTTTACATTAATATCAATAGAATGCATTAATGGTAATAAAAACGCATGTGATTTACCAGTACCTGTTTGCGATTGACCTATCAAACTTGCTTGCTTTATTATTTTTGGAATTACTCGCGTTTGAATTTCAGTCGGTTGACTAAAATTCAAGTCCTTCACAGCATCTATCAGACTTGGTTCTAAATTAAAATTCTCAAATGGGTGATTCGCCATGTCTTGGCCTCCTTAAATCTTCATCTTTACTATTATAAAGCATTCATCTACAATTTTGAACTAAATTATTATTTCGTTTCAACTGATTGCGCTCATGCTCGTTGTATTTCTGGCATTACAATGTATATTCAATGCCTCGTTAGAGACATGAATAATTATAAATATTCAAACGGGTCTGTATTTAAACGTGATGTTTTTATTTCACATTTAATATCTTCATCATATAACCATTTTGTTAATAACTGGTTTAGACCGTCCTTCATAACATACTCACTATAATGATTTATATCTAATAAATTGATACCTGCTATTTTGGCATCTAATGCGTCATGATGTTTTATATCTCCAGTCACAAAAATATCAGCACCTTGACTCGCTGCAGCATATTCAAAGCCTATGCCTGAACCACCTATAACTGCAACTGTTTGAATTGAGCTGTCTTGATTCCCTGTAAAACGTACACTAGGCATGTTTAATTGTGACTTAACTAAATTAACAAATGCTTGTACTGTCATCGGTTCTGAAAGTTCACCAATCATACCTAAGCCATAGTTTGCTTCTTGTTCCATTTCTATGAAATCGTACACCGGTGTTTCGTAAGGATGGTGGGTGTGAATGAGTTGTTGTGTTAATTTCTTTTGTGAGTGATTTATCATAAATTCTAATTTATATTCATTAACATGCTCAATTTCATTCAAAACGCCTAGATGAGGATGAGCATCACCAACTGGTTTGAATTGCCCAGTACCTGGACTTTCGAAGAAACAATATTCATATTCTCCTTCTTTTGCTAATCCGGCTTCACTTATTTTGTTTTTAAAAGTTTCAATATTAGCTTTCGGTATAAATACTTGCACTTTATAATAATTTACAATTTCCGGATTTAAAATTCGTTGATCCAATAATCCAAATTTATCTGCTAGCATCGCATTAACACCTTCAGGGTATACATCCAAATTTGTATGAAGTGCAATAAGATTAATATCATTTTGGATGAGTTTGCGTATAATTGCCCCAGAACCTTCTTGCTGAGTTATATTTTTTACACCTTTGAAAATGAGTGGATGATGACAAATGATTGTATTACTTTGCGTAGTTATTGCTTCCTCTACAACTGCTTCAGTACAGTCTAAAGCAGTTAATATTCCTTCAACCTCAGCATTTTGGTCTCCAATAAGTAAACCAACATTATCCCATGATTCTGCAGTATTTAATGGCACATGTTTATCAATAATTCGCATTAATTTATCAATATTCATTTAAATCACCTCATTAATTAAATTAATTTCTTCATCAATTTCTTTTAAGCGATCGTGATGCTGTTGTGGATTTAAATTTTGCTTTATTTTATAAAGTGAGTTTAGTTCGTGCTTCCACTTTTTATAAAACAATTGATTTTTATTCATAACAAGTTTCGGTCCAAATTTCTCCTCAATTTCAGTTAATTGAATTTGTTGTTTAGTAAAATCTGCCACAATAATTTCATATATATGACCTTTTTCTTCTAATATATCTTCAGCTATAACTTCATAATTTAATTGCGCTAAACATTTTCTAATCGCACTAGATTGAATATTGCTCTGTAAAATTAATCTAGGCCGATTTTGTAATTTATCGGAACCTTCACTAATAATTTTAGCAATTAAAGGGCCGCCCATGCCACATATCGTTATGGACGAAATGTCATCCTTTTCTTCAATCACAGACAATCCATCACCTAATCTTACATCTATAACGGAATTCAACTGATGATCACTTACGCTTCGCTTCGATGCATCATATGGTCCTTTAATGACTTCACCAGCAATTGCTGTTTTAACAATATTATTGTCGATAGCATAGATAGGTAAATAGGCATGATCTGAACCAATATCAGCTAAACAATCGCCTTTAATATAACTACTCACTTTTTTTAATCTTTGATTTAATGGAATCATAATAGTTCTCCTCTATGTAAAAGTAAAAAGCTCTTTTGTACATCAATGTACAAAAGAGCTGGAAAATTAGTCCATAAAGTCTTTCAGACGTTTACTTCTGCTTGGGTGTCTTAATTTTCTAAGTGCTTTAGCTTCTATTTGACGAATTCGTTCTCTTGTAACACCAAAGACTTTACCAACTTCTTCTAATGTACGAGTTCTTCCATCATCTAAGCCAAAACGTAAGCGTAAGACATTTTCTTCACGATCAGTTAATGTATCTAAAACATCTTCTAATTGTTCTTTTAATAACTCATAAGCTGCATGATCTGAAGGACTTTGAGCCTCTTGGTCTTCTATGAAATCACCTAAATGACTGTCATCTTCCTCACCGATTGGCGTTTCTAATGAAACGGGTTCTTGTGCTATTTTTAGTATTTCTCTAACTTTTTCAGGTGGTAAATCCATCTCTTCACCAATTTCTTCTGGTGCTGGATCACGGCCTAAATCTTGTAATAACTGTCTTTGTACACGAATCAATTTATTGATTGTTTCTACCATATGAACTGGAATACGAATGGTACGTGCTTGGTCAGCAATTGCACGTGTGATTGCTTGACGAATCCACCACGTTGCATAAGTTGAAAATTTAAACCCTTTACTGAAGTCAAATTTTTCAACCGCTTTAATTAAGCCCATATTCCCTTCTTGTATTAAGTCAAGGAATAACATACCGCGACCTACGTATCTTTTGGCAATACTAACTACCAGACGTAAGTTAGCTTCGGCTAAACGTGATTTAGCAATTTCATCGCCTGTTTCAATTTTCTTAGCTAATTCAATCTCTTCTGCAGCACTTAATAAATTCACACGTCCAATTTCTTTTAAATACATACGGACTGGATCATTTATTTTAACACCTGGAGGTGCACTTAAGTCATTAGGATTTAATTTATCATCGGTATCAGAACTATCTTTTTCATTCACTAAACTAATATCATTGTCAGTGAGTTGGTCAAAGAATTCGTCCATTTGATCAGAATCCATTTCAAAGTTTTGCATTTTCTCAGCAATTTTTTCATGGCTTAGGTGACCTTCTTTTTTACCTTTTTCAATCAATTGTTTTTTTACATCTTCCAAAGTTAGAGATGGGTCTATGGTTTGTTTTTTAACTTTAACTTTATTTCCAGACATGAAATGGCCTCCCGAATATAATATCAACTGAATACTAAAATATTTTTAAGACAAAATAAGTGAAATCTACTCAAAATCATACCCTAGTACACATGTTGTTAATTCCATTAATATACAGATATATTCATTATCGAATTAATTCATTCTATTTTTATTATGATTTACAATTTTTTCTAAATAATATTTTTGCAATTCTAAATCACCTAACCTTGAAGCCTCCCGGAGCTTTTGATTAAGCGATTCTATCGTTTCTTCATTTCTATTAGTTGTTAATGTATTTATATAGTCATCGATTTCATATTCAAATGGTTCTTCATTTATCATATAGTTGTCTAATGATATAAATGCTTCCTTGATTTCATTGGAATCGATGTATTGCAATACATCACTAATATTGAACGTATCATTTTCAGAGTAAAACTCGTGTAAAATATTAAATATACGCTTAAAAAACTGATTTGTAAAGTCTTCTAACTGAAGAGATTTGTGATAATTTAAGAAAATGTCTTTATCGTTCATAAAATGTTTAAGTAAAGCGCGCTCCGCCTTTTCTTGTTTACTTAGATTATTAAATTGCGGAAGTGATGGCATTTGATAATTTTGCGGTTCATAATAATCTTGTTGGTGTCCTACTTCATTATTTAGACTATCCAAGCTAACTTTAAACAATTCAGATACGTCTTGCAATATCTTTTTACGTAGAATAGATGATTTCATTAAGGAAATGTCATTTGTTATCTCTTTTAAATACCTTTCATATGCTAGATCATTATTCTCAATTTCATCTTGATGAATATGAACTTTATATAAAATAAAAGATTTTTTTTCGTGTTCGACATAATAATTAAAAGCATCAGCTCCATGTTTACCAATATATTCATCTGGATCCATATCTTTAGGAAGTTGCACTACAAAAACATTAAACCCTTGCTGTAATAAAGCTTGTCCTGTTTTAATTGTAGCTTCACTACCCGCAAAATCCCCATCAAACATAAGTGTGACATTTGAAGTTAATTTTTTTATAAACGCTATATGCTCTTGTGATATTTGCGTTCCCATACTAGCTACGACTTGCTTTAAGCCTGCTTGATCAGACTTAATGACATCCATAAAACCTTCTAATAATATAATTTCATCCACTTTACGTATTGTCTTACGCGCTTGGTCTACATTATAAAGAAGTCTACGTTTTTGGAAAATAGGTGTTTCTGGACTATTTAAATATTTAGGTTCTTGGTTTGTATATGTTCTACCAGAATAACCTACCGTTCTTCCTTGAGCATTATTTAAAGGAAACATGATACGATCTCTAAACCGATCGTAGTAACTAAAGTTCTCCTCATTTCTAGATAACAGACCCGCTTCATATGCTAATTGGATATCATAGCCTTTTTTTTGTAAAAAGTCATGGCAGAAATGTGATGTATTAGGCGCGTAACCAATTTTTCGTGCATCGATAAGCGCATCTGTAAACCCACGTTCTTTTAAATAGTTTAACGCTGCTTCACCTTCGACTGTTTTCTTTAATGCATAGTGATAATATTCTTGCATGAGTTCATGCATTTCAATCATTTGCAAATCTTCAGAGGCAACTTGGTGCGTGGCTTCGTTATTAGCTGAGTGAGTGTCTGTCTCTACTTTAATATTTACCCGTTCACCTAGTTCTTTGACCGCTTCTGTAAAAGGAATATCTTTGATTTCTTGTGTAAACTGAAAGACATTCCCCCCTTTTTTACAGCCAAAGCAATGACATATTTGTTTATCTTCTGAAACAGTAAAAGAAGGCGTTTTTTCATCATGAAAAGGGCATAAGCCAATATAATTACGCCCTCTTTTTTCTAATTTCACATACTCACTTACGAGATCGAGTATGTCAGTCTTATCTTTTATTTCGTTTATTGTTGATTGTTCGATTCGCAAATTAATCACCTATAAAATATTAGTCATAATATTATAATTGTTTCCTTTATTTTTTAAAACTATTTTGCTCAATAATACTGATAATATCATTAGCAGTTTCTTCTATTGCTTTGTCTGATACATCAATAATCGGACAACCAATTTTATCAACTAATTCATGAAAATAATTGAGTTCTTCTTCGATTCTCTGTTCTGTAGCATACCTCGCGCTATCACCAAGGCCTAATTGCTTTAAACGCTCCTTACGAATTTTATTTAACTTTTCTTCACTTATTTTTAAGGCAATACACTTTGAAGCATCTGTATTAAATAATTCATCCGGTGGTGTAACCTCAGGGACAATAGGAATATTCATCACCTTGTAACTTTTATGTGCAAGATACTGAGATAAAGGTGTTTTTGAAGTTCGAGAGATACCTAATAATACGATATCAGCTTTTGATAAACCTTTAGGGTCTTTACCATCATCATACTTTACTGCAAACTCAATGGCATCAATTTTTTTGAAATAGGCTTCATCTAATTGATGAACTAACCCCGGCTCAAAATAAGGTTGATCATCTATTTTATCTAGTAAGATATTCATCAGAGGGCCCATGATATCTACAGATTTCACTTCAAGTTCTTTTAATTTTTCTTCCATATACTTTCTTATTTCGGGTTTAACTAACGTATAAACAACAATGGCATCTGTATCTTTCGCCACCTGTATCACTTCATCAACATTTTCCAAAGATTCAATATAAGGATATCTACTTATTTCACTATCACATTGGTTTGGATTGAATTGTGAAATACATGCTCTAGCTACTAATTCAGCTGTTTCTCCTACTGAGTCAGATGCGACTATAATTTTAATATTTTCCATATATATTAACCACCTATTCGTTAAATAATGATACAAAAATCTTACTAATTGTCGTTTTAGAGACGCGACCTTTCACTTCATATTTACCATTCTCTTTTTTTGTCACAATAGGCAAGGAATCTATTTCCTTTTCTATCATAAGATTTGCAGCATGTATAACTCTCTCGTCTTCAAGTACAAAGTGTAAGTTAGGCATGCGTGTCATAATTATATTTACAGGCATAGTGTGTATATCTTCGCCAATCATAGACGCCCTTAACAAATCTTTACGGGAACAAACGCCCATAAAATCTCCATCATTATTAATGACGAATAATGTGCTTACATCCTCTAAAAATATAGTACATATCGCATCATAAATAGTCATTTCACTTTTTACTACAACTGGATGTGACGCGTAATCTTTTACAATATATTGTTTTAATTGATCAGCAATCAATTTATTTTTCGGTTTACCTGAATAATAGTAACCTACACGTGGTCTTGCTTCCAGAATTCCCGACATAGTAAGAATCGCTAAATCAGGTCTCAAAGTGGCACGTGTCAAACTCAGTCGTTCTGCGATGTGCTCACCTGTAATAGGTCCATTGTTTTTGACAATCTCAACTATTTGTTGTTGCCTTTTACTCAGTTCTATACGACTTCACCCCTTTACTCATTCTTCTCAATTATACATTGAATTTTTAATTGCTACAAATACATATATTTACTTGCTTATAAACCATCAATACATTAAAATTATATTTGAAGCGAGTTAAGGATGGTGCAAGCTTAACAAGTAACAATGGCCACAATTAAATGATTATCAAAAGCGAGTGTACACACTAATTTGGGTGGAACCGCGGGTTAACAAGAAATTTTCAAATAAGCACATATTACATATGTGATTAAAAAGATTAACTCGTCCCAAGACTTTGATAGAGCTTTTAGGCTCATTTCTTTGTCTTGGGGCGTTTTTATGTAAAAAAGGAGTGTATTTTATAATGGCAAAAGATATGGAAACAATTGTCCAATTAGCGAAACATAGAGGTTTTGTATTCCCTGGTAGTGAAATTTATGGTGGTTTATCAAACACATGGGATTACGGCCCTCTAGGTGTAGAACTAAAAAATAATGTAAAAAAAGCATGGTGGCAAAAATTCATCACGCAATCTCCATACAACGTTGGTATAGATGCGGCTATTTTAATGAATCCAAAAACTTGGGAAGCTTCTGGTCATTTAGGTAACTTTAATGATCCAATGATCGATAACAAAGATAGTAAAATACGTTATCGTGCTGATAAAATCATCGAAGATCACATGTTAAATGTTAAAGGTGATGAAAACTTTGTAGCTGATGGTCTTAGCTTTGATGAAATGAAACGCATCATTGATGAAGAAGGTATCGTTTGTCCTGTAAGTGGAACTGCAAATTGGACAGATATTCGTCAATTCAATTTGATGTTCAAAACATTCCAAGGTGTGACTGAAGATTCAACAAATGAAATTTTCCTACGCCCTGAAACTGCTCAAGGTATTTTTGTAAACTATAAAAATGTTCAACGTACGATGCGTAAAAAATTACCATTTGGTATTGGACAAATCGGTAAATCTTTCCGTAATGAAATTACACCTGGCAATTTTATCTTCAGAACACGTGAATTCGAACAAATGGAGTTAGAATTCTTCTGTAAACCTGGTGAAGAAATTGAATGGCAAAATTATTGGAAGAACTATGCTAGCCAATGGTTAAAAGACTTACATTTAAGCGAAGCGTATACACGTTTACGTGACCATGACGATGATGAGCTATCTCATTACTCTAACGCTACAACAGATATCGAATACCGCTTCCCATTTGGTTGGGGAGAATTATGGGGTATTGCAAGTCGTACAGACTTTGACTTGAAAAAACACAGTGAGCACTCTGGTGAAGATTTCCAATATCATGACCAAGAGACAGGCGAAAAATATATCCCTTATTGTATAGAGCCATCTTTAGGTGCTGACCGTGTAACATTAGCATTTTTATGTGATGCCTATGATGAAGAAGGTGTTGAAGGAAGCAAAGAAGCTAGAACAGTTTTACGTTTCCATCCAGCATTAGCACCATATAAAGCAGCAGTATTGCCATTAAGCAAGAAATTATCTGGCGAAGCGATTAAAGTATTTGAACAATTAAGCGCTAACTTCTCAATTGATTTTGATGAGTCTCAATCAATTGGTAAACGTTACCGTCGTCAAGATGAAGTTGGTACACCATATTGTATTACGTTTGACTTTGATTCATTAGAAGATCAACAGGTTACTGTACGTGATCGTGATTCAATGGAACAAGTACGTATGCCAATTTCAGAATTAGAAGCATTTTTAACTGAAAAAGTTAAATTCTAATTTAACTTGATATCATATTAAAAGCTGATAGAGTGACCATATGGTCATCTATCAGCTTTTTTTAATCATGAACTTAATGAATAAATGAAATTATAAAAGTGCAGCCCGTTTTATACGAACTGCACTTTTATGTTGAACAAAAAACTTCATATTTCATTACGCTATCTCATATTTTAAATCAATTAAGAAAGATGATCTAATCTAAGTAATTGGTTTATTAATTTCTGACTTTTAAAATACATTCCAGCATATTCACTGTATAACATAAGCATTAATTCAGACATCTCATCAACGATATGATCATGTATACGTAGCGTACTCATCTGATGAATTGGTAATTTTTGTAAGATATCTAAAAGATACAGGGTTTTATTAGATAAAATAAGGGCGTGAGGATCTTCATATCTTGCGCTTTCAGATATGGCGCCACCAAACTTAAAACTATAACCGATTAAATCAGATTGACTTGTATTACCTGTCACAATACATTTATCAAAAATAGCGTTAAATCCAAATTTTGTCATACATTTTAATAAGGCGAGCACTGACATAAGTTGAGCAGACACACCCTCTTTAATTTTCTCTAAAATGAAATGCAATAAGTCATAACTATATTGTGATACTTCCTCATGCTCAATAGACCGATCTATTACTTCTGTACATAAGCTGGCAAAGCTGCTTTCATATATATCTAGGCGGAGATGATAGTTTTGTTCTATTACATCAACAGAACTCAATGTCCCCATTCCTTTCCACTTAGAATAAATAAACAAGCCATACACAAATAATTGTGTATTAGCTTGTAAGCCGCTCTTGCTTTTTTTAGCTCTTCGGACCATTAATGGCACTTTCGCGCCAAATTCATTTAGAATCGTAACAATTTTATCGGATTCGCCATAATCAACCGTTTTTATAATAATACCTTTTTGTTTGATTAACACATTAGCTCACCGACTCTCGAATTAGTCTTGATCTTCTAAATAACCCATTTGACGAATGAAATTCACTTTATTACGCCAATCTTTTTGTACTTTTACCCATAGTTCTAAGTAAACTTTAGACCCTAATAATCTTTCAATATCTTGTCTAGCGCGTTTACCGACTTCTTTAAGTTTTTTACCGCCTTTACCAATTACAATACCTTTTTGAGAATCTCTTTCTACATAAATCGTAGCCTCAATTCTCACTCTATCTTCATCCTCTTTAATCATACGATCCACATTGACACCGATAGCATGAGGAATTTCTTCACTCGTTAAGTGTAATATTTTTTCACGGATGAGTTCCCCAACGACAAACTGCTCAGGGTGATCTGAAATTTGATCATCAGGGTAATACTTAGGTCCTTCAGGTAAATATGATTTTAATACACCAATAAAGTGGTCTACGTTCAAACCTTCAAGTGCAGAAATCGGCACTATTTCTGTGAAGTCCATATACTTTTTATATTTTTCGATTCTTGGCATAAGTTCATCTGGATGAACTAAATCAATTTTATTTAATACTAAAAACACCGGCGTTTTAATTGATTTCAGCATATCCATGATAAATTCATCACCTCGACCAATATCTTCATTAACATTGACCATAAACATAATCGCGTCTATTTCAGATAGTGTATTTTTAGCAACATTCATCATATAATCGCCTAGTTTGTGTTTAGGTTTATGAATACCTGGTGTATCTAAAAATATGATTTGAGCATCGTCTTGTGTCATAACGCCCTGTATTTTATTTCTTGTCGTTTGCGCTTTATCAGACATGATTGCTATTTTATGACCGATTACACGGTTCACAAAAGTAGATTTCCCAACATTGGGTCTGCCTATTATTGATATAAATCCTGATTTATGTGCTGTCATTAATTTAAATCCTTTCCAGAGAATCCTAGTGGTAATAAATCCCCCACCGTCGATTCTATTAAATCTCCATTTTGATTTGTCATATATACGGGCATGTCATCATCACAGAGTTCTTTCATAAATTGACGACATGCACCACATGGTGAAGATGGTTTATCCGCATCAACAGTAATAGTGATTGACTCAAAATCACCTGGCTTATAGCCTTCTGATATTGCAGATACTAAACTAGATCTTTCTGCACAAATAGCCATTGGATATGCTGCATTTTCGACATTGGCACCGTGAAATGCCTTTCCATCTTTCGTCCGCAAATAAGCGCCCACTTTGAAATTACTATAAGGTGCGTAAGCATTGGCTTGTGCAGTTCTAACTTCTGTTAAATAATGTGGTTGATATCCCACAGTTAATCTCTCCCATTCAGTGTTAATATTTAATAGTTTAGTACTTTTGGAAAATAACTTTATGAAAAATTTCTATATATTTAAAATACATATGGCAGAAATATTAAAAGGCCTATAGCAAATGCAATAGCGGATACAATCATTACGCTAAAAGCTGCAACATCTTTAGCTTTTTTTGCCAAAATATGATAATCATCTGTCACTAAATCAACCACGTATTCTAATGCTGTATTTATCGCTTCGAAGGCAAGGACAATCCCAATGGCTAAGATTATGAAAATCCAATCTACACGCGATATACCAAACCATACGCCACAGATAACTACAATGAGTGCACTTATTAAATGCAACAAAAATTTATTGTCTTTGTTTAATAGCACGTGCATACCTTGTAATGCATAATTAAATCGTTTCATATGTGCCTCTAATCTCTCGTTAATCCATATGCGTTTAGAATTCGGTCTTGGCGACCAAACATTTCTTTTTCATCTTGCTCATTCATATGATCGTAGCCTAATAAATGTAAGAATCCATGTAGCGCAAGGAAACCGAGTTCTCTTTCAAAAGAATGTCCATAAGATTCTGCTTGTTCATTCGCAACATCAGTACAAATAATAATATCGCCCAATACTCTTGGCATGTCAAGCCCCGTAATTTCAGGTTCATCTTCTTCTAAAGCAAAAGAAATAACATCCGTTACTTTGTCTTTATCACGATACATTTTATTTATTTCTTGAATTTCTACTTTATCCACAAAGGTAACTGAAAGTTCTGCTTCACCATCAATATTTTCCTGTGTTTTTGCGAATGTCAGAAGGCTATCTATTTGTTCAAACCATTCTTGTTTTACTAAATCTGTATGATCACTAAAATCTATAGTAAACATTTACTCCTCTCCCTCGTAACGATCAATAATTTTACTTACTAATGGATGACGTACAACATCACTTTGATCTAAATGATGAATACTTAGCCCTTTAACATCTTTAAGTTTCTTTATAGCTTCTTTGAGTCCACTTTTTACGCCTTTAGGTAAATCTATTTGCGTATGGTCACCCGTCACTACCATTTTTGAACCAAAACCTAGTCGAGTTAAAAACATTTTCATTTGAGCGTGTGTCGTATTTTGTGCTTCATCTAATATCACAAACGCATCATCTAACGTTCTGCCTCTCATATAAGCTAAAGGTGCGATCTCGATTATTCCTCTATCTATAAATCTGGCTGTCTGTTCTCTACCTAAAACAGTATTCAACCCATCATATAACGGACGTAAATAAGGATCTACCTTTTCTTTTAAATCCCCAGGTAAGAAACCTAAGGACTCTCCAGCTTCCACTGCAGGTCTTGTCAGCACAATACGCTTTACATTTCCTTTACGCAATTGTTTGGCAGCATAGACAACCGCTAAGAATGTTTTTCCTGTTCCTGCTGGTCCAACGCCAAATACCAAATCGTTATGATGCATTGCATTTACGTATAAACGTTGTCCCATTGTCTTAGCACGAATAGTCTTACCAAATGCATCTTTAGTAATTTCATCATCATATAAATCTAATAAGTATTGAATCGTCCCATTTTTCGCCATTTTAATAGCCGCTTCAACATCTTTTATAGAAATCGAAACACCTTGTTGAATTACTTTCAAAAGATTAATGAGTACTGATTCTGCTTTTTCTACATCCTCGATTACTTCACCTTTTACAGCAATTTCTTGACCTCGAGCATGTACAATGACATCAAACCCTTCCTCAATTGCTTTAAGGTGTTCGTCGTTATTACCAATGAGCGCTTGAGCTTCATTGATGTCATTTATTTGAATAATACCAGGCATATATGTGCTCCTTTACAAATATATTCGATTCATCTTATTTTATCTTATTAGATTTTAAGTTACAAAAATTATTATTCACTAGCGTAGCATTTTCTAGCAATACGATAATGTATTTACTCGAAAAAACTATTGTATTTACATACCTATTATATCACGAATTGTCTATTTATTATTTCAAAGAGTTTTTAAATCGAGATATATTCATTAAATTTAACAACTATTTTACATATATGTATACAAATTCAATTAAGCTTTACTTTTCATGCTAATATTTATATATTTTTCGGTGTAAACGAATGACATTATTATTTAAATTAAAAACACCACACAAAGTCTATAATTACTGACTTTGTATGGTGTTCTTTTAAAGACCTATTATATATTACAGTTTTTTGGGTCTATCTAATATTTCTGACCAAATAATACCATTCACAACCTCATCTTCATCAAATCTCAAACGTTCATTTGTACCTGAACTTTGTATAGCGTGCGCATTCATTAACTGTTTTAAACGATAACGCTTAGCTTTTTCAGACAAATTTTTATCTGCAATAATTGCACGCGCTTTTCTTTCAGTTCTTTGTAATTTTTTTTCGTTTTCACGATCTATTTCAGTACGTACATTTTGTAGTTTGCCTACCAGGTCAGCTTCAAGTTGTCTCTGTAATTCTGAATTTTGTTGTTGCTTCGACATTTTTTCTTTTTCAGCTTCAGTTTGGTTGTCTGTTCTAGTTGTTCTTTGAGATGTTCGTGGCTCTGACGTTTCCATTTTTTCTACACGTGTCTCAACTGGTTTAGTTGGTTGTGCTGGACGCTCTTCTTTCATTGTAGGTCCTTCATTCATTTGCTTTTCTATTTCTTTGAATGTTTTTCCTATTTCTTCAAGAAAACCACGTTTTTCAGGTCGTCCGCCACGATTATTAGGTTGTTTGTTTACTGGTGGTTTTTGGTTTTGTCTTTCTTTGTGGCTTTTGTCATTAATAGCACCAATAATTGTTACTATTACAGATATTACAAAGATAATAATACCTATATTCATTTAATCACCCCTAATTATTTATCCGGTGATTCATCATCTTCTTGATTTGTTCGTTCGTTAATTGAATTTCTCATACCTGTATCTGCTTCGATATTTTTTAAATTGTAGTAATCTTTAACACCAAGATTACCTGAACGTAGTGCTTCAGCCATCGCGAGTGGTACTTCTGCTTCTGCTTCTACAACTTTAGAACGCATTTCTTGAACTTTCGCTTTCATTTCTTGTTCTTGTGCAACAGCCATTGCTCTACGCTCTTCCGCTTTAGCTTGGGCGATATTTTTATCTGCAAGTGCTTGTTCAGTTTGTAAATCTGCACCAATATTTTTACTAATGTCTACATCAGCAATATCGATAGATAAAATTTCAAATGCTGTACCAGAATCTAGGCCTTTACTTAAAACAGTTTTAGAAATGTTATCAGGGTTTTCTAAAACTTGTGTATGGTGTTCACTAGAACCTATTGTAGATACAATACCTTCACCTACACGGGCAATAATTGTTTCTTCACCAGCACCACCGACTAAACGAGCGATGTTAGCACGTACAGTAATACGCGCCTTAGCTTTTACTTCGATACCATTCATAGCTACACCAGCAATAAATGGTGTTTCTATAACTTTTGGATTAACTGACATCTGCACAGCTTCTAATACATCACGACCAGCTAAATCAATAGCTGCGCCACGTTCAAACGGTAAATTGATATCAGCTCTTTGCGCTGCGATGTTCGCATCAACAACTCGATCAACATTACCTCCAGCTAAATAATGTGATTCCAATTGGTTTGTAGTTAAATTCAAACCAGCTTTGTGTGCTTTGATTAATGGCGAGATTACTCTACGTGGAGAAACTCTACGCAGTCTCATACCAACTAATGTTCCAATACCTACTTTTACTCCAGCAGCAATTGCTGAAATCCATAAGCCCACTGGAACGAATGAAAATAGTAATAAAAGTGCTATTACTACTATAGCGACAATAATAATTAATCCGATCATACTTTCTCTCCTTTATGATTCGTTTTCTCTTACAACAACTCTAGTACCTTCAACTTCTAATATGGTCACTTCTTTATTCCGTAAAATAAATGACCCATCAGAAACTGCGTCAATACGTTCATCATTGTATGTAATGATTCCTGCTGGTCTTAAATCTGTAGACGTTGTAGCAGTTTGCCCAACTAAATGAGAGCGATCTTCATGTGAAGTGTAGCCTGCCTCTGCATTTGTAGAATCTTTTAAAACAACTTTATCTAAAAATGGAATATTTCGCTTAAATATTCTCACAAGTACCACCCATTCTATGATTGATAATATTAATGCTACGACAACATTGGCAATCATAAAAACTAAATTGTCACCTAATGTAATAATACTGAAAACGATAAGGCCCATACCTATAATACCAATAATTGCACCTACGACAAAAAGTTCAATTATTATAAATATAACCCCAACTCCAAATAAAACTACCGAATAAAAATTAACATCTCCTTTTACAAAAAAGCCTAAGAAGAAAATTAATAAGGCTAATGTAGCAATAATCCCTACAAGATTGATTTTATTTGAATATAATTGATATAAAAAACCCATAAAAATAATACAAGTTAAAATTAAAGTGATAAACGGATTGACAATTAGGTTTGCTGCGTTATCTATCCAGCTATTATTTTCAATAAAGTTGGACGAAAAGATATTATGTATACTACTCAAAGAAATCACTCTATCACCTCGCTCTCTATTTAATTATACATGAAATCAGTGTTTGTTTATAGCGTTTGCATTATAAAATACCATTAAATTATAAATAGATTAACTTTGAAGTAATATAGTAATTATAAAATAGAATCTTTATTTGATAGATGATCAACACATTCGTTCAAATTTTAATAAACTATCTTTTCTAATTAGTAAATTTCCTGAAATTCACTAATAATATTTCAAAACAGTGACTCATTTTGTATTTTTAACTACGCTAAAATTTGCTCTATTATTAATGACTTTAAAAAAATTAAAGTAAAAAAATAATAGCCTTCGTTGTTAAACAACGAAGGCTATTATGATTTATAATTAATGTTGGTGTTGAGGGAGTCAACGAAACAATTAATTATTTGAATTTACGTTTACGCGCAGCTTCAGATTTCTTTTTACGTTTAACGCTAGGTTTTTCGTAAAATTCACGTTTACGTACTTCTTGAATTGTACCGCTTTTAGAAACTGTACGTTTGAAACGACGTAACGCATCTTCAAGTGATTCGTTATTTTTGACTACTGTTTTAGACATGTGTATTTCCCTCCCTCCAAATATCAACGAAACTTTAGTATCATTACATGGTAATGAACCATGTATAATTTAGTATAATATATCTGATTAATGTGGTCAATTAGTAAATTTATTTTTTTAAATTTAAATCTAAACTGTGTAGGCACTAGTATTTGTAATATCGTACACTAACGCGAAAAATCACACTTTTCCACGTAATTATTTAATATTTTTAGTTAAAATAACAATATCCCTATTACAAATCACCCTAATAATTCTTTTTGAAAACTTATAGCGCTAAGGACATATAATGGTGCTGTCTCAGCCCTTAAAATTCTAGGACCAAGCCCAATTTGAGAACCTGCTTCATCAAACAAGCTTACTTCCTCTTCAGAAAGTCCACCTTCTGGACCAAATATAACTAATATACGAGCTCCAGGTTTAAATTTTTGAAGAAGTGCTTTAAAATTACTAATCTCTCCATTTTTCGCTGCATCTTCATAAGCAATAAGGACATAATCATATGTTTCTATATGATTATAGATTATTTTCAAACTAGGTTGATAGGTTATGTTAGGAATGGTTAACCTATAACTTTGTTCAGCAGCTTCTTTAATAATTTTTTGCCAACGCTCTAATTTTTTTGCAACTTTGTCGTTATTTAGCTTCACTATAGAACGTTCCATACCGACAGCGATAAATTCACTCGCTCCTAGTTCCGTTGCCTTTTGTAGCATCCATTCATATTTATCAGCTTTAATTAATCCACTACATATAGTAATACTTTGTGGTAATTCTGTATCTATTTTTAGATGTTCAACTAACGCTACTTCAATACTATCTATGTTTATATTGGTAATCTTGCATCTGTATACAGATTGATTGGCAAACGTGAGTATAATTTCATTACCTATTTGATGCCTCATAACATTAGTTATATGGTGGATATCACCTGTGTCTGTAATAAAAAAACGCTGATGTACATCAGCGTTTTGGTCAATAAAGTATCTTTGCATAATTATTCGCTCACTTTCTGGCCAACGATAGAAACCCAACTATTATCGTGACTTATCGAAATAATTTTAAAACCACTACGCTTCATATGATCCAATATAGCCTCATGTTTTTCTTCAATAATACCAGATGTTATAAAATAACCATCTTGATTTAATGTATTATAAGCATCTTCAATCATTTCATCAATTATATGAGCTAAAATATTCGCAATAACAATATCGAATTTTTCTGTTTCGCCTTTAAGCAAGTTTCCCGGTACAGCTTCAATTGCATTTTCACAATGATTTTTAGCAAAATTTTCTTTAGCAACTTTGACTGCCATTTCATCTACATCTAATGCCTTGATACGTTCAACACCAAGTAAATGAGAAGCTATACTTAAAATACCTGAACCTGTACCAACATCAATAACCGAATCACTAGGTTTTACATACGTCTCAATCGCTTTTAAGCACATACTCGTTGTTGGATGGTCACCAGTACCAAATGCCATTCCAGGATCTAATTCAATACACAATTCACTATCATCTTCACGCTGATATGTTTCCCAACTCGGAACAATGGTAAATAATTTTGACGCACGGAAAGGATGAAAATAGTTTTTCCATTCATTTTCCCAATCCGTTTCACGAATTGTTTGTTCGTCAAATTTAAACAGATTATGATCTAATGACTCAATGTCAGAAATCCGACTATATAAGTCATTTTTAAATTGCATTGTATACTTCATTTCATTGAAATATGCCTTCAACCTTACCCCTTTTTCAGGATAGTCAGTTTCACTGAGCTCATATATTTCACCAAATTTATCTTCAAAATCATGGTTTAAATCATTAGAATCTTCTATAACTACACCATTCGATCCAGAATCCTCTAATATATTAGAAATAATTGGTGACACCTCATGGTTAGCAGTTATTGATACTTCGGTCCAGTTCATATACTAGTCTCCTTTAAAGAATCTTTTAGCTTTATCTCTGAAATTATTAGGTTGTTCTGTAATTTCTTCCCCATCAATCTCTGAGAATTCTCTTAATAATTCTTTTTGTCGATCATTCATCTTAGTCGGAGTTACAACATTTATATTAATAAACAAATCTCCATAGCCATAACCATGAACATTCTTAATCCCTTTTTCTTTAAGACGGAATTGTTTTCCAGTTTGAGTACCTGATGGAATTGTCAACATCACACTACCTTTAAGTGTAGGTACTTTAACCTCGTCACCTAATGATGCTTGTGCAATACTAATATTAAGCGAGTGATAGATATCATCTCCATCTCTTTCAAATGTTTCTGAAGGTTTAACTCTGAACACAACATACAAATCACCTTGTGGACCGCCGTTTTCACCTGGAGCACCTTCACCTGCTAAACGGATTTGCTGTTCATTATCTACACCTTCTGGGATTGTAACACTGATTTTGACGCTTTTATTTTCAGTACCTTTACCTTTACATGTTGGACATGGTTCTTCAAATTCTTGACCTGAACCACTACATACTGGGCAAACTTTTTCTGTTCTAACTCTACCAAGTATTGTGTTTTGTTCTACTGAAACATGACCTGAGCCACTACAATATTCACATGTTTTTTTCTTAGTGCCAGGTTTAGCACCTTCACCATGACAAGTATGACAAGAAACATCTTTGCGAATTGAAATTTCTTTTTCACTACCAAAAACAGCCTCATCAAATGTTACGGTCATCGTATATTGTAAGTCGTCACCTTTTCTAGGTGCATTTGGATCACGTTGACGTCCGCCTCCAAAGAACGAACTGAATATATCCTCGAAACCGCCGCCTCCAAAGCCACTGAAATCTTGACCGCCAAAGCCTTGGCCTCCAAAGCCACCTTGCGGGCCGTTATGTCCAAATTGGTCATAATTTGCACGCTTATTATCGTCGCTTAAATTTTCATATGCTTCAGAGATTTCTTTGAATTTCTCGTCGGCACCTTCTTCTTTATTAATATCTGGATGATATTGTTTTGATAATTTACGGTAAGCCTTTTTAATTTCATCTTTAGAAGCATCTTTACTAACACCTAAGATTTCATAATAATCTCTTTTGGCCACTGTTATCTCTCCTTTTACTCTGTTTTGTTAAATCACTGATAAAAAAAGAAAAAGTCAAAGCCAATGTTCAATTGACTTTGACTTAATTTGGCTAAGCAATTGTGTCATATTTTTCTATCATTAACAATTAATTAGTCTATGACTCAACTTATTTTTGATTATCTTTGCTGTCGTCATCTTTCACTTCTTTGAAATCTGCATCTTCAACGTTGCTATCTTGTGCTTCGTTTCCTTCTTCACCTTGAGCTTGTTGTTGAGCTTGCGCAGCTTGCTCGTAAACTTTTGTTGATAAGTCTTGAACAACTTTTTCTAATTCTTCTTTTTTAGCTTTGATATCTTCAATATCTTCGCCTTCAAGCGCTGATTTTAATGCATCTTTTTTATCTTCAGCATCTTTTTTATCTTCTTCACTGATGTTTTCGCCTAAGTCAGTAATTGTTTTTTCAACTTGGAATACTAAGCTATCAGCTTCGTTTCTTAAGTCACTTTCTTCACGACGTTGTTTGTCAGCTTCAGCATTTTCTTCAGCATCTTTAACCATACGATCGATTTCATCATCTGATAGTGAAGAACTTGATTGAATTGTGATATTTTGTTCTTTATTTGTGCCTAAGTCTTTTGCTGTAACGTTTACGATACCATTTTTATCAATATCAAATGTTACTTCGATTTGAGGCACGCCACGTGGAGCTGCTGGAATATCAGTTAATTGGAATCTTCCAAGTGTTTTATTGTCTGATGCCATTGGACGTTCACCTTGTAATACATGAATATCAACTGCCGGTTGGTTATCTGCTGCTGTTGAGTAAACTTGTGATTTAGATGTTGGAATAGTCGTATTTCTTTCGATAAGTGTATTCATACGTCCACCCATAATTTCAATACCTAATGATAATGGTGTTACGTCTAATAATACTACGTCTTTAACATCACCAGTGATTACGCCACCTTGAATTGATGCACCCATAGCTACTACTTCGTCTGGATTCACACCTTTATGAGGTTCTTTATTTACTTCTTTTTTAACTGCTTCTTGAACAGCTGGAATTCTAGTAGAACCACCAACTAAGATTACTTCATCAATGTCAGAACTTGATAAACCAGCATCTTTCATTGCTTGACGAGTAGGTTCCATAGTTCTTCTGATTAATGAGTCAGATAACTCTTCAAATTTAGAACGTGTTAAGTTGATTTCTAAATGTAAAGGACCATTTTCTCCTGCTGAGATGAACGGTAATGAAATTTGTGTTTGAGATACACCAGATAAGTCTTTTTTAGCTTTTTCAGCTGCGTCTTTTAGACGTTGTAATGCCATTTTATCTTGTGCTAAATCTACGCCATTTTCTTTTTTAAATTCAGATACTAAATAGTCAATAATTACTTGGTCAAAGTCATCGCCGCCAAGTTTATTGTCGCCAGCAGTTGATAGTACTTCAAATACACCATCGCCTAATTCTAAAATAGAAACGTCGAATGTACCGCCACCTAAGTCAAATACTAATACTTTTTGGTCAGTTTCAGTTTTATCTAAACCATATGCTAAAGCAGCTGCTGTTGGTTCATTGATAATACGTTCTACTTCTAAGCCAGCAATTCTACCAGCATCTTTAGTAGCTTGACGTTCACTATCATTAAAGTATGCAGGAACAGTAATTACTGCTTTTTCTACTTTTTCACCTAGATAGTCTTCAGCTGTACTTTTAAGATTTTGTAAAACCATCGCTGAAATTTCTTGTGGTGTATATGATTTACCTTCAACGTCAACTTTATATTGTGTACCCATATGACGTTTGATTGATTGAATTGTGTTAGGGTTTGTAATTGCTTGTCGTTTAGCAACTTCACCTACTTGAGTTTCACCATTTTTAAATGCTACTACTGATGGTGTAGTTCTAGCACCCTCTGGATTTTGGATTACTTTTGGCTCATCGCCTTCTAAGATTGCTACACATGAATTTGTTGTACCTAAGTCAATGCCTATTACTTTACTCATAATTAATTTCCTCCTGTATGTTTGTTTAAAATTATTGGTATTTTCATCAATATTAAAGGTTATTGATTTACTTTAACCATTGAAGGTCTTAATACTCTATCTTTTAATTTATAACCACGTTGCAATTCTTGAGTGATTTCTCCTGATTCAAAATCTGGATTATCATCTTGAACAACAGCTTGGTGAACATTTGGATCAAATTGTTGACCTTCAGTTTCAATTTTTTCTAAGCCATTATTTTTTAAAGCGTTAATTAAGCTTTCATGAACCATTTCAACACCTTTTTTCAGTGATTTGAATTGTTCATCTTCGCCATCGATTTGTAACGCACGCTCAATGTTATCGATAGTTGGTAAAATATCGTTTAACACATCTTGAGCTTTATATTCTTTCATTGTTTGATTTTCTTTTTGGATTCTACGTTTATAATTTTCGAATTCTGCGTACAATCTTAAGTATTTTTCTTCTTTTTCTTGAACATCTTTTTTCAATTGTTCAATTTCTTCATCTTTAGGATCTACATCTGATTCTATCTCTTCTGTATTGTCCTCTTGCAGATTGTCTTTTACTTTGTCATTATTAGTGTCGTCAGCATTTTCAACTGTTTCATTTTCAGATGTCTGAGATTGATCTTTAACTTCTTCATTTTCTGCAGCTTGATCAAATACTGATTCATTTTTTTCTGTCATTGTCTGCCCTCCAATACAATTCTTAATTACCAAATCGTATTTAGTAATCGTATTACGTTCTGATAATTCATTGCCGTAGGTCCAATAACCGCAATTTGACCTTTAAGCCTATCATCAATGTGATATTCACTTGTGATGATAGAAATATCACTCAAACTCGATTCAATTTCATGTCCTATTTTGACGTTAATCGTCGAATGAGACATATCATCAAGTAGTTGTGTGATTTTATTTGATTCTATATATTGCAATATAGGTTGAATTGAGGAAACATTTGATTCATTTAATGCATCAATTAGTTTAACCTTTCCACCCATAAAAATGCCATTACTTTGATTATCAAAGTGGATTTCAATTGTGTGTAACATCTCTTTGATAAATTGCTTTTCAAGTTCTGATTTCACAAACGTATTTAATTCACTTTCAAATTGTTGATTATTCCATTTATTATACTTAGTAGTAACAAAATTCGATATCTTTGTGAGCTTATCATTAGATAACGGAACTTGTGTAGCTAAATGTAAATGTTCAACATGACCAGAAGTGAATACAACCACCATAATAACCAAGTGGGCATTTGCTCGAATCAAATGAATGTTGTTAATTATATCTTTTTTATGATTTGGACGCATTACCAACGTTGTATATTGAGATGCAATCGAAAGTTCATTAGCAAATGCACTCAATGTAGTAGAAATATCATAATGATTCTCGACTAGTAAATCTCTTAAACGTTGTATTTTAGTTTGTTGTTGATGAGATGTTTGTTGCAATAATTGATTCACATAATATCTAATACCTAACTCTGATGGTGAACGTCCTGACGAAGTATGTGTCTTCTCTATCAACTCTAAATCTTCGAGATGTTTCATCTCATTTCTAATAGTAGCAGGACTAACATTCAATTTGTGTCGTTCAATCAAAGTCTTAGAACCAATTGGCTGACCTAAATCAACATAATCTTCAACAATTGCATTCAGAATGCTTAATTGTCTATCACTAATCATGCTTTCACCTCATTAGCACTCTTTTGTTTCAAGTGCTAATTATAATTTATCAAATTGGTCAAAGTAAGTCAATGTTAAAGCATCGTTTTTTTTAAAATTTTAAACATTTAACAAAAACGACTCAAATACAACGTTTCCTATCACTTTTCCGCGTTCCGTCATCGAGATGTATCCTTCTTGTTCAATAATAAGTTCGCGTTCTATCAAATCATTAATAACTGTACCAAATATATTATCTATGCTTGTATTGAATTTTTGCTGAAATCTAGATTTATTGACTCCCTGATTCATTCTCAGTCCTAAAAACATTTCTTCTTCCATTTGTTCCGATAAAGTTGGGAACGTCGAATCTAAAATAGGACGTTCCTTATTTTGGATTTTTTTAATATAATGGTTTACCGGATTAACATTATTATAACGTTCACCGTTAACATAACCACTTGCACCTGCACCAAAACCATAATACCCTTCGTTTTTCCAGTACACTTTATTATGTTCTGACTCATGCCCATCTTTTCCAAAATTAGAAATTTCATACTGATGCATATCGGATTGTTCCATTCTTTCTAAGAGGTATTCATACATTTCTTCACCAATATCTTCGTTAGGAACTTTCAATTGGCCTTTACGATACATATTATAAAATTTTGTCTTAGGTTCTAATATCAATCCATAGCTAGAAATGTGATCAATATCAAGAGCCAACGCCTTTTCTAAACTATCTTTAAAATCTTCAATTGTTTGATGTGGCAAATGGTACATCAAATCTAAACTAATAGAAGGTATACCAACTTGACGTGCATTAGCTACCGATTGGTAAATATCTTCTGTTTTATGTGTTCTTCCCAGAATTTCTAATAATTCTGGATTAAATGTTTGTACTCCCATAGACAATCGGTTAACCCCAAAATCTTTAAGTAATTGAACTTTTTCTATCGTTAATTCATCTGGGTTAGCTTCGAAACTAAACTCACCTTTGATTTTAAAAATACGCGTAATAGCTACGAGTAACTTTTTAAGTTGATCATAATTTAGTGCTGTTGGGGTACCACCGCCAACAAATACAGTTTCTAATTGTCTAACATCACTTTGTTCCATTTCTTCTATTAAGCAATCTAAATACTGATCTACCGGCTGATTTTGTATAAAATACTTATTAAAATCACAATAGGTACAAATTCTTACGCAAAAAGGAATATGGATATAAGCACTTTTCACTTCCATATTGCGTTCACCTTCTTTCATTTTTTGAAGATAAGTCTATTCAACAAAAAACTGGGGCATAAATCGAATGGATTTAAGGCCCCAATGTTTAATTTATATTAATCTTCGTCCATCTTAAGCACAGCTAAAAACGCATCTTGAGGAATTTCTACATTACCTACTGCTTTCATTTTAGCTTTACCAGCTTTTTGTTTTTCTAATAATTTTCTCTTACGGCTAATATCTCCGCCATAACATTTTGACAATACATTTTTACCCATTGACTTGATGTTTGTACGTGCAACAATTTTTTGTCCAACAGCTGCTTGAACTGGCACTTCAAACTGTTGTCTTGGAATAAGTTTTTTCAATTTATCAACTAACACTTTACCACGATCATAAGCAAATTCTTTATGTACAATAAAGCTTAATGCATCTACTTTTTCACCGTTTAATAAAATGTCCATTTTCACAAGGTCACTTTCTTTATTATCAATAAATTCATAATCAAATGAAGCATATCCTTTAGTATTAGATTTAAGTTGATCAAAGAAATCGAATACTACTTCTGACAACGGTATCTCATAAATGATATTCACTCGGATATCATCCATATATTCCATGTTTACAAATTGACCACGTTTACGCTGACATAATTCCATTACTGCACCCACATAATCATTAGGAACCATCATCGTAGCCCTAACAAAAGGTTCATAAATCGTTTCAATTTTATCTCTTTCAGGCATATTTGCTGGATTATCGACTGAAACTTCTTCTCCGTTTTTCATAATACATTGGTAAATAACAGATGGTGCAGTTGCAATAAGTTCAATACCAAATTCACGCTCGATACGCTCTTGAATTATTTCCATGTGAAGCATACCTAAAAATCCTGTACGATATCCAAACCCTAACGCTTGTGATGATTCTGGTTCAAATTCGAGCGAAGCATCATTGAGTTGTAATTTTTCTAATGCATCACGTAAGTCGTTATAATCTTTATTATCTATTGGGAATAGACCACAGAAAACCATAGGATTCATTTTTTTATATCCTTGTAACGCTTGTTCAGCTGGTCGTTCCGCATGTGTAATCGTATCACCGACACGAGAGTCATCTACGTTCTTAATGCTAGCTATAATATAACCTACATCACCGACAGTTAGTTCCTCTACCGGCAATTGTTTGGGAGTATTAATCCCCACTTCAGTTACTTCGAATTCTTTACCCGTCGCCATCATCTTAATACGATCACCAGCTTTAACTATACCTTCCATGACTCTAATACCTGATACTACACCTCGATAAGGATCGTATTCAGAATCAAAAATCAAAGCTTTCAATGGCGCTTCAGGATCGCCCTCTGGTGGTGGTATAACTTCAACTATTTTTTCTAATATATCTTCAATACCAATATTAGATTTTGCACTAGCAAGAACCACATCATCTTGATCTATACCAATAACATCTTCTAATTCTTGTTTAACACGTTCTGGTTCAGCAGCAGGCAGGTCAATCTTATTAACAACAGGTAATAGCTCTAAGTCATTATCCAGTGCTAAATACACATTTGCTAAAGTTTGTGCTTCGATACCCTGTGCAGAATCGACTACCAATATTGCACCTTCACAAGCTGCCAATGATCTTGATACCTCATAAGTGAAATCTACATGTCCTGGTGTATCAATAAGATGGAATGTATATGTTTCCCCATCCTTAGCTTCATACTTTAATCGTACAGCATTTAATTTGATTGTAATACCGCGTTCTCTTTCTAAATCCATGGAATCTAGTAATTGTGCTTGCATATCTCTTGATTCAACTGATTTCGTATTTTCTAAGATTCTATCAGCTAAAGTAGATTTACCATGGTCTATATGTGCGATAATAGAAAAGTTTCTTATATTTTTACGTCTATTATAACGTTCTTGTTTATCCATGTATTATCCTTCCCACTTTCATAATTCTAGCCCGTATATGTATGACATTCTTTGATATGATAACGTTTTTGTTCTATAATTGCAAACTTACGACGCTTATACTTTAAGTTATATCATAAAAGTGGCTACTTAATTTGCCATTCCTCTTTATAGTATAGAGTGAAAGTTGCTCATTTCCAAATAGAAATGTATTATTTTCATGCTTTTAAGCGCATTGCGTAAATAAATGATTGCAGAAACCGGCTGGTTTTGATAAAATATTTCTTGTTGTAATCAAATCAAATTTGATAGCGAAGTTCATTTTTAGGAGGTGACACACATGCCAAACATTAAATCTGCAATTAAACGTGTTAAAACTACTCACACTGCTGAGGAGCGCAACATTTCTCAAAAGAATGAAATGCGTACAGCGGTTAAGAGAGCTCAATCAGCTACTGCTTCAAATGCTGATAACAAAGCTGAATTAGTTAGTTTTGCTTTGAAAAAAGTAGATAAAGCTGCTCAACGCAACTTAATCCACACTAACAAAGCTGCTCGTATCAAATCTTCACTAATGACAGCTAACAAATAATAAGAAAGTTCAAGCCATGGCTTGAACTTTTTTATTTATAATTTTAAATAAAGTTTGTGAGTAATCGATGATTACTCACTTTTTTTATGAATTTTTTATAAAGATAAAATAAAAAGTTCTAAAATGAGTTGTTTATCCATATAAGAAGATTTTAATTTATAATCTGTTTCTGCACAGCTATCTATAATATTCAACAAACTCTCTAAATGATAATGTCTTGCTTGGTTAAGTGCTAACTTCACTCTATAAGGATGAACATTAATCGTTTTTGCAATTTGTTGGCCACTATACCCTTTTTGAGACAGTATTTTACTTTGATAGAAAAGTCGATAGTTACTTGTTATAAGCGCTAAAAGTTTAATCGGTTCTTCTTTCATCGCAATCAAATCTTTGACAAGTTGTATCGCCTTTACCTTATTATTTTTTTGAATATATTCTGTTAATAGAAACACATTTTGTTCTAAACTTCTATTTACAATTTGGTCCACATCTTGTTTATTAATTGTTGCTCTTTCACCTAGAAAAAGGACTAATTTTCCTATCTCTTGCTTGACGATATTAAAGTTAATACCAGTTAATTCAATAAATAAGTTTAACGCATCTTGTTTAATATCTTTATAGTTTGAATGTAATTCATTTTTTATCCATTTTTTTATCTCTTCTTCTGACATTTGCTCTATTTTCTTTAACTGAGCTTTCTTTTTTAATGTTTTCACTAATTTTTTACGTTCGTCTAATTTGGGTTGATAGACTTCGAATACAATCATACTTTCACCATCATATTTTTCTATGAATTCTAAAAGTAAATCAATATTATGATTTAAGTCTTTAGGTGGTTTTTCTCCAGTAAAGACATATGCATTTTGTACCAAAACGGCCTTTTTATCAGAGAAAAAAGGCATTGTTAATGTCTCTTCTATTACGGATGATAAATCACTGTCATATAAATTATACTTAACAAAGTTAAAATCATCTTTGGGAGCATCTAAATAATTTTCGATAATCTCGGTCGATTTTTTTTCAATCAATTCAGGTACTTCTCCGTATACTGTAATTATATTATCGCTCATATGTAGCACCCTTTCATCACTATTACACATTAAAACATTATAGCATGCAGCTATACATCTCACTAGTTAAAATCATTACTTCCTTTCTGTTTTGATATACATATTTTCTTTGAAATCAATTGTAACTTCTCCGTGATTAGCTGTTTGATAAACTTGAGAATGATAACTAATTAATCGGTTTATAGTTTCTTGATTGGGTAAGTTATATCGGTTTTTGTGTGCTACAGAAATCAAGCTTATCTTAGGGTTAATGGTTCGTATAAAGGCCTCACTGGTACTCGTTTTACTTCCATGATGTCCAATCTTCAGCACATCAACTGCTTTTAAATTGAACTGCTTTAATAACTCATTTTCATTATTTTTGGTCGCATCGCCCATCAGTAACATTTTATATTTTTCATAGGTTATCAATGTCACAATAGAATGTTCGTTTAAATCATCTGAGGCATTTATTGTTACATCTAATAAATTTATGACTGCTTTATCTAATTTAAAATTTTGCTTTTCTCTAAAATCATACAATGGTATTTCATTATTTCTACATTGTTTTTTCAAACTGTTTAACTGCTCACTTTTCATACTCGCACTATTCAATATAATGTTTTCAATTCGATATTTTTCAATTAAATAATTTAATTCCCCTATATGATCTTGGTGTGGGTGGGTTATAATTAAATAATTAATTGTTTTTATAGCTCGTTTTTTTAAAGTTGGCAATATGTGGTATCTAGCGATATTATGTGTAGCCTTTTCGCCCTTTTCAAGTAACTTACCCCCAGTATCTATGAGCAATGTGTGCTGTTTATTTGTTTCAAATAAAATTGCATCACCTTGACCTACATTCAACATAGTTAGTCGATAATCATTAGTACTTGGTAGTACTGTCACTATGATATATATAAGTATCATTAGACCAGTCAAAATTTTGAACTTTTTATGTACAAGCGCTACTAATGCAGCTAATATCATTGCCAACGCTATTACTAAAAAATATTCATTCAATTCTGGTATATACCATTTATGCCGGCTTAAACTATAGAATATATCAACAATAATATCGTGTATTTTAATAACTAAGTTCAATAATCCTGTGAGTAATTGAATTTCAATTGGCAAATGATTGATAATGAAATAAATAAGTGTAAGAGGATATAATATAAAAACATAAAAAGGTACAAAGAATAAATTAGATATAAAGCCTATCCATTGTATTTGGTTAAAATAATGTGCACTTATAATAAGTGACCCTAATTGAGCAATAAAAGTGATATAAAACGTAGATTTAAATGCAGTCAATTTCTCTAATAAAGGTAAAGATAATAAAATAAAGAAGGTAATCATAAATGAGAATTGAAATCCTATATGATAAATTAAAGATGGGTAAATTAAAGTTAACGTTATAAAACTAAACGCTAGAATATTCATAGTATTTCGGAATATTCTTTTTGGGAGAACAATGACTATGATTGTTACTATAACTGCCCTCATTGCACTCGGTGCTAATTCTGTATATAAGACATATAATGGCAGTAATATTAAAATTACAAATTTAATAAAAAACAGTGGCATTCTAAAAAGGTTTAATACATAAAAAATAATACCTATTATAATCGCTACATGAGTGCCACTAATTGCCAAGAGATGATAGATACCAATTTCTTTATACTTCTCTAAATCATTCACATCAATATTCGTTGTATCACCGCTAATTAGCGCAATGATTTTTTCAGGACCTTTGATATGGGTCGCCTTCAATTTGTCGAATATATAGGCCTTATGCCTTTCTAAAAGGTATTGATGGCCTGATTCATTACTTTTACAACTATCCAAATCAATCGCTTTAACAAACAATGTAGCTTTATCATTGAAGCGATTATTGATTGATGACAATTCTCCCCTAACATAACATGATTTTTGGAATAATTTATTTTCTATATTATCTTTGGTGCCATGCTTTAAATAGTAATAAAATGTAAAAATTTGGTGATTAATCTCCACTTTCCCTCGTAGTTTTTGATGCTTCAATACTGGTTTAGTTAGAAAATAAGCTTGGCTTTGTAAATGCGTATTGTTATATTGCATAGTTCGTTGCTCTCTTGTATGTACTAAATCATTTTGAAACATCATAAAACTTAAAATAGGGAGTATAACGATTGATATGAATTGAATCAACTTCAATTGTTTTCTAATTGCTATGAATAATAACAATATGAAAACAAATAGTGCCATTAATCTAACATGTAACCATAAAATACCTACTAAATATGCAATTGCATAATAAATCATAATCTACTTGTTAACGAGATATTGTGCTACATGTTCTTGATTAAATTCGATTTTTTTATAATCTATACCTGATTGTGTTAATAATTTCAATGCATATTGATGATTGTGATAATCTTCAGCATAGTATATCGTTTGAATACCTGCCTGTATAATGGATTTCGTGCAGTTCAAACAAGGGAAGTGTGTAACGTAAATAGTTGCTCCTTCTGTTGAAACTCCCTGTTTAGCACATTGTAGCAACGCATTCATTTCAGCATGAATGGTACGTATACAGTGACCATCTTCTAATAAACATCCATCATCGATACAATGTACTTCCCCAGAGACAGAACCATTATATCCGCCAGCTATAATTCTATTGTCCTTGACAATCGTTGCACCTACAGACAATCTTTCACAAGTAGAGCGTAAAGCTAGTAAATGGCTTTGAGCCATAAAGTATTCTTCCCATTTAATGCGATCCATGCTGTTAAACCTCCGTTTAAATATGTATTATTAATAGAATAATTTTAATTGTAATATAAAGCAACCCATTTCTATACTGTAAAGTAACCACTTAATTTTTCAAATGTTTTATCACCAATACCTTTTATTTCTTTCAATTGCTCAACTGAATCAAAAGATCCACGCTCTTCTCTATATTCAATAATTGATTTAGCTTTCATAGGTCCTATACCAGGAATTGATAACAACTCTGTTTCAGTAACTTGATTTAAATTCAAAGTATCACTTGCCGCCATCGAACGTGAGGTATTATTTTTACTATTATCTAAATTATTATGATTATTGGATATACCTTTTTCACTTTCTCCCTTTGCAGGTATGTAAATCAACTTTTGGTCTGATAGTTTTTCAGCAAGATTTACTTTATTTAAATCCGCGTCCTTTGTGACAACTGCTTTATCTAATAATTGCTTGACCCTATCTGTTGATTTCATTTCATATACATTAGGGTGTTTAACAGCGCCTTTAATGTCGACGAACACACTATCTGTATTGTGCTCATTCATTACTTGTCGCTTACTATTAGACAAACCGCCTTCTTTAGTTGAAGATGGTTTTGGCGATGTAGCTATGTTGTCATTTGATTTATCAGTATATGTCTCAAAATCTGATTCATAGTCTTTTGTCATTATAAATTGGGAGATAATTAACAATAAAACTACTATACTTATAGACAAAATAGTGATCAATAGCTTGTTTTTTATAATCAAGCCTTTTAAAATATCCCATTGATTAAACATAAAAATCACTCCTCTATACTAAACACGTATAAAGGAGTGATTTTACTTTATTTTTTAGCAATGAAAAACAATCTATATCCTTCATCACTTGAGTTATTTATATCAAAATCAACAAATGTATGAACTTTATTGAAACCTACATGCTCTAACATATCAACATACTCACGTTTTGTATAAGTACGTTGATAATGCGATTCATTAAATCTAGCGTATTGCTCATCCTTTTGCTTAATAAAGAATGACATATCATGCCAAACACTTAAAGGTTCTTCACCTTGAACCGCTTCCCAACCAAGAAACACATTTTCCGATTCATCTATATAACTTTGGTTGTTAAATAATGTGTTCATTTTATAAACAGTATGAACATCAAACATAAAAACCCCATCAGATGATAAATGCTCAAAAACTTGGTTGAAAGTTGCCAATACATCGTCTTGTTCAGGTAAATAATTAAGTGAATCACAAAATATTGTAATTACATCAAAAGACTGATTAAGACCGAATTCAGTCATATCGCCTTCAATCCAATTTACTTTTTTAGATTTTTGAGCTGCTATTGAAAGCATATCAACACTTAAATCCATACCCGTTACATCATCAAATTCTGTTAATAATGAAGTGAAACTGCCTGTCCCACAACCAATATCTAAAATAGATGACTTGTGCTCAGCAAAATGATTTACGATATCTAGCCAAGATTCGTAGGGCTGGTCTAAGGTTAATTGATCATAAAACAAGCTCATTTCTTCATATTGGACCATAATTAATAAACAGCCTGTACGTAAGTTTCTAGTGGTGCATCACGATACAATTTCTCTAGATTGTAATAATCGCGCTCGTCTTTGTGGAATACATGCACAACAACTTCAGATAAGTCTATAAGAATCCATCTTGCTTCATTAAAGCCTTCCATTCGCTTAACTTCAACTTCTGCTTTGTTCGCTGCATCTTTAACTGCTCGAGCTATGGATTGTACTTGTCTTTCATTGTTTCCATGACATATCACAAAATAATCCGCTACATCACTTATTTCTTTCATTTTCAAAGAAATTATATCTTCTGCTTTTTTATTCTCTGTTGCTTCGACAGCTATGTTTAATAATTGATCTGAACTCATTTAATCATCCTTTACTCTTTCGTCACTATAATTGTAATAATTCAAGCATGCAATCGTCGCGTCATAAACATTAATATCTTTACTAATTAAATGCAAAACTGTGCGCTTAGAAATTTCATAAATTGCAATATCTAAACTACCTTGATTGTATGCTAAATCTCTAATTTCTTCAACGCCTGGGGTCTGACGACCTGGCTCAATATAATCGGCAACAAACACAAGTTTCTCAGTTGGAGTCATTTGCGCCCTGCCAGTGGTATGGTTTTTTATAGCAAGTAATATTTCCTCATCTTCAATACCATACTGTTCTTCCATAATTATAGCGCACACAGGCCCATGTAATATTTCTGATCCATAACTTAATAAATTACTATCTAAATTGTGCTGTTGAACAATTTGATACATAGAACCTAAGTCGTCATATTTAGAATAATCATGAAGTATACCTGCAAGTTCAACTTTATCTTTATCGCCATCATAGATATCTGCCAACTTCACTGCAGTTTCAGCCACTCTTAGCGAATGATTAAAGCGTTTTTCAGGTAATTTTTCTTTAACTAAATCTATTGCTTGATCAATTTTCATATAATCCTTCCTCTCTGATATAACGTTCAACACTTTGAGGAACTAGCACCTGTATGTTTTCTTTATTTCTAACTCTGTCTCTAATTAATGTTGAACTAATATCAATACGTGGAATATTAACTGCTAACATGTCGTGATCGACTTCTTGTGTCGATTGATCTCTATTAACAATGATAAAAGTAATCTTAGCTTTCAATTCATTAATCTTATACCACTTATCAAGTTGATTGTACTGGTCTGTACCAATAACAAAATATATTTTAGCTTGAGGGTAATCCTTTAAAACATGCATCACTGTATCATAAGTATAACTTTGTCCTTCTCGTTCAATCTCATCAAGATAAATTTCGCCAAACCCAAGCTCACCAATAGCACATTGTATCATTTTCACTCTATCAGAAGCATTCAAGTATTCTTTATGTACTTTTAATGGTGACATAAAGCTTGGTATAAAATAAAATTTATCTGGGTTTACTCTATGATGAACCTCACTTGCTACAGCCATATGAGCAGTATGAATCGGGTTGAATTGTCCACCATATAACACAATTGATTTAACCATTATGGTAATTGAATGTGTTTGTTGTCTTGTGATTCTTTATACAATACAATCATTGACCCGATAACTTGAACGATATCACTGCGTGTTGCATCACTTAAACTTTGGGCTAAATCATTTTTATCCTCAGAGTTATTTTGCAATACATGTATTTTTATTAATTCTCTATTTTCTAATGTATCTTTAATTTGAGTCACCATATTATCACTAATGCCTGATTTTCCTATTTGAAAAACTGGATCTACATTATGTGCCTTACTACGTAAAAACCTTTTTTGTTTACCTGTTAACATATTTTTTCTCCTTTTATAAGCGTTTTAAAACAGCATCTTTCATGACTTGAATTTGCGGTGTTTTTCCTGTCCATATTTTAAAACTCTCAGCGCCTTGATATACAAACATATCCAACCCATTGTGTACGGGGTTTCCTTTGGCCTCAGCAACTTTCAAAATAGGTGTTTTAAAAGGAATATACACGATATCACTAACCAAAGTATGTGCTGATAATTGATCTAGACTGATAACGACGTCTTTATTATCTTTCATACCAGCTGGTGTAGTATTGATTACAATATCAAATTCCGAAAGCGCAGCTTCCGCTTCTTTTAAACTTATTTTATTTACTTCTAAATTCCAATGCTCAAATCTATCTAGAGATCTATTTGCGACAGTTAAAGTCGGTTGTACATATTTCGCAAGTTCACTAGCTATACCTTTACTTGCTCCACCAGCGCCTATAATTAAAATATGTGCACTTTTCAAATCTGGATAAACTTGTTTAAGACCAGTTACATATCCAATACCATCTGTATTATAACCAATCCATTTACCATTTTCGATTTTTACAGTATTGACCGCACCTACCGTTTTGGCTTGATCATCTATATCATCTAAATACGGTATAATACGCTCTTTATGCGGTATCGTAACATTAAATCCAGATAAGGACTTTTCATTAATAATCTCTTTTATAAGATGGAATTGCTTTTCCGAGATATTAATTGCTTCGTATGTTGAATTATCATTTATCGCTTCAAAATTTGCATTATGCATAACTGGTGATAATGAATGATCAATAGGGTTACCTATTACTGCATACTTCATATTAAATCCACCTTACATTATTGAATTTCTTAAAACAACATCGACATTTTTAGGAACACGTACTATCACTTTAGCACCTTCGTCGATTGTAATAAATCCTAATCCAGAAATCATAACATCTCGTTTTTCCTTACCAGTTTCTAACCTAACTGCTTTAATATCTTGTAAATCAAAATTTTCAGGGTTATTAGGTGGTGCTAGCAATGAACCGAGTTGATTACGCCATAACTCATTAGCATTTTCTGTTTTAGTTCTATGGATATTAAGCTCATTTGAAAAATAACATACTAATGGTCTTCTGCCGCCACTTACATAATCTATACGCGCTAAACCACCAAAAAATAAAGTTTGTCCTTCATTTAATTGGTATATGCGTTGTTTAATTTCCTTTTTAGGCATAATGGTTTTAAGTTCATTTTCGGTAACGAAATGTGTCATTTGATGCGCTTGTATAACACCTGGCGTATCATACATAAATGTTTTTTCGTCCAATGGAATATCTATCATATCTAAAGTAGTACCCGGGAATCTTGAAGTTGTAACGACATCTTTCTCTCCCACACTGCGTTCAATCAATTTATTGATTAGTGTAGATTTCCCAACATTTGTAGTACCAACAATATAAACATCTTCATGATTACGAAGTGTATTAATGGAAGTTAATAAATCTTCAATACCTTCATTCTTTTCAGCAGAAATCAATACCACATCTTCAGCTTCTAAGCCATATTTACGTGCCGTTTTCTTAAGCCATTCTTTAACGCGACGTTTATTAATTTGTTTAGGTAATAAATCCATTTTATTACCCACAAGTATAATCTTTTTGTTTCCAACAATTCTTTTAATCGCATTGATAAAAGAACCCTCAAAATCAAATACATCTACAACATTAACAATAATGCCATTTTTTTCTGCTAAACCATTCAATAAATTTAAAAAGTCCTCACTCTCTAAACCTACATCCTGTACTTCATTATAATTTTTCAACCTAAAACATCTTTTACATATTACATCTTCTCGATATAAATTATGCTCAGGTACATATCCTGGTGCATCTGGATCTTCGGCTTGCAATGGCGCGCCGCATCCTATACATTTTAAAATTTCAGTTTCATTCAATCAATTTTCCTCCCATGTGATATATCCTTTTTTACGAAAATGCTGTAATAATCTTCGTTCAATCATTCTATTGAATTTAGTAATAAAACCATCTGTTTGTTTGACTGGCACTACCATTATTGTAAACAAGCCACGTCTATTTCCACCAAAAACATCTGTCAGCATTTGATCGCCAATAACCACTATTTCAGAAGGGTCTAATTGCATTGATTTTGCAGCTCGGTCAAATGCACGTCCACGTGGTTTTTTAGCTTTGAAAATATAATCAACATTTAATGACTTCGAAAAACTACCTACGCGTTTTTCGTTATTATTAGAGACTATTGTTACAGTAATGCCCAATGCTCTAGCTTTATCAAACCAATTTTTAACCGCTTCTGTTGGTGCGGCTTCATCCCAACCTACTAACGTATTATCTAAGTCAGTAACAATACCTTTTACACCTGATGCTGAAAGTTTTTGAAAATCGATTTGAAAAATCGATTGTACATATTCATTTGGCATAAAATAATTCTTTATCATACCCATTATTTATTTTCACCTTTTTATATAGATTTAATTAAGCTTTCTACAATTTTACTAGAAGAAATAGCTGCTTTTTCTAAAAATGCTTCAAAAGTAATACCTGCATCGCCATCAGCCAAATCAGAAATCGCACGAGTGATAATAAATGGCAAATTAAATTGATAACACGTTTGTGCAATTGCAGTGGCTTCCATTTCTGCTGCCATTGCTTGTGGGAAATTTGTTTTTATTTGTAGTCTTTGTTCACTTGTTCCAATAAAACTATCACCACTTACAATCAAACCAGTTTTAGCAACAAGATTTTGTTCATTAATTGCAATTATAGCCTTATCATAAAGTTGCTTATCCGCAGTAAATTGAGCCGGCATTTGTGGGATTTGTCCTAATTGATATCCAAACGCTCTTGCATCTGCATCATGATAAGATACCATATCGCTCACTACAATATCACCAACATTTAACGATGTATCTAATGCGCCAGCTGATCCAGTGTTAATAACTAATTCTGGTTTGAATTTTTCAATTAGTAATGTAGTAGAAATTGCTACATTCACTTTACCTATACCACTTTGTGTGAGTACTACTTCTTTACCTTGTAATTTCCCTTTATAAAATATCACATGCGCAATATTGATTTCTTCTAATTCTATAAGTTTATCTTTTAAGATTGCTACCTCTTCTTCCATAGCACCTATAATACCTATCATTATAATTCACCTCATCTTAAAATCCTAGCCTTTGCTATTCTACCACATTTATATTGATACCTCGATCATTGTTACAATATTTATATTAAATTCTATGCATTCATTAGCTAGCATATATACTACCTCAATAACTACTTATTGTAACCGCTCTACTTAGGATAAATTGTTACATAGACTCTTACTTAATTTCATAAATTGTATACATAAAATCAAAAACTCTAAATAATACAGATTTGGCTGTACCATTTAGAGTCATTTTAGAAATAAGTATTTAACTACCCCATAATTCTGTTAAACCTTGAAGTGAAAAAATGCCTGTAACGAGTGTAACCACAACTGCAACAATTCCAAAAATCAACATCCAAGTCGGGTGGCGATAATCGCCAACTATAGATTTCCGTTTACTCGCTACTAATACTGTTCCTAAAGTAATCGGCAAAATCAAACCATTAAGCGCACCTGCAACAATAAGCAATGTAACTGGTTTGCCTAGTGATAAAAATACTAATGTAGAAATAACGATAAATGTTATGACAATGATATTCGTTTTATCATATACAGATTTATGCAGTGTCTTTAAAAACGTTGCACTTGTGTATGCAGATCCTATCACTGAAGACATTGCTGCAGCAAAAAGTACTATACCGAATATGTTTCTACCGACTGGGCCTAAAACATGTTCAAACACTGACGCAGGTGGATTTTCTGAACTTAATGAAACACCCGTCACAACTACACCAAGTACTGCTAAAAACAATAAGGTTCTCAATACACCTGTAGTTAAAATTCCAGAAACTGCAGCTTTATTTACAAACGGCAAATATTCTTTACCTTTAATTCCAGAATCTAGTATTCTATGTGCACCTGCAAATGTAATATAACCACCGACTGTCCCTCCAACCAATGTAATAATTGGCAATACAAGTGCGAGGGGTTGTTCAGGCATAACTAGATGTTTGGCTGCTTCTGCATAAGGGGGATTCGCTTTAAACATAACAAATGCTACCACGACAATCATCAATATCCCTAGAGACATTGTGACTACATCCATAATCTTTTGACCACTTTTACTTATAAATATACCTATTGATAAAATCGCGGTAATCGCAGCGCCCACTTTAACATCTAAACCAAAAATTGCATTTAAACCTAATCCTGCACCTGCAATATTACCTATGTTAAATGCTAAACCGCCAATAGCGATTAATATTGAAATAAAAGTACCAAGACCACTAACAATTTCGTTAGCTACTTCTTGGCCACGTTTACCTGTAACAACTAATACTCTCCAAATATTTATTTGTGCTCCGATATCTATAAGAATAGATAATAAAATAGCAAACGCAAAACTCGAAGTAAACTGAGCCGTAAAAACCGCTGTTTGCGTTAAGAATGCTGGCCCTATCGCTGATGTTGCCATTAAAAATACTGATCCTAATAGTAGTCTTTTATGTTCTTTTGTAAACTCAAAATCTTTACCTTGAGCTTTCAACTTTTTCCCCATAAATAATTTATCCCCCTAATTTCGTTATAGAAACGCCTTCTTTCGATAATCTTTCCTTGATTTCAGATACAAATTCAAGTGCATGTGCACCATCACCATGTACACAAATTGTATCTGCTTCTATGTCTATTTCTCGATTATTTTTTGTGATTACGCTTTTCGACTTAACCATTTTAACCACTTGTGCTATTGCTTCGTTAGTATCAGTGATTAATGCATCATCCGCTTTACGGCTGACAAGTTGGCCATCGTCTTCATATCTTCTATCTGCGAATACTTCAGAAGCTGTTTTGAGACCAATTTTTTGGGCTTCTGAAATTAACAAAGTATTAGAGAGACCTACATAGTATAGTGATTCATCAAAATCATATACTGCTTGAGCAATCGCATGCGCAATATCTTTATCTCTGGCTCCCATTTGATAAAGAGCGCCATGTGGTTTCACATGATTAATTTTAACATTATGAATTTTACAAAAACCACTTAATGCACCAAGTTGATAAATGACAGTATCATAGATTTCATCAGGCGATAAGTCCATATTCCGTCGTCCAAACCCTTGAAGGTCCGGTAACCCTGGATGTGCGCCAATACCTATATTATGTTCATTTGCGCGTTTAATCGTTTGATTCATAACATGCTGATCACCAGCATGAAAACCACATGCAACATTTGCAGAAGTAATAAGCGGAATAATTTGTTCGTCCCCGCCAAATGAATAATTACCGAATGCCTCACCTAAATCACAATTTAAATCAACTTTCATTATGATACCCCCTTGATAATTTGATGTCTATCCAAAAATTTAATATCTACATCTTTAGCGTCCCCATCTGCATATAACGGATAAGATAATACTGCATACAGAAAGTCGGCAGTCGTTGTAAATCCATCTATCACCATTTCATCCAATGTAACTTTTAATTTCTTTATGGCTAATTCACGATTCGGTGCTTTTACAATCACTTTGGCTACAAGCGAATCATAATGAGGTGATACAGTGTAACCTTGATAGAGCAAACTATCCACACGCACATTAAACCCTTGAGGTAAATGTAACTGTTTCACTGTGCCTGGAGAAGGTTGGAATTTACGTTCTGGATTTTCGGCATTAATTCTTGCTTCAATAACATGTCCATCAAACTGCACATCCTCTTGTGTGAATGGTAATGTGCCATGTTGTAAAAGGTATAATTGTGCCTGCAACAAGTCTCTATTTGCTCTCATCTCTGTCACAGTATGCTCTACTTGAATACGTGCATTCATTTCAATGAAAAAATAAGCTTCTTTTGTTACTAGAAATTCTATAGTTCCAGCACTTCTATAATTTGATGCTTTTGCAACTTTGACAGCATCATTACACATAGCTGCTCTCGTTTCTTCAGATATCGCTGCACAAGGCGATTCTTCGATTAATTTTTGATTCTTTCTCTGCACTGAACAATCTCTTTCGCCTAAGTGTATGTATGCGTTACTACCATCACCCATGACTTGTACTTCTACGTGTTTGGCAACTGGTATAAAAGCTTCCACATAAATTCGATCATCATCAAAGTATTTTTTACCTTCGCTCTTAGCTTCCTTATATGATTGTTCCAACATATCTTCTGTTTTAACAATTCTGATACCTTTACCACCGCCACCACTTGCCGCTTTTAATACAAGTGGGAAACCAATGTCCTTAGCAATCGTCTTCACTTCATCTAATGATTTAATATCATCCGTAGATCCAGGAATAATTGGAACGCCTGCTTTCTCAACTGTTTGACGGGCAGTTATTTTATCTCCCATCATTTCCATTGTTTTTTTAGTGGGACCAATAAAGTAAAGGCCATTCTCTTCAACTTTTTCAGCAAAAGATACGCTCTCTGATAAAAATCCATAACCTGGATGTATAGCATTGGCTCCGCTAATTTTTGCAGCACTGATAATTCGATCTTGATTTAAATAACTGTCTAATGGATTAACATCACCTATACAAATAGCTTGGTCCGCTAAACTTACATGTAAACTAGTTTCATCCCCTAAAGCATAAATAGCAACTGTTTTAATATCTAATTCTCTACATGCTCGAATAATACGAACAGCTATTTCACCTCTGTTTGCAATTAACACACGATACAAGAAAAACACCCCTTTTTTGAACTTATTTTACTTTGACGATTGTTTGATTATATTCTACATTTGAACCATGTGTAACGAGGATTTCATCAATGACACCATCAACTTCACTCGTAACCTCATTCATGACTTTCATCGCTTCAATATAACCAATTGTATCCCCTTGTTTGATTGTATCTCCCACTTTAATTAATGGATTGGTCAGTTCTTTTTCATCTTGCAGGAAGAATGTTCCTACCATAGGCGCTTTTACTGCTTTGAATTGCTCTACACTTTGCACTTGATTTGAGTCATTACTATATTGGCTTTCTAAAGTGCTTTGTTGAGTTGCCCATCCACTTTCATTATTTTCAGAAAAATCAAGCTCTATTTCACTATCCTGATCTTTATACTTAAATTTCTTTACCTTATTAGATTTCACTAAATTTATTAATTGCTCTATTTTTTCAATGTTCATTGTGATTCCCCTTTTAATAACTTTTTAATTCGTATAGATGTAGATCTTAGTTGTGATATATCATAAATTGGCATAGTTTCAATTCTTTCAAGTTGCGTTTTGAAATCAACTTCTTTTTGTTTTAATTTTTGAGTTGCTGCTTCTACAGAAATCCATTCAAAATAAATTACGTCCCCTGGTTTTTTTTGAGCCAAAATTGATAAATCGATAGCACTAACTGTTGCAATTTTTGTATATCCACCTACTGTTTGTTTATCATTCAGCAAAATAATAGGATTCCCATCGTTAGGTACTTGAATACTCCCTAAAGCTACAGGTTCAGAAATGATATCTGCACCATTTTGGGGAGGGATGGTTTTACCATGCAAACGAAAACCCATGCGATCTGATTTTTCAGAAATCTTATATTCTGTTGATGTTAAAGTAGCTATCTTATCTTGAGTAAATGCATTAATCTGCGGACCTTCAATAATATGAATTGTTTGTTGTTTAAAAATATCTGTATCCCGTTGAGCGCTATATCCTAAATGTACTGCATAGTTTTCGTTACAAATACAATGAATAGTATCATTTTGTTTTAAACTACGACCTTGAAACCCACCAATTTTACTTCGCACATGGGTTGCATAACTATTAGCTACTTTAGGTATATCTATTGGATTTCCGAACAAAATATAACCTCTAGCCCCTTCAATTGCAGACCCTAACGTTAAGACGTCTCCTTTTCTTGCTTTTATCACTGTATGACTAGGTATGTTGCAATCATTTAATTGGGAATTAAAGTCTGCACCAGTGATAACAAATGTATTTTCTTCTAAAAATTGAATTACAGGACCTATAACGGTACATTCTATCGCTGGCCCTTTATTACCAATCAATGTTTGGCCTAGCATGAAAGCATAAATATCTAAGGCACCAGCAGTGGAAAAACCTTGATCTTGATAACCAATTCTCCCCTTATCTTGCACCGTACTAAACAGTCCTGGTTTAATTATTTTTATACTCATATTAATTTTCCACCCACTTATCTATATTAAAATTATTATGCCTTTGTTCTTCCACTATTTCATGGTAAGTTTCTTCTGTTATAGAATAAAATTTAATATAGTCCCCAGCTGCATATAAACACATTACTTCTCTATGAATATCGAAGACATTGAGTGGTGTTCTTCCTATAATTTGCCACCCGCCTGGTGACTCTTTTGGATATAGTCCTGTCTGATTGTTCGCAATACCTACAGAACCTGCAGGTATACGTGTTCTAGGGTCTTGACGCCGCGGTGTATGCAACTTTTCATTCAAACCCCCTAAGAATGGAAAGCCTGGCATAAAACCAAGCATATAAATTAAATATGTATTATTCGTATGCATTTGAACAACAGCATCGGTCGATATTTTATTATAGTTCGCTACTTCCTCTAAATCTTGACCATACTCTCCACCGTATAGCACTGGTATATGTACGGTTTTATGATGACTCACTTCGTTGTTGAATTGCGTTAAATCAAGCTTGTCTAGTTCCAACTCAGATACAATTTTTTTTATATCGCTTTGATTTGTATCTATATACAACAAAATCGCTCGATACGAAGGTACTATTTCAATAATTGCTGGATTATTTTGTAATTTAATATATTGCTCTACTTGTTGTACTTTTTGGAACGTTTCAGCCTCGATGTGATTGTTAAAGTAAATCATAATCGATTGTTCGTTAATAAACTTAAATTCCAAAACATACTCCCCTTTGTTATATGCTTAATTAATTTTATAAAACAATAAATTGAGCACTTAATATTTTCATTGTATCATCGATAGAAAATAAACTTAATTTCATTAACTTATTAAAAGCAATAAGTTAATTTAATAGTTAAATGACTCTAATATATTCAAATATTTCGTAGTAATTTTTAAAGTTTTAAATTGTTTATTGCTAATAATTTACCAAAAAATACATAACAAGTATATAAATATATCAATTAACATAAAACCCCCTTAATACATTAAATGTATTAAGGGGGTTTTATGTTTTATTTAATATTAACTATTTTAACGTTGATTTCGCCGCCATTTGGCAATGGCACGCGTACTTCATCATCTAATTTTTTACCGATTAAACTTTTAGCTAAAGGAGATTCATTAGAAATTTTACCTTTAAAGGCATCTGATTCTGCTGAACCAACGATTTGGTAACTTTCCTCTTCATCTCCAGGTAATTCAATAAATGTCACTGTTTTACCGATTTGTACTTGGTTGTTATCTCCAGTATCTTCAATAATAAGTGCATTACGTAACATATGTTCTACGCGCTGGATATCTTGTTCAATAAAACCTTGCTCATCTTTAGCAGCATCGTATTCTGAATTCTCTGATAGATCGCCAAATGAACGCGCAATTTTAATTTTTTCAACAACTTCTGGTCGTTTAACTGTTTTTAACTCTTCAAGTTCAAGTTCTAATTTCTCAAAACCTTCTTGAGTCATTGGATATTGCTTTTGATTTTCCATTGTGTCATCTTCCTTTACATATACATACTATTGTTTACTTACTAATGTTTGAATCTTTGTTGTCATTATGTCGATAGCTACTTTATTGCTTCCACCTTCTGGAATAATAATGTCTGCATATCGCTTAGTTGGTTCTATAAACTGATTATGCATTGGTCGAACCACATTTAAATATTGATTAATAACAGACTCCATTGTACGGCCTCTTTCTTCTGTATCTCGTAAGAGTCGTCTTAAAATACGTAAATCAGCATCTGTATCAACATAAATCTTAACATCCATTAAATCTCTTAATGTTTTGTTCTCTAATGCAAATATACCTTCTACGATGATAACATCTTTTGGCTCAAATGCAATCGTTTCATCGCTTCTTGTATGGTTCGAATAATCATATGTTGGTACTTCAATTTGAATTCCATTTCTTAAATCATTTAAGTTATCTATTAATAAATCATTATCAAAAGCAAATGGATGATCATAATTGGTTTCCAAGCGCTCTTCAAATGTTAAATGTGATTGGTCTTTATAATAATAGTCTTGCGCTAATAGTGCAACACTATGACCTTCTAAATTTTTCATAATTTCGTTTGTTACTGATGTTTTGCCTGATCCAGAGCCACCAGCAATCCCAATAATAGTCGTACTTTTCATTATCCAATTTCCTTTCTCATCATGTTGTTCGTATAAATTGGATGATCGACTTTAATTTGCACGATTTGTAACGGGTGACGTGCAGCATCAAGTTCATTACCCTCTTCATCATAAATTGTATCTATTACTTGTCTAAAGGTTTCAATTTCAGGACCAAAGAATTCTATTTCTTGGCCTGGTTCGAATTTATTACGTTGTTGTACTGTAGCAATATGCGTCTTTTCATCATAGTCTAACACAAGACCACAAAAATCAAAGGGTGATTTTTTAGCGCTTTGTTGTCCAAACATCTGTTCTTCATAACCTGGGGCACCTACGATAAAGGATGAAGCAGTATCTCTATTTGCACATTTATCCAACTCAATTAGCCATTCACGCTTAATCTTGAAGTTTTCTGGATCTTCTGCATAAGCATCAATCACTTTTCTATATACAGAAACAACTGTTGCAATGTAATGAATTGATTTCATACGCCCTTCAATTTTGAGTGAATCAACCCCTATATCCATCATATTAGGTATAGATTCTATTAATTTTAAATCTTTAGGGCTCATCGCAAATGGTGTTACATCATTTGCGTCATAAAATAGATCTAATTCACCATCATCTTCAACTTTTAATAAATCATAATCCCAACGACAACTTTGACAACAACCTCCACGGTTAGAATCTCTTGCTGTCATATGATTACTTAATGTACATCTTCCAGAATAAGCAATACACATAGCACCGTGTATAAATGATTCAATTTCTATATCGACCTTAGCTTTCATTTCTTTCATTTCCATAGCACCTGTTTCGCGTGCTAAAACCACTCTATCCAAACCTTCTTCTTTCCAAAACTCAACGGCTTTATAATTTGAAAGTGATTGTTGGGTTGATAAATGAATTTCTAATTTCGGTGCTACTCGTTTACACGTCTCAATTATCAGAGGGTCTGCAACGATAATACCTGTTGCACCTGTTGATTCTAAGTCACGTAAATAATCATCTAGTCCTTTTATATTTTCATCATGTGCAATAATATTAGTCGTTACGTAAATTTTGGCATTATAACGTTTGGCGAATTCTACGCCCTCTCTTATTTCTGCCATAGTGAAATTATCAGCATTTGATCTTAACCCATATTCTTGTCCACCAAGGAAAACAGCATCTGCACCATAATGTACAGCAATTTTAAGTTTTTCTAAATTTCCTGCAGGCGCAAGCAGTTCAGGTTTTTTCATTTTAGGTTTTTTATTGGTATTTTCTTTTTCTAAAACTTTCACTGTTAAGCCTCCCTTAATATACAGTTTGTTTATATAAGAATCCTTCATCAAACGGCCTATGCTCTGGTTGAATCGCTTCAATTGGATCAACTAGCATGAATTTTTCATCTTCATAAGCTTCAGGGTCTTCAAGATATAAATCGATTGCTTCTCTATATTGTTCAGTGCACACATTAATATATTCTTCAGTATGTAATACACCATCAATTTTCAAGGCGTCTATTCCAGCTTCTAACAGTGGATCTAATTCTTCAATTAAGCAAATGTCATTAGGAGACATGATATGCGTTCCGTTATAATCTTCATATACTGGATACTTATTGTCACGTTCCTCATCATAAAGTAATAATTCATTTGCTTCTTGATTTCTTTCGATTTTCATTTGGCGTTCTTGGAAAGTGAAATAATTACCTAACAACATACGTTTAGATTGGAACATACATGTCATTCCATGGATTTGTACTTCTATTTCAACGTTCGCATGCGCTTTAATGTTTATTATTTCTTCTAAACTTAATTCTCTCGCTAATTGTGCACGTGCAGCGCCTTTTTCTCCCCAATAATTACATTGAAAATAGTTAGTCACTAGCGTTTCAGCATCCCAATGTAATGGAATTGGATGCTTTTGCTGTTTAACATACATCACAACTGCAGGATCCCCGAAAATAATTCGATCTACATTAATCTCGTGTAGAAAATTGATGTACGATTCCAACGCATTCAAATGATAATTATGGAATATTCCATTCACAGCAGCATATGCCTTTTTACCATTTTTATGAATTAATTCGACAGCTTTTTTCATAGCAGCCTGATTAAATTCACCAGCAAGCCTTAAACCAAATTTTTGTTCACCGATAATAAATGCATCTGCGCCTTTTTCTATTAATGTTTCAATATGCTCAACGGTCTTGGGGGTTACTAATAATTCCGTCATATTGACACTCCTTTAATTGAAATTGCTAAACCATCATCTATATTTAAAAAGTTTGTAGTGTAATTTTCATTATTTATTAACCAATCATTGTATTCTTGAACTTTTTTAACCATTTGACGTAAATTTCTTCTACGCACTACAGAAATATCTGACACAAAACCATGGTAAAGAACATTATCAGTAATAACAACGCCACCTTCTCTTAATAGTGGTGTATAAAGCTCAAAAAACTTTTTAGATTGTGCTTTGGCAGCATCGATAAATATCATATCATAAGTGTAATCATTAACATTTTCAAATTGTTCTAATGCGTCGCCTTCAATTAGTCTAACTTGATCCTTAAATTGATATGCCTCAAAGTGAGCTTTAGCTCTGTTTATCATCTCAGTATCACGTTCAATTGTAGTCACTTTAATATCCTTAGAAACCGATGCAAATTGCATAGCACTATAACCAATAGCTGACCCAATTTCTAATATATGTGTGGGCTTATGTAATCTTATGACCTGTTTTATCATTTCTAATGTGATTCTATCAACTATTGGAACATGATTTTCTTCAGCATATGCTCTTAGAGATTCTATATTCGCATCAGTCTGTTCATGCAACTTTAATAAATATAACTGATTGTTATCCATTTTCAAAACTTCCTTCGTTGTAAAATACTACTTTTATTTTAAACAATAAAATAAATCAGTCATTCTGACTGATTATGGTAACGCAAGTAATTTAAATATAGGTCATTTTCATATGAGACATTACTTTGTTATTTAATAATTCATTTTATGCTATAGATCTTAATTATACGCTTGAAATTAACTTTATATATTTTACCATAAAGTTAGTTAGAATATAAGTGTAAATTGTGTGGCATGGCCTTTTCCATTAAAATATGTGATATTACAACATGAAAGAATAGGAACACTGTTTAATTCTAATACATAAAAAGAAACCAAGCTGAATTAATCAGCTTGGTTCCCCTATACAAAAAATTATTCGTGATCGTGTTCGTGATCATCCATTTCTGTATTAACGATTTCTTCAATCATATCCCATTCTTCATCTGTTTCAACAGGTAAGAATTTGCCACCTTCACCATTTTCATCTGGTTCGTTAATCATTGGTACTAATTCTACTAAATCATCGTCATCAGATTCTGCGCCTTCTTCAGCAAGAATCACATATTCTTTTTTGAATTCATGGTGATAGAATTCTAAAACTTTACGATATAATACTTCATTGCCTTCTTCATCGTATAAAGTTAATAATTCCTCTTCGTTGTTTATTTCTAATTCAGCATCATGATTGTGTTCTGTCATTATAAAACGCTCCTTTTTATTGAATAGAATCCAAATAACCTTGCAATATAAACACTGCTGCCATTTTATCTATTACTTTTTTTCTTTTCTGTCTTGAAACATCTGCCTCGAGTAACGAACGTTCCGCAGCCATAGTGCTTAATCGCTCATCCCACATGATTATCTCTAAAGATGGCAATGCTTCTTTAAGTTGCTCCTTGTATTGTAACGAAGCTTCGCCTCGAAATCCAATAGAATTATTCATATTTTTAGGCAAACCGATAACAACCGAACCTACGTTCTCTTTTTTTATGATTTCTACTAACTTATCTATACCTAATTCATTATTTTCTTCATCTATACGGAGTGTATCTAATCCTTGAGCTGTCCAACCCATAAGATCACTAACTGCAATGCCAACAGTTTTACTACCAACGTCTAAACCTAAAATCTTATGTTTTAACATATTTTAATCGGGTTTCTCTTGTAAATAATTCGATACTAATTCTTCCATAATATCGTCACGATCAATACGACGAATTTGGTTTCTTGCTTCATTGTGACGAGGAATGTAAGCTGGATCACCAGATAATAAATAACCCACAATTTGGTTTACAGGATTGTATCCTTTTTCTTCAAGCGCATTATAGACATTTTGTAGTACTGTTTTGACATCTTCTTTTGGAATTTCATCATAATTAAATTTCATAGTTTTATCAAAGTTTTCCATTATTAAACACTCCTTTAATATCGAGTAACAATCTAGTTAGTTACATTCTACATGACATCACCTAGAAGTTATAGGGATTTAATGTAATTTTTAATGAAAAGTAATGATTCTGTTATGTTCTCTGGTTCTGTACCGCCACCTTGAGCCATGTCCGGACGGCCGCCGCCTTTTCCACCAACGATTGGAGCCATATTTTTGATAATATCACCAGCTTTTACTTTATCTGTTAGTGATTGAGGTACTGTGGCAACTAATGACACTTTCCCATCTATATTACTCACTAGCACAATAACAGTATCTTGTAATTTTGATTTAAAATCATCCATAGTTTCACGAATTGCTTTCGCATTCGCAACTTCAACTTCAGTAGCTAATACTTTTAAGCCATTGATATCTTCAACTTGATCTGTTATATCTCCCATTTTTAGTGAAGTAATTTCTTTGTTTCGTTGTTCTAATTGCTTAGTTAATTCTTTTTCATCCAATTGCATTTGAACAACTTTTTCAAGGACTTGGTCATCTGATTTAACTTTCACTTGTGATTTAACAGCGTTAAACTTCTCTTGTACTGATTCTAAATAAAGGAAAGCCGATTTACCAGTAAATGCTTCTATACGACGCACACCTGCACCTGTACCTGATTCACTAACAATTTTAAATAATCCAATTTCTGATGTGTTATTTACATGTATACCACCACATAATTCAATAGAAAACGGCGCCATGTTTACAACTCTAACAATATCACCATATTTCTCACCAAATAATGCCATTGCACCTAATGCCTTAGCGTCAGAAATAGACATTTCTTGAATGCTCACTTCAATACTATTCCAAATTTCTTCGTTTACTCGACGTTCTACCTTATCTATTTCGTCTTCAGTCATCGGACCAAAATGAGAGAAATCAAATCTCAAACGATCTGGTTCAACTAATGAACCTGCTTGATTAACATGCTCACCTAATACCTCTTTCAATGCTGCATGTAATAAGTGTGTTGCGCTATGGTTTTTCTCTATTGCACGGCGTTCAGTATGGTTTACACTAGCAGAGACTTCAGCCCCTGTGTTCACATTACCAAATTGTACTTCCCCTTTATGCAAGTTTTGTCCATTTGGTGCTTTAGTCACTTCTGAAACAGTTATTTCGAAGTTTTCATTACTAATTGTACCTTTATCAGCTACTTGTCCACCACTTACAGCATAAAACGGCGTTTCTTTTAATACAAAATGAATACTGTCTCCAGCTTCAACTTCTTCAACTAATTCGCCATTGTAAATAATATCTGTAATTGTAGTAGCTTTATCCATAACATCGTAACCAACAAAATCACTTTGCGTAGTAATGTTTTTTAGCACTTCACTTTGAACTTGCATAGATTGTGAATTTTGACGTGCTTGTCTTGCTCGATTTCTTTGTTGTTGCATTTCTGCATCAAAAGTAGCCATGTCCACAGAAAGATTTTCTTGGGTTGCGATTTCCTCTGTTAATTCAACTGGGAAACCGTAAGTGTCATACAATTTAAATGCATCTTTACCACTAATTTCTTTAGTTTCTACTTTTGCTTTAGCTACTAAATTGTTTAGTATAGCTAATCCTTCTTCTAACGTTTCATGGAAACGTTCCTCTTCGGATTTAATTACACGTTTAATAAAGTCTGATTTTTCTTTAACATTAGGATAATAAGGTTCCATAATGTCAGCAACAATATCTACAAGTCTGTACATAAATGGTTCATTTATATCTAACGATTGGCTAAATCTAACCGCACGTCTTAATAAGCGACGTAAAACATAGCCTCTACCTTCATTAGCTGGTAATGCGCCATCTGCAATAGCAAATGCAATTGTACGAATGTGGTCAGAAATTACTTTGAATGCAACATCAAAGGCATCATTTTCTAAATACTTTTTATTTGAAACTTTTTCCACCTCATTGATAATAGGCATAAATAAGTCCGTTTCATAATTGGTGCGCACATTTTGTGCAATAGAAGCCATTCTCTCAAGCCCCATACCAGTATCAATATTTTTATTTGGAAGTGGTGTGTACGTATGGTCTTTATTATGGTTGAATTCACTAAATACTAAATTCCACACTTCTAAGTAACGTTCATTTTCCCCACCTGGGTACATTTCTTCTTTTGGATCATTTTGACCAAATTGATCACCACGATCATAGAAAATTTCTGTATTTGGACCTGACGGACCTTCACCTATATCCCAAAAATTGCCTTCTATACGTATAATTCTACTTTCTTCTAAACCAATATCTTCATTCCAAATACGATAAGCCTCAACATCTTCTGGATGAATCGTAACATATAAACGTTGTGGATCCATTGCCATCCATTGATCACTTGTTAAAAATTCCCAAGCAAATTCAATTGCCTCTTGTTTAAAATAGTCTCCAATTGAGAAGTTCCCTAGCATTTCAAAGAATGTATGGTGTCTCGCTGTAAACCCAACATTCTCAATATCGTTTGTACGTATCGCTTTTTGAGAGTTAACAATACGTGGCTTTTTAGGTGTTTCGCGTCCATCGAAATATTTTTTCAATGTAGCTACACCTGAATTTATCCATAATAATGAATCATCATCTATAGGTACTAATGGTGCAGAAGGCTCCACCATATGTCCTTTTTCTACAAAGTAATCAATAAAGTTCTGTCTAATCTCACTTGCTTTTAAGTTTTTCATCCTTAAATTTCCTCCATATTAAATCATGTTATATCAGTCATAAAATAAAAACTGCAAATAAAAAAACGCCCATCCTCATAAAAGGGACGAACGTTTCGCGGTACCACCCTAGTTATAAGCCTTAGCAAAATCTCATTCTATCCATGCTTTATGTCGTGCATATCATTCGATAGTTATTTAAAAATTTACTAATTTATACTTATCACTTAATTAGTCTTATGTTTACTGACACAAAGTAGCGTTCAACTAATATCACCTGTACTTTTCACCAACCAGTACATCTCTTTTTGTCTAATATAGTTTACTTTTCTTCATGCGAAGTTAATTATATTGTATTTATTTTCTTTACCAATGTCAATCTTCTACGAAATCATATGGAGAAATCGTTCCCATATTTATCATTGGATCAATTTTAAACATTGTAGATTCTGTTAATACTGTTTCTGAATCAATACTTTGATTGATATCTTCGTCTTCTGAAATTGTTTCATTATTGAAATAAGCTTTCAAGAGTGAACATAGTTGCGTCATTCTCACTTGTCCATGTGTTTTCAATCCTATATCAAACGCTTGTGGGTCCCCCAAAAACACTAAAGATTGCTTAGCTCGTGTAAGACCCGTATATAAAATAGGCTTTTGTAACATTCTAAAGTATTGTTTTACCATCGGCATGATTACAATTGGAAATTCAGAACCTTGCGATTTATGAATTGAGGTACAATAAGCATGTGTCAATTCCATTAAATCTTGACGTGTAAATGTAATTTCGTTCCCCTCGAAATCAACCACGAGTACATCTTTATTTAAAGCATTTTCTTTTGCCCAGAATATACCAACAATTTCGCCGATATCACCATTAAAAATATTATCACTCGGTCTATTTACCAATTGCAATACTTTATCACCTTTTCTAAAGAACACATCACCAAATTCTATTTCTCGTGTATCTTTTTCTTTAGGATTTAAGATGTGTTGTAATACAGTATTCAACTTTTTAATACCGGCCGATCCCTTGTACATAGGAGCCAATACTTGTATATCACTCATATCATAGCCTTTATTCACTGCGCTTGACACTACTTTTTCTACTACAGACGGGATTTGATCTGTACTACAATTAATAAAATTACGATCATGAAATCGCTGCGTAATATCTATGGACTCACCTAACTTCATTCTGTGAGCCAATTCAATAATACTTGAGCCATCTTGTTGACGATAGACTTCGGTCAGATTCACACGAGGTATGACCTTAGAATCAATTAAATCTTTAAATACTTGTCCTGGTCCAACAGAAGGTAATTGATCCTCATCACCTACTAGAATGACTTGCGCATCTATCGGCACAGCACTCATAAATTGATGAAACAACCATGTATCAACCATAGACATTTCGTCTATAATAATCAATTTGGCTGAAATTTCATTATCTAAAATATCTTCTGGTGATGTATCCTGATTCCATCCAATTAATCTATGGATTGTCATTGCCTCTAAGCCCGTGGCATCAGCCAATCGTTTTGAAGCTCTTCCGGTTGGCGCTGCTAATACCACTGGATAAACATCGTTTTGATAATCATCATAATCCAAAGATAAACCATGAATTTCAGCGTATAACTCAACAATACCTTTTATCACTGTCGTTTTTCCTGTACCTGGACCGCCAGTAAGTAACATTACTTTAGAATTAATTGCAGTTTGTAACGCTTCTCTTTGTGAGTCTGCATATGACACTTTATTTCTTTCTTCAATATCGCCAATTTCAAGTAACAAGTCCGATTGTTCAATCTCTTTTAATTTGTTGGTATAGCTGAAATTACGATATAAATTTTGTACACTTTTAAGTTCTGAATAATAAAGGCTGGGTATAGCAACTTCATTCTCTTGTTGAATTAGCTTAGTATCACTAACTAAATCTTGTAATACTGTTTCTAATTGTTGCGTGTCAATCACCTCAGCTGGTGGCTGCGATAACATATCTTGAGTCATTTCTAATACATTGTTCGTTGGTAAATAGGTATGACCTTGTTTAATACACGCTTCTTCTAATACATATAGTAAGCCTGCCTTGAGACGTTCAGCATCATTAAACTGTATACCAACATTCCTAGCTAAAGTATCTGCCTTGTTAAAGCCAATACCTTTTACATCATAAACAAGTTGATACGGTTTGCTTTTAACTATGTCAAGAGTATCTCCCATGTAAGCTTGATAAATAGCCATTGCAAGTTTAGGTCCAAATCCTAAATCATGTAAACGTATAATGATTTGTTCAGTTTCTTGATTGCTCGCAATCTGCTCAGCAATTTGCTTTTGCTTTTTCTTAGGTAACCCTGGTACTTTTTCTAATATTTCTGGATTATTTAAGATATCATTTATTGCATTTTCGCCTAATTTATTTACGATGCTTTGTGCTGTTTTTTTTCCTATACCTTTAAATAAATCACTAGATAAATAACTTATAATCGCTTCTTTCGTTTGTGGTAACTCTTTTTCAAATGTTTCAGCTTTTAATTGTTTGCCATATTTTGAATGGGTAACAACTTGACCTTTAAAAGTATAGACATCGCCTTCAGTTATTTCTGGAAAAAACCCTACAATTGTAGGCATTGAATCGAATGATTCATTTGATTCAATCATATCTACTTTTAAAACTGTATAAAAGTTCTCTTTATTTTGAAATAAAATTGCATCAACAGTGCCTTTAATCATAGAACTCGTGAATAATGTAGGGTCTTCCATAAGTTAATCCTCCTCTGCGATAGCTTTAAATGTTTTAATAGCATGTTGACTCATAATGTGTTCTGGATTAATCGCAACTGCACATTCAAAATATTGTAGTGCTTGTTGGGGATCTTCAGTCTGCATATACGTTGCTAAACCTAAGTTATATAAAGCGTCTGTATGAGCCTCATCTAGAGTTAACACATGATTCAGTTGTGTTACTGCTGCTTCAAACATTTCTAAATGACAAAGCACTAACCCATATTGAAATTGTACTTCACTATCCTTACGGTCATCTAACTCAGCTGCTGTCATTAAAAATGGCAGTGCTTCTTTAAATGCTTCTAATTGATTAAAGGACATGCCTATCATGTAGTTAGTATCTACTTGGTCAACATTATATTTTAAGGCTTGTTGATATAGTTTAATCGCTTCAGTAAATCGATTCTCATTATAATATACATTGCCTAAATTATAATATATTGCACCATTATGAGGATCTAATGTAATTGCTTTTTGGAAGAATTTTTCTGCATTTGCTACTTCTCCGGCTTCAGCAATTAAAATACCTGCATTTATGTAATTTTCAACTTCTTGTGGATTTTGCTCAATATTCTCAAATAATGCTTTAATTGCCGCTTCTATATTTCCTTGCTTGATTAATTTATAAATTTGTTCTTGATTCAATTTAAACCCTCTTTTCTGACTATCTATTATAACATTTGCTGATGGTTTTTAAATGCTATTTTACTAAAAAGAAATCGTCAGTCACTATAATATATAGCTCAACTAACGATCTCCGAATACATCTTTATCATATAATATTATACAACGTAGCTTAATTGACCCGATTGCTTATAGACATCATCAATTGTAGCGCCACCTAAACATATATCGCCATCATATAGTACGACAGCTTGCCCAGGCGTAATAGCACGTACTGGCACATCAAAAGTAACACGTATTGCGTTATCGTTTTCTTTGGTTACAAATACTTTTGTATCTTTTTGACGATATCTAAATTTAGCAGTACATTCAAAACCATTTTCTAAATCAACGTCATTTACAAAAGAAATATCTGATGCAATTAAATAATCACTGTAAAGTGCGTCATGATGGAATCCTTGTTCAACATATAAAATATTATCATTTAAATTTTTTCCAACAACAAACCATGGTTCACCATCTCCACCAATGCCAAGACCGTGACGTTGACCGATTGTATAATACATCAGACCTGCATGAACACCGATTTTTTCACCATCTAATGTACGCATTTCTCCTGATTGCGCTGGTAAATATTGCGATAAAAATTCTTTAAAATTACGTTCACCAATAAAACAAATACCAGTTGAATCTTTTTTCTTAGCCGTAGCTAAATCTTGCTCTTCAGCAATACGACGTACTTCTTTTTTCTCTATATCGCCGATTGGGAACATCACATGAGCTAATTGATCTTGTGATAATTGATTTAAGAAATAAGTTTGATCTTTGTTATTATCAATCCCTCGTAACATTTCAACATGTCCATCTTCGTGACGCTGAATGCGTGCATAATGACCTGTTGCCACATAATCTGCACCTAATTTCAACGCGTGTTCTAAGAACGCTTTGAATTTAATTTCTTTATTACACATTACATCCGGATTTGGTGTACGTCCTTTTTTATATTCATCTAAGAAATAAGTGAATACTTTATCCCAATATTCTTTTTCGAAATTAACCGCATAGTATGGAATCCCTATTTGATTACATACTGCAATAACATCATTATAATCTTCTGTCGCTGTACAAAAACCATTCTCATCTGTATCGTCCCAATTTTTCATGAAAATGCCTATGACATCGTAACCTTGTTCTTTTAATAAATGTGCAGTTACAGAACTATCTACGCCACCAGACATGCCTACAACAACACGTGTATCTTTATTTGACACTTATATGTCCTCCTTAAATTTGTGATAAATTTTATGAATTTCTGTCGCTATATACTTAACTTCTTGTTCTGTTGTTTGTTCGTTAAAACTAAAACGCACAGAATGTTTTGCTCTGTCGTCATGCTCATACATTGCTACTAATACATGTGACGGTGTGGTAGTCCCTGCAGTACATGCAGACCCCGATGATACATAAATATTGGCTAAATCCAATAAGGTTAATATGGTTTCAACATCAATAAATGGAAAATATAAATTCACAATATGTCCCGTTGACTCAGTCATAGAGCCATTTAGTTCAAAGGGTATAGAACGCTCTTGAAGGGAAACTAGAAATTGATTTTTCAAATTCATAAGGTGTATGTTATTTTCATTTAAATGTTCTGTTGCAAGCTTAAGCGCTTCTGCAAAACCAACAATCTGAGGCAGGTTTTCAGTACCGGCTCTGCGTTTTGCTTCTTGTTCTCCACCTAATTGCAAAAATTGTAGTGGTGTACCCTCTTTTACTACTAAGGCGCCAACACCTTTAGGACCTCCAAATTTATGCGCTGTTATACTCATTGCATCAATATTAAAATCATGAAAATTTATATCTAGATGACCGATTGCTTGTACAGCATCGACATGTAATAAAGCATTAGAATCAGCAACAATACTATCAATCTCATACATTGGCTGTACTGTACCTATCTCATTATTGACAAACATTATTGATACTAAAATCGTCTGTTCTGTAATAACTTCTTTCAATTGATCAAGTTGGACTAAACCTTGATGATCTACATCTAAATAAGTTACATCAAAGCCTTCTTTTTCAAGTTGTCCAAACACGTGAAGTACAGAGTGATGCTCAATTTTAGTAGTAATGATATGGTTACCCTTATAACGCTGTGCATATGCAATACCTTTAATAGCTGTATTATTAGATTCTGTTGCGCCGCTTGTAAATATAATTTCATTCTGCTTTGCGCCGAGAGCTTGTTTGACACTTCTACGCGAATCATCTAGATGCTTTCGTGCATTTCTCCCAACACTATGAATAGAAGATGGGTTACCATAATGAACAGCATATATATCCATCATTTTATCAACTACTTCCTGTTTTACAGGGGTTGTTGCAGCATAATCTGCATATACTTCCATGTTTGACACTCCTTACAATTTTTATCAATGTTCCAATGATAGCACCATCTAATTAATTTTTCTAGTTGTCTGTTTCAAAATGACCATTTTCATCAATAGCTTTATAATCATCTAATAATCTCAAGGTATCATTGACATTTAACTTTTTATCTTGCTTTAATGACAAATTGTGTAGCTGCTTATTTCTAACTTCCCAGTGTGTGGCTTTAAATTGTGACTGCATGTATATATCATGTGTCACAATAAATACTTGACCATTAAAACTTTGTATCATTTTCATAATTAAGTTTTGTGTAGCGATATCAAAATAGTTGGTTGGTTCATCTAATATGAGTAAATGAGGATTTGAGAAAAATAACAATACAAATTGAAGCCTACTCTTTTCTCCCATTGATAAATCTGCTATAGCATGCACTATTTTATCTTGATTAAACCCAAATGAAGCTAAAATCGTTTGTGCATGACTGCGATTCATCCCCTCTAGGTCTAATACCATATTAAGTGGCGTTTCATCATAATCTAAATTATTATTTTGCTGATCAAAATATCCTATTTTAAGCGATGGTGTTATATGCACTTTTCCAATATCCGGTATCAATCGTTGTCTAATGATATCAATCAACAATGACTTCCCACTTCCATTAGGCCCAGTGAGTAATATATTTTCGCCATTTTTAATTTCAAAATGAGCATTTTCATAAATAGGATTGTTATTCATGGTCATGCTAAAGTGTTCTATACGTAGTAAGTTACGTTTGCGCAAAACATCTTGGTCATTAAAATGAAAATGTCTATCATCCATTTCCGGTTCTTCAAAATTTGTATCATTACGTTTTTGGGTCAATTGCGTTTCTTTTATTTTAGATTTTTGAGCTAATTTGCTTAACCTTTTCTGTTCAATTGGGTCTCTCACACTCGTTGATTGTTTAGCTGTGTAATGCCATTCTTTTACTCGGCTAATTGTCTGCTCTAGTTCTTTTATTTCTTTTTGATGTTTTTCATAAGCTCTAACTTGGGTTTGAAATTCTAAGTCTATGATTTCTTTATATTGGTTATAATTGCCTATGAATTTTCTAGTATATTGGTTAGTAATTTCAATAATGTGACTAGCTGTTTCGTTCATAAATCCACGATGATGTGTGACATAAATCAAAGTATGATTTGATTTATTCATATATTGAACTAAGTCAGCTAACATTGCTTGATCAAGGTGATTCGTTGGTTCATCTAGCAAAATTAATTCCTTATCAGATATAACTGCTCGTAATAATGCAACTTTTGTCTGTTGTCCTCCACTTAGCAAACCTATTGATTGATTTAAATCATGTTCTGTTAAATTAAATTGCTTTGCTTTTGTAAGGATACGCTGTTCTATTTCATATCCATTTAAAGCAATATAATCTGCAATACGCTCATAATTATGCTGCATTGCTTTTTTTATAGTTAAACATTCAGGATATAAAGACATGATATAATCCATCGCTATAATGTCATGATAAATCGTCATATCTTGCTTCATTAAATAAGCATTACCCTCATATTTTTTAAAAATTTCATTTAACAACGACGTTTTGCCAACACCATTATCCCCTACAATTGCTATGTGTTCTCCTGGTTCAACAGATATATTTACGTGTTCTATTAACGTTTTACCATATTTTTCGAATGGTTTTTGCACAAAATAAAAAGACATATCAATTTCCCACTTTCACGGATATGACACATCATAAAATAGCATAAAATAATAATGTAAAGTTGCTAGATTTTAAGGAAGCTTATTTACGACATAGACATATCCCAGTAATTTTTTTATATAAATGTAATTCATTTGAGTTAATCTTTTGAGAGTTATCCATTGTCTTAATTTAAGCCACCTAACGTTTTAATTTCATTTAGTATAACAGTGAGCAATTTTATTCGCAAGTTTTCCTCCGGCTGTTATACTTCAATATATTAACAAGCTCAAGGAGGATAATACATTTATGAACCACTTAAAACTTTCCGCACTTAATCTCGTTCCCATTAGAGAGGGACATGATGATAAAGATGCTATTGATGATATGGTGACTTTAGCGCAAAACCTAGAATCATTAGATTATAATCGCTATTGGATTGCTGAACATCACAATGCCCCAAATTTAGTAAGCTCGGCAACATCACTACTCATACAGCATACTTTAGAACACACTTCTAAAATTCGTGTTGGATCTGGCGGCATCATGCTACCAAACCATGCTCCATTAGTCGTCGCAGAGCAATTTGGGACGATGGCAACATTATTCCCAAATCGTTTAGACCTTGGGTTAGGTCGCGCGCCAGGTACGGATATGATGACAGCCAGCGCATTACGTAGAGATCAACATAATGGCGTTTATGATTTCCCAGAAGAAGTTGAACAACTTGCGACATATTTTGGCCCTGCAAACAAACAAGCTTATGTACGCGCCTATCCTGCCGTTGATAAAAATGTCCCTTTATATATCCTAGGATCTTCTACCGATTCTGCGCATTTGGCAGCGCGAAAAGGTCTACCATATGTCTTTGCAGGACATTTTGCACCACAACAAATGAAAGAAGCTATGCACATTTATAAAGAGTTGTTTGAACCTTCTGATGTACTTAACGAGCCTTATATGATTGTATGTCTTAATGCAATCGTTGCAGATACAGACGAACAAGCACATTATTTAGCAACAACTCAAGCCCAAGTGATGGTCAGTATCACTCGAGGTAAGATGCAACCTGTTCAACCTCCAACTGATAATTTAGGAGGCTTATTAACTCCTAGAGAATTAGAACTTGCCAAACAACGTATGAATCAATCACTCATAGGCTCAGAAGCAACGGTTAAGCAAAAACTCAAAGCTTTTATTGCTGAATATGGTGAATTCGATGAACTTATGGCAATTAGTTATGTTTATGATCAAGATGCTCAATTAGAATCCTATCGTAAATTAAAAAATGTTATTACAAATCTTAATGATTAGTCTATAACTGTAAATAGAATGTAATTTATGTTAAACGAAGAAAAAAGCCCACTCCATAATATGGAGCGGGCTTTAAAAATATAATAAACGATTAAAGTCTTATGCATTTAAGACAAAAGCATTCTACTTTTCGTCTTTTTTATCGTTTTTATCTTCGTCACTGCCACCAGTGAATTTATCAATTTGTTCTGAAGCCTGTTTCGCTTTTTCGTTATCTGAACCTTTAAGTTTTTCAGATACTGTTTTCGCAGTATCTTTTGCTTTGTTTAAGAAATTTTCAGCCATGTGTATTTTCCCCTTTCAAAATGAGATGTTGCTTATTTTTTAAATTTATCAATAGCTTCATTCGCTTTGTTTTTGGCATTTTCAACAAACTCTTTGGCTTTACCAGAGTTTTTATCTTCTTTACCTTCTTTTTCTAAGTCTTTATTGTCAGTAGCATTACCGACCGTTTCTTTCACGTTACCTTTTGCTTGTTCAAACTTACTTTCATCAGCCATTTTGATAACCTCCTTAGCGATGTATATATAATCAATACCACTGTCTAAGAAGCATTAAACATACAAAACGAAATTAATTTACTTTTATTTATATAAGCTACGTCACTATTTTCTTTTTAAATATAAAACATATAACCATCTAAATTATCAGTATCTTTATAATCTGCTAAATATTTCAATGAAGTATTATCAAGTACATCTCTAACTGCATCTCTCATTCTAATCCAAAGTTGCTTCTGCGCTGGTGGTTCTGATTCAATACTTTCTACAAATGTAATTGGACCTTCCAACAAACGAATAATGTCACCAGCTGTTATTTCTTCTGCCGGTACTCTTAATTGATAACCACCTTTTGCACCACGAACACTTCGAATTAAACCTGCATTCCTTAAAGGACCCACTAACTGTTCTAGATATAGATCACTTAAATTATTTTCTTCTGCAATTGATTTTAATGACACACACCCTTGACCTTCTTTTTTAGCTAGGGATATCATTAGTGTTAATCCATATCTTCCTTTTGTTGAAATTTTCATTATATAACCTCACTTAATTCGAATACTATATAATAACATTCTATCATTTTTTACGTTAATATAGAATCAGAAAGGTGTGACAAATCGTGACAAATGAGCCACTTGCATCAAGAATGCGACCAAATAACATAGATGAAGTCATTTCTCAAGAACATTTAGTGGGTCCAAAGGGTATTATTAGACGAATGGTAGATACCAAACGCTTATCTTCAATGATCTTTTATGGCCCTCCTGGCATTGGGAAAACAAGTATTGCAAAAGCAATATCTGGCAGTACACAATATAAATTCAGACAGCTCAATGCCGTTACAAATACCAAAAAAGATATGCAATTAATTGTAGAAGAAGCGAAAATGTCTGGCCAAGTTATTTTGCTTTTAGACGAAATTCACCGTTTAGATAAAGCGAAACAAGATTTTTTATTACCCCATTTAGAAAATGGAAAAATTGTATTGATTGGTGCTACAACATCAAATCCTTATCATGCAATCAACCCAGCAATTCGTTCTAGAGCGCAAATATTCGAGTTATATTCTTTAGATGAACATGACATCAGAGTTTCATTAGATAGAGCGTTAACTGATGAAACACGTGGTTTAGCAACTTACCATGCACATGTTGACGAAGATGCCTTATTATATTTTTCGACGCAAAGTCAAGGTGATGTAAGAAGTGCTTTAAACGCTTTAGAGTTAGCAGTGTTAAGTTCTGAGGTAACTGATGGCACAAGACATATTACCTTACAAGATGCCAAAGATTGTTTGCAAAAAGGAGCTTTGGTTAGTGATAAAGATGGGGATATGCATTATGATGTTATGAGCGCTTTTCAAAAATCGATTAGAGGTAGTGATGTCAACGCTGCGCTACATTATCTAGCGCGACTTATTGAAGCAGGCGACTTACCTACTATCGTACGCAGATTACTAGTGATTTCTTATGAAGATATAGGCTTAGCTTCACCGGCAGCAGGGCAACGTACACTCGCAGCTATAGAATCAGCTGAACGCCTAGGCTTTCCTGAAGCAAGAATCCCACTTAGTCAGGCAGTAATTGAGCTTTGTTTATCTCCAAAATCAAATTCTGGGATTACAGCGATTGATTCAGCTTTATCAGATATACGTAAAGGGTTAGTTGGTCAAATACCAGACCACCTAAAAGATGGCCACTATGCTGGTGCTAAAGAATTGGGTCGGGCGATTGGATATAAATACCCACATAGTTATGACAATGGCTTTGTAGCGCAACAATACCTACCCGATAAATTAAAGAACAAAATTTACTATGAACCTAAAACAACTTCCAAAAGTGAACAACAGTTTAAGGCAGTATACGAAAATATCAAACAATCTCAATTTAAAAATTAAGACTGCGATTTAAGAAAAAATGATTTCTACTTTATTACTAGTAGAAATCATCTGTTGTATATTTTACCGTTTAATGTTTGTATAATATTCTGTAGCATAATATAACTATATAACAAAAAGTTACAAGCTAAAAATCCGCTTTAAGCAAACATACATCATCTAAGACATAAAATAATAAGATAAAAAGTACACCTCTATAGGAACATAGAGGTGTACTTTTTATCTTATTCCCGGGCGTTTACACCCAGAATTATTTTTATGCCTATATTTATTTTATTCTTTATTGCTAACCTAACTATTTTTTGTCTTTGATACGTGTCACCGGTATCTCTTTCAAAATATCGTTAATCACATAACTCGCACAAATAAGTCCAACAACGCTTGGTACAAAAGCATTAGAGGATGGTGGTATTTGCCCTTTTCTAGTTGGTGCGTTTGCATCACCTACAGTATCTTTTACATCTTCTCTAATCACAATCGGACTTTCATCTGAAAAGACGACTGGTATACCTTTAGTAATACCGATTTTCTTTAATTTTCGTCTTATTATTTTTGCCATGGGATCCATATGTGTTTTGGATATATCTGCTATTTGAAAACGCGTTGGATCTGTCTTATTAGCAGCACCCATACTTGAAATCACCTTAATGTCCCTATTTAAACATTCATTCATCAAATGTACTTTATACATAATCGTATCACTGGCATCTACAAAATAATCAATATCATAATGATTAAATAAATCTTCATAAGTCTCTTCTGTATAAAACATGTGTAATGATGTCACTTTACAGTCTGGATTAATTAATTTGATACGTTCTTCCATTAATGTCACTTTACTTTGCCCTATAGTCGAGGTAAGTGCATGTAGCTGACGATTAACATTAGTAATATCGACGTCATCTTTATCAATAAGTATGATGTGACCAATATTCGTGCGCGCTAATGCCTCTGCAGCAAATGAACCCACGCCACCCACGCCAAGTACAACAACAGTTTTATTTTTTAATAAATCTAACCCTTCTTGTCCATAAGCTAATTCATTTCTAGAAAATTGATGTTTCATTTAAATACTCCTTATTCATAAAATATTTCTATATTAAAATCAGTATAACATTATCTTACTTATATATTTTAATAAAGCATTATAGTTTTTATTTAAATAATCTTATTTATTAGTAAAGATTTCAAAAAAAATACGCAAGACCGAAGTCTTGCGTACTGATAGAGTCCGTTAATGCCGTAGTTATAAGATGCTTGATCATTCGGCCTGCTTAAAACAGGTGGGTGCCCTGTTTCTTGTTTTGCAAGTCCTCCTATTGAGGCGTGTGCGCTGCAAGAAAACCCATTGGGCTCCCGGATCAAAGAGTGTTAGGCCCAAATATAAAGCAAACATACGAACACTACAGATGACTATCTTATGGAATAATCATACCACAATATATAGATTTAGCAAGAATAAAACCTCTTATCTAAATTAATGACGAATACGCAATGAAAGTTCCTCTAATTGATTTTCTGAAACTTCACTTGGTGCATTTGTTAATAAACATGATGCTGATGCAGTTTTAGGGAATGCAATTGTATCACGTAAATTAGTTCGGCCAGTTAATAACATAACTAGACGGTCTAAACCTAATGCTATACCGCCATGTGGTGGCGCACCATATTTAAATGCATCTAATAAGAAACCAAATTGTTCTTTCGCTTGTTCATCAGTAAAACCTAATACTTCGAACATTTTTGATTGTAAGTCGGCATTGTGGATTCTGATTGACCCACCACCTAATTCATAACCATTTAATACAACATCATAAGCGTTTGCTTGTACATTTTCTGGTTCATTATCTAACTTATCAATATCTTCTTGTTTAGGTGCTGTGAATGGATGATGAGCTGCTGTATAACGTTTAGCATCTTCATCATATTCTAATAATGGCCAATCAGTCACCCATAAGAAATTCAATTTAGATTGATCAATTAAATCTAATTCTTTAGCTAATTTCAAGCGTAAAGCGCCTAAACTTTGAGCCACTACACTTGGTTTGTCAGCTACAAATAATACTAAGTCGCCGGCTTTAGCGCCTGTAAGTGATTGTAATTTTTCAACATGGTCATTTTCAAAGAATTTGGCAATTGGACCGTTTAATCCATCTTCTACAACTTTAACCCACGCTAAACCTTTAGCACCATAAATATTAACGAATTCAGTTAAAGCATCAATGTCTTTTCTCGTATATTTGTCAGAAGCACCTTTCGCAACGATTGCTTTGACTTGTCCATTGTTATTAACTGCATCTTTAAATACTTTGAAATCCATAACTTCGCCTAATTCTGAAACATTAATAAGTTCCATATCAAAGCGTGTATCTGGTTTATCTGAACCGTAACGTTCCATTGCTTCACTATAAGTCATTCTTGGGAATGGGCGTGGAATTTCAACATCTTTCACATCTTTAACAACATTTTGTAACATTTCTTCGCCCATATCCATAACGTCTTCTTGGTCAACGAAGCTCATTTCAATATCCACTTGTGTAAACTCTGGTTGACGGTCTGCACGTAAGTCTTCATCACGGAAACATTTTACGATTTGATAATATTTATCAAATCCACTAATCATTAATAATTGTTTGAATATCTGTGGAGATTGTGGCAATGCATAGAATTGACCCTCATGTACACGAGAAGGTACAAGATAATCACGTGCGCCTTCAGGTGTAGACTTAGTTAAAACTGGTGTTTCTATGTCATAAAAACCTTCTTGGTCCAAATATTGTCTAATGGAACGTGTCGTTTGATGTCTCATTTTAAAGGTTTGTGCTAATTCTTGTCTTCTTAAATCAAGGTATCTATATTTCAATCTAATATTTTCGTCAACGTTTTGATTTTCTTCATTTAGAGCGAATGGTGGTGTTTCAGATTTATTGATAATTTCTATATTTGAAACTTGTACTTCAATTTGTCCAGTTTCAATTTTAGGATTAACTGTTTCAGGATCACGCTTCTTAACTATTCCTCTAACTTCAACAATGTATTCAGATCTCACTGTTTCTGCAACTTTTAAAGCCTCTTCTGAAAACGCTGGATTGAATACAATTTGAACATAACCTTCACGGTCACGTAAGTCAACGAAGATGAGTCCACCTAAATCTCTACGGTTATGCACCCAGCCTTTTAATATAACTTCTTGCTCTAAAAGTGATTCAGTCACTAAACCACAATATGTTGTACGCTTACTCATGTTATCTACTCCTTATTTTTTAAATAATCGACAATGCCATCTAATTGAATCATTTCAGTTTCACCTGATTGCATGTTTTTAATATTAATATTTTTATTTTCTAGCTCTTGATCACCGATGACGACCGTATAATTCGCATTTAATCGATCCGCTTGCTTCATTTGTCCTTTTACTTTACGAGACATATAATCTTTATCCGCTTTAATGCCATTTTTACGCAAATCGTTCAATAGCTTAATTGCATAACGATCTGCCGCATCGCCCATCGTTACTACAAATAAATCAAATTCATTATCAATATCAAGTTCAATTTCTTCTTCATTCAATGCAAGTAATAGTCTTTCAATACTTAGTGCAAAGCCAATACCAGTTTGGTTTGGGCCATCTAATAATTCTAATAATCCATTATAACGACCGCCGCCACATAAAGTTGTAATTGCACCATCATAATTTGGGTTATCCATCATAAGTTCAAATGCAGTATGTGTATAATAATCTAAACCTCTTACCAAATTAGGATCCACCACATACGGTATACCTAAATCATCTAAATGTTGTTTCACTTCATCAAAATATGCTTTAGATGCTTCATTTAAATAATCGCTAATCTGAGGTGCAGTTTTAATAGCTTCTTTATCTTTATCTACTTTACAATCCAAAATACGCATTGGGTTTGAGTGAAGTCTATTTTGACAATCACTACAAAAATCACCAATAACAGGTTCGAAGTGTTTCACAAGCGCATCGTTATATTCTTTACGAGAATGCATATCTCCAATGCTATTAATAACAAGTTTTAAATGTTTCAAACCAAATGACTGATAAATATGCATCGCCATTGCTAATACTTCAGCATCAATCCCTGGATTTTCCGCACCAATCGCCTCTACACCAAATTGTGTAAATTGACGATAACGCCCTTTTTGTTTACGTTCATAACGAAACATAGGACCCGTATAATATAATTTGATAGGTTGATTTGGAAGGCCTTGCATTTTATTTTCTATATAAGAACGTACTACTGCCGCCGTACCTTCAGGACGCAACGTTATACTACGGTCTCCCTTATCTTTGAATGTATACATTTCTTTTTGCACAACATCAGTTGAACCTCCGACACCGCGTGCAAATAATTCAGTGCTTTCGAATATTGGCGTACGAATTTCTTGATAGTTATATAATTCCATCAATTCATTTAATTTTGATTCGATATAACGCCATTTTTTTGTTTCCTCTGGTAATATATCTTGAGTCCCTCTAGGTATATTTATCATAGAACCTCTCCTTTTAAGCAATAAAAAAACCCTTGCATGACTAATAAGTCATACAAGGGACGATTTTCCGTGTTGCCACCCTAATTGGTTACAAATATATTATTCATAACCCACTTCATACGAATAACGTTCGTTACACGGCTTTATATTATAAAGCACCTCTTCTTGTGTTATATTTCTAAATTACTCTGCATAATTTTTCAGCCTAGAATTATGTCTCTTCACATTTTGATAAATGTTACCTATTTCGTTTAGAAACTTCAAGAATACTAACGGTTTTAATATAGAATTCATATTTAATAATAACGACTTTACAAATATTATGCAACCTTTTTATTCAGAGAAATAAGAACGTAATCCATCAACAACTGCTTTTTCAAGTATGTGGCGGTGCAATTTATCCGTAATCATATCTTCATCTGTAGGATTGCTAATATAGCCTAATTCTAATAATACTGCTGGAACGTCCGTTTGTCTCAATACTTGGTAGTTTTCTTGTCTAGCGCCTTTACTCGTCAACAACGCTTTCTTCTGTAGTGTAGCACTGATTGTTTCTGCTAAAGCCTCTTGGTTATCTTTATACCAATAAACCGTGCTGCCATTAGCTTTAGCGGATTTGAGAGAGTCATTATGTATGCTAATATATGCATCACCTTTAATATTACGTTGCTCGAGAGTTACATATTCATCCGCTTCACGTGTCATATTAACAACTGCACCTTCTTTTTCTAGAAGTGATTTAAGTTCTTTCGCAGTTTTTAAAGTGTATACCTTTTCCCTACTATGCTTTTTTGTATTACTTGAAGCACCTTGATCACTTCCGCCGTGACCAGGGTCAAGTACAATTGTTTTATCCTTTAAAGGCTTAGCGTTGGGGTTAGCATCCGCCTCTATATTTAAATTCGTATGCCAACCTGCAACCCAACCTTTTTCTTTGCCATTACTAGATTCAACTTGAATCCATTTACCTGTTTTGCTTATTTTGTGGAAGTTTTGTCCTTTGTAGATTGAATTAACTTCTGGATAAATTGGACTAGGTCCAGTTCTTAATTCCGTATCTTCTGTAACATAAATTGTACTACTATCTTCATCATTATGATTTAAGAAAGAAATGATCATAAAAACGAAAACGACAAATGTTACAACGACAATGAGTGTGGGGAAATTCCTAAGATTATGTTTTTCTAACCAAGTATTGATTCTATTCATACGATTTTGCCATCCTGACTTTCATAAATAATAGTTACAGGTCCATCATTAGCGATATTAACTAACATATCTGTGCCAAATTGACCTGTTAACACATTTAATCCATAAGAACGCAGCGCGTTATTAAATTGTTCATAAAACGCATTAGCTTGCTCTGGAGGCATAGAACGAGTGAAACCCGGTCTATTTCCTTTTCTCACATCAGCATATAAAGTGAACTGTGAGATTGATAAAATCTCACCTTCAACTTGTTGAATATTAAGATTTAATTTACCATCTTCATCTTCAAACAATCTGGCATTCACTATTTTTTTAGCTAATGTTTCAATATCAGCTTCCGTAGTCTCACGCCCTATACCAACGAACAGACAATAGCCTTTTTTAATTTTATTTTCAATATTCTCATTAGAAACTGAAGCTTCTTTAACTTTTTGAACTACAATTTTCATCTATGCTGCACCTCTAATTCCATACTCTTGTAACAGTATAAACATCGCCGAGTTGTTTGATTTTTTCTACAACTTGGTAAACTTCATTTACATTTTTTACCATAACGCTAATATTTATCACCGCATTTTTATCAATATCTGATCGACCGGACACTTTAACCAAGTTACTCTGTGTTGAATTGACTGCTTGTAAAACTTCGTTCAAAAGTCCATTTCTATCGTAAGCAGAAACTTCCAAATCTACTTGATAACGTTGGGTAGAGTCTTTAGAACGCACCCACTCAACATGTATAAGTCGTTCTTTTTCATTTTGAATGTTAGGGCAATCCGTTCTATGTACTTTGATACCATGACCTTTGGTGATATAACCTACAATATCATCACCAGGGATTGGATTACAACATTTTGACAGTTTAATCAATACATTTTCTATACCTTCTACATAAACTCCACTATCTGTTGTAATATCATCCTTAATTGGAACGGATTTGGTGATTTCTTGAGCTTCATTTAAAGCTTTTTGTTTATCTTGAATACGTTGCTTTTCTGTTAATTTATTTACAATTTGTAATGCAGTCACGCCACCAAAACCTACTGCTGCAAATAAATCTTCTTCATTTGCAAAATTATATTTTTCATTAACAATTTCAATATTTTCATCTGTTAAAACATCATCTACTCTGAAACCATGATCTTTAATTTCAGCTTCCACCATGAATTTACCTTTTTCAATATTAGAAGAACGATCTTGTTTTTTAAAGAAACTTCTAATTTTACTTTTAGCGCTAGAAGATTTTACTATTTTCAGCCAATCTCGACTCGGCCCATAAGAATGTTTGCTTGTTCTTATCTCTACAATATCTCCTGTTTGGAGTACATAATCTATTGGTTCAATCTTACCGTTCACTTTAGCACCAATCATTTTATTACCGACTTCACTATGAATGGCATAAGCGAAATCGATAGGAACACCACCATATGGTAATTCAATAACATCACTTTCTGGAGTAAATGCATAAACTTTATCACTTTGTAAATCAAATTTTAAAGTTTCCATAAATTCTTCAGCATCTGAAGTAGTATTATCTGTTTCTGCTAGTTCTTTGAGCCAATTCAATTTATTATTGAAATTTTTATTTTTTTCAGTTACTTTTTTGCCTTCTTTATATGCCCAATGTGCTGCCACACCATGTTCAGCTATTTCATGCATCTCAAATGTGCGTATTTGAATTTCTAGTGGGTCGCCATTTGGACCTACCACCGTTGTATGTAAAGATTGGTACATATTTTGTTTTGGCATCGCGATATAATCTTTAAATCTACCAGGCATCGGTTTCCAAAGTGTATGCACTAAACCTAATACAGCGTAACAATCGTTAATAGAATTAACTATAACTCTTATGGCTAATAAATCAAATATCTGATCGAATTGTTTCTTTTGTTTAACCATTTTTCTATAGATACTATATATGTGCTTTGGTCTACCATTAATATCTCCTTGGATATTCATACTAGCCATATCTTCATCAATGCGATTAATAGCATTCTGAATATACTCTTCTCGTTCGCTACGTTTCTTTTTCATCAAATTGACTATTCTAAAATACTGTACGCTATCAATATATCTTAAAGATGTATCTTCTAATTCCCACTTTATTGTATTGATACCAAGTCTATGTGCTAATGGCGCATAGATTTCTAAAGTTTCCTTAGAAATTCTAATTTGCTTTTCTCTAGCCATTGCTTTTAATGTTCTCATATTATGTAAACGGTCTGCTAATTTCACTAAAATAACACGTACGTCCTTAGCAATAGCAATAAATAATTTTCTATGATTTTCTGCCTGCTGCTCTTCTTTTGAACGATATTTCACTTTTTTTAATTTTGTAACACCTTCTACAATGATGGCAATTTCTTCGTTAAACATGCCCTTAACATCATCAAATGTATACGGTGTATCTTCAATTACATCATGTAAAAATCCTGCAACTATCGTTGGCCCGTCTAAATGCATTTCAGTTAGAATAGCCGCAACTTGTATTGGATGCATGATATAAGGCAAACCATTTTTGCGAAATTGACCCTCATGTGCCTCATAAGCAATATGGTAACTTTTTAAAACATATTCATAATCTTCTTTAGATAAATATGATTTGGCTTTGGATAATACTTCATCAGCACTATACGGATATTCATTGTTCACTTAAGACACCCCCACACTAAATATTAATTGTTATTAAATACCCAATTTAATATTTTATTCGCTTAACCTAGTTATTTTTAATTCCGATTATAACGTACTTTCTTTATTTTAGGTCAAATTTTGTATAATAGTTATATAATACTACATGTCATTAAATAAATAAACGAGTTCATTGGACCTATTAGAAAATGTTGTTAAATTTCACCTTTTATTATTCTTTGTTTCATAGAATCACATACAATTTACACAACATAAAAAAGAAAAGCCAAATGAAAGCTCATTTTTAAATGGTTTCATCTGACTTTTTTAATTTTAGATATTACTCATCATATGAAATTAAACGCATAACATCATAATCTTGAATTTTCTCAATACCATTCAAATACTTAAGTTCAATAATAAACGCAATACCTACAACGATACCACCTAATTCTTCTACAAGCTTAATAGCCGCTTCGATTGTTCCACCTGTAGCTAATAAGTCATCTGTGATAAGAACACGTTGACCGGGTTTAATTGCATCTTTGTGCATTGTTAATACGTTTGTGCCATATTCTAAGTCATATTCGTAACGAATCACTTCACGCGGAAGCTTGCCCTCTTTTCTTACAGGTGCAAAACCGATACCCATGGAATAAGCAACCGGACACCCAATAATAAAGCCACGAGCTTCCGGTCCGACAATCACATCGACATCTCTTTGTTTCGCATATTTTACAATTTGATCTGTAGCATAGCCATAAGCCTCACCATTATCCATAATTGTTGTTATATCTTTAAAGTTCACTCCTGGTTTTGGCCAATCCTGTACTTCAGACACATATTGTTTTAAATCCATACAAACTTCCTCCTATTTATCTATCAGTTCCGATTTAATCCACTGTTTTAAGTTATTAAAATCTTCATAAAGTAACATTTTTTCAACTTGTATTCTTTCGAGTCGGCCTTGATAAAACTTACTCGATTCGATATCTCTTTTGTCAGAAATGTTATTCATTTTGATTATACCATTTTCATCTTTTATAAAGCCTAAATCAAGAAAAACTTTTAGTATAAATTTAAGCATATTGGGTTGAATGTTTAAATATTGGCAGAGTTGCATGCCATCTTGTGCTAAATTTGTTTCTTTTTTCGTTGCCAATGCTTTAAAACATTGTTTAAATGTTTCCATTTTAGGCATACCTTCAAAATAAACAGAGTGTTCATGATTTAAAACGAGATAAATTTGCGACACATCTACCATTTTTAATGTTATTTTAATTTCTTCAATGGAAGAAGGCAAATCACGAAATACATATTTATTATAGTTTGATTGAATCTCATCACCATAATAATAGTAATTACCATTTAATTTTTCACTCTTTTTATTGATTAAATAAGCAACGTCTGTCGCGTCTTGTGCAAATTCATTAACTTTACTTTTACTACGGTAATCTAAAATCTGTAAATTATTACTTGCTAAGTCTTGAATCATAAATTGAGGTGACTGGAATCCATTCCACTCATTAATTTGTAATGTACCTATAACATTGATTGGCTGTTCCACACCCAACTCTTTAACAAGATGTCCATTTTGCCAAAATATCGCTTGCAATTGACTTTCACCCATAACGAGTTTAAGATGTTTCTGCTCTTGACCAATACCTTTAGCTTGATGCACTAATACGTCTTCCAGTTCAAAACAAGGACTTGTAAAATCTGTACCAAACGGACGTAACCTTTGTATGTCTTGAATATTTTTAATAGTAATATCAGACTCAGAAATTTTCACATCCACTTTCTTTCGAGGTTCTAAGGATGTTGTTTCAGCAAGTTGATTCATCCATTGATTAAGTCCTTGTCTTAATGATTCAATATTTTCAATTGGCATCGTGACACCTGCTGCCATATGGTGGCCACCAAACTTACTAATTAAGTCTGCATGTGCGGTTAAGATATCAAACATTGATACCTGTTCTATACTACGCGCTGATCCTTTTGCGTGATTTTGTGCTTCATCAATATTTAATATTAACGTAGGTAAGCCATAGGTTTCAACAACCTTTGAAGCTACGATTCCTAGTACCCCTTCATGCCAGTCTTGTTGAGCTAAAAGTAAGAATTTAGATCCATCTTGTACTTGTGTTTCAGCAACCTGTAATGCTTCGTCGGTAATTTGTGCAACGATATCTTTACGTTCTTGATTAAAGAATTCTACCTGCTCTGCTAAAAACTCTGCTTCTTCATCTGTTTCAGTCATTAACAGTTCTGCAGCTAAGGCAGCGTCTTCTAATCTTCCAACCGCATTGAGTCGAGGGCCAATGATAAAACCAATTGTTTCTTCAGTAATCTCATCATTATAACCTGCTTGTTTGAGTATTGCTTTAATTGAAACTGGGCAATGTTCGTTAAGTACTTCTAGACCATTTTGTACTAGCGAACGGTTTTCGTCAGTTAAAGATACTAAGTCAGCAATCGTTCCAATAGCCACTAAGCCAAGAAAATATGCGGGTGGTTGTGCTAATAATGTTTGGGCTAATTTATATGCTACCCCTGCACCACATAAATATTGAAATGGATATTCATATTCTGGATGCATTGGATGCACAATGGCAAAGGCATTAGGCATTGTTTTACCAATTTCATGATGATCTGTCACAATAACATCTACACCTAAGTCTTGAACCATTTGAATTTCATCATGTCCTTGGATACCGTTATCTACAGTTATAATTAAAGAAATACCTTCATCATAAGCATTCTTAAAGGCCATTTCATTAGGCCCATAGCCTTCTGAAAAGCGATTAGGTATGTACCATCCAACATGTGCACCTAATTCTTTTAAAGTATCGACAAGAATTGTAGTCGATGTGACACCATCAGCATCGTAATCGCCATAGACTAAAATCTTTTGATTTTCATCTATTGCTAAATTAATACGTTCAACTGCTTTTGACATATCGCTCATTAACCATGGATCATGTGCAATTTGCTTACCATTAAGTACATCAGCAATTGATGATTTATCAGTTAATCCTTTACTTTCTAAGATTTTTTTTACAATAGGAGTTAGTTTTAAATCTGACGAAACATCCTCTGTAATCTCAGTTTCGGGTGAATTAACGTCCCAAGTATACTTTGATTTAATCATACTATTCTCCCTCATTTCCACAAGCAATTATACAAAAGATAACCCAAAATAAAAAGTACTTACATTTAAGTATGTATAAGAAATAATACAATACTCCAAATATGAACTATGATTGATTCATCTAAGCAATTCTACTTTCTTCGCCACTCAATAACTAAACCCAAAAATAAAAGGCTATAATTCATGATTAACATAAATTATAACCTTTATACCTCTCAAAAAATTAAAATAATTAAACTACAATTTTTTCATCATTTGATTTTTTCTCTTTATATACTACTAATTTGTTATCTTCTGATTTTTTAAGTTGACGTTTTTTCATAATGCCCCATAGCGGTACTGCAATAAATACAGATGAAAATACACCTGTGATTAATCCTATTAATAATGCTAATGAGAAATTAAAAATACTTGGTGCACCAAAAATCAATAACGAGATAACAACTATAACTACAGTGAGCACTGTATTAATGGAACGTGTCATCGTTTGACGAATTGATCTGTTCACAATATCATCAATTTGCGCTTTGTCCGTAATCACTTTCACTTTGTGTAAGTTTTCCCGGACCCTATCAAAGGTTACTATCGTATCATTAATAGAGTAACCTATAATCGTTAATACTGCAGCAATAAATGTAATGTCAACTTCAAGTCTAAACAAACTGAAGACTGCCACAATCATAAATGCGTCATGCAGTAAAGAAAGAATAGAAGACAAGCCCATACGCCATTCGAATCTAAATGTAATATAGATAATGATACCTATCGCTGCATATATTAAGGCAAGCATTGCATTTTTAGCTAGTTCTTGTCCTATAACAGGTGAAACTGTATTAACCGTTGGATCATGTCCAAAGCTACTATCTACAGTGTCTTTAATTTTAGCCACATCATCTTTAGATAAAGCATTTTTAAATTGTACCGAAACATTTTTGCCCTTTTCACCGATTGAAACTTGGTCTGGTTCGAAATGCTTATCTTTTAATACTTGAGTCACTTTGTCATCAGAAACTTTTTGATCTGACTCGAAGTCTACACGTGTACCACTTGTAAAATCAATACCAAGATTTAATCTGAAGATAAAGAGTACAATTGCACCAAGTATCAAAATAATAATACTCAGTGATAGTAATGGCTTGGCTAACTTCATAAAATTAATACGCTCATATGGTGTTTTCAAATCATGTATTTCTTTACCTTGATTAATATCAAAGGTATCCTTTTTATTTACACCAAATAGCCAATTTGATTTTTTAAAGAAGTTAGAAGAAACAAGTAATGACAATAACCATCTAGATAAAAATACTGCCGTCACAAATATCATTAAAATGCCTAAGAGTAACATTGTTGCGAAACCTTTAACTGAACTTTCACCGAAGAAGAACAGTACTGCCGCTGCAATTACAGTAGTTAACTGCGCATCGAAAATCGTTAAGAAGGAACTCTTATTGGCTTTTTTGTACGCTTGTTTAAGCGTCCGTCCTATTTTCAGCTCATCTTTTATCCGCTCATACATAATGATGTTAGCATCGACTGCCATACCTACACCGAGTACTAAAGCTGCTAAACCAGGCAACGTTAAGACCCCAGATATAAAGTTAAATGCTAATAATGTTAAATAAATATAAGCAGTTAACGCGATGACTGCTACTAAACCAGGCAAACGATAAAAGCCTAGCATAAACAGGTAAATAACTGCAATACCTATAACTGCTGCTAATACTGTTTTATCTAAAGCATCTTGTCCAAATTGTGCGCCTACTGAATTTGAATATATTTCATTCAAATCTACTGGTAATGAGCCAGAATTTAATAAGTCAGCAATTTGTTTTGCTTTTTGAACGCCTTTTTCGCCGTTAAATCCACCAGATATCTCTACACTGTCGGAATTGATAGGTTTATCAACTGATGCAGCCGAAACATATTTAGGATCTTTTTTATTTTTTTCCTTTTGGTAAGTATCACCTTTTTCATGATCTAACCAAACGACCATCACGTTTTCATCTTTTTTAGAAATTTCTTCTGTTACTTTTTTAAATTTATCACTATCTTTTAATTTAAAAGTAACTGCAGGTTGATTTGTGTTTTGCTTGAATTCTTGTTTTGCAGAACCTTGTTGAATGTCTTTACCAGTTAATTTAACTTTGTCATCCGCATCTCTAATTGTTAAATTAGCTTGGGAAGATAATATTTCACGTGCTTGAGATTGGTTTTTAACCCCCGCAAGTTGCACACGAATTCTATTCTTATCTTCGACCTGAATTTTTGGTTCTGATACTCCTAATACGTTTACACGATTTTCAAGCGTTTTAGCCGTAGCTTTCACCGCTTTTTCGTCTATTTTATCACCTTTTTGCAAAGGATCTACTTGATATAAGACTTCAAAACCACCTTGTAAATCCAAACCAAGATTGACGTCTTTAATTACATTCTTATATGTAAGTCCCATGCCTGCAAACAAAAGAACTACAAGTAATATAAATGCAACTATTCTACTACTTTTCTTCACTTGAACACCTCATTGTAAGCTTATTTTATAAGAATACTTGATTGACTCAATATAATGCAAGCTTAATAAAATCATATTATTCTTCTAAACAACCTTATATATCTTAACATATTACATCGTAGGTAAAAACTAACTCAATGGTTTTGCATATAACTTTTCGGTGTAAGCGGTTTATTTAAAGAAGATGTTTCATAAACTTTAACTACATAATAAACAATCTTGGTACGCTCACCAATAACCTTGTTAAAGTATAACACTATATACCCTATTTACGATTAAAGTAAAAGTGCCAATCTTATATGTTAACAACTGCTTAAATTCCGATACAAAAAAAGAACTAATGTTTAACATTAGTTCTTTACTTAATTATGATGGATCTACTTGCTTAATAGCTGGCTTTTCTAAAGTGATTTCAGTACCATTACTGTTTAAAGTTAATACTACTGTAGTTTCATCTACACTACGAACAGTACCTTTAATACCACCAATTGTAGTTACATGTTGTCCTGAACTTACTTGACTAATCATTTCACGATGCTCTTTAGCCTTTTTCTGTTGTGGTCTAATTAAGAAGAACCACATTAATACTAATAATAAAATTGGTAATATCAATGAAGTAAATTGCATGATTTTATTTCTCCCTTTTAAAAGTTTTTGGGGTTCTCTACATTAAGTCCATACTGCTCGAAAAATTCTTCTTTAAAATCAAGAAGACGATCTTCACGGATAGCTTGACGGATATTTTCCATTAATTTAAGCAGAAAATGTAAATTATGATAAGTAGTAAGACGGATACCAAAAGTCTCTTCTGCTTTGATTAAATGTCTTATGTAAGCTCTACTGTAATTTTTACAAGCATAGCAGTCACAATTATCATCAATCGGACGTAAATCATCCGCATATTTGGCATTTTTAACAGTTAACCGACCATGTGATGTCATACATGTACCATTACGTGCAATACGCGTTGGTAATACACAATCAAACATGTCCATCCCGCGGATACTACACTCGATTAAAGCATCAGGTGAGCCAACGCCCATTAAGTAACGTGGTTTATCCTTAGGCATAAATTGTTCAGTGTGTTGTACCATATCGTACATTACCGGTTTTGGTTCTCCAACGGATAAGCCACCAATTGCGTATCCTGGAAAATCTAAAGCTACTAAATCTTCAGCACTTTGCTGACGCAAGTCTTTATATTCTCCACCTTGGATAATGCCAAATAAAGCTTGATCTTCGGGTCTCTTATGTGCTTCAAGGCATCTTTCAGCCCATCTTGTAGTTCTCTCAATAGAATCTTTCACATATTTGTATTCAGCAGGCATTGGCGGGCATTCGTCAAAAGCCATCATAATATCTGAACCTAAATCATTTTGAATTTGCATTGATTTCTCAGGACTCAAGAATAATTTAGATCCATTAGTATGATGACGAAACTCTACGCCTTTTTCAGTAATATTTCTCAGGTTACTTAAACTAAATACTTGGAAACCACCAGAGTCAGTCAGTATAGGACCGTTCCAGTTCATAAACTGATGTAAGCCCCCACTCTTTTTGATAATATCATTTCCTGGTTGTAACCACAAATGATATGTGTTTCCTAAAATGATTTTAGACTCCATTTGATGTAATTCTTCAGGACTCATTGTTTTAACTGTTGCTTTAGTACCTACAGGCATAAACATTGGTGTTTCAAATGAACCATGTGGTGTATGCACAATTCCTAATCTAGCTCCAGATTGCTTACAGGTTTTTATATGCTCATATGTAACGGCTGGCATAAAAAATCTCCTTTCATTCCCTAAATAATTAACATTGCATCTCCAAAACTAAAGAATCTATATTCAGCCTCTACAGCTTGTTGATATGCATTGATTATAAAATCTCTTGTACTAAAAGCTGAAACTAGCATAACTAATGTCGATTTGGGTAAATGGAAGTTAGTAATCAAACCATCTATTGCCTTATACTCAAATCCAGGGAAGATAAATATATCAGTCCATCCACTTTTAGCCACAAATTGATCATTGGATTGCATAATTGTTTCTAATGTTCGAGTTGACGTGGTACCAACCGAGATGATTCTTTTCCCATTTGCTTTCGTTTCATTTAATAATTTCGCTGTATCTTCATCCATTTGATAGTATTCACTATGCATTTCGTGGTCGTCAATATTATCAACGCTTACAGGTCTAAAGGTACCTAATCCAACATGCAAGGTTATAAAAGCAATATGAATACCTTTAGCTTTAATTTGATTTAACAAATCATCTGTAAAATGTAATCCTGCTGTTGGTGCAGCTGCAGATCCAGTTGCCTTAGCATATACTGTTTGATAACGATCAGGATCGTCTAAACGTTCTTTAATATATGGTGGTAAAGGCATTTCTCCAAGTTCATCTAAACGCTCTTGCAAGATACCTTCATAATGTAATCGCATAATGCGACCACCTTGGTCTAACTCTTCAATACATTCAGCAACAATTTTGCCCTCTCCAAATGACAACTTGTTACCTATTCTAATTCTCTTGGCTGGCTTTAATAATACTTCCCAGTCATTTCCCTCTATTTGAGTAAGCATAAGCATTTCCACTTTTGCACCTGTATCTTCTTTTAAACCAAATAATCGGGCCGGCATAACTCTTGTATCATTTAGTACAAGAGTGTCACCACTTTCTAAGTGATCAATTACATTTTTAAATTGTTTATGTTCAATATTACCTGATTTTCTGCCTAGAACAAGCAATCTACTCTCATCTCTATTTTTTAAAGGCGTTTGCGCAATTAACCTTTCAGGCAAATGGTAATCAAATGCTTCAATATCCAACTTATTCCCTCTTTTCATTCTTGCTAAAATGTTCAAATGCATAAGCAGTTGCTTTACGTCCTCTTGGTGTACGTTCAATAAAGCCTTTTTGAATTAAAAATGGTTCATATACATCTTCAATGGTTACACGTTCTTCACCAATAGACACCGCAATTGTATCTAAACCAACTGGTCCACCTTTATATTGGTTGATTATGCAATTCATCATCTTATGATCGATATAGTCTAAGCCTTCATCATCTACTTGGAGTAACTGTAAAGACTGCTTTGTAGTATCAATATGGATTAAATCATCTTCTTTAACTTGTTGAAAATCTCTCACACGTTTTAGAAGACGGTTGGCAACTCTCGGAGTCCCTCGGCTACGCTTGGCTAATTCTATTGCACTATCATCATCTATAGATGTACCGAGCACTTCAGTTGTTCGTAAAATAATTTCTTTCAATTCATGTTCTTTATAGTATTCTAATCTGAGATGAACACCAAATCTATCACGCAATGGTGCAGTTAAACTCCCAGCTCTTGTTGTTGCTCCAATTAATGTGAAGGGAGGCAAATCTATACGAATACTTCTCGCTTCTTCACCTTTACCAATCACAATATCTAAAAAGAAGTCTTCCATTGCGGAATACAATACTTCTTCAACAACACTACTTAGTCTATGAATTTCATCTATAAATAAAACGTCACCCGGCTGCAAACCAGAAAGTATCGCTGCCAAATCACCTGGACGCTCTACAGATGGTCCTGAAATTGTTCTAATATTAACTTCCATCTCATTTGCAATAATATTCGATAACGTTGTCTTACCTAAGCCAGGGGGGCCAAATAATAAGACATGGTCTAACGGTTCTTGTCGAATTTTAGCCGCTTTTATAAACACTTCTAAATTCGATTTAATCGTAGATTGTCCTATATACTGACGCAACTTTGTCGGTCTCAAAGATAATTCAAATGATGATTCATCCTCATGTACAGACTGGTCTACCATTCTATCATCCATTGCCTAACCCCCTTTTTAAAAATATGAATTTTAGTTCTATGATATAAGTAATTGCAAACCTCTTTTTACAGCATCATCCACCGAATCAAACGAATCTTTATTCAATGCTTTCTCAACTTTAGTCAGTTCGCGTTTAGAGTATCCTAATGCTTCAAGCGCAAGTAATGCTTCGTTGATAATTGGCGCAGCACTGCTACTATCCACCCCTAACTCTAAAGCTTGTTTACTATCAATATCGTTAATTTGTACTTTTCCTTTAAGGTCTAATACAATTTGACGCGCTGTCTTTTTACCAATACCTGGAAACTTGGTCAAGTAAGCATCATTTTCATTTTCGATGGCAATTTTAACGTCATTAGGTGAACTACTGGCTAATATTGCTAATGCAGATTTCGGACCAATACCTGTCACTTTTATTAAACTATGGAACATATCTTTTTCTTCTTGGTTAATGAATCCATACAGTAATTGTGCATCTTCTCTTACAATAAGAGAAGTGTGAACAATGACTTCTTTATCCATGTACTTTTGAAAACGATATGAGTTTGGTGTTTGAATTTCAAAACCAACTCCCGATGCTTCAACAACGACGTGGGTTGGATTCAATTCTGTTAATGTGCCTTTGATATATGCGTACATGTCTACACTTCCTTATATAGTCATACTAATTAATTCAACTTTAGAAACATGCTCAACTTTTTTTAGTGCTTCCATTACATCATCAATTTCTAAATTTGTCCCTTTAGCATCTAACGAAAGTGTAATCGTTGCTCTACCTTCCATTGGAATACTTTGATGGATTGTCAGTACAGATAAGTTCAAATTGGATAATGTATTTAAGACACCCGCTAACATACCTACGATATCATTGACATACAATATCAATGTAAACTCCCGCGTCTCTTCCATTTTCTCATCTATGGGAAATATAGTATCACGATATTTATAAAATGCACTTCTAGATAAATCGAATTGTTTAACTGCTTCAAATATGGACAAGGAAGGATCATTTTTTAATAGGTCTTTGATTTTTAGAGTCTTTACTACAGATTCAGGTAGCACATCTTCTCTAATTAAGTAAAACTTTTTATAATCTTTTTTGTCCATCTCCAGCACTCCTATTCTACAAATTCAAATTCTCCGCCAAGTATTCTTACAATATCGCCATTTTCACAACCACGCGCTCTTAACGCTTCATCAATGCCCATAGAACGCATTTGACGTGCAAATCGGCGTACTGCAGGATCACTATTGAAGTCAGTCATTTTAAACATTCTTTCAATTGCTTTACCGCTAACAACATATGCTGCATCATCGTCTCTAGTAATAGTGAAGTTATCTTGGCTTGGTGTATGTTTATACAACACTCTATTAATGCCTAAATCTTCCTCTTCATCTTTACTGAAATCAATATCTTTTACTTCTTCTAATTTGTCCGCAATAGCATATAAAAGTTCATCTACATGGTCATGCATAAATGTAGAAAGTGGAATAATTTTTATACTGTCATCATTCAATTCTTCCTTAAATAATTTTAAATTATCTTCTGAATTAGGCATATCCATTTTATTTGCAACCACGATTTGTGGTCTGTCTTCTAAACGGTGTTCATATGCTTTAAGTTCGTCATTGATGATTTTGTAGTCTTCATATGGATCACGTCCTTCTGAACCACTCATATCTATCATGTGAACGATGACTTTAGTACGCTCAACATGTTTTAAAAATTGATGACCTAAGCCCACACCGTCAGATGCACCTTCGATAAGTCCAGGTAAGTCAGCCATTACGAAGCTTCGTTGGTCTTTAGTTGAAACAACACCTAAGTTGGGTTTAATAGTTGTAAAGTGGTATGCACCAATTTTAGGTTTTGCTTTAGAAACGATAGAAAGCAATGTAGATTTTCCGACACTTGGGAAACCAACTAATCCTACATCTGCTAATAATTTCAGTTCTAATGTAACATCTATTTCTTCACCTGGTTCACCATTCTCACTAAAGTCTGGTGCCGGGTTTCTTGGAGATGCAAAACGAGAGTTACCTCGACCACCTCGGCCGCCTTTAGCTACAACAGCGCGTTGACCATCTTCAACTAAATCAGCTAATACTTCTTCAGTTTCAACGCTCTTAATTATAGTGCCCGGGGGTACTTTTAAAATTAAATTTTCTGCATTTCTACCATGCATATTACTACTTTGACCAGTGTCGCCTCTTTTGGCTTTGAAATGTGTTTGGTATCTAAAGTCTAATAAAGTTCTTAAACCTTCATCAACTTCAAATATAATTGATGCACCGTCACCGCCATCGCCGCCAGCTGGACCACCGAATGGGACATATTTTTCTCTGCGGTAGGCTGTGATACCATTACCGCCATCACCTGCTTTAAGTGATATTTTAACTTGATCGACAAACATGATTTCACCTCTTTTTCTAAAATTGTTCTTAACATATCTTTTATATTATAACATTATCTTTATAACTAGAAAATAAAGACAAAAAATAAACACCAGAAGTTATAACTTCTGGTGTTAACGTTGACAAAATTACTCAGCTGCTGCGTAAACAGAAACTTGTTTTTTGTCGCGACCTTTGCGTTCGAATTTAACAACGCCGTCGATTTTAGCGAATAATGTATCGTCGCCACCACGACCTACATTTTCACCAGGATAGATTTTTGTACCACGTTGACGGTATAAAATAGAACCACCTGAAACGTATTGACCATCAGCACGTTTAGCTCCTAAACGTTTTGATTCTGAGTCACGTCCGTTTTTTGTAGAACTTATTCCTTTTTTAGATGAGAAGAATTGTAAGTTTAACTTTAACATTAGGTTGCACCTCACTTATAATTTAGTCTGATATTTTCTTTATATTCTTCTTCAATTGTTTGTAATGATACTAACATAGCTTGAAGAATTAATTGCGCTTTTTCATTGCTAGTGTCTACACTTCTGATATGAAAGTGACCACCATCATCATTATAATCGATATCTGGCTTTTCACTTGTTAATCCCATTATAGCATTAACACTACCGAATAGAACTGCAGATGCACCAGCACAAACGATATCATGTCCGTAATCACCATGGTCAGCATGGCCATCCATGATAACGTCAGTGACTTGACCGGCATCGTTCAATGTAATATCAACAGTAATCATAATTATGCGTTGATTTTGTCGATAGTTAATTTAGTATAAGGTTGACGATGACCTTTTTTACGTTTTGAGTCTTTACGACGTTTATACGTGAATACAGTGATTTTTTTACCGCGACCGTGTTTTTGAACGGTAGCAGAAACTGAAGCACCTTCAACTGTTGGCGCACCAACTTTAACTGCGTCTCCACCTACAAATAATACTTTATCAAAAGTGAATGAATCTCCTTCATTAACTTCTAATTTTTCTACGAAGATTTCTTGACCTTCTTCGACTTTAACTTGTTTTCCACCTGTTTCAATAATAGCAAACATACTTTGCACCTCCTATAATATAAGTCACGCCAAATACAGGTGACATAGATGTACTTGAACCTGAATCTGAGCGGTTGTATGTAGCTAGTAAACTACTCAACTACTGCATTTTAGCATTAGCCATTCTTACTGTCAATCTTCATTTGTACATTTTCCAAAAATTTTGTAATAACCGGAAACATAATAATAAGTAAAATAAAATTGATTATAAATGTAGGAACTAATCTAAAAATAATAAAATTAAAGAATTCAAATTGTATTAGTCCTAAAATTGCATAGATAATTGCAACATAAATTTCCAATATTAATGTACTAACTAAGATAATGATAAAAAGCATCGTCTTATCTCTATAAAATGTTTTAAAGAAATAATCCATAATGACAACGAGTAAAATATAACCAAATAAGTATAATCCATAAAAACTGCCAAAATAGAGATCTGTAATTAATCCCAGCACTACTGATAAAACCATTGCGACACCAAAGCTTCTATATACACAGACAATTAAAATATACATAAACGTTAAGTGTGGCACAAAGATAATATCCTTATCTCCTATGTGCATTGGTATAACGAGTCCAATCACGGTATCAATATAAAATAATACAATACCAATAAGAAAGTAGTATAATGCGCGCATTAATTATCCCCGCTTTCATTATTTGGTATTGTTTCAGGATTTCTTTTAGCGACATATACGTGATTTAAATCAGATAAGTTGGCTGCTGTTTTCACTCTCACTTCTTTAGATAAACCATATTGATCATTTTCAACTTTAGATACTTCACCTATGTATATACTGCTAGGAAGTTGATCAGCCAATCCACTTGTAACAACTTTATCGCCCTTTTTAACACTATTTTTGTTGCTAATATCTGCAATCACCAATTCATTATTTTTAGTATCATAATGATCTATTAAACCAAAAATATTTTTACCTTTATGTTGGATATTGACAGACAAGCGATTTGAACGCGTGTTTGTGGAAATTAAATCCACTTGTGATGAGAACTGATTCACTTTTGAAATACGACCAACTAAGCCTTCAGATGTCAACACAGCCATGTTTTTTTGGATACCATCTTTAGATCCTTGGTTAATAACTAAAGTGTTCATCCATTGGTCTGGATTTCTTGATAGGACCGTGCTAGAGATAGGTTCGAATTTAGATATATCTTCAATATCTAACTCTTTTTTGTACTTCTTATTCTCTGCTTTGAGCCTTTCATTTTCCACTTCTAATTGTTTAACCTTACTAGATTGCTCTTTAGAACTTTCTTTTGAAAAGAGTGTACCTATAGATCCTGATACAAATTGTACTGGATAACTAACCACTCTTTGTCCAAAAGCAACAGAATCTCCAACATATTGTTCCACCGGTGATTGTGTTTGCGAACGTAAAGACACGCCAATTAAGGCTATAAACACTATGATTGCACATAAAATAACAATCAATTTGTTGTTTTTAAAAAACTTTGACAACCTTAACACCTCTATTAACCAACTATTTTATGTTCTCTTATCATTTTATATTACTAATAGCCCGAAATAAAGCACGAACCCTAATAATACTCAATAAAAGATCATTTTTATTTTAAATGATCATTTTTAAAAGTAACTTCAAATTTCCAAAACGTATTTAAGGTGCAATTTGAGTTATCTGATAATTATTATAACAATATCTATAGCCAATAGTGTATTAAAAAGTATTAGTTTAACAAAACATTTATATACAATCGTTCAACTATAGTTACTACTTTGCAAAGCCTCTCATCACATTTTAATCTCTTATACATTCTTTACAATTTTTTTATTGTACTGAGAATCAATGACTCGCATTATAATTAATGGAAATAAATGACGGAAACAACTATAAAAAACGCCTCTACTCAATAGTAGAGGCGCAACCAAATTTATATTACTTTTCTTTTTCTTCAGACTTATCTGTGTCAGCTGAATCTTTAGATTCTTTTTCATCTTCTTTGTATAATTTTTCTTCTTTACGCCAACGTGCAAATAAATTTTGTGCTTTTGCTTGCTCATCCGCTTTTTTCTCGCTAGACTTTTCACTCATATTTATACACCAACCTTTAACTATTTTACTTCTCTAGGCTAACGTATTTTAATAAAGAATTCAAACGCATTACTCGTAACTTGAAGGCGGTTGTAATTCAATGTGCTGTCCTAATTGATTTAAATCTTGTTGCATCTCTATCTCAGTTTTATAAACTCTGATTGAATCTGATCCAAACTTATAAATGATAAATTCGTCGCCACGTTGCCCCGCTATATACTGATCGTTATAACCCATTCTTCCAATGCCAGAAACTGACATAAATTCTTTTTTGTTGATCCAATTAAATACGTTTTTAGTTTGGCTAAGTGGTACATTATTTAAAATATCATTTTCTTCAACCGAATATCTTTGTCCCCCTGTTAATTGTTCTCTAGGCTCAGAATTATTCATAGATGGCTCATTATTGTGTATCGGATTCCATTCTTGATCTTTTAAAAAAGGGGCATATTTAAATGCAAAAAATACAATCATTATAATTGCAATAACAGCTATAATGTTTTTAATAATTCCGAATATAAATCGCATGAACCACCCTCCTATTTCGTCATATTATATTATAAAGTGCACCTCGCTAAATATCATCAGTCTCTAGGAGTATTTAAAACATTACTATAGGCTGATGCATCTAATATATATTCATAGTACAATATCATTAAAGGGAGTGAATACACTATGAGTATATTGTTTATAATCCTACTTGCACTCTTAGTTATTTTATTATTTAGAGTAGGTTTATCAATCTTAAGATTTTTAATATATGTTGGAATCATTGTTTTATGTATATATCTAGGATATCAAGGTATCCTTTGGTTAATAGAAAATTTCAATACCTATTTCAATTTTATAAATTAAAATTTTAGCGCTTAATGACCGAGGAGTCAATTAAGCGCATTTTATTTTTTATTCTAATAAAGTAACAACATTAAATCATCTCATCCTCAAAACCTCAGTGCACTTAAAAACTTCTTAGCCTCTCAAACACTACTTTTCTATATGATTTGTTAATAGTTGATAAATATAGTAGCAACCGCTTAGTATTAACGCCCATACAATCCCAACAATAATAGCGCTTAACATATATATCCAAAATGAAGTTTCAATAGCAGTGAATATGCTAAATAATATTGCAGCAACGACCACACCAATCACTGATATCAACGTTGTAAAACCTACACGCTTTATTGTAATCTGTTGTTGTTGTTTTGTAAGTTGCATTAAATATACGATTGGTATTAATAACCCTATCAATAATATACTTCCCAATTGATGATCCTCCCTTAATTTTCACTTTAATTATACAATATATTTTGTACTTCAGAAAACACTTTCGGCAAACTACTATATATTGCATAATTGCAAATTATTCCTTAAATAGAACAATGCATATTACACTTTATTCACTAACAAACTGTTTCTTACCAACTGACATCATTATTACATTATACAGGGTTTACAAATGCGTCCTTAATATTCGATTATATGTAAAAGGTCGAACGTTAGTTTAATATAACGTCCGATCTTTTAATAAGTATTATTTAATTTTCTTGCCTATTATAGTTATATAGTAACGATGCAATGCCTAACCCGACTAACATAAGCGTTTGCAAATATATCGCATCCCCTTCAGGTTGTATATAAATTTTAAATAAAATAAAATAAAATGAAGCAATGCAGCTAAAAAATAAACAGGTATAAAACCTTCGACCATAATATAGAGTTGTGCATAATCAAGTACACTCCTAATCCATCTTTTCTATTTTTTGTATTTGTCCATGTACACTAATTGGTACATAAAAAATCCTATTGGAAATATAGTAATGGCAGCACCTATAAATGTAACAATGAATAAAAATACAGGGGTCTATGCAATTAAATCCAAATCATCGATTATACTCACACTAACAAAATCAATTATAAATAATATATCATAACGAACAGTGTACCAACGATCAGCCCACCAATCAACGATATTAATAACCATTTCTTATCATCTCGCAACTCTTTCGCACTTTTACTATCTCGTTTCACAAAAAGTCTGTCATCCATCCATTTTACTAAAGTAAATAAGCTTGCTATGCAAATTATGATTAAAATTGCTATCAAGTACTTCATGACTCCATCATCCTTTTTATGTGAATAATAACTACTATAAACAATTTAGCCGCTGCTTATAAAGGTTATATAGCGACTTTAACTTCATATTTTCAAATCATATTAGTAGTTATCCAGAAATAAAAGTTGGTATTTTACGTACAGTTTGAAATATTCATTAGCAATACCGATCTTTCTTCTCAAGCAATATTAACGCTTCGGTTATAACATACTATGTTATAAGAACAACAGGTTAAGTAGCATGTGTTGTTCTCGTAATATATTACGAGAAAGCTCAGGATGTGCTGTGATGTGTTTATCTTTTTTATTTATCAGCTTAATCTTATCTCCTACTATTTTACTAACCATAGAAAAGTTAAAGGATACTCTTTCAGATACAACCATATATTTTTGTTTAGTACTACCATTTATAAAATTTAGAAATTTTTTCGTTCCATAATTCACCCACTATATGCTAATTATTTAAAAGTCTTTATTGCTTATCTCTTCCAAGGGATGAGTAGAACCACTTCAACCAATATTATTAAATCAATATAGTAAATGAATAAGTAATTAAAATAATTTTTCATTATTGTATATGTTATAACTCCTTTAACATAGTTACAACTTTTAATGGTTGCCCATATTCCTTATATATCACTTGCTCCTCACACTGCTTATATCCCATTGATTTATAAATATTAATATTTCTTGGTACGTTTGCGCGTACCTTACACACTATATTAGTCATACCACATTTTTGGGCACGTAGCTCCAATGATACTAATAACATTTTACTAATCCCTTCCCCTTGTCTGTCAGGAATAACAGATAAACGCGTAAAATGTATATTATTACCTATTTGCTTAAATCGAACCATCGCTACCGGTTCTTGTTTATCGTAAGCAATGAGTGCTTTTTCCCCTTGTTTAAAAGCATTTAAAATCATTTTTTCCGTTTCTTGAAGTGCACTCGAAGGTAATTCACTTGCTTTATATTCTGCGAAAGCACTTTTCATAATATAATTAATTAGTGCTACATCCATGCTTGTGGCTACTTTAATTTCCATTTAATCCCTCCTCACAAATAATTTTTCTTACGATAATAGTATTTTCTGATGTTGCTATTTATTTAATATAAAATATATCACCACAGTTTAAATGATTATCTCTTGTAGACCTGTATTGAAAGTTTAGCTTTTCTGCTAATTTAATGGAAGCTACATTGTTTTTATCCGTTCTTATGATAAATTTTGACTTATCATCTACATTTGATTTTAACCAGTCAATTATTTTATTCATAGCTTCATAAGCTAATCCTTCCCCTGTATAATTAGGACATATACGATAATAAACATTTAAAAATATATCGCCAAAATACTCTTTCTTTATAGCTCCTCCGCTCCCCAATACATTTCCATTACATCTATCTATAAAAATAAAATACCCATAATTATTTTCATCCCAATATCTAATCCAATTCCGTATCATTTGATTTGTATCTTCAATTGTTAAATGTCTAGTTAGTGGTGTGAATTGTGTAGCAATTAGATCTGAATGTATATTAAAAAGTTCATCAGCATATTTTAAATCAGGCTTTACCATTATAAGTCGTTTAGTCATTAGCATCTAATCACTCCTATATTGATATTCTATATAAACGCAAAATTTCGGCCAACAACATATGAATTAAAATTAAAATTCACATATCTATATTATTTTCAAAAATCACTACACTTTTATCCCACAGATCAATACGTCAGCGAATTAATCATTGTTCATAAGATTCACATTCATTCCTAATAGATTACTCGTTGATTTCATTTTCCTATACTACACTTTTCAGAATTATCTCGTACACTTCTATTTCAACACAAAATAAGTCGCATTTTTTGTATGTTTACTTTAAATTATTATTTAGAAAATAGAGTTCATTTACTTTTATTAAATCGACAAAATATTTAGTTTGCCAACATTGCGTATGATATGCTGTTTTATTTAAATCGGTTTCCCATGAAGGATAAAGACGCATCGCCATTTTACCTTTTTTATCTTGTGAACTTACAATGCCGTGCTCTATTAATACACTTTTTGGAAAAACAAACTGTCCTTTGTAATGACCATCACTGACATTGATCACTAACCTATCTTGAAACGATTGATAAGTAAACGGCTCATTCATGTTTGCATTATTTTTTCTCCAAACAGCTATAAAATACCCTCTCTTTTTAGGTGTCTTTTTTGCTAATCTACTTTTTACATTTGTGTTTCCGTAGCATAAATTAATTGCCTCATAATCCCTATTCCATAATTCCACTTCAACATTTGTAATTTTCATATTGTCCATGGAATCTGAAATCATCTCAAATATTTTCAGTGATTGATATGCTTCAAACGCTTTAATAAGAACCCCCCTATAATCATTCCTTTTTTATTCCCTATCATTAACAAAAACTATATACTAATGCTTTCACTTATTATGAAAAATGCCACATTTTTTCCTACTTGCTATTAATGTATAAAATCACAAAAAAGCTATAAGTATATATTACTTATAGCTTATCCTATTATTTTGAGCATTTCTATTATCTTCATTTTTTAAGATTTAAATACTTATTCAGTTTTCAACTATTAGTCTTTCTTAACTTCTTCTACCGTTTCTTCCACTTCTTTACGAGACATCTTTTCGCGCCCATCTCTCATAGCTTTTAGAGATTTATGTGCAAGTGCTAAAGGTAAACGACAGAAAAGTATAATACTTCTCTTATTAATCGCCTTCATATATTCATCAGCTTTTGCCAAGTTTTGCTCAGCATAATCAAATAAATCTGCGCGTGTCCAACCATCTGGTACGAAATTCACGCCACGTTCTTCTAAATCTTCTTTCTCATTTCTTAAAATATTCACGGCCTGAAGCCCACGCCCATAACCAATGGCTAAATCTCGGTCAGTCTTGATGCCAGCACAAAACTCCCATAATTCTGAAAGCATTACTCCAACAAGTCCTGCAACGTAATATGTATAATCATCTAAATCTTCTCGAGTATGGACCTCCCAATTTGCTTTTGCCCATTTCGCCATCCCGAATGCCATTTCACTAGAAGCATCCGTAACAATTGGTAATGTACTATTTGGACATGCATCTAACCAATCACCTAAACGCACAGTAACTTCAGGCATCATTTCTTTTATTGGCCCAAGTATTCGGAAGTATTCTGTTTCATCAAAAGGTTTCTTTAATAGATCGCTCACTTGCATTAAGATCGTATATTTCACATCATTTTCAACTTCTTCGTGATCTTCGATTTCATCTATCGCTCTCATTACTAAGTAACCACATACCACCGTATGTTTTAATTCTTTTTCTAAAAAAGTAATTGGAATATAAAATGTACGGCTTGTTTCTTTTAACACGCGCATTGCATCCTTTGGGAATTTCTTATCTGTCATTTTAATCTTTCCCTCCCTTTCTTAAAATACTATCACATTATTAAAAAATAAAACATTATTCCAAAGTACAAACATCTATACTAAACAGAAATAAGTCATAAATGACTTTATAGATACAGAAAAACCACATCCATTTAGTTAAAATGGTTGTGGTTACTTACATAATAAAAGGTTTTAACATCTATATTGTTTAATGTTTTCTAAATTTAAGTCATAAAAGAACATTTAATTTTTATTTTGAAATGAGCTTATCAAGACATTGTTCAAGCCTTTAGTTAAACATAGATTGGGTTGTCAGTATAACTTCTATAATAAGTCATACCCAAACAAAGCTTCAATTTTTCTTTCATTGAACAAGTAGCAACTTCTACTTTCCGTTAAATTACACTATCAGTTATTATCGTGAAAGAAGCAGCATGAATATTTATCTGCTGCTTCAAGAAATCTAATGTTTAAATTTTTTACTATGTTTACCATAGATAAAGTAATATAAAACAAACGTAAATATCATCAAAATGGCTAACGATTTATACATACCAGCATAACCTAAAAAAGGCGTTATCAAACCTAGAGTATATGGTCCAATACCATTCCCTAAATCCATAAAAATCATAAAAGTAGAGGTTGCTAATCCAATATTATGTGGTTTAGCATGACTTACTGCTATTGTTTGAGTAATTGAGGAAATATTACCAAATCCTAATCCAATACATAGTCCCGAAACAAGTAGTAACCAAGCACTATGACTTATTCCTAATAAGCATAATCCTAATACAAATAATATAATTGCTGGATAAATAATAATATTGGCTCCATATGCATCTACAATTTTACCAGTGAAGGGTCGTGAAATTAACACTGCAGCAGTATAGATAATAAAAAAGTAACTCGCTGCTTTTACCAAATCAATCTCAATAGCATATAAATTTATATACGATACTATACCGGAAAATGATAAAGCACTTAAGAATATAATGAATGCAATGGGTAAAGCTTGTCTATCAAATAAATTATTGAATGAAAATTTCTTTTTATTATTAATTTCTTGGTTTTTTAAAAGTAATGTAATGACAAAACTAATAATACCTAATAAAAAGCTAATATAAAATATATTCATGAAGTTATTATTGCTCGTTAAAGATATACCTATAAATGGTCCTAAACAAGTAGCTAAAGCTGTACTCACCGCAAAATAACTGATTCCCTCACCTTTTCTATGATTGGGTATTACTGTGGCAACAATTGTACCCACAATAGTTGTTGTAATACCAATGAATACACCATTTAATAAACGGACTATCATCAAGAAATATTGGTCTAATTTTATAAAATATAACATTATCGATAAGATTAATAGTAATGTATTAATGACTAATATTTTCTTCGTTATTTTTAAAAATCCTATTGTCACCCTACCTAAAAGTGCACCAACTATAAATATGCCTGCTAACAGCCCCATCATTTTACTAGAAGCATTATATTCATTTTGAGCGTAAGTGGTTATAGTAGAATTTAATAGAAAATATACTAATATTAGCAGGAAATTAATAACTGAATAAATTATAAAATCCTTTGTCCATATTTTATTTGTCATGTTACCTCCTTTCTAAATAGATCCAATATAAAACGAAGTTGTTGTAACTCGTTTTATATTGGATTTTCCATAAGTCAAGACTATATCAATATTATGATAAGCTATTAAAAGTATATTGCTCTCCATCATTTGGTATTAAAACTTGTTTTTCGATACCCATGTCTCTTGTAAGTTCTTTTAGACTATGACGAGATAAGTTCCAATGATTTACAGCTTCCATATGAACAACAATGACTTTTGAATTTGGCGCTGCTTTTGCTACTTGATAAACATCATAACCGTTCATAATGAGTGAACTACCATAATAAAATTGATTGTCTCCACCGTTAACGACGATTATTTCTGGTTCAAAATGATTTATTGTTTCTTTAACTTTACTATACATAACTGTATCTCCTGCGATATACAGTTTCTGTTCACTTTGATGTTCAAAAATGACTCCACACACAGGACCCATGTCTTCTACTATTTCACCTCTTCCATGTTCTCCAGGCGTTTTAATTAATTTAATACCATTAAATGTAGTATGCTCAGATAAAACCTCTACATCTTTAAAACCTACATTACGAACTTGACTCGCTTCATTTTCATTTTGCGTGAAAACTTTAATATTTTTATTTAATACCTTTTGTGCTACTTCATCAAAATGATCAAGATGTAAATGTGTTAAAATAATTGCATCAATGTTATTGATGATTTTGTCTAACGACATCGGTAAATCAACGATTGGATTACCTTGATCTATCCTAGGTGCATTTGGAAATGCCCCAAAAGAACCCTTTTCTCCTAACATAGGATCAATTAAAAATCTCGTATTTGCGTATTCAATTATACTTGTTGCATTTCTGATATGATTTATTTTCATAAATGTGCCTCCAATTAAATTTATATATTTATTCTACGTGGAGGCCACTGCCGTTTAAATATAAAATTGAAAAACATTTTGATTAATTACTTGGAATTTGAAAGCGAGGAAGAATATTGGATGAATTAGATAAAGCAATCGTAAGTGAATTAAAAATAAATAGTAAGATATCAATGAATGACCTTGGTAAGAAGATAAACTTAACTGGTCAAGCTACCAATAATAGAGTGAAAAAATTAGAAGATGCTGGAATCATTACTGGCTATACCATTGATTTAAATCAAGAAGCATTAGACTGCAAAGTACATGTCTTTATTAATATATATACGCATAAAATTTCTCACCGCTCATATCTTGAGTTTGTAAACAAAGAAACTATTTTTATTTTAAATAATTACAAAGTTATTGGTGATGCTTGTTATTTATTAGAATGTAGATTTCCAGACAATAATAGTTTAAACAAGTTTTTAGAACGCTTAAACAATCATGCAAATTACAATGTTTCCATGGTCATTTCATAACTAGATGTAAATAAATGCCGAATTAGCTCGTTGCTAATTCGGCATTTATTTTTGTAAAACTTTAATCGATTCATTACTACTTAAATTTTGAAACTACATACTAATCACTTCTCCTTAGTATTTCAAAAATATTTAAAAAGCCACTTTCTATATTGCATTTAAATACATTAACAAGTATAATTATTTTATTTATAAGGAACATTTCACATATCAATAGACGTTATCAATCATTTTAATTATCGGAATATTCTTTAAATTTGTTAAATATTTAATGGAGGGAAGCACATGCATTTAGTAAAATACAAAAAATGTTATGAAAAAAATATAAATGACTATCAACTACAAGAGGACCAGTTACACTTTCCAAAGACACCTTCATACCATATTAATCAATCTTGCCAGGATGAAAATTGTCACTGTATTTTAGGCTTTGATGCACATGACCAACTTGTAACATTTTTTGTTTTAGATAGAAATAGTGACTACTTAGAACATTTTGCTACCAATCCTCAAAACACTGTTTTTTTTAGATCCTTTTCTACTGATATGCGTTACCTTAGAAAGGGTTACGCAAAATCCTGTATAAAATCATTAAATCACTATATCAAAAATAATTTCTCGGATATACATTATATTGCTTTAGTAGTTAATGAAACAAACGAAGTTTCCTATAACATTTATAAATGCTTGGGCTTTCATAAGACTGGTCAAACCATTACAACTTATGGCGTAAAACAATACTTAATGCAAAAAGAAATTCACTAATTTTGAATCGCAAGTTTATATTGAAAACAAACTAACTCAGCGCATCATTTGTGACATAGCATTTAATCCTTGTATACTACGTTAATTCGTCTACTATATAGCTACTCCTACCACCATTTATAAGCAACCAGAAAAATAAAGCTGTTTAAAGTTATTGAATTAATGATATAACCTATTATATTCTTTTTCAAAGACGATACAGAGCAAATATACCTAATTTGCATTATTCCTTAATCTTATCAATATACTACGGAAATTGCTTTATCTAATCGAAATATCCTGCTTCTACCATGCTTAAATAGTCATGGTCACCAATAATAAGATGATCTAACACATCTATACCAAGCATTTCACCACATGCTCTCAACCTTTCCGTTGTCTTGATATCTTCACCTGATGGTGTCACATCACCCGAAGGATGATTATGTAATAAAACAATAGCATTACTTGCATGCTTTACAGCTTCACTAAAAATTTCACGTGGGTGGACAATTGAGCTATTTAACGTCCCTTTAAATATCTCCTTTTGCTTGATAACAACATTTTTAGAATTTAAAAAAAGTACGACAAATTTTTCCTGTGTAAGATGTTCCATTTTGCCCATCATAAATTCTGCTACATCTTGTGGATGTGTGATTTGTATTTTATCTTCCACAGTCCTTGAATGCATACGTTCACCAAGTTCAAAAGCTGCTTTTAAAATGAGCGCTTTGTATAATCCAACACCCTTAATTTTATTCAAATCATTAATCGATAACGATTTTAATTCCTTTAAACTATCAACTGTTTTTAAAAGTTCATTCGCAATATCTATACTAGAGCTGCCTTTTCTACCAGTATTTATTAATATAGCTAATAATTCAGCGTGTGATAGCTGTGAGGCACCATGATTAAGTAAACGTTCTCTTGGTTTCTGATAATCAGCAAGGTCTTTTATCATCAAAATAAATTCACTCCTATATTAATGGTTCATTGAAAATAATTAAAAAATTAAAAGCAATAAATATAAAAGGGACAAGTGGTATTTTACGTTTAGCTTGATGGAACACCATCATACCAACCAAAGCAAATAACCCTGCTATAAGAAAAGTCATCAATATTGTTAATACAAACATAGTATACGGTAATAGATACGATAATATTGAAAATAGTAAGATATCTCCATATCCTATAGCTTGATAAAAAATAAAGTAAAATATGTGAAGTAATATCGTTATATAGAGGAATGTATAAAGATTTCCATGTGTAATAAATATGCCACAAAAAATGAAAATAATAATAACGTGTACCGGTAAAGTCAAAGTTTGAATATCATAAATAGAAAAAACCAGAAGAAATAAATATATCAGTAAGAACGTAGCATAATTTACATTCAGGGCCATATATGTATGTATAATTGTGGGAAGAAGTGCCAATAACTCTCCAATAATATAAAAACAACTTAATTTATGATTACAACATCGCGTTTTTCCCCTTTGCATCATGTAACTTAAGATAGGTATCATATTTATAAATTTGAGTTGCTGATGACAATAATCACAACGAGACCTTAATAATAAATAGTTTAACTTAAATGATTGCACGTGACATAATTGGTAAAGGTAACTAAACAATATTGGACAAAATAATAGTTGTAATATCAATATAGCGCCTCCTGATAAAATTATATCATGGTCAATTTAATTACTTAATAAAATTCTCACTAACCTTAGTTTCACCCATAAAAAACCCTACAAATTGATATATTGTTATAATGAATTGAATAATTCTGAATCCTGCACATTAACAAAAAAAATAAGCAAGTTACTGAGTATCTTCTTTACGATGCTAAATGCAACATCCCATTAAAGACTATAAACAGTAACTTACTCATATTTAATACTTTTATTTACATTTAAAATTTTATCTTAGCTTTAACTTCACTTATAAAGTAAAGACTCCCAGTAATGATCAGTCCTTTACCTTGATAATCCTCAATGAATTTAACATAATCATCAACCAATTCTTTATGGTCAAAACGTACTTCATCAAATATTTCTTCTTTTGTTAAAGCTTTATGAAAATCAAAATCAGTTATATAAAACGTTGAAGCGATTGTTTTTAGTTGATCCGCCATTACATTAACTGGTTTACCTTTAGTAGCAGCAAACAAAATATCTAATTGTTCTACATGATAATAACCTTTTAAAGTACTGATTAATGCTTCAACACTCTCATTGTTATGTGCACCATCCACAATCATTAGTGGCTGTTCTTTGACACGTTCAATTCTACCAGTCCAACTTACAGATTCAATACCATCTATCATTTTATTAAAGTCTAAATCCACAATACCGGACTCATTTAATTCAATAAGCGCTGTTATTGCTAAAGCAGCATTTTCTTTTTGGTGTTCACCTAACATATTAAGTAATAGCGTTTCTAATTCGTAATCTTTATAGCGGTACGTAAATTCTTCACCTTCAGAAACAATACTAATGTCTCGTTCAAGTTCGATACCTTCTGCGTTTTGTTGTTCAACAAAACCACGAATAATTTTAAGTGCTTCTTCGTTTTTGACTGCATAAATTACAGGCGTATCAGGTTTGACGATTGCGCCTTTATCTTTAGCAATATCAACATAACTGTCTCCTAAAATCTCAGTGTGATCTAAACCGATGCTTGTTAAAATAGACAATATCGGTTTGAACACATTTGTTGAATCATTTCTTATACCTAATCCCGCTTCAACAACTACGAAATCTACTGGGTGCAATTCTCCAAAGTATAAAAACATCATTGTGGTTATAATCTCAAATTCTGTTGCTGTTCCAAGTTCTGTTTCTAATTCTAATGCTTCGCTCACTGGTTTTACCTTTTGAACTAATTCAACAATATCATCATCACTAATTGGAACGCCATTTAAACTAATCCGTTCATTAAATGTTTCAATAAATGGTGAAGTAAAAGTTCCAACTTCATACCCATTATCAACTAAAGCTGATCTAAGATATGCAACAGTAGATCCTTTCCCATTGGTTCCACCAACATGAATACCATTTATATTAAATTGAGGATTGTTCAGTTGTTCAAGCATCCATTCCATACGTTTCACGCCAGGTTTAATGCCAAATTTAGTTCTTTCGTGTATCCAATATAAGCTATCTAGGTAATTCATGTTTTAGGACTCCTATGCTTTTAATTGATTAATTCGTAATTGAACACCGTCATATTTTTCTTGGTAATTTTGTTTCTTCTCACGTTCTTCATTGATTACTTTTTCTGGTGCTTTACTTACGAAATTTTCATTAGCTAATTTTTTATTTACTCGATCTAATTCTTTTTCCCATTTTGCAAGTTCATTTTCTAAACGTTCAATTTCTTTATCCATATCAATTAAGCCTTCTAATGGTAGCACCACTTCGCCTGCAGTAGTAATAGATGTTATGGCTTTTTCAGGAATTTCAATAGAAGTTTCAATCGTTAACTCGCTTGGGTGACAAAATCTATCTATATAATTTGAATTATTTTGCAATGTCGCTTTAATATTTTCATCTTTTGCTTGAATAAAAATAGGAATAGCTTTGGAAAGTGGTGTATCAACTTCCAAACGAGATGTTCTTACAGATTTAATGATTTCAACAAGTTGTAACATTGTTTCTTTACTTTCATCAAAAGTAAGTGCATCGTCTACTGTTGGCCATGCTGCATTCACGATTGTTTCACCTTCGTGAGGTAAATTTTGCCAAATTTGTTCAGTCACGAATGGCATGAATGGGTGTAGCATTCTCATTGTATTATCTAAGACATACGTCAATACTGAACGCGTAACTTGTTTTTGCGCCTCATCTTCACCGTTCATAGGAATTTTACTCATTTCAATATACCAATCACAGAAATCATCCCATATAAAGTTATAAAGCGCACGCCCTACTTCACCAAATTCATATTTTTCACTTAAATCAGTCACATTAGCGATTGTTTCGTTTAAACGTGTAAGAATCCATTTATCGGCTAATGATAAATCACCAGATAAATCAACATCTTCCACTTTAAAATCATCCCCGATATTCATAAGACTGAATCTCGCAGCATTCCAAATTTTATTGATGAAATTCCATACGGATTCGACTTTTTCTGTAGAGTAACGTAAATCATGTCCGGGAGATGAGCCAGTGGCTAAGAAATATCTTAAGCTGTCTGCACCATACTCGTCAATAACATCCATCGGATCAACGCCGTTACCCAATGATTTACTCATTTTACGCCCATCATCGCCACGCACTAATCCATGTAATAATACATCATTAAACGGACGTTTTCCAGTAAATTCTAATCCTTGGAATATCATTCTAGCTACCCAGAAGAAAATAATATCATATCCCGTTACTAGTACATTCGTTGGGAAATAACGTTGGAAGTCTTCTTTATCTATATCTGGCCAACCTAATGTTGAAAATGGCCACAATGCACTTGAGAACCATGTATCTAATACATCTTCATCTTGTGTCCAATTTTCACTATCTTCTGGTGCTGATTCACCAACGTAAATTTCTCCAGTTTCATTGTGGTACCAAGCTGGAATTTGATGTCCCCACCATAATTGGCGTGATATAGTCCAATCTCTTATTTCTTCCATCCAACGATTAAATGTCTTTTCAAATCTTGAAGGCACAAAATCGATTCTATTATCAGTTTCTTGATTATTCAACGCTTGTTCAGCTAATGGTTTCATTTTCACAAACCATTGCGTTGACAAATAAGGTTCTACCACTGCGCCAGAACGTTCAGAGTGACCAACTGAATGCTCATGCTCTTCTATCTTAATGACCAAACCTTCTGCTTCTAGGTCTTTAACAAGTTGCTCACGACAATCAAATCTATCCATGCCTTCGTATTTATCAGCCTTGTCATTCATTTTACCAGATTCATCCATCACAATAATACGTTCTAAATTATGACGATTACCGATTTCAAAATCATTTGGATCATGTGCAGGTGTAACTTTCATTGCGCCACTACCAAAATCAATATCTACATATTCATCAGCTAAAATAGGTAATTCTCTACCGACGATTGGTAGGATTACTTTTTTACCAATTAAATCTTTATAGCGGTCGTCATTGGGATTTACAACAATTGCTGTGTCACCTAACATTGTTTCAGGGCGTGTCGTCGCAATCTCAATGTACCCTTCACCATCTGCATAAGGATATTTAAAATGATAAAACTTACCTTGTACGTCCTCATGAATAACTTCGATATCCGATAAAGCCGTTCTTGCTATAGGATCCCAGTTAATAATATATTCACCGCGATAGATTAAGTCTTTGTTATACATATCAACAAAAACTTTTTTAACTGCTTTGCTTAATCCATCATCTAATGTGAATCTCTCCCTGCTATAGTCTAAACCTAGTCCTAATTTAGCCCATTGGTTTCTGATAAAGTCAGCATATTCTTCTTTCCAATCCCAGGCCTTTTCAAGGAATTTTTCTCTTCCTAAATCATGACGTGATAAACCTTGTTCATTTAATTTAGCTTCAACTTTAGCTTGTGTAGCAATACCAGCGTGATCCATGCCTGGTAAATATAATGTATCGTACCCTTGCATACGTTTCATTCTAGTAATTATATCTTGTAATGTTGTATCCCATGCATGTCCTAAATGTAATTTACCTGTTACATTGGGTGGTGGAATAACAATTGTGTATGTTTCTTTTGAATGATCTTCTGCTGCTTTAAAGTAACCGTTGTTTACCCATTGGTCATAACGCCCAGACTCAACTTCGCTCGGATTATATTTTGGTTTCATTTCCATTCGTTAAAATCCTCCTTAAAAAATAAAAATACCCGCCCTACATATATAGGACGGATATTCCGTGGTACCACCTAAATTCATGAAATTAGTTCGCTAACTTCATGCACTTTAAATTATGATTAACGCTCAAACACGCTTTAACTTAGTTTATATACAATTGATTATTGTATCAGTTCAGCTAAAGTTCAATGTGGGCTACCTTCAATAAGTTAAACTGTACATTTTCAGCAATCATGTACTCTCTGTCAAATCTAACACTATTTACTCTTCCCAGTAGACAATATTTGTTTCCTTAATTATAGTATAATGGATGTGAAGATAAGTCAATGCAATGGAGGTAAAATTTATGAACGAATGTGCTTTTGGAACGAAAGATCCCATTTATTTACAGTATCATGATGAAGTATGGGGACAGCCTCTATACGACAGTCTTGAATTATTTAAATTGATGGCACTTGAATCACAACATGCTGGATTATCTTGGTTAATGATTCTCAAGAAAAAAGAATCTTACGAATCAGCTTTTTATAATTTTGATCCTGCAAAAATTTCTAATATGACTTCGGAAGACATTGATGCATTAATGTCATTTCCCAATATAGTGCATAATCGAAAAAACCTAGAAGCTATTGTAGGACAAGCAAAAGGTTATTTTGAAATCGTAAAAGATTATGGCAGTTTCAGTGATTTTCTCTGGTCTTATGTAGATGGTAAGCCTGTAGATTTTCAATATACGCATCCAAGTGATCGAATTACTGTAGATGAGCGTGCCACCCAATTATCAAAGAAACTAAAAAGTTATGGTTTTAAATTTTTAGGCCCAGTAACTGTATTCTCCTTTCTTGAAGCTGCTGGACTCTATAATGCTCATTTGCAGTGTTGTCCCAAAAATCCAAATAATTTATAACATAAATAAACCTTAAGTGACATTTCACCTAGGGTTTATTTATATATTAATCTCTTTTATCAATTTATTTATTCAACATGATAAACATCCCTGATATTTAACTTACACACCTTATAATATGTCTCGCTTAATACTGGTCAGTTATTTGTTCAGGATTCTGTGGGAAAACTACTAGCCATAGACTACAGGAAAGCGTGCGTAAAAAAACTGTCGACAAAGTCAGAGACTTTGTCGACAGTTTGAGGAAGTGACTCAAATTCATTTCCTTTTTAATATTAAAACGATAGCCATTGCTGCTATTATTTTTATTTAATTTCTGAATGCCACCATAGTGAATCTTTTGGATTTTCAACAGCAATTTCAAATTCTTTCTCGTTTGCTACTGTTGGATAAGACCCTTTTAACGATTGTTTTGAAGTATCTTTGAATAAAAATACAACTACAATTAGTCCTATAATACTAAATGCTAACCAGTAAAATGCTGGTGCTAAATTACTTCCTGTTTCATGTACAAGCCACGAAGCAACTAACGGTGTTGTACCACCAAAAATTGAAACTGCAATATTGAATGTCCATGAAAGTGTTCTATATCGAACATTTGTGAAGAATAATGTTGGTAATGTACCTGGCATTGTCCCTTCATAAACAGATAACACAATACCAATCATTAATAATCCTATAAATAGGAATGCAAGACTACCCATATTTAAGAATTGGAAAGCAATCACAGAAAATACGATACCTAAAATTAATCCAATACTAATAATTTTCTTATTTCCTACTTTATCGCCTAAACGACCAAACATAATAGCAAAAGGTAACATGATAATTAATACAATCGCAGTGATTGGCGTGCTAATTGTATCTTTGATACCAATATTTTCGTCTAAGTATGAAGGCATATAGCCTAATAACATATAGTTTGTGATGTTAAAGAATGCTACAAATACCACACATATTAAAATATCACGTTTGTTTTCTTTAATGATTTGTAGGAATCCTGGTCCCTCTTCTTCTTCTTGTGCCAAATCATTTTCAAAAATAGGAGATTCTTCTAAATGCGTTCTTAAGTACAATCCAAATAATCCAATTGGAATACTAATGAAGAATGGTATTCTCCAACCCCAACTTTCCATACTACTACTTGGAATTAACCAAAACATAATTGTAACAAGCACAGATGCGAAGATATAACCTGACAGTGTACCTAGTTCAAGGCCACTACCTAATCTGATACGTTTGTTATCCGGTGAAGATTCTGCGATATAAACCATCGCTCCAGCATATTCTCCTCCAACTGAGAAGCCCTGTAATATACGAGCAATTAATAAAATAATTGGTGCCCAAATGCCAATTTGATCATATGTAGGTAAAATTCCTATTAAAAATGTAGAAAATGCCATTAACATGATTGTAGTTGTCAATACAATTTTTCTTCCATATTTGTCACCTATCTTACCAAAAACAATACCACCAACTGGTCTTAGTAAAAATGCAATCGCAAACGTTGCGAAAGTAAAAATCAGCTTCAATTCATCATTATCAACTTGACTAAAAAAGTTTTTACTAATGATTACTGCTAAGTATGAATATAAAGCAAAGTCAAACCACTCCATAGCATTTCCAATCCCAGTTGCAAAAACACTTTTTTTCGCTTGGTTTATGTCTACAGTGTTAATTTTCCTTTTGTTAAATTTCATGACATATACACTCCTTTTAATTACAAGAAGTCATTTTAGCACTAATCAAAAATACGTCAATAGCGAGAAAATAATTGATACAATTAAAGAAATCGCTTACTCACAGTGTAGTAAACGTAAGAAACGTTTTAAAATCTTTTAACAGTCAGAAAATTCCGATTATTATATTAATGTAAAATTTATAATTTGGTGTAATTTGATATTTTGTGCCGAAGTGTAAATTAACTCAATTCACAATTGTATTTGATAGTTATTTTTCATCTAAATGCCACTTTATTTTCAAATAATTCAAAAAAATATAATAAAACACCATGAGTTTACTTCATTAAAAAATTATTTTTATAATGAATTTAATTTTGAAATTTAATGGTTATCATACCAAAAAAACCAACCAGATTATTATATCTGATTGGTATATATTGCTGAATAAATGACTTTATATTTTTATAACCTGAGCTTAATTTAATCGTCTAATCATTCTACATATCATTTATTTTTAGCATGAGTTCTTTCTCTATATTTAAGAAAATAGTTTAACATTGGTGCTACTAAAAAGAGAATAAAGAAAATTCTAAAGATATGATAACTCGAAATCATAGCCACATCAGCCCCTGTTTCAATAGCAACTAATACAATCTGACTCATACCGCCTGGAGCGGCCCCTAAAAACAACTCATTAATAGAGTGATTTGAAAACATTGATATTAACCACACCATAACAAAGGCTAATAAAATAAGAAAAATATTTTGAAATGCTATTGCAGCAGCTATACGTCCTTTCATTTGATCCACTAAATTAGCAATCTGTATGCCAATTCTTATCATATAAATGACTTGAGCTGCAGCTATGATGTAATTATCTAATGTAAATGTTACACCCGTGATTAGATTCCAACTTATTAACACAACAATTGGTGCTAACAGTTGTCGAGTAGGAAAATTAATTTTCCCCATTAAGTAATAAACAATGATAATAGCTAAAATTAAACATACTATACTGGGCAACGTTAGTGCCTCTGTTAATTTTTCTGTTGCAGTTGTACCTAGTGATGAATGTCCATTAGCGTCTTTGAAAAAATAGGAAATAAACGGAACAAGAATAACCACAAAAATAATTCTTGAGGTTTGCGTTAAACTTACAACCATGATATTAGCATTTTTATTCTCTTCTGCCATAATGAGCATTTGACTCAAGGCGCCAGGTATTACACTAAGTATTGCAGTTTCAATATTAACTTTAGCAATCTTTTGAAAAAAATAAGCTATCAGCAAAGCAAGCACAAGTAACATGACTGTAATCATGACAATCGTAAACCAATCATTTTTAATATCATCGATAACCGTATCTGTAAATGTCGAACCTATTTGAACACCGAGTAGAATAAGTCCAATTTGACTTAACCAAAATGGCCAACGAATTTCTAAATGAAAAACCTTAATACAAATCACACTAGCAATGATTGGTCCAAACATGAATGGTAATAAGACATGTAATGCATGAAGTAATAAACTTAATAGGATTGCTACTGTTAAAACAATTAAATTGTTTCTCAATTGCTTACTCATGTCCTCACAACTTTCATATATCATTTTATTTAAACATGATTCCAAATAAAAAGCACCCGTTCAACGCAATCGTTGCTCGGGCGCAAATAAAACTTTATACAATTCTACTTAGCGCAGTATCAAATGCTTGTATCGTTGCTTTAATATCTTCTTCGGTGTGTGCGGTTGAAAGAAATGTACCTTCAAACTGTGAAGGTGGTAAAAATACGCCTTCTTTTGCCATTTCTCTATACATTTGACTGAACATTTCTAAATCGCTATCATTCGCTTGTTCAAAATTTGTAACTGGCCCTGCATTCAAGAAGTATCCTATCATAGAACCAGCGCGATTTACAGTAATTGGCACATTATGCTTATTGAATACCTCTTTCAAACCTTCTTCTAATAAGTCACCAAGTTGATTGAAATAATCGTAAGACTCAGGTGTTAATTGATTGAGCGTTTCATATCCACTCGTCATTGCTAAAGGATTTCCTGACAATGTGCCAGCCTGATAAATATCCCCAGTCGGTGCAATTTGGTCCATTATCTCTTTTTTACCACCAAATGCGCCTACAGGTAATCCACCGCCGATAACTTTGCCTAGACAAGTTAAATCTGGCGTTACATTGAAGTACCCTTGGGCACAATGATAACCTACTCTAAATCCAGTCATCACTTCATCAAAAATTAATAATGAACCATATTCAGTTGTGATATCTCTTAAGCCTTGTAAAAAGCCTTCTACTGGTGGCACTACGCCCATATTTCCAGCTACTGGCTCAACAATTACACCTGCTATGTCATCACCAAATTCTTCAAAAGCAACTTTTATAGCTTCTAAATCATTATATGGTACAGTAATTGTATTTTTAGCGATTCCCTCTGGAACTCCTGGTGAATCAGGCAAACCAAGCGTTGCAACTCCCGAACCAGCTTTGATTAATAATGAATCACTATGACCGTGATAACAGCCAATAAATTTAACAATTTTATTACGACCAGTGTAGCCACGTGCTAAACGAAGAGTATCAAGAGTTGCTTCAGTCCCAGATGACACCATTCTTATCTTTTCAATAGAAGGCACACGATCAATAACAAGTTTTGCTAATTTATTTTCTTGAACAGTTGAGGCACCAAAACTTGTCCCTTTATCCACAACTTCGTGAATCTTATCAATCACTTGTTTATTTTGGTGGCCTAATATTAACGGACCCCAACTTAAAACGTAATCAATATATTCATTACCATCTATATCATAAATTCTAGAACCTTTACCATGGTCCATAAATATTGCTGGCGTATCTACTGATTTAAAAGCTCGTACTGGACTATTGACACCACCTGGCATCAAATGCTCAGCTTCTTCCATTGCCTTTTCAGAATTCTTATATCTCATTATAAATTACCTCCTTATTGTTCATCAATATATCTACAAATATCTTTTGAAAAGTATGTGATGATTAAATCTGCGCCTGCACGTTTCATTGAAATCATTTGTTCCATCACTACTGCTTTTTCATCAATCCAACCATTTAATGCAGCAGCTTTGGTCATACTATATTCACCACTTACATTATATGCTACTACAGGTACATTAGTTGTATTACGTACGTCTCTTATAATGTCTAAGAAGCTCAACGCTGGTTTAACAATCATCATATCTGCACCTTCATTTAAATCGCTATCAAGCTCTCTAAGTGCTTCGCGTCTATTTGCTGGATCCATTTGATACGTTTTACGATCACCAAATTGTGGTGTTGATTCTGCTGCATCTCGAAATGGTCCAAAGAAACTTGAAGCATATTTGATACCATAACTCATAATAGGAATATTATAATAACCCGCTTCATCTAGACCAGCTCTTATTTCTGAGACAAAACCGTCCATCATATTGCTCGGTGCAATGATATCTGCTCCAGCTTCTACTTGAGAAATTGCAGTCTTCACAAGTAATGGCAATGATTTATCATTATCAACATCTTTGGTGTGTTCATTTATCACGCCACAGTGTCCATGATCTGTATACTCACATAAACAAGTATCTGCAACAATCAGTAAATCACTATACATCGCTTTAGCTTTTCTTGTAGCCTCTTGCACGATACCGTTATGGTCGTATGCTCCTGTACCTACTGCATCCTTCTCATTTGGAACACCAAAAAACATGATGCCTCTAATACCGAGGTCGTAAGCTTCTTTAATTTCTTCATCTAATAAGTTCAAACTAAGTTGATAAACACCTGGCATAGATTTTATTTCTTCTTTTACATTATCGCGTTCAACAACGAATATAGGATAAATTAAGTCTTCTTTACGGATTTGTGTTTCACTTACCATGTTTCTCAAAGTTTTACTACTACGTAATCTTCTGTGTCTATCAAATTGCATTATCTTTCCAACTTTCTAATGTTTTTTTTACTAAGGATTCTAGTGTTTGAATATCTGCGATTGTAGCGCATATATTGTATTGTTCCAACGTTTCTAATGTTTGTTGACCAATAACAAAATAATTGTCAAAAGGTGGCACATCGTTATTTTCGAAAAAATATCTTACTGCGGAAGAGCTTGCAAAGGTTACTGCATCTATTTTTTTGTCTCTCATCAATCTTTTAACTGCAATGATATTTTCAGTATGTGGAATCGGTTGGTATAAGTCAATTTTACTAACTTTATAGGGTTGTTGTGCTAAGGTGTTTTGCAACAATGTCCTTGCTGATGCGCTAGAAGGTATTAAAATATGACTGCTTTTTGCTGCTTTAAACGTTTTTAGAAACCCTTCTTGCGAATAATCATCAGGGCAAAAATCCACCTTTATCCCCAAAGAATGACAATATTCAGCCGTTTTTTCACCGATTACAGCAATATGAGATACACTGACTTTAGATAAATAAGGATAAAAATATTTAACAGCATTTTTTGACGAAAAAATAAGCCAGTCATAGTTATTTTCTAATAAACTTAAATCAAAAGGTAGTGGCTCTACATCTATAAAAGGCATATGTAGAATACACGTATCATTTTTTTTAAATTCACTAGTTTGTGTCATAACTATAACTGGTCTCATTATTTTCACCTCAAACGGTTATTCTGCTTCGTTCAGTGCTTTAATTACATCGTATGCGCCTTGTTCATTCAATACTGCCGTTACTTTTTCACCTAATTCTACTGGATGTTTACCACGTTCTGTATGTTCATAGCGTTCTTTACCATCAGGGGACATGATTAATCCAGTGAACTCGATAGTACCATCATTGTCTTTAGTTGCATAACCACCTATTGGGACTTGACAGCTTCCATTCATGCGTTCTAAGAATGTTCTCTCTGCTGTAACACAATCCGCCACATCACTGTTGTGTACTTTTTGAAGTAATTCTAACAATGCGTGATCGTCTGCACGACACTCAATACCCAATGCACCCTGTCCAATGGCTGGTATTAAAGTACCTTTATCTAAATAACTCGTCACTATGTCTTCTGACCAACCCATACGTTTAAGACCTGCAGCAGCAAGTATAATGGCATCATAATCTTCATTTTCCAACTTACTTAAACGTGTATCAATATTGCCACGTATCCATTTTATTTGTAAATTAGGGTACTTAGCAAGTATTTGAGCCCCACGTCTTAATGAACTTGTACCTACAATACTTTGATCTGGTAGTTCATCTAATGGTATATGATTTTTAGCGATGTATGCGTCATATGGATTTTCACGATCTGGAATACATCCCAATGTCAGCCCCTCAGGAATGACACTAGGCACATCTTTTAATGAGTGAATCGCCATGTCTATATTGTGGTCAAATAACTCATTTTGAATCTCTTTTACAAATAAGCCTTTACCACCAACTTTAGATAATTGCTTATCGACAATACGATCACCTTTGGTCACTATTTCCTTAATTTCAATTTCTAAATCCGGATCTATAGATTTTAATTTATCAATGAATTGTCGGCTTTGCGTTATGGCTAACTTGCTTCTACGCGAACCAACGACTAACTTACGCATCGTGTACATCCTCCTATAGATGATTAAGCAATTTACACTTAATCATTCCTAGCTATTATTCATATCTCCAAATTAATGTATTTCTGAAATATGAGAAGCAAAAAATAAATTTATCATACTTAAACCAAACAAAAAGATATTAAAATATATTAATTTATTTTTATTTATAGTCCCTCTAACTCTTAAATATATATATACGCCATATAATATAGTAATAATTGTAGACATAATCACCTTAGAATCTATTAAGATATTGGCACCCAAAGTGTTAAATCCCCATTGTGCACCTAAGATGATGCTTAAGATGATAAAAATAAAGCCTATTAGACTACTATAAAAGACAACTTGTTCGAGTGTGGCTACACTACCAATTCTAAAATATTTTTGCGTAAAACGTTTTTGCTTTAAGTTTTTATACTGAATTAAGTATAAAACACAATTTACAAATGCAAAAGCAAATAAAGCATAACTTATAGTTGCTAAAGCAATATGAACAATCAGCAATTCATTTATAATATTGATTTTGCTGCCTGAACTTTGATAATTCATAGGTTGAAATGTATTAACCGCAATTAATGAAAAACCGATTAAATTAAATAAAAAAATAGAAATATTAATTTGTTTAATCACACTTATCACAATTGAAATAGAAATAATCAACCACGCGAGAGCAAATAAGACATCAAAAATATTTCCTAATGGTACTTGCTGAGTTACATTAATATAAAAAGATAAAGAGATTGTTTGTAACATCCAAACAATCCCTAATGTAACAAAACCAAATTTTCTAACTATATAATGCTTACTTACAAAGTCGAAAAAATAACAAGCAATACTAAATAAATAAATCAATAATATTAGTTCATTTAATCTTATGAACAGAATTTCTTGCATATCATCACCATTTGTATATGCTTATTCAAAACTTAAAATTTGACTACTGCTCACTTTATTTCTTGTCTTTTTAGGTTCATAAGCGTGTTCAGCCTCTATGTCAAAAATGTTTTGGAAAAGCTCTAATTTTTCGTTACTTTTCTTATCACTACTCAATTCTTTAGCTTGTTTGATAGGATCTTTTAACATTTGATTAATGATGCTCTTAGTGTGTTTTGAAATGATTTTACGCTCTCTATCTGTCAAACCAGGCAATTTTCTATCTATGCTGTCCATCGTATCTGATTGTATATTCATAGCTTTCTCTCTTAATGCCTGAATCACAGGCACAACACCCAACATATTCACCCATTCATTATGAGCTACAATTTCATTTGGAATCTTCTGCATGATTTCATTTGCTGCGTTTTGACGTTCTCTGAGATTAGCATCTACTAACCCCTTCAAATCATCTACATCATAATTAAAAACACTTTGTATTACATCTATATTAGGCTCTATATCTCTCGGAACCGCTATGTCAATTAATACTAGTGAATCATTTTTACGTTCAGAAGCGATCGTGCGCATCATCTCATTTGTTACTATATATTCCTCTGAACTCGTCGAACTGATTACAATATCAACTTTAGCTAAAAGATTTGGTAATGAATCCATCGGTTCATAATTCACTTGATGTTTTCTTGCTAAATTTTGAGCTTTACTTAACGTTCTATTTACAATAGTAATATCAGTGACACCTGAACCAATTAAATTTAAAAGTGATAGTTCACTCATATCCCCTGCACCAATGATTAAAGCTTGCTTATTATTAATTTTGCCAAATACTTTCTTACTTAGTTCAACAGCTGCATAAGATACACTCACCGCATTATCTGCAATATCAGTTTCATTATGTGCTTTTTTCGCAAAAGTAATTGCTTGTTTAAACAAGTGATTAAAAATAGTACCTGTTGTTTCTTCTTCTTGAGCAATAAAGAATGCATCTCTAATTTGGCCAAGAATTTGAGTTTCTCCAAGTACTATAGAGTCTAAACCTGAAGTGACATGCAATAAATGATTTACTGCTTCGTCCCCCACTTTTACTTCAGTCATAGACTTAATCTCTTCAACATCAAATCCAAAAGATCTCGCTAAAAATCTTTGTATATAATAGCGACCTGTGTGTATTTGATCAGCAACAGCATATACTTCTGTGCGATTACAAGTTGATAATATCACGTTTTCTAAAATAGATTTTGTTTCATATAAATCAACATTGGCTGAACGTATGGCATCATCTTTAAAAGCAACTTTTTCTCTCAGTGCTACATCTGCTGTACGATGATTAATGCTAACCGCAATTAAATGCATTTATAACGCCCTCCATACATATTACAATAAGTAAATTATAACACAATTATGACATGATTTAAGTAAGTTGCCTAGTAAATTAGAAGAATTATAATTTACATTCAAATTGTTGTCATAAATTGTACTTATAATAAACAAATGACCTTCAGCATATGATTATTACTTTTGAGTAATTACAAATAAGCAGCAATCATATCCCATATTAATTGTTGTTTATTATTTTTAACAGAAGAATAACTTACGATTTCATCTTCTGGTTCCATCTCTAATTTTTGTTGAATATTAGCTAGATGTTTTTGAACTTTACCTTTTGGTATTTTATCCTCTTTAGTAGCTACTACAAGTGTAGGTATTTCAAAATATTTAAGGTAATTGTACATTAATATGTCATCTTCTGATGGATTATGTCTTAAATCAACAAGCTGTATGACTAACTTCAATGATTCTCTACTAGAAATATATTTTTCTATCATTTTACCAAATGCTTCACGCTGTTTTTTACTTACTTTCGCATAACCATAACCTGGCACATCAACAAATACAAGTTGATTATCAATATTATAAAAATTGAGCGTTTGTGTTTTTCCAGGCTGTTGTGATGTACGCGCCATATTTTTTCTACCTATCATACTATTAATAAATGTCGATTTACCAACATTAGACCTACCACTTAGTCCGACTTCACTTAAGCCAGTTTCAGGATATTGTTCTGGTTTCACTGCACTAATTAATAATTCTATTTCATTAGGATTCACTTTCATTATTATCGACCCTCTTTTCTTCTAAACTAACTGTTCCATTATATTACACAATTACATGTATGAATACGTATTTTTATGATATCTGTTGTTTCTATTATAAAATAAAAGCCCTAAGTTGCATATATACAACTTAGGGCTTTTCACACGCTTAAATTAAGCAGAAGTTTGTTCCTTGTTCACAAGGTTTCCTTCTTTATCGTATAATTCAGGTTCTTTTTCATCATTAATTGTTTCATCCGTTATGATGACTTTTACAACACCTTCAGATGAAGGAACATCATACATAATATCAATTAATGCTTCTTCAATAATAGAACGTAAGCCACGAGCACCTGTTTTACGTTCTATTGCTTTACTACTAATAGCTGCTAAAGCTTCGTCAGTGAATATTAATTCCACGTCATCAAGTTCTAGCATTTTAGTGTATTGCTTCACTAGTGCATTTTTAGGTTGCGTCAAGATATTATTAAGCGCACTTACATCCAATGTTTCTAAGTTAGCAACAATCGGAACACGGCCAATAAATTCAGGAATTAAACCATAAGATTGTAAGTCTTCAGGTCTGATTTGTTCAAGTATTGCATCCTCATCATATTTAGAAGCTTCACTACTTGAGAAACCAATCACTTTTTCACCTAATCTACGTTTAATAACTTCATCAATTCCGTCAAAAGCACCACCAAGTACAAACAAGATGTTTGTCGTATCTATTTGAATTAACTCTTGGTTTGGATGCTTACGTCCACCTTGTGGTGGTACGCTAGCTGTCGTGCCTTCTAATATTTTTAGTAATGCTTGTTGCACGCCTTCACCAGATACGTCACGAGTAATAGATGTGTTTTCTGATTTTCTAGCTATTTTATCTATCTCATCGACATAGATGATACCTTTTTCTGCTTTATCAACATCAAAATCAGCTGCCTGGATTAAACGTAATAAAATGTTTTCTACATCATCACCGACATAACCAGCTTCTGTTAAACTTGTTGCATCTGCTATTGCAAATGGTACATCCAATGTTCTAGCTAACGTTTGCGCTAAAAGCGTTTTACCACTACCAGTAGGTCCAATTAAAGCGACATTACTCTTTTGTAATTCAATCTCATCTTCGTTTGGTCCTAATTGTTGGATTCGTTTGTAATGATTGTAGACAGCCACTGCTAACGATTTCTTAGCTTTCTCTTGACCGATAACATAATCATTTAATCTATCCATAATTTCTTTAGGTGTTGGTAATTCTGTTAAACCTTCAGTTTCTGATTGAGCTAATTCTTCTTCTACAATCTCTGAACACAACTCAATACACTCATTACAGATATATACACCACTTCCTGCAACCAACTTTTTAACTTGATCTTGGTCTTTACCACAGAAAGAGCATTTTAAATTTTCTTCATCTTCATTGAACTTGAACATTCTATTTACACCCCTATTCCCTAAAGACTATACTAGATAGTATTTTAATATGCAACTTGTTGATTTCACAAGTTATTTGCACAAAATAGTGTAGCAGATACATTAATTGAATGCATCTGCTACTGGTTTACTATATTAAACGACTAACATATAATTCACAAAATATTTGCTCTCGTTATATTTAGTTACGCTTCTGAGTCATCTTTAGATGGTTCTACTAATTTCGCTTCTTTTACTAATAAGTCGATAACTTTTTGGATACGCACATCATTTTTGATGATGTCTGTATTACCAAGTGTTTGTTTGATGTCTTCAGCAGACATATTAAACTGTTCACTCATTTTTTCTAATTCAGCATCGATATCAGCATCTGTTACTTCAACAGCTTCAGCGTCAGCAATTGCAGTTAATGTTAAGTTTGTTTTAACACGTTCTTCTGCATCATCTTTCATTTGTTCTCTTAATTGAGACTCATCTTGTCCAGAAATTTGGAAATAAGTTTCTAAGTTAAGACCTTGTTGTTGCATACGTTGTCCAAATTCTTGAACCATACGATCTAACTCAGTATTAATCATAGCTTCTGGAATTTCAATTGAAGCGTTGTTTGCAGCTTTATTAATTGCTTCTTCTTTTTGAGCATTTTCAGCATCAGTTTCTTTTTGTTCAGCTAAACGTTTGCGTACATTTTCTTTGTATTCATCAACAGTGTTAGCTTCTGCATCTAACTCATTAGCAATTTCGTCTGTTAATTCTGGAACGTCTTTATATTTAATTTCATTAACTTTCGTTTTGAAAGTAGCTTCTTTTCCAGCTAATTCTTCAGCATGGTATTCTTCTGGGAAAGTAACAGTAACGTCTTTTTCTTCACCAGTTTTAACGCCTACTAATTGTTCTTCGAATCCTGGGATAAATGAACCTGAACCTATTTCAAGGTCGTAACCTTCAGCTTGTCCACCTTCGAATTGTTCTCCATCAACATAACCATCAAAGTCAATGTTTACTGTATCGCCATCTTCAACAGCACCATCTTCTCTAACTACCATTTCAGCTAAGTGGCCTAATTGGTGGTCAATTGATTCTTGAACTTCTTCTTCAGTTAATTCAACTTCTTGTTTTTCGATTTCTACACCTTTGTATTCACCTAATTCAACTTCTGGTTCAACTACTACAGTAGCTTCAAATGTCATCTCGCTACCTTTTTCGATTGAAGTTACGTTGATTTCAGGTTGATCAACTGGTTTAATTCCAGTTTCGTCAATAGCTTCACCATATGCTTCTGGTAATAAGATATCAACTGCATCTTGATATAATGCTTCTACGCCAAAGCGTTGTTCAAATATTGGACGTGGCACTTTCCCTTTACGGAATCCAGGTACATTAATTTGTTTAACTACTTTTTTGAAAGCTTGATCAATTGCTTTGTCTACTTTTTCTGCTGGAACTGTAACGGATAAAACTCCTTCGTTACCTTCCTTTTTTTCCCAAGTTGCTGTCATGTATAAAAACCTCCATGATTATCCTATTTTATTTTTTCAACTTCACTATTATAGCATACGTGATTGCTCTACACAAACAATGAAATTACGAAGTATATAATATGGCTAGTTGAAATTAATTTTAATTTTATAATACTACTATAATTAACTACCCAAATTATAAATTGTTAATTATTCTGGTAAATCTATTGTTGCAATAAAACTGACAACACTATTAGTTGTGTCTAGATCTTCCAAGCCTAACATTGATTTAAAATAATTTATATAGGCATTCACCCACTCATCCACTGAAGCGATACTTTCAATATCTAATGGATAAAGTAATATAGCATGATTATTCATTACGTGGTTTGCTTCATCCATAAGTTGCGCTGCGTCATCTTCAATCTGACGAACAACTGCTGGAAGCACTTTTGTTTTTAGTACCGTTTGTTCAAGTCCAGAAAGTTGGCTTGGTCGCACTTCCATAGTGTGACCGAACTTCTGAACACGAATGCTTTGATTGTATCCGGCGAAGCGTAAATATTCAAGCATTATACAAATAACATTAGGTGCCAATGAAATTTCTTGTAATAAATTGACTACCGATTCGGTATAACGGTATTGATTATGATCAATTAAAGTAAGCATCGTATTGATTTGTTCACGCAGCGACAATGTTTCAAATCGTTGCAAAATTGTCGCTGCATGTTCATTATCTTTATCAATTTGACTTAAAGCATATTCTTTTATAGGAAAAAGTTCCATTCTCGTTTTATGCTCATTAACTTCATCCATAATTTGATCAATTACTTCAATCACTTCATAATACTGACCTAAACCATTTAAACTCTTAACATAATAAACCATCAAATCATCATATTTAGTGACACCTTGCTTTAATAAAATGATAGCCTCCTCGCGTAATTCAAGATAATGCTCCATTCGATAAAGTGTCGCACATTTTAACAAAGACATTTGCTCATCTAATTCAAATTGTTGTTCGAACACTTCAAAAAGTTCATAAGTTTGATCAAAATCATTTTGATTAAAGGACTGTTTAATTTCTCGTATTATTTTATCTTTTGAACGCGGAAAAGGAATGATGTCAGACATTATTAAACACCCCTACTGTAATGCTTCTAATATTAAAGAACTCCATGTTTCAAATTCATCATAGTTGTCTATCTTACTTTGGTCAACCCATTTAATCCTTAATGTATCTGTTTCCTTAGCTTCTACATCGATACTGCTCACCTTAATTTTGAACACTACACCTAAATGAACTTCTCCAACTTCATTTGTATCATCATTAATAAAACCTATGTAAGCTAAATTTTGAGATTTATGATCAGGTAAACCCACTTCTTCTTCTAGCTCTCTTTGTGCATTGATTCTAAGCACTTCATTAATGGATTCAGCACCTAGTACATCGTTCATGTGACCGCCTACACCAATAGAAGATTGACCATGAAGACGTGACTCTCCGCCACCTGATAAGCGCTCATAAACCAATATTTCATCATGTTCATTCTCTAAAATACAATATGAAATCAACTGTTTATATGTTGGATCTTCTTCCATATCTCCACGTCGCTTAATTTCGTATTTAGAAAGCGTATCAAAAACCTCTTGACCCTTAGCAGAGTTTTTATCAAGAAATCCATTAAATTGATTCTTTTCATTATTAAATAAAATTGTTCTTGGAACAACTGTAATCATTTCATCAAATTTAGACATCAGTTTCTCCTTCGTATATGACTTCTTTGTTATTTTATCAAATGATCGATAGATATCAAAACAAAAATAAAGAGATGTACACAGTTGTACATCTCTTTATTTTAGATAATTATTTTAAAGAGTCTTTAGCTTTAGCAACTAATTCACCGAAAGCTTTTTCATCTGAAATAGCAATTTCAGAAAGCATTTTACGGTTAACATCGATTTCAGCTTTTTTCAAACCGTTCATAAGTCTTGAATAGCTCATATCATGTTGACGTGCTGCCGCGTTGATACGTGTAATCCATAATTTACGGAAATCACGTTTTCTTTGACGACGGTCACGGAAAGCGTATTGTCCTGATTTCATTACTTGTTGTTTTGCTACTTTGTATAATGTGCGTTTTGCACCGAAGTAACCTTCAGCTAATTTAATCGTCTTTTTACGACGAGCTCTTGTTACTGTTCCACCTTTAACTCGTGGCATAATAAATTCCTCCTCTAAATATGTTCAATCTTTCAAATTGATACGTTATGACATTTTAGTCATTATTTTTTGTAAGCTAATAATTGTTTTACGCGTTTCATGTCTGATTTTGATACTAATGAAGCTTTACGTAATTTACGTTTTTGTTTAGTTGTTTTGTTTGCAAACATATGAGATGTGAAAGCTCTAGAACGTTTTAATTGGCCTGAACCAGTTCTTTTAACACGTTTAGCTGCTCCACGGTGTGTTTTCATTTTAGGCATGATTCATTTCCTCCTGTAATATCTTTTTTTATTTTTCATTTATCGGATTAAGCATGATAAACATTTGACGCCCATCCATTTTAGGTCTTTGCTCAACTGTCGCGATATCTTTGCATTCTTCTGCAAATTTTTCTAAAACACGTTGACCAATTTCTTTGTGCGTAATCGCACGACCTCTGAAACGAATAGAAACTTTACATTTATCGCCTTTAGATAAAAATTTACGTCCATTTTTCAATTTAGTTTGGAAATCATGTTCCTCAATTGTAGGACTTAAACGAATTTCTTTAAGGTTAATTGTTTTTTGTTTCTTCTTCATTTCTTTTTCTTTCTTCTGTTGCTCGAATTTATACTTTCCGTAATCCATAATTCTAGCAACAGGTGGTTTAGCATTTGGAGCCATTATGACTACATCTAAACCAACACGTTCAGCCATTTCTAAAGCTTCAGCCTTAGATTTTACGCCGACTTGTTCTCCATCTTGTCCGATTAAACGTAATTCTTTTGCGCGAATCTTTTCGTTAACTTGAGTCTGATCTTTTGCTATGGTTGACACCTCCAAGATTTTTACGAAATTATCCCAAGCAAAAAGAGCGAGTATACAATATACCCGCTCTCTTCTACACATGACATAACCATGTATATATAGACCTGCCAACTGCAATTAGCGTCGCTACAGGTGAGAAGCGGGAGCTTCTACTTGGTTCGTTTCGTATTCAACGTTACCTATATTAGCAACAATTTCGAGACAAGTCAATAGCTTTTCTAATATTTCATGTTTTATTTATTATCCATTTTTACATCTTGTCTTAAATTCACTTGTTCTAAAGGAACAATTTTTGTTTTATATCTCAGTTTATGATAAATGAAAAATGCTAAAAATACTGGTATCCCCATATACGTAATAACGAATCTATTAAGATCAAATGCGCCCGTTTTAATAAAGTCTACATCTTGACCAATGATTACAATCACACATAAGAAACCTGCGAATATTGGACCAAATGGGAATAACTTCGCTTTATATTTCAATTTAGATTTATCATAATTTTGTTTATCAAATGCTTTTCTAAATCTATAATGACTAATCGCTATACCTACCCATGCAATAAAACCAGTCATTCCACTTGCTGCAACAATATACTCATACGCATCACCACTCAAGTGTTGTAAAACAAAAATACCAATTACTATCACTGCAGTAACGAGTAATGACATATAAGGCACACCACTCTTATTTGTTTTACCAAATACAGGGAATGCGAGTTTATCTTTACTCATTGAATATAGCATTCGGGTAGAAGCATACATTCCCGAATTACCTGCAGATAATACCGAAGTCAAGATTACTGCATTCATGAATGATGCAGCAAATGCTAAACCTGCATTTTGGAATACAAGTGTAAACGGCGATGTTGCTACATCATCTCCGCCACCCATTAAAGCAGCACTATCGTATGGAATCAGCATGCCAATTACAAATATCGCAAGTATATAGAATAATAATATTCTCCAAAAGACTTGTTTAATTGCTTTTGGTACTGCTCGCTCTGGATTTTCAGATTCTCCAGCTGTAATACCAATTAATTCTGTACCTTGGAATGAGAATCCTGCAACTAAGAACACACCTAAAATAGTTAACAAACTACCTCCAAGATTACCGCCTAACACAGGGCCATCACCTTTAGTGAAGATGTCAAAGCCTACAAATTCTCCACCCATAATACCTAGTATTGTTAACAATCCAATAATAATAAAGATGATTACCGTCACTACTTTAATTAATGCAAACCAATACTCGCTTTCACCATAAACTCTTACGGATAAAGCATTAAGTCCAAAAATTATAATTAAAAATAGACAGCTCCAACTCCATGCTGGTATGCCTGTCAGCGGCGTCCAATACTGTATAACTTGAGCAGCAATAGTAACATCTGCCGCCACTGTAATTACCCAGTTAAACCAATAATTCCATCCTAATGCAAATCCGAGGGAAGGATCCACAAATCGTGTAGCATAAGTACTAAATGAACCTGATACAGGTAAATATGTTGCCATTTCTCCTAATGATGTCATAAGGAAAAAAACCATCGCACCAATAATTGCATAGGCTAATAATGCACCTAAAGCACCCGCATCATGTATTGCGCCTCCTGAAGTCATAAATAGACCAGTACCAATACATCCTCCGATTGCAATCATGGAAATATGACGATCTTTTAGTCCCCTTTGAATTCCATCATTTTGAATTTCTTGTTTTGCCATAGAAGCTTCCTTTCTTTATAAACTTAGAGGTTAACTTTCTATATGCTTAAGATTGTCTCATTTATAGTATACAATCAATTTATTGTAATGAAGTCCATTCGATTACACGTTTAACTATAAACTTTTGCTCTATCCCGAAAACATATGCATTATAAATTTTTGCCCAAAATAAAATGGTTGCATACCTAATAGATATGCAACCATTTTAATAATAGCATTTATATAGGTAGCACATCACGCATGTGACAGTCCAGTTTCTTTCGAAAACTGTCCCAACTCGCATTGTAAATGGTCAATACAAGTTTCGGCATTTCCACCTTTCATTATTTCAACATACGCCCCATTTAGCTTCTGAATAATTACTCTTTGAAGATGCAACCTCTAACTCAAATTTGATATGAATATTAATTTATTTCACTCATCAGTAATATACATGATTTTAACAAGACTTTCAAGACTATCTTTGTTTTTTCAATCTAATCTCATCTACTAAATCCCAAATGAAAGTATCTTTTTCAACAGTTTCTTGATCTTGTGAACCATATTTTCTTACATTAACTTCATTATTCTCTACCTCTTTGTCTCCTACAACAATTTGGTATGGTATTTTTTGCATTTGCGCTTCTCTAATTTTGTAACCCATTTTTTCATTGCGGTCATCAATTTCAACTCTAACGCCTTGTGATTTAAGCTCATCTTGTAAGGCTCTTGCATAATCGTAATGAATATCTACATTAACAGGGATAATTTCTACTTGCTTAGGCGCTAACCATGTTGGGAATGCACCTTTAGTCTCCTCAGTTAAGAATGCGACAAATCGTTCCATAGTAGATACTACGCCACGATGAATAACAACTGGTCTATGATGTTCACCATCATTACCAATGTAAGTTAAATCGAATTTTTTTGGTAATAAGAAGTCTAATTGTGCTGTAGATAATGTTTCTTCTTTACCCATAGCTGTTTGTACTTGAACGTCTAATTTTGGACCATAGAATGCAGCCTCTCCCACCGCTTCTTCATAGTCTAAGCCAAGTTCATCAGATGCTTCTTTTAACATGCTTTCCGCTCTGTTCCACATCTCATCGTCATCAAAATATTTTTCTTTGTCTTCTGGGTCTCTGTAACTTAACCTGAATTTATAATTATCAAAACCAAAATCATTATAAACATCAATAATTAAGTTAACAACGCGCTTAAATTCTTCTTTAATTTGATCAGGTCTGACAAATATATGCGCATCATTAAGTGTCATCCCTCTCACACGTTGTAAACCTGATACAGCACCACTTGCTTCGTAACGATGCATTGTTCCTAACTCAGCAATTCTAATTGGTAACTCACGGTATGAATGCGGTTTGTTTGCATAAATCATCATATGATGAGGACAGTTCATTGGTCTTAAGACCATTTCTTCATTTTCATCCAATTTCATTGTAGGGAACATATCTTCTTGATAATGATCCCAGTGTCCAGATGTTTTATACAAGTCCACGTTTGCCATAACTGGTGTGTACACATGATCATATCCCATGCTCACTTCTTTATCGACAATATAACGTTCGATTTCTCTACGTATTGTTGCACCATTTGGCAACCATAATGGCAATCCTGCACCAACCAATTGATTATTAGAAAATAATTCTAATTCTTTACCAATTTTACGGTGATCACGTTCTTTACGCTCTTCCAACATTTGAAGATGCGCTTTAAGCTCTTTTTTATCAAAAAAGGCTGTACCATAAATACGTTGTAACATTTTATTGTTACTGTCACCGCGCCAATATGCGCCTGCCGTAGATAATAATTTAAATTCTTTTATTTTAGATGTTGATGGTACATGGACACCACGACACAAGTCAGTAAATTCACCTTGTGAATATAAAGTCACAAGTTCGTCTTCTGGAATCGCATCAATTAATTCTAATTTATATGGATCATTTGAGAAAAAGGCTTTAGCTTCATCTCGTGTTACAACTTTACGTTCAATCAGATAATTTTCATTAACAATTTGTTTCATTGTTTTTTCAATTTTTTCAAAGTCATCAGAAGAAATGCTTTCTTCCATATCAAAATCATAATAAAAACCACCCTCAATTACAGGACCAACACCAAAATTTACATTTCCGTATAGACGTTTTAATGCTTGAGCCATAAGGTGTGCTGTTGAATGGCGCAATACTTCTAGTGCTTCATCAGTTCCTGGTGTTACGATTTCAATTGCTCCATCTGCCTCAATGGGTCTTGTTAAATCAATTAGTTGACCATTAAATTTACCAGCAACTGCTTTTTTTCTTAGTCCAGGACTTATAGATTGTGCAATATCTTCTGTAGTTGTTCCTTTATCAAATACCTTTGAATTACCATCAGGAAACTTAATATTAATTTGATCCATGAAATACCCTCCAATTTATTCAAGCTCTTAAATCAAAACACAACTCCATTATCTTCGAAGTACACAAAAAGACCTCATCCCGGAAAGGGACGAGGTCTTCGTGGTACCACCCTAAATTAAAGAACTGTTCGCAACTTGCAAACGCGTCTTTACTCTACTTAAGATAACGGTCTTGAGCCGGATGTTTATTACGACATCATTTACAAAGTAGTAATCAATAAATATACTTGCCAAAATTTCATCAGACATTGGCTTTCTGTGAAGCAGTGATTTATCCATCGTGTCTTTGTATTATTTCGTTTCGATTTAGATTTAACTATATTATACAACATTTATGCTAGATTTCAATCGTTGCGATAATTTTTTCCTTCTAAGTAGTATGGTGTAGATAATGTTTTTATTCTTTCCATGATTCTTGCGGCCTTAGTTTTTTCAGTCCCATCCCGTGTTACAGATAAGTGATATTCAAGTTCATCAAAACTTAAATTAGAACTAAAAAATGTTGGCAATTCTTGAACCATACGATAATGTAACAAAGGTCCAATTACTTCATCTCTTGCCCAAGGGGTAATTTCTTCAGCACCTATATCATCTAACATTAATACGTTAGCTTCTCTTACACGTGCTAATTTTGTTTCAAAACTACCATCTTTAAAACCGCCTTTTAAAGAACGAATAAATTCAGGTAAATATACAATTGTAGATGGCACTTTCTCAGTTTTTAATTGGTTTGCCATGGCACCTAAAATAAATGATTTACCTGTGCCAAATGGGCCATGTAGATATAACCCCTTAACTTGTGGCTCGTGATTTGTAATTTGATCACAGATTTTATTTGCTGCCATTGCAACTTCTAACCTATCTCTTCTATCCATATAAATATCTTTGAGCTTGGCATTTAATGTATCTCTTTGCATATGATGTGAAGTAATTAAATGTGCATTAAATTTATCCTCATCATGTTTGATTTTACATGGGCAAGGTAAGTAACGAATTTTGATATGCTCATTTTCAATATATAATTCAGGCACATGCCCTTTCACAAAGTTAGGACAATCTGTATAAGCATGACCATCATAATGTTTCAATTGGTCTTTATATTCTTGTAAAATATTTAAATCCTCGTCAATCATCGCATTTGTAACTTCTGCTTGATGCGATTCTAAAAATTGCTTCACATCTGTATCACTAACTACATCTTTTTTAATTTTAGCTATGCGTCTGGTCAAATCATTGGACTCACCCATGATATTATTAAAGGATTTCATTCAGTATCCTCCTTCCATCTTGTTTTTAATTGATTTAAAAATGCTTCTCTATCGCTTTTCAACTTTTCATCATCTTCAGTTTGATTCATAGATTTGTCATTTTGATTTGTATTATCTCGTTCTTCTAACCATTTAGGCGTCATTTCTCTTGAAGCTAATTGCTTTTGTTTATAATATGGTTTGCTTGGTTTATGTTCATCTTTAGGTTGACTTACCTTCAACGCATAGTTATATGCTTCTTCTGCTGTCTTTATTCCCTTTTTCTTCCAATTGGATGCAATTTCAAGTATATAGGTTTTCGGCAGTTTCATATCTTCTTTCAACATAACAAATTGTAATAAAATATTAATCACACCAAACGATAACTGTTCACGTTCCACTAATTCTTCAATCATATACTTTTGTTGTGGTGTAGGTTCAGATTCTGACCAAGACGCCAACATATCTATTGGACTTGTTTCTTCTAATTGTTCTAACCAATGACTTGATTCACTTTGTTTATCCTTAGTAAGAGTCTCAGATGAATGAGACTGAGCTGACTCGGATTTAACTTGTAATTTAGGCAACTGTTGTTCATGTTCTATCAAATAAAATGTTCTTGCATGCTTTCTTAATTCTTCAAATGATAGCTCTTGAGCGCTCGTAATAGATTTCAATATAATACGTTTCATTGATTCAGCAGTTAAACCATATAATGTAGCAATTTGTATGATTAACGCTTTCGCTTCTTTATCGATGATTTTCGTACTCACAAAGTGTGATTGTAATAGATCATAAAGTGTTTCAAAATCAAACTTCACACGTGATAAATTTAATCCTTCATATGTTTCTTCACTCTGAATGTAGCTAGTATCACTCTGTAGTTCTTGATTAGGAATTTTAAAAACATCTGTAAATTGGCGTGTCACATCTTGAAATAGTGTCATATCTAATTGATCTTTATCTTCAAAATGTTGTTTTAATTGTTGATAACGTTGTTTACTCACTTCACTAAAAAGATACACGGATAACATTGGATCTGAGAAGAATTGCTTTGCGGAAGGCGGTTGTATCAGTTGATATACAAACGAAGAATGTTGTGCATCATGCTTTACGAACGATTTAACTAAACCGATACCTTCTAGTAAATCCATATTTTTTCTAAAATCTAAAAGATTTATTTTTAATTCACTCATGATAATGTAATGTGTGAGCACTGAATCTGTCTTAAATTCAACAAATTGATCTAAGTAATGATATAAGCCAATCGCACTTGATCCTATCATCGGCGTATACAAACGATTTAAAATTTCTAAATGACTATGATTTATGTGAAAATGCCGTATAACTGTGAAATTGTCGTGCGGTCGTAAACCATAATCATATGATTGTAAAGCCATCTATGAATCACTCCGTTTATTTTCGGCTAAGATACCTTGCATCGATTGTAGTAATTGATCAACATCTTTAAATTCTTTGTACACAGATGCAAATCTTACATAGGATACTTGGTCTACATGCATGAGTAAGTTCATGACATGTTCTCCTATTTCTCTTGATGAAATTTCAGCGTGCCCATCGTCGCGCAACTTCCATTCAACATTATTCGTAATTTCTTCTAATTGTTCATATCGTACAGGTCTTTTTTCACATGAGCGTACTAAACCGTTTAATATTTTTTCACGTAAAAATTGTTCCCTTGTACCATCTTTTTTGACTACAATTAGCGGTCTTTTTTCTATATGTTCAAAAGTTGTGAATCTCGTCTCACACTTTTCACATTCTCTTCTACGTCGAATCGCATTAACTTCATCTGCATGTCTAGAGTCTACAACACGAGAATGAGTCGAATTACATTTCGGGCATTTCATCGAATTATCACCCTCTCAATTTGATTATATTCCATTATACTATAAATATGTACGTCACAAAAGAATGCCTATTACACATTTTACTTATACAACGAATACATAAAAGCAAAATGATTATACAAACGTTAACATCTAAAATTTTAATTTTAATATTTGTGGATTATCTACGAAGATACAAGAACTGCTCTTTATTGTTATCATCACTATCAGTTATCTTTATTTCATAAAAAACACTCCTTTTAACACTTTACGAAGTAACGTAACGCTTTAAAAGGAGTAACTATTTAGATTATTTTATATATCACTACAATTCTTATAGTATCTTTTGACATTCAAACAAGTTAATTTACTACAGCTGCAATATCATTTTTCAATAATTGTCCAATATATGCTGCCACTTCTACTACTCTATTAGAGTAACCCCATTCATTATCGTACCAAGCGATAATCTTCACTTTGTTTTCTCCCATTACCATTGTACTTTGTGTATCAATGATAGCTGAATGAGGGTTTGTGTTATAATCCATCGATACAAGCGGTGCATCTTCTGTGGAAATAACTCCGTTTAAGTCGTGGTCTTTAAACGCTTGATTAACTTGATCCACTGTAACATCTGTATCTAAATCAACCACTAAATCAACTAACGACACATTTTTAGTTGGTACACGTAATGCCATACCATGCAATTTGCCTTCTAACTCCGGCAACACTTCTTTAAGGGCTTTCGCTGCGCCAGTGGAAGTTGGTATAATGCTTTCATTACAAGAACGCGCACGTCTCAAATCTTTATGTGGGTTATCTATATTATTTTGATCATTTGTAATCGCATGTACTGTAGTCATCAAACCGTTTTGAATACCAAATCGATCATTTAATACTTTAGCAACTGGTCCTATACAATTGGTAGTACATGACGCATTACTAAAAATATCATAATTTTCTATATCTAAACGATCATCATTAACTCCTTTCACTATCATTTGTACATGTCCACCCTTAGATGGCCCAGTTAACAATACTTTTTTAGCACCTGCTGCAATGTGTGCTTCAGCTTTATCTCCATGATTAAATTTACCTGTCGCTTCAATTACTACATCTATCCCTAGCGATTGCCATGGTAAATGTTCTGGATTTCTGTCAGATACTAATTTTATTTCTTGTTGATTAACTTTGATACCATTTTCAGTGGGTTCTACTTTTAAATCGTATGCACCATGCGTAGTATCATAATTAATAAGATGGGCAATGGTTTCAGGTGGATAACTCGCATTAATCGCTACTACATTTAAATCTTCATTTTTCAGCGCGATTCTCAATACCATTCTACCTATTCTTCCCATGCCATTAATTGCAATATTTGTCGTCATTTGAAAGCACCCCTTGTCTATGTGTTATACTTTATGAAAATAGTATAACATAAATCGCAGATTAAGAAAGCGTTTTCTCAAACGTTATTCACTTTTTCTTTTTCAACCGAAATATCCTGAGTCACCATACATTTCTAACTTTGCTTCCCTCACCGATTTACAGAAAAAAAATCACAAGCCCACTCCAATGCAGACGCAAATGGAATGGGCTTGTGTAATTAAGTCAATGACTAGATTGTTTAATTATATTTATAGAAAATACTAATCATGAAGTTGAGGTTATCGTTATATTCAAACTTACTCTACTTCCTCGGTATCCGTATCATTATCAATGTAACCTTCTTCAACTAGTAACTGTTCTAAATTTTGCTTTAGTTCTAATTTTGTATCACGATTATCTATCTCATGGTCAGCCATTCTGCGTTTTTTATCAATGGATATTTGACTATATACACGTGCTTTAGCGTCTTCCATAGATAAATCATTTCGTTCCATCAATCTTTCAATTTGAATACTTTCAGAAGTATAGACTAACCATACTTCATCGACCGTATCTTGCAATTCATTTTCAAATAATAATGGAATATCCATAATCACATTAAAACCTTGTTTGAGGTAATCTTCTTTTTCTTGTTGCATGATATCATTGACAATTGGATGTACGATTTCATTTAACTCTAATCTTTTTTCCGGATGGTTAAAAATAACGTCTCCTACATACGCACGATCCATATTTCCATCTTTATCAATCGCTGCTTCACCAAATACAGCTTTCACCTGTTCTAAACCTTTCGTACCTTTTGCTACCGCTTGTCGTGCTGCAACATCTGCATCAACTACTTTGAAGCCATGTGCTGTTAACAATTCAGATACAGTTGATTTACCTGATGCGATACCACCAGTTAGTCCTATAACTTTTGGCATAATTTTCACTCATCCTTTATTTTTGACATGTAGCGCAGAAATGACTATTTCTTGTAGCAATTACTTGTGTTTCAATATCATTTCCACAAACTTTACATACCTTTTGTTTATATACATTCAAATGCAATTGCATAGATCCTTTACTACCATCCGCATGTAGATAATCAGATATGCTTGTGCCACCGTATTTTATACCCGCTTCAAGTACTTCTCGAACATAATAAAATAACATTTCTCGCTCTTGATGTTTCAAATCTTTGGATAGTCTAGCAGGATGAATATCCGCTCTAAATAGGGCTTCACATGCATATATATTCCCACAACCCGATATCACTCTATGATCTAAAATCATTTGTTTAATTGGTTTATTTTGATATAGTTTTTTGCCAAACCAAGATAAATAATGAGGCATAGCTGCTTCAGTAAATGGTTCTGGCGCAATTTCTAAAAATGAGGGATATGCCTCAAATGAAGGCACATTTCTTATTTCTCCAAATCTTCGTATATCAGAGTAAACAAGTAATTTTCCGTTATTTAATTTAAAAATAACATGCCAGTGTTTACGGTAATTTGGCACACTAATATCCTCTATGCTGTCAACCACAAAGAAACCACCAGCCATCCCTAAATGACTGATTAAAATCCTTTCTTCGTCTCCATGTTGTAAGTAGAAAACAATATACTTGCTTCTTCTTTCTATATCCTTTATTACAAAATCTTCTGTAAGATGTTGAAATGTATCTAACGCTAAACCTTTAATAATTGTTTCTTTATTAGCTGCTTTTCCTTCTTTCACTTTATCGGAAAAGACTACTGATTCAATTGTTTGACCTTGAACAAACGGTTGAATGCCTCTTTTAACATGTTCTACTTCTGGTAATTCAGGCACACTTATACCTTCTTTCTATTTTGCATCATACCAAGTTTGACCATAACTGGACTCAACTTTCAATGGTACATCTAATTTTAGCGCATTGTCCATAATATCTTCTATGAACTCTCCAAACGCTTCTACTTCTTCTTTAGGTATTTCAAATATTAATTCATCATGTACTTGTAATAATAGCTTAGCATGGAATTCTGTATGCTTAACCTCGTTTGCAAAGTTAACCATTGCTAATTTAATAATATCTGCTGCACTACCTTGAATAGGTGTATTCATTGCTGTTCTTTCTGCAAAACCCCTTAAGTTAAAGTTTCTACTTGTGATATCAGGAATATATCTACGACGATGTAATAGTGTTTCAACATAACCTTGAGCTTTACAATCTTTTACAACATCTTCCATATATTGTTTCACGCCTGGGAAACTATTTAAGTAATCATCAATAAATTTTTTCGCTTGCTTACGTGTAATACCTAAGCTTTGGCTCAAACCGTAATCACTAATACCATATACAATTCCAAAGTTAACAGCTTTTGCTTGTCTACGCATAACACTATCTACTTCATTAGCAGGAACTTCAAACACCTTCATTGCTGTAGCGGTATGAATATCTTCATCATTAATAAATGCTTGTTTCATACTTTCATCCTGCGTAATATGTGCCAATACTCTTAATTCAATTTGTGAATAGTCGGCTGAGAAAATAACGTTATTTTCATCAGTAGATTTAAAAGCTTTTCTAATTTTCCTACCTTCTTCTAAGCGAATAGGTATATTTTGTAAGTTTGGGTCTATAGAAGATAACCTACCTGTTTGCGCAAGCGTTTGATTAAACCGAGTATGAATTCTATTATCTTTGCTTATAACCTTTTGCAAACCTTCTACATAGGTCGATTGTAATTTAGCAAGTTGACGATATTCTAATATATATTCAATGATTGGATGTTCACCTTGTAACTGTTCTAAAACATCCACTGCTGTCGAATAGCCTGTTTTCGTCTTTTTTATCACTGGTAACTCTAGCGTTTCAAATAAGACAACGCCTAGTTGTTTAGGAGAGTTAATATTAAATGATGCTCCAGCAGATTGATAAATGTTATCTACCAATACATCTAATTTACTTTGAATTTCTTTTTCCATTTCTTGAAGATCTTTCGCATCTGTGTAAATACCAATTTCTTCCATTTGACTTAAAATACGTGCTAATGGTAATTCTAAATCATACAATAAATCCGTTTGGTTGTATTCTTCTAAGTAATCTTTCATGATAGATTGCGACTCACTTATCGCTTCTATGATTGTTGCAATGTAATGATTGAGTATTTCATCTTCAGGCACTTGTCTCTTCTTGCCTTTACCGTATACAGCAACACTTTGTTGCACAAAGTGTTGACCAAAATTCGTCACCACCGAATGCACATCATCAATATTTCGAGAAGGATCGATAATATAACTTGCTAGCATGATATCAAATTCAATGTTTTTTATATTAATATCCAATCTATGTGCCACCACGTATGATTTCTTTGCATCATAAACTATTTTTTCTGTTTGCTCATTTTCCAACCATTCAATAAGCTGTTCATACTTATGAATGTCTTGAGCATCAATAACAACGTGGTGGATACCATCATACAAAGCAAATTTTAATATATCATCTTTTAAATAATTAGAGCCATCTAATTCAAAATGTACAATCGCAGATTTCAAATCTGTAAAATCTATGTTTGTAAAATCAGTCGTTACATTCATCTCTTTTTCTTCGGTAGTAGTATTATCTCCATTAATATCAATTTGGTCTAACAATTGTTTGAACTCTAATTTTTTAAATAATTCTATTTTTTCACTAATATCTGGGTTTTCTGGAAGTTTAGTATCTTTTAAAGAAACTTCAATCGGGCTTTCGCAATTAATCGTTGCGAGTTTCTTACTCATTAACGCATCATCTTTACTATTTTCAAGTTTTTCTTTTAATTTCTTACCAGACACTTCATCTAAATGTTCATAAACATTTTCTACAGTCGTAAATTGTTTCAATAATTTTATAGCTGTCTTTTCACCGACACCAGCTACACCAGGAATATTATCTGAAGTGTCACCCATTAGCCCTTTCATATCAATAATTTGTTCAGGAACTAATCCATCATATTTCTCAGAAATAAATTGAGGTGTATAGTGATCGACATCTGTAACACCTTTTTTCGTATAATATATCGTCACATCTTCTGTAGCTAATTGTGTTAAATCACGATCTCCAGTGACAATAATTGTTTGGAATTGTTCATCGTTTGCTGCTTTACTTAAAGTACCAATAATATCATCAGCTTCATAATTATCTAATTCATAACGTTTGATTTGATAGGCATCTAATAACTGTCTAACATACGGGAATTGTTCGCTTAACTCTGGTGGTGTTGTCTGACGTCCACCTTTATATTCACCATAAGTGTCATGTCTAAATGTTGTTTTTCCTGCATCAAATGCAACTAAGAAATGTGTAGGTTGTTCTTCTTTTATAATTTTTTCAAGTAGCATAGCAAAACCATATACTGCATTCGTATGGATACCTGCTTTATTTTGTAATAATGGTAAGGCATAAAAAGCTCTAAAACTTAAGCTGTTACCATCAATTAAGATTAATTTATTCAATAGTTTAACCTCCAACACATATTTATATTTCATTTTATCACAAATAATCACTACATCTGTATCGATACGTCGTATATCATTATATGAAAATAATTGTTTATCAATGTTCATTCATATTTACATTAGATGGCATATGAAAAAGTCGATCTAATTACACAACTGTGAAATTAGATCGACCATCTGTTAATTTATTATACTACATTTTAGTTGTCTCATAAAATGTAACTCTAAACGTAGAACCTTCATTCGACTGGCTAAACACGTTTATTTTACCATGATGTGCTTCCATGATGTGTTTAGTAATAGATAAACCTAAACCAGTACCTCCAGAATCCCTACTTCTGGCTTTATCTACTCTATAAAATCGTTCAAAAATATGTTTTTGGTCCTCTTCGCTTATACCTATTCCAAAATCTTGTACTTCTAACATTCTCTTATTAGCTTCTTTATATACTCGAACAATGACTTTACTCGAAGGTTTTGAATAACTAATTGCATTAGAAAGTAAGTTTAATGCCACTTGTGCAACTTTATCTTTATTGGCGTCAATAACAATATTAGGATGAATTTCATCGACAATCGTTATGTCTTTACTGTCAGCAATCGTTGATAAATTTTGTATGGTCGTTTCAGCTATTTCAGAAAGACTTACGTACGCTGTTTCTATTTCAGTTTGTTGTTCTACATGAGATAAATCCAACAAATCAAATACTAATGTTTCAATTCGATCGGATTCCTTAGAAATAATATTTAAGAAATCATTTAATGTCTGTTCATCATTTTTCGCACCATCTAACAATGTTTCAGCAAACCCTTTAATTGATGTAATTGGTGTTTTTAATTCATGAGACACATTCGCAACAAACTCTCTACGTAAGTTTTCCAATTTCTTTAAATTAGTAATATCATGTAAAACAATAACCATTCCGTATAAGTTTTTCTTTGTCTTAGACAGAATTGGCACACATGCAGTATCAAAATACTTTTGATGTACTTGATTTATCATTATTTCAATTTGATCATATATTGGTTTTTCCATTTTGAAAGATTCTGTAATTAGCTTTTGAATCTTTTCATCAATGAAATCAACATAACTTTTATGTTCAACAGCTTCATCAGGCGTAAAAACTTCATAATAAGCTTTATTGGCCACAACGATTTCACCATACTTATCTATCATTAGAATAGAACTCGGTATATTTTCAACTGTTGTTTTCAAGCGATTAGACTGTAATTTTTGTTTATGATTCAGTAACTGTAGTTTACGTGCAAGCTCATTTGTGGTTACAAATAGTTCTCTTGTTTCCTTGACGTTACTTTCAGGCACTCTCACATGGTAATATCCCTCAGCCAACAAATTTGTAGCATACGTCACTTCATTTATAGGTCTTATATACGTACGATTAATACTACGAACTACACAAAAAATAATGATGAGCACAAATAAGCCAATTAAAGCTGTGTATTTCCATATCTGAACTTGTAAATTTAAGATATCATTATTGATGCCACTTATGAAAACATGTGTGTCATCGATAGATGTTCGAAATGTAAATCGATGGTCATTTCCCTCTTTATCATAAATGAGATTAGAAGGATTAGCTGTATTTTTAATATTGTTATTGACCGGCACTCCCTTTTGAGTGGAAAATAAAACACCATTATTTTCTTTAAGCATTACACTTAATTTCTCATTTTTGGCGATATTTCTTATTTCAGATTTTTTACCATGTTTATACAAACTAACGATATGATCTGCTCGATGTTCTAAATCACCTTGCTGACTGATAGTCACTGTATTATAAATGACATGTGTAATAATGGTACCTAAAGCTAAAAAGCTGACAATAACAATCGTACATAATAGTAATAAGAGTCTCTGGTGAAACTTCAGCATTAAACTTTCGGTCTTTCCAATTTATAGCCTAGTCCACGTACTGTTTTAATGAGTTTAGGCTGTTTAGGATTTTCTTCTAATTTATCTCTTAAATGACTAATATGTACGTCTACGATTCTCGAATCACCTGCAAATTCATAATTCCAAACTGAATTCAACATATGTTCTCGAGTAATAACTCTACCTTGCCTTTCAATAAGATATAATAACAATTCAAATTCTTTTGGTGTGAGTTCTAATAGTTCATCTTCTTTATACACTTCAAAATACTCGGGTCTAATTCTAATTGATCCAATAATAATATCCGCATCATCATTCTCAATAGTAATAGCTTCATTAATCATTGCTGATCTTCTTAAAATAGCTTTCACTCGTGCCACAACTTCTCTTGGCGAAAATGGCTTAGTCATGTAGTCATCAGCGCCTAACTCAAGCCCAAGTACTCGATCAAATTCATCATCTTTAGCTGTTAACATGAGAATAGGCACAAGATTTTTATCTGAACGAATTGTCTTACATACTTCAATACCATCTTTTTTAGGGAGCATAACATCTAATACGACTAATTCTGGATTTGTAGTATTAACCTTATCCAATGCTTCTTCTCCATCATAAGCAACTTCTACTATGTATCCCGCTTGTTCTAAATTATATTTTAACAAGGTTACGATCGATTGTTCATCATCTACTACAAGTACTTTTTGTGACATAGTGTCCCTCCATATTTGTGTTTACAAATTAATTATAACTTAAATTTTAATAAAAATAACATAGTTTAAAATATTTTTACATAAACTTAACAATACGCAATGTAGATTAAATAGTTGGGGTGTTATAAAGTCCATATGATTGTGCTATAAACAATCTATTGCGCTATTTTTAACTTTTATCAGCAAATTCTGAAAATTACAAGTTAATAGAATCTTAACATTTATTTCATATTATGAACAATCATCACTATACTATGATTTGAAACAAGTGTGTATTAAGGTTACATGTTTCATAAAAAAGCCTGATAATATTCATTAATGAATATTATCAGGCCATCTATTGTATAAATTAAATATTAATGCAATCGTTAAAATTAACTTAGATATTCTTAATTAATTCATCTGCAAACTCTGATGTCGAAACTTCTTTAGCACCGTCCATTAAACGTGCAAAATCATAAGTTACAACTTTAGACGCAATTGTTTTCTCAATTGAATCTGTAATGCTGTCTGCAGCTTCTTGCCAACCTAAATGTTCTAACATTAATACTGCACTTAAAATTTCTGAAGATGGATTCACTTTATTTAAACCAGCATATTTTGGTGCAGTGCCATGCGTTGCTTCAAAAATAGCATGTCCTGTTTCATAGTTGATGTTAGCACCTGGAGCAATACCAATTCCTCCGACTTGTGCTGCTAATGCATCAGATACATAGTCACCATTTAAGTTCATTGTAGCAACTACATTATGATCCGCTGGACGTGTTAAAATTTGTTGTAAGAAAATATCAGCAATTGAATCTTTAATAATAATTTTACCATCATTTTCAGCTTGTGTTTGAACTTCGTTCGCTTTTTCTTTACCTTCTTCTTCAACAATTTTATCATATTGTTGCCAAGTAAATACTTTATCACCAAATTCGTTATGAGCTAAATCATAACCCCATTGTTTAAATGCACCTTCAGTAAATTTCATGATATTACCTTTATGCACTAACGTTAACGATTTACGGTTATTGTCAATAGCATATTGAATTGCAGCACGTACTAAACGTTCAGTACCTTCTTTAGATACTGGTTTAATACCAATACCAGAAGTTTCAGGGAATCTAATATTCTTAGCGCCCATTTCATCTTGTAAGAAATCAACTACTTTTTTAGCCTCTGGTGTACCTTCTTTAAATTCAATACCTGCATAGATATCTTCAGTATTTTCACGGAAAATAACCATATCAGTGTCTTCAGGACGTTTAACTGGTGATGGCACACCTTGGAACCAACGTACAGGACGTAAACACGTGAATAAATCTAACTCTTGTCTTAAAGCAACATTGAGTGAACGAATACCGCCACCGATTGGAGTTGTTAATGGACCTTTGATTGCAATTAAATACTCATCAATTGTATCTAACGTTTCTTGTGGTAACCATTCGCCAGTTTCGTCGAATGCTTTTTGACCAGCTAATACTTCTTTCCATTCGATTTTCTTTTCGCCATTATATGCTTTTTCTACAGCTGCATCTATCACTCTACTAGCTGCTTTCCAAATATCAGGACCAATACCGTCACCGATAATAAATGGGATAATTGGATTATTTGGAACTGTTAAACCTTCATTTGTTTTTAATACTTTTTCACCTGACATGTAAAAAACCTCCGTGTTTTAATTTCTATTTATTTAATATTTTCAGAAAAATTTTGATTGAACAAAAGACTGCTGAACAAAACAGCAGTGGTAGTTAAATGTAACAATCAAATTATCTTTCTTCAACTGGTTCATATTTTCTATTTGTTTCACCGATATATTGCGCTCTTGGACGCATGATTCTGTTATCTCTATATTGCTCTAAGATATGCGCTATCCAGCCAGATGTTCTACTTACAGCAAAAATTGGTGTAAATAAATCATGATCAATATTCATACTGTGATAAACTGTTGCACTAAAGAAATCAACATTGGCGATTAAGCCTTTTTCTTTTTTCATTTTATCTGCAATCTTAACCGAGATATCAAACAGTTGACTTTGTCCTGTTTCGGTTGTGATTTTACGGCTCATTTCTTTTAAGTATTTCGCTCTCGGATCACCATCTTTATATACACGATGTCCAAAGCCCATAATTTTTTCTTTATTTTCAATTTTATTGTCGATATAAGCATCTACTTCATCGATTGATTTCACTTCTGATAGCATGCTCATTACACGTTCGTTTGCGCCACCATGCAATGGTCCTTTTAAAGAACCTACAGCTGCTACAATACCAGAATACATATCAGATAAAGATGATACGGCACATCTAGCTGTAAATGTTGAGGCATTTAACTCATGGTCTGCATGTAGAACGAGCGCCTTATTAAAAGCTTCGATCTCTATATCAGTTGGTAACTCTCCTCTCAACATATATAAGAAGTTGCCAGCGTAATTTAAATCTTTATTAGGCTTCACAACTTCTTTGCCTGCTCTTACTCTTGCATATGCAGTCACAAGGGAAGCTATTTTCGCCTGTATACGTACCGCTCTTTCCATTGTTTGATCGTCATTTTCATCTTCAGCATGAGGATCAAAGTGTGCTACATATGAAACTGATGTTCTTAATGCAGTCATAGGATGGACATTACTTGTCGCATATTCTTTAAAGTGGTTATACACTCTTGGATTTAATGTCATATATTCATATAGTTTATCTTTTAATGATTGTAATTCTTCCTCGTTTGGTAAACGATAGTACCATAACAAAAAGATAACTTCTTCAAATTCTGCATTCTGAGCCAAATCATCGATATCATAACCTGCATAAGTCAATTGACTATCAATAATAGAACTTACTTTTGTCTCAGCTGCAATTACCCCTTCTAAACCTTTTTGTAACTCTGCCATATATAAATTCCCCTTTTCTATTTCATTATGAAATGGCTTTCAATAACCATTATATCCAATATTTACTATTTTGTGAATATTTTAAGATTTATTGTCCTACCAAAAGAATAAGAAATAATAATTTGTTTATATGCCCTTATAAACGCCACAATCATATAGGTTGTCGTATCTTTATTTTAATATGGAATTCACCACACATCAATTTTTATAGCATTTTAATTGGTTATCAAGTTTAATAACAAATTATTAATGTATTTTTGTACTTATCATTATTTACTATGTTTAAAAAATAGTTGTGTTATTTTAAATCACATTGCATAATAATAATTAACTTAATAAAGGAGTTATTTTAATGGCTAAAAATCAGTTACAAAGAGAACTAAGTAATCGTCATATTCAGCTTATTGCTATTGGGGGAGCAATTGGTACTGGATTATTCTTAGGCGCAGGTCAAACAATAGCATTAACTGGCCCCTCTATTTTACTTACATATATAATAATTGGATTTATGCTATTTATGTTTATGCGAGGCTTGGGAGAATTGCTCGTTACAAACACTAATTTCAAATCATTTGCAGATGTAACCAATGCTTATATTGGATCATTTGCAGGGTTTGTCACTGGATGGACTTATTGGTTATGTTGGATTATTACAGGTATGGCAGAAGTAACAGCCGTTGCAAAATATGTCAGTTTTTGGTTTCCACACGTTCCTAATTGGTTAAGTGCACTATTTTGTGTTTTAGTATTAATGTCACTTAATTTATTAAGCGCTAAATTATTCGGGGAATTAGAGTTTTGGTTTTCAATTATTAAAATTGTCACTATCATCGCCTTAATTGTAGTGGGTGCAATTATGATTGCTATGGCTTACAAAACACAGTTTGGCCATGCATCATTAACTAACCTATATAGTAATGGGATTTTTCCAAAAGGTATCAGTGGCTTCGTTATGTCCTTCCAAATGGCACTCTTTTCATTCGTAGGTATCGAATTAATAGGCGTCACTGCAGGCGAAACGAAGAATCCATTAACCACAATTCCAAAAGCCGTAAATAGTGTTCCATTGAGAATATTAGTATTTTATGTCGGTGCTCTGGCAGTTATCATGTCTATCATTCCTTGGAATGATATTAACCCAAATGAAAGTCCATTTGTCAGATTATTTGCACTGGTTGGTATACCTTTTGCAGCAGGTATTATTAACTTTGTAGTGTTAACAGCCGCGGCATCATCATGTAATAGTGGTATTTTTTCAAATAGTCGAATGCTATTTGGACTATCTAGCAAAGCACAGGCATCACCGCTTTTTACTAAAACAAATAAAAACGGAGTGCCGCACATCGCAATTTTATTCTCATGTGCATTGCTTATGATTGCTGCTCTTTTAAACTATATTGTACCTAACGCTTCACTTGTATTTACGTACATTACTACCGTTTCAACTGTACTATTTCTCGTTGTTTGGGCATTGATTACTATTGCTTATATTAATTATCATCGACGTAACCCAGAATTACATAAAAACGCAACATTTAAGTTATTTGGTGGCAAGTATATGGGTTATATTATATTGATTTTCTTTATACTCGTATTTTGTTTATTATTCGTTAACATAGATACAAGACGCGCAGTATTCTTAACACCGATTTGGTTTGTTATTCTTACAATAATGTACTTACGCTTTAAAAAAACCGCACGTAAACAACAAAAACAATTTTAATTAATTGTATTTAGACATCTATATCCATTGTAATTTTTCAATGAATATAGATGTTTTTTTATATTGCTCTGTCTTAAAGCATATTGAAATACAAAAAGACCTATCAAATTAAATAATTTGATAGGTCTTTTCTGAACCTTGGGTGTTACCACCCAAATTTACTTCATATATAGTATTATGGAATTTTCATTCTACAATTTCATAACACCCATTTTTATTAAAGTACGTTAGCATAACCTTCGAAGATTTTACCTTGATTAGCATCAACTGTGATTAATATATCACTTTGAATTTCAGCTGTAGCATTCTCAACGCCAACTACTGTAGGAATACCTTTTTCTAAACCTATGATCGCACTTGGAGAAGTAATACCATTTTCTTCAGTGATTAAACCAATTGATTTTTCAATATATGGTACAAGAGATTCATCAACAGAAGATGTAACAATGATTGAATCAGATAAATCTTTACCTTCTAATTCACTCGCGTCATTAACAACTAGAGTATGGCCAACTACTGAGTTTCTACCAATACCTTGACCTTTTGCTAGTTCATCTCCAACAAGGTGTAATTTCATCATATTTGTAGTACCTTTTTCACCAGTTGGTACACCAGCAGTGATAATGATTAAATCACCATTTTGAACTTTTTCAGTTTCAACAGCAGTAGCTACGGCATTATTTAATAATGCATCTGTAGTTTTACGACCTTCTTTGACCACTGGGTGAATTCCCCAAACTAATGCACATTGACGTGCTGTTTCTGAGCTTGGAGTCACAGCAATAATATCTGATTGTGGACGATATTTAGAAATCGTACGCGCAGTTGAACCACTTTCTGTAGCTGCAACAATAGCTTTAACTTTTAAGTTTAATGCCGTATGTGCAACAGACACCCCAATAGCATTCACTAATGACGTTTCAACTAATTTAGTACGGTCAGATAATAATTTTTTATAATCTTGCGCTGCTTCAGCAGAAATCGCAATATTACGCATTGTTTTAACTGCCTCTTCAGGGTATTGTCCAGCAGCCGTTTCACCTGAAAGCATAACTGCATCAGTACCATCATAAATTGCATTGGCAACATCACTGGCTTCTGCACGTGTAGGACGTGGGTTACGTTGCATAGAATCAAGCATTTGTGTAGCAGTAATAACTGGTTTACCTAATTTATTACATTGTCTAATTAAATCTTTTTGTACCATTGGTACTGATTCTGGTGGAATTTCAACACCCATGTCACCACGAGCTACCATTAATCCATCTGCAACTTCAAGAATTTCTTTGATATTATCAATACCTTCTTGGTTTTCAATTTTTGGAATAATGCTAATGTTTGTATTTTTTTGTGCTTCTAATAATTTACGAATGTCTAATACATCGCTAGGGCGACGTACGAAACTAGCAGCAATGAAGTCTACGCCTACACTAATACCAAAATTGATGTCGTTTGCATCTTTTTCAGTAATACCTGGCAAGCTCACTTTAACGCCTGGTAAGTTAACACCTTTTTTATTTTTTAATTCTCCAGTGTTTAAAACATCGCAAAGTACTTCGCCATTTGCTTGATCAATTTTTTTAACTTGTAATTCAATTAGACCATCATCTAATAAAATATATGAACCTTCTTCAACATCGTTAATAAGATTATCATATGTTACTGAGAATTTTTCAGTTGTACCTTCTACTTCAGTCATGCTCACGATGACTTCTGAACCTTTTACAAGTTCAATAACACCGTCTTTCATATTATGCGTACGGATTTCAGGACCTTTAGTATCAAGTAAGATTGCTACTGTTTTACCTAGTTTTTTTGAAACCTCACGAATCGTATCAATTCTCGCTTTATGCTCTGCATGATCACCATGTGAAAAGTTTAAGCGCGCTACGTTCATTCCGGCTTTGATTAATTTTTCTAGCATTTCTTCTGATTCTGACGCTGGTCCTATAGTACAAACAATTTTAGTTTTTCTCATTATTAATGCCTCCCAGTATTTTATATAGATAATTCGTTCGTTAATGCATATGTTTTGAAATCAAACTCATGTTCATGCGAGTTAAAGATTTCATCAAATGGCGTATCAGTTAATTCATTATTACGAATACCTACACCAACTGCAGATTTTCCGTTTAATAATAAATCGACTGCGTGACCACCTAATCGTGAAGCAAGTACCCTATCTGCCCCACTTGGACTTCCACCACGTTGAATATGTCCAAGTACTGTCACACGTGCATCAACATTAATGTATTTAGTCAATTCTGCGGCGCAAGCTTCTCCTGACATACAACCTTCAGCAATGATGACAATAGAGTGCTTTTTACCTCTTTTTATACCACTGTCGATTTTTTCTGCTACTTCTTTGATGTCTGTTTCTACTTCTGGAACAATGATTGTTTCTGCTCCTACTGACAGACCCGCCCATAGTGCTAAATCTCCACAGTCACGTCCCATAACCTCAATAATGAATGTTCGGGCATGACTAGACGCTGTGTCGCGAATTTTATCGACACATTCAACAATTGTATTTAATGCTGTATCAAAACCAATTGTAAAATCAGAACCATTGATATCATTATCAATTGTTCCTGGAATACCAATCGTTTGGATTTCTTCACATTCTTCACTTATACGTTGAGCACCTCTATAGCTACCATCTCCACCAATAACTACAAGACCTTCGATACCTCTTTTACGTAAGTTTTCAATACCTTTTTTACGCACGTCTGGATCTTTAAATTCAGGACATCTCGCTGAATATAAAAATGTACCGCCACGTTGGATAGTATCACCTACAGAACCAAGTTCAAGCTTCTCAATATCATCGTTTAATAAGCCTTGATAGCCTTGGTAAACACCATAAACTTCAATGTTATTGTAAATCGCTTTACGAACAACAGCTCTTACCGCTGCATTCATACCTGGTGAATCTCCACCACTTGTCAACACTGCAATTTTTTTCATGACGACATACCTTTCTAACTTGTATTTCTTACTCTAAAAATACCATAAAATCTAATGAGGTGCCATTAAAATTAGGCTTGCGAATGAATGTAAACGTTTTAAATATAAGCGTTCGATTAATATTCACATAGAAAGCGTTTGCTTAATTTTGACAGTATCTCTATTCAAAATGCTATTACTTATGTACCTTTATCTGTTAAATCTTAAACAGATAGAACGATTTTAAGAATGATAGCAAAGTAAATCCTCCACATCGATAGACGTAGAGGAAACATGCTAATTATTCAGTATAAGCACCAATAGCTCTAAATTTATTATAGCGATCTTCAACTAGTTGCTGCTCGCTTAATTTATTTAATTCTGATAAATGACGTTCAAACGTGGCTTTTATACTTTGTGCTTGTATTGCAATATCGTGATGTGCGCCACCTAATGGTTCTTTAATTACTTCATCTGCAATTTTTAATTCATGTAAATCTTCTGCAGTAATTTTCATTGTTTCTGCAGCAATTTTAGCTAAGTTACTATCTTTCCATAATAATGCTGATGCACCTTCAGGAGAAATAACTGAATATGTACTATTTTCTAACATAAGTATGCGGTTTGTAATGCCTAAACCTAATGCACCACCGCTACCACCTTCACCAATGACAATCGAAATCACCGGTACTGTAAGTGAAGCCATTTCAACTAAATTTCTAGCAATCGATTCGCTTTGCCCACGTTCTTCAGCCGCTTTACCTGGATATGCACCTTTAGTATCAATAAAAGTGAAAATTGGACGATTGAATTTTTCAGCTTGCTTCATTAATCGAATTGCTTTTCTATAGCCTTCAGGATGAGCCATACCAAAGTTACGATAAATATTATCTTTCGTATCTTTACCCCGTTGTTGTCCAACAACCGTTACAGCATGCCCATTTAAATAACCAATACCGCCCACCATTGCTGGATCATCACGATAATTACGATCCCCGTGTAGTTCAATGAATGAATCAAAGATGTGTGGAATATAATCTAATAACGTTGGTCTTTCTTGTAATCGCGCTAATTGCACACGATCCCATGGCTTAAGATTAGTATATATTTTTTCAGTTTCCCGAGCTAATGAAGCTTCAAGCATATCAATTTCTTCTTGTAAATCAACATCATTTTTTTCCTGTGATTCTTTTAAAGATTCAATTTTGTTTTTTATTTCAAAAAGTGGCTTTTCAAAATCAAGCATTCGTTTTCACCTCTTGATGCATTTTAAGAAAATTAGATAATGTGGTCTTCATTTCTTTTCTATGCACTACTTTATCTAATTGTCCGTGCTCTAATAAAAATTCTGCAGTTTGGAAGTCTTCTGGTAATTTTTCATTGATTGTCTGTTCGATTACACGTCTACCAGCAAAACCAATTAAAGCTTTCGGTTCGCTGATGTTGATATCACCTACAGATGCGAAACTTGCAGAAACACCACCTGTGGTAGGATTTGTTATGTATGAAATATACAATAATCCTGCGTCAGCATGTCTCTTCAATGACACACTTGTTTTACCCATTTGCATCAATGAAATGATACCTTCTTGCATTCTTGCGCCACCACTGGCAGAGAATAGTATGAATGGTAAACGGTTATCTGTACAATGCTCAATAATTCTACAAATTTTTTCTCCTACCACTGATCCCATACTACCCATTCTAAACCTTGCATCCATAACTGCAACACCATAAGGCACGCCATCTAATTCGGCTGTTCCAGTAACGACAGCTTCATTAAGTTTTGTTTTTTGTTGGTCTTTTTGAATTTTTTCTTCATAACTTGGAAAGTCCAATGGATTCGCAGAGGTCATTCCTTTATCAAATTCTTTAAATGTGCCTTCATCAGAAATAGCATTAATACGATTATATGCAGTTAACGCAATGTGATGATCACAATTAAAACAAACATTTAAATTTTCAGCCAATTCTTTGGTATACATGATTTTTTTACATTTTGGACATTTCGTCATTATGCCTGCTGGGACATCACTTTGTTTTGAATCAGATACCGTAACGTACTTTTTCTTTTTACTACTTCTATTGAAAAAATCTTTAAACATTGGTAAACCTCCACATAACCATCACTATCTTTCCCTTTACTTAAACATTAAAGTGTATAGAGATTAGAAATTATGATTATTATTTATCTAAGTCTGTTAATTTCATAGTCTTATTATAAATCTCTTCCGGATCAACATCCATTCTTGCTACACCTGATTCCATTGCTGCTTTTGCGACTTCTCTCGCGACTGAAGGTGCCACACGTTTATCGAATGGACCAGGGATACAATAATCTGGATTTAGTTCTTCTGGTTTTATCAAATCAGCAATAGCTTCTACTGCAGCTTGTTTCATTTCTTCATTAATATGAGTTGCTTCTACATCTAATGCACCTCTAAATATTCCAGGGAATGCTAACACATTATTAATTTGATTTGGAAAATCTGAACGACCAGTACCTATAACTTTAGCACCTGCTTCTTTCGCAACCTCTGGATTAATTTCTGGATTAGGATTTGCCATCGCAAAAATGATTGGATCATCTGCCATAGATTCAACCATTTCTTTTGATAATAAATCAGCTACAGAAACACCAATGAATACATCTGCATCTTTGATAACATCTTCCAAGCTACCTTCTATTTTATCTCTATTTGTCCATCTTGCAACATATGCTTTAGTATCATTCATACCAAATGAACGATCTTCATAAATCGCTCCCTTTGAATCACACATAATCATATCACGAACGCCATAAGAATAGAGTAATTTAACAATTGCCATACCAGCTGCACCTGCACCATTAAGTACTACCTTAATATCTGATAAGTCTTTATCAACAATGCGAAGCGCATTAATCATACCTGCAACCGTTACGATTGCCGTACCATGCTGGTCATCATGAAAAACAGGTATTTTTGTTTCTTTTTTTAATCTTTCTTCAATTTCAAAACAACGAGGTGCTGAAATATCTTCTAAGTTAATCCCACCATAATTAGGCTCTAATAATTTCACGGTATTAATAATTTCTTCTGTATCGGTAGTATTTAAAGCAATAGGTACACCGTCTATACCAGAAAAACTTTTGAATAACACGGCTTTTCCTTCCATTACTGGAATACTAGCTTCTGCACCAATATTGCCTAGGCCTAATACTGCAGTACCATCAGTAACCACAGCAACCGTATTCCCTTTCATAGTATATTCAAATACTTTTCTAGGGTCCTCATGTATTTCTTTACATGGTTCAGCTACGCCCGGTGAATATGCCAAACTTAATTCATCTTTATTGGTAACCTTCACCTTTGCAGCTACTTCTAATTTTCCTTGATTTTTTCTATGCATTTCTAGAGCTTCATCTCGCAAAGTCATGTAAATCTACCCCTTTACATTCAATTTAGTATAAATATCATTTCATATATATTTTTATTACACTCTAACGTAAATTACAAATGATATCGTTAACAAAAACAAAAATTACATTTGCACTGTTAATATTTGTAATAAAAACATATAGATTTATTTGTTATTAAATATGTCATAGTTTTAATTTCATGAAAATTAAAACTGATGGCAAGCTTATGTATAACCATCAGTCAACTATATCATAGTTTATAATGCTGTTAAAGTTAAATAATTCTAATATCCCAAGGAGAAAACTTTTGTATTAATTCCCTAATTGATGCATTATTACGGGCCACATAGCCTATTGTTTTAAAGTTATTCTGACCTTCTTGAAAGTATTCTACTGGTATATGGTCATTATCTTTATTTTGAGTAATGTATTGTTCTAATTCAGGTTCGTCATTTAAATTTCTAATAACAATTTGTTTTGCGTTATTAAAAATGTATGATTCATATGCTTCTATAGATTCTATTTGATTGATAATAAGTTGTTTCTTATTATTTCGATTATCAAACTTACCTCTGACAATAAAAACGTCGTCTCCATTTAATAATGACTCATATTTTTTATATGCATCAGGGAAAATGACACCATCTAAATTATTCAATCCATCATTCAATGTTACAAATGCCATGTTTTGACCATTTTTGGTGCGTATCTTTTTACTACTATCAATTTGAATTAATATTGGTTGATGATCTCGCGCATTCGTTAGTTTATAAATACCCAGATATTGTTTTTGCTCAAATGTCTTTTCAACTGGATGCGTAGATACATAAAAACCTAAATATTCCTTTTCATAATCACTTAATACTTTATCGGGTAATTCACCTTTTTCTTCATATGTTGTTTTAGGCGTTAAAACGTCGAATATAAATCCATCCTGCTCAACATTAGACACATCATCCAACACTTGGTCAATAGCCTGTAATAGCGTGGCTCTATTTTTTCCAAATGTATCAAATGCACCTACAAGTATTAATGCTTCAAATAGCTTTCTTGATTTTATCCTTTTCGGTATACGTCTGGCAAAATCAAAAAAGTCTTTAAAATATCCATTTGCTTTCCGCTCATCAACAATCAATTTAACGCTTTGATAGCCTACGCCTTTAATTACACCTATCGATAAATAGATACCTTCTTTAGTGGCTTTGTAAAACCAATGACTATAATTAATATGTGGAGAAAGAATATTTAAATTTTGATGTTTTGCTTCATCAATAATTTGTGATGTTTTTTTCTCACTACCGATTGTGTTACTTAAAATATTTGAATAAAAATAATTGGGATAGTAAACCTTCAAATAACTCATGATATATGCGATTTTGGAATAACTCACTGCATGTGCACGTGCAAAGCCATAATCTGCAAATTTTAATATTAAATCAAATATTTGTTTACTCAAACTTTCGCTATAACCATTTTTTAATGCACCTTCAACGAAATGGTGTCGTTCACTTTCTAGCACAGCTCGATTTTTCTTACTCATTGCACGTCTTAAAATGTCCGCTTCACCATAATTAAATCCAGCAAACTTACTCGCAATTTGCATAATTTGTTCTTGATAAATAATAACTCCATATGTCTTTTTTAATATGGGTTGTAAATCTTCATGTAAATATTTAACTTTTGTAGAATCATGTCTTCTTGAAATATAAGTTGGTATTTCTTCCATTGGACCAGGTCTATAAAGTGAAGTCACAGCTACGATATCTTCAAAATGTTCAGGTTGTAATTTTTGTAATACATTTCTAATACCATCTGATTCGAGTTGAAATATACCTGTGGTGTCGCCTCTAGATAATAGTTGAAACACTTTCTCATCATCAAACGGTATCTGTTCTATGTCTATGCTAACATTCATATCACTACGAACTTGTTTAACAATTTGATGTATGATTGATAAATTCCGCAGTCCTAAGAAGTCAATTTTCAACAGACCTACCCGCTCAGCTTCTGTCATAGTCCATTGCGTTAAAAGTCCTGTATCTCCTAAAGTAAGTGGTGCATATTCATATAAAGGATGATCATTAATAATAATTCCAGCTGCATGCGTAGATGTATGGCGAGGTAAGCCCTCTAACTTTTTACATATCTCAAACCATCGCTCATGCCTATGATTCCGGTGCACAAATTGTTTAAAATCCTCCTGAGCGTATGCTTCATCTAAAGTAATACCTAACTTGTGTGGAATCAATTTAGAAATTTCATTTAGCGTAATATCATCAAAACTCATAATTCTGCCCACATCTCTTGCTACAGCTCTTGCTAATAGATGACCAAACGTTACAATACCTGCTACATGATGGGAACCGTATTTTTCTTGAACATATTGAATCACCTTGTCGCGATGTGTGTCTTCAAAATCAATATCTATATCTGGCATTGTGACACGTTCTGGATTTAAAAACCGTTCGAATAAAAGGTTATATTCTATTGGATCCATAGTAGTAATATTTAATAAATAACTCACGAGAGAACCAGCAGAAGAGCCACGGCCTGGTCCCACTAAGATATCATGTGTTTTAGCATAATGTATTAAATCACTTACTATTAAGAAATAATCTTCAAATCCCATGTCAGTGATAATTTGATATTCATGTAACAGCCTACGCTTATATTGCGCTACTTTGTGTTCAGCTAAGTTTAATCGCTGTAAGCTACTTTCTAATAAACTCCACAAATAATCTTTAGACGGCTGATTATCTGTCGTTTTGAATTTTGGCAGCAAAGATTGGTGGTAGCGTAGTTCAGCATTACAAAGCGTTGCCAGTTCGTTTGTATTATGCCATATATCTTTGCTTAGGCTGAGTTCACTTAAATCTTGTTGACCATACAAATGCGCATCATAATCCTGTTGTTCACTTACTAAATCTAATTTCGAATTATCTTTAATTGCGGCTAATGCCGTTAACGTCTCAGCATCCTCCCGATTTAGATAGCATGTATTTTGTGCCCATACGATAGGTAAATTGTATGATACTTGACTCGTATGATTCACATATATATTCGCTTCCTTGTTAAACTCAGAAATAATAGTTTGATGTGATTGATCTACATTTTTAAATATGACAACAAAATGTTGTGAATATTTTTTCAACCACTCTACAGGGGTTTCTGTTTTTTCTTTCATTTTGATAGCTGAAGATAACTTGAATAAATCTTTTAACCCTTGGTTGTTTTGAGCTAAGACGATTGTTTCAACCTCGGATAACCCATCTGTTACATAGATTGTCATACCAAAAATAGGATGCATATTCGCTGCTATACATGCGTCATAAAACTGTGGATAGCCATATAAAACGTTTGTATCTGTGATGGCTAAGGCTGTATAACCTTCTTTTGCAGCTTTAGTCACCACATCTTTAATTCTTAAACTAGAATTTAATAGATCATATGTTGTGTGAATATTTAAATGCGCAACCATCAACAAATACCTCCTTTGCTATTACAATTTATTATTTAATGCTGCTGCTAAATGATTAAATTGTTCCCAGTTTTCAACAGAAACGCCTGATGCATTCGGGTGTCCGCCACCACCAAAATCACTCGCAATATCATTGATTATAATACCTTTCGAACGAATTCTACATCTAATTTCTGAACCTTCATCCACACCAAAGACCCATATTTTGAGACCTTGAATATCAGCAATTGCATTTACAAAAAGAGATGCTTCGTTAGCCGCTATATCAAATTTTTCAAGAACATCTTTTGTAATAATTACCTTACAGAATCCTTTATCATTTAAATCAAAATTTTGTAGTACATATCCTTGGAAAGGAAGTAACTTAGGATCTTTTTCTCCAAGTTTGTTTAATTCTTCATTATGATTAAATGGGTATTTAAGTAGCTCGCTTGCTGCTTCTAATGTATGTGGGGTTGTATTGTTAAATAAGAATCGTCCTGTATCCCCAACAATGCCAAGATATAATAAGCGAGCTACTGAAGCATCAATAATTGATAAATCATTAAAGTGATTGATGAAATCAAAAATAATCTCACTTGTAGAAGACGCTTCCGTATTAACAAAATTAATATCACCATATTGATCAACTCCAGGATGGTGATCAATTTTAATCAATGATTGTCCCTGACTAAATCTTGAATCACTGATTCTTGGGGAATTAGCGGTATCACAAACAATAACTAACGCATCATTGTACTGTGTATCTGTTACATCATCAAATGTACCAATGAAATCTAATGAAGGTTCCGCCTCGCCTACAGCATAAATATTTTTGTTTGGAAATTTCAATTGTAGATAGCTTTTTAATCCAAGTTGAGAACCGTAAGCATCGGGATCAGGTCTTACATGTCTATGTATAATAATTGTTTCTTTTTCATTTATTGCAGTCATAATTTGATTAAATTCTTTAGTCATATGCTTCTTCCTTTTCAAAAGTTATATTGTATTTTTACTAGTCTATCATCTGACAAATAATCATTGCTTTCGCTACTTGCTGTCCGTTACTAGACATTGTTATTTCTAATTTTGCAAAATTTCTACCTACATCTAACATATCATAATGTACATCAATTTCAGACTCTATTTGCACTGTTTTAATATATATAATGTTCAAACTTTCAATCATTACTTCAAGTTTTTTTAACTTTCTTATTTCGTATCGTACTGTTTCTTCTATAATTGCAACGAACACTGCCTTACTTAACGTTCCAAACTGATTAGTTAAGAGTGGCGTAATCTGCACTTGAATACCATCATTTGCAATCGTGATGTGCTTTGCTATTTGATCATTAATTGTTTCTCCCACTTGTGGTTGACGACTTAAGAGTTGCATTGCTGTCAGGACGTCTTTACGCGTGATTACACCGACTAGTTTTTTACTTGGCGTAGTGACTGGCAAAAGCTCTATACCTTCCCAAATCATCATATGAGCACAATTTGCTACAGTCGTTGTTAACTGTACATTAATTGGTGCTTTGGTCATAAATTGTGCAATGGTATCCTTTTCATCCATTTTTATAATTTCTTTACTTGTAACAATGCCTACTAGCTTCCATTGAGCATCAATAACAGGAAACCTTGAATGACCAGTTTCTCTTGCTTTTTTCTTGTAATCATTTAATGTCATGTTATCAAAAATAACCGTATGTTCATTTACCGATTTGACTATATCTTCAACAACTAATATTTCTTTTCGAATCATTTGATCATACATAGCTCTATTAATAATATTAGCTACTAGATATGTATCATAATTCGAAGATAATATTGGTAAATCATGCTCATCTGCATATTTTATAATTTCATTAGAAGTACTAAAGCCACCTGTGATCAAAACAGCGCTACCTCGTTTTAAAGCAGCCAATTGAACATCTTTACGATTACCTACTATTAGTAAAGTATGTGTACTCAAATATTTAACTACATCTTCGATTTCCATCGCACCGATTGCAAATTTTGTGAGGGTCTTAATTAATCCATTTCTTCCCCCTAGTACTTGACCATCAATAATCTTTACTACTTCACCAAAAGTTAATTGTTCAATTTGTTCTCTCGATTTCTTTTCAATACGAACAGTACCTACACGGTCAATGGTTGCGACTAACCCTATTTGTCCAGCATCTTTGATAGCTCGATAAGCCGTTCCTTCAGATACGCCTAAATCTTTCGCTATCTTTCTAACAGAAATTTTTTGTCCGACTGCTAGAGATTCTATATATGATAAAATTTGCTCATGCTTCGTCATTTTAATAACCTCATTTATTTTGAACAGTTTCTCTGCCATTATAACTTTTTATAACTAAAATTGCGATGCAACGACATAAATTATAGCGAATTTAAAAAATAAAAAGTTGAATCATACATACCATTGTTTATAAATAATACTATATAAAAAAATTCGTATGCAAAATCTAATTTTTTATTGGATAAATAGGGATAGTTTGATTAGAATGAATTTAAGGAGGGATGAACAATGTTCAAAAATATTTTACTTGGTGTTGATACAACACTTAAAAATGAAAAAGCACTTAAACAAGTATCAAAATTAGCAGGTGAAGGTACTGTTGTCACTATACTAAACGCAATTAGTGAACAAGATGCGCAGACATCAATCAAATCAGGTGTACATTTAGATAAATTGATTGAAAAACGTAGTGAAGGTCTTCGAAGTACTCGTGAAGCATTAGATGAATATGGTATCGAATACGATGAAATTATTGTACGCGGTAATGCTAAAGTAGAATTGCTTAAGCATGCAAATAGTGGTAAATATGAAATTGTCGTACTTAGTAACCGTAAAGCTGAAGACAAGAAAAAATTTGTCTTAGGTAGTGTCAGTCATAAGGTTGCTAAAAGAGCAAGCATCCCAGTACTCATAGTAAAATAAAAAACAAAGCCTGAAGCTCTATAAAGTGCTTCAGGCTTTGTTTGCCAATAAAGAATTAAAATTTAACTTCCTCGCCAGGATTAAGGATTTGCACCTCTCCCACTGTTACAGCATCTTTAAATTGTTGAGGATCTTGTTCAATTAACTCAAATGTATTGTAATGTACAGGTACTGTGATTTGCGGTTTAATAAATTCATTAATCGCGTAACTCGCATCATCAATCCCCATTGTAAAATTATCTCCAATCGGTAAGAAACACACGTCAACCGGATGACGCTCTGCAATTAACTTCATATCACTAAACAATCCTGTGTCACCGGTATGATATATTGTTTTACCTTCAACTTCTAGAATAACTCCCATTGGCATACCTAGATAAATTGAAATACCATCATCATTGGTTAAACTAGAACTATGAAAGGCTTGAACAAATTTTACTGAACCAAACTCAAAATCTGTTTTACCACCAATATTCATTGGTCTTGCATTCTCTACACCTTTATTTAACGTTACGTAATTTGTTATTTCAACAGAACTTACTACTGTGGCATTATTTTTATTTGCTAATTCTACAGTATCGCCAAAATGATCACTGTGACCATGTGTTAAAATGATATAATCAACTTCTAACTTATTAACATCTAGATCAGATTGATCATTTCCGTTAATAAATGGATCTACGATTACTTTCTTTCCATTAGATTCAAAATAAATTGTTGATTGTCCATGAAATGATAATTTCATTTTGTTAATTCCTCCCATAATTCTATTTAATTTTAATATACCACGTTATTCTCTTTTTATAACACAGTAATAGCACATTCAAGTTAATTCATTAGTACCATTACGCAAATATTATAATCAATTGTACTTTAACAATATTTAATTTTTGAATTCCGCTATGAAGTAACCTAAAATTAAAACGAACACATATTTTAGGAGGATGATGACGAATGAAGTCTGAACAGATTATAAATGAATTGAAAAAACAACAAGCCGATGCGGCGTGGATTACAACACCTTTAAATATTTTTTACTTTACAGGTTATTTAAGTAATCCTCATGAACGTTTATTAGCATTATTGATTAAAGAGAATGGCAAACAAGTTCTATTCTGTCCACAATTAGAAGTAGAAGAAGTCAAAGCTTCTCCTTTTGAAGGTGAAATTATCGGTTATTTCGATACTGAGAACGCACTAGACAAGTATCCTCAAACATTTGAAAAATTATTAATTGAAGCAGCTCATTTAACTGTTCAACGTCAACGCGAATTGATAGAAGCATTTCATGTTCAATCATTTGGAGATATAGATCAAACAATTAAAGACTTGCGAAATGTAAAAAGCGAAAGTGAAATCAATAAAATTAAAAAAGCTTGCGAGCTTGCTGATAAATGTATAGAAATCGGCGTAGATTTTCTACAAGAAGGCGTTACTGAACGTCAAGTTGTAAATCATATTGAAAATGCGATTAAAGACTATGGCGTCAATGAAATGAGTTTTGACACAATGGTTCTATTCGGAGACCATGCAGCTTCTCCACACGGTACGCCTGGCGATCGTAAACTACAAAAAGATGAGTATGTCTTATTTGATTTAGGCGTCATTTATGATAACTACTGTAGTGATATGACTAGAACTGTACAATTTGGTACACCTAGTGAAGCAGCACAAAATATTTATAATATTGTTTTAAAAGCTGAACAAGAAGCAATTGCGGCAATTAAACCAGGTGTTACGATAAAAGAGGTAGATGATATCGCTCGTAACATTATCATTGATGCAGGTTATGGTGAATACTTCCCACATCGTTTAGGTCACGGATTAGGATTAGAAGAACATGAATATCAAGATATTTCAAGTTCTAATACGAATAAATTTGTTCCAGGCATGGTTGTTACAGTTGAACCAGGTATCTACGTCCCTGGTATCGCTGGTGTGCGTATCGAAGATGATATTCTAGTAACAGAAGATGGGAATACAAGTCTAACAGGATATGAAAAATGATTAAAGAAGCGGTTGTAGAAACAATTCAACAAGTAGAATATGCTATTGCGCATGGTGCTGATCGCATTGAACTATGTGATAACTTATCAGTTGGAGGTACTACACCTAGTCTTGGGATGATTGAAATTGCATCATCTTTATGTAGATTAAATAACGTTGCAATTGCAGTTATGATTCGTCCACGTGGCGGAGATTTTGTATACAATTTATACGACTTCGAAATCATGCAACGAGATATAAAAGCAATCAAACAACTTGATGTCGATTATTTCGTATTCGGCTGCTTGACAGAAGATCATGTATTAAATGAATGGCAAATGAAAACACTAAAACAATTAGCCGATCCTAAACCAGTAGTATGCCACATGGCCTTCGATGAAATTCATCAACGCGGTCAAATCAAAGCATTACATCAACTCATCAATATGGGGTTTTCTAGACTTTTAACACACGGAGGGCCTTCTAACACTAATCTCTTTGATAATTTAAATCAACTAGGTAAACTTGTAGTTAATTCAGGTGGTAATATTGAAATTATGCCCGGCGGTGGATTAAATAAGGATAACGTAGAAGCTTTAATTGCTGCATTTCCTTTTCAAGAAGTTCACGGCACTAAAATCGTCTGAGGTCATTCGCTTTATTCATTAAAACAAAAAATGGCAAACCTAAAGTAGATTTACCATTACAGACTGTCGACAAAAGCTCAAACTTTGTCGACAGTCTTTTATATTCAAAGTTAATATAAGCATGTGCTCATCCTGTAAGCTTAGAATCATACTTTGCACAGGCAGTCATGCGAAAACCACTTTATTATTTTATTACAGAGTCAATATCTTTATATGGCAATTGTAGCGCTTCAGCAACGCCTTTATTTGTCAATTGCCCATCGATGGTATTTAACCCTAATAATAACGCTGGGTTATCTTGTAAAGCCTTTAAATAACCTTTCCCAGCCAGTTGTTGTGCATAAGGCAAAGTGGCATTATTTAATGCTATCGTTGATGTACGTGGTACTGCACCTGGCATATTTGCTACCGCATAATGAACCACACCATGTTTTTTATATATTGGATCATCATGTGTAGAAATACGGTCGGTAGTTTCAAAGATGCCGCCCTGATCTATTGCAATATCAACTATTACTGCACCGTCCCTCATTTTTTTAATCATGTCCTCAGTAACAAGATTTGGCGCTTTAGCTCCTGGGATTAAAACTGCGCCAATAACTAAATCACTATCTTTCACACATTGTTCAATGTTTAATGGATTAGACATAATCGTATGTACTCTTCCATCAAACAAATCTTCTAATTCTTGCAATCGTTTTGGATTAACATCCAAAATAGTAACATCTGCACCAAGGCCCAATGCAATCTTAGCTGCGTTTGTTCCAGCTTGACCTCCACCGATAATGGATACACGTCCTTTAGAAACACCAGGAACGCCACCAAGCAAGATACCCATGCCACCTTTATATTTTTGTAAAAACTCAGCACCAATTTGAGCAGACATACGACCGGCAACTTCACTCATTGGTGTCAACAATGGTAAAGAACGATCTGGTAATTGCACTGTTTCATATGCTATGCCTATCACTTTATTGTCCAATAATGCCTGCGTTAATTTATTTTCATTAGCTAGATGTAAATAAGTAAAAAGAATTAGCCCTTCTTTAAAAAATTGAAATTCTTCTTCTAACGGTTCTTTAACTTTCATAACCATATCTACATTCCATACGTCAGCTGGTTCATTTACTATTTTTGCCCCTGCATCTATGTAATCGATGTCCTCAAAATATGAACCAAATCCTGCTGATTTTTCTACAATTACTGTGTGGCCTTGCTCTACTAATGCATGTACACCACTTGGTGATAAACTCACCCTATTTTCGTTATTTTTTATTTCTTTAGGAATACCAATAATCATTCCATCCACCTCCAAATTTATAGTAACGCGGATTTTATGAAAGCGCAATCAAAGTTATGAGTACTTTTACAACATATAAATTGTGTTAATATTCTGTCAATAATGATATAATGTAAGTAAGAAAAATAAGGAGGTTATTGTGATGCTAACTTATAAAAATATTTTAATAGCAGTAGATGGATCACATGAAGCGGAATGGGCATTTAACAAAGCAGTAGATGTAGCAAAACGTAATGAAGCACAACTAACAGTTGTCAACGTAATTGATTCCAGAACTTATTCTTCATACGAGGTTTACGATGCACAATTCACTGAGAAATCTAAGAATTTCTCTGAAGATTTGTTGAAAGGCTACAAAGAAGTTGCAACAAATTCTGGTGTTAAAAATGTTGAAACACGCTTAGAATTTGGTTCTCCAAAAGCAATTATTCCTAAAAAACTAGCAACAGATGTTGGCGCAGATTTAATTATGTGTGGTACTTCTGGTTTAAATGCAGTAGAAAGATTCATTGTTGGCTCAGTTTCTGAAGCTATTGTACGTCATTCTCCTTGTGATGTATTAGTCGTGCGTACTGAGGAGATTCCAGAAGATTTCGAACCACAAGTAGCGACAGATAAATTAAGATCACAATATCAAGCACATTAAGATTAACTCTGTAAGAAAGTCTTATCTTCTTACAAAACTATGCATAGAATATAAACAAACCAAAAACTATATAGTAGTCTTTGGTTTGTTTTTATGTGTTAAATTCAAATTTTAAATAATAACAGTATATTAACAACTCATTTAATAGCTGCGACATACCATCTCTGTTTAGTACATTTAACAAAGCCTTAATTAAAAATTTATACACCCTTCATGTGCAACGTTTATGATTAAATTCAACCCTATTAAAGAGAGGAGCATGAAACATTCATGAATTTATGTAATAAATCATTGATTATTGGTTTGATAGCATTTTCAGTCTCACCTTTAACTTTACATGCTAATAATGCTTTGGCACAAAACCAATCTATATCGCATAATGTAGATCATATGAAACTCATAGATACTAAAACGATACCCTACAATCAAACCTATAAAGAAACTACAATTGGCGGGCTATCAGGTATTACATATAATCCACAAAATAATAAGTGGCTAGTAATTAGCGATGATCGATCAGAACAAAATCCTGCTCGATTTTATGAAGCGAAATTGAATTATAATAATGACACATTTAACAATGTCAAATTCACTAAAGTTCATACACTTAAACAACCAGATGGCAGTACCTACCCAAATAAAGCACAATATAAAGAGGAACAAACAGGTCAGGTCGTTGACGCTGAATCGATACGTATCGATCCACTTCACAATCAAATTATGTATACAAGCGAAGGAGATCGTTCTCTTGCATTAAACCCATTTATTAGACTAGCGACAACCAATGGTAACTACTTAACCGACATTCCAATTAATAATACAATTAAAATGGATCATCACGCAAAGAAAGGCTTTCGCAATAACTTCGCATTAGAGGGCAGTACATTTTCAAATAATGGACAAACCCTTTGGACTTCAATGGAGGGACCACTCATACAAGATGACGCACTACCAACACCTGAATCCGGTGCATTATCTAGAATCACCCAATACGATCGCCAAGGCAATACATTATCCGAATTTGCTTACCCACTCGACGCTGTACCAGAGAAGCCTGGCAAAGGCAGACCTGCAGATAATGGAATTTCAGAAATGTTAGCAATAAACGACCATGAATTTTTAACTTTGGAACGTGCAAGTGTTCAATCCGATGATGGTTCCTACAAAAATTTTGTACGTATTTATAAAATAAATACGAATAAAGGCACAGACATAAAAAATAAAGCATCTCTCAAACACGCTAACGTCAAACCACTAAAAAAAGAATTAATTGCTAATTTAAATCATCATGACATTGAAAAAGTAGATAATATCGAAGGTATGACGTTTGGTAAAAAACTTCCAAACGGAAATGATAGTTTAGTATTAGTAGTTGATAATAATTTTAATAAAACGCAAAAAACAGAACTATTAGCTTTCGAAGTGGTACCAGAAAAAAATTAACTAGACTCTGTAATATAAAAAGACTTACACATCGTAAAAAATGTGTAAGTCTTTTTTAATTCATGAACGTATTATTTTACGTTTCCAAAATCTACAACATCGCGTGCTATCATCACTTCTTCATTCGTAGGTATTACAATAACTTTGACTGGTGAATGAGGATAGTTAATAAAGCCTTCCTCGCCATGGATTGATTCATTTTTCTTAGCGTCCCAATAAACACCCATAAATTCTAAACCTTCAAGTACTTTTGCTCTTACCGGATCAGAGTTTTCCCCAACACCAGCAGTGAAGACAATAACATCCACACCATGCATACGTGTAGCATAAGAACCAATATATTTATGAATACGAGATGCAAAGACATCGACTGCTAATTGCGCTCTTTCTTTACCTTCTTTAGCTTCTTCGATTATATCTCTTAAATCACTTGAAGTACCTGAAATACCTAATAAACCAGACTCTTTATTTAAAGTATTGAGTACTTCTTCAGCGTTTTTACCTGTTTTTTCCATGATAAATGGAATTAATGCAGGGTCAATATTACCTGAACGTGTGCCCATTGTTACACCTGCCAATGGTGTGAATCCCATAGAAGTATCTACAGATTCCCCGCCATCAATAGCTGCTATAGATGCACCATTACCAATATGGCAAGAAATTATACGTAATTCTTCTACTGGTTTACCTAAGATTTCAGCCGCACGTTGTGACACATACTTATGACTTGTACCATGGAAACCATATTTACGAATGCCATACTCTTCATAATATTGGTAAGGTAAACTATATAAGAAAGATTTCTCAGGCATCGTTTGATGGAAAGAAGTATCAAAGACAGCCACATGTGGAATATCTGGTAATAGTTTACGGAATGCACGAATACCCATTAAGTTTGCTGGGTTGTGTAATGGAGCCAACTCGCTTAATGATTCAATTTGTTTTTCAACTTCATCAGTAACAAAAACAGAGTTAGGGAATAATTCTCCACCATGAACAACACGATGACCCGTACCATCAATGTCATAAATACTTTCAATAATCCCATGATTTTTAAAGCTTTCAAGCATAATATTTACAGCATCTTCATGATTTGCAATATCATTTATTTCAGTGTTTTTCTCTCCATTTACGTCAATAGTGAAAATAGAATCCTTCAATCCAATTCGTTCAATTAGTCCTTTAGTAACAATTTTCTCTTCCGGCATTTCAATAAGTTGAAATTTCAAAGATGAACTACCAGCGTTAATGGCCAAAATTAATTTTGACATAAGCCTAATGCCTCCATTTTTAATTAAGTTTTAATATCCATATCTATTTAATCATTAATACAGTACGAATTCAAGAATATTACAGTTTAATTTTGTGGATGATTTTGATCCATCCATGTATTTAAATCTTGTAAAAAACCTTGGAATTGTTGCGGACTTTTGAAATCTGGAATATTTGCCAATAATACTTCAACTGGCTTAGTTACATTAGTTTCTTTTTTCTGTAATACTAGTATTGATTTACGCGCTTTTTCATTTTTGAAAAGTGTAGAAGGTAAATTTAAAAATGCCTGCATTTCTGTTTCTGTAGCAATGAAATTTTGTAACTGTTTCACATTTGAACCTTCAAATATGTTACTAGGTACCACTAAGAATGCATAACCAGATTTTTTCAATGCTGTAACAGCTTGTTCAATCAATAAAAAGTGTGAAAAACTATGCCCTTCTTCAAAACCTAATGCCATTTGTTGACTTCTTTCATCAACTGGGTAATAACCAATTGGCAAATCACCAACTACTACCTCTGCATCTTCAAAAGGTAATGGCATAATTGCATCTTGAGGGTAAACATCAAAAGGTATTTCTAAAAAGTTAGCTAAATGAACACTTACTCTTGAAAGTACTGGATCTACCTCTACGAGATGATGCATAATCTTTTGTTCTGATAGTACTTCGTGTACTGAGGCACTAAGGTGTCCTGCACCACTAGCCATATCAGCAATATGCAACTCTTCTTTATCTTTCAAGAAACGTTTTACAAGAAACCCTAAAATTAAACCGATTGAATCTGGTGTAATTTGATGATTGGCTTGAATTTCTTCTTGTTGTAGTAAACTTAAGTAGGAAAATTGAAATGCTTTTCTTCTATCTTGTAGTGTAGCTTGTTCTAGCAAATCTCTTTCACTTGTATAAACATGCTCCATTGCTAAACCTAAGTTTTCAATAAAACTTTGTCCATTATCTTCATTTAAAGCTTTTGCTTTTTCATCGAGTGTTTTAAATAACTTCTCCATTACTGTTTCTTCTTGTGTCATCTAATAGTCCTTTCTAAAAAAACTGTCCATAATACGTTTGAAATTAAGTTAGCTCTCTCTAACTTACATTACCAAATAATTATGGACAGTATACTTTATAATGTCAATGATACTGTTTGATTGTTTCACTATAATTCATCGAAGTGACAAGTTTATCAATCGAACATATATTCAAATTAAATATTGCGATAAGCTTCTAAAGCAGCTTCAAAATCTGGGAAATCAGTTCCTTCTGAAACAATTTCAGTATAAACTACTTTATTATTTTTATCTAAAACAAACACTGAACGTGCTAATAAACGTAATTCTTCCATAACCACACCGTAATTGCCTCCAAATGAAAGGTCTTTGTGGTCACTTAAAGTGATTACGTTGTCTAAACCATTTGATGCACACCATCTTTTTTGTGCAAATGGTAAGTCAGCAGAAACAGTTAATACAACACCTTCTTCTTGTGCTGCTTCTTCGTTAAATTTACGTGTTTGTTGATCACATACACCTGTATCTATAGATGGCACAACACTAATTAATTTCTTTTGACCATCATAAGTTGATAAATTAACTTGATTTAAATCATTGTCTAACACTGTAAAATCTGGAGCTGTTTCTCCTTCTTTTACTTGCGATCCTAATAATGTAACTGGTTCTTGTTTAAATGTAATTTGCGCCATGTGAACGCCTCCTATATTAAGTGCTTACATCGTTCATTATAACTGTTTAAGCTCATTTTTTAAAACTTTCTTACTTGAAAATGTGTTGAATTACTTTAAATAGAACAAATCTTCTAATTTATTTTTAATTACGACAGTTCCAGCGAAATAATCATGAATCCCTCTGTGTTTATTCGTAAATATAGTTACTAGGTATGGTAAATTACCAAAGACACCACTAATTATACGCCCTATCCATTCTCTAAATAATACATCGCCCCATGTTAATGACTGTCTATCTATACGTTCTACTCTAATGTTACATATCATTTTTCCAATGGTTTGTTTGAAATATTTAGTTAACAATACAAAATACAGGTAAAAGACGATCGCGTCTAACAGATGACCAACACTAAAATAATCAATCCATAACTTAACCGTATCTATATGTGTCAAAGCATAGATTGGTTTTAATATTATGCTGTGAATACCAAAGACAATCAGTAAATCTATAATAAAACTACAGAATCTTATACCAAAGCCTGCATAAAGCGCCTTTACCAATTGATTATGGTACATGGCCTCAGTCTCTGAACGTTCAGTAATAATATCTTTTTCTGAATTTTGTAACGGCTCATTTTTTAAATTCTCCATACTTCCACCTAACCTTCATAAAGATACATTGGTCGTGTCTTTGTATCATTATTTATTACTGATTTTAAACTTTTAAATTCATTCGTAAAATGAGTTAAATTTGTTTTCGTTTTAAATATAGAAGAGAATAAACCACCTTCTTCACTATATTCAAAGACTTCTGCATTTTTTGAATGAATATCATTTTTCAATGCTTTTAATGTCTTATCTTCATAACCAATTTCATCAATCAGACCATTTTTTTCAGCTTGTTGCGCACTATAAATCCGGCCATCAGCTAATTTTCTAACTTTACTTTCTGGCATGTTTCTGCCATCTTTCACTATTGTAACGAAGCGATTGAAACTATCATTTAATGCAGATTGTAAAATGTCTCTTTCGTCATCCGTCATTGCTCTAGAACTACTTAAAATATCTTTATGTTCCCCTGATTTGATCACATTTTCTTTAATACCTAATTTCTTTTGCAAGCCAGAATAATCTACATTAGACATGATAACGCCAATAGAGCCCGTCAAAGACTGAGGGCCAGCATAAATTTTATCTGCAGGTGCAGAAATATAATATCCACCTGAAGCAGCCATACTTCCCATATGTACATAAACTTCTTTACCTTGTTTCTTGATTTCTTTAATTTTTTTATAAATTTCGTCGCTCGGGTATGATCCTCCGCCAGGCGTATTTACCGATAACAACATGCCTTTGACCGTGTCATCTTTTTCCACATTTTCTAATTGCTTTAAAAATGCTTCATGGTTATACCCACTACTTTCAAACATGCCGCCACCTGAACCCTCAGTGATTTCTCCATTTAACGTTAAATGCGCTATGCGTTTATTAGAATCACCTTCTTGTTCAATCGTTTCAGTAAACGGATCTATTTTTGAAGAGGATGTATCACTAAATAGTGAGGACACCACGGATGAGATAGAACTAATCACAATTCCACCTAATACAATTACCACTGCTATGATAATCGCAACTATTCTTTTCTTTGACATTTGTAAACACTCCCAAGACTTAAATTTAAATGTATGATCATATTAATTTAAACATAATTATTTATGTTGTGTATATATTTACAGATATTTAATATAAAATAAGCACAAATCTATATTCCACTATTAAACCTGACTTATTTATAAATAAATTAAAAAGCCAATTAGATTTTAAAAATCTAATTGGCTTGTCTTTAAAATGTATAGCATTATATCATAATTTTCATATTAATTGCATGACATAGTCATATGTATTTTTTAATATCAATATTGCTGTAACAACTATAAATAATGTTTTGACATAACCCACACCTTTTTTAATCGCAAACATTGCACCTACGTATGAACCACAAATCATACTTGCCGCCATTATTAAACCATAAAAATAGTCTACTTGATGTAAAAAGATAAATAATATTAGTGCACCTAAATTAGATGCGAAATTTAACACCTTTGCATTACCTGCCGCACCAAGAAAATCAAAACCAAACATTAGTAATACAAAAAGCATGAATGAACCAGTGCCTCCACCAAGGAAACCGTCATAAAATCCTATTAAGCACATTAAAGCAATAAATAATATTGCTTTTCCAATCGATAATTTAGAAAATGTACGTACACTGCCCCAGTCTTTTTTTATTAATGTATAAATCATGACTAATGTTAATACTACGATTACTACCGGTTTTAATAATTGTGATGGTAAAAATGTCGCAATACTCGCACCACCTATTGCCATTAAAAAGATAAATGGAAATAATTTACCCACAAGTTTTAAATCGACATTACCAGATCTCAGAAAGCGAAATGCGCTGGTCATAGAACCGAACGCACTCGCTAATTTATTAGTTCCTAATGCCATTGATGGCGACATACCTACTGCTAATAGTGCTGGAATAGATATCAATCCACCTCCACCGACGACTGCATCAATAAATGCAGCCAGAAACCCAAGTAATATGACAATAATCACTATTGAAGTATCCCACTCTAACATCACGTCACCCTTTTCTATTTCAACCATGTCCTTTATTAAGATTATTTTAAATTAATAAAGCTGTATAGATCCACAAGTTCAATCAAATACATGATTTTAATTTATAGTTCTTTTAAAATAAATCATCAGCTAAAGCTTGCGTGGCTGTATCTTTTTCACTCTGATAATCTTTTGAAATCGTTAATGTTTCTATGCCGTCTACCGCTTCTTGGATTAATTCATCAAAGTCATAGACATTTTCATATTTTTCAACTTTTTCAAAATTAGGTTCAGTGACTGGATTTTTGGGTGTGAAGATTGTACAACAATCTTCATATGGCTGAATAGATACATCAAATGTGCCTATAGCTTTTGCTTTTTTTACTATTTCTTCTTTATCAAAGGTTAATAAAGGACGTAATACCGGCGTAGAAGTAACGTGATTAATCGCATACATACTTTTCAGTGTTTGACTCGCTACTTGCCCTAAATTCTCACCATTTACAATAGCATGTGCGTCAATTTGATGAACAAATTGATCAGCTACGCGCATCATCATTCGTCGTGTAGAAGTCATTGTATAACGTTCATGAACAACTTTATTGATTTGCTTCTGTAAATTCGTAAACGGCACGATATGCAATTTAATCGGCCCTACATGAGATGATAAAATACGTGTTAATTCAATCACTTTTTCTTTGGCTTTTTCACTTGTAAACGGTGGACTATGAAAATGAATCGCTTCAATTGTAACACCTCTACGCATCACTTCCATACCCGCTACTGGTGAGTCAATGCCACCTGATAACATAAGTAACGTTTTACCACCTGTACCAACTGGTAAGCCGCCAGCACCATTAATCACTTTATCATAAACATAAATCGCATCTAAACGAACTTCCACTTTGATATTATGATTAGGATGATGTACGTCTACAGAAAGATGTTCCACTTCACTTAAGACAGCTCCCCCAATTTCTCTTTGTAATTGATAAGTATCATAAGGGAAATTTTTATCAGAGCGCTTAACATCAATTTTAAACGTGTCGCCTTCTGCATAATCTTTTGCAAATTCAACTGCTTGAGCTTTAGCTGCATCTATTGTTTTTTCTATTTTTAATACAGGACTAATAGAATAAATACCAAAAACTTGTTTCAGTCTATGACACATTTCGTCTATGTCTGCCCCTTCGTCTAACTCAATGTACATTCTATCTCTATTTGCCTTTACTTTGTAACCTTGTAGTGGCATTAATGAACGTTTAACATTTGATCGTAATTGATTCACAAACATTTTACGATTTGCACCTTTTAACGTTAATTCACCGTATCTTACTAGTAGGTGATCATAAATCATCTTAACAACTCCCTTACTTCTTCATATACTTTATTAAACTTATCTTTAAATATTTCAATATGCTCATGCGTAGTATGACTACCCATGGATATGCGGATACTGCCTTCGATTTGTTTCACTGGTATATCCATTGCTAGCAACACTTCATTTAAGCTTGCTTTTTTAGAGGAACATGCGCTTGTCGTCGATAACATAATATCATGTTTTGAAAATGCATTAACTAACACTTCACCTTTAACACCTGGCAAACCAACATTAAGTATATGTGGCGCTGAACCTTGTGGTGAATGTATTTGAACACCTTGAAAACGCGATAAATAATCACGTATATCTTTATTGAATTGATGTAAAGTTTTATTTAGCTCAGACGTGTTTTGTACAGAGGTCTTCATTGCTTTTACGATAGCGATATCCATAGGTAAATTCACTGTTCCGCTTCTCACACCAAATTCTTGACCTCCACCATGAATCGTAGGTTGTATTTGATGGATGTTACGAACAAATAATACACCTTGTCCTTTTAGACCATGGAATTTATGTCCACTTAAGCTCATGGAATCAACACCTTCAAATATCAATGGTATTTTACCAATGGCTTGCACTGCATCAACATGCAAATGTGCTTTAGGGAATTGATGTACAATTTCAGCCACTTCGCTAATAGGTTGTACTTGTCCCATGACGTTGTTTACGTGCATACATGTCACTAACCCTACACTATCTGTCATTAAATTGGCTAAATGGTTTAAATCAACTTTCCCTTCCTTTGTCACATCAACGTATTTCACTTTAAAACCTTCTAATTCCAATGAACGAACAACTTCTAATACAGAAGGGTGTTCAAGCACAGAAGTAATAATTTCATCAGCAAATGCTTTTTTCTTATAGGCAATACCTTTTAAAGCAATATTATTAGATTCTGTGGCCCCACTTGTAAAGACGATATCAAAAGCTTGATTTAAGTTTAAGATATCATTTATTTGTGATTTAGTTTGTTGTAATAATTGGTCTGCTTGCAAACCAGCCTGATGCGGACTATTTGGATTGAAATATAATGATTGATTTACTTTGAGATACGTATCTAACACGTCTTGGTTAGGCTTTGTAGTTGCAGCATTATCAAGATATATCACGTTTTCCACTCCTTTTTATATTAACATATAGAATCAATGAGACACTATGGTCGATTTATATTTAATAGCACAGTTTTTTAATACTTACCTTTAAGCATTATACTCGCTTTTATAGAAAAGAAAAGACACGAAATAATAATATCATTTCGTGTCTTATATTTACTATTTAGAACCCCAATATTTGGTTAAGCTGTAACTTGAGATTCGATTTGTTTTGTAATTCCAGGTTCTACACTTTCCAAAGCTTGTTCAGAAATTTCAATTGAACGTTTATATCTATTATTTTTAAATAATCGTTCAGCTTCGTTAAGACTTTTATCTATATTTGAACTTTCTTTACGATAGCGATTTCCGTATTCAATAAGTTTCTCAGCATAAACTGCATTGACGAGTACATCAGTCGCTTCGTCTTCAAATTTATTCATTTGCAAAACAACTTTTGATACTTTGTCTTTTAATTGTTTAACATGAATTGGGCGTACGCTAAACTTCTTATTCACTTCACGTACTTCATAGTCGATTTCATTTTTCATAATAATAAATCGTTCCGGAACACTAGGTAAATTAGAAGCCAATAATTTTCTATATACTTCTTCTTTCTTACTTTGGATTCGTAAAATATTTTCTTCAGCTTCAGCTTCATCTTCTCGAAGTTGAATTAAGTGATTTTGTAATTTTTCTTGCTTATCATTAATGACTGCCACATGTTCTTCAATATATTTGAGATTATCTTGAACTTCACTATATCGAACTGCAGTTTTAGCCATCTCTTTTAAAATGTCATCATAAACAGTAATTAAATTTTGAATTTCATTTTCAAACTGCCTTACATTTTGCACGTCGCTTTCATTAATATAATAATTCTCACGTACATATTCAATTTCAGTTTGTAATGTATAATTCATTTCTTTTGCTCTAAATAAATTGTCTGTAATCACTTCTTTAGTTTCTTCTACGTCGTTTTTCGCTTTAACTTCATGCTCGATGAGTTCATACATTTCATCAAGACGGTCGTTGATACTATTTAATTTATCATTAGCTTCATCTAATTCTAATCTACTTATCATAGGTTCTACAAAGCTAAGTTCGGTCTTTAATGTTTGCAAAGTACTATCTATTTTAACATGATCTAAATCGTAACCTTCGACTTTCAAATCTCTACAACCGTATTTCAAGTCTTGGAATTGACCTGGCAACTCTTTTTGTGCTTCTTTAATTAAATCAGGGATTTCTGACATATCTTTTTTCAAGAAGTTCATATCTTCATGTAAAACTTTGATATGTTCATGTGCTTGATTAAAGTTACCCTCTTCTTTATATGCTTCATAATTTTCCATTTCTGGAACAAATGATTCGATTTCTTGCTCTAGTGGTTCAGCAGCTTCACCAAATTGATGTCTGTTTGCCAGGACATCACGTTTCATTTCACGATAATTATTTTTACATTCGTTGTAAAATTTATCGTTTTCATTATGTAGGCCTTTAATCTTTTCTACATCAGTAGTCAAAGTTTTATAATTCTCTTCATATTTATCCATCAGTTCGTGTGCTTCATCAATTTCAGTTTCAGCTTGCGAAAATTTGAATTTGTATAGTAGACCCTCTGCATTATGAATCTTTTCTTCAACAGGTGCTAAATATTGTTCTTTACTATCTAATGACGATTGTTTAAGTTTATCGTATGTTGATTTAGTTTCGCCTGTTAAAGTAAAATCAGATAATTGAGATAAACTCTCGTCGTACGGTAATTTTTCAACTTCTGATTTTCGTTCTTCAGCCTTTTCTATCATTTGGCTTTTATTTGAACGCATATAGAATAATACACCGACTATAATCAGTATAATGACAATAATCGCTAAAATGATATACAATGCCATAAGTTTTCTCCTCCTATTTTATCACTATTCATTATAACGTAATTCACCTATTCATTAAAATAGAAAATGAACGAATTGATAAGAATATTTTTATTCTCGTAATAAATCTAACTATATATATTATATGTATAGCATCATTACTTTAAAAAGCCCTTACAAATCATTTGATTGATTACTATTAAAACAGTCTTTATACTAAATGAAAAGTAAAAAGTGAGGTTTTTTAAATGTCAGAGATAAAAGAAACAAATTATAATTTATTACAAAAGCAAGTTGCTAGTTTAATTGAAGACGAATCAAATCTAATCGCTATTCTTAGTAACGTCTCCGCATTATTAAATGATTCATTAGATCAAATTAATTGGGTAGGCTTTTATTTAAAAGAAAATGATGAATTGATACTAGGACCTTTCCAAGGACATCCCGCATGTGTTCATATCGCTATTGGCAAAGGTGTCTGTGGTACTGCTGTTGCAGAAAATACAACACAACTCGTGGAAGATGTGCACGCGTTCCCTGGACATATTGCATGTGATGCTAATAGTAAATCAGAAATTGTAGTTCCACTTCACAGAAACGGTGACATTATTGGTGTACTTGATATCGACGCACCTATCATTGGTCGCTTTTCAAACAACGATCAACATGCCTTAGAAGAAATTGTAAACATTATTGAGCAGCAAATAAAATAACTGGGCTCAAAGGCACTTTTTACAACAATCATTATATATACTGTTGACACATTGCAATATCATGTTACAATGGTCTTTGTGTGAATAAACGAAATTAGCAGTTGTATATTAGTTGGCTCTATGTTGTTCCCAACGCGGACGTGCCGTGTAACCGTTGCTAAAAGGCGAGGACACATAAAACAATATATCCAATTAAGCATACAACACTCTTTTTTGTTTTTTCATAACAACAAAAAAGAAAAAGGAGGAGTCTTATTATGGCTCGATTCAGAGGTTCGAACTGGAAAAAATCACGTCGTTTAGGTATCTCATTAAGTGGTACTGGTAAAGAATTAGAGAAGCGTCCTTACGCTCCAGGCCAACACGGTCCTAACCAACGTAAAAAATTATCAGAATATGCATTACAATTACGTGAGAAACAAAAATTACGTTATTTATACGGAATGACTGAAAGACAATTCCGTAACACATTTGAAATTGCTGGTAACCAACATGGTGTACATGGTGAAAGCTTCATGCAATTATTAGCTGCTCGTTTAGATGCAGTTGTATATTCATTAGGTTTAGCTCGTACTCGCCGTCAAGCGCGTCAATTAGTTAACCATGGTCACGTTGAAGTTGATGGTAAACGTGTAGACATTCCATCATATACTTTAAAACCTGGTCAAGAAATTACAGTTCGCGAGAAATCTTTAAAATTAGATATCATTGCTGAATCTGTTGAAATCAATAACTTTGTACCAGAGTACTTAGAATTTGATGCTGACAACTTAAAAGGTAAATATATCCGCGTTCCAGAACGTAGTGAATTACCTGCTGAAATTAATGAACAACTTATCGTTGAGTACTACTCAAGATAAGCATTATGTCTTCAAAACAAGTATACCTTTCACAAGGTGTACTTGGTTTTTTATTGCATTCTCCCCTATTACAAATCAGTTATTCATAGACTTCCAACGTTAATGCTTATTTTATGAATATTTTACCGCCGCTTCATAGCTCACTGCATTTTACTTTTATAATATAATTGCGTATCCTAAATATAAAGATAAAGGAGTGTTAACTTTGATTATTAGAGCTTTAGAAGAAACTGATTTAGATTTTGTACATCACTTAAACAACGAATATTCTATAATGTCGTATTGGTTTGAAGAACCTTATCAGTCACTTAGCGAACTTCAATCTCTTTATAAAAAACACCTACACGATGAATCTGAACGCCGTTTCATAATAGAGACTGAGCAAACACGCATTGGCGTCGTAGAATTAGTAGAGATTAACTTTATACATAGTAATTGCGAAATACAAATCATCATAGATTCGCAATTTGGTGGCAAAGGGTATGCAAAAACTGCATTTAAAATGGCCATTGATTATGCTTTTCTTGTACTTAATCTCAATAAAATATATTTATTTGTAGATGTAAATAATGAAAAAGCCGTACATATTTATAAGGGCCAAAATTTTATTATTGAAGGTACTTTGCAGGAACATTTTTATGCACGGGGTGAATTTAACGACTGCTATGTTATGGGTTTACTCAAAAAGCATTGGGTCAACCAACATGATAATGATTTGTCTCAACTTGAACCTTAGTCTCATACACTAAACAATTTTGAATATAGCATTTAAAAGCTTAGAAACACCTGATGCGGTTTCTAAGCTTTTATTAAGTGCTTAAATTTTTATTTAAAATCGTATGAGGATTATCTGAAATAATACCATCTACCCCTAATTTAATTAGTGCCATTGCTTCAAAGTAATTATTTACTGTATAAGGCATAACACTTAATTGATAATTATGTGCAGCAGTTATAAATTTTTGATTAACCAAAGAAAAATGTGGATTTACATAATCTGCATATGTAGCGATTTGCTTAAAATCAGGTAATTTATACCAATATTTCCTTTTACTTATTAATACACCTAGTTGATACCCAACGTTCATATCATAAATTTTCCTAATGCTTTTTTGATCAAAAGATTGTAAAATCACCTTGTCTTTCGGTATGTTCCAAACTATTAATTTATCTATAATATCCTGTTCTATTCCAGGATATTGTTGTGGTTTTTTTATTTCAATTAATAATTTTTGAGGATGCTCTTTTATTAATGCGAGTACTTCATCCAATGTCATTAACGTTTGTTCGGAAAATACATCATCTTTCCACGAACCATAATCATATGCTTGCAAAGTAGCCAATGTTGAAGACTTTATTTTCCCCTTTCCATTAGAAGTTCGATCAATTGTATCATCGTGTATAACCACAAGATAATCATCTGAAGTTCTGTGAATATCTATTTCTAATATATCAATGTTGTTTGAAAGTGCAGCTACAAAAGCAACTAATGTATTTTCTGGATAATTTGTGGCCATACCACGATGTGCTATAAGTGTAATATTATCATTAAGATAATTCATGGTCATGAAGTAATTCGCCTCTCTTTCTTTATTTCTTACGTTCGTCTAAACTTAAGTTATCACAAATAAATTGGAGGTCAATTGTTATGGTTCAACATGAATTTAAAGTCAGTACACATTGGACAGAAGGCCGTGAATCAGTAGGACAGCTTAAAGGTGATATATTAAACGAGCAAATTTCTATTCCTGCTGGTTTAGGGGGCAATGGGACAGGGACAAATCCTGACGAATTACTCGTTTCAGCTGCATCATCTTGTTATATAATTTCACTAGCTGCGGTATTAGAACGCGCTGGATTTACAGATATTGAAATACAACAATCTTCTATTGGTACAGCTATATTTGAACAGTCAAAATTCCGAATGGATAGAATCACTCACTATCCTGAAATATATGTTTCAAAAAATCAAAAAGATATGCTATCCAGAAAAATAGAAAAATTATTAAAAGTTGCAGATAACAATTGTATGATTTCAAATTCAATTAAAGGTAACGTTTCTGTAAAAATCGAACCAATTTTAAAATAATTTTAAAAAATTTTTTATACTTATTAAAAAGTGGACACTATAACGATGTATGCCCTTACATTTGCTGGTTTATAGTGTTCATTTTCAATAAGTTGTAACTTTTGCACTTTTATATTGTCTGAAAATTTGCTAAACTTATACAATCTTACTCAATGGGGGAATTACAAAATGAAATATTATCATCCTTTGTTATTAACACCAGGACCTACACCTGTACCAGAACAAATTTTACACGCTACACAAGAACCAATGGTCGGTCATCGATCAAGTGATTTTGAAACAATTGCTGAAGAAGCGTTTCGTGCACTTAAACCAATATTCGGCGCACAAAATGATGTAATGATATTAACATCAAGTGGTACAAGCTCTTTAGAAGCTAGCATGTTAAATATAGCTAATCCTGAAGATGATATTGTTATCATCGTATCAGGTGCTTTTGGTAATCGTTTTAAACAAATAGCAGAAACATATTATGATAATGTACATATTTTTGAAGTTGAATGGGGAGAAGCTGTAAATGTCCCTGATTTCATCGATTTCTTAAAATCTCTAAATACAACTGTAACAGCTGTTTATAGTCAATATTGTGAAACATCAACGGCTGTTGTTCATCCAATTAATGAATTAGGCCACGCTCTTAAAACATATGACGAATCAATTTATTTTGTTGTCGATGGTGTAAGTTGTATCGGTGCGGTCGACGTTGACTTACAACGTGATCAAATAGACGTCCTTATTTCTGGTAGTCAAAAAGCAATCATGTTACCCCCAGGCTTAGCATTCGTAGCATACAATGATCGTGCTAAAGAACGCTTTAGTCAAGTGACTACACCACGATTCTATTTAGACTTAAACAAATATTTAAAATCATTAGCTGATCATTCAACACCTTTTACCCCAAATGTTTCATTATTCAGAGGTGTAAATGCTTATGCTAAGTTAGTTGAAGAAGAAGGCTTTGAACAAGTTATTGCACGTCACTATGCAATACGAGATGGTTTAAGAGAAGCACTTAAGGCTTTAGACTTAGACTTACTTGTTAAAGATGAGTTTGCCTCACCTACTGTTACAGCTTTAATACCTAAATCTAAAGATGAATTAAATTTCATCAAAAAAGAACTTAAAGATCGTTTCTCTATCACAATCGCTGGCGGTCAAGGTCACCTTAAAGGAGAAATATTGCGTATTGGTCATATGGGACAAATTTCACCATTTGATATTTTACAAGTAGTTTCTGCTTTAGAAATTTTATTATCAGAATTTAGAAATGAATCTTATATTGGTAAAGCAATTACACAATACATGGAGGTCGTAAAAGCATATGTATAAAATTTTAGTCTCTGATCCAATTTCACCTGAAGGTTTAAAAAGTTTGTTTGACCATAAAGACTTTGAAATTGAAACAAATACAGAATTAAATGAAAGCGAATTAATTGAAAAAATTGTGGATTTCGAAGGTTTAATCGTTAGAAGTCAAACACAAGTTACTGCTGATATTATCGCAGCTGCGCCTAACTTAAAAGTTATCGCTAGAGCCGGTGTAGGTGTTGATAACATTGACGTAGATGCTGCTACAAAACATGGTGTCATCGTTATTAATGCGCCAGATGGCAATACGATTTCTGCGACTGAACATTCTATGGCCATGATTTTATCAATGGCACGTAACATTCCTCAAGCTCACCTATCATTAAAAGATGGTAGATGGGATCGTAAAACATTTAGAGGAACAGAACTTTATAATAAAACACTTGGCGTTATTGGTGCAGGTAGAATTGGTTTAGGCGTTGCGAAACGTGCACAAAGTTTCGGTATGCATATTTTAGCTTTTGACCCTTATTTATCTGAAGATAAAGCAAAAGAATTAAACGTAACGCGTGCAACGGTAGAAGAAATTGCTGAACAAGCTGACTTTGTAACTGTTCATACCCCATTAACACCTAAAACGAAAGGCATTGTTGGAGAAGCATTTTTTGAAAAAGCTAAGCCTACATTACAAATTATTAACGTAGCACGTGGCGGTATTATTGATGAAGAAGCATTACTAAAAGCATTAGACAATAATCAAATTCAGACAGCTGCTATCGATGTGTTTGAAACAGAACCAGCAACTGAATCACCACTTGTTAAGCATGACAAAGTGATTGTTACCCCACACTTGGGTGCCTCTACAGTTGAAGCACAAGAAAAAGTAGCGGTTTCTGTCGCTAATGAAATTATTGATATATTTGAAAATGGTAATGTCTTAAACGCAATTAATGCTCCGAAAATGACTTATAGCGAAATTAACGACGAGTTAAAACCTTATATCGAATTAACAAAATTAACAGGTGAAGTTGGTATTCAATTACTTGAAAAAGCACCACGTGAACTCCAAATTAAATATGAAGGTGATATTGCACTTGATGACACAAGTTTATTAACGAGAACACTGGTTTCTGGTGTGTTACGCCAAGATCTTGGCGAACGCGTAAACCTTATCAATGCATTAGTGCTTCTTAATGAGCAAGGCGTTTCTTATAACATCGAAAAAAATACAAAACACCGTGGCTTTAGTAACTATATTGAGTTAACTTTAATCAATAAAGATACTAAGATTACTATCGGTGCCACTGTACTTAATGGCTATGGTCCAAGAATTGTACGTATCAATGACTATCCTGTAGACTTTAAACCTGAACAATATCAACTTGTTGTTAACCATACAGACAAACCAGGCATTGTTGGACATACAGGACAAATCTTAGGTGAATATAATATTAATATCGCTTCTATGCACTTAGGCCGTACAAATCAAGGTGGTAATGCTCTAATGGTACTATCTATTGACCACCCTGTTAATGAAGATGTAATTAACAGCTTATATAGCATCGAAGGTTTCAATTTAGTTCGAAATGTAGAATTAGATATAGTAAATGAACCAAGCTATAATATTTAATAACGTAATTCCACCTAAATAATCTGTTATTTTATATACACAGCGTAAAAAAGCTGGAAGATTTTCTTAATTGAAAACCTTCCAGCTTTTTATATTGAATAACATCGTTTTAAATAAATATAAAAAAACACATGCAAGCCGCCTACTACGTATACGTCCTACATGTGTATGAATGCTTTATAAAAGAATCGCTCTTATCTCACCTACGTGATCTACGATGTGCTCTGCACCATAACTTTCTAATTCTTCACGCGCATCGGTTCCTTTCAATCCTGTTAATGGCCCAATAAACGTTGCTCCAATTTTTTTAGCACTTAATAAATCTGCTAATGAATCGCCTACAACAAAAACATCATTTTTTTCTACACGATTTTCTTGATTGGTTGCATATTTTTCATAATTTTCCAGATTATTACCTTCTAAAGTAGCTAAATAACTAAAAGGATTCGGTTTCCCTAACGGTTTTAAGTTTGGGTAACGATCTTCAGCAATAAGTACTTCGCTTGCAGTAACAATATGTTGGTCATCAAAAAGATCTTTAATACCGATTGTATCAAATGGTACTAAGGTTTCAGTTCTTGGTCTACCAGTTGCAATGGCAATGTGGTAACCAGCTGCCTTTAAGTCTTCTAGTAATTGTTTAATTTCTTCTACAGGTCTTAAAACTACTTCTTCATATATGTAACCTTTTTTAAATTCAGAACGGTTTGGTTTGTCCTCTACTTTATTAAAAAGTTTATAGCCAAGATACCATTCTTGATAAATTTCTTGAGCAAATGTCCAAAAAGAACTCTTTAACTCAAAAATCGCTGTTTGATCTGTATTTAGACTTTCACCTGCAAATTCCACTAATGTTTGGTAGATGTTATCCTTTCCTGAACTTACACCATCCAAAAATGATAACGGTGCTGCAAAATTAAGTTCTACATCTGTTACATTTTCACCAACAAATTGTAATGTCTCTTGGTTGAAGTTCTCAGATTGTAATACTCCCATCAGTTTATCTTCCGGTAATACTTTGCATAGTTCTATAAAATGAATAGCAAGAACTACAAATAGCATATCCCAATTTGAATTTAAACCAAGCGATTTTAACTTAGTTAGTATTTCATCATGATAAAATACAATATCTCTTATTTCAGTTATTTGTTGGTCACTTAAACCATCAAATTGTATTGAAGAATCCAGTCCAATGTACGCTTTACTCATTAATATTTCATAAACAGTTAATGCAGAAACATCGAAACACCTTTCTTCACTTAAAAACACACCATCTACATCAAATAATACCGACTTCATCCTACCTACTCTCCTTTAATCAGAAAATTCTGATACTAGTATATCGTACTATTTACATGTGAAAAGCGCAAATGTATTTTATTCTTTTTTCCAAAATAATATAAATAATAACCATACATAAAATAAATAAAAATATGCCTTTCAACAATTGCACACTTTTCCGTGCTTTTCTTGAAAGACATATCTTATACTAATCATCCAATTCGCTTGTAATGGGCTTTTTAATTCACAGATTCCATTTGATTTTCTATTTCGTCTGCTACTTGTTGTACTTGCGTACCAATAATAACTTGAGTATTATGCTTACCACTGTGCGTCACCCCAACAGCTCCAGCACTTTTTATCTTGGTTTCATCCACAATACTATTATCGTGTAACTCCATACGTAAACGTGTCGCACAATTTGTAAGCGACATAATATTATCTTGACCACCCAAGCCCTCTAAAATTTGGGCAGCTGATTTTGAATATTTATTTGTAGCTTGTGTTAATCCATCTTCTGAACTAGCTGTTTCTCCTGTAGAAGCTTCTTCTGAAGTCGGATCTGGTAATAAATTATCTCCACGTCCTGGTGTATTTAGTTTTAGAAACTTAATTGCCATTCTAAATACTACATAATAAATTACAAAGAATACAAGTCCTTGTACTAACAGCATAAATGGATAGTTAGCAACTGGGTTAATCAGTGAAAGTACAAAGTCAATGAGACCCGCACTAAAGGCAAACCCTGCTGTCCAGTGAAATAATGCTGCGATAAATAATGATAGACCTGTTAAAAATGCATGTATGACGAAAAGTATAGGTGCAACAAACATGAATGCAAATTCAATTGGCTCCGTTACACCAACGAAAAAGGCTGAAATCGCACCTGCTAACATTAAACCGTATACGCGTTTTTTCTGTTTTGTTTCAGCAGTATGATACATTGCTAAAGCTGCTGCAGGCACACCAAACATCATTACTGGGAAAAAGCCGGCCATATAACGGCCCGTTTCACCTTTGACTGCGCCATCACCAGTTTGGAATTTAGCAATATCATTAATACCTGCTAAATCAAACCAAAATACTGCATTTAAAGCATGATGTAATCCTGTTGGTATTAATAATCTATTAAAGAAACCATATAGAAAAGCACCAAACGGTCCTAAATCTATAATCCATGTACCAAACGTTACAATGGCTGCATATATAAGCGGCCATACAAATAGCATAATCACAGCTAAAATAATACTAAAGAACGCTGTTAATATAGGTACTAAACGTTTACCACTAAAAAATGATAATGCTGCTGGTAATTCTGTTTGACTAAACTTGTTATAAGTATAAGCAGCTATTAAACCTACAAATAATCCTATTAACACATTAGAATTATTCATTTGTTCGAAAGCAGCATCAACATGTGACTGCTTTACACCTAATAGTGGTGCTAATTTCTCTGGACTTAACACGACTGTCGTTAAAAAGAAACCTACTGTTGCAGCTAATGCAACTGCTCCGTCATTTTTCTTGGCCATTCCAAGTGCAACCCCGATTGCAAATAAAATACCCAATTGATCAAGTATTGTTGTCCCTGCCGTTGTGAAGAAAGTAGCGACTGTCGGTAAAATACCAATCGCCGTTAAAGCATTCCCTATTCCAGCAATAATAGCCGCTGCTGGTAGTACTGCAACAGGTAGCATGAGTGACCTACCTAATCTTTGTAAGAAACTAAACATATTCATTCCCCATTTCCTAGCTCGCATTCACACAAACAAACACCACATGCACAAGTTGTCCACGTGGTGTTTGTAAACGCTATACTAGCTGTCATTGTACAGTTATATAATAACATAACTTATTCAACAATCGTATTCTAATTTAGAAGTCAACGATTTTGAATTTAGTCTACACTTTTACTTAATATTTACGTATGCATCCAATTCTTGTTGCAATTGCTTTGTTCTATTTTCCAATTCTTTTGTTAAATATTCTAATTTTTCATTTCGTTTCATATCTTTTGGTAAATGTTTTGTCTCAATGGGTTCACCAAATTTTATGATAGCTTTTCCAGTAATAAGCCCTTTAATTTCATTTGGGCCTACATATGCAGCTGGTAATATCGGTGCTTGGGCCATCATAGCAATGGTTACTGCTCCTCTTTTTAAAGGTGCACCCTCATCATATTTTTTACGTTGACCTGTAGGGAAAATACCTACCGTTTTATTTTCTTTCAATAATTTAATTGGTCTTTTTAAAGTACTTGGACCCGGATTATCTCTGTCTACAGGAAAAGCATTTAATGACGTTAAAAATCTACCAAACCATTTATTATTAAATAATTCTTTCTTAGCCATATAATGGATTTGGTTAGGATATATAGCCGTTCCGAGCATGATTACTTCATTATAGCTCTCATGCGTACAAGTAACTACATATCTATGTAACTGCGGTATGTTTTCTTTACCCTGTACTTCTAAAGAATTACTTAGTTTGACTATAATGAGCTTCAACAAGCCACTAATCAGTTTATACATTTCTCCACCTACTTCATTTTCCTTTTAATACCCTATTGATTTTATCATTTAGTTAACTTATGGACAAGAAAATTAATATTTCAGTCTAAAGTCGTATGGTGATATACTAGAAAAAGTATTCAAATCCTATCATAATAGGATTTAGAGAATGAATTGGAGGTTTACTATGTCTAATAATGATAATCACTCAAACGGAAATCAACATTATGAGCAAGCACAACAGCCCTTTAAAGGTGAGCAGCGTTCGACAAACAAACCCAAATTCCCATGGTTTAAAACAATGGTCGTCGCATTAATTGCTGGAATTATTGGTGCTCTCATTGTGTTAGGGGTTGGAAAGTTCATGGAACATACCGTATTAGATGATGATGGTTCTTCTGTAAAAGAAACATCTAATAGTACGAATGGTGGTAATACACTTGATGGAAAAAGTGAAAAATATGATTCTGTCAACCAAATGATTAACGATGTATCACCTGCTATTGTAGGCGTAATAAATATGCAAAAAGCGCAAAACTTAGATGCTTTATTAAAAGGTAAATCATCTAAATCACAAGAGGCAGGCGTTGGTTCAGGAGTAATTTATCAAAAAAATAATGGTTCTGCGTACATCGTAACAAATAACCATGTTATTGATGGTGCAAGTGAAATTAAAGTACAATTACATAATTCTAAACAGGTTGAAGCAAAACTCATTGGTAAAGATGCATTGACTGACATGGCAGTTTTAAAAATAGATGATACAAAAGGTACAAAAGCAATTGAATTTGCGAATTCCTCTAAAGTTAAAACAGGCGATAGTGTTTTTGCAATGGGTAATCCACTTGGTTTAGAATTTGCGAATTCAGTTACTTCTGGTATCATATCTGCAAGTGAACGTACGATTGATACACAGACTACAGCTGGTGCAAATAAAGTAAATGTATTACAAACAGATGCCGCTATTAATCCAGGTAACTCTGGTGGCGCATTGGTTGATATTAATGGAAATCTTGTAGGTATTAATTCTATGAAAATTGCTAATGAACAAGTTGAAGGCATTGGCTTTGCAATACCTAGTAACGAAGTAAAAGTTACTATAAAAGAACTTGTGAAGCATGGTAAAGTTGAACGCCCTTCAATTGGAATTGGTTTGCTCAATTTAAGTGAAATTCCAGATGAATATAAAGCGCAACTTGATACCAAACGTAAAGAAGGTGTTTATATCGCCAAAGTTGATGAGAATAATGGGCTCAAAGAAGGCGACATTATTACCGCTATCGATGACAATAAAGTAAAAGAAGATACAGATTTACGTAACTACTTATATCAACAGAAAAAACCGGGCGACACAGTCAAACTCACTTTAGAAAGAAAAGGTAAGGTCCAGACTGTTAAGGTCGATCTTAAAGAACAAAAATCCGCTTCAACACAATCAAGCAACGAAGATAGTGAAGACAGTTCTGAAAGTGCAAACCCTTTTAATTAACGATTCTAACTCAATAAACCATGGGTAAAATATCTTAATGTAATGCAGATAAACCAAACACTTTTCAGTGTTTGGTTTATCTTTTTATTTATTAAATTAAAATTCAGAATAATAACGGTTGGTTTTCAGATGATTTGAGCAGTCGCTTTTACAAAACATCTGTGTAAGACCATAATCCTAGACATGTGCAACAAAAAACTGCCAACAAAATCCTCGACTTTGTTGGCAGTTTGAAAGAATTCATCCATTTACTGCAAATCATCTTTTTATCTATAGTTAATCATAAAGTATTTCTTTTTGCCTCGACGAATAATCGTAAATTCGTTTTCAATTTTATCGTCTGCCGACAACTCAAAGTTTACATCTTGTTGTCTTACACCATTCACGTAAATTGCCCCATTGTTCACATCTTCACGCGCTTGACGTTTAGATGGTGAAATACCAGTTTCAACAATAGCTTCTACAATATTCGTAGTATCATTACTTAATTCAACTTGAGGTACATCTTTAAAGCCTTCTTTCAATTCCTTAGCAGAAAGTGCCTGTAAATCACCAGCAAACAACGCTTTTGAAATACGCATCGCATCATCTAAAGCGTCTTGACCATGAATAAAACGTGTCACATTTTCAGCCAAAGCTTTTTGCGCTTCACGTAAATGTGGCGCTTCAATTAATGATTGTTCTAAAGTTTCAATTTCCTCTTTGCTTAAGAAAGTAAAGTATTTCAAGAATTTGATGACATCTTCATCAGTAGTATTAATCCAAAATTGGTAGAATTCATATGGGCTTGTTTTGTCAGCATCTAACCAAACAGCGCCACCTTCAGTCTTGCCAAATTTCTTACCATCTGATTTTACAACAAGCGGAATCGTAAGGCCATATGCTTCTGTTTGACCATACATTCTACGCATTAATTCTATACCGCTTGTAATGTTACCCCATTGGTCAGAACCACCTACTTGAATTTTACAATTATATGTTCTATTTAAATGCCCAAAGTCTATAGCTTGTAAAATGGTATAAGTAAATTCAGTGTATGAGATCCCATGTTCTAGACGTGTCTGGATAGAATCTTTACCTAACATGTAATTTACACCTACATGTTTACCATAATCTCTTAAAAAGTCTATCAACGATATTTGACTAAGCCAATCTCTATTGTTTACAAGTTTAGCACCTTTATCAGTATCAAATTCGAAAATTTTATGCATTTGTTCATTGATACCTTTAACATTTAATTCAACTTGTTCTTCAGTTTGTAATGTACGTTCTTCAGATTTACCAGAAGGATCACCAATCATACCTGTACCGCCACCAACTAACACAAGTGGTCTATGACCATTCTCTTGGAAACGTCGTAATGTTAAAAATGGTAATAAATGACCAATGTGTAAACTATCAGCTGTTGGATCGGCACCGCAATACAATGTAACTTGTTCTTTATTTAATAATTCTTCAATTCCTGATTCATCTGTCTGTTGATAAATCAAGCCTCTCCATTGTAAGTCTTCTAATAATGCGTTTGTCATTTTATCAACCTCCTATTTTACTTAAGATATCTCTTTGTATAAGAATTAGTAACCTTTAACAACATTCATAACGTTGACGATGGAACGAATATCAAAAAACATAAAAACGCCCTTACAAATTAATGTAAGGGCGCATGCGCACGGTACCACCATACTTAAGTCAAACAACTTTATTAATGATACGTTCATTAACTTAAACGTTTGGATTGTTAAACAGTCAAAGGTGTATTCGTATAGAAGAAAATGTTAGTTCACAGCTACCACTAACTCTCTGAAGATTTTCTATATATACTACTTTTCCTTTATCCAAAAACGATATCGAATTGATATTAATTATAAGTAACTCTATTTTAAAAGTCAACATCATAAATTATGTTATAATATTGCATACACAAGGAGGATGCATATGGCGCGTCAAACATATGATAAAAGTGTTCAAGATAGCAACGAGATACGACCATTTCATAGATATGAAATAGTTTATAAAAAAATAAAACATATATTTTTAGGCTTGTTTACAATTTTTACATGTACCTTTCTCATACTTATGGCAATATCAGTGTTTTATTTTCAACATTTAACTGATACAACGATTCATCTGTCAGATAAAGATTTGAGATTGAATTTGTTACATATTGTTGGCGACGAAGATATTGATAATACTAAGCGTAATATCTTAGAAGAGTATAATCATTCAACCAATACGCTTATTGTCGGACCTAACCAAGTTAGTCCAAATGTCATTAAAGCACTGACCTCTTCTGAAGACAGCTTATTTTTTTACCATAATGGCATTTTACCGAAAGCCATAGTGCGTGCCGTTGGGCAAGATATCTTTAATACTGAAGCTCCCACGGGTGGTAGTACCATTACACAGCAACTCGTAAAAAATCAACTACTGACTAACGAAAGAACATATGACCGAAAAGCGAATGAACTTGTACTTTCTATGCGCGCCGAACACGTGTTAACCAAAGATGAAATTATTTATACGTATTTAAACATCGTTCCCTTTGGACGAGATAACCATGGTTCTGATATAACAGGTATTGCTTCAGCTTCATATAGTTTGTTTGGAAAATCAGCAACAAACTTGAATATTGCTGAATCTGCTTACCTTATCGGTTTGCTTCAAAGTCCATACTACTATACACCTTATACTGAGGATGGTTCATTGAAACCTGATCAAGAGATAAAGATCAGTTTAAATCGTCAACATTATGTACTTAAACGCATGTTAGTCGAAGAAAAAATCACGCCTGATGATTTTAAAAATGCTGAAAAATATAACGTACAACAACATTTAATTACAAGATAAAAGGACGCATGTATTTATTACCATGCGTCCTTTTATCATAATGGCTTCAACTTTAAAATAAACCTACTGCATGTCCATCATCTGTAACATCCATATTTAATGCTGCTGGTTTCTTTGGTAGACCTGGCATCGTCATAATTGCGCCTGTTAATGCAACTATAAATCCAGCACCTGTCTTGGCCTCCAATTCACGAATCGTAATTTCAAATCCTTCTGGAGCACCTAACTGTGTGGCATCATCAGAAAATGAATATTGCGTTTTAGCCATACAAATAGGATAATTATCCCAACCATTATCTTTAAACTGTTGTAATTGTTTTTGTGCCTTACTGCTAAAGGTAACTTTAGAGCCACCATATATTTCTCGTACAATTGTTTCTATTTTCGTTTCAAGCGGTTGATTAAGTTCATATAAATGTTTAAAGTTTTGAGGTTCATCGATAACTTCTAAAACTTCATTGGCTAAATCAATACCTCCATTGCCGCCCTTTTCCCAAACCTCAGTTAAAGCTATACGTATACCATTGTCTTTGGCCCATTTTTGTACAAATTTCGTTTCTTCATCTGTATCATGGATAAATGCATTTAAAGCAACTACCGGCTCCAATCCATATTTTCTAACATTTTTAACATGACGTTCTAAATTAACAATTCCTTTTTCAAGTGCTAACACATTTTCTTCTTTAAGATTATCTTTCTCTACACCACCATGCATTTTAATAGCACGAATTGTTGCCACTACAACGACGGCTGAAGGTGTAAAACCTGCTTCTCGAGCTTTAATATTAATGAACTTTTCAGCGCCTAAATCTGAACCAAAACCTGCTTCTGTTACTACGATGTCTGCCAAGTCTCTAGCAGTTTCAGTAGCTAAAATAGAATTACAGCCATGTGCAATATTCGCAAATGGCCCACCATGTACAAGTGCAGGCGTGCCTTCAATTGTTTGTACAAGATTAGGTTTAATCGCATCTTTAAGAATCATAGCCAATGCACCTTCAACTTTTAAATCAGCAACTGTAACTGGCTGACGTTCACGTGTATAACCAATAGTAATATGGCTTATTTTCACTTTTAAATCTTTGATATCATTTGCTAAACATAAAATAGCCATTATTTCAGAAGCCACAGTAATATTGAAACCATCTTCCCGTGGCACACCTTGTGTAGGACCACCTAAACCAACGATAACATTACGTAAAGCACGATCATTCATATCTAATACACGCTTCCATTCTATTCGGCGTTGATCAATACCTAATTCATTCCCTTGGTGTATATGATTATCTATAAATGCTGAAAGTGCATTATTTGCAGTCGTAATTGCATGAAAATCACCGTTAAAGTGCAGGTTGATATCTTCCATTGGTAATACTTGTGCATATCCTCCGCCTGTAGCTCCACCCTTTATACCAAATGTTGGTCCTAAAGCAGGTTCTCGTAATGCTACCATAACGTTTTTCTTAAGTTGATTAAATGCATCAGCTAACCCTACAGTAACAGTTGATTTTCCTTCCCCAGCCGGTGTTGGGCTCATAGCTGTCACCAATACTACGTTTCCCTTGCCATTATGCTGTTGAACTTGATTAATATCAATCTTAGCTTTATAGTGCCCGTATGGTTCTAATGCATTTGACGGAATACCTGCCTTTTCAGCAATTTCTCCAATTGGTTTTAGTGTTGATTGATTCGCAATATCTAGATCAGATAAATGTGCCAAATTCACTCGTCCCTTCTTAATTTAAATATCCTTCGTATTTGTAACAAAAACGGTAAGTCCTTATATCATTATACTAACCAAATTCAGATATATTGTCGATAATTAAAGATAGCGCTTCCATATAATTTGTATATAAAATCGTAAACATTATACTATTTAGTACTTTTACTTAACATTTTACACAAAAACCTCTTTTGTACTATATACAAAAGAGGTTTTCTTAAAATAATTAAACACGACTATAGTTTATCAATCATTTCGCCTTTAATATCGCTATATTATATTTTAGTCTTCCATCGTACTTAAATCTCCTGCGGGTAAGTCGAGTTCCCAAGCTTTAAGTACACGGCGCATAATCTTACCTGAACGTGTTTTTGGTAATTTATCTTTAAACTCTATTTCTCTAGGTGCAGCATGTGCGGCTAAGCCTTCTTTAACAAATTTACGAATTTCTTCTTTTAACTCATCACTCGGTTCATATTCTGGACGTAAAGCAACAAATGCTTTAATAATTTCACCTCTGATAGGGTCAGGCTTACCAATCACTCCTGCTTCTGCTACTGAGTCATGTTCTACTAGTTTAGATTCTACTTCAAATGGTCCTACACGTTCTCCAGCTGTCATAATTACATCATCTACACGACCTTGGAACCAATAATAACCTTCTTCATCTTTGTATGCAGAATCTCCTGAAACATACCAATCTCCAATAAAGTATGAATCATATTTTTCCGGGTTCTTCCAAATAGACACCATCATAGATGGCCATCCTTTTTTAATAGCAAGATTCCCCATTCTATTTGCCGGTAGTTCATTCCCTTGATCATCTACAATTGCTGCTTCAACACCAGGTAAAGGTTTGCCCATAGATCCTAATTTCACATCCATCGTTGGATAATTCACAATCATATGGCCACCTGTTTCCGTCATCCACCAAGTATCTAACACCCGTTTGCCGTACACATCTTTAGACCATTTTATAACTTCAGGATTCAATGGCTCTCCTACTGATAAAATCAATTTAAGTGATGATAAATCATACTTTCCAACAATATCATCTCCTGCACTCATTAGCATTCTTAATGCAGTTGGTGCAGTATACCAAATAGTGACTTTAAACTCCTCAATCATGCCATACCATCCCTCAGGTGAAAATCTTCCACCTGCAATACAATTTGTTACACCATTTAACCATGGGCTAAAAATACCATATGATGTACCTGTAACCCATCCAGGATCAGCCGTACACCAATATACATCATCATCCTTAAAGTCTAATACAAACTTACCAGAAATATAATGTAACAACATGGCTTTTTGTGCGTGTAAAACACCTTTAGGTTGGCCAGTTGAACCAGAAGTATAATGTAATATCAGTCCATCATCTAAAGTTAACCATTCCGTTTCAAAATCATCACTTGCTTTTACAAATTCTTTATTAAAATCAACATATTCATTTTCAACATTGTCGTCCACGACAACGATAGTTTCTAAATTGGGTAATTGATCTTTAGGTATACGTGGTAATAATTCATTAGTCGTTATTATGACCTTAGCATCGCTATTTTCTAATCGATCTGCAACTGCCTTTTCCATAAATGCTTCAAATAAAGGACCTACTATCGCGCCAATTTTCAATATGCCAAATAGAGCAAAATATAGCTCAGGCGTTCTTGGCATAAAAATAAAAACACGGTCTCCTTTTTCAACATTTGCTTGTTCTTTTAATACATTAGCAGCTTTGTTTGAATTAGATTTCATTTCACTGAAAGTATAGCTTTCTTTACGTTTTTCATCTTTATAATGTAAAGCAATCTTATCACTTTTACCTTCTTCAACATGACGATCAATACATTCATGTGCCATATTCACTTTTCCAGTGTCATACCATGAAAATACCTTTTCAACTTCCTTCCAATCAAAGTTGTTATATGTTTTATCATAGTCTTGAAGGTTAAAATTTCCGTTTTCCCCTTGATATACTTCTACTTTCATTTTAAATCCCCCTCTTAATGAAATCGTTTACTTAAAATTTATTATAACGAACATTTTCGGAATTTTCAAAATAATACCGTGTAAACAAATACATTTAATGTTATTTTAGCTTTAATTCACTTATAATATAGTTAATTAATATTGTTTGCTGTATTCTTATGCGGTAGTTTGGAGTGAAAAAATGGAACATATAAAAACGTATCAATCTCAAACTTATCACTTGGATGAAGGTACCTTTGTTATAGAAGGACCTATTTCACGCACGAAACTTGATTCTATGACTTTTGACGAAGGCCTAAATGCTTTTCGTCCTCCAATCGATCAGTTTGAAGCAGTAAAAGAAATTAGTGAATTAGACGAAGGAAGAATATTTGTGTTACACCATGAACAGCATATTGTCGGCTATGTCACCTATCATTACCCTGACCCATTAGAACGTTGGTCTACAGGAAATTTAGCATATCTGATTGAATTAGGTGCAATAGAAATTAGTTTATCTTACCGTCGTTTAAAATTAGGCAGTGAGCTCATTAAAATAAGTTTAAGTGCTGATGAATATGAAGATTATATCGTCTTAACCACTGAATATTATTGGCATTGGGACTTGAAAAATTCAAAGCTTGATGTCTATGAATATAAGAAATTAATGCAGAAATTGATGGGATATGGGGGCCTAGAAATTTTTGCAACTGACGATCCAGAAATTACGAGTCATCCAGCCAATTGCTTAATGGCACGAATTGGATCGCGCATTACAATTGAACAATTACAAGCATTTGACAACATTCGATACATGAATCGCTTTTTCTTTTAAAGGGGAGACTTATATGAATCATACGCAACAAAAAACGGGCTATGTATATTCAAATGAACTATTACAATATCGATTTAGTAATAGTCATCCTTTTAATCAAATGAGATTAAAATTAACAACTGAATTACTCGCTGATTTGGGTTACTTAAAACCAAACCATATCATTCAACCTAGGATTGCCAATGACAAAGAATTAGCTTTAATACATTCTTATGATTATATCCAAGCTATTCGGCATGCATCACATGGCATTTTAAGCGATAATGAAGCCCAAAAATATGGTTTAGATGGCGATGACACATTACAATTTCGCATGATGCATAAACACAGTGCACGAATTGTTGGTGGTGCATTAAATTTAGCTGACTGTATCATGGATGGTACAGTTACGAATGGTTGTCATTTAGGTGGTGGTTTACACCATAGCTTGCCTGGCCGTGCAAATGGCTTTTGTATTTATAATGATGTAGCCATTACTATCGCTTACCTCATCAAAAATTACAATCAACGTGTATTATGTATAGATACTGATGCGCATCATGGCGATGGTACACAGTGGAGTTTTTATACAAATGATCAATCTTTAATTTATTCAATACATGAAACAGGCAAATTCCTATTTCCTGGTTCGGGTCATTATACCGAACGTGGTGCTGAAAAAGGATTTGGTTATACAGTGAATGTTCCCTTAGAGCCATATACAGAAGATGTTTCATTTCTAGAAGTGTTTAAAGAAACTGTTGAGCCGGTCGTTGCTTCATTTAAACCTGATATTATCGTTAGTGTGCACGGTGTAGATATTCATTATTTAGACCCCCTCACTCATATGAGTTGTACATTAGAGGCTTTATATCAAATTCCATATATCATTAAGTCCTTAGCTGATACATACACAGATAGTAAAGTACTTATGTTTGGTGGTGGTGGATACAATATTTGGAAAGTTGTACCTCGCGCATGGAGTCATGTCTTTTTGGCGCTAATCAATGCACCACAACCATCAGGTGATTTACCAAAGACATGGCTACACAAATGGCAACAATATGCCCCTTTCAAACTACCCGTCACGTGGAGCGATGATATGCAAGATTTCCAACCTATACCTCGAACAGAAGAAATATCAGCAAAAAATCTGAAACATGCGCACCAAGTAAGTAGCTGGTTTAAATCATAGGTATTTCAAAAGGATTATGACAAACTGCTCATCTATCATTCGAACCATAATTTTTATAAAAAAAGAAACCTTATGACAATGTCATAAAGTTTAAAGATAGACAAACCAATTGCTATGATTTAGCACTTGGTTTGTTTTTTTATTATATCTATGTTCCGACTCCTATCTATGATCTTTAGGAGTCTTTTAAAATGTCTATTCCATTTTATTCTTCGTGATTACGGTTGAGACTAAATTCTTGAGGTACAGTAATGCCCCAAAATACGGAATACGATAATACCCACGAAAACAAGCAAAAAACTCAACACCATCAGAAGCTTTATCCATATATTGAAAGCAACCTTATCATTAAAATAAGATTGCTTTTTCATTCGTATTTTAGTAATTATTAGCCTATTTTCAACTGATCACTATTTAGTTGTGCCTCTATATTCAATTCTATGCGGTAATATTACATTGGGTTCTTCAATTTCTTCTTCATTCATATATTTTGTTAACAATCTCATGCCTACTGCCCCAATATCATAAAGTGGCTGAATCACACTAGATAATTGTGGTCTTACCATTTCAACTAATCTCGTATTATTAAAGCTTACAATTTGTAATGAATCAGGAATGCTTACCCCAACATCTTGCGCAGAATGGACTAATCCAATAGCCTGTTCATCACTGATTGACAGAATCGCATCTGGTTTTGATGCTTTTAATGTTTCAAAGGCACGCACACCATCTTTATACGTTTCGTTTCCATTAAATATATTATTCTCATTTAATGTTAGCTGATGTTGTGATAATACTTCTTTAAGACCAGCTAAAACGTCTTCTTGCGCTTTTTTAGAATAATCTCCACCTACAAAGGCAAATTCTTTAGCGCCACTTTCGATTAAGTGAGTTGTAATTTCTTTAGCAGCTGATTTGAAATCGATATTAACTGATGCAATATCAGCATCCTTACCGTTAGTTCCAGAAACTACTACAGGCACTGAAGATTTACTAATTAAGTCCTTAATCTCTTCAGAAATTGTACCACCTAAGAAAATAATGCCATCTACTTGTTTACTTAATAAATTATTAAAAATTTCTTTTTCTTTAACTGGATCGTTATCAGAATTAGAAATAATTGAATGGTACTTATACATTGTAGCTATATCTTCTAATCCTCGAGCAAGTTGAGAATAGTAAACATTAGAAATGTCTGGAATAACAACTCCAACTGTTGTAGTACGTTTACTCGCTAATCCTCGTGCCACTGCATTTGGACGATAATTTAATTTTTGAATCACTTCATTCACTTTGTCACGTGTTTCAGGTTTAACATTTTGGTTACCATTAACTACTCGTGAGACCGTTGCCATAGAAACGCGGGCTTCTCTTGCAACATCATATATTGTAACAGTCATAATTTCCTCCTTGTAAGCGGTTTATTTATTATTATACTCTGTTTTCATAACTTTTCAAATTTTACCATATTTTTTGAATTTGTAAAACAATTTGTTTACAATGTCATAATTATGTCATTAAATATAATTGAATCTAGTTATTATTTATAATATTTTTTTTATATATGACACAAGATTTATTGTCCAACTTACCTTTGTTAATATACATATATAGCTCAATAAATGATTACACTATAAGCTTTTACATATAAAAATGCCCCGATGCAAATACTATATCCTAGTACACGCATCAGGGCATTTATGTTTATCTTAGCTTTAATATTATTTTAATTGCTTATTATTGTACATATCCGCAAGTGGTTTAATTTCGTTGTAGAATTTTTCAAATTCATTAAAGTCCATTTGTTGACCACTATCACTTAATGCTACTGATGGATCAGGATGAACCTCTGCCATAATACCATCAGCGCCAACTGCTAATCCAGCTTTAGCTGTTGGTAACATAATATCTTTACGACCAGTACTATGTGTAACATCAACCATGACTGGTAAATGTGTACCTTGTTTTAAGATAGGAACAGCAGAGATATCTAATGTGTTTCTTGTAGCATTTTCGTAAGTACGAATACCACGTTCACATAAAATAATGTTGTTATTACCTTGAGATGCAATGTATTCAGCTGCATAAATAAATTCTTCAATTGTTGCTGATAAACCACGTTTTAATAATACTGGTTTATTTGAACGTCCTGCTTCTTTTAATAATTCAAAGTTTTGCATGTTACGTGCGCCAATTTGGAATACATCTAAATAATCGTCAGCCACTTCAAAATCAGCTGGATTTACAATTTCACTTACTACATTTAAACCGTATTTATCTTTAGTGTTTTTAAGAATTTTTAATCCTTCAACACCTAAACCTTGGAAATCATATGGTGATGTACGAGGTTTGAATGCACCACCTCTAATAAATTTTTCACCTCTAGCTTGTAAATTAGCTGCTACAGCATCAACTTGTTCTTGAGATTCAACTGAACATGGACCAAATACAAATGATTTGTTACCATCTCCAATAATGCCGCCATTATCAAATTGAACAATTGTATCTTCTGGTTTTAATTTTCTAGAAACATATAAGTGTTTTTCATTTTCAGATTTTTGTAAATCTGTAGAGGCTTTAAAAATTTCTTTAAATAATTGTTTGATTGTATTGTCATTGAAAGGTCCTTCATTTTTATCTAATAATACGTTGATCATTTCTTTTTCTCGTTGAGGATCATATACAAGTGTACCTTTTTTACGTTTTTCCTCTCCGATTTTTTGTGCTAACTTTCCTCTTCTAGATAAAAGTTTTAAAATCTCATCATTAATTTCTACAATTTCGTCTCTGTATTCTTGTAATTTGTCTGTCATTTATAGTCACCTCTATGAAAAATTTAAAATCGATATTTTATTCTGCTTTAAAGCGATAAAACATTTGTTAAACGTAATTCTAACAAGAACTCTATATAAGTTCAAGTCACGATTTAAAAAAATCACTTTTTTAAGTGAATAATTTCAATGATAACTGAATTTTCTGTAACTTACCACCTATATTTTACACTATTCTGACATTTCACTCTATATATTTAAGCCCTTGTCACATGCGGTTTTAAACAAAAAAGAACCGAACAAAACTGTTGAACGGTTCTTTTTTATATTAAAACTATTAAGTTGTTATAATAAATATGCTAAATTATTAATTTCAGCCATTATTAGTCATTAAATGTTCTTTTATCAATTTTACTCTTGGCTTTTTCAGTTTTTTTAGATTGCGCTCTATTTTTAGTATAAGTTTGTGCACTTTTACCTTGTTTAGATTTACTGTCCTGAGTTGATTGCTTTTTCAAGCCATTTCCAGCCTGGTCATGCGCAATAATCCCATCATTAAACGTTACACTCTCATGAGTTTGTTTTACGCGTTGTTCAGCCGGTTCTGGCTTAGATTTAAACGTTTGTTTTTTTGATTTATCTGCAGAATTATCTACCTTATTTGTAGATTCCACAGCATGATCAACTTTATGCGTCACTAAGTGAGGAACTACTTTGTTATTATTAGATTTTACTGCTTCAGGCTTCAATAAGTTGGCTGTATTATCAGCAACATTTTGATTTTCATTTATTGCTTTATATTTATTTTTTGCCGCTAAAGCTAATCCAGTAGCTGTAAGACTACTTGCTATAGCCGTTTTCTTTGATGATTGTTTTGATGTTGTTTCTTCACTTTCTTTTGAATCTTTAGTAACTAAGTGAGGTGTTTGCTCTTTTGAATTACTACTTGATTCTTCTTGTTGCAGGCTTTTTGTATTTTTAGCAACTTGTTCATTTTCATTAAGTGCTTGCTTTTTATCGCTTGCTGCTTTTGCGATACCAGTCGCTGCAATCGTACCACCTGTAGCTGCTGCAATCTTAGTACCTTTACCTGTAGAATCATTATCTTTATCCGTTACTTCTTCTTTAATTGCTGTTTGTTGTGCCTCGACCTCATCTTTTGTTGGTTGTGCTTGTGCATCAATATGTGTAGAGTCTGTATTACTTGTAGCAGATGTCGTTGCCGAATCATTATCCGTTACTTCTTCTTTAATTGCCGCTTGTTGTGCGTCAACTTCATCTTTTGTTGGCTGTGCCTGTGCATCAATATGTGTAGGAGCTGTATCTTTGGATTCTCCATTATCTACACCTTGTTGCTCTTGTGCTGCTTGTGCATCTGGTGACATATCCGCTAAATTGTTATCTGAAGTTTCTTGTTGAATAGCATTTTTTTGAGCAGTCAATGCTGATGTAGAAACTTCATTATCTTGAGCGCTTGATACTGTTGACTTAATATGGCTAACTTGACGATCTGCATTAGCTTTTTCACTTTCTGATTGTTCGATAATGTGCGACTTGAATTGTGAAGCTTCGTCTGATTTTGGAGTAGTTTTATCATTAGCTTTTGTTTTACTTAAAGATACTAACCCTATAGCTGAACCTATTACTGCCCCTACAATAAATCCATAAACAAATTCATTTCTTGCTCCTTTTGTAAAATACTCAGGAACTTCATAACTTTCTAGATTTCTTTCATAATCATCACGGTTGTAATATTTCATAATTGAAGGCCTCCTATAACAAATGCACTTAAATAAGTTTCAAAACCTCATTTAAGTGCATTTGTTTGTTTAAGTATATGATTTATTTGTTATCTACGCGTGTAGTATAGCTATGTGTTGAATGATTTGACTCATTTGCATTTGCATCACTAGCTACGCTGCTCGCTTTGTAGTTTGCACTATCTCTACGATTTCTTCTGTTTTGCCATTTATCAGCAACTTCCATTGCTACGTTTGACCATTGAACAACTTGTGAGATTTTATCTTCATTTTGAGAAATATTGTGCGTAATTGAGTTTGTAACTCTATCAACAGATCCATTTAAAGTTTGTACTGAATCACCAATACCTTTAACAGCATCAATAACAGAGTTCAAACGATCTGATTTATCTTGAATATCTTCAGTTAAGCGATTAGCTTTATGAAGTAAGTCAGTAGATTCACGCGTAATACCTTGTATTTGTCCCTCAACCCCATCAAGAGTTTTAGCAACGTGATCTAAATTTTTCTTAACTGAAAGTAAAACTACTACGATACCAATGACTAATACTAAAAATGCAATCGCAGCTATAATTCCAGCTATAGGTAAAATCCATTCCATTTAAAACGCCTCCTAATAAACATATGTTGTTATTTAATATAAATACCCATCTCATTTTAACATAAACATATTAGAATGAGGTAGTGACACCAATATTTTCCATATATGCACGTTGAATTTTTTGAATATCTCCAGCGCCCATAAATAATATAACTGCATCATTATATTGTTCTAAATTATTCACAGATGCTTCATCAATAAGTTTTGCACCATCAATTTTTTGAACAAGGTCTTGAATTGTTAGATTACCACTATTCTCTCTTATTGAACCAAATATTTCACATAAGAATGTTTGATCTGCTACATTTAAACATTCAGCGAATTCATCTAAGAACGCTTTAGTTCTACTAAAAGTATGTGGTTGGAATACTGCGACTACATCTTTCGTTGGGTATTTCTTACGTGCTGTTTCAATTGTAGCACTTATCTCTCTAGGATGGTGTGCATAATCATCAACTAATATTTGTTTACCAATTTTTGTTTCGTTAAAACGACGTTTCACGCCACCGAATGTTTCTAGAGCTTCTTTAATATTTTCAATATTAAGCTCTTCTAGATAACTGATTGTGATAACAGAAAGCGCATTTAAAATATTATGATCGCCGAATTGCGGTGAAAGGAATGTATCATAGTATTTATTTTCAATATACACATCAAATTGTGTACCTTTTTCATTAATTTGAATATTATCAGCATACACATTATCATCTTTCGAGAACCCATAATAATATACTGGTACATCTGATTTTATATTACGTAGATGTGTATCGCCACCCCAAGCAATAATTGCTTTTTTTACATTATGTGCCATCTCTTGGAATGCATCAAAAACATCATTTACATCTTTAAAATAATCTGGGTGATCGAAATCAATATTTGTCATAATTGCGTAGTCAGGATGATAACTTAAAAAATGTCTGCGATATTCACACGCTTCAAAAGCAAAGTAATCACTTTCTGGAATACCTAATCCTGTGCCATCACCAATTAAGAATGATGTTTTTTTATCACCGTTCATTACATGAGATAATAATCCTGTTGTAGAAGTCTTGCCATGTGCGCCTGTAACCGCAACAGATGTATATTGGTTTATCACATGGCCTAAGAAATCATGATAACGAATTACTTCTAATTTTAATTCGTGTGCTCTTACTACTTCTTCATGTGTATCTGGAAATGCATTACCTTGAACAATAACCATATCTTCCTTAATGTTATTTGCATCAAATGGTAATATTTCGATACCATTATTTTTTAAAGCTACCTCTGTAAATACGTAATTTTTTATATCTGAACCTTGTACATCATTTCCAAGATCATGCATGATTTGTGCTAATGAACTCATACCGGCTCCTTTAATACCGACAAAATGATAATGTGTCATCGTAACACTCCTTAATCTCTATATTAATTTTTGTTTTTCTCTAAATTAATTACCGTCTAAATCTGATTCTGTAATATACACATCTCTAGGTTTAGAACCATTCGCACCGGAAACATAACCAAGTTGCTCCAATTGATCTACAATTCTTGCCGCTCGATTATAACCTATTTGGAAATGTCTTTGAACTAATGAAGTTGAAATGTGCCCCTCTTGTAACATAAAACGACATACATCATCGAATAAGTCATCTTGAGGCTGTGTTTCAGTTTTTTTCAATAGCTCTTTTTCTTCAAATAGATAATTTGGATCTCGCTGTTGCTTAATAAAATCAACTACATCATCAATTTCATCATCAGATACAAATGTACCTTGTACACGAATCGGTTTGTTCATACCACTACCTAAGTACAACATATCTCCATAACCTAATAAACGTTCTGCTCCACCACTATCTAAAATGGTTCTTGAATCCACGCTAGATGATACCATAAATGCTATTCTCGTTGGAATATTTGCTTTAATTAAACCTGTAATAACATTAACTGATGGTCTTTGTGTTGCGACTAACATGTGTATACCACAAGCACGTGCTTTTTGAGCTATACGTGCAATAGATTGCTCAACTTCTTGCGGTGCCATCATCATTAAATCTGCAAGTTCATCTATTACTATAACAATTTTTGGCATTCTATCATCGTATGTTGCCTTCTTATTATAAGCTGTAATATTTCTTACATGATATTTAGCAAAAACTTTATAACGGCGTTCCATTTCTTCAACAGCCCACTTAAGACTTTGCGTCGCCGCTTTAACATCTGTAATTACTGGTGCTACAAGATGTGGTAAATCATTGTATGGCGCGAGTTCAACCATCTTAGGATCAATTAGTAGTAACCTCAACTCTTCTGGATGGTTTTTATATAATAATGACATTAATATGCTGTTGATGCATACTGATTTTCCTGAACCTGTTGCGCCTGCAATTAAAGCATGTGGTGTTTTAGCTATATCCATCAGCAGGGGTTCATTATTAATGCCAAAGCCCATCGCAACATTCAATTTAGATTCTGAATTTTTAAAGCTAGGGGCATCAATGATTGAACGTAGATTAACTTTGGTTGACGTGACATTTGGCACTTCAATCCCTACCAAACTCGTCCCTGGTATTGGTGCTTCTATACGAATGTCCTTCGCTGCTAATGCCATTTTAATATCATCTTGCAGTGCAGTGATTCTAGACACTTTAACACCTTTTTCAACAGAAAGTTCAAAGCGTGTCACACTTGGTCCTTCTGTAACATTTTGTACTTCAGCTGGTACATTAAAATAATAAAAGGCTTCATTTAGTTCTTGTTTTTTCTCTTCTATCCATGAATTATCAATTTCATGTTCTTCAGGCTCGTCTAATAAACTTGCGCTCGGCAATTTAATGTTTGGCCCTCTTCTAATAGTTGGCTTATCACTATCGTTATTGGTAACACCCTCGCCTACTTGCTTGGTATCTATATCTGATAGTGATGTCTCTATATTTTGTTTGTTATCTTGTTGATGTGTTACTTCTCTTTTAGCAACTTCAGATTGATTCTGCAGACCATCTGCGTTCTGGCCCTGTGGCTGATTAATATTTTTTTCATCTTGAATCGTTGTCTCCTCATGAATATGGGGCGAGTCAGAAATTTGTGCATCTGTTTGCAAGTCGTTCTCTTTTTCATTATGACTTGGCGTCAATATGTCTGTTTCATCTTGTGCTAGTTGTGTTTCATCCATTTCTAGTGCTTTGTAATCTGCATCTGTTACCTCTGTTTCACTCACATCGCTATCTGATACTAGCGTTTTTTTATTTGTTTCAGTGATAGGCTCAGTGTGGTTTTCGACATAACTAGACACATGTTGATTATTTTCTATACTAGATTTCTGACGTTGTTGTTCTGATGTTGTGTGCATATCTTCTTGCTTCGTTGTATGTCTCTCATTTTTTGATACATCATGCGATTTACTAGCATTATTTGAGTCAAATTTTCTTTGCTTTTTAGCATCCATCATACGCTTTTTATCTGATGGTGTCATTACCACATTAAATGGTTTACTACCTTTTCTAGTTGGCGGTTGAATACGATTTGTTTGTCTAGTACTACTTTCATCTGACTGTTTGCTATTTAAGTCTTGTGTATCTTGTACAGCAGACGCTTCATTTTCTTGATTTTCGCTCATTTCCGATGAAGGTTGTTCACTTGTAACATCATTCAAGTGCGTCGTTGCTGTTTCCTGTAATGATTCGTGAATGTTGTCACTATCTTTATCTTCACTGTCTGAATTGAAGTCATCATGTTCATAACTAGATATATTTATACCTTCTGATGTATGCACAGATGTTTCTAAATCATCCTCTGATTCTGAATGATTATCTTCTTCTTGATTTGTCAATTCACTATGTGATTGTGTTAATTCTCTATATTGTGCATCTGTAAATGATGTTTCTGATGCTTGATAATGATTAAAATTGCTTGCTTGTTCACTGTTTAATTCATTTTCTGATAGTGCTTGTTGCGGTACATTGTTTTCTTCAAATAAAGCATTGGCTTTTTCATTAATTGAATTGTCAACGTCATCGTTAGCACTATCATATTCAGCTTCGGCGATTTCATCATCGTCTTTGTTGTTTATTTGTTTAGTGCTTACATCCACATATTCATCATTTATAGTATGTACATCACTTACTTGATCTAAATCAATTTCTTCATAATTAAATGGTGACGATGCCCCTACTTGAGCATCTTCGTTATTATCATTATTGAATTCTTCTGTATTAGTTTGATTGTGTTCACTTTCTATTGTGTCTATACTGTCATATGCATCAGCTACCATATTACTTTCTTCATCGAGCGAACTTTCACCAATGTGATTTTGCGCTTGCTTAGCATACATTTCATCGATTGCTTTTTGAATATCATTCTCATTATTTTCTTGTTGTGCATTTCTCTTTTGTTGTAACGCTTTTTTAAATTGACGCTTTTGTAATACTTTGCGTTCTCTTTCACGTCGAATTTCTTCTACAATTTGAGAGGCATAGATATTTTCAATACTAATTTTATTATCTCGCGCGGTAGATGAAGTTTGTTTGGTAGATTCCTTGGATTCATCTTCAGTTGAATTTTGAGATAAATCATTATCCCAAGTACTTTCTCTTTCTACAGTGTTCGCACTGTTTTGTGAGGTAATTGGTTGCTCTTCATCAACTTGTGTACTTTGGTGCGCCTCTGATGTACTAACATCTGCATCATTATCGTGTACCTGTTCTGTTGCACTACTTTGTTTTTGAATGTTCGAATCATCAGGTTTAGATGTAGGTTGCTTATCTTCTTCTGATTGCTCTGAAGTACGAATTACGCCATTGTCTAAAGGACGTGGTTTTTGAGTACCAAAAATTGCTGACGGTACTTCACTCGCTTTAAAGTCACTATGCTGATAACTTGGCGTTTTATGACTGCTTTTAGTCTCAGCATTAGCTCTCAACACATCTGTTTGAATTCTCATTCTAGTCCCTCTATGGGGCTTATGCTCACTTACAGTGTCAGCAGATGCAGATTGATGTTCAGTTGGATGTTCACTTCTGTCTTGTTTCTTAACATCATTAGGTTTCGCTGTATCATATGCATGTCTGCGTCTTCTTTGTTTATGATGTGTATTAAGCGCATCTGAAGAGGCCTCATAGCGTTTTCTATTTTCATGAGATGACTGATTATTAGAAGTAGATTGTTCTTCTGATTGACTTGCTTCTTCTAAAACACGCATAGGAAATCTGAATTTACCTTTAGGTCTTTCATAAACATCATTGTTCTGGGGAAGTAATGAATCTTGCTCTTCTTGTTGTGTAGCTTTTTGACGTCGTTGGCTTCTTTTATTGAGATAATCTTCTGTTGAGTCATTATCTTCTCCAAATAACTTGTCGAACCAGCTCATTCGCACATTACCTCCTTTTATTCTTCAAAAAATGCTTGTCCTACAGTGTAATCATCTGTTAAGACCATGATACCTTTTTCTTGTGGTGCATCAGGTAAATTTAATTCTTTCATTGAACAAACCATTCCACTTGATGGCACACCTCTAAGCTCTGCATCTTTAATAACCATTCCACTTGGCATCACTGCCCCTACTTTTGCCACTACAACTTTTTGTCCTGCTTCAATATTTGGAGCGCCACATACAATTTGTAATTGTTCGTTGCCCACATCTATACGCAATACACTTAATTTGTCTGCGTCAGGATGTTTTTCCTTAGTTTCAACATAACCTACTACAAACTTAGGAGAGAAGTCTGCATTTAATTCAAAAGTAAACCCATCATTTTTGATAGCTTTTTGCAATGCTTCAACTAATACTTCAGTTAGTTTGATATGACCATTTCCAACAATATCAGCTTTTTTAGATGCATTGAAAATATTATAGCCCACTACTTTGTTTTCGTGTTTTATTTCAACTACATCGCCTCTTGTTTCGTAATTGAACTCACCATTAATAGTTTCAATTTGTAAAAATGCTACATCTCCCACTGCTTCTTTATTATAAAATAAATTCATGGTTATTAATCTCCTTAATCTTTATCTTTATTTTCGTATTTTTTTCGTGTTGCTTCTAATCTTTGTATTACATTAGGATCTCTTTTTTGCTTATTATTTTTACCTAATATAAATATAGGCTCAAAATGACCCTTGTCATAGCCAAGTGATAATGAAGTAATAGGAACTAAACCTTTTGTAAAGAATTCCATTGTTAGGTGAGCCATTACATCGTAGCCTGTTTTATTGCGAATATCTGCAATAATCAATACATCTTGGTGCGGCACAGCTACCAGCATTTCACCTTCACATTGGTCTTGGATTTCATTTAAAAAAGTCGTGTTCAAAATTCTACTTGCATCATAACCATCATTTGAATTGACGAAATAAAATATATTTCCTTTCACTTCATCTGTTGTATATTTATTTTCTAGCTTTCTAATGTTAAATAAAGCCATTTCTTTTAATTGTTGCTTGGTTAATTTCATTTGTTCAAGCATTTGTTCATCAACTAAACGGTATGATTTACCTAAATCAACTGCATAATATATATTGGTTTCAGCAGTATGCCTCTCAATCACAAATTTATTACCATTTTTATCTTTTTTATCAAAACTCGGAGACCTAAGTACCGGCATAATCTGAATATCATCTATACCTGACAGTGTGTCTCCTTTCATTTGTTCAATTGCTTCTTCAACATAATAGACTATTTCATCTACTATTTTTTCTTTTTGATTATTATATTTAGCTACTATTGTAGAAAGTTTAACAGTAACACCTTCACCATTATCCACTCTAGAAATACGCAGCGTTTCTTCTTCACGATTAAAGCTAAACTTCACATTTAAATGACTCAATCGATCTTTTAATTTATCTCTCATTTGAAAGACATTCATCTTTAACACTCCTATTTACGTGCCTTATTACAGTTTACAATAAATATACCCTTAGGAACAGAAAAAAAGTAAGTTCTAAGGGTATATATTTGTATAATTCATTTTAAATGATTTTGGCTGTTTTTATTTACAATGAAGCTAAAAATTCATCAATTTGTTCAATAGATTTGCGCTCTTTTCCAATATAACTACCAATTTGTTTATCATCTTTAAATACTAAGAAACTAGGTATACCCATAATGTCATAATCTATACAAATATCTATAAATTTATCTCTATCTACAGATATAAATTTATAATTTGTATATTTACTTTCTAATTGTGGTAAATCGGGTTCGATGACTTTACAATCAGGACACCAATCTGCAGTAAATAAAAATACCGTTTGTTCTTTTTTTAACTCATCAAATTGTTGGGCATTTTCTAATTGTTTCATTCTAATCACTCCTAAATTATTTATATTGTAATGCTTTGATTTTGTCTTCATTCAAATGTGTGACAGATTGTGTTAATAGTTGTCTAGCAGCTGTGTAATCTCTCATATCAAACACTGCATTTGTACTGTGGATGTAACGTGCACATACACCAATAACCGCAGTGGGTATGCCAATATTCGCTTTATGAATTTCTCCGCCATCGGTGCCGCCTGGCGATATATAATATTGATGAGATATTTCAAATTGATTGGCTAAGTCTAGCAAATAATCTCTAAAAGTTGGTTTCAGTATCATTGTGCCATCTTTTATCCTAATCAATGTACCTTTGCCTAATTCTCCAGATAGATGTTGTTTACCTTTCATATCATTTGCAGGAGAACAATCTACAACAAAAGCTACATCAGGATCTATTAATTCTGCAGAGGCACGTGCTCCCCTTAACCCTACTTCTTCTTGAACATTAGCACCTACATACAAATCAAAGTTTAAATCTACATCTTTTAATAATTCTAATAATTCAATACCGATTAGACAACCATAACGATTGTCCCAAGCTTTACTTGCAAATCGGTGTTCAGATAATTGGATAAATGGCGTTTCTGGAACAATTGAATCTCCAATATTTATACCACGCGCTAAAACTTCTTCTTGATTTTCACAACCAATATCCAATAATAAGTCTTCTATTTTAGGGGCGCCTTCATTCCCAGTTCTAAAATGCTTAGGTATATTGGCTACTATTCCAACAATCTCCTCGTTTTTACGTGATTTTACCTTAAGTCGTTGACCTTGCCAAATATCCGTAGCTACACCACCTAAATTTGTAAATTGTAGCATGCCATTCTTAGTAATATGAGTAATCATAAATCCAATTTCATCCATATGCGCAGCCACCATTACACGTTTAGGATTATCTACTTTCGCACGTTTAACTCCGTAAAATCCCCCCATGCGATTATAAACAAATTCATCTACATAAGGTTCCATTTCTGCTTTTAAATATGATTGTACTTCATCTTCAAACCCTGGTGCGCCGTGTAATTCTGTTAATGTTTTCATTCTTGATATTGTTTTATTCTTGTCTATATTCAACGTTGCTCACTCCTTAATATTTATTATATCATCTTCGTTATGGTAAACTATTAATATGACTTTATTGGGGGTAGATGCTGTTATGTTGAATAAAAAGAATTGGATTTTCATCCTATTTATTTCACTAACAACAATTATTGGAATATACTATTTTTATAAACGTCAAACTCATCTAAGATATCAAGATCCAGAAAAATTATTATCAGAAGTAAAAACATATTTTATGAATGTTGCAGGATCTTACATATTAAATGAAACGATAGCTTATAAAGATTCCACAGACAATAATAATATTGTTTTCCAGGGTGGTATCACCACACAGCACAATGGTAAACTAACTTATTATGACTTTTTTGCTGATGCAAAAACCGGGGAAATTATCGATATAATTGAATGCGATTAATATAAGGTTAAAGTTATGAGAAAATGATGTGTAGTGTCTTTTAAATGAAAAAGGCCTATACAGTAATTTTGGAGTATAACACCATTCTAGTAATAGATATCAATAGCATCTCTTACTAGAATCATGTTGTAAATGCTCTTCCACTCATAACTTTAACCTTATTAATTTCTGGTAATATAACTTTCTATTTCTTTATTATTACCTTTATCAAATTTCACTGCGAAGTATGTCACATCATGATAATACAAGAACCAATAATCTTGTATAATAAAATTAGGTATTAAGCGTTCTTTCTCTCTTATAGATTGCATCGGATAATCATCGTATGCCGTCACCCATAATGGATTTCTATGTGCTATCGTTGGAAAGATATCTCCCATATGCACAGCCTTTTCTCCTTCACTTTCAATTGTTACAATTGCATGCCCATAACTATGGCCCCCAGTATGAAAAAGTTTTATCCCTGGATAAATTTCTATTTCTTTTTCAAATAAAAGCAATTTTTCTTTAAAATCGCCATCATTCTTCGACCAATATGTAGACTTACTACGGATGTTTGGACTTTGAAATTCATGCCACTCATCTTGCTGTATGACGTGAATAGCATTTTTAAAAATAGCACGTCCCTCATTGTCTGTTAACCCAGCTGCATGGTCAAAATGTAAATGCGTCATTAATACATAATCTATATCCTCTACTGTTAATTCTAAAGCCTTTAAATCTTCTTCAATTTTAGATTCATACTCGACACCAAAATTTTTACGTTCTTTAGCTGTTAACTTACCAGTGCCTATACCAGTATCAATTAGAATAGACTTGTCTTCCGTTTGTATAAGAATAGGATGTGTCGGCAAAGGAATTTGATTCTTATCATTCACCTCATATTTCCTTGTCCATAGCGCTTTAGGTACAACACCAAACATAGCACCGCCATCAATTTGTGTTATCCCACCATTTAAAGAATGGATTTTAAAATCACCCAATTTCATTTTATTTCCTCCTTTACTCGCAATAAATTTTACTTAATTACCATAGTAATACAATACCCTATCTACTTTAAAGCAAGACGCAAAACAATTAAAATATGCATTAATTTTCATGAAATATAACTCCTTCAATCTAAATTAAAGCAAAAAAAATTGATAGAAACGAATGTTCTATCAATCAAATTTTATAGTATTTTTAATGAAATTTAGCTTCCATACGATAGATTCTTGAACCTTTCTCAGAAAACTTCGTTTCATATTCTGTCGTTATATTACTACCATCATCTTCTTGATGGAGATTTAAGTTTATCTTAATAAAATACATACCAAATTGTGACATACTCTCTAAGCTATAAGCGAAAAGACCTCTATTGTCCGTTTTGAAATGTAATTCTCCATCTTTTTGTAAAATTTGTTTATATAATGCTAAATATGTGTGATATGTCAATCTACGTTTTGTATGTTTTTTCTTCGGCCAAGGATCAGAGAAATTCAAATAAACACGTGCCACTTCGCCATCTACAAAGTAGTCATTAAGTTCTGCAGCATCATTACAAATCAATTTAATGTTAGTTAGATTTTGTTCTAAAACTTTATCTAACACTTTTATCATCACACTACTTTCACGCTCCATTGATATAAAATTAATATCAGGATTGCGCGCAGCTAGTGTAGTAATAAATTGGCCCATGCCTGAACCTATTTCAATGTATATCGGTTGGTCTTTATCAAACCATTCCGAGATTTTCCCTGCATGACGACCATCTAAATCTACAATATTTGGATGTGATTTTAAATAATCTTCTGCCCAAGGCTTGTGACGCATTCTCATTCTCATAACTCCTTATATAAACGCATTGTTGTTCATTACTTCATTCAAAAAGTTCAGCCATAAATTCATATCTTTGTAACGCTTCTGTTCTTCATACCATTGCACCATGCCAATAGATTGTATTACTGTATACCATTTCATTCTTTTTTGTAAGTCCATGGAATCTTTTGCACCATATACTTCTAACCATTGAGACCATTTTTTCTCTGGAACGTAATTGTATAGCAGCATGCCTAAATCAATTGCTGGGTCAGCAATCATAGCACCTTCCCAATCAACTAGGTATAGTTCATCATGATCCGACAATAACCAATTGTTATGATTAACATCACCATGAACTACTGTAAAGAAACGCGGATCTAAATTAGGCATATGATCTTCTAAATAAGTCAAAGCTTTTCTAACAACATGATGTGTCAAAACTTCTCTAGATAATGAAGCGTTTATTTTATTTAATAAAATATCTGGTGTAATAGGCTCCATTTCCATACGTTTCAACATATTTAATAATGTTCTAGAATTGTGTATTTTTTTCAATAAATGTGCGACTCGTTGTTCGTGCATTTCATTGAAAGTAAGCTCTCTACCATTTTTCCAATGTTGTGCCGTTACGACTTCTCCGGTTTCAATGCGCTTGGTCCAAACTAATTTGGGCACAATACCTTCAGCAGATAGCGCTGCAATAAAAGGGTTTGAATTTCTCTTTAAGAATAACTTTTGTCCATCTTGTTCTGCCATATAAGCTTCACCCGATGCACCACCTGCTGAATCTAGCGTCCATCCTAATTGATAAAACTGCTCCAACACGTTCACCTCACTTTCAATTAGAAAATGGCTCAAGAAAACAATTTTCGAGAGCCATATATAATAATTTTATTTCAAAATTATAAACTTCAACCAGAATTGTGTAGCCTCACGTCTTATGACATACACATTGTCCCTCCATGGTTCAAGTTCCATTTTTTATATAATATAGATACCGTTCCATCCAATTTATAATAACTTATATAGCATATCACAAATCACCTTAGAACAGACCATTAAATTTAACATTTTTCTATCTTTTTCATGAAATTTTCCACTTCAAAATTTCATCGCTCATAAAGATTTTATATTGTTTGACTTACTATTTCAACCAAAAATGAGAAACAAAAAGTCACATTTTACTTTCGTCATTTTATGGTATTCTTTTAAACGGCTCATTAAGAATTATAACATAATTTATCATCAATTTATGTTACATTTTCTATCCATTTATGGAAATTATGAACTAACCGTGTCAATATATCTATTAAATCCTTCTTGTAATTCTTTAGTAATTGGACCTACTTGACCATCACCAACGGGATTACCATTTAATTTAATAACTGGTGTTACTTCTATTGAAGTACTTGAAACAATAATCTCATCTGCGTTCTCTAAGAAATCTAATGTAAATGTTTCTTCATTGAATGGTATTTGTTTTTCCTCTGCTATAGATTTTATAACTCTACGCGTAATCCCATTTAAAATGTAATTATTAGTTGGATGTGTATAGATTTCACCATCTTTAATCACATAAACATTACTAGATGATCCTTCAGTTACGATATCACCACGGTGTTGGATTGCCTCTTTAGCATTGTACTTTGTTGCAAGCTCTTTTGCTAATACATTGCCTAGTAAATTCAAACTCTTAATATCGCATCTTAACCAACGTACATCTTCTGTAGTTACAGCATTGATACCTTCTTCTAATTGTTTATATGGACGATCATATGATTTTGTAAACGCCATAATATTCGCTTCTACTGATGGAGTTGGGAAAGCATGATCACGAGGTGCTGCACCACGTGTAACTTGAATATATACACCACCATTAACTACGCCATTCGCATTAATCAATTCTTGAACAAGCTCAATAATCGAATCCACATCGTGTTTCAAATCTAAACCAATTTCTGCGGCACTTCTTAATAGTCTTTCAAAGTGAGGTCTGGCAGTAAATAAGTGATTGTCATAAATTCTTACATATTCATATATACCATCACCAAAAACGTACCCTCTATCGTTATAAGGCACCTTAGCGTCATGCTCTTCTAATAATTGTTCGTTGATTAATACTTTTGTCATAGTTATCCCTCCACACATAATGCATACAATGATTCTAAATAAATACTCGTTGCATTAAATAATTGTTTTTTTGTAATGTACTCATTTTTTTGGTGCATTAAATCTTCTGAATCGCTGAACATTGCGCCAAATGCAACGCCTTTATCTAAATTACGTGCATATGTGCCTCCACCAATCGTATACGGCTCAGTTTCATCACCAGTTTGGTTTCTATAAGCTTGAACTAGCGTTTGTACGAATGGATCATCCTTTTCTACATAATGTGGAACTTGATTTTTCCCTAATTTCATTGAAAACCCTAATTGTTGAATTTCATTTTCAAATCTTGTCATAGCTTCTTCAAACTCAAAACCTTCTGGATATCTCAGATTAATACCAAATTTACCGCCGTTGTTATTATTATATGAAATAATACCAATATTTGTAGTAACGTCGCCCATAATCTCAGTATGATATTTCATACCCATTTTTTCTCCAAAATGAGAATTAAATAAGTATCGCTCACTGAAATTAACGAAGTTAGCTGCAGATTGATCTAAATCAATTGTAGCTAAGAAATTCAATAAATATAATCCTGCATTCACACCTTTAGATGGGTCCATACCATGCACTGCTTTACCTTGAACTTTAAGCACTAACACACCACTATCAACAGCACTTTCTCCTTCTAAATGATTTTCATAAAGAAATTGTTCAAAGTTTTGAATGACATCAGTCATGTTTTCTTTCACTGCAACATTAGCCACCGCTTCATCTGGAACCATATTATAACGTTGACCTGAAGTGAATGAACGTAACTCGTATTCTGGTTCATCTTGTGCTTCATCTTTTTCATTTTGAATCACATCGAATGTGCTAATTCCTTTTTCGCCATGAATTGCTGGGAATTCAGCATCCGGAGCAAAGCCAAGCGCAGGCATTTCCTCAGTTTTAAAATATCGATCTGTACATAGCCAATCAGATTCTTCATCCGTTCCGATTATAATATGTATACGTTTTTTCCAATTGACGTTCATGTCATTCAGAATTTTCACTGCATAATACGCCGCTATTGTAGGCCCTTTATCATCCAGCGTACCTCGTGCTATAACTTTGTCATCAGTAATGACTGGTTCAAAAGGATTAGATTCCCAACCATCTCCAGCTGGCACAACATCTACGTGACATAGAATCCCGAATACATCTTCTCCAGAGCCCGCTTCAATTCTTCCTGCAATGTGATCCACATCATGTGTCCCGAAACCATCGCGTTCCGCAATTTTATACATATAATCTAGTGCTCTACGCGGACCTGGTCCGACTGGGTTATCTAATGACGCTTTACTGTCATCTCTCACACTTTCAATTGATAATAAACCTTTCAAATCTTCAATGATGAAATCTTCGTATTCTTGCACTTTTTCTTTCCACATTTGAGATCAACTTCTTTCTTAAGACTAATGTAATTAATATTTTACATGAAGTAATGAAGAAACTACAGTGAGATGGCACTATTATTTTAAAATTCCGACTGTTTCTTTTTTAATGTAAACAGTGTGAGCACTATAATACAGTATTTTACAAATGCTGTATTAATCTCAAAAAGCCTAGTTCAAAAATTGAACTAGGCTTTTACAATTTATCTATATAACAGAAATATTATTTATCTTCGTGTTTATTACTATTATTTTTTAATTCTTCTTCAGTAACTACACGAAGGTTATTTGAAGGATCAGCTGCACCCTCGTCAGTGAATCTTGCTTCTTCAATATGTTCATCATCTTTTTTAGCTGAACCTTTGAAGTGTTCTCTTTGACTATTAATAAATCCTTTTGGATCTTCTTTTACTTTAGAAGCATATCCTTTTGGATCACCTTTTACTTCGTTAAAAGTTTCTCCTGCCTTAGAGCTAATTTGACTTGCGATGTCTTTGGCATTTTGTTTATATGATTCAGGGTTAGCCTTATATTTATTATACTCGCCTTTTAATTTATCTCTATTTTCTTTTTTAGAAAGAACAACTGCTGCAGCTGCTCCACCAATTCCTACCACTGCTTTTAAAATTTTTGACATAATAGCACCTCTTCTTTATTTTAATCCTAATTTTTTGAAATCTTCTTGGGTTAATTGACGATACTCGCCTGGCGCTAATGATTGATCCAGTTGTAAATCGCCAATACTCATACGTTTCAAAGCTATCACTTCATTGTTTATAGCATGAAACATACGCTTAACCTGATGATACCTTCCTTCGTAAATTGTGACAAGTGATCTTCTTTCTTCATCACATTGAACCAAATCAGCTGGCTTCACCAATCCTTCATCCAATGCTATACCCGATTTAAACAATTCTATATCATTTTTTGTAATTGTTTTTTCAGAAATTACTTCATATGTCTTAGAAACGTGCTTTGACGGGCTCATTAAGTCGTGATTAAATTGTCCATCATTAGTGATTAAAAGTAATCCTTCCGTATCTTTGTCTAGTCGTCCTACAGGGAAAACATCCAAGTATCTATATTTACCTACTAAATCAATTACTGTCTTATGCTTATCATCTTCTGTTGCTGACACATAGCCTTGTGGTTTATTTAGCATTAAATAAATTTTATCTATATATTGAACGATTTCCTCATGAACTTTAACTTTATCTACCGATGGATTAATATGTGCTTTGGGTGATTTTTCTTGGGTTTCATTGACTGTAACTTCACCCTTTTTTAATAATTGCTTCACTTCTGTACGTGTACCCATTCCCATATTCGCTAAAAACTTATCTAATCTCATGAAGCAATTCCTAACTTACGTCTGATTTTATTTGGAATATCACCTAAAAATTCATCGGCAAGTCTTGTCTTCATTGTCATACTTGCATAAACAAGCATTCCAATTGCAACACTAATAATTATAATTGTTAACGAACCAAATTTTGATTGAACAGGGATGAATATTTTAAGAACAAAGAATACTGCTTCAACGACAATCATCATGATAAGTCCATATAAGAATATCTTACTAAAGTGTAACCAAGTCTCACCAAAGTTGAATTTAGCATATTTTTTCAGAATAACAAAATTGCATGATATGGCGAATAATAAGGCTAAAGCTGTACTTAACACTGCACCTTGTGAATGGAAAACAACAATAAGTGGTGTATTTAAAATAATTTTTATAACGACTGCTACTAAAATAACGTAAACTGTTAATTTTTGTTTATCAATACCTTGTAACATAGATGCCGTTACACTTAACAAGGCAATCAATATCGCAACAGGTGCATAATAGAATAAAACATTACTTCCATCAACATTATAACTATAGAAAACTGTGTAAATCGGTAAAGCAAGTGCCATAATACCTAAACTTGCCGGTACAGTAATAAACATTAATACACCTAAAGATGTACGTATCTGTCTATGCATTTCTTGTATTTCACCAGCTGCATACGTTTTTGTAATAAACGGAATCAAACTTACTGCAAACCCAGCCGATAAAGAAGTTGGAATCATCACAATTTTATTAGTGGTCATATTTAATATTGTGAAGAAATAGTCATGCATACGACTCGGTACACCTGCAATATCTAAAGCACCATTATGTGTAAATTGGTCGACTAAGTTAAATAGTGGGAAATTTAAACTCACAATAACAAATGGAATACTATAAGAAATAATTTCTTTATACATTTTCCCATAAGATACATCAATACCTGTTGTATCACTATCTACCATTTTCTGTATATTAGGCTTTCGTTTTCTCCAGTAATACCATAATGTAAATATCCCAGCTATTGCACCAACCGCTGCTGCAAACGTTGCAACACCATTAGCTGCTAAAATACTTCCATTAAAAACGTTAAGCACTATGTAACTACCTATTAGAATAAATAGGATACGTGCAATTTGCTCAATAACTTCTGATACTGCCGTAGGTCCCATTGATTTATAACCTTGGAATACACCACGCCATGTAGCAAGTAAAGGAATGAAAATAACAACCATACTTATAATTCTAATAATCCAAGTAATATTTTCTACTGACCAGCCACCTTTAGCACCTGATTCATGCGCTAAAGTTATCGTTGCGATACTTGGAGCTAATAAATATAAAATAATAAAACCTATAAATCCTGTTACTGTCATTACCATAAAGCTTGATTTATATAACTTTTCACTAACTTTATATGCACCTATAGCATTATACTTAGACACATATTTCGAGGCAGCTAATGGAACTCCAGCAGTCGCAATTGCAATTGCAATGTTATATGGGGTATATGCATAGTTGAAAGGCGCCAAATTTTCTTCTCCGCCTATAATCGCGTAGAATGGAATAATATAAACTACGCCCAATACTTTGGTAATTAGTATACTAAGCGTGATTAAAAAGGTTCCCCTCACTAATTCTTTACTTTCACTCATTCAGATCTTCCTATCTCAAATTAATTTTTACACTCATAACTTCAATAATAACGTTATAACTACTTTTTTTCAAAACTATATTACTATAAAATACCACACATGTTTTACCCAGTGCCAGTGATTGTAAACTAAGGGCTTAGGTATAAGCTTTCTTTGTTATGATTTAATTAATTATTTTACTAGCTATTCGTCACAGTTAACTTACTTAATCTTATCTTAATTAAACCAGTTTCTTCATACTCCAAATAAAAAAAACATATAAATGATTTAAGACAAGAATTAAAAGCACGGAGATTTGGTTATGATTTAGCTTTACCTTTCCAAAAATTAATAGATTGTTATGTACAAGGATGATATATGTCTGTCAACGGGAATAGACAGATTTTATTTCAAACAAGTGATAGAAGATTATAAGGTATGGCCTTTTTGTCGAACACAATGAATATATAATAAATTTTATGCAATTAGACATCGAAAAATCATAATTATATTTTTTAAGTCTAAATAGAACGTATGTTCCCTTTTAAATCTAACGTTTATAGCAAATTTGTTTTGATAAACTAAAAAACAACTAACCTTTTCACCCAATATTATATATAATGAAATATGTAACGTACAAACAATATTAAGGGAGAGAGTTTATTATGGCAGATAAATTAGGTTTTAGAGAAAGTATGACCGAAACTGAAATCGTTGCTACTTTCAAAAAAAACAAAGAAGAAAAGGATTATTGGGAAAGTTTAGATGTGGAAACTAAAAAATCACTTATTAAAGAGTACAAAAATAATAAACGAGAATTTTATGACCATTTTCAAACAAAAATGCAAGAAACAAACCCAACTTATCAAAATGAAACATTAATAAAAAGTAATGAAAAATTAGATAAGTTCTTTGCTACACAAGGTATTTATAAACCTAGCCAAACAACAACAGACGCCTTTTGTAAGCAAAATATTATGGCAAACTTCGATAAATTCTATCATGCATTGGGTGCGTTCACATTGAATATGGAAAAGCAAGCTATGTATAACTACTATCAAACGCAACAAAATCAAAATTTCATACAAATTGCTCAAAACGATAAATTAATCAAGCAAAATGATGAAATCATAGAGTTATTAAAAATTGTAGCAAATAAATAATTTTTCGGGGGTATGTAAAATGAAAAAAGTATTATTCTTAGTATTAGCAAGTTTTTTAGCATTATCAGCATGTGGGAATTCGGAAGAAAGTAAGTCAGAAGATAAAAAAGAAAAACAATCGTCATCAAAAGACGATAAGAAAAATGAAGAAAGTAAGAGACCTAACAAAGATAAAAAAGAGGAATTAGATAAAGAAGATACTGATAATAACAGTGAATCAAATTCTGATTCATTGAATGAACACAAAAAAGATAATAATGTTAATAGAGAATTTAAAAATGCGTTAGACAGCGCTAAAAACTATCAAAGTGTTATGCCTATGTCAAAGGCTGGATTGTATGAACAACTAACATCAAGTGCTGGTGATCAATATCCAGCAGAAGCAGCACAATATGCTATTGATAACTTAGACGCTGATTATAAAGAAAATGCATTAAAAAGCGCTAAAAACTATCAAGATATTATGCCTATGTCTGACAATGAGTTATTTAAACAATTGACTTCTGATGCCGGTGATAAATACACCCAAGAAGAAGCTAAATATGCTATTGATAATATAGAAAACAAAAAATCTAACCAAGATACTGATTATGAAGACGATACAAATACAGTAACTCGAGAGAACGTAATGGATTTCGTAGAAACTTACGAAGGTGAAACGTTAGATACTGGCACCTATACATTTAAAGAACCAGAACAAAGAGAGAATGGAAGTTGGGGGTTTGCTTTTTATACTAAAGATGGTGACCTTGCTGGTTCATATATTGTAGATGAGGATGGAAATGTTACTAAATATGATAAAAATGGTGTAGAAGAATAATTCTATGGGCAGTCCCTACTGCCCTATATTTTTTTATTTTTTTTAGGAGGAATTTTGTACACAGCTTTAGCAATAGAGTTTCAGTCTTTAACAGGTTTACGTATAGGCGAGTTATTAGCAATAAAAGTTAATGATATTGATTTTGAGATCAAAACATTAAGCGTAAATGGTACAATGTTTTGGGCGAAAAGTGATGAGAGATTCGGTTCGAAAGAAACAACGAAGACTAATAAAAGTTATAGAGTAATAAATTTAACGACAAGATGTATTGAAATCATTAATAAACTTGTGTTAGAAAAGTAAGAAGTTAAAACTTATGAAAGTTAAATATACTGATTGTGGTTTTATATTTTGTGCTTTAAGTGGTAACACTATCCAATCTAATAGAATAAATAAGGCTTTGCATGAATGTACAACTGAATTAAAAATCAATAAACATGTGACTAGTCATACTTTAAGACATACATATATTTCAATACTTGCTGAATTGGGTATGAGTTTAAAAGTAATCATGAATCGTGTCGGATACAGTAACTCAAATACAACATTAAAAGTGTATACATATGTTACTAATAAGATGGAAAAAGCTATGGTTAATAAATTAGAGGCAATAAAAATTATTTATGTTTGCCCTTTTTATGCCCTTAAAATAATTTACATGTCATTATAAAACCTTATAAACTCCGTTAATATAGCGATTCATAGCAACAAGAATGTTATTACTATAAAATAACATTATATTGTAAAGGGAGGCAATTAAATGTATCAAACAATTATTATAGGCGGCGGTCCCAGTGGACTGATGGCGGCTGCTGCGGCAAGTACTAACAGTGATGATATCTTATTGATTGAAAAGAAAAAAGGACTTGGTCGTAAATTAAAAATTTCTGGTGGTGGCCGTTGTAATGTTACCAACCGTCTTCCTTATGACGAAATTATAAAAAACATACCTGGTAACGGAAAGTTTTTATATAGCCCCTTTTCTGTATTTGATAATGAATCTATTATTCAATTTTTTGAATCGAGAGGTGTCAAACTTAAAGAAGAAGATCATGGACGAATGTTCCCCGTATCAAATAAAGCACAAGATGTCGTGGATACTCTGACGCACACTATTCAACAAAATAAGGTAGACGTAATGGAGGAATCAACTGTTCACTCTATTGCTTACACTGAAGATCAAACATTCCAAGTTACACTCAATGATCAACAGCAATTTACTAGTAAGAGTCTCATCATTGCAACTGGTGGTACGAGCGTGCCACAAACAGGTTCAACCGGTGACGGTTACAAATTTGCAGAAGCTCTTGGTCATACTATAACAGAGTTATTTCCTACAGAAGTACCCATCACGTCTGCAGAACCATTTATTAAACAAAAACGTCTAAAAGGGTTAAGTTTAAAGAATGTAGCTTTATCTGTATTAAAGAAAAATGGCAAACATCGTATCACTCATCAAATGGATATGATTTTCACTCATTTCGGAATCAGTGGCCCTGCTGCTTTACGCTGTAGTCAATTTGTATATAAAGAGCAAAAGAATCAAAAAAAACAAGATATACAAATGCAATTAGATGTATTTCCAGAACTTTCAACGAATGACTTAGAGGTACAAATTAGGTCATTATTAAAGGAAACGCCAGATAAATATGTAAAAAACAGCTTACATGGCTTAATAGAAGAACGTTATTTATTATTTATGTTAGAACAAGCTGGAGTTACAGAGGAAATTACAGCCCACCACATTTCTAACATACAAATTAATGAGTTAGTTAAATTATTGAAAGGCTTCATTTTTAGCGTGAACGGTACACTACCTATTGATAAAGCTTTTGTAACTGGAGGAGGCGTTTCATTAAAAGAAATCCACCCCAAAACAATGATGTCCAAAATAGTACCAGGCTTATTCTTATGTGGTGAAGTATTAGATATACATGGCTATACTGGCGGATATAACATCACTAGCGCCTTAGTAACAGGACATGTGTCAGGGACTAATGCAGGTGTCTTTCAGCCATAAGACTATAAAGTCTAGCTACACAACTATCATATAACTTGTCCCACTATTCCCATTAGAAACCAATTAACCGCAAAATTTTGTATTTAAATTTTTCAACTAAAAAAGGTCCTATTACGTTTACAGTAATAGGACCCTTAATCTTTATATTTAATCTTTATTATACACTTTTAACATCTAGACCTTCGTCTCCCCAAGCATCCATGCCACCTTCGACATTTACTGCACGTACATCATTTTGTTCTAAATACTGAACAACTTGTGCACTACGACCGCCAACTTTACATATGATGTAATAAGTTTCATCTTCATTAAAATGGCTTAAATTTTCTGGAATTTGGTTCATGGGAATTGTTTCTGCGCCTGGTATAATGCCCATAGCTGTTTCTGCATCCGTTCTCACATCTACAATATTAACTGGGTTTGCGTCTAAAACTTTTTCTTTTAATTCATCAACTGTAATAGATTCCATGTTCAATTCCTCCAAAGATTTATTTAGCTACGATATTAACAAGTTTTTGTGGTACAGCAATTACTTTTTTAATCTCTTTACCTTCAATTTCACCTTTAATAATATCATTATCAAGCGCTATTTGTTGCATATCCTCTTTTGAAACATCTCTTGAAACTTTAATCTTGGCACGTACTTTACCGTTTACTTGTACAACAATTTCCACTTCATCATCGACTAATAATGATTCATCATATGAAGGCCACGGTTGGTAAGTAATTGTTTCATCATGACCTAGACGAGACCATAGTTCTTCTGATATGTGAGGTGCAATTGGTGATAACATTTTTACAAATCCTTCAATATACGGTTTGTATATTTCATCAGTTTTGTAACAATCATTGATGAAGACCATCAATTGACTAATTGCAGTATTGAAATTCAAAGTGTTAAAGTCTTCAGTGACTTTTTTAACGGTTTGATGGTAACTCTTATCTAAATTTTTACTATTGTTATTTACCACTTTAATAGAAAGTGAATCATCTTCAGTAACGAGCAAACGCCATATTCTATCTAGGAATCGTCTTGAACCATCTAAGCCATTTTCACTCCAAGCTATTGCAGCATCAAGCGGCCCCATAAACATTTCGTATAAACGTAGTGTATCTGCGCCATGTGATGTGACGATATCATCTGGATTAATTACGTTACCTTTAGATTTACTCATTTTTTCATTACCTTCACCAAGAATCATGCCTTGATTATATAATTTTTGGAATGGCTCTTTTGTTGGTACAACACCTAAATCATAAAGTACTTTGTGCCAGAATCTTGCATATAATAAATGTAAAACAGCATGTTCTACGCCACCTATATATAAATCAACTGGTAACCAATGTTTTAATTTTTCCGGGTCAGCAAGCATTTGGTCATTATTTGGGTCTATATATCTTAAATAGTACCAGCAACTACCTGCCCATTGCGGCATCGTATTAGTTTCACGACGACCTTTCATACCAGTTTCTTGGTCTACTACATTTACAAAACTATCAATATTAGCTAATGGTGATTCACCTGTACCTGATGGCTTGATTTCATCCGTTTCAGGTAACAATAATGGCAATTCATCTTCCGGTACCGTAGTCATCGATCCATCTTCCCAATGAATGACTGGTATAGGCTCTCCCCAGTATCTTTGACGACTGAATAACCAATCTCTAAGTTTATAGTTAACTTTTTTCGTGCCAGCGTTTTTCTGTTCTAATAATTCTATTGCTTTTGAAATAGCATCTGCGTTATACAGACCATTCAATTCTCCTGAGTTGATATGAGGGCCATCACCAGCATATGCTTCTTTTGATAAATCTCCACCTTCAATAACTTCCACAATTGGCAAATCAAATGTTTGAGCAAATTCATAGTCTCTTTGGTCACCACTTGGCACAGCCATTACAGCTCCAGTACCATATGTTGATAAAACATAGTCAGCAATCCATATCGGTGTACGTTCACCTGATAACGGATTTACCGCATACGCGCCAATAAATACACCTGATTTTTCTTTAGAGAGACCTGTACGCTCTAAATCAGATTTTTTCGCCGCTTCTTGTTGATATTGTTCAACTGCTTCTTTTTTATCTTCAGTTGTAATTTGGTTTACTAATTCATGTTCAGGACTCAACACTAAGAACGTTGCACCATAAATCGTATCAGGACGTGTTGTAAATACTTCAACCTGTGCATCACTATTTTCTACATCAAACGCAATAGCCGCACCTTCTGAACGACCTATCCAGTTACGTTGCATGTCTTTTAATGATTCAGGCCAATCTAAATCATCTAAGTCTTCTAATAAACGATCGGCATATTCAGTGATTTTTAATACCCATTGTTTCATCGGTCTACGATACACTGGATGTCCACCACGTTCAGAAACTCCATCTATTACTTCTTCATTTGAAAGCACTGTACCTAAAGCTGGGCACCAGTTTACTGCAACTTCATCAACATAAGCAAGTCCTTTATTATACAACTGTATAAAAATCCATTGCGTCCATTTATAATATTCAGGATCAGTTGTATTCACTTCTCTATCCCAATCATAACTAAAACCTAATTCTTTTATTTGGCGTTTAAAGGTTTGAATATTCTGTTTAGTGAACTCGCGTGGATCATTACCTGTATCCAAGGCATATTGTTCTGCAGGAAGCCCAAAAGCGTCCCATCCCATTGGATGTAATACATTATACCCTTGCATGCGTTTATATCTTGAAACGATATCCGTTGCAGTATAACCCTCTGGATGTCCAACATGTAGCCCTGCGCCTGATGGATAAGGGAACATATCTAGTGCGTAGAATTTCTTCTGCCCTAAATTGTCACTTGTTTTAAAAGTTTTAAATTCTTCCCAATAATCCTGCCACTTTTTTTCTATTTGATTATGATTGTAATTCACTACTACTTCCTCCTATTCAATAAAAAAACACCTCAAACTATTATTCATTACTAAGGGACGACTATGCCGCGGTACCACCCTGTTTCACATTAAATGTGCGCTCATTTTAATTAAATAGTTAGAGATGTTATAAATTCACTTTGAGTTCTGGTAAGTTCACTCAAGACTTAACACTAGGTTCCACCCTTCCTAGTTCTCTGTAGATAAGCTCTCAAATTACTACTCCTATACATTATTAATAATATTTGAAATAAGGGTTTATTTCAAGTGGAAAAATTGAAATATCAGTTTATCAAACAGAATTAAAGTCAAAACCATATGTCAACAGTATACTTACACCTTAAGTATCATTCGATAGCTTTCTATCATAAATCATTAAAAAAATGAGTGCAATGACTAGTAATGCAATCATACTTAAAAACATTGCCTGCATGTTAAATGTATCGACAACGATTCCACCTAGAAGCGGACCAAATGCTTTTCCAACTGTAGCCGCAGAATTCACATACCCTTGAAAAGATCCTTCTTTACCTTTAGGTGCTAATTGATTAGCGATGGTAGGAACAGCTGGCCATACAAACATCTCTCCTAGAGTAAGTATAATCATTCCTATCATAAACACTGAAAATTGTTGTGCAAAGCTCGTCACAAAGAATGAAAGTATAAATATACATATACCCACAAGCATTTGATATTTTAAATTGCCTTTTAATAATTTTATAATTGGTAATATTAATGGTTGTGCGACTAATATCATTATGCCATTTACAGTCCATAGCAAACTATATTGGCCCATCGAAATATTTATTTCCTGTGTAAACGAAGCAATAGTACTTTCCCATTGAATGTATGCTATCCAACAAATACTAAACATTACACACAAGAGCGTTAATGCTGTAACTTGCACTCTATTGTCTTTAGATAATAAATTCATTGCATCATTTGTTTTAACTTTTAAATCAAGTTTTATATTAAATTGCGTTACAGCCACAACGGCAAATGCAACATACATTAATAAGTTTGCTATAAAAATATAATTAAAACTCAATTCTGCTACAAAACCACCTGAAGCCGCCCCAATTGCAACTCCTAAATTTTGCGCTAAATAAATGGCATTAAAAGTTTGCCTACCACCATTGGGCCACACCGCTCCTGCCATAGCATAAATCGCTGGAACAATCATGCCACCACCAAAGCCTAATGCAACTAACCATACAGCATACCATGGCCAACCATGAAAGAAATTCAATAATGTGGTACTCATTAAACATATGACTGTGCCTATCATTATCGTTCGATAACCACCCAATTTATCAAATAAGCTACCGCCTAATAAATTACCGACAACCATGCCAAAGGAATTAATCATTAATACCAATCCAGCGATTGTCAGACTCTTATCTAATTGTTCATTCATATATATTGTATTTAATGGCCATAAGAAGCTTGAACCAGTAATATTTAATGCCATACCAATAACCAACCACCACACTGATTTAGGCATGTTCATGCACTAAGCCCCTCTCTAAATTTAATTTTCTAATTTTACACTAAACACTATATCACTAAAATATGTTAAAATCTTTAACTATAATGATTTTAGAAAGGAAAATGTTATATGGGTCAATTTTTCCCTTACGCATTCGAAAATAAAAGGTATCACACATGGAACTATCACTTGAAAAATAAATTTGGCCAGAAAATTTTCAAAGTAGCTATTGATGGCGGTTTTGATTGTCCAAATAGAGATGGAACTGTAGCACATGGCGGTTGCACATTTTGTTCAGCTGCAGGAAGTGGCGACTTTGCAGGCGATCGCGTCGATCCAATTGAAGTACAATTTCGACAAATCAAAGATAGAATGCATGAAAAATGGCATGATGGTCAGTACATTGCATATTTTCAAGCATTCACTAACACACATGCACCAGTTGAAGTATTACGAGAAAAGTATGAAACGGCATTAAAAGAACCTGGTGTAGTCGGACTATCTATAGGTACAAGACCTGATTGTTTACCAGATGATGTTGTAGAATATTTAGCAGAGTTGAATGAGCGCACGTATTTATGGGTAGAACTTGGTTTACAAACAGTACACCAAGAAACTTCAGATTTAATTAATCGCGCCCATGATATGCAGACATATTATGAAGGTATCCAAAAATTACGTAAGCATAATATCAATATTTGCACTCATATCATTAATGGACTGCCTGGCGAAGATTACAATATGATGATGGAAACTGCTAAAACAGTTGCACAAATGGATGTCCAAGGTATTAAAATACATTTGCTTCATTTATTAAAAGGCACACCAATGGTTAAGCAATATGATAAAGGTATGTTGGAATTTATGTCACAAGAAGAATATACCAATTTGGTTTGTGATCAGTTAGAAATCATCCCCAAAGAAATGATTGTCCACAGAATAACTGGTGATGGTCCTATTGATTTAATGGTCGGGCCCATGTGGAGTGTAAATAAATGGGAAGTTTTAAATGAAATTGATAACGAGCTTGCACGAAGAGCATCCTATCAAGGCAAACTTTTTGAAAGTACTGTTCAATCATGAAATTAGAACGTATACTACCATTTGCCAAAACCTTAGTCACCACACATATTAATAAAGAGAGTATTGTAATTGATGCCACATGTGGCAATGGCAATGATACATACTTCCTTGCACAACAAGTACCTAATGGTAAAGTCTATGGCTTTGATATTCAGACGAAAGCTATCCATAATACGCAACAAAAAACAGTCGAATTTCATAATGTCGAATTGTTTCAAGCAAGTCATGACAACGTACAACAATATATTCCAACAGAAGAACACGGGCAAATAGATGCAGCAATTTTCAATTTGGGTTATTTACCTAAAGGCGATAAATCAATCGTTACACATCCTGAAAGTACGATTGCTGCAATTAATTCCATCTTCGATATATTAGCACCAGAAGGTGTGATTGTTTTAGTAATATATCATGGACATGAAGAAGGTATAATAGAACGAGATGCTGTCATTGAATACTTAAGATGCTTCGATCAAAATAAAGCTCATGTACTTCAATACCAATTTATAAATCAACAAAACAACCCACCTTTTATCTGTGCAATAGAAAAAAGGTTATAAATTGTTCTTGTTCTCATTTCTGTATATTAAGATCACTAACCACTATTTGTATAAAATAAAAAACCAATCAGATTTAAAAAATCTGATTGGTCTTTTTAGATTTAGGATACATATCCCAACCTATAATTATTCCCTATAAGTTTATGATAGATTTAAGACTAGTTTGGATACTTGTTGCTTTTGCTTCAATTTCCTCTTTGAAGAAATTCAAAAGATCTTCCCTTTGATCTTTTAAATCTTCGTTAAAATGAATAATAACTGTACGCTCGTCATTTTGAGGTCTTTCTTTAATAACCCACTCTTTTTCGACTAAATCATTATAAGTTCTTGTACGCTTATATGATTTGACATGTACAAAGTCATCCATTTCCTTTAAAGTCATTGAACCTTCTTTCCAAAGTGTTAAAAGAATCAAGATTTCTTCTTTAGACATCTTGTATTGCTTTTGTACTTTAGAAAAAATATCCTCGATGTCTTGCAAGATCATTTCTAATCTCAACACTCCATCAACATTATCAATAAGTGTTTTTCCCATAGAGTAATCCCCCAATCATAGTAAATATTAAACATGTAAAATTAATTCGTAAAACTCTCATTCCTAGAGTATAAAATTCTACTCTGTATAAATAATAGAATTTTAAATAAAATTAATCTTATAAACAGTTTAAAATTAAACTATGAATTATGCAATTATATGAGAGATTTTATTTTGCATTTCTTTTAATACTGTCACTGAATTATCAAATAATGCGCTTTCTTCATCATTCAATGGTGTTTCATACACTTTAACCGCTCCTGCTCGATTAATTAAAGTAGGTACACCTATATAAACATCATTCTTATCGTACTCACCTTCTAAATAGCTAGACACTGTTAAAACTACATTTTGATTTTTTAAGATAGCTTTCGTAATGTGCAATAAGCCCATAGCTATACCATAATATGTTGCACCTTTAGCTTGAATAATATCGTATGCTGCATCACGAGTATTTATAAAAATTTCTTCAATTCTATGTTGCTTTTGACTATCCCCATGTAACATTTCATATAATGGTTGGCCCGCAATATTAGCTTGAGACCAAACGGCCAATTCTGAATCACCATGTTCTCCAATAATTTGGCCCTCTACACTCATTGGTGAAACATCAAATTCTTTAGCTAATTCATATTTAAAACGTGCTGTATCTAATATTGTACCAGAACCAATAACACGTTCTTTTGGTAAACCTGAAATTTTTTGTGTTACATATGATAATACATCCACAGGGTTTGTAGCAACTAAGAATATTCCATCAAATCCTGAATCCATAATTTCTGTCACAATAGATTTAAATATTTTAGTGTTTTTTTCAATAAGATCTAATCTTGTTTCTCCAGGCTTTTGTGCTGCTCCAGCAGTTATGACGACTAAATCAGCATCTGTACAGTCTTTATAATTTCCTGCTTTGATATTTACAGGTGAATCTCCGTATGGTGCGCCATGATTTAAATCCATAACATCACCTTTAACCTTCTCTTCCGCCAAGTCAATAATAACTAGTTCGTCAGCAACACCTTGTGCAACTAGAGCAAAAGCATAACTTGAACCAACTGCGCCATCACCAATTAATACAACTTTATTACTTTTAATATTTTTCATATTTTGACTCTCCTCACTTATTTTTCTACGAATCACTATTGTGATTTATTTCACAATTAAAATATAACAAATATTTCCAGTTAGCGCAATATTTTTTGTGATTTATTTCACATTTATTTGTGCAATGTTTTCTCTTATCTAATAAAAAGCACCAAACAACATCTACATTGTTTGGTGTCTGTATATTACACGAATCATTAACTTATGAGGGCTCGTTCTCATCATGAATGATAAAGCCATTGTTACTAGCACTATTGTTTAAAAAGGCTAACATATATCTCATAACTTCATCACGCTCAGGTTCATTGTGAATTTCATGGTATAAACCATCCCAAGCTTTAAAATATAATTCATTTGTAGTGACTTTATCTTTAATTAGTTTCATTGTAGAAACGTCAGCCACTTTATCTTCTTGGCCATACATCAAAAGTAATGGTAATGGGCTAACATCTTTTAAATGTGTTACTGTTTCTTTCATTATCTCAGTGATTTGTTTATACCAATGGTATGTCACTTTTTGAAGCATTAATTGGTCATTGCGCGTTTCTTCTATCACTTCTTCATTACGAGTTAAATCTTCAACAGTTATACCTACTTTAAACCTCTTATCTTTAGCTAATCTTCCTACATTAGATATAATTTTATCTTTTCGAGATTTATTGCTTTTTTTAAATTCTAATAAAGGAGAAACAAGTATAAGGCCTTCTATTGGTACTTCTACTTTTTCGAGAAGATTGAGGATAATCAAACCACCTAAACCAACACCCATCACATAGGTTGGAATCTTATATTCATTTGCGATTTTAATCCATTCAAGAATATGCTCATGATATATATCAAAATTATTTATTTGGCCTTTATTTGAACGTGATGTTTGACCTTGCCCGGGCAAATCGCCCATGATTACATGATACCCATTACGGCGAAGCATCGTAATAACATATGCATATCGTCCCGTATGTTCAAGCATGTTGTGTGCAATCACAACAACGCCTTTTGCTTCATTTTCGGTTTCCCATTTCCACATTTATCCATACTTCCCCTTCTACATAAATTTCCTTACATTTATTGTATCAAAATATGCTATACTTTTTCCATTTTAAACATAGAATTTGTAGTGAAACACTTATTTTGTTAAACACTATAAATCAGAACTATGTTATATAGTAATACCATGAGTATATATTTCGATTTAAAGTGTAATATATTTTATTGCAAACGATTTCATTACTTTTAAATTCATGCTACACTGATATTGAAACATAAGCTATAAGCAGAATGGGAGGAATTAATATGCCAATTGTGAAAAACTTTTTTATAGGATTATCTAATAATTCATTACTAAACAATACTGCTAAGGAAATAGGACCTATGTTAGGTGCTAATAAGGTCGTTGCAGGAAATACGATCCCCGCCTTAGTAGACACAATTGAACGTTTAAACAACAAAGGAATTACAGTTACCGTAGATTGCCTTGGGGAATTTGTTGTAACTGAAGGAGAGGCGATAAGAGCAAAAGATCAAATATTAGAAGTCATGTATGCTATCTATAACCATAACTTAGATGGACATATATCAGTTAAACTGAGTCAACTCGGTTCTGAATTTGATATCGATCTTGCTTATCGTAATTTACGTGAAATATTATTGAAAGCAAATGAGTTCAATAATATGCATATTAATATTGATACCGAGAAATACAATAGTTTATTTGACATTACACAGGTATTAGATCGCTTAAAAGGCGAATTTAAAAATGTAGGTACCGTTATACAAGCTTATTTATATAAAGCAGATGCGCTTGTAGACAAATACCCCGAGTTAAGATTACGCATGGTTAAAGGTGCTTATAAAGAAGCAGATACGATTGCATTTCAAACTAAAGAAGAAATAGACGAAAACTACATACGTCTAATTGAAAAAAGATTATTAAGTGCCAAAAACGTAACATCTATTGCTACGCATGATGACAGAGTCATCACGCATATCAAACAATTTATTAAAGATAATAAAATTGAACGAGATAGATATGAGTTCCAAATGTTATATGGTTTCCGCTCTGATTTAGCAGAAACGATTGCAAAAGAGGGTAATAACTTCTGCATTTATGTACCTTATGGTGACGATTGGTTCAGTTATTTTATGAGAAGATTAGCAGAGAGACCTCAGAATTTAAATCTTATGTTCAAAGAAATTATGAAGCCTAAAGTACTCAAAAAAGCCGGTTTTGTCACTTTAGGTATCACAGCAATCGGTGCGACAATTGCATTAGTAAGCCGTTTATTTAAAAAATAACCATTAAAATGAAAAAATGATACAAAAAAAGACTTGGACAACCACAATAAAGCGTTTGTCCAAGTCTTTTAGTTAGCGAATAAAAATCATTTCAACCTACTGTTTAATAATTTAAATCTCTCTTAATAAGTTAGCCATTTCTATTGCACTTACTGCTGCTTCTGATCCTTTATTTCCAGCTTTAGTACCGGCGCGTTCAACAGCTTGTTCAATACTTTCAGTAGTTAATATACCAAATATTACTGGTGTATCCGTAACATCGTTGGCTTTAGAGATACCTTTAGCCACTTCATTACATACATAGTCATAATGAGTTGTAGCCCCTCTTATAACACAGCCTAATGTGATAACTGCATCATATTCATTTTTTTGAGCTAATTTTTTTGCTACTAAAGGAATTTCAAATGCGCCTGGTACATATGCAACATCAATATTGCCTTCAGGTACTTCGTGACGCACTAACGTATCCTTAGCTCCATCTAATAAACGATTTGTAATAAAATCATTAAACCTACTTACTACAACTGCAACTTTTAAATCTGAACCTATTAATTTACCTTCAAAATTCATTCCAATGACCTCCTATATTAAATGACCCATTTTAACTTTTTTTGTATCCATATAACCTTGATTGTGTTTGTTTGTTGGCACCACGAGTTCAATTCTTTTCGCAATATCTATGCCATATATTTCTAAGCTTTCAAATTTCTTAGGATTATTACTTAACAAATTCACTTTTTCAATACCGAAATATTTTAGAATTTGTGCAGCTTCTTTATAATCTCTTAAATCTTCTTCAAAACCTAAAGCAATATTCGCTGTTACTGTATCGTAACCTTGTTCAATAAGCTCATAAGCTTTTAATTTATTAATTAAGCCTATGCCACGACCTTCTTGTGGCAAGTATAAAATAACGCCACCATGTTCATTTATATATTTCATAGAGGCCGCTAATTGCTCACCACAATCACATCTTTGGCTATGGAAGATATCGCCAGTCAGACATGCTGAATGAATACGCACATTTGTCGTTTCTTTAATCTCACCACTCACAATTGCAACAAGTTCTTCGTTACTGTTTGCCGTTGTGAAACCATACATATCAAATTCTCCATACTCAGTAGGCATTTTAACTTTGGCTTTTGCTTCTAAGTTGGATGAAGAAGCCTGTCTATATTTGACTAAATCTTCAATTGAAATCATCACAAGTTGATGTTCTTCTTTAAATCTTTCTAACTCTTCACCTTTAGCCATTGACCCATCTTCGTTCATTATCTCACATATTAATGCTGCTGGTTTAGCCCCACTCAATGTTGCTAAATCAACTGAGGCCTCAGTATGCCCAAGTCTTGATAAAACACCATTATTTTGTGCAATTAAAGGAAATAGATGGCCTGGTTTATTAAAATCGTTAGATGTGGCATGATCGTCTATTAACGCTCTTGCTGTCATCGTTCTTTCTACCGCGCTAATTCCTGTCGTTGTATTAACATGATCCACACTAACTGTAAACTGTGTACCGTATACATCAGAATTATGATTTACCATTGGATTAAGATCTAATTTTTCAGCTATGCTATGACTTATAGGCGCACATATTAATCCTCTACCATAAGTAGCCATAAAATTAACTGTATTATCTTTCATCCATTCAGTTACAGCAACTAAGTCGCCTTCATTTTCTCTATTTTCATCATCTACAACGATGATACTATCGCCATTTTTAAGTGCTTTAAGTGCAGTATCTATACTATCTAATTTCATATATTTGCCCTCCTAAAATCCAAACGCTTTAAGTTTATCTGAAGTTAATCCCACATCATTATTGCTGACTATTTTCTCTACATATTTAAACAACATATCCGTCTCAATATGCACAGGATCACCTATACGTTTTAGATTTAAAATAGTGGATCTACGTGTTTCCGGAATAAGATGAATATCAAATTCAGCATCTTTCAATTGAAAAATCGTTAAACTTACACCATCAACTGTTATAGATCCTTGTTGGACCATTTGTTTAATTAAATCCGTAGATGGTTTAATAGTTACAATTTTAGAATTATTAGATGATTGTATGCGTGTCACTTTGGCAACTTCATCAACATGTCCTAAAACAAAATGGCCGCCAAATCGACCTTGTCCACTCATCGCTCTCTCTAAATTTACTTCTGCAGATTGTTTCAACTGATTGAGATATGTCTTGTTTTCAGTTCCCTTAATTACTTGAACTGAAAACGAACGATTATCAAAATCAACAACCGTTAAACATGCACCGTTAACACTTATCGAGTCACCAATATGCATATCTGCTAATATCGTTTGGCAATCAATCGTTAAGTTAACCACAGATTGTTGTGTGGTCACTTTTTTTATAGTCCCTATTTCTTCAACAATACCGGTAAACATGTGTCATCACTTCTTTCGCAACTCTAATTTGATATTTTGCTCAATCATTTGGGAATTTATAATTTCAAATTGAGGTGCTTCTGATAAATCAAAAACATTTTCAGTTTGAAAGAATTGATAATTTCCAGAACCACCTATAATTTTCGGGGCATAATATAAGACAAGTTCATTCGTAAAATCTGATTGTAGAAATTCAGAAGTTATAGTTGGACCAGCTTCTACCAACAATCTTCCAATTCCTTTTTTATATAAATCTTTTAAAATTTTATTGATTGAACATGATTCTAGTGTAATCACTTCAACTTGTTCAATATTAGTTTTTAAAGTTTCATTTTCAGTATAAATCCATATAGATTCATTAGGATTTTTAAACATATCTAATTCGAAGTTAATTTGGCCAGACTTTGATAAGACGATTCTTATAGGATTTTTTCCCTCTTCAATACGTGTCGTATATTGAGGATTATCTGAATCAAGTGTTCCTCTACCTGTTAACACAGCATCATGTGTATGCCGTAATTGAAATACATCTTGCTTTACAGCTTTATTAGTAATCCATTTACTTTGACCTTGATCAGTCGCTTGTTTGCCATCTAAACTACATGATACTTTCACAGTTACATTAGGAACCTCATTACTCTTCGCTATAAAAAAGTCTTTATATAATGCTTCGGCTTCGCTATTTTGACGAAATTCAACTTCTATCCCAGCACGCTTCAATATTTCATCACCTTCTGAAGGTAATGTTGTATCTTTTACGGCATAGATTACTTTTTGAATGCCATGCTCAATAATTTTATTCACACAAGGTGGTGTCGATCCATAATGTGTACATGGTTCTAATGAAATATAAATTGTGCCACCCTTTGCTTTATCCTGAGCCATGTCTAAAGCTTGTACCTCTGCATGTTTATCGCCTTTTTCCAAATGTGCACCCATACCGACAATACGCCCATTGTTAACTACTACAGAGCCTACCGGAGGATTCACACCTGTTTGACCATCAACCATTTTAGCTAATTGAATAGCATAATTTAAATATTGACTCACATTATCACCTCTAAATAATAAAAAACACCTAAAATTTAAAATTTCAGGTGTGGGATTTATCGATATAACAATGTCTATTTATAACTAAATACACTTACAGAAAATTAACAAAATAAGTGTACGCTAAATAAACACATAATAAGTGTTGTTTTGTTATACGTCATTCTTTCTCCCATCCAGACTTTACTGTCGGCTCTAGATTCACACTAGATCAGCCACATCTGTATCAACAAATGCAGGTCGCAGGCTTAATTTACTGCCGGTTGGGAATTTCACCCTGCCCCGAAAGAATATCTATGAAATTGTAATTGATGATTGAGTCAAGTAACCATTAAATAAGTTACCTAATTATAGTACTACATTTTCATGAAAATAACAATTCTTATTATCTAAGTCGGCTTTATTTTTTTATTAAAATTTTTAAAAATCGGAATTTATTATACATCGAAAAGATTATAACACTACTCATCTACACAACGAATTACCCCATTTATTTAGGATTTAACAATTGGTTAATGATAGTCACAGCTTGCTTAACTATCATAGTTACGCCATTTCGTGATTGATTGATGCCATTAGTCAATTGTCCTAAGGCATACATACGTTTTAGCGTTCCATACCTTGGACTTATAATTTGATTTGTCTCAGGCACAATTTGAATACCGCCAAGTGGATGCGCTTGAACAACTTGTCTGTTTTCCATATTTAAAACGAGTTGGTCATCACTATCAAGGTCTGAAAGTTGAGTTTTAGAACCTGTAGCGTTAATGACAATATCAAATTTTTCTACATCAGCCGCTCGATTACTATATTTAAAACAAAATTGCTTTTCCTCATGATATACATCTTCTAAACCACTTTGTATTTCAATAATTCCATTTTGCAAATGATCTATAATTAACTTCGCCGTTCGTGGAGGCATAGGATTAGAATTCTCTTTCAATATCGCTTGATAATCCTTCAAAAACCTCTTTTGATCTTCACGACTAAAACTGTTCCATATCCAATTCAAATTTTCTTTCGCTAATTCTAACATACTTTGAAACTTACCCAACTCTTCTGGATGTTCTAAATCATATGTCAAATCTTTTATAGGATCGTTCACTTTTCGGTGTATTAATGCTCTTATGGGAATGTCATAACGTTTACAGTCCTTCAGAAACAAATCTAAAGCTGCATCTAATGGCACATTACCAAAGTTTTCGCTTTTAAGTTTATTAAAATGCTCAGGTGTTAAATACTTAAATTCAACATCAGGCATTTTTCCCCTTACACTGGGTAAATTACCTTTACGACTTGCCACTGTAATAGGTAATTGAGGATGATGTGTTGTCACATAGCGTATAACATCTAAGCTAGCTAAACCTGTTCCTATAATAGCAATACGGTCTGTATCTTCCACTTCATCTAAAGTATTATAAGTTGGATATGGTGTTGGTATATACCCTTCTGTTCCTTTGAGTTGATAAGGATCATGATAAGATAATGTTCCAATAGTTACAAAAACGACGTCGTATAAATTACAATCGGCCATCGCTTTTGACGTACAAACATAATAATTAACATCTGTTTGTCCTATATCAGATTCAATAAATATTTCAGATACTTCTTTTTTAATTACATGAATATTATCGTAAACTTGATTATACTTTTCCACGTAATCCTTCATGTAGTGTCCAAAAATGAATCGCGGTAAATATTCGGGATTAGAAAACTTGAATTCCGACTGCTGCTCATACCATTCATAAAACTCACGCTTATTATCTAAATTCAATGACATCTGAGCTGCTGGTAAATTAATTAAGAGTTGATCACTGTCATTTTGAAACGGTACGCCTTGCCCCATATTTTTAGGATTATCATATACATCTACTTGTATACTTGAAAATTCATCATATTTCACTAGTTCTTTTAATAAACTAACACCTGCCGTACCCATTCCAATAATCGCTACTCGCATTTTACACACCCTAACTAATGTTATTTTATATTTATTATAGCAATGTTTACTACTATATAACATTTTAATGAGTAACATACATATATCTACTTGCTGTTATAATATTTTGCTAAATATGGTAATCTTAAATTATTGTAATAAAATAATTATTTTTCAATTTAATTTAAGGGGACAAATAATGAGATTTCTAAAACGTAATTTATTTTTACTAATTATAAGCACGGTATTATTAGCAGGCTGCGATTTGCCAGGCCTAGGTGGAGGTCAGTCGCAGAAATCGGTTAAAATATCTGCGTTAGCTACAAGCGAATCTCAAATTATGGCTTATATGTTAAAAGAACTCATTGAACATGACACCAAGGGAAAGATAACGGGTTCTATCATTAATAACTTGGGTTCCGCAACCATACAACATAACGCCTTACTAAATGGTGATGCTGATATCTCGAGCACACGTTATACCGGGACGGATTTATCAGGAGTGCTTGAACAAAAACCTATTACTAATTCTAAAAAAGCTATGCAAATAACCCAAAAAGGTTTCACACAAAAATTTGATCAAACATTTTTTAATTCATATGGGTTTGAGAATACATTTGCTTTTATGGTGACTAAAGAAACTGCTAAAAAATATGACTTACATACAGTATCAGATTTAGAAAAAATCAAAAATCAAGTTAATGTAGGTACTGATACTACATGGATTAAAAGAGGGGGCGATGGGTATGCCCCTTTTAAATCACATTATGGTTTCGGTTTTAATTCGTTAAAACCTATGCAAATTGGTTTAGTATACGATGCATTAAAAAACAAAAAACTAGATGTAGCTTTGGGTTATACTACTGACGGTAGAATTTCGGCTTATGATTTAGTAGTACTCAAAGATGATAAAAACTTCTTCCCACCTTATGACGCTAGCGCAGTGGCACCAAACAAATTGTTAAAAAAACATCCTGAAGTAAGAAAATCTATAGAAAAGTTAGATAATAAAATTGGTACAAAAGAAATGCAAAAGTTAAATTACGAAGCTGATGGCGAAGGAAAAGAACCTGCAGTAGTGGCTAACGACTTCTTAAAGCAACACGATTACTTTGATCATGAATAAATCTTATTATTTTGATGAAATTGTTATCTTTTTATTTGAACGATAATTTAATGTAAAATATGTCCATAGATGAGGAAGTGATTATATGAAATTCATTTTAAAAGTCTTTATCTCCGCACTTATGCTATTCATAATTCTCGGACAGAAAAATAAAGCACAATAATTAAAACGCTTAGTAGCTATCAGTAACTACTAAGCGTTTTTTAATTATTACGAAATTGATAAAAAAGATTGATAGAACGTGTTCTATCAATCTCAAATTGCTTATTATTTATGTTTTTCATCATCTTTATATACAAAATACTTAAAATACTTACCTTCTGTTTTCATGTTTTTGTAGAAATCAGCCATTAAGCTAGCATTACTTTCTGCCCATTTGATATCGGTAGCATATTGATGTTCCCCAGGATTCTTAGGATTCCACCTCATACTATAAAGTGTATTTTGATCTTTATGCGATAAGAAATGTTCATGAATAAAGTTAGCGCCACCGCTAATTGCTTTTTCAGGTGTATCCCAACCATGCTTTTTAGCGTATTCTGCACCGGTATTGATTGGGTCTTCATCTAAAGCACCTACACCAAAGAAGTTATAATATTTTTTCCCATCAATTTCTACACCACTTGCCAGTTCACTTTTTGCTGAACCCGTTTCAAGTAACGCATGTGAAATTAAATATACTTCATTAACGTGTTTTTCTTTAGCTGCCTGTATAAAATCATCTGTATGTTTCAACAATGTTGGATTATCTATTAACATACGTTTTATTCTGTTTTGATCAATCCCTTGATATTTATCTAATTCTAAAAATTGATATTTTTGAGTATCACTGTCGATAAATGCTTTACTGTTCATCGCTTGTTTAATTTCAGTAGATGACGCATCTCTCCAGGTTTTATTATCTTTACTTGAAACTTGTTGACTCGTGTAATTATCAATTTGTTTTTTAGATGCTTTGTCTAAACTTACTTTAAGATTTTCTACTTTTTCTTGTTCGTCAACATCTTTAAAGAATATTTGATCTGAAATCATTGAAAAAACAATGACCGCAGCTACACCTAAAATTACCAATAAACCAATAATTGATAATATTGAGCCTTTTTTATGCTTCGTCATTTTCACACCTCGTAGGTAAAAGTTAAGAATGCAACCTCAGCGACTATGTATATTACGTTAAGGCTATCCGATTATAAATTCTAACACTAAATAGATGAACGTACAATTTTATACAAATGTTGTTACATATTCATAAAAAAAGTAATGAAATTTTAATTTCATTACTCTTGACTTTTATTATAATCCATCATAATAAAACTTGCAGCTTGTGATCTATTTTTATAATAATAACGATTTAAATCAATTGTGCCTTCTATTTCTCCATCTCGATACATCATTTCTTTTGTCATGTTATTAATCATCACAAAATCTGATTTGTCTTTAATCATATCTAAATCATTGTGTTTAGCAAAAAAATGTTCTAAATTCAAATGTGCGTAATCCATATAAACCTCCTGAAAATTGTCCGAAGATAATAATATACCTCTAAATTGCTATATATTTAAGTTGAATACGCGTTAGTGTTATAAAACTTAAAATGTTATCTATCTATGTCTCCTATTTAACACCTAAAATTCAAATTTAGCAAATGAAAATTTTTAATTCCTAAAATAAAATGATTATATCCGGAAATTCATGTTGTATATACGACGTTGGAGATATAAATGCTTTTTGAAAAATGCTACAAAAAACATAAACACATTATTCCTTATCTGTTAAAAAAATACAATATTAAGTATAATAAGGATGAATTCGCTCAACTCTTATTGATACGAATGTGGGAACTATTTTACGATTATAACCCTACAAAATCAATGGCAATGTCTACTTTTCTATATCGTAGATTGAATTTTTACTTGATTGACCTTTTAAGAAAAATACCACAAGCCCAACATTTGACATTCGAAGAACACGAGCACCAAGTGTACTTTAATTTTCAAGATTATGAAAATCGGTTAATTCAACAAAATTTCTATTCCTCACTAACATCAAATGAAAAACAATGGTTAACTTTAAAAGTTGAAGGTTATAAACAACATGAAATAGCCGACATACTTCACTGCTCTCTTTCCACTATAAAAAATTATCAGAAACGTGTCAGATCAAAATTTAATGCATATTATCATAACTACTGAGGTGATCTTTCAAATGACCCCTATTGCAAAATTATTATATTTCAAATCAGTCATTGGTCCAGAGAATCTTACTATTAGCCAGTTTACAACGCATCAATTTACCTACCCCTCAACTATAAATAACACTTTACACTATTTTTTAGAAACTCATCAAAAATCCTATACATTACAAATAAAACAAGCTAGACAAATATTGAAAATACGTAAGTTTGTACCTATCTATGTCAAAAAGGATATTATTTTATTTCCACTAAAAACACAACGTGCACCTATACAATACTATATTAACGCTCATATGATTACTGGGTTAAAATCTCAAGGTCCACAAACAATCATATTCTTTGAAAATGGATTTCATATCACAATTGATTCTAGTTATATGTTTATATATAAAAAATGGCAAGAAAGTTTGACCCTTTCCCGCCTTTTACAATAGTTAAATATTTAAAGTGCTTTATTATGCTTGTACTCCAACAATTTTTTAGTGAAATAGGCAGTCGCAATTTTGATTAAATATAAACTTACTACAATCAATAATAACGCGCCTACTAAAGTTAATATCACTGTAATCGTAGATAGTTGTACTTCTGGCTTCACAAAATATTGTACAGATGTAAGACTAGTTAAAAATCCAAATAGAAACAAACCAAGTAATATAATATAGGAAATTAAAATACCTATGAGTAACGCAAATAATTGTGTTGTTGATACTACTTTTTCCTTAAAAACATGTGTTTTTAAAAATTGATTAGAAAATGCAATGGGACGATTTAATTCCTCCCCATCTTTTTCGTCAATCGCTTGCGTAAGTACATCTTCTAATTTATTTTTTTCTTTTTTATTTAAAAACCACAATTGTTTCTTAACCTTCTGCTTAAAAATATTAACTTTCATCAAATGTCTCCTTTAATGCTTATACTTTCAATACTTAAACAACGTTATTTAGGTTTGATAATTTAAGTCTTGTTGTCAAAGTTAATCTTTGACGACAAGACCCATGAGTGTAGCAAATTGTACTGCTTGATCTCTAGAAACGATACAGCCAAATAAATCCTCTTGATTAACTACAAATGACTCAAAATATGATTGGCTTAAATCACAATCTTTTAACGCGGTTTGATAGACGGATAAATGTTCTAAATTTGTTTTGTCAAATACAACTTGCTTTAGCTTTGAACTAAAGAGTTCTGCATTTTCTAAACTACTTTTTTGCGTTTTAAAGTTAGTTATTTTTGAATTAGTAACACTTATAAAATCTGCTTTCACTTCATCAAATAATACGTTTCCAAAACGCATGTAATTAAACCGAGTTCCTGTCAAACGACAATTTTTAAATATCGCACGATGAATAGATCCATGATCCATATTCGCATTAGAAAAATCACAATTCTCAAAAATAACATCTGTAAAATCAACACGACCTAAATCTGAATTAGAAAAGTCACAATCCTTAATACGAGAAGCATAGACCGCAAACCTTTCTAACACTTGATTACTTAGACTGGAGTCATGAATTTCGGCCGATTCAATTAAATCTTCATCTTCATCAAAAACATCTAGAAGTGTTTGGTTTTTTAACGTTGTGGCAAGCTTAGGTTGTTGTAATATCATAGTGTATCCATTGCTCCTAACTATATAAAAAACTAAGACTCATTATTAGATTAGTATTTATAAATATTTAACTTTATGATTATTTTTAGTGCTAAAAACGAAGTTGTATATAGTATAGCAAATATCATAACCCATGATATACACTCATTTGAATTATTTTAAAAGCTTTTTTATTCTTATAGTTATTTACACATTTATTTTAATGATGAATCATTACGTAAAATAAGCTGTTCAACATAAAGATAAACAAAAACTGAGACAATTCAATTGAATGAATTGCCTCAGTTTTTATTTATGTGCTATAAATGACTCAACTATTATAAAATTGATAATCCTGAACTTTGGATATCTTTTGCAAATCCTTGAACTGTATCAACTGATAACTCGTTAATATCGCGACCCAGATTTGTATTTACTTTTTTAACAACGTCAGCAGGACAAGTAATAATGTCAGCTCCAACTTCATCCGCTTCGATAACATTAATTACTTCACGACAGCTTGCCCAAAGTAATTTCACACCGTCTTTGCTATGCGTTACTTCTGCTGCTTCTTTCATTAATGGAATTGGATTAACACCAGTGTCAGCAATACGACCAGCGAACACTGATACATATGTTGGTACACCTTCAGTTACAGCTTCAGTAATTTCTTTAACTTGCTCTATTGTATAAACAGCAGTTACGTTTAAACGTACATTATCTGCTGATAATTTTTTAATTAAAGAAATAGTTGATTCACCTTTTGTGTTTACAACTGGAATTTTCACAAATACATTTTCACCATATTGTTTTAAAATTTCAGCTTCTTTTTCCATTGTTTCTAAATCATCTGCGAATACTTCAAATGAGATAGATGCATCTGGAATTTCACGAACAGCTTCTTCAGCGAAAGCTTTATAATCCGTAACGCCTGCTTTTGCCATTAAACTAGGATTTGTAGTAAAACCATCTACTTGTTTATTTTTATAAGCCGCTTTCATTTCTTCGATATCTGCACCATCTGCAAACACTTCAACATTTAACTTTGCCATTACTAATTCCTCCTGACTAAAATAAATAATTCTATTAAGAATTATTTTTATAACGGTTTAATTAACCATACACTCCATTTATACCACCAATATTATTTAATTTCTAATCTTTTGCTTGAATTGTCAAAATTTTTAGAGTAAAAATAAACAATTATTTTGTTAAAATGCATTTTTCTAGTTTAAATTTTCATAAGTTAAAACTATTTTAACTACTATTAAATTGTAAAATTCGTTAATTTTTTGTAAAACTATGGTATTATTATTTAATGAATTGCACTAGGAGGTAAATATGGCACGTTCAAAACTTTATTTTTATTTGTCTACTTTATTAATCATTATTAGTTTTTATTTTAATACTAGAAACCCTCTACTTAACATGCATTTTAATTCAATAATCAAATTAATATTTGTTTGTAGTATTATAAACGCTATTATTTTAATAATTTCTATTATTTTTGCAGATAAATCAATTAAACATCTTCATGAAAAGTCAGGCTGGGTTAGCAAAGCTAGCAAGTGCTTACCTTTTGTTTTATTAATCGTTATAATAATTCATATTGTGGCTGCACTATCGACGTTTGGCATCATTTTCTAATCTATACTACATAAGTTAAAATACTTGTGTAGTATTTTATTTTTCATTGAGAGGAATCATCTAAACAATGCAATATTTATACATCTTTATCGGAGGAATGATAGGTGCCTCAATACGATACGGGTTATCATTCTCTAACCACTATATTCATTTCCCTTTTGGTACTTTTATCGCTAATATTTTAGGTGCATTTTTAATGGGATTTTTGGGCACTTTAACAATAAAGTATTTCAAAAATAACCCATTGCTTAAAAAAGGTATCACTACAGGTTGCCTTGGCGCTCTCACAACATTTTCAACCTTTCAATTTGAACTTATTCATTTGTTAGAACAACAAGCTTATCTTACATTATTTATTTATGCATTAAGTAGTTATGTTTTAGGAATCATTGTTTGTTATATCGGTGTGAAAATGGGGGCACGTTTATCATGACACAGCTTTTATTAATCATGTTAGGTGGCGGTATTGGTGCAGTAATAAGGGGCTTTATTACTAATCTATGTACTCAACGTTTTAATAGCGATCTGCCTATTGCAACGCCTATTGTTAATATTTCGGGTAGCTTTCTCATAGGATTAATAATGGGCATGATGCTAAATGTAGACTGGATTCAATCCTTTGTAGTTATCGGGATACTTGGTGGATTAACCACTTTTTCAACTTTATCTTCTGAATTAGTTAAGTTATTGATTGATGATAAAAAAATCATAAGCTTTATTATTTATTCCGTAATACAATACGGCGCTTCATTTTTGGCATGTTTTGTAGGATATACACTATTTTAAATACGAAAAATGGTCAAGCCGATTTTTAGAAATTTGCTTGACCATTATATTTTCTATGACGTATTCATGTACTTAACATAAAATAAGGCACTTGTGTAGTTATCTTTCGAAATAACATACTTTACAAACTTAAAGCTTAATGACCATTGTAACCGATTGGGTCTGGTCCAATTCTTCGGTCTTCATTTAAGCGATCTAATTGTTCTACCTGTTCAGTCGTTAACGAGAAATTAAAGACATCTAAATTTTCTTCGATTCTTGAAGGTGTTACTGATTTAGGTATAACTACAACACCATGTTCAATATTCCAACGAATGATTACTTGTGCAGGTGATTTACCTGTTTCACTAGCCACAGCTTTTACAGTTTCATCATCTAATATTTGAGCGTTCATAAGTGGCGACCAAGATTCAGCATGAATATTTTGAACTTCTAAATACCTTCTCAATGATTCTTGTAACAAGTATGGATGGAATTCAACTTGATTAATTACAGGTTTGATTGAAACTTGTGCTAACAAAGCTTCAAAGTGTTCTACATTAAAGTTACTCACTCCAATGTTCTTCACTTTATCTTCTTTATATAAATCTTCCATACCTTGCCATGTATCAATCATTAAAGCCTCATCTGTGCCCGGCCAATGCATTAAGTATAAATCTAAATAATCTAAGCCTAATTTTTTCAAACTTGTTTCATAAGCAGTAGCAACATTAGTTCTTCCATAATCAGCTAACCATAATTTAGATGTAATAAATAAATCACTTCTATCTAATCCTGTCGTTGCCAAAGCCTCAGCGATGCCTTCCCCGACTTTCTCTTCATTATCATAAATCATTGCAGTATCAATATGTCTATAGCCACTTTCAATTGCATGCTTTACTGCCGCTTTACACTGCTCACTATTTTCTACACGAAATGTTCCTAATCCTACAATCGGCATTTCATTGCCATTATAAAACGTTATATTCTCCATTAAAAAATCCCCTTTTTCATCAATTAAATACTATATTAATTAAAATACCCTATCATATAAATTAAAATGCTTATTTATTTAAAATCCCTCTTTTTACTATAAATAACACTCAAAAAAATTTACTTTCTAAAAAACCCTTATGACTTTTGTCATAAGGGTTTTTCTATTCTAATTAAATGATTCTATTTCATCCATAATACGTTGTAAATCTTCCACTGTATATTGAATACGACCGTGGAATACAAACTTATTAAAGAATTCATCAAGCTGTTCAGGCCCAACTAGTACTTTTGAGCTTGAGCTTTGTGCATAATTAGAAATTGTGACTGCACCTTCATTCTTCGGATTAAAGTACAAAATAGTGGTAGGCGCAAATTTTAAATTCAATTCTGTTTGAATATCACCAGCAAGTTTTTCTATTTCATTTAAGTGATCAGAATAATTAACAAATGATAATGAATTTTTATCTTCGTTTTGATCTAATACAAGCGTTTGTGGTGATTGTTTATCAAGGTCAAGTGTGTCAAATACTTGTTCCATCATAGGCTGTTCTTTAAATTGTCCAGCACTAATGCCATTATAAACATGCCCTTTTAGTAATTGAGAATCGATTATATATAGTCCTGTACGCGTAAGTACTAAATGACTGATTCGTTGTACATCACTAAACTCATTTTTAGGTAAGAAAATATTTGCCATGATATGCATATCTTCAGGACGAATTCTCTTTTCATTTACAAGACGTTCACGAATGCCAATCAATCTCATATCTGTTACATATTCACTATGGTTTTTAGAAAATAATTTTAGCGCATCAATTTCTCTATTTTTAGAGCTTACAGTTGCGGTATATTCTTCTTTTTGTTTAGTTACCGTTTTTTTATTTTCAATTCTTTCTTTTTCTAATTCTTCTTCATGTTCATCGCTTAATTTTTTCTCTCTCGCTTTATATTGGTCTTCTACTTTTTTCTGCGCTTTCTTTTTACTTTTTAAAGCAACAAAAAATAATATTAAACAAATAATAGCCACGATGATTGCCACGATCAAACCAATTTCTAACGGTCCAAATGAATTCATAACAATAGCGCTCCTTTATATGTTCAGTAACTTTATTATAATCGATAATCGCTCTTCATACGATAAAAAAGTATTCTATTACTTTTATTATGCATTAACAGAATCTTTCAGTAAATTTACTTTATCTAATTTTTCCCATGGTAATAATACATCTGTACGACCAAAATGACCGTAAGCAGCCGTTTGTTTATAGATTGGATGTTTCAAGTCTAACATTTTTATAATACCTGCTGGTCTGAGATCAAAATGGCTTCTGACAGCCTCTACTAAACTATCTTCGCTAACTTTCCCAGTACCAAATGTGTCAATAGAGATCGATACAGGCTCAGCCACTCCAATTGCATAAGCAAGTTGAACTTCACATTTTTTAGCCAAGTCAGCAGCAACAATATTTTTAGCTACATAGCGGGCAGCATACGCAGCAGAACGGTCCACTTTTGTTGGATCCTTACCACTGAAACAACCGCCGCCATGACGCGCATAACCACCATACGTATCCACAATAATCTTACGACCAGTAAGTCCTGCGTCACCTTGAGGGCCGCCAATCACAAATCTACCTGTAGGATTTATATAGAATTTCGTTGCTTCATCTAATAAGTCTTGTGATACAGTTGGATAAATAACATGTGCTTTAATATCAGCTTGAATTTGTTCTAACTCAATATCTTCAGCGTGTTGAGTAGACACTACTATGGTATCAATACGACGCGGTTCATCATGTTCATCATATTCTACAGTTACTTGCACTTTACCATCTGGACGTAAATAATTTAATGTTTCATCTTTGCGAACATCAGATAATCGTTTAGCTAACTGATGTGATAAGAAGATTGGTAACGGCATATAAGTATCCGTTTCATTTGTAGCGTAACCAAACATCAAGCCCTGATCTCCGGCACCTGTTGCTTCAATTTCTTCTTCTGAAACATCATTGCGATATTCTAAAGCTGTATCAACGCCTTGTGCAATATCTGCAGATTGTTCATCAATTGCTGTTAATACTGCCATTGTTTGACTATCATAGCCATATTTTGCACGTGTATAACCAATTTCTTTAATCGTTTCTCTTACGACTTTGGGAATATCTACATAAGTTGAAGTTGATATTTCCCCTGAAATTAATGCCATACCTGTAGTTACTGTTGTTTCACAAGCTACACGCGCATTAGGATCATCCTTAAGTATTTCATCTAATATTGCATCTGATACTTGGTCAGCAATTTTATCTGGATGCCCCTCTGTTACAGATTCTGAAGTGAATAATCTTTTATTGTAAGTCATAATTTGCTCCTTTAGTTTTAAATTACGAAAATTCTCTCTCTGTTGAGCTAAATAAAAAAGGCCTTCATCACTATATTAAATAGAGAGAAGGCCCTTATACGTCCATTCGCTCTTATCGTTCAGACGCTATTTGTCTGCAAACGGTTTGGCACCTTTCTTCGTATTAAGAAGAGGTTGCTGGGCTTCATTGGGTCCATGTCCCTCCGCCACTCAGGATAAGAGAATCCGTTAATCCCTATAGTACAGAATCTCTGATATATTGTCAATTTAACATTTATTAAAATTCCTTCTAAAATGGTGTGGACTAATAATGCATATGTGTTATACTTTTTAATTGTAAAGGCTTACATTTAAAATTAACTATGGAGGGATTCAGTATGGCGGTAGATACATACACTTATACAAATAAAATTGACAGCATTTTAGGGAAAAGTTCATCATTATTTCAATTGTCGACGACTCAGTTATATAACAAAATTTTGAATAATAATGAAGGCGAACTCACTGAGTTAGGTGCCATAAATGCCAAAACTGGGAAATATACAGGACGCTCCCCTAAAGATAAATTCATCGTTACTGAACCGTCTTATAGAGATGCAATTGATTGGGGAGACATTAATCAACCAATTGAAGAAGAAACATTTTTAAAATTATACGATAAAGTTTTAGCTTATCTTGATAAAAAAGATGAATTATATGTATTCAATGGATACGCAGGTAGCGATGTAGATTCGCAATTAAAACTCACTGTCATTAATGAGTTAGCTTGGCATAACCTATTCGCGCAGAATATGTTTATTCGACCTAATTCATACGAAGAAGCATTAGATATTAAAGCGAATTTCACAATCGTTTCAGCACCGCACTTTAAAGCTGATCCAACCATTGACGGTACGCATTCTGAAACGTTCATTATAACTTCGTTTAAACATAAAGTTATTTTAATCGGCGGTACGGAATATGCTGGCGAAATGAAAAAAGGCATCTTCTCAGTAATGAACTACTTACTTCCTAAAGACGACATCATGAGCATGCATTGTTCAGCTAACGTTGGTGACAAAGGTGATGTCGCATTATTCTTTGGTTTATCTGGAACTGGAAAGACAACACTTTCTGCTGATGCTAATCGTAAACTTATTGGCGATGATGAACATGGATGGAATGATAACGGTATCTTTAATATCGAAGGTGGATGCTATGCTAAAGCCATTAATCTTTCATATAAAAAAGAACCACAAATATATGATGCCATTAAGTATGGGACAATTTTAGAAAATGTAGTGGTCGACGAAGAAGGCGATGTTGATTTCGACGATAACTACTATACTGAAAACACAAGAGCTGCTTATCCTATTAACCATATTGATAATATTGTTACACCCTCTAAAGCGGCACATCCTAACACAATTATTTTCTTAACCGCCGATGCTTTTGGTGTATTACCTCCGATTTCTAAATTAACTAAAGATCAAGCGATGTATCATTTCTTAAGTGGTTTCACTGCCAAACTAGCGGGTACAGAACGCGGTGTCACTGAACCTGAACCTTCATTTTCAACTTGTTTTGGTTCACCTTTCCTACCGCTTAATGCTAAGGTTTATGCAGATTTGTTAGGTGACCTTATAGATAAACATGACGTAGACGTATACTTAGTTAACACTGGATGGACCGGTGGTAAATATGGTGTCGGCCGTCGTATTAGCTTAAGTTACACAAGACAGATGGTCAATCAAGCAATTACAGGTGAATTAAAAGAGGCAGAATATATTAAAGATGATATGTTCGGACTAAATATCCCAGTCTCTGTAGAAGATGTACCGCAAACATTACTCAATCCAATTAATGCTTGGAATAAACCAGAAGCATATAGAGCACAGGCACAAGACTTAATTGACCGTTTCAATTATAATTTCGAAAAATTTGGAGAAGACGTAGAAGATCTGGCTATCAAAGGCGGCTTCAAATAAGTCTAATCATAAAAAACATGTACTACTCATTTTGGGTAGTACATGTTTTTTATATTTTATTATTTAAATTATAATCGTTTTTAATACTTTGTTGTTCAACATCCGTCATCCATTGTTTTACAGTATTAAGCGCCTTATCTAATGCAAATGGCTTAGGTACATGTCCTTCCTCCATTTGATAGAATGTGCGATAAGTCGCGCCAATTTTATCTAATTGCTCTGCTAAATAATATGCTTGGTGGATACCCACTTGATGATCTTTTCCGCCATGAACGATAAGTATGGGCGGACTAGATTTTGTGATTTTAGATATAGCATCTCGTTGTTGGTAAGCCTCGCTTTGTTTTTTTGGATGGCCCACCATACGCTTAAGCATCCCTCTCAAATCTACACGTTCTTCATACATTAAATAGATATCAGGTACACCGCCCCAAATAGTATAACTTGAAACCGGTAAATCTTGGAAAGTTAATAAACCTTGTAATCCACCTCTAGAGAAACCAATCATATGTATATGTACATTCGGATATTTATGATTTAAGATACGAATTGCTGAAGTGACATCGTTTAAATCTTTCCCATAAAATTCATCTTTACCTTCACTGCCATTGTTGCCTCTATAGTAAGGTCCAAAAACGAGTGTTTGCTCATTCGAAAATTGTAACAGACGACCTGTTCTTACTTTTCCTACTTGACCCTTTCCACCACGCAAATAAATCACAATGCGTTTGACTTGTTGCTTTGGCGTCATTAACAATCCTCGTACATGTAAACCATCTATTTGATACGTTACTTCTTCAAAAATGTGAGTAGGTACATCTACAGGCATACGTTTTTTATTGATAAAATCCAAGTTCCATCACTCTCTCTAAGCATTGTAAAATTGCTGCATCCTTTAACAAATAACTTTTTTGTTCATTCGGAATATCATCAACTGAATCGAATAATAAGGGCCCGTTTGTTTCAAAATAATCACTTTTTGTATGAATTTCATTTACTACAGCCATATAGACATCTTTAGTAAAACTTGTACCATTCGTCCTGTCGACACAATATTGGGCGATGTAATAACAATTTTGCATTGTAGCGCCTGTCTCTTCAAATAGCTCCCTTTTTGCAGCCACAAGACTTGTTTCTCCCTTTTCTACTTTCCCACCTGGAAATTCAACGCCTCGTATGTTGTGTTGTGTAAACAATAATTGCCCCTTATATTCAGGAAGGATTAGAACGTGTTCACCATTAGCTATATCATTATCGTCTTTATACGTTAAATATACATTGTCATTTTCTTTATCTATAAACTTCACGTTCATCACTCTTCCTCTAATTATGTTAAACTAATTATGCTATTTTATTTGTTGGAGGCAAAAACTATGAAAACATTGTTTTTAGGGCTAGTTCGTTTTTATCAGCGCTTTATTTCACCAATGACACCTGCTTCTTGCCGATTTTATCCCACTTGTTCTGAATATACAAGAGAATCTATAGAAGTTTATGGTGCCTTTAAAGGAACATGGTTAGGTGTTAAGAGAATTTCAAAGTGTCACCCGCTTCATAAAGGCGGCTTCGATCCTGTACCCTTGAAGAAAAAGAAATCTGACAAAGACTAATAAATTCGCTCCATACGCACAGTATTTACTGTAGGAGGTTCAAAATAAATTGAGCCTCCTTTTAATATACCTGCATTTTCAACAATATCTCTTTTGAAATAGAATCCTTCTGGCGTAATATCACTTGGATAATCTGCGTATTGGGCTAACATCGCAGTAAAATATCGACTTAAACCATATTCATACATCCCGCCAATGACCACTTTAACTTTGTAGTTTTTTAAGATATTTATCATTTCAAACACTTTATCAATACCACCCAATCTGAATGGTTTCAATATCACTACATCTATTTTATATTTACTAATAGCATCAATAATTGCTGATTGAGTGACTGCTTTTTCATCTATTGCTACCGGCGGCAAAACTGTAGGCTGAAATCGCTGTAGTTGTTCTAAATGTTTAAAAGGCTCCTCAATATAGAGAATATCGTATTGAACTAATGCTTTAAACTGATTTATTCCCTTTTCATCGATAGATTCATTAGCATCGACCACCAAGTCCACTTCAAAAGGTAGATGCTTAATTATTTCTATGTGCTTTAAAATATCAGATGTCCATTTAAGTTTAACTCGTTGTGGGCGGGTGTTTATTAATTGCGTTAAATTATATTCAGACAACCCGCTAATTGTAGCCCCATAATCAACGTTAAATGTGGTCAATTTATGAAATGCTTGATACACCGCCATCATAATCATGCTTCTCGTTGCTGGGTAATCATTCAATTGATTGAGTGAATGTTGTGCTTCTGTAAAACTCTCGAATGTTACATCTTTATATTGTTGAAACCATTTTATCGTTTGTTGTTGCACATCTGTAATGGTTTCTTCAGCATACCAATTTGTTTCAAAAGCATTACATTCTCCAAAATAATGTAGTGCTTCATCTGTAATTACTTCAACAAATAATGATTTCCTACTCTCCATGCAGACCTTTGGCGTAATAATAGGAGATTGAAAAGGCTCATTATATGCATACAAGTGTATAGCACTCAATTTCATAAAGCATTCACTCCTATCATTTCATACGACTTCTTTGAAGTTTACCTGTTGAAGTATAAGGCAGTGTAGATACACGTTCAAATCGCTTCGGTATTTTATACTTAGCAATGTTATCTTTAAAATGCTTTAGTAATTCTGTTTTAGGTATTATTTCATTTGAAATATAATATAGGCATGGAACCTCGCCCCATTGCTCATCTTTTATACCAACACACATTGCATCTTCTATACTATGATATTGCTTAGCAACAGTTTCTATTTGATATGGATATATATTTTCCCCACCGCTAATAATCAAATCTTTTCTACGATCATATACCATGACATAGCCTTCTGCATCAATTTCTGCGATATCACCTGTTTTAAAATAGCCATCCTCAAAGGTGTCACGTTTATTCTCAGGATATAAATAACCCTTCATAACATTATCACCTTTAATCAGTAATTCTCCATGCCCCAATTCATTTGGTTTAGCAATTTTAACTTTTACATTTTCACTAGGCTTCCCAACCGTGTCATAACGCTGCGCTAACATATCCGGTGAAGCAGTTAAAAATTGCGAACATGTCTCTGTCATACCAAATGAATTATAAATAGGTAAATGATATTTAAGTGCTTGTTCAATGAGCGAACTCGATAACTTTGCGCCACCTAGTAAAATTTTTTCAATGTGGAAAGGTTGGTTCATACCTGTATCCATGAGCCATTTTAAAGTTTGTGGTACAAGCGATACATGTGTTGGTAATTCCTGTTTTATAATAGCTAACATCGTATCCGCATTAAACCTCGACTCAATGCGTACTGTAAAACCTTCAATTAACGCTCTAAGTATAACGCTTAAACCTGATATATGATAAATTGGCAATACAGATAACCATTTAGTACTTTGATTAAAGCCAAGGGTCTCTTTACAACCTAATGCACTCGCATAATGATTCATAAATGTTTGTGGCACTGCTTTTTGAGGTCCAGTAGTACCAGATGTAAACATAATAGAAGCGATACTGTTTATTGAAAATTGTGCAGTAAACACCTCATCATTTACCTGTACTAGTAGATCCGAATACGCCATCACATTTAGATCCTCTAAGTCTAATTCGTTCATAGCAATGATTGTATCTACGTCTACAGAGTTCATTTGTGCTAACATTTCAGATTTAGTTAACCTTGTATTTAGCATTGCAATTTCTATACCTGCTAACCATGCAGCATTAATCAAAATGACAGACTCAATCGAATTATCGATATATAAACCTATTCTATGTTTCCCAAGTTGCGAGAGTACACGAGCAAGCCTTGATGCCTGTGTGTATGCTGATGCAAAAGTAACATTGTTTTCCCCATCATCTATAAACACACGCGCTCCGTTTAACTCTGCTTGTTTTTTTAACCAAAATTCCACGCAAACATTCCTCCATCTCACATTTTATTATAACGTTTTTAATATTATTTGACAGTGCCTAAGCTCTTTTTTTATAGAAGTATCATAAGTTAAACGGTAATTATATTTATTACTATGCATAGACTAGAAATATAGTATTTTCACTTTTTATCTAAACATTGTTCTACTATAATTTTGATACTCTATGTTACTGTTAAGTTATTAAATTATATAGAAATCTGCCGCTATATCAAATGAGATAAACATATTATTTTTAAAAGTGAAGGGGGTATTATGTTAATAAATAGAATTGATCATTTCGTTTTAACAGTATCGAGCATTGAAAACACTATTCATTTTTATAAGACATTTTAGAAATAAAAGTCATTTGATAGTTTACACCATAAAGATCATATTTTAAGCCCTACCTCACGTCATCTAACGCCTGGATCAGCTAATCTTTATTTAATATCTGACACGCTGATTAATCAAGTTATTTCACATTTCAATACACATAAGATACATATTGAATTACGCTCTGTAACTAGAACACGTGCTGAAGGATATACCTTATCAACTTAAGAAATCCGGATAGGAATCTTATAGAAATATCAAATTATATAGACTAACTATTTAATCATTATTTTCAACATATCGCATGATAATTCAAAAGAGCTACAACCTAATGAATAAGTTGTAGCTCTTTTATGTATCTATATTATGTAGAAATGAGTGAGCTAGTGCCCTGCTAACTCATAATTCATAATACACTATATTTTCTGAAAATAAAAATATATGTAAGATTAGTTAACATTTTTATCGTAAATCATTTAAATATTACAGCAGCTAAATATACATTTCACTTTATATATTAAATCACGGTTCTACTTCTTTACTATGAATTAAATTTTTCATTTAACAATTTCGAGAGCTGCTGTGCTGTTTCTTTTTTATTATGTGCTTCAATAACATCATTTTCTCTCGTTATGATATGATGATGCACTCCATGATTTTTCAAGGAGTTTGCGTGATTAGCAATCATTACATCCACATCTGACGATTTCATTCTCTTAAGTGCCCTCTCTATAATATCCTCAGTTTCTAATTTAAAACCAACTACAAATAGATCATTCTTCCATTCTTTAAATAATTTAAGGACTTTAGGCGCTTTTTTCAAATGAACAACAGGAACAATATCACTACTTATCTTATTGTTATTATCTAATATTTCACCCGTCTCCTTATCTTCTATGTAATCAAATATCCAATCCGAACCAGCAGCTGACATAATCACTACGTCAATATCGTGTTGCAAGATAATCGCTTTAGCTTTGTCTCTTAAATCTACTATCCCTAAAAATGTCTGTCTATCTTTAATATTATCTAGAGGATCTGGTTGTTTACTTGTATAACCAGACAGATAATATATATTAAAATCATAGTTTGACAGTTCATTAGAAAGATATGTTCCAATGCTGCCGGTAGCCAAATTTGTATGGCCCCTAACGTCATCCCATTTTTCTATACAACCACCAGTAATAATTAGTATGTTTTTCATCGTAGCACCTCATTATTTTAAATACTCCATGGTAAATCATAGCATAAAATATTTCTTGATAAGACGATATTTTAAATCAGCTAACAAAGTTAACCCATTTTAACAATTAAATATATAAAAATTATTCACATACTACTGATTTCAATCTGTAATCAGAACAAAATATCATTTAGTATAAGTAAATAAAAAAATAGATGCCACTAAAGTGACATCCATCATAGTCTTACAAAATAGAAAAGGTAATGCAACATTATCAGAATATTCTTATTAATTCAATTGATAATTAAATAAATCTACAACTTGTTTGAATAAGTTGTAGATTTATTTATCTAACTATAGAAGAAAGTAAGTGTGTTAGGCTAACTAAATATAATTATAATACATTTTATTAAAAAATAAAATATGTGTTAAGAAAATTGACAAACAATATATTTCTTTTTAAAAATTAATTTTCTATTAAAGCGAAGAATATTCATAAGTAATTATCTTTGTAATTTTTTTCTCATAAGAGATAATATGTAGTTTAACCAGATTACTATTATACAAAAATAACCACCCCGAAGGGTGGTTATATCTGGGAGTTGTCTGAACGCACACCCTAAGGCATGCATTAGACCCACTCTAATGGCAACACCCTAAGGTGTGCTCAATTATATTAAACTATAAGTGATAATTTGTAAACAACCAAAAGAGTTTCTTTTATTAGCATCACTTTTCTAGTGTGAAATGAAATTAATACTACAATATCAAAACACTATAAATAGCATAAAATAACCTTCAATAACTACTATGAATGGCTTTCAAATGCGTTACTTAGTTAAACATTCATAACAAACCACTATATGTTTAGTTTTTAATAACGATCATTCGATCTCTTTTAAAGCTTTTTTTGGTACCTCATTCTTTTTAACTTCTTTATAAGTCTCAACATGCGCGCCTTTATGGATTATTTTCATGTACCTATCCACTTTTAATTTTTCAATTGCGGAAAAAGTTAAAGTCCTACCTTCTCCTTTCGCATTATAAACTTTCTGTGTATAACTCGCTCTATTATGATCAAGTATTTCATCTGGATTTTTCGTTTTTATATAACTATTTTCTTTTTTGACAAATGGATTAAGTTGATGGAATATTGCTACTGCCTCTCCAGATTGATTTCTATTATTTGAAACCAAATAAAGACTCGTTACAATTACAGCTATAGCTATAATTATAATTATAAATTTTTTCATTTTCCGCTCCCTTTCTTGTATTACATTAAGTATTCTAGCAAAGGAACCATACGTCGTATACTTACAATACTGTCACTTTTTTGAAATATAATCATAAAATTACCCAATCATTGACTAGCAGAGATAGCTTATGTAACTTTATTAAGTTGTAAAAACAAGATAAATATATGACGGCGTCTATCTTATCAGTATAAAAATAGCAAGTACATTTATACTAATACCATGCTCCTATTATTTTCATAATTTAACTTTTTATATTTTGAGTTGATTGTCTATAGAAATACACAATATATTATAAAATCTTCTTCGATAAATAATTCATATGCTATATCCTTTTTATGCTACGCTTTTATACTTTGATTAATGTTAAAGAACTAGAAGCCCTAATCAGTATATCGTGCATAAATTCTATATCAACGATAAAGTTACTTTGATATGTAAATGACAAATTTTTATAAAAGTCTGTATAAAGAAAAAACAACGAAACCCTATTATATCAAGGATTACGGTGTTTAAAGAAAGCTCAAAATATGTAATTAGCGGAGAGTGAGGGATTTTAAAAACCTCGCTAGAACAGTGTTCGAGCTATTTTGTAGGCGTAACGTTGGCGTAAAACAAACCCACCTAAACAAATAGGTGGGTTTATTTTAACCTTCAAATAATTCTATATAGTTCTTTTTCAAATCCTCGATACTTTTATAGTTCATATTGTTATAAGCACTCTTTATTTCATTCAAACCATTTCTCAAATCTTTTAATTTATCATCGAAAAAGTCTTTGTTTTTAGTTATCATGTCTGAAATAGGAATATTATAATTTTCCCCTTTTAATTCGTGAGGTTGTCTCAAATGTTCATATTCTAATTCACCGTGGTTAAAATTATCTTTAGTCCAACTAACCCAATGTTTATCGACAACTTTTAGATTCAAAGTTTTTTCTATGAGTTGTCTCGTCTCCGCTTTGTTTATTGGAAGTTCAAATACCTTTCGTTGGTTATCAACTTTTGATTTTAATTGAAAGACATCATGATAAACAATTATAGAAGATTCTTTCAAACTATTCTTTTTCAATTTGTTAAGTCGCTTATATATTTCGGCATAACTACTAACTATTTTTCCAAGAGTTTCGGGGTGAAAAGGATAAGAAGTTTTTAAGTTTCCTTCTATTTTCTCTATTGCACTCCCAACCTCTGTTATTTCTTCTAACACAGATATGTTCGCATCCATATGTTGTTGTAAATCATTCATTTTAATTTCTTGTTTAAAGATCTTCCTAGAATTATTACCTGCGATTTTCGCACCTATATATGCACCCAAGAATGTTGCAATCATTCCTAAAATAGTTAAAATAAACTCTATTCTTTCATACCCTTGTAAAAACTGAAATTTGATTAAAAGCCAATACATAATAGCTATAATTATAATCAATACTATAATCAATATTTTGTAAAATTTTCTCATGATGTATATCCTCGTTTTTAAATTTGATAATTATTATTTCAAACATTTTTTCGCATACTCATATAACGCTACACCTTTTTCAAAGCTCAAATTTTCAAGCTTCCTTTCACCTCTACGTATACGTCTAATAGAAGATGCATCTACACCAGTAGCTTTTTCTATTTCTGTTGCGCTTATATCAGAATCCATTAATTTTTTAACTATTTCTATAATCATAATATTTAGTGAACCGTTTGATCGTTTATTTTAATAAGAAATATGCTGCAATCCCTATTACAAGGATACCTAATGCATAATTTAAAAATGTTCTAATTCTTATTTTTGTTAGATTTGTCATTTTTATCACCTCGATATATAATAAGGTGGAAGGGGATTAAATCCCCAACCAATATTTTAGTATTGAAGCAATGGTTGCTATGCCTAAGCAGTAATTTCGGAAGGTTCTGCTTTTGGTTTCTGCAATCTTTGCTTCTTTTTCTTGCCGTTCTAAACGGTTCACTGTTTGCCACCTCCTTACTACACTACTTATTATACAGGACAATTGTCCTTTTAGCAAGAGATTTCTTTAATTTTTTATATAAAAAAGCCCACGCAAATGGGCTACAAACAAATCTTATTTTTCTTCTAATAAATCTTTTAACTCAAACTCGATTTCTTTTTTTCGAGATATTATACTTTCTTCTTCGTCCTTTGGAAAACTATATTCGTTTAAACCATCGTTTATCTCTAATAATTCCAACCTTAATCCATCAATTTTCTCGATGTTTTTATTTTCAAATATTAATGAATACTCGTATAATCTTTCAGCAGTACCTAAACTTAACTTCTCGATTTTTCTTTCGCCATTTCTAAGTCTTGAAATAATAGAAGTATCTACATCAGTTTGTTTCGCAATATGTAATGAAGATAAATCACTATTAAGTAATTTTTCTATGCTTTGTCTCACTTTAGCTCCCCGTTTCGTTTCAATACATTAATTAAATATTTGTTTTTTTAAACATAATACACTTCGCTCACACTAATTAGCTAATCACTTTATCTCCACGATATCTTTCAAACTAACCTTAATTAACCCAGTTTCTTCATATAAATGTAAACATTGTTCGTGAGTATCTACTTTGTGTATGTAACCATTAATCTTTTTAATATAACCGCCTTCAAAATAACTCAATTCAATTTGCGGGTCATAAAACATTTTAAAAACTAATGTGTCATTTAGTTCGCTCAATTGATGATCGCTTAACTGTGGCTTATCTATCTTGTTCTGGTCTTCAGTATATTGTTTTAGTCTCTCATGCTGTTCGGGGATTGTGGCAAAAGGCGCCCACTTGACCTTTCCTCTGCCTTTCGGTATGCGTGGATTCAAGTATTCACTAGGTATTTTACGATAGTCAGTTTCGTATTTATATTCATCTGGTGCGTTAGGATTTATAATTTTCATACCATCACCTCTTGAATACATAATAGAACACATGTTCGTATATGTAAATAAAAAATATCTCCTAACAAGGAGTAATACTTGAAGTTTTTCTGATAATCCTGCATTGCAACTTCTCCGAACGTTTATATAAACATTATATATTATAATTCAAGTTTTGCAACACTTACTTCATTTTTAAAACACAAAAAAATAGGGCAAGCACATGACGGTGCCTACCCTTGTAGTATGAATACAATTAAATTATAACATGTGTTAACTAATACTTCCCCATAAATCTCCAACTTTATGATTAGGTGGATTTGCACCATTGTAAGTTCTGATTGGCAAATAATAACGATACCCGTTCCAATTGTAGCCTATCCATACATATCCATCTTGCAAGCACACTTCATCATAATTAACATAGCCACCTGGTTGGAAATTATATCCAAATGTAGCAGTAGTGAATGGTGCATCTATTCTTGTAATAATTGGTTGATTGCCATTAGTAAAAGTTGCGCTTTCTGCTTTATACCACGTGCCATATTGGTTTTGTTTCCAATCTGTATTTGTGGCATTTGTAGAACCGTTTGAGCTTGGTTTAGAACTTCCTTTATCAGTTGAGCCTTTTGGTATTTCTCCATCATAATAAGCTTTAATTTGGCTAATGAAATAGTCTTTTGTTTTCTTCTTAACACTATCTGGTGCCATTTGACTAGATGAATAACCAGCATGTAATTCCATACTTCTGTGGGGGCATTGCGTACTAGATAACTGATTGTGTAAAACAACTGTTTCACTATTAACGGGTAGTTTCCATTTCTTCAATAATCGAGCTGCTTCTTGAAACGCTACTTGCTCATTAGCCAAGAAATCTTTGTCGCTCGCACTCATTGATTGGCAAATTTCTATACCATAATAGTTTCTGTTACCATATGCGTTTGCAGTGTGCCAAGCAATATAACTTTCTGGTAATGCTTGCCATACTCTATTGCCACTTATATAAGAATGTGCAATGCCCGCTTCTAATCTTTGCTCGCTAGCATTAACTAATTGATCGTGGTAATTCATAGCAGTTCCACTACCTGCATCATTGTGTAAGACAATACCTTTAGGTTTATATCCACGTTTGCCAAGTATGCTAGCTCTCGCTATTTTATCGCGGTTATATATTAATTTCTTCGGTTTCTGCTTAGATGGTTTGTTAGGTTTCGCTCCTTTGTATAACGGACGAATAAACCACATAGGGAAATCATAATTATGTACTACTCTAGTTGCCGTTTCCCAACCTTTACCTCCTTGTTCTGGTCCACTTGTCCACCCTCCACCTTGCCAGTTATTATCTAGAGATACAAATTGCATGTAGTTTCCATCATAGTTTCCGTTTAAAACAACGGCAACGTGTCCATGTCCTGCTCCATAATTTTCGTTAAATACTACAATGTCACCTTCTTGTGCTTTAAAATCGATAGTATTTTCATACACAGTTGCTAATCCATCAAAATTATTTTCAAACGGTATATCTTTTGCACTATCGCCTTTCAAACTACAATTACTGATATAAGCCCAATAATAATTAGCTAAATCAAAACATTGTGCGCCATACCAACCATCGTAATCCAAATATTGCCCTTCTAATGATTTGAGATACTTAACAGATTGATTTTTATTTTTAATTATTGTCATTGTTGTATCCCTCCATTATCTTTATCTTCATGAAATACGGCGCCATCTTTGTTATCTTGTGTAGCATCTATTGTATTAGTTGAATTTGTATTTTTATTTAGCTTCTTTTGCTTCATTTCAATATGTGCTTCATGTCCTTCTTTTGAAGTTGGATTGTTTTTATACCAACCATATAAAGCTACAATCGTAAGTAATATTGAACTGATGCTATCCTCGTCTACTGGTATAGGACTTATGTTTTTTGTTGCTAGCCACTGATTAATTAAAGCTAATATTAACACGATAAATCTTCCTGCTGCACCTATTGTCATTTTCATTTAATTTAACCTCCATAATAAAAAGCCGACGCTATGCGCCGACCTTAAAATTTAATTATTTACAATCTCCAAACCAAAAACATTGCCAAAAACTGCCGCCTAATACTAACTCGCTAAATAAGTCCAACATATGTCCTCACCTCCTTTAAATGCCTAACCAACTACGAACGAACGCTAAGATTAAAGAACCTAATAAAGTGGCCACCGTTCCTGTGATTAACCATTTAAGTTGTTTGAATTCTCTTCTATTTTCTTCCTTATTTTGTTTTTCAATTTCTCTTTCTCTATTTATAGAATCTAGTGTAAAGTCCATTTTCTGATTAGTTAATTCCTGTGTATGTTGACCTTTTTCTATTTCTCTCAAAGAGTCATATAGCTTTTTAATTGTATTATCTACTTCATTTTTATCTTGTTTTGCTGTTTCTTCTATACGTTTAAAACGTTTATCATTGTAACGATCCTTTTCTTCAAGAATTCCAATGCGTCTTTCTACGTCTCCTGTTCCATCAGCGCTCAATTTGCCACCTACTTTTTATTAAAATAAAAACCCCAAGCTTATGCTTGAGGTTCTGGGTAATCTTCACCAGTTATTTCTTTATATTGTACTTTTGTGATACATCCTAATTCATAATAAGTTTGTATATCCGCATTCGTATAACAATTGATATCGTAAAACCATTTAATACTTTCATAAGATGGATACATGTCAATTTTCCCCTTTCAATTTAGCAATTTCTAACATAGCATCAGCTAATTGGTTTTGTGTTTTTTGTAATTGTGATGCTGTTTTTGTTAATTGCATTTGAGTTGTAGCTAATTGCATTTCAGTATTTGTTGGTTCATATTCAGTAGGTGGATTAATACTTTCAAAGTCTTCTTTAGATGTACCAATCCATTCTGTACCATCAAAAAAGAAGGGACTGTATATCCCTTCTGGTGGTGCGGTTTCCGTATATTCGAAATCATAACTTAAAGAATCATCAATTAAAGTTGGCATGCCATTATATTTAAATACTTTCTTTAACATTTTTACACCCCTTTTGCTATAAAGTTAATTGAATCTAACGAATAAGGAAGTGACACATTATCAATTCTTATAAGACCTACAGTGTTATCTGGTCTAATATATATTCTTGCAGTATTCATTAAACTACTTCTTTGAGGAACATCAAAACCATTATTCCAATCCGTTAATATCGAAAATCCTTCGGGTATATTTGTAAAATCACCTGTTTGTGGGGATTGCACCCATCCATTTAATTGGCATTGGTATAAGTTATTACCTATAGAATAGTAAGTCATTGTAATATTTTCTTTGTTTCCTAATCCTCCACTTATCATTGTGGTTCCATTGATTAAAGTTAAAGGAATAGTTGTAGCATCTTTTTTAGAATCAGTGTATAATTTCAATTCATTTTTTAATTCATTCAGTTGCGTTACAAAATCTTCTTCATTAACTTTCCCTTTTGTTTTTTCTTCCAAAGAATCTTTAAAATCTGTCATTTGACTATCGATATTAGTTTTATATTGTTCAAAATCTGTGACCCTTAAAAATGTCTCGTTAGTTAACAAACCTTGGATTTCACTTTTTCCGTTTTCAATGATTAGCTCAACTTCATCTTTAGATACACCGATAGCTTGTAAAGCATCATCCCTTGCATTAGTCACTTTTGTTACATAATCTTCGAGCCCTTCGATAGATTTTTGAATCTCTATAGCTCTCTCTTTAATTAACGCTTCTAAATCATCAAATTTTCTAATGTAACTAAGCTTTGTGTCAGCAGATATTGTGTTAACTAATGCATCTTTGATAGAAAATTTAAAGGTCCTAACCACAATTGTGTCGTCAGAACCTTTTCTATTAATAAATATTTCTCCTGTCACATCTCCTACATGTACTAACACATCATTAGGTAATGTGTAAGATAAAACGCCATTCATTTCATCCTCGAATGTTAAATTATCTACTTTCTTACTACCGTCAGATGTAACTAAAATAATTTGAGAATTAACATTTATATCACTTAATAACATGGGTTTATTATTTCTTGTTATTTGAAACTTTAATGTTGATGTGTTGATATCTTGATTGTAGAATTCAACGTTTAACTGTTTCAAGTCACGATAATAGGCTGTGACATCTAATTTTGTTTGTGCTATTTTATCCATTGCCATATTGTTTAATTCCTCCTATATGTCGTAAGAAATACCACTTAAACTGATATAACTTACAGGTTGTGTTGTATATGTTAATTCTATATCTCCTGTAGTAGCATTGATTTTTACGATACCGTAACCACCGTAACTTGATGACGATAATGCACAAATAAATTGTTTATTAACTTTGGGTCTGTATGCTTCCGGCAAAGTAGCTATTCTAGCTGGTAATGTTTTACTAACACCTTCGACTTGACCATCAATAATTTTAGTACCATCTGGTAATATCTTCATATAAGGGTTCATAGTGTAAAATGAATTTACGCCATTTGCTAAAGGTAAATCTTCTCTAGGATGTCCATATTTCATACCATAGTTTTTCCAAACGTTTTCTGTTGAATGCCAATAATAGAATTTTTGATGCGTATAAGCTGTTGTATTGCCTTGTAAAGTCATAACAAAAGTTCTGTTGTTAGCATTCTCTATTACAATTTTCCTTGTAGGTTCGAAAGATACACCGTCTAGATCTTTAACTTCAACAGCCGAAGTATAGAATTCAAATCTTGGGAAATCAGTATTACTCATGAAATCTAATATTTTTTGCATCGTGTCTAACTTCGTTCCTGTTAATGGGTCGAACATATTACCATCTGTAGAGCGTGGAAAACTTCTGTTTGCATAATTTGCCGTATTCATGGATGGTGTTGTAGCTGATGCACGACTGAAATCAATGGCATCTGGACTTGTTGATTCATCTTTAAAAATAATAATCCCTTCCTTATCTGATGATGCCATATGTCTGCTTTGATGTACTGTTAATGTATACACAGAACCATCTTCACCAATTTGTACGCCTTCAGATTCTATAATGTCGCAACCAATACCGTTATCTTCTAACAAATCAATAAAACCTTGTCCTGATATTAATGATTCATCAAGCAGCGTCCCATTATTACTGAACTTTTTATTGCCTTGATAACCAAGATAGCTAGGGTCTCCTTTTTTCACGTTACCGCCCATATTAAAATAAACTTTACCGTTACCAACAGCAAAACCTTGTCGTTTAGGTAGTTTTTTAGCGTAATCTGTGTTAAAGAAACCGCCATCTGTAATATCAAAAGAAACTGTACCCACACGTTCGAAATTATCGTTATACATTTCAAAAACAGTCTTAGTTACTTTCGCACCAGTAGATGCTGTAGGCGTTGTTACATACCAAATACCACTATTATAGTTAAACTGCCATTCAACATTCACATCATGTTCAGTTAAAGGTGTTAACTGTGCCATTCTTTCTGGGGTTTTATCTAAATCAAATCGCCCTAGTACGTGGTTACGTGTTTTAACATACATATAACGTTTCCCATTCTCATATTTAACAACTGTACCTTCACCACCTGCATTACCTGCTGAAAATACTGTTTTATATTCCAATGTGTCCATATCCCATACTGCAATCCAGCGTCTATTATCCACAACGACAGGACCACCTGAATAGTTCACAAATATTTCTCTGCGTTGTTCATCTAATGCGAAAGATTGTGGGAAAATATACGTATTACCTGTGAGTACAACAATATCTTCATAGTCTGGGAATCTAAGTGGCAACTGCTTCCAAATTTCTTTTTTATAAGTTGCATTGCTCGGCGCTTTATCTGTTTGTAATATCTTCACTTTTTCTTGCGTATCTTTTACAATGTTATCCATTGCCAATAAATCATTTTTTAATCTTTCGGATAATGTAGGAAAAGCTTTTTTCTCTCCAATTACAGAAACTCTACTATCCCTTAATTCTTGCGTTTCATCGCCAATAGCTCCTAATACTAAGTTAGATGTTTGTGCACCTCTATAAGTTACTTCATCATCTAAATTCCATTGGCCAAAGCTAATTTGATTTGCTTGATGTGCATTTTTTTGTGTTGTTTGATGTTGTTTGAATTCATCTTGATGATGATTATAATACTTTTGTATTGCATAGAAATTACTGATCAATTGACCTCTTAGGTCTTGTCCGATTGCAATATTTAAATCTTTAATTAAATTAATATTCATTTATTAACTCCCTTTCTCTATCCATGTGTACGAACCATATATATAATCAGTTTCTATCCAATCATTTTTATCTGTAGTGTTTAAAACTACAGTTAACTTACCGTTAGGTCTTATAGAAATAATGGCAGGCAAACGAGTAGAAGGCGTTCTTATTGGCCATGATTGTGATTCTTTTGTAAAACCTTCAGGAAAATTGTGAATCATCATACCACTTGTTATTTTGGATAAATTTATTTGTATCGTTTTAATTTTGATATCTAAAATTTCGATTACTCTATATGAACAATCAAAACCATTTTCACCTTCTGCTTTAAAAGCAGTATTAGCAGTGCCATTAATTGGAGCAAATTTTATCCATTCTTCATAATTAATTAAACCCTTTAATAATTTTTCTGGTTCACTTATAGCCTCTGAATGGGTACCAGCAAAATAAGGTTCACCATTTTCATCTAACGGGTATTTAATTTCTGTTGGATTATCCATCTACTAACACACTCCCTATTGAATCTGTTGCTAATTTTGGCATAGTAAAAGACGCTCCACTGAGTGAACCGCCTGTTGCCAAACTATTAATTTTTTTAATTTTTCTACTTATATTTTGCTGTATTTTAATAATATCTGTTGCTGAATTACTAAAATCAACCTCTACTGGTTCATTTACTAATGGATGTGGTTCTGAAATTTTCACCACTTTTAGGTCTAAATCATAACCTAACGGTTTATGAATAAAGTGAATCATATTATTTTCTTTAATATCACCACTTCTTAAATAGTGTTTATCTTCCACACTCCCTAAGTAATTTGTAGTTAGTTCGACTGTAGGCTGGTCATTTAGTTCAGCTTTTAATTTTGCTTCAAGTTCTGCTTCATCTGATATATTGTCGTCAAATAGTGTAGGAGCTTCTGAATGACCAAAAGCATCATAGTTTGGCGATTTATACTCTGCATAAGTGTGATATAAGTCGCTTCCCTTTAAAACTGCAGTTAAATTTAATGTGGTTGATTTCTCTGTACCCACATACATCACTGGTGCTGTTTTATATTCTTTAACATTAGGGTCTGGTCCAATAAACACAGCTTTGAATGTGTGATTCCCTTTCGTTAAATTACGAGCAATCACAATAGATTCTGAACTTGCCGTATGACTGTAGCAACTATATCTATCAATCTTTTCACCATCAATATATACATCTAATAAACCGCCTCGAGAGAGTTTTTTAAGTGACCATGTTAAGTATTCATTTCCATGTTTACATTCAAAAGTTTTTGTATATGATGCACCCACAACTTGAGTACGCCAAGTTCCTTCTTTAAAAAATGTTCCTTCATAAGTTAAATCGGGAGGTTTAATAGGGTTGTAGTTTTTTGTTTCTGTTTTTGTTTTTTTCTTTCCATAAGCTTGGCCATAAGTTCGAACATCTGTAGTAGTTGTAGTTGCTTGAACTTCATTAGAATTATATTTATAGATAAGCGGCATATCTGACATTTGATAAAAGCTTTTTTCGTCGTAAATATATATCTTACGATTATCTGCAAAGTAAATATAATTAAATAACTCTGCACCTTCTGTTATATATTCCATACCGTTTTTGTTACCTAATTCATCAATAGCTACACGATCATTAAAAGTTCCTTTTATTTCATAAGAAAAATTCAGCTTGTTATCTTTGAAACCAAAATCCAAATATTGTTCAAGTGTCATAGTAGGTTTATCATCTTCAGTCGTTTCTTCACTATTCAACTCTTCATTTTCTAAATCTTTTTGAATATAATGATTTTGAAACTCCATAAATATATGTTTAGCCATTATTTCATTTGTAACAATCACACCATCGTATTTAATTGATGTAGACTTAATAACATATTCTTGATTCTTCCACACTAGTATCATTTCATTCAAAATTGTATTGAATATATCAGCATTCATCGATGTTTTATAAATTGTAAAACTAATAGAGCGTTCGTTGTTCTTTTCATATTCATATTTAAATGAACCGAAATCAAAGTCAGTCAGTATTTCTCCGAACGTTCCATTTTTATTTTTTAAAATCAAAGTATCCAAACTTTTCACCTACCTATATATAAATGGGAAAACCCATTGTGTTGTATGATTACTAATACCTTCACCTGTGATTTCAATATCATTAAATCCAGGTGCCAATGTAATCCATTGCCAATTAGTATCGTTACCAACACGTTTGTTATCTATAAAAGGATGTAACCCACTTATAGTTAAAGTTTGATTGCTTTTAATAGCTTTCTTATATTCAAACACATCTCCTGTAGTATGGTTTGTAATTTTAAACCCCTTAGGCGCATCTATATTAATAAGCAATTTAAACTTGTGTCTTAACAATGGATTAATGGTGTCTGATGAACCATTGAAAATTTTAAAACTTGATGAATCATGTTTATATTTAATTTCATCATCAGCTAACAAACCACCTTCAAATTGCCATTCACCACTTGATAAGCTATATTCATCTGTTTCTTTAAGCGATTCAGAATAGCCTTTGAATACACTAAATGTAATCGATATTTCACCGTTACGACTGTATATATCTTCTATTTCTGTTGAACTTGGTAATACTGCATATTTCTTTCCTGGCATATCAGAAATCCACACATAGTAAGGTTCTCTTTGATAAATTATTGCTCTTAACTTATGTTTAAATAATTGGTAATCATGAATATCCATACCAGAAAAAATAAATCTCAACTTCAAATCAAAAGGAGCGAAACTAGTCGCCCCTGTAAGCACTCCATCTATTCCATTTATTTCTGTTGTATTCGTTTTGACTTGTACATCATTTTCTACAAAATCTAAATACAAAAACTGATCGTTATCACTTAAATTTATTATTCCATTATTAGTGATTAACTTAGCTTCTTTTTTCATTAAGTTAATGCACCTCCATTATTATATAAAGCTGAAATCATGTCGCTTCCTTGTTGTTTATTGACTGCTTTAGTTATTCCTTTGCCATCTAGATTCCAATTTTTATTAGCTGTTTGTGCATTGTACTGTTCATTATTACGACTGGATTGTACTAGTGCTTGCATGTTGTATAATATTTCTTTCAAAATATTATTTTGTTCTTGTACATCGTTATTTTCACGAGATAAACGTTGTAGTTCTAACTGTTCTTTAGTAGCTTGCTGTTGTTTTTCTCTTAATTGGTCTGCATATCGAGATATGCCATCATACACAGCAGATTGTGTTTTAGAGAAAATATCACTTGTGGCAATCTGTTTAAATGCTTGAATAGAAACATCATTAGGAATGACAGTTTCTCCACCACGCATTTGCATGATTTCTCCACCTTTTTCAAACACTTGTGCCATACCTGCTGTTGCACTATTAGTCCCTTTAGCATATCCATGTCCGTGACCAATAACGCCTAACATACCAGATTTACCGTATCTCGACTTAGCGTATGCAATACCAGCTAATAAGTTATCTAATGGATTAAATACATTGCCATGACCTTTACGTTTATATTGATTAAATGTGCCCTTAGCTACTTGTACAAGTCCTTTAGCTTCATTTCCACCTGTGTTTGCATCAACATAGCCACCTTGCACAGCTTTAGGGTTACCACCAGATTCCGAATCAATCTGTCTAGCCCATGCATTTACATATGCAGCAGATGTTGGTAGTCCATTCATAGCTAAAGCTTTTTTAATAGTAGAAGCCCATTTCTTACCTGACTTCTTACCTCCACCATTATTTTTCTTCAACCAATTAGTAGGGTCAAAAGCTACTCCATTTTTTCTCATTTCGTAGTGTAAATGTGGTCCCGTACTATCTCCTGCACTAGCGCCTTGTTTACTAGGGTCTCCACCAGACAATCCTAAATAAGTACCTGGTTTAACTTTTTTACTTCCACTAAACGCTAATTTACTCATGTGACCGTAAATTGCTTCCATTGCTCCACTCTTAATCCACATACTGTTACCAAATCCACCATTATAACCAGATTTAGCTGTAGCTGTACCTGCTAATGTAGAGTAGAGTTTACTACCATAACCATAGTTAATATCTAAACCATGATGGGCACGCGGGAATGGGTAACCAGCTTTAGCTGCTTCTGCTGCTGAATTGGCGAAACCGAAGTTAATACCTTTAGATAAATCGATATATCCTCCATCACCAGACCCACCTTGTTCATCAAACCACTTTGTAAATAAATCAGTTGTTGCTTTTTTTAGTTTTCCAAACATACCTGACATCATGTCATAAGGTAATGAAGCTGCTTTTCCAATTCCAAAACCTTCCATATTAACGCCAAAGCCTTCTAAAACTTTATTCATTAATTTACCAGGTTTTTCTATCCAATCCATAACGTCGCCTATTTTATCTTTAAGCCAATCTTTACCTTTAACAGCAGTTTCAAGTGTTTTACTAACTATAGCTTTACCGCCATCAACTAGTTTAGCTGCTCCAGCTTTTGTAGAATCCCAAGCATCACCAAATACGTTATCGCCTTTTTTATGTTTTTTCGGCTTTTTATTTGATAATGAACCACTAGCGAATCGAGGTATAGTACCTGTTGAAAATTCATTACCACCATCGCTCAACATAGCGTGTGTTTGCGCACCATTTAAAATAGCAGTACCTTTACTAATTGGAATTGTAGTGTCTCTAGCTGGTGTAATAAACGGCTTACCTTTAGGAGGAATAATTGTTTCGTGTCTGAATCCTCCTGGACCATTACCTTTACCTTTATCTCCTACAGTTGCCATAGTATCTTTAGCAATTTTGCCATTCTTAACTAAATTAGTAGTAGTATGTGTTGTACCAGTGTGGAAATTAACAGGGTCAATTTTATCCATCCCTAGTTTTTTTCCAACCCAGTTAACACCTTTTATAAGTTTATTTAAACCACCTTTAACTTTATCAATCATATCAGTGAAAAAGCCTTTGATTTTACCTACAACATTTTTAATACCGTCACCCATTTTACTCATTACGCCTGTTACTTTACTTTTCAAAGAGGTAACGATTCCGATTGTACTTTTTTTAATTCCATTCCATTTTTTACTAAAAAATCCACCAATTGAATTCATGATTGATCGTGTGCCTTTGCTTAATGAACCCCAAACGTTTTTCATACCAGACCAGAGTGATTTAACCTTATTTACTGTTCCAGATTTAATAGAATTCCATTTGTTACTCATGAATTTTCCAACAGAACCAAAAATGATTGATGTTCCTTTTTTAAGAGTATTCCAAACATTTTTAACGCCTGACCATAAAGCCTTTGCACGTGAGACAACATTATTTTTTAGGTTAGACCATAACTTCAATGCGAAATTCTTAATTGAATTAAATATTGAGTGCGTACTCTTACTTAAGCTAGAGAACATTTTTCTTACACCAGACCATAATGCTTTAGCTCTAGAAACAACGCCATTTTTAATAGTGGTCCATACCTTCAACGCGAAGTTTTTAATAGCATTGAATATTGTTGTGTTTACTTTTTTCACTAATTTAAAGTAGTTAGTAACACCTGTGTACAATAGTTTTGCTAACCGAATTACACCGTTTTTTAATGTTGTCCATATCTTAACAACAGAAGCTTTCATCACTCGGAAGACACTTATAACTACTGCCTTCATAAGATAGAATCTAGCTATTAGAATTTTCTTCCAATTTTTAACTATGAACATTACACCATTTACAAGCCCGTGCCATATCGAAATAACAGCTTTTTTAATAGCTCCAAAAATTGCTACGGCACCTTTTTTAATAGCGTTCCATGCACCTATAACATTCTTACGGAAGGTAGCATTTGTTTTCCACAAGTGAATGATCGCAGCAACAAATAAACCGATGGCCGTTATAACGATGCCAACTGGTCCAGTCATAAATCTTATTGCCAATCCTAATCCTCTTGTTGCAAGTGCTGCTAATTTAGTAGTAACACTCCAAGCTTTAGTTGCGGCAGAAGCAATTTTCATTCTTGTAGATGCTATTAAGCCCTCTTTACCTAGTAACTTTGTTTTAATAATAGCAATTGCACCAGCTTTACCAAACAACTTACTAGCACCTGTAGCACCTAACAATGCACCTCTTAATAAAAGTATTGGTTTAGCAGCTAATAAAGTAGCACCACCAAATGCAGTAACTAATCCCAGTATTTTTCCAATCATAGGATGTGCGTTAGTCATAGTTGCAGTCCATTTAAAGAATGCACCACTTATGCTTAATACTGCCGACCCAACAGGAGCCATCCCTTTCGCTAATCCCCACAATGTTTGAGTTATGCTTTTTATTAATGACCATACTTTCGGACCATTAACTTCTAAATAATCAACAAATTTTTGGAATCCATCTGATTTCTTTATTCCTTCTGACCAATCCGCGAATCCTTTTGTTGCACTTTGTATACCTAACAATACATTATGTGAATGACCACTAAATGATTGAAATAAATTTATGATCCCGCTGAATATATTCCCAAAGATATCGCCCACAATAGGTAAGTTAGTCTTTGTATATTCAACAAATCCATTTATTGCTTTAGACCCTTGCACTGAATTCGCCCAATTATCAAAAGATTTACCCATATTTGCAAAACCTTGAGCAGCCCATGTATATAAAGGACTTAACTTATTGAACATGGCAGTTGAACCATTAACAAAACTACGCGTTGCGTTTATTAAACTTTGGAAAATCTTAGGACCTTGTGTGTTTAATATGTCAAAAGCCCTTTTAGCATTAGATGAAGTTCTAGCCCAATTTAACATTTGACCACTTGCTGTTTCTATTTGTTTAGCGGTTTGTGTTAGAAAAGGATTCAGTGTGGTTAATGCATGTTTAGCAGTATTAATACCATTTGTCATAGTATTGAAAATGGACGCTTGATTTTGTTTAATTAAACCTTCCCAAGATGTTTTTAAGCCACTTAATGCAGTCTGATAACTTTTAACTTCATTAGTGACTTTTAATTGTCCATCTTCTAACATTTTCAAAGCATATACTGCTTGACCTCCGAAAGCTTGTACGCCGACACCTGCAATAGCAAAAGCACCACCCATACCAACTGCGCCACCAGTTAAAGCGACTAACATACCACCTATACCAGCACCTAAGCTAATAACGGAACCCATGATTGGTACTAATGCAGAAAAGTTAGTAACCATAACGCCACCAACAACACCTTGAGTTAATTCTCCTAAACTTCGCAAAGTGGTAGCAATACGATCCATTGAATTTCTTGCGCCTTCCCATGCATTAGTCATGGTTCCCATTAATCTTTGTTGTCGTTGATACTCTCTTAATTCATCTGTCGTTTCATCAATACGCCCTTGTAAAATTTGAAAAGCTATTGCCTCTTTAGCAATATCATTACGTAATTTAGTAGCGGAACGACTGCCGCCTTGTTGTGCTCTCTCAAGCTCTTTTAAATTACCTTTAAGCAAATCCATATGTGCTTTTTGCTTTTTCATTGTGTAATTTAGTTGGTCAAGATGACCTTTATAACCTTCCACAGTTTTACCAGACTGTTTAAATCTCATTTCTGTTAGTTTGGCTTCGTTTCTTAATTGTCCCAAACTACTTTTAACTTGGTCTGTGGAACGTCCTAACATCTTTTGTGAGGACTGCGTTTGTTTTAATTCATTATTATAACCACTTAGTTGGTTTTCAGCTTGTTGTACCGCTCGACTTGCATTTTGCAACTTAATCTTTTGCTCATCAGTTACGTTATTACTTTCTTTCATTTGTCTTTCTAAATCATTTAACGTACTTTTACGTTTTTTAAGCAAGCCTTCTTGTAGCTTAATTGCTCTACCTAGATCAGCTTCTTGCTTTGCCAATCCTTCTGCACTTAATTCATTTTGTTTAAATTCCTTACGTTGGTCACGCAAAGATTTATTAATAGCTTTTAAATTACGTTCAAGTGTGGTCTTGGATGCTTTGAGTGGGTCTACATCCATAGAGACCTCTGCTCCCAGATTAAAATCTGCCATTATCTCACCACCTTTATAGCATCGCCATCATTTGTTCAGGGCTTAATGCACCAGATTTAGCGACTTTAGATGCTTTTTTCTTACGTTTTTTAGTAGAGAAGTATTTGTCAAAGTCTTCCATTATTAATTGGTCAACTTCATGAGGTTTATATTGTGCGTCCTCGATGAAATGACGATAAACTTCGTAAATGTCTTGTACTACTTCGCTTGCTGTTTTGTTTTCGTTGTACTCGCTTTTTTCGTTGGCTTCCCCGATTTGTTATTAGCAAAAATCTCTAAATAGATATCTTCAATTCCGCCTTCGAATTCTAAGCCTTCAAAAACTTCATCAACTGTGAATTTCTCATCAAATACTTTTACTAATAATTCAGCGAAATCATCATAAATTTGAACGCCATCAATAGATTCGTTTTCAATTTCTTCAGTCAATTCTTCCGCTCTTTTAACGTAGTCTTGATAACCTTCCATGTTTTCTAGTTCTTCTGAAAGTTTGTTAACTTCTTCGATTTCTTCATCTGTTTCAGCTTCTTCGACTTTCTTAGCGTATTCTTGTTCAGCCTTCACAAACTCTTTATTATCTCTAGTGAATTTCTGGAATTTACCGAATGCTTTATTACCTTCTTGAATATATTGTTCAAATTCCGCCTGTGCTTTCATTGCACCTAAATTCAATTTGTCTTTTGAAAAAATCTTGTTCTTACCATCAATTTTTAAAGTTACTTTTGCCATATTTATATAAGCTCCTTGTTAATTATTTTTGTATACAAAAATAGGCGACCGTTTAAAGTCGCCATAAGTTATTTATGCTGCTGGTTCTTCAGTTGTTTCTGTAGGTGTAGTTGGTTCAGTCGTCACTGTACCGTGAATGAATTTCAAGAATTCATCTTCACCTGGGAATTCAGGGTCGCCATCGTGAATACGTACATACACAGTTTTATCTTCTGAACTACGTTGCATGAATGATCCTTCCATTTCCACTTGGTCTTGTTGTTCTGGTGAATCTTCCATAGTAGACCCACTTGTTCCAGGGATATTGAAGTTTCCACGTACTAATCCGTAATGAATATACGAACCATCATTACAGCGATATTTCCATGAAGCTGAAACATATGGAGGAACCATATCAGATGTGTAAATCTCCATACCGTTTTCTACTTTTACTCCCAAGAACATTGTGCGTTCAGCTTTTGATAATTCCATTAAAGTAGTAGTTAAAGTTGCACCAGTAATACCACTGAATAAACTGAACTTTTTAACACCATCTGCATACACAGGTTCGTTACCTTGTTCAAGTTCTAATTCAATTTCTTGTAATCCTGGTACGTCTTGTAACTCACCAGCTTCGAATCCGTTTCCTTCTTGACGACGTGCTTTAAAACCTTCACATGTAATTGCTACTTTTTTATCTGCCATAGTTTATTGCTCCTTTTTAGTTAAAATAATGTTGAAGCTAAGCATTTGGTTATAAAGATTGAATTCTTCATCTCTGCTAAGCTCTCGTTCAAAACAAATGCCGTTGATATCTTCAATAATTTCAACCACACGCTCATTAATTGAATGGACGTCATTGATTGATTTACTAAAGGTTTCAACGGCAAATAAATAACGATAATGACTACTGCCACCATCGTTTTCTAATGCATTTCCATTCATGATTTCTGTTAAGCGCATGAATGGTGCTTCTTCTGTTTTTTGATATGATTCGGGTATTTCAAATGTGTATATTAAAGGCTGTTTAGCGCTTGTTTTACGAACTTTGTCCATCATAGATACAAGTTGTTCATCTTTACGTAATACGTCCCACATACGTACAATAGGGTGTCTAGTCAATGTCTAACATATCCTCTAAAGCTTTGGTATACATTGCTAAAATAGGACCTTTACTTATTTCGTGTGTTCTACGTAAAAAGTGTTGTGGAGGTTGTCCAACAGTTCCACGAACAGTTGTACCTACATCAGGAAAGTGGATATACCATGCTGCATCTTTTCTTGATTTAGCTTTGTCGTAGCCTACTTCTTTTACTGGATAAGTAGAGTCACGTTTGAACCCAGATACTTTTGTAACATCCTTAGCATGTCCGTTATGCGTTTGTGTAACTGCAACAGGAGTATTCATAATTAAATTGCTTTGATATAACTTTGCTGCTTTTGTTACAACTTTCTTAGCTTCTCGTTCACTTTGCCAAATCAATTTATTTAACTTATCAGATATATCTTTATCGCTGTCATAACGTGTTTTTGTCATTCAACCACCTCACATTTCAACTGTTGTCTTTCCATGTCTTGAAAGTCCGTTTCAATAGTTTTGATTTCATATTGCTTACCTTTAAATTTCACAAACAATCCCGAATGTATATCTGTTTTTTGTTGATAACGAATAATAAAAACTATCGTTTCTCGTCTTGTGTCTAAGTCTTCATTTCTAAATTCTTTAATAGTAGTTTTTGACACTTCACAAAATGGAGTAGCGATAGTAGTAGGTAATTCCTCATATCCACCTTCATCATTAATCATATTTTCAACTTTATAAATCTCTATTCTGTGCTTGAGTTTGCCGATTTCCATTTTGCATACTCACCCCTTAACGTTTGAATTAACGCAAGTGATGATTGCGATATCTCAACTTTCTCAAATTGCGTTGTTGTAGAACGATTTTCATAGTGATGAGCTAAGTGATTAATAACAGCCAAATTAAAAAGGCTTGTTACTTCATCGTTTGATGTGTAAAAGCCTTCGTCATCTGTTACTGCTCCTTTAACTTGTCGTTTTGCAGTGGGTAAATAAAGATATTCTATTTCATTGTCATCAAAATCATGATCTACACGTATAGCATTCTTAATATTTTCTAACGTAAGTTCATACACACGTATCACCTACTTCTTATCTGTACGTTCTAAAAAAGGACCATCAAAACCTTTATCAGTTAAAGTCTTTTCAACTTCTTCTGAACGTTTGACAGTCATTTCTACCTCGTCATTTTTCTTAAGTTTTTTATCTAACTCTAAATCTTTATAAGGTTTAACTACTTTGAATTTCGCCATCTATATCCCTCCTATTATGCTGCTGGGTCTATTGTTTCAGTAGTACCGCCGTCACCTGCTGTACCTGTGTAAGTTAAGAAACGACCTGCTTCTTCTACACCTTTTTTAACATCGAAACGCATGTAAGCTGCTAAAATCTGACCGTAAATTTCATTTTCTACCCATTTAACTGACGCTTGTTTGCGGTCTGCAAAGAATACTGCATAGTTTAAGTCACCAATAAACGCTTTTTTATCGCCTTTAACTCCAAATAATTCATCTTTGATAATGAATACTGGACGACCAAATAACACAGTTCCTGTTGGGCTAGTGATATCTTGTTTTAATAGGTATTGACCGTTTTTATCTTTCAATGTGTCTAGTGCTTGATAGAATGATTGTGAAGCCACAATTGATAAGTTATAAGCTGGATCAATATCAACATTAATAATTTGTTTAATGTCATCTAAGTTAGCAGTATTAACTGGTGCGAATGATTTCATTACATCAGCAATATATTTATTTGTAGTGTTTACTGCTTGGCGTGCATTATTTTTAGCAATAATGTTTGCTAGATTAGCTTCTGAATCATCAAGCGCTTCTTGTGACACTGGAATTTGTCCACGATATGTTTTTACTTTGTAATCAATATCAGTGAATTTTGGAGAAGCTAATTCTGGGTTTTTAGCTAATTCTTCTACACTTACCATTGTTTCTTGTGCTGGATTTAAAATTGGATGTGATCCAGACGCTGTTGTTACTGGTTGTACGTTAACGAATTTTTTTAAGTCAACGAATGTTTCTGGTAATTCTTCTGGTTGATATTTAATATCTTCCGGAATGATTGGTTGAGCTTCCACAGATGTTACGTTGTCACGTTGCGCACCTTTAGATTGTACGTACTTTAAAAACGCTTCTGCTTCCTTCGAAAATTTGTTCTCTTTGTTTTCTAAAATTTGTCTAGCCATTGAACGTTTGCCCCCTAGTTTCTTTTTCTTTTCTTCGTCTAATTCTTCCGGTGTTTTTTCTTCAACCGGAGCTTCTGGTTTTTCAGTTTCTTCTGTTTTAGGTTCCGGTTTATCTTCAACATCTTTTTCTTCTGCAGATGGTTCAGCATCTGGCTTATCGTTCTTTTCTTCTGTTTCAGTAGTTTCTTTAGGCGCTTCTGAATCGCTACCTACTTTTTCTTCTGCTGAAATAGAATCAACAACTTCTTTTTCAGAGTTGTAGGCATCTTTTGCTTGTGTAATTTCTTCTTGCAACTTACGAGCAGCTTCAATATCGCCTTTGTTAGCTGCAGACTGTGCTTGGTCAATCAAGTCGTTAATTGACTTCGCTTGTTCTTGTAAAGTTGGCATACAATAATTCACTCCTTTGATTTGTTAAAAATTGGCATAAAAAATAGCCTACGTATCAATACGCAAGCCTTCTAATTCGAGCTCAATCTTCACTTGTTCTAACTGTTTAAATTTGTCTAACCCTTTTGCTCTTTGACCAACCGCAACTGTTGTTTCTTGATACGCTGGTATTGTTACTATGCTTACTTCAATCAATTCATCAATCTTATTAATAGTTTGTACATATTCACCGTTTATATTCGACCATGTTCTTGCCATATCATCATCGGGTGGGAGTGTGAAAAAGAAACTACATTGATTTACATTCCCAGCTTTTATATTTTCGTAAATATCCCTAGCATATGATGTATTAGGTAAGAAACATTTGAAATAAAGACCCTTACTATCTATTGTTAGTTCGAGTGTTCCGGCTTGTGTACGCCCTACAACTTGATTGAAATCATGGTTGATTAAGCATTTAACATCCGATATATCTACTTCGCTTAGTGCATTCGGATTTATAATTTCTTTAAACCCTCCTAAGTCGTCACTCAATGTATCGAATATAATTGCATAACCTTCAACAACCATTTCTTGCTGACCTGTATCAATCTGACTGTTCGCCACTTGGTTCACCCCCTTTTTGTAGGGAATCAATATTCTTCTGAACCTTACTGTTTTGATATGCAGCTAAGTCTTCTAAGTAAATACTGTTTAAGTCAGCAAGTGGTTTATCGCCACCAGGCACAGGGTCTAAATTAAATTCTGCTCTAGCTTCATTTAATAGCATTATTTTTTTCTGGAACAGTTGTGTTACACGTTCTAATTTAATCTCTGGATCACTGTCAATTAAGCGTGATACATCATAATCAAGCGTGACCTCATATGGTGATTGTATGAATAACTTTTCTTCAATTTCAGCATTCATCATAGAGAAAATCGGATAAAGTGTGTTTCTATAATACTCAATACCTGAATCTTTTATTGATGTATTAACGTTTTCTATCGCAAGTTTAGAAGTCGGTAATCCAAATACTTTAGCAACTTGTTGTGTACTAAACTTGTAACTATTTAAGAAGTTTAATACTTCCGTTGGCACCTCTAAACGCTTAAAGTCCATAGTGTCATCAAGCATTACTAAACCACTGTTATTTTTAAGTTGACTGTTTTCAAAATTTTGTTTAATCAACCCTAGCTCTTCGTCACTGTATCGACCATCTTGATATTTAACTACTGCCGTTGCAGTACCACCATTTCTAAAGAAATCATTTAAGAATTGTTTACTGCCCATCGATATGCCTATCTCATTAGCTAGAGAGAAGAGAGGACTATAACCGTTGAATCCATCTAGTGAGAACATTCTAAAATGTAAAACATCTTCCACATCCAATTGAATATGACCATCTATTTCATCAATATAGTGATACTTAATTTTGTCATCTACTTGTTGAATAGAAGTTGCACTATTTTGCATGTGATAGAGTTCAATAGGTTCTCCTTTTTCGTTACGCACAATCTCAATGTATGAATTACCATTCAAAAGCATATTAGCCACAATAATGTACTTAAAATGCCATGCATCTAAATATGGATTCGGTCGCTTATTCATTAACTTAAGTATTTTCTTATCAGCATCTAAATAATTGTCACGATCATTAAACTTAATACTTGTTGATGCTATATCTTTCGAGATAATATCAATCGCAGTGAATATATCGCTATTTTTCAAAGCTGAAATACCAGACCAAGTTACACTTCCCATGCCATTAGCTTCAGTTAGCATTCTTAGCGTATTTTTATCAATAGTTACATCATTACTTCTTTTAAAACTATTTAAATTAAATATACTCATTGTTTATTTTCACCCCCTTTTCTTAAAGGTTGGTCAACCAACATTGCTAAACTGACAATAAGTAAACCACCGATAATAAAGCCAAGAGGTTGCCACGCCAAATAAGCACCGTAAGACATTAATACAACGCCTAAAAGTGCTAACACGATAACTAATATGTTTTTTATTAACTCCATACATACACCCCCTTATATGAACATAGGTAATGCTCGTTTTTTCTCCCATTCATGTTCGCTTGCAATAACGTAAGCAAATATAGTAGCCATAAGTGGGTCAATCTTTTCACGATTCATTTTCTTTTCAATCATTACCGAATCATTAACATTCTTTGCTACTGCATTCTTAATTGCTACATCAAGTAATGGATTTTTGTGATGCTTAATCTCACCATTAATAACTTTGAATCTAAAATCAATATTAGGATTAGATAAGGTTTGTAAACCTTGTCTTATTTCAATAAGTTCGTAGCGCCAATTTCTTGCTTCTATTTCTGGTAAGTACGAATGAATAGCGTATGGATCATAACAAATAGCTTGTACATCTAAATTGTTATTGCGGACATAATTCTCAAGGTAATCAAGCACTTGCAATGGATTAATGAGACCACTTTGTAAATTTGATATCGTACAATAGCCTTGTTCCTCTATTTGACGATAATCAATTAAATCTCTATCAATCTTTCCTTGTAATCCACCTTTAGTACCTACAAATGAATGTGAAGTAACATAATATTGCTTGGTTGCTTCATCTAAATGAATAAACGATATAGCAGTTAAATCATCTGCACGCGATAAATCTAATCCGATATAAACTTTTGTACCTTTAATATCGAAATCAGCTTCATTTTTCTTCCAATCTTCAAAGTTTAAATAGGATTCTTCACTTGCTTGCATCCAATAATTGAAGTTTTTAACTAAAACTTTAAACATCGTGCCTTTTTGTACCGCTTCATCTACACGCTTTTGTAAAAACGTTTCGATTTGTTCTTTTAATTCATCTGATTCATTAATAAGTGGATTAGATTTTGCCCACATAGAACGATCTTGCCATTCTTCTTCATTGTCTTGTTCAAAGATAATTGCGAAATATTCGTCATCTGAATAACTTTCTTCTAATACTTCTTTTGCATAAGGCCATTCATCTGTATACATAGGTGCATTGAGGTTAAAACCTGCAGTAGAAATAATAAAAATCATTGATTGTAGTAGGTTACCTTGACCAGATTGAATAAGTTCAATCATTTCATTAGTTTTGGCTGCATGATATTCATCAATTACTGCTAAGAATGGCTCAAATCCGTCAACGGCACCCGTATCTCTTGATAAAGGCATAACGTATGAACCATCTTTTAAGTTTTGAAGTAACTCACGAACCTTTTTAACGTCTTGTTTTAGTTCTGGTACTTGGGATACAAAGTACATCAATTGTTTAGCAACCATGTTGAATACAATTGAAGCCTGCTTCTTATCATTTGCAGCAGTGAATAACTGCCTTCCTTCTCTTGGTTCGTTATCGAATAAGAAAGAGTAAAGGACAAGACCACTAACTAATAGTGACTTGCCCCCTTTTCTTGCTAATGATATAAACGCCTTTTTAAATCTCAAATAACCAGCTTTACTAAACCAACCACGCACACTAGCTACAATGAATTTTTGGAATAGTGCTAGTTTATGAAACTTACCTTTTGTATCTGGTAATGATTCTATAAACTTAATAACTTTCTTAGCTCGACTAGGTTTATATTCAAAATCAAATGTTTCATCTTCAACACTTCGTTTGATATCTTTCAAATGTCTTACACAAGCTAACCTAGTATCTTTGCAGGTAATAAAAGTACCCGACAATACCATGACACAATATTTATAAGCGTCATCTTTGTATTTATCGGGTATATCTAACAATTCTTCATACGATTTAGGTATTTTAACGCTAGTCATCGTCATCAACACCAAACATATCGTATACAGATTGTTTCTTTTCATTCTCTTGTGGTAGTACAATGCGCATACGTGAATCTATTGTCATACCTAGTTGACCACAGATTGTCTTTAACTCCCTTAAACCATCTAAATACACTAGAAATTGAGGTGTTTTTTTAGTACCTTCTTCATTTACCGTACCGTATTTAGACACATGCTCATATGCTTCATCTGTTATTCCTACTAATTGGCAATAACGTTTAACTCTGTCGTAATCCAATTCAGCAATTGGCAATTGTTCAAGTAAAGGAACTACTCTAATCCACTCTTTTTGAGCAATACCTTTTAATTCTTTTGGCGTAGAATCAATATTTAATTTTTCAAATTGTTCTAATCCATTTTCTTGTAGCTCTGCTTCTGCTAATTCTTCTTTCGTGCGATGACCTTGCTTTGTTGCATTTAATTTTTTTGGTCTAGCCACTTAAAACACCTCCAATTCGACTATATTTGACTAAGTGGTTTTGGGAGTTTGGTTACGTTTACCTGATCGAACGATTATACGATATTTTAAAACAAAGGGCGTCAACTCGACCCTCCCCTTTATCTTGTGGCTCTATGGCTCTCTATGTGGCACGTAGCACACACTGTCTCGAGATTACCCGTATTTAAACGTAACTCCCAGTCATCTTTAAGCTCGACTATATGATGGACAAAGAATCTTTCATTTCCATCAATAGATTTAACGATACCTTTACGCAAACACGACTGACACATGTACTTATCACGTAATAACACTTGCTTACGTACTTTACGCCATGCACTAGACTTATAGAAGTCGCTATACTGCTTATCCACAGTGAACCTAACGTTACTGTTATACCTTGCAGCATTCTGTTGCCTTTTGCGTTCCCTTTGTGCATAGTATTCGTCTTGTGTCATCGTCTTATTACCTAAACGAATCTTTGGTTCTATGAAAGACAATTGAATCATCTTCTTTCATTTATATTTATAATTAAAATAATTAATTTAGTTTCAATAATAAAAAAGAAAAGACAAAACAAACATAAATTATTTCGACGAAAAAATAACGCAATTCATTTTGTCTTTAATCTTAATAATCAACTTAATATATAATTGTTTGTTCACATCAATCTCTTAAACTGATTAAACCTTTTAAGTTATTATGTTGATTGATTAGTTAATCATTATGATTCACATTCATATAAGTTAATAAGTTATATTGTTTGAGCTTATGTTGTGAATGATAATGTTTGAGATACAAAAAGACACATCAACTTAATGATGTGCCAAGATATAATATAGTAATTGTTACCCCATAGGTACATTATATAAAATAAATACCCGTAATAATAATACTGTGTAAAGTGTGTAAAGTGTGTAATCTGTACCCGTCTATTGAATTTCCATATAGGCGTTGACTATCTCACCTATACGCGTATAAACGTTCTTACGACTGATACGCATTAATACTTCTATGCCTGTAATACTCTCACCCTGTTTAAGTAGTTGTAGTATATGATAGTTCTTATCGTTAGTAATCACATGCTCATAGTCATCTATGAATGCTACCTTCTCTATAAGCTCTTGTGTCTTACGTCTATCTTTATCCTTTTTTATTACCCTTACTAATACCTTATCTCCTGTACTACCTTGTCCTTTAGGCATAGCTGATTCTATACCATACTGTGCAGTAGAGGTACTATCGTATTCATATACTTGATGGTCTATAAGTCTACGCATCCAATGGTAATCTGTTATTAATTGTTTAACTTCGCTCGGTGTGTACATGTGTTACCTCCAGTTAATGTAGTAATGGTGCTATCTATTGATTTTAGATTGTTGTATACTTAATATAATTTAATTAGAGTGGTGGTGAGAAACGAATATGTCTATAATTATTTCATTAGTAGCAGTTGCCATATCTGCTGCAACTCTATACATGAATTGGAAAGACAAAAAATTCGATATTAATGTTACTACTATCGCATCTTATAATACAGGTGGCGATGGTTTTTACGTTCGAATAATGTTAGAAAATAATTCCAGTCAGCCAATTACTTTATTAGATGCAAGCATTGATAAATATACTACTCAAAGCGCCAAGAATATTATACCTAATAATACTAAAGGTAATGAGTTAGCATTAAGCACTGAATTACCTTTAACTTTTATGGCTTACGAAGGTAAAGAGTTTAATCTTTTCTTCCCTGCAAGCTATGACGAACGTCGTACTTATGCAAATTCAAAAAATTTCAAGTTACGTACAACAAGAGGTATTAAAGAATTAGAGATAGATTTAAAAGAATCTAAGAAACCTATTTCTGAATTATTTAAATTAGAAGATAAAGTTTATTAGAATTACACAGGGCGAGTTATCGCCCTAACATTACCCTTTAAATCTCTTCCACTCTTTCATAGCTTTCTCAATATTTTCATCACTAGACATATAAACTATTGTGTAATTCAACGCTGCTATTTGATCATTCTTAATACTGTTTGATATAAGTAAATGCAATACTGCAAGTCCCAGTAGTATTGATAAGATTATCCAGAACATTATTTACTCACCTCATAATCCATCGGTGCTTTATTTATATCATCAATTGATAATTTGCTAATTAGTATCTGTTCAGTAATATACTTTGTTAACTCATACACAGTTAATATAAGTAATGTTTTAAATATTGGTTTCATTTATTCACTGTCCTTTCTTAACATGATCCACATACTTAGAATTGCAGTCGTTACACATAAAATAAAGATATACGGGCGTATTTTCTGCGTACATATATTCATGCTCTGTATTCCAACTTTCACACTTAGGGCATTGGATTAAATCTTTTGACTTACGTTCAGCCTCTTCCTTACTCTCTGCATCAACTACAGTAAATGTTTCATTCTCACGTGCTTTAATCGTTTCAGTGAAAGTATATCCGGTTGAGTCTGTTAATGTGCGTATTAGATATTGCATTCAATCACTATCCTTCTAACAATTTTGTTATGTTATTTAAATTATATTTACTTAGTTATATTTGTTTGATAATGTTCTTATTAATAAACAACAAGGAGACGTTTAATATGAATAATCAATCAACTCAATCAGAAAAGTTATTAGCCGCATTATCATATTTCAGTGTATTTTTTGCGCCAATTTTATTCCCTATTATCGTGTGGATATTAGCAAACAAACCTGTTTCTACTCACGCTAAAAAGTCTTTAGCTTATCACATTTTGCCATACATCCTAATGCTTGTAGGTGCAGTTTTAATTGGCTTAAGTGAATCTAATTCTAACAATGCGCTAGGTATAACTTTAATTGTTATAGCCGTTATTGCTTTTATCGGTGCAGTTTATTACGTTATATATAATTTATACTGTGGTATCAAAGTACTTTTAAAAGATAATTTGTAATACCTAGCCCCTGATTAGGGGCTTTTTTCATTTCCTCAATACTTCTTTAACTTTTTGTAGTATGTCTTTATCTTTACAAATCTGATTCTTTGATAAACGTTCCATTGATTGTCTTTCCTTTTCTTCCTTTGATTTCGTCATACGCGTACTGTAAACACTCCTCTAACGTCATTCCATGTTGTTGTGCCAATATAATTAATGTAACGACTGTATCGCCTATACCATCTTTTAGATCATCCAACTTGTTACGTGATAACGCTGCACCAACTTCGCCAGCTTCTTCATAGAATTTCAACGCTTGTCTATCTGGATTTCCTTTGTGTAAGTTTTTATCTATACTCCATCGTTCTACTTGTTTGATTAATTGATCCAGTGTGTTAGTCATTTTGTTTGTCCCCCAAATAAAAATTGCTTTTTATCAATACCTTCATTTATACAAATTTTATCTACTAAATTTTCTAATGTTTCAATTTCAATAAGTAAGTCTTCATCGTATTCATCTAAAAATCTATTAAAACCATGTTGATGATATGCTTTCATTAATTGTTCTTTTATCTCATTTTCAATATTCCATTCCATCTACTCGTCCTCCGTATAGTAATCAATTACTTTTTGTGTTTCGTGTTCGATATCAACCTCTGTATTTTCGGTAAACCTTACACGTTCTCTAACTTCTGCTATATATTTATCCCACGCCTTTGCTTTGCGATAGACTTCTTGTAGTTCTGCTAATAACTCATTGTTGACGTTTCCACCAGCTCTATTTGCTCTAAAAAAAGCCTCGTTTATTTTTTGTTCGTATTTATACACCATCTACTTCTCTCCCTTTTCCAATCTATCAATGAAATTTACCAATGCTATATATCTATGTTCACCAGGATTGGCACTTGCTTTCAAACGTATGTGGTCGGTTAGAGTGGTGTATAGATAATTAAGTTTTTTAATTACTTTATCTTTTTCTTTCCACCCGTCAGAGTGCGCCTTTTGCAACCTCTCATTTTTCTGTTTGAGTTGTGCGTTTTCTTGTTCCAACCTCTTAATTGTTGCTTTTTGGTTTTTAATAATATAGTTTGCGCCTTTCAAAGCTTTTTCTGCAACATCTTTTAATTTGTGCAACTTCTCATTCTCACGTTCCAACTTCAATACTCCACAATTAGAACGTTCCGCAAGTTCCATAGCATTTTCTGCTCTATTCTTCAACTTCTCATTTTTCGCTCTCAACACTTTCAAATCGTCTATCAATGTGTCGCGTTCTGATTTCATATCCCAATACATTTGCGTAACTATTGCTACAAACTTTCCAGGATTCTCATGTAACTTACTAGTAAATGTTTTGACTGTTTGACCAAGTCTTTGAAATTCTTCAAGTTTCACTCGCCATCACTCCTTTAGTAAATGTGGGTGTTCGAATTTGTTTCCTACAATTATTACTTTTTTAGCTAAAATAATTTCTATTAATGGAACCAAACCAATTTCAAATCCCCAACCATATAAAACATCTTTAATGCCAAATACTCCATCCTCAAAAACAACTTCACCATTTAATTTTTCGGTATCTATAGCGACAGGGATTTCCAACACATCCCCCTCAAATATCTCCACGCCATTCATATCTTTAAGCCCTGTGGCCTGTAGAAGTTCAATATCCTCAAAATTATAGCTACTTTCTATATCCAAATTATTCTCAACTTCTGTTAATCCTCTTATGAATTTTTCATCAAAGTTTACACTTATAACTCTTATCATTTCATTGTGCTTTTCATCCCACGCTCTAAACTTCGGTATCATCTACTCCACCAACCTTTTCATCTTATCTAAAACTTTCATGTTATATGCTTTATCCTTAGGCAACACTGCTACAATAAATCTGCGCTCATTTACGGACTTTAAGAATCCTCGAAATCTGTAATACTTTAATAACTGTGCCATTTCCACTGTGTTCATCCCACAAGTGTTATATTTGTAACGTATGTCGATTGTGTTTGATAGGATCATGATAATTTATATTTCTCCATCACAATGTCGTACTTCTCAACAAACTTATATCTATCTTGATGCAACTTATGGCTCCACTGTGTATATTCGTCCATTGCTTTAAGTTGTTCAATTAATCCTTTTATTTCTCTCTGCGTCTGTTCAGTACCAGCTACTGCTTTCCAATATCTACTTGTACCAACTTCTGCGTTATAACTTGTGTTGCTATACTTTAAGAATTGTTTATACGTTCTATCAGCTCTTTGGAATAATGATTTAACAATTAAGTCTGAATTTTTTAGTAGTATGTCATTAGGTGTCATTTACTTCACATCCCAATTCTCATACGCACGTTCGATATACCATTTAGCCTTAGCTACATCTTCTTTACCATTCTTATGCGGACTGCGTGCAAGATACTTAATTGCATTACCAATGTGATAAGCTACATTAGCATTGTAATGTTGAGTTACCTGCTCTATGAAATCTATTACTTCTATCTCACCGTAGTTATAATGTGGTGGATGGTTTACCGTGTTATTAGATTCTGTTTCCATACCAATATTTATATTTAATTCACCACGCTTACGTTGTTGTAAGTCGTTGGATTGATTAGGCTTAACAAGACTATTTAGATATTCATTTTGTGCCTCTATGTTCTTTCTCAGTCTAGAATTAAATGATTCACTCAAACTCTCCGTCTTATCCTCAATACTCTTAGTCCAAAACTCAAACTCATTATCATCTGTGATTTCATACTCATTCTGCATTGATTCAATCACAGCTTTATTTTTATCATAGTCATCAAACTCTAATTCAATTACTTTTCCAACTATTGTCATGCCGTTACTGTACTCACTCTTGCCGATGTCATACACAATTACATATCTCTCCAAGTCTAGGTCTTTAATTTCCATTTACTTAACCACCTTCGGAAAAATGTTATTCTCTGATAAGTGTTCGAACCACTTACCTCTACACTTAGCTTTTTCAATCATTACTAATCTCTCATGCTCTTTACGCTGCTTTTCTTCCTCGCGCATTGCTTTACGTTCAGAACGCTCTCTATCCTCACGTTTTATTCTTGCTAAACCTTCCTCATATTCAACTTTATTTATATGATTTTTGAGTGTAGATACTCCACTTTTTAATTTTTTTCTTATCATATCGTAAGAAATCCCTAAATTTAATGCTTCCTTATAATCATCAACTGGTACTAAATACTCTATATTTTCGATTATCAATGTATAGCATAGTTCTCCGTCTTTCATTTTCTTCGTCTTTATTCTTTTAGCCATCAGTAATACATCTCCTCTATATTATCTACATGCAGCACATCGCCTTCTGTAGCTTCATCATCTGTTAAATCCTTACCTATTCTGTCTATAAAAACGTGGTGTTCTTCATTGTCTTTTCTAACAGCTTTCACTCGTTTCTCAAATTTAACTGTGTATCTTATTGTTACCGTTTCTTCATTGATAAGAATCACCTTCTAGCTTTCTTACGTTCTCGTCTTACTTTCTGCAATTCTTCATAAGTAATCCATTCTTTACCTGTGTACTTAGGTGCTTTACATATCCAAGTGAGTTCAACCTTTGGATACAAATATCTAAATAACTTAGCTTTTAATTTTGCTGTTTCAGTAGCCATGCCTTTAACATCTATAACTTTGATAAGTTTATTTTCATTCCATAACGCAAAGTCTGCTATATATTCCGTCTTTCGTTGTTTTCCAAATTTGGGAATCAACTCATAACTTGGTTGTATTTCGATATAATCAAAACTATCTATATATATTCGAGTCTCTAAATATTTGTAATACTCACACTCAACCGTGCTATCAAATGTTATTCCTTTGTATTCAGCTTTCTTAGCGTTGTATTTGCTCAAGTTATTTATCACCTCTATAAGTAACCAAATATGTTGGTTTGATCTGCTCTAATTAATTTAAATTCTCTCGTTATTTCTTCTAATCTTTGGTTGGTAATAACGTATTCATCTAAGCCGAAATGTTTATATAATCCAAATACTCTATTGTTATTTCCACTCAATGGGATAACCTCTATAGTTTTGTTACTATTACTTTGTTTTAATTGGTATTCAGTGCTTAATCCCACTTACTTCACCTCGCTTATATCCGGTCGTGTATGGCGTTCTGCTTTCTTTAGGTACAAAATATCATTTAGCTTTTCAACGTCTCCGTTTGCATACTCTATAAACTTCTTAGCGTATGAATTACTTATATTTGGAGTGCCTAGCATATCTTTTACATATTCAATAGTTATCAAAAGTTTATACCTCTCATTCGGAAATCATCACCGTTCATTTTCAGTAGAGTAGTGTTGGACATCATGCGACTAAATATTCTTTGTGCGTCTTTGTTTTTACTTAACTCTTGCGCATTCAAATTAGTGGTATAAATATTGTGTTTTCCAACTCTTGATTCGATAAGTTCAAACATTTTACCTGTAGCAAATTCATTCATGTTTATTCCAAAATCATCGAATACCATTAGATCAACTTCATTTATTATTCTGTTTAACTCTTGTTCAGTAAGATTTGTATCTTTGTTGTAAGTACCTTTAATAGTTGATATCAATTGGGGTACATTCATATACAATGCTGAATGCTCTTGCTCTCTCACTTTTTTTACAATAGACATTGATAAGTGTGATTTACCTGTACCAAATGAACCTTGTAACAATAGTGATTGCTTATTATCTAAGTTAAAATTATTAGCGTATCTTTCGCATAACGCTTTAGCCTTAGCTAATTCATCGTTAGTAGCGTTGTAATTCTCAAATGTGCAATTTGCCAGATCATCATTAATGATTGATTTCTTGAATATGCTATTAGCTTTACTAGACTTGATGCGTTTTTCATTCGCTTCTTTCTTCTGCTTAGCTAGTTCTATCATTTCGCAATCACAACCATCTTTAACTACGTAACCTGTATCAAATTCAAAGTAATCATAGGTGCGACCACACTTATCACATTTCAATCCGTATTCTTGTTTAACTAGTTTGTTTTTAAATCCTGCTTTTTTAGCTAAGTTTTCAAAGGGATTCATGTATTCACTCCCTAAAATAGATTTGCATAAGGATTATCAGTACTTTCCTTATTGCTTACTTGTTGATTTAAATAACCTTCAAACTTATTACCAAATAGTGTTTCTGGTCTTAGGAACTTCTCCATATCTGTTCCTTTCCATTCAGCTACTTTGTTATCTATAACTATTTTGAAATCATCTTCACTAAATCCTTGTTTGAATCTAGTTTTAATTAGTGATTTTGTTTTGTCTGTTTGATATCTATATTTTTTACTAGCTTGTTTATTAAGATATTCAACTATTGATTCATACGGATACACAGTCGAGTCACTCGACAATGTATTACTCTTTTCTAGTTCTAATTCTTTTTCTAGTTCTAGTTCTTCTTCTGTCGCGTTACTTTGCGTTACTGTAACGTTACATTCTTCTAATTGCTTTTGTTCTCTATGTTTACGCACTCTCTCTCGAGTTTGCTGTCTGATTTTATCTAACCCTTCTACGTTTTGATGTTTTTCCCAATTAGCTATTTTTAATATTCCGTTATATCCTTCAACCATTCCTAATTTTTCAAATGTTTGTAATGCTAGCCTTATTGAGTTAAGTGGTCTGTTAAATTCATTTGCTAACATTTCTTCGTTGTAGGGTAAGTTTTCCGATAACATAATGTAGCCTTGTTCGTTATACTTACCAGCAAGCGTTAATAACTTGACCCAAACTGTGATAATAGTATCTCTTTCGGGTAATGCTTCAATGTACTTAATTTTGCTGTCATCGAACATTCCTACTTTGAGTTTGATCCATTGGACTTCGCCCATGTCACTCACCTTCTCCATATAACAACCAATCAACAGTTGTATTAAAATCTTTAGCCATTAATTTCAAACGCTCCATACCAGGTATGTTTTCGCCATTTTCCCATTTGCTAACAACACTTTTTCCAGCCGAATATGATAATCCGAATTGATCTTGTGTTTTATCTGATTGCGCTCTTAGTGATGCGATTCTGTATCCTATAAATTTTCTATCTATAGGCTTTATTGGTTTAGCTAACATCATACTTTTTCACCTCGTAACATCTTGTTTAATTTTTCATCTACATCTACCCAACTATCTTTCAAGTGGTATTTATTATTAAAAGTGTCCATGCCTATTTGATGTTGTTCTGTATGGTGCTTTCTACATAGTGCTAACACTTGATTATCAGTGTGATTTATCTTGTTTCTATTACGACCTTTACCTACTGCATATCTATGTGCTAAATCGCTATTTGGAGCGCCACAGATAACACATAAACGGCTAATCGTAGATTTGTATATAAAATACTTATCGTTGCTTAAAAGGTCGCTAGTAGCCTTATTCATAGGCACGTTATGAGTGAATATAAAATCTAATATTAGTTCGATTAATTCACTAGCTTGTCGCCTTCCACAGTCGCTTAACGATATCTGTTCGTAACTGTTCAAGAACTCTAATTGCTTTTGAAACATATAACGTAAGTAGTCCATTGGTTGTCCATAGTGATTGTATATATCACGTATCATTGCGAATATTTTTCTTCGCTGCTTTCCAGTTATTTTGTATGGATCAGCAATAACCACATCGCACTCAACTTCTAAACCGTTATCGAGTAGTAAAAAGTCTTTATTGTCTAATTGAACATCCTCAATGACGGCAGTTATTTTACCGTCATCTTGTTGGAGGTAAGTTTTAATTAAAGCCATTTAAATCAGCTCCTAGAAAGGTAAATCATCATCTTTAATATCGATTGGTCCATTAGCATTATTAAATGGATTTGAACTTTGTTTTGATTGACCTTGTGGCTTATCTTGGTTATTTGATTGCCCTTTTGTATCTAAAAACTCTATTCGATTAGCAATTACTCTTACTACTGAACGATTTTTACCTTCTTTATCAGTGAAGCGATCTTGTTTTAAATTGCCTTCTACAGCAATTTTGCTACCTTTGTTGCAATAGTTATTTAATAGTTCTGCTGTTTTACCGAAAGCCACGATATCAAAGAAAGAAACATCATCTTTTTTAAATGGATTGTCTACTGCTAAAGAAAAGTTTAATACTTGTGTTTGACCTGCTTGTTTGATTTCTAAGTCTTTCGTAATACGTCCTGTCAATATAGTTAAATTCATTATTTTTACTCCTTATCTAATTGTTTTAATCCAGTATCTAGTTTTACGTTAGCTGTAGCTAAGTCTTTTCCGCTTAACTTATTAATATTTTCAATACCTAACCAACGCATCGTTTTTTCTAATGTGGCATCTCTACCTTTTTCTTGTGATATGCGCACAAATTCGATAATTCTTTTTTCTAATTCTTGCGCATCTTCATTGCTAGCATTCGGTAGTTCTTCTCCGTTGTATATATAAAGCCCTAATCCATGTAATGCTGCTGCTTTCACAAAACATCTTTTTTGCGCTTTATTAATATCAAATGTAGTTGCTTGCCCTTTTGCTAGTGCCTTATTTTTGAAGTCTAATACAGGTAGCCACTCTGTCTCAGTTACACCTTTAACTGTTATAGATACTTGGACAAAATAGCCTTCTGGTGTTGCTAAATAAGGTACAAATATTTGTTCGTTTGAAATATCTGGGTGAGGAAATTCATGTATCTTAATCTGATAATTAGGGTCTATTTTCTTCAACTGTTCATGTGCATGAGTCCACGCTAAATAATTAAAATTGTTCTTTTTCTCTACATGATTAGTTACGTTTAAAGTGTTTAACTGTTCAAATAATGTTTTTTCACTCATAATCTATCTCCTCGTATTTATCTTCTTCTATATGTGTATGTTTAATTGCCATGTGGTGTGACATATTGATAGATGCTTCATCTAGACCATTAAACTCTCTTGCTCTACTAAATTGAGTTGAGTAACTTATTTCAGGATTACTTTCACTAGGCTTATTAGTGACGTATATTGGCATCTCTCTATGTCTGATTAAATATGTCACTGTTTCTTTCACCATTGACGAAACACCTCTATTCCGTGTATATTTAAGTTGTTAAATTTATTAATCGTTGGACTGTTAGCAATTGCCGTTGCTTTCAGTCTTTTTTTGTTCAAAAAACTTATCCCAGAACATATATGATGCAAATGTTGCTAAAATGATTGCTATTATTGAAATATGAAAATCATTTATTAACGTTCCTAGAATTACTGTTGTAAATGGCATACACGCAAAAGTCATGAACATTCTCATCGAAACACCTCCTTTAACTAAAAATTTCTGTAAACTTCTCTTCTAAAAAGCATTGCATTTTACTACCTATGAATCTGTATTCATCATTTCGGTTTCTTGGATAATGAGAAAATGACTCTATTTCCTTTTTGTATTTTGGAACTTTTAAAATGTTTCTTTTCAACCAATCTCTTTTATATCCTGTTTCAATTTCTAAATCAGACATGTCCCACCATGTTTTTGTTGTCATAACTCACACTCCATTCTTGTTTATATAATCAATAAATAAATTTTGAATTTTATCCAAACAATTCATCTAATGTTAAATTGAAAAACTCACACAATTTTTTAGCTTCATGAATTTTAAACCTTTCTAAATCGTTTTCTTTCGATGAATAAGTTGATTTAGTAATACCCAGTAATTCAGCTACTTTTTCTTGACGAATTCTTTGCGATTTTCTAATATTCCACAATTTATTTTTACTCGATTGGGTGTAATTTTTACTAGATGTTCGAATTGTAATTTCTTTTTTTCTAAAGTCTTCCGATTTTGATAATGCAGTTTTAATTAGTTGTTCTATTCGTTGCCTTGTAACACCCATCAATTGGCCTATTTCTTTGTAAGTCATAGCTTTTCGTCGATATTCTACTGCCGTTTTTTCATTTTCAGTTAAAATACTTATCTCTATGTTTTCTAAAGAATTGACCAATTCTTTATCTCTTGTTAATTTTCTCCCAATTTTTTTAATGTTATTTTTGCAATTAGAGCAAACTTTGTCTTTGTTCATTGTTTTATTTTCACAAGAAACACATTTGTTTGACGTTTCAAGTGTGGGAGCTAATCCAGTATTATAAGCGTGTACCACATTTTCTTTGGCAGTGACCCACTCTAAATTTTCAATACTATTGTTACTAGGGTCACCATCGATATGATTGATTTGTGGTTTGTTTTCAGGATTCGGTATAAAAGCCTGAGCAACAAGTCTGTGTACATAAAAATTCTTTTGTTTACCATCCTTCATTGCTGACACTGCACGATATTTTTTATTTTTAGAAGTTTTGTAAATTGCGCACTTCTTTTTTCCGTGTTTAGTGTTTCTATAAATATCTCCATTTCTATGCACTTCGAACAATCCATTCTCTACTAACTTACAATCATTTCTTTTTTTTAACTCAATCATTCTTTTCCTCCTAACCTTAATCGTTGCATTTCGGGAACGTTTTAATCAAAAAAATATCCTACTTCTTCCTTGCTATATCCCAAAATTTTAGCGATAGCGATTAATTCATCAGCACCGATTGATACCGAACCATTTTCTCTTTTAGAATATTGTGATCTTGATTTCCAACCTAACGCTTTAACCATATCTTCTTGGCTTAGTTTGTTGTCATTTCGTGTTTGTCTCAATCTCTCTAAATTTAATTTCAAATTTCTCACCTCGCTTCGTTTCCTATCGGGAACAATTACTATTATTGCATCATCGTTCCCACAAGTCAACACAATCACCCATATTTATTTAAAAAAAAGTAAAATTACCTAGTTATTTCCTATTAAATGCGAATATTTATCGTTTTCTATTGTGCTTATCGGGAACGTATGATATATTTAAATTGTTCCAAAAAGGAAACAATAAAAGAAGGTGGTAATAACAATGAGAAACAACGACGAAATCATTTCTTTAATAACGAAATTAATGGACAAACAAAATCTATCAACAAGCGAATTAGCTCGTAGAACTAATATGGCTAAATCTACTGTTTCAAGATATTTAAATAAATCAAGAGAATTTCCATTGAATAGAGCAGATGATTTCGCAAAAGTTCTTAAAGTTACACCTGGATATTTATTAGGATTAGAAGAAAAAAAGGAAGAAAACTCTTTCGAAACAATTGCAGCTCACTTAGACGGAGAATTGACTGAAGAACAGTGGAAGAAAGTATTTGAATATGCACGTTTCATTCAAGAAAACGACGATAAGTAAGGGGCTGTCTATGTGGGGAATTACGAACAATTACTAATAGCAAATGATAATATAAAAATTAAAGAAACCAATGTATTACCTGAAGAACTTGGCGGAATTAATATAAATAAAATAATACTACTTAACTCAAAAAATAAACATGTGAATAAAATTGAAATATTAGCTGAAGAATTAGCACATTATAAAATTACCTATGGAGATATACGTGATCAAACTAATATGCTTAATCGTAAGTTTGAATTAAAAGCACGTCGATTAGGTTGCGAATTGGCAGTAAGTTTAGATGATATTATCGAAGCCTTTCATCATGGAGTTCATAATTTATATGGTATAGCTGAATTTTTAGAAGTTAGCGAAAAATATGTTTTAAAAGTAATTGAACATTATAAAATGAAATATGGATTATCTACATATCACAATGGATATGTTATAAAATTTGAACCCTTACAAGTGTTTGAACACCGTAACTTAGACTAATCCAACCTACTACCGTGTCTATGCACACGTGTAGGCAAATATAGGTTGTTTGATATATATTAAAATTATTATAAGGGAGTGTTGTAGAATGAAAAAGGTATTACTTATGGTATTAGCTAGTTTTTTAGCATTATCAGCATGTGGGAATTCAGAAGAAAGTAAATCAGAAGATAAGAAAGAAACGAAGTCATCGACAAAAGATGATGAGAAGAAAGATGAAAACAAGAAGTCTAATGATGATAAAAAAGAAAAATCAGATAAACAAGAAACTTCTAACGCCGATAATACTCAACAAGATGATACGGAACAACAAACACAAAGTGTTGAGCAACCACAATCAACGCAAGAACCTGTTCAATCACAAGAAGAAGTTCAACCTGTAGAGCAACAACAACCTGTGCAGCAAGAACCTACTGACCAAGAAAAAATGGAAGCCAATGCAAAAGTAGCTAAAGAAAATGGCTATACTGGTATACCAAATGGTGATGCTGGTTTATTAGAACCATCATCTGACGGTTACTATTCAAACGACCAATTAGACCCTGATACTGGACTACCTATGGACGATGCAGTACCACATAAAACAAACGAATAATTAATTTTTGGGCAGTCCCTACTGCCCTATATATTTTTATCTTTTTTAGGAGGAAACAATATGACAGTGAAGAAATATGACAATGGTAAATGGGGTTATTACTTTGGTCACGAAGGTAAACGTTACCGTAAACAAGGTTATAAGACTAAACGTGAAGCTACTGAAGGAGAAACACAAGCGAAGAATCAGCTTATGCAAGGCATGATTATTAATAATAAAAGTTCATTCATTGAATACTATAACCAATGGATTGAGGTGAATAAAAAAGATGTTATCACTGATCGTGCCTATCAAACATTTGTAAATGCTATTAATCAATTTAAATCATTTTTAGAAATTGAAATGATTACAGATATTCGTATGGATAATTTCAACACTACTTTATATCGTAAGTTCATTAAATGGTATGGAGAAACACACGCAACGGAATCAGTAAGGAAAGTCCACAACTGTATTAAAGCATCAATCGAAGATGCAATACAAGAAGGTCTAATGTTAAAAGACCCTACCTATAAAGCTGTTGTAAAAGGTAGTAAACCGACACAACGAGAAGAAGATAAGTTTATGAGTATAAAAGCTTTCAATGGTTTAAAAGACTATGTAAAAGGAACGCACAAGCAATCTTACTTATTCATCTACTTGCTAATTATTACAGGCGGAAGATTTGGAGAAGTACAAAGATTGAATAAGACCGATTTTAATTTTGTAACTAATACTATCCACCTACCTGGTACAAAAACTGAAACATCAGATAGAACAATAGACATACCTAAAATGGATATGAAATATATTGAAACTGCCCTATCCATTATGCCAACGAATATGAGTGGTCAATTATTTAACACTGGTACTTCTTTAATTACAAACAACGCAGTAACTAAGGTTTTACAGAAATATTGTCTAGAAAATAAATTAGGAAAATACACATTGCATTCTATCAGACACACTCATTGTTCTTACCTACTTCACAATGGTGTCTCCATATATTACATTTCAAAACGGTTAGGACATCGTAATATTAAAACAACTATGGACGTATATTCTCACTTGCTAGATGAAACTGCAGAAATTGAAAAAGACAAGGCTATGACTGCGTTAGAAGCGATGCCAACATCGTTGGCGTAACAGCATAAATCGGATGCCAATATTGGCGTTTGGTTGGCTTAAAACTTATTTTACATGACTTAACTAATCTTATCTAAACATAATAAAAACCCGTCAAATCAACGTTTTACTTACGTCAACTTAACGGGAATTAACCAATTAGCGGAGAGTGAGGGATTCGAACCCTCGAGACGCTTGTGGCGCCTACACACTTTCCAGGCGTGCTCCTTCGGCCAGCTCGGACAACTCTCCATATAAAAAAACAGAAGCGATATTTCACTTCTGTTTGTATGACCCCGACGGGACTCGAACCCGTGTTACCGCCGTGAAAGGGCGGTGTCTTAACCGCTTGACCACGGGGCCATATGGCTCCACAGGTAGGACTCGAACCTACGACCGATCGGTTAACAGCCGATAGCTCTACCACTGAGCTACTGTGGAATAATTAAAATGGAGCGGGTGATGGGAATCGAACCCACAACATCAGCTTGGAAGGCTGAGGTTTTGCCATTAAACTACACCCGCTTATTAAATTTATATGGGGCGGCTGATGGGAATCGAACCCACGCGTGTCGGAACCACAATCCGATGCGTTAACCACTTCGCCACAACCGCCAAAGAATACAAAACTTAATATTTAAAACTATAAATGGTTCAGGACAGAGTCGAACTGCCGACACATGGAGCTTCAATCCATTGCTCTACCAACTGAGCTACTGAACCATAATGGCGGTCTCGACGGGAATCGAACCCGCGATCTCCTGCGTGACAGGCAGGCGTGTTAACCGCTACACTACGAGACCAATAAAACTATGTAATTGCGGGAGGCGGATTTGAACCACCGACCTTCGGGTTATGAGCCCGACGAGCTACCGAACTGCTCCATCCCGCGTTAATATTATTAATAACGGCTACCCAATTAATATACCATGTTTGTTAACTGAAAGTCAACAACTTTTTTAAAATTAATTTACATTAAGTTAATAATTATTTAAATTTCACATGCGATAATTGTTGTTTGGTCGTTACTGATTACTTAAGACTTTTATAGTATATAAATTTTCTAGCGTATAGTCAATCCTTTATATAAAGTTATTTGTGTAAAAACGGATTATATATATAATATTTTAACTTTAGTTTCTTATTTATACAAAATTCTATCGTTTTTCTGTGCTAATCATCTCAAATTCTATGTTTTTCCTTATAACTTTCTTCAATATAGCTAAAAAACAATGCATCAATTTACATTGTTTTTTATAATAATAGTTAGCTACTCATTAATTTTTGCATTTTTCCTTGTAGTATTGTAAACGTCCGAAAGCCATCCTCTTCCATAAAATGACCGCCATTATCTGTAACTTTACATTTTCCGCCTAGAGTGTCCATTAATCTTTTAGTTTCTTTATATGCTACGTATTGATCATCTTTTGCACATAACCCATAAAAATTAGTAACCTTCCTTTTCACAACTGTATAATCAAGGACATGATCCTCTAAATTAACATTTTCATCAATATCTTGTGCATCATGCATAAAGCCCGAAATGCTAAACAAACCTTCTATTTGCTTTATGTGAGCTTCTTCTAAAAATTTGAGTGAAGCAAGTGTACCTAAGCCATGTGTTACAAAATATGTTTCATATTTATCTACATTTAATTGTTCTCTCATTTTATTAATCCACTGCTCAAGATTTCCACTGTCTTCTACTGGTAAATTAAATAATGTGACGTTATAGCCTTCTAATACTAAATTATTAGCTAACCATTCGTACCAATGATTTGTCGAATCACCATATTTTGAATGTACAATTATGATATCTGTCATTAGCATTCTCCCCCTACCTAATAGCTTATATTATTATAACTAAATTACTAATATATTGTAATTATTATAAGTATCTCACAATTCATAATGAATTTTAAACTTTCTAAAGTTATATAAAAAAGTCATATTTTTAATTTAATTCCATTAATAATTCATCAACAGCTTGCTTCCCTTGTTGAATACAATCAGGTAAGCCTACAGCTTCAAAAGAAGCACCCGTAATACGTAATCTTGGATAACTATTGCGTATATGGCTTTGAATCTCATTAATTTGATTTATATGGCCAACGTGATACTGCGGCATACTGTTAGGGAGTCTATTCACAATACTAAAATCAGGATTCCCTTTAAATGTCATCATTTGGCTTAAATCTCTTTTAACTATAGATACAATTTCTTCATCTGTATGATCATCAACCACAGTATCCCCTGGTTTCCCGACATACGCACGTATGAGCACTTTACCTTCAGGTGTAGTAAATGGCCATTTTTTGCTAGTCCATGTACATGCAGTAATGTCTGTGTTACTTGTACGTGCTATTACAAAACCAGTTCCATCGTATGTGTTTTCAATATTAGCTTCATCAAACGCTAAGACGACTGTTGCAACCGTAGTTGACGCCATAGTATTAAAGTAATCTAACGCTGGATCTTTTTTAAACCACTTCATAAATGTTTGATGTGGTGTAGCAATTAGTAAACTGTCATATACAATATTTTCATGTTCTGTGACAATCTCATATTTTTTCTGATATAAGTTAATATCAGAAACTGGGGTATTGAATATAATTTTAACGCCTTGATTTAAGACATATTCCATTAAACTTTCAATAAATGAACTTAAGCCATTTCTGAATTGCTTGAATTGCCCTTTAGGCGCTCCTGGGTAGAGCTGTCTTTGCTTTTGTCGTTGCGCTTTTTCATATTTCATACCTTTAATTAAACTTCCAAATTGTTCTTCTCTTTTTTTGAATTCTGGAAAAGTACTCATTAAACTTAAATCATCTATATTTGTACCATAGATGCCACCCATTAAAGGTTCAATGAGATTTTCTAAAATTTCATCTCCAAGTCTTTGGCGGAAAAAAGAACCTACAGAAATATCATTTTCTATAGTCATAGCATTTTTGAATAAATCCAAACCTGCCCTAAGTTTGCCTAAAGGCGAAATTAATCTTGTTTGTAAAAAAGGTTTAATATCTGTAGGTATACCTAATATAGATCCACCTGGTATAGGAAACAATTTATTTTTAGCATAAATATACGACTGACCTGTTTGATTTGTAATAAGGTCATTCCCCAAACCAATGTCTTTTGCAATATCTGTCATAATTTGTTTACGACCTAAATAAGATTCTGGACCTAATTCAATTGTATATCCTTCAGTTCTATATGTTTGAATTTTGCCACCTGCTCGTCCAGATGCTTCGTAAATGGTTACATCGATATCAGGTCGTTGCTTTTTAATGAAATATGCACTAGATAAACCTGTAATACCAGCACCAATAATTGCAATACTTTTAGTCAAGATGCTTCACGCTTCCTTTAATATACATTTTTAATTTCATCTACTATCGCACCGATGAAAAGTGGGTTTGTATCAGGCATAGTTGGACGGAAATAATTTACACCTAATTCATCACAAACAACTTTACATTCATAATCATTATCGTATAGCACCTCTAAATGCTCACATACAAAGCCTACTGGTGTATAAATATAATTTTTATAGCCATACTCATGATATAGATTTCTAGTTAAATCTTGAACATCTGGTCCTAACCAGGGTGTACCTGTATTACCCTCTGATTGCCAACCTTCTGCAACATGTATGATATTTGAATGTGCTCTTAATAGTTCAGCAGTATGATGCAATTCCTTAGGATAAGGGTCATTATTTTTCTCAATCAAACCTTTTGGTAAGCTGTGCGCTGAAACAACCAACACGGTTTCATCATGTTCAGTTTTAGGAATACCAGCTAATGCTTCATTTATTCTTTCAGTCCAATACTGTATAAATTTCGGTTGTTGATAATAATGCTCTACATGATAAAATTGGATTCCATATTTATCCGCTTCTTTAACAGCACGTGTATTATAAGAACCAACTGAAAAGCTTGAATAATGTGGTGCTAATACAACTGTTACAGCTTCTTCTATACCATCTTCATACATAGCTTTTACTGCGTCTTCGATGAATGGATGTATATGTTTGAGACCTATATAAAGCTTAAACTCTACATTGGTATATACATCATTAAGTGCATCACGTAACGCTTCTGCTTGACGATTTGTTGTCCCTGCTAATGGAGATAAACCTCCAATAAATTGGTATCTATCTTTTAAATCTTGTAATTCAGCATCTGTTGGCTTCTTACCGCGTCTAATATCAGTGTAGTAAGCTTCAATATCTGCTTCTTTATATGGTGTCCCGTACGCCATAACTAATAAGCCTATTTTTTTTGTCATTTTTAAACTCATCATCCTTCTGTATTAATAGTTTATAGATGTATATGACACAATTAAATGTAGATCTTGATTGCTTAAATTCATGTCGTACTATCTTTGTGTATATTGATGGACAAACTTAGTAATTTGTTTCAATGTTTCTGGTTTAACTTCAGGGAAAACACCATGTCCTAGGTTGAAAATGTGTTTCCCATGCGCTAAACCTTGGTCTAAAATCGGTTTTAACCTTTCTTCTATAACATCCCAAGGCGCCAATAAAATAGATGGATCCAAATTACCTTGAAGCGTCTTAGTAATGTTCATGCTTCCCGCTTCTTGAATAGAGAGTCTCCAGTCCAAACCTAATACATCAATTGGCAATGTATTCCATTCTTCAGCTAGATGACTGGCACCAACACCAAATAGAATAACAGGCACATTGTGCTTAGCCTTTATCCCACTAATTAATTTCTGCATCGCAGGTTTAATATAATAACGATAATCTTGGACATTTAATGCACCTACCCAAGAATCAAAGACTTGGATGATCTGTGCTCCAGCCTCTATTTGTGCAGAAGTATAAGTGATAGACATTTCTACTAAATGATCCATTAATGCGAACCATGCCGCCTCATCACGATACATCATTGCCTTTGTATAATTATAATTTTTAGAAGGGCCGCCTTCAATCATATAGCTCGCCAATGTAAATGGTGCACCAGTGAAACCGATTAAAGGTACATTTAACTTTTCTTCTGTTAATAATTTAATTGTGTCTAATACATAAGGTACATCGCGCTTTGGATCAATGTTCCCTAATTTTTCAACATCTTGTATGTTTTTAATAGGATTATGGATAACTGGCCCTATTCCAGATTTAATTTCAACATCTACGCCAATCGGTTGTAGTGGGGTCATTATATCTTTATATAATACTGCAGCATCAGTATTGTAATTATCTACTGGTAAATGTGTTACATAAGCACACAACTCAGGTTGATGTGTAATTTCAAACAAAGTGTATTTCTCTTTTAACTTTCTATATTCAGGCTGTGATCTCCCAGCTTGACGCATAAACCATACAGGTGTGTGGGGTACCGACTCACCATTAATCATATTTAGAATTGTGTTATTTTTACTATGCACCTTAATGCCCTCCTACATTGTAATTATTCTTATTTATAATACCATATTGTGTTATCATGCGTATTTCAATGTGCTTAAATGTCATAAAAATGACAAACAGTATGTTTTATATATACTTAATTATTTGACTATTGTTTTCTATTAAAAATCAATTATAATATTATCAAAGCTTATTTTATATTTATTTGGAAAAATAGATGTATATATAGTAAGGTATAGAAGATATATACTTTCTTAAACAAAGCAAGGGGGAAAATCTTATGAAAATTTATGCATCTTATGGTACTTTTGGGTATTTAAACCAAATTAGACTTAATAATCTTAACCATAACTTATTACAATTTTCAGCTTCTGATTCTTCAGTTATTCTTGAAGAAACGGAAGAACAATCAGTATTGAAACAACCGTTAGTGTATGACATATTAATGTCGGATGGGACACTAGATGAAAACTATTTCTATTCTGTTATTTTCGTTCCAACATCAGAAGATCATGCGTATCAACTAGAAAAGAAATTAGAAAACGTAACTACTGATTTCAAAAATTTCGCTGGTTATAGATGTTATCGATTCTTAAAACCAGAACAAGGTTTAACGTATAAGATTTACTTTGGTTTTGAAAGTAGAACTGCTTACGAAGACTTTAAGTCATCTTCCGTTTTCAGTGAAAACTTTGACAAACTTGCTTTAAGCCAATTCTTTGGTTCAAGCGGACAGCATTCGAGTTATTTCGAAAGATATCTATTCCCAATTGATGATAATTAATTCGAATTACTACACTATTCAATATATAAAACATTAAAATGGTCACTATTCAGTATACTAGATTGATTATCTATTATTCTGAGTAGTGACCATTTTTTAATCTCTTAATAAAGTTTCTTGGTATTTGAGTTTTTTAATAACATTTCTTATTGTTAACCATCCTACTAATAGAAATAGTACTGAAAAATAACAATATTGAGGAAACACTATTGTATAAGCAATGATAAACAATATACCTATACTTAGCATCAATCGATTCAAAAATTGTTCATAGCCTTTAATCACTTTTGAATCTGTCACAGGCCATACCTGTGGCCATAAACCGTATGCTTGCTGTGTATAAAATTGTGCCATTTGTAATAGTATTATATACATAAACAAACTACCAATGATAAGCGTAATGATTGGATGTTGTAACCATAACATTAATACTAAAGCTATTATGACCAATCTTAAAATAATATTAAATGCATCTTTTCCTCTTGCAAAGCTGCGAATAAATAAATAAAGGTACATATAATCCTTATTAAAACGCTTATGTTTAGGCGTAGCTAAAAAAGAATCTAAATAGCTTCTACGCACTGCTGTTTCTTTCAGATGTTTGACATCAGTAAACATATTAACAAATTTGTAGTAATTCATATGATGTTGCTGTTCAGATTTTATCATTCTTTCCCACGGGAAGAGTTGTGTTTTATTTTGATTACGTAATAAAAGGAACAGTCCAACTAAAATTAAAATGGATGTCACACTCGAAATTTGTTTCGGCGCTAAAGCAACATAGTAACCAGAAGTAAATATAATGAAGAGCAAGACATAAATAGACCACCCTTCAAGCCGATATTTATACCATTGCCATTTAAGTAATAATCCCAAGTATGGAAATAATAGAGACAAAATAGCAAATAGAATATAAAAGTCATAAGTTTTATTATTAATCACATAAAATAATGGAAATAATACAATAACTACTAATATTTGAAATCCTATGCGTGAAAAGTAACTATAAAGCAAACTATGTTTCATGTAATCTGTCATATGTTTTTCAAATGGTAGTAAGAATAGTCTATCTGCATCTTTAAGTAAAGTCCGGATTGGAAACATAGAAGTAATGGCTAATACAATGCTTGCTATAAGGGAATAATTGACTCCTTTGGGAATAGCTTTTAACCAATCACCATATCCAAGAATAAATGCACCTAACATAATCACAAGAAACACAGAAAAGTGACCATTAAAAATAAATTTATTATAATAGCTCTTTTCTTTATTAATTTCTTGTTTTCTTTTACTAAATAATTGTTTGGCATTTTCATTCATGTGTTTTGGCCACCTTGTGTGACATGTATATAGATTTCATCTAATGTTTGCCCTGATAATCCGGTTTGCTCCCTTAATTCTTCTAAATTGCCGAATGCAACGATTTCTCCTTTATCCATTATTAAAAATCTGTCACAGTATCTTTCCGCAGTTGCTAATATATGTGTACTCATCAATACAGTTCGACCCTCTTCTTTTTTATCTACCATTAAATCCAACATTGATTGGATACCTAACGGGTCTAACCCTAAAAATGGCTCGTCAATAATGTACAATTCAGGGTCTACAATAAAAGCACATATAATCATGACTTTCTGCTTCATACCTTTTGAAAAATGACTCGGGAAAATATTGAGTTCATTTTCAAGTCGGAAAGTTTTGAGTAGCGGGCGCGCTCTATCCATCGCAACTTCCCTACTAATATCATAAGCCATCGCTGTCATATAGATATGTTCTTGGAGCGTCAATTCTTCATATATAACCGGTGATTCCGGAATATACGATAACCTCTTTCTATAACTTTCAACGTCTTGCTTAATATTTACATCTGAAATTATTAATTCACCTTCCATAGGTGTCAACAGACCAAGCATATGCTTGATTGTGGTACTTTTACCTGCACCATTCAAACCTATGAGTCCCACAATTTCACCTTTTGTTAATTCGAAGTTTATATTTTTTATTACAGGTCGTTTACCATATCCGCCTGTTAAATGTTCTACTTTTACTGTCATATGGCACCTCCACAAATGTTATTGTATCAAAAAATACAGTTTAGTCATAAATTTACTGCGAAAAATGACGGAAATAATACAGTAATGCTATAATAGTCAGTAACTATCTTACAAGGAGTGAAGATTTTATGTCTGAAACAGTCTTTAGCAAAATTATTGATGGTGAAATACCTAGTTATAAAGTATACGAAGATGATTACGTGTATGCATTTTTAGATATTTCTCAAGTTACAAAAGGTCACACATTATTAGTACCTAAAAAAGCTTCAGCTGATATTTTCGAAACTGATGCTGAAACTATGCAACATATTGGTGTTGCATTACCAAAAGTAGCAAATGCCATTAAAAAAGCATTTAACCCTGATGGATTGAATATTATACAGAATAATGGCGAATTTGCCGACCAATCTGTCTTTCACCTTCATTTCCACCTATTACCTAGATATGAAAATGATATCGATGGTTTTGGTTATAAATGGGAAACACATGCTGAAACATTTGATGACACGCATAAAGCGAAAATCGCACAAGAAATAGCTGCTCAATTCGATTAAATATGCTTACCTCCTTTCATATGGGGTATATAAAAAATATTAACGACTATGAGATTATTTAGAAATGAGGAGAATTTTTATGAAAACAGCTCAAATTTTATTAGGAATTAGTGCTGGTGTTGCAACTGGTCTCGGCGTTGCTTTAATGAACCGTGATAAAAAAGCTTCTAACCAGTTTGACACGCAAACTAGAAGACCCACTGGCGCAAATTCTGAAGTTGAAAGAGAAATTAACAAAATTAAACAAAGCGTGAACGATATTGTTAATTACATTTCTCAAATCAAGTCAGAAAGTACCGAATTCGGAAGCTCTATTGGTGATGAAGTGAAAACGATGATTGGTGATTTCAAATCAGACATTGATCCTAATATTAAACACCTACAATCTCATATTGAAAACCTCCAAAATCGTGGAGAAGAGATTAGCAAAACATTCGAAAATGATAAAGATAAATAACACCAATAAATTATATGCGTACCACCGAGCATATTGCACTGTATACCTTAGATGAATCATTCAGGTATACAGTTTTTTTGTTATAAGTTATCATTCCCCTCTCCCCTGTGGTGAATTGTTCATTAGTCAATCACCTTTATGCCTATAATAATTATTACTTTGTCCGCTCGATAATTATTGTGAAATTTGATGTATATTTATTATAAAATTAATTAGAATAAAATCCATTACGCGCAATGCTTTAAGCATCAAATTTACCTTGACGTTTTTGTCTTTAAGATAGATAATACGGGAGTATATATCATCGTAATTTATAAAGTGAAGGAGTATGATGCTGTAATGTATTTATGTTCACGCCAAATTGATATAAATGCACGCTTCGGCTTACCAAGAATTGCATTTTTAAGTTTTGTCACAACGATTATTTCATTTTTAATAGCATATGAAATTTTATACTTCTTTTCAAATACTAAAATAACAGATCGCTATTTTTTAATATTTTTAGTGCTTGTATTATTCCTATACCCTATTCATAAAGCAATTCATTTAATATTTTTGTTCCCATATTACAAGTCTTTTAAAAAATATAAATTAGTAAGACATAGACTAGTTCCTTTTTACAATACATATGTGAATACGCCTGTGAATAAATATTATTTTTGTTTTGATTTAATTACACCTGTTATTGTTATTACAAGTATATGCGCATATGTGAGTACACTTTTCCCTCAATACGGCCATTATCTCATGTTTCTTATCGCATTAAATATGGGTTATTCGGTCATGGATTTTCTATACTTAAAAATTATCTTATTCTCAAATGAAGGTACTTTTATTGAAGAACATCAAACAGGTATCAATATTTTAAATCGAGTTGAAACTAAATATAACCATCATTAACTATGCGTTCACTTACTCAGTGACGCATTTTTTGTAAAAATATACAATCTACTTTAAACGACTACTACTATAGTCCTAGAAATAAGGTTTCTTATTGGTGAATACATCATAATATGTTATATTTACGTTGTTATTCTTACAAAAGGAGTTTCCAACTATGAAATCATTTAAAAAAATTATACTTCCCGTTACAGCTAGTGCTTTATTATTAGGCGCCTGTGGTAACAGTGCTACAGATTCAAAAGAAGATACTATTATTTCATCAAAAGCAGGCGACGTTAAAGTTGAAGATGTCATGAATAAATTAGGTGATGAACAAATCGCCAACAGTTCATTCTCAATTTTATTAAATAAATTGTTAGCTGATAAGTATAAAGATCAAGTGAATACAAAAGACATTGATAAAGAAGTTGAAAAAGAACAAAAACAATATGGTGGTAAAGACCAATTTGAAAGTATGTTAAAACAACAAAAAATGTCTTTAGATGACTACAAAGAACAGAAAAAACTACAAGCTTATCAAAAAGAATTATTAAATGATAAAGTGGATATGTCGGATAAAGAAATTAAACAAGACACTAAAAAAGGTTCACATATCTTAATTAAAGTAAAAGAAAACGACGATGACAAAGAAGGTTTATCTGCTAAGAAAGCTAAGGCTAAAGCAGAAAAAATTCAAAAAGAAGTTGAAAAAAATCCAGATAAATTTGGTGAAATTGCTAAGAAAGACTCAATGGATAAATCTTCAGCTAAAAAAGATGGTAGTTTAGGCTATGTTATTAAAGGACAAATGGATGATAAATTTGAAAAAGCCCTCTTCAAACTTAAAGAAGGCGATGTTTCTAAAGTAGTTAAAACAGATTATGGTTACCACATCATCAAAGCAGATAAGCAAAATGATTTTGATAAAGAAAAAGGTAAACTCAAATCTCAATTAATTCAAACTAAAGTTCAAAAAAATCCTAAATTACTTACAGATGCTTATAAAGAATTATTAGATGAATATAAAGTAGATTATAAAGATAGAGATATTAAAAAAGCGATTGAAGATTCAATCTTAGACCCAGAAAAAATCAAGCAACAACAACAGCAACAACAGCAACAAGCTATGCAACAACAAGGTAGTTCAGGCATTTCTACTGGACAATAACGAAATTCAAAAGAGACACGAGCTAGCTCGTGTCTCTTTTTTATACCAATTTATCTCAAAATTCATCCTAATTTGTAGATATTAAATCACAATTCAATTTTTCTATTGGGCCACTCACACCTTATTTTAAACAACCGTATCCTTACGTTTATAATTTTATATATAAAAAAGTTACTAGAATCTTAATTCATTCTAGTAACTCTTGATATGGTATCCTTTTAGTCCAATGACACTGGTTTATAAAATTGTCTACCTTCTAGCCCAAATATACGTTCTGTAAATTGACCTTTTTCAGTCTTTTTATACGCTTTTTCAAACATATTCATTTTAGCATCAATATTATCAATAAAGAATAATATTTCCGCTTCCTTCATATGTGGTAATTTTGGAGAACCAAATTCCATTTTACCGTGATGCGCTAATATCATATGACGTAATAACAATACTTCTTCGCCTTCGATATTGAGTTCTCTAGCTGCTTCTGCTACTTCATCACTTGCAATCGATATATGCCCCAATAAATTCCCTTCAACCGTGTATGAAGTAGCTACTGGTCCACTCAATTCTTTTACCTTTCCTAAATCATGTAAAATAATTGAACTATACAATAAACTACGATTTAATAACGGGTAAATATCGCAAATTGGTTTAGCAACACGTAACATCGTTAATACATGATAGCTTAAACCACTGGAAAAATTATGATGATGCGTACTAGCCGCAGGGAATGTAAAAAATGCTTCCTGATACTTACGTATAAGATGACGCGTAATACGTTGTAATGCAGCATTTTCAATCTCTAACATGTAATGTGAAATTTCTTCTTGAATTTCATCGGGTGTTAAAGGCGCCCCATCAACAAAATCTTGTGTTTTCATGTTGTCATCTGGCGTGGCTAATTTTATTTTATTGATTTTCATTTGTTTTCTACCGCGATAATTAATAACATCACCTGTTACATGTACAATCTTTTCCGGTACTAACACTTTCATATCTTCTTTACTTACTGTCCATAGTTTTGCTTCGATATCACCGCTTTTATCTTGCAAATGAATCGTCATATAATCTTTACCTTGAGCTGTTACACCTTGTATTGCTTTATGAATCAAGAAAAAGTGATCAACAGAATCTCCAGGATTTAACTTTTCTACATTTCTCATTATTTACCGCCTTCCTCGTATTTATTCAATGTAATGATTTGTTTTGAAGGCACACTTGTATCTTTAATACATGTAAAGTATAAAATTTGATAACTCGATGGCATCTGCCTTAAATAATTCATCATAATTTCTTTTCTTTGTTTATCAAAATGCACAAATGCATCATCGATAATAACAGGAAAAGGATAGTATGGTTTTAATGTTTTAATTAAACTCAAACGTAGTGCTATATAAAGTATTTCTTTAGTCGATTGACTAAGCTCTACAGGCTCATACATTTGTCCATTTTCCTGTTTAACCATTAATTCATCATTTGCATATGTCACTTGTACATAATGTCCATTTGTTAAATGTGCAAAGATAGATGTTGCTTCGTTTATCACTTGTGGTAACCGTTTATCTTTAATTTGTTTAATATGTCCGTCTACAAGTGATTGTAGATAGCTTAAGCTTGCCCAATCTTTAGCTTCATCGTTCACTTTATTTTTTAGGATATGGAAACGATGACGTAGTTCTGATAAAGTCTTATCCGTTTCCATATCGGTGATTTTAGCATTGTACGTACTAACCTCTGATTGCATTTCTAAATACTGATCATTATACTCATCAACTTGTCGAGATAATGTTTCATCTTCTTCTTGTAATTGCGCCAATGTTTTGCCACTTAATCTTGAACTCAAATCATACGTATAACTTTGATTTTCCAAGTATTTCGTTAAATCATTGAAGCGATTCATTTGTTGATTATAGTCTTGATATCGTTGATGATGTTGATAATAACTTTCTTCATTCGAGACATTCACAAAGTTGAATAACTGTGTAATCACATTATTATTTTCATTCAAACGATTATGAAGCTGTGTCACTTCACTCTCAATCAATTTGATTTGTTCATCATTTCTATTCCATTTTTCAAGTAAGCTTGTTTTTTCTTTTAACCATTGTCCGATATCATGAAATAATGATAAAGCATTGAAATACATAAATTGATTTTTGGTTACTTCTCTAGCATGGTCATAATAAGCGTCTAATTGCTGCTGTAATGCTTTTTCTTGTACTTTTAGCTCACTAAGATGACTATCATGTGCTTTGATCTTATTCATTGTGCCAATACTATCAATAATAAGTTCATCTGACATTTTATCAGATAAATGTAAATCTGACTTCACTTTATTAATATTTTCTTGAGCAATTTGATAATGTTGTTGCGCTTGTTCCAAATTATTCGCTAAATAGTCAGCTTTTTTCTCTAGCGCATCTTTAGTTTTAATCGTATTATGCAATTGTTCTCTTATTCTAAATTGATCATCTAAATCAAAATCAAGATCATAATGCTCTTCTAAATGTAAAATTTGTCGTTCTAAATCATCAATTTCTTTAGAGAAAGTTTCACTGTGACCTACTTGTTTTGTTTTGACAAAGAAAATACCTATAATAAAAACTAAAGATAGAATAGCAAAAATGACACTAAAAATTAAATTAGCTGAAAAGAATGAGAAAACAGTTAAGCCTATTCCTATTACAGCTAAAATGATTAAACTCATACGTAATAAATTTTGTCTCTTATCATTTTCCCTTTGTTCCGTATCAAATGCCTCTTTCATCTTCTGATAAAGGTTACTCTTTTCTTGATGTTCAAATACTTGACGATTATATTGCTTTTTCTTTTCAAATGTCTCTTCTGGTACAGTATCTGCTTCTAAAGCGTCTATTTCGTTGTGATTCGTATCTTGATCTATGTTATTGTCTTCGATACTTCGTTCTAATTGTTGAATCAAAGCCGTCTGTTCTTGCTTACTTTTAATTTGGTCGCTCACATAGCTTTTCATAGCTTCTGAACTATCCACATGATGGTGTACATCCTGCCACCCAATATTTGATTGTAAACCTGAATTTTCACGTTCTTTATCCTGTATTTCTTTTTCAACTGTTTTGAGTTCGTATTCTTTTTGTTTAATTTCATTCTCTTGTTGATGTAAATGATTAAATGCATCTATATCCATTTGATTTGGAACATCTATCTTGTCATTCTCTGCTTTAAGATGCGCTAATCTTTCTTCACGTAATCCAATATCACGTTTGAGATTCTGTGTTTGTAATTTAGCAGATTCATAGCGATCTATACCTTGTTCTGGAAATTGAATCGGCTCAATATTAAGTTTTGCTTCCAATGCTTTCCATTCTTGAGCCTGTTCATGTAAGGCTAGCTCTTTTTGCTTTTGGTCATGCATCTTAGATAACTGTGCTAGATTTTGCTTCAAATTACTTAATCTCCGCTCAGATTTATCTTTATCATCTACCAACCGCTTGTATGTTGTTAACTTTGCTTCTTGTTCTCTAATTTGACTTTCTAATTCTTTTAATTGATCTAATTGTTGATTAATGATTGGATTACGTCCGTTTTTCTTGTACAACAGCTCTTTCTTGTTATTTAACGTTTCACGCATGCTTGTAAACTCTGTCGATCCTAACGCACCAGCTTGTAATAAGTAATTTTGTAATTGTGTTTCATCCATGTGTTTATGAATATCTTGTAAACCAAGGACATCAAATGAAAATATACCTTGATATGTACGTTTAGAAATAAAATTCAGTTCTTTTTTCAGCCAAGACTCATCTTTAATCATACCATTAGGCAAGTATACTTTTACATCGCCTACTGCACTACCTTTTATACGTTCAATTTCAACTATTGATCCATTATCTTGAATAAGTGTCAGTTTACCGCCATATTGGTTACCAAGACGTGGCTCTAATCGTGGTTCGTTTTCTTTTTTTGTAGGAAAACCAAATAATATAGAATGAATAAATGCTTGAATCGTTGATTTTCCTGTTTCATTTTCACCATAAATTTCTGTAAAATGTTCGTCAAAGTCTATCTTTCTTTGTATAAATTTGCCGTAACCATAGATTTCTAAAGATTTAATCTTCATATTATTCTCCCCTCATATCTGACTTTAATAATTCCTCAGCGTGCTCAATTAAAGCACGTCGATCAAAGTTGCTATAGTTCTCTAGATATTTGGAAGCTTTAGGGTTTAAATATAAATCATTCATTGCTTGATCATACACAGTGTTATCTTCTATTAATTCTGGAGAGAATTCATTCACCAATGTATTTTGTTCCTCATGCTTATTTCTAATGTTTAAATCTTCTATGAATACAAACTGATGCTCGTTCTCTTCATAATCACTAACCATATCATGTATTTGAATGATATCTTGCTCAGTAATTTTAACATCTGAGTTGAGAATCACGTTTAATTGATAGATAGATTTTCCATTTATTCTTACTTTTGCTTTAAAGTTTTGTATTTCATCAAACAACCCTTGCTTCGTTGTTTTATCTGTTTCAATTGTTGCTTGTTCAAAACGAATAAATTGAGTTGGCACAAATTGAGCGTGAAGGTTTAGATTATCACCTTCAACCAATAAACAACCTTTTTCTCCTAACTCTTTAAAATGACGCCCCTGTATATTACCAGGATAATGAATCTGTGGCATATCACTGAGTTGTTGTCGTTCATGTATGTGACCTAATGCCCAGTAATGATAAAGCTTATTGTTTAAGTCTTCTAATCTAAATTCAGTATATCGATTTTGAGTGTTCGTCTTACTATATGTACCATGTAATATACCTATGTGAATGCCCTTTTGTCCTTGACTAGAAGGATAAGCATCAAGTTTGTTTTCATAACTTGCATCATTTTGATAACTAAATCCATGTAGATAAATTTCTTCTCCGTTTTTAGTAATCGTTTGATAAGTTTCAACATTTTCTGAGAATACGGAGACATTGTCTGGCCATTCTGTCGCAACATGAGCTGACAGTGGATCGTGGTTTCCATGACATATATATACGAAAATTTGCTCTTTTGCTAAACGTTCAAATTGTTTTTTTAGAAATACCTCTGCACGTAACGTACGATTTTGCTGGTCAAATAAATCACCAGAAATAATCATAAAGTCTATTTCTTCATTCAATGCTAAATCTATTATTTTTTCAAAGCTCTCATAAGCACTTTTTTGCATATCATCAAATATAGACTGACTTAAATAACTTCTTGATTTAAATGGGCTATCTAAATGTAAATCAGCACAATGAATAAATTTTACCATACAGTATAGTTCTCCTTTATTTAAAGGTTTATTTACAATAATGCATGTGCCACAATTTATAAGCTGAATCGTCTTCTAGCCTATTGCTAAAATGTATGCACCCCAATACTTGTATCTCTATATTTTACCACATAGTTTAATATTCAGTCGATAAAACAAAAAAGCTACAATACATAGAATGTATTGTAGCTTAACATTATAAAACTGATTAGTCAGCGTAGATTTCATCTAAAGGTTTAACAATGATTTGGTTAATTTCTTGGAAAATTTGACTCATGTTTTGTTCAGCAGTCATTAATTCAGAAATGTTAGAATCATTTTCGATTTTTTGAGCTTGTTCTTGTGCTTTTTGTAGCTCTTCTTCACCGATTTCTTCACCTTGCATTTGTTTTTGTTGGAAGTTTAATTGAGTTTCACGGAATTCGTCAAATAATTCTTTAGACTCTTGATTTTCTTTAACTTTTGCGTAAGCATTTTGGATTGCTTGGTATTCGTCACTCTCTCTTAAAGCTTGTTCTAATTGATTAGCATGATCGTGTAAATTTACTGCCATTGTGCTTCACTCCTTTTGTGTTTATGTGTTAAATCCACATCGATATTACAATAACATAATTTAATATGTTATACAAAAATTGCAATTACACCTTGTAATAAGCCAATAATACCTCCAAGTAAAAAGCCTAACATCATAATTAATTTCAATTCTTTATTTGCAATATCAATGATTAATCTTTCGATATAATCAAGTTCAAATGTATTGACTTGTTCTTCAATCATTTGTTTTAAATTTATTTTTTTCATTATCGGTGTTATATGCTTAGAAGCATTGTCAATAATTGCATCTGTGATTGTTTGAGTCACTTTACTTTCTAAAAATGAAATAAAACTGGGCATTAAAGAACTTAATGATTTGTTTGAAACAGATTGTGCATCTATATAGCCGATAGCTAACTCTGTAGCCGAATCTTTAAATGAATCGAATTGTTCCACAGTGACTACTTCATTTAAGTGTTTAGATTTCATCGTTTGATATTCGCTATCAATAATTTGATTGGCTATTTCTTTAGCTTTTGGATGTTTCGTTAGACGAATTAATTCGTGTTGTATACGTTCAGCTATACTTTCTTTCGTCATAAACATTTGCAATAAGCCAACAATCTTCCCTTTTTCTTGGAAAAATGTTTCTAACATCGATGATATATCCGTAGCACCTTTATCTGAGCTCAAATATATTCTCGCTCTATCAAACAATAAGTCCGGTATTAAATCCACTTTACTATCAAGTGATTGCTCAATATCATTAGGTAAAATATCTTTTATAGCAGTATGTTGATAATCGTGATAAAAGGCATCCAGCTTTGTAGATATCACAAGGTTGAGTTTTTCATTAGCTAGTTGAGCTACATCAATATCTAATTTATCTGCAAAATATTGAATAGTTGAATGTTCTTGCTTCAACTTATCAATTTGATTAAGTAGTAAACTCTCTATTGCAGAACGTGATGCAGGCGCATTTAATTTAGATTTAATTAATGACTCTGTTAATAAATGCTCTTCGACAACTTGGCCAATCTTACTAGCTACTTCACCTCTTCGTTTAGGTATCAAACCTGGAGTGAAAGGTACACGTTTGTTAAAAATATAATATGTTTTAAATGGATGAAAGAGCATTCTAACTGCAATAACATTTGTTACGCCACCTATTAATGCACCTATGACCATCATAAACACAATAACTAAAAAAGCATGCATATTTTATTTCCCCTTTTATTTTTCAATTTCTACTATTATATATACAGATATATAACCATCATTTTTACATTGTATAACACTTAAGTTAATAATGTGTAGAATAATACCCTATTTATTATCATATGTAGAAGCTTCAATACTTTCTTTAGATTTCCATCAATAAAAAAAGACCTAAATCTTTGTTTAGGCCAAGTATAGTATAGTGACTAAATCATTCATATACAATTTTAAGTCTTATGCCACTCAATTATATAAATAATGATTCTTCTATCACAAATGAATTAATATATTATACGTGCATTAATTCTTCTTTTGAAATTCTGCCGAAATACGTTTCAGCTTCCCTTAATTTTGAAGTGCCAAATATAGGTTGAGTGTCTTTATTTAGTACGCGGTAGATATCACTTACTTTGTTACTTTGTAAGATAAAACCATTACGGCTATCAACAGTATTCCAGTAAATGTCACTTGTTGTAGCATGATTAGGGTATGCGCAGTGATTGCGAGAAATCGTTTGTACCATTTCTAAAGGATCACAACCAAATGTACTATTTAAAACATCTGAATCTCTAAACAAAGCACAAATTGACACACACGTTGTCCAGTTAGGTAATACTCTCTCTTTTTCTATTTGAACTAATGTCTTTTTAGAAAGACCAATAGTTTGGGCCATCGTATCTTGCGTATAACCTGCTTCAATACGAACCATTTTAAATTTTGTTTGAATTAAATCTGTGAAATTCTGTCTATCCATTACTTTAATCTACCTTTCATAAAAGAATATTTTATCCGGACACAAGAAATTGCAATAATACACGCTTCTTGAAACACAAATTACATCTTAATACAATTTTTAACAAAATAAAAGAGTGAAATGAAATTTTCGTTGTTTTTCGTTATTGGCGCAATTATCAAAATAATCAAACATATATGTTATTAGCAAATTACTGACCAACACCACGATGTTTGTAAGCGTATTATTTTTGGAAAATGTGTCATTTTTAAGTTTACTTATTACTTCTTTAAAGTAAAAACACTATTAACTATTATAGCTTATTTCTTTATTTTTATCATTGAATAAATACAAATTGATATAAATATATTAAAAAAAGCAATATTAATTTACTTTATTCAGAATCTTCATTATAATTTGAATTACTTTAAAATTTAGAGGTGTCCATAGAAATGAAAGACAAATACATATTATTAGCAACATGTTCCGATAAAGTTGGAATCACATCATTAATCACTAATATCATTTCAGAATATGATTCTAATATATTACATCTAGATCATTTTACAGAATATGATAATGCTCAAGATACAGAAGGAAAATTATATTTAAGATTTGAATTTGAAAAAGTCAATTTATTAAAAGCCGCTTTAGAGAAAAGTTTAAGTGAAAATAATATTGAATTTAATTTGTTCGATGACAGTGAAAAAACTAAAATTGCATTATTTGTATCAAAAGAGGATCATGCATTTAATGAAGTACTGCTAAGAGTACAACGTGGTGAGATTGCTGCTGAAATTGTTGCAGTCGTAAGTAATCATGAAAATAATAGACATTTTGCAGAGGCTTTTAATATCCCATTCTATTACGTACCAAGTGGCGACTCAAAAGCCCTGACAGAACAAAACATCTTAGATATTTGCGCAAAACACGAAGTAGAACTCATTGTATTAGCAAAATATATGCAAATACTTACTGACAATTTTGTGAGTCATTATCCAAATCAAATCATTAATATCCACCACTCATTCTTACCTTCATTTATCGGTGCAAATCCATATAAACAAGCATGGGAACGTGGCGTTAAACTCGTTGGAGCGACAAGTCATTATGTCACTTCTGACTTAGATGAAGGCCCTATCATAGATCAAGATGTGACACGTATTAATCATCGATATAACGTACAGGATTTGAGAAAAATTGGTCGTCATGTGGAATCAAGAGTATTAGCACAAGCTGTTGAATTACATGTACAACATAAAGTCATTGTCACTAACGGAAATAAAACAATCGTATTCGCTTAAACTGTGTACAAAATGTGACATCAGTTAATTTTTTCTTCTATTGTATATTAAATTAAAGAGAATTAACTCGTTTTTGTAATTATTATGCTATAGCAAAGTGACTAATTAGATTCAAGTCTAATTAGTCACTTTTAGATTTATATAATAATAAACTTAATAGTTGTTTGTATTAAGTACACTACTAATCACTTAATTACCTTTTTATATTATCGTGTATACGACGATGATTAATTTGATATTTCATTATCTTCTAATAAAACATCAAATTTGTTAACATATACGGCATTTCCAGCTATCTCTACATCATAACTACATTCGCTGGGTGAAACGTTTACTAATACTCGGCCATCTTTATTTATCTCATGTCCTTGTTCTACAATAAGCTTTAACGAGCCCCTACCAGTGCCTTGTTTATATCTTGCAAAATATACCCCCATAATTCCAGAAGCAGTTCCTGTCACTGCATCTTCTATTGTACCTGAGAAAGGCGACGAAAAATGTCTAGCATGCATGTCAGCATCTGAATCATAAGTTTCAAAACAAAATGGATGAATGGAAGCCTTAGATTTTTCATTTAATATGGTTGGAAATAAGCTGTTATTAGGTTTCATTGTTTTAAATGCTTTAAGGTTGTTAACTGGTACTAGAAGTGTCCATGCACCGGTACTACCATACAAAATTGGAAAGTTGCTTTCTAAATCGTCCTCGCTAATACCTATGGCATTAGCTAAATCTTTCTTAGATCCCTTGAACGCTTCAAACTGTGGTGCTGCTTGTTTCATCGTTATAACCACTTTATTGTCTTCAGACGAATCTACTTTAATATCTAAAACACCTACCTTTGTTTCGATGGTTACATGTCTTTTTTTCATTAATAGATTCATTGTTTTCAGAGCATAAATCATTGCGATTGTTGCATGACCACAAAGGTTCATTTCTTGTCCAGGCGTGAAATAGCGAATTCTAAAATCAGCTATATCGGACCTAACTAGAAATGCCGTTTCATTAAATCCAACTTTATATGCAATTTCTTGCATTTCATTATTATTTAACTCATCCCCATTTAATACTAAACCTGCAGGATTTCCTTTATTAGGTTTCAGAGTAAAAGCATCATAATGATAAACTGTTACATATTTCATATTGAAAAAACCTCCTTACATATATCATCAACAGTAAGCTGCATTATCTTATTAAGTTAATTTCATTTATAATTTTTTCTATAAATTCCTCTAAGTTATATATTTTTTCTTCATTTTCTCTATATTTACGTACAGAAATAGTATTATCATTTATTTCTTTATCTCCTATCACAATAGTATAAGGAACTTTTTGAAGTTGCGCGTTTCTAATTTTATATCCCATTTTTTCCTCAGTGTTATCAATATTAACTCTTATTCCTTTTGATTTCAGTCTTTTTTTAATGTTATCAACATGATCTAAATGGATTTTATTGTTAACAGGAATCACTTTAAGTTGATTGGGAGCTAACCATAAAGGTAAATGACCTGCATAATGTTCAAGTAAAATTCCTAAAAATCGATCGATAGAGCCATAAACTGCTCTATGGATAACGACAGGTCTCTCTTTTTCATTATTTTCATTAATGTAACTTAAATCAAACGTTTCTGGCATTTGGAAGTCAAGTTGAATTGTTCCACATTGATGACTTCTACCTAATGCATCTTTAATATGGATGTCTATTTTAGGACCATAAAACGCACCATCTTTTTCGTTAATTGTATATTCTAATTGATTATAATTAAGTACATTTTCAAGAGATGTTTCTGCAAAATTCCATAAGTTAACATCTCCCATATAATCATCTGGACGTGTAGATAATTCAATATTGTAATCAAATTCAAAGATAGTATATACCTTATCAATTAAATTAAGCACATTAAGAATTTCATTTTCTATTTGGTTTCGAGTCACATAGATGTGGGCATCGTCTTGGTTAAAAGTTCTTACTCTAAACAATCCGTTTAAAGAACCACTAAGTTCATGACGATGTACTTGACCAAATTCAGCCATGCGAATAGGTAAATCTCTGTAAGAGTGATGTTCATTTTTATAAATGAGCATATGACCTGGACAATTCATAGGCTTCAATGCATATTTTATATCATCTACTTCTGTAAAATACATATTGTCTTTATAGTGCTCCCAATGCCCACTCTCTTTCCATAATGTTTCATTCATTATAAATGGTGTATATACTTCTTCATAGTCTTCTTCAAATTGTAGTTTTCGTAAAAAGTTTTGAAGTTCAAGACGTATAATTTGCCCATTATGCTTATAAAAGGGCATACCAGGAGCATGATCAGAAAATGTAAACAAATTGAGTTCTTTACCTATTTTTCTATGATTAATATTTTCGTATTTTTCAATAAATGTTTCATGATCTTTTAAAGCTTCTCCGCTAGAAAAAGCTATACCTGATATACGTTGTAAGGGTTCATTATTTATATCTCTTAGCCAATTTGTAGATGAAATATTTATAAGTTTATAATTTTTGAGTTTTGATAAATTACTAATTATAGGATAACTAATTAACGATGTATATGCCCCTATTTGAGCAACTTTAATGTTATTATCTTCATTATTTTCAACATGATAATTCATATACTTTGTATCACTAAATATATGTTGTGCTTCTTTTTTAGGTATTTCAGATACTGTTATTGTTTGATTAGCATTTATAATATTAGAAAGTGCTTTATTTATAGTATTCAAATCTTCTTTATTAAGGTTTTTGAAAACAGTACGGAAATCACAATAGAAACCTTCGTTATTTACACCTAAATCAGCAATTTCAATTCCCTCAAATTGGTCTTGGATTATATAACTAATTAAAAAAGATAATGTATATTTTATTGATTTTTCAGCTTCTTTATCTTCAAAAGTAATAAATTTAATTTCACAATCTTTATTGAGTGGATAACTTAATTCTTTTAAAACTCCATTGACATATCCTAGGGCAGCTTTTTTTGAAAAAGAGCTACCAATATTTTTAGCAACATGAAGTAATGTTGTTTCTTGTGGCACCTCCAATTCATTATTATTTGATAATTTAACTTTCACATTATCTACAAACATTGATAACACTCCTTTTATTTATAATAAAAAAACTGCGCTTATCCCTATAGATATAGGGACGAGCGCAGTCTCGTGGTACCACCCAAATTCCCCTAACTGATTTGTTAACCAATTAGGACTCATTGAATAACGTAACATGTTATTAAACGATGTATTTTCATACATATCTCTAAAGTAGTAAAATATTAGCTTATATAGAAGCTTACAGCCGATGACTTCTAATCTCTTACTTTAATATAATATTTTTTCTTTATCTTTGATTTTAATTTGAAATTACTGATAAGTTTATATTAATCAATTTGAAATTTCAATGTATTTTTTCAAAAATAGTCATAATTGTTATTTCAAGTTACATAAAATGATTTTCGTTACTTAATATCATTGTATGTTGACTAACATATTTTCATACTCTAAAAGCTCTTCATCAGTATATTTACATTTTTTAATGTATAATCTAGGAAACTTTTCTGAGCTATGCTTCTCTTGATAAAGTAAATCAAACATTTCTAATTCTATTTTTGTATCTTCAAAAGTTAGAGTTGAATAATTAAATAGATCCTCAGCTTCTTGAGGAGCCATATTGACATAATATGAGCCTTCTTCATTTTTCCAACCATTTTGCATACTTAATTGCATGCGTTCATGTAGAACGATATATAATTTAAAAGCATTAGGTGTTAATTTTATATAGCGATCGCTACACATTAAAACTTTAGGCATTTGGTAGTAGTCTAAATTTTCATTACCACTATCCGAAAAAAATTGATCTTTCATGATTTACACCGCTTTCTATTAATATACTTGCGATTATATAATGCCATATTATTCCAAAATTACTTTTATAAAACTGTGAAATTCTCAATAGAAATAATACTTTACTATATATGCTCTAATACGCTTTTGTGAAAAATTTGTTGAAAGTTTGCTTTAGTAATAAGTTTATATTTTGGGGTCTTTCAGCGATTCTCCTCATAAAATATCCATACCATTCTTTTCCAAAAGGCATGTAGACACAGACGTTGTATCCTTTCTCTACTAAAGTATCTTGAAGGTTGGTGCGAAACCCATATAACATTTGAAATTCAAATTTACTTGTCGAAATATCATTTTCTTCTATAAAATATATAATTTCTCTTATTATATTATGATCATGAGTTGCAATAGACGTAAAAGCTCCGTCTAATAAGTGTATTTTTGTTAATTTTAAAAAGTTATTATCTATTTCCTTTTTCATTTGAAATGAAATATTTGCACTTTCTTTATATGCCCCTTTGACAATGCGTAACTTCATATTTTTATTTTGCTTTACATCACTTTCCGCTCTATATAAAGCAGCTTGGATTACAGTACCAATATTTGAATATTTCGCAGTGAGTTCATTTATAATATTCCAACTTGATTCTATATGATTAAAGTCTTCCATATCAATATTTACAAATATATTTTTTTGGTTAGCGTAATCAATAATTTTAGTGGCATTATTTAAGCATATCCCATCATCAACATCTAAACCGATTTGAGTTAATTTGATTGAAATATGACCATTAAGGCCTTTGAGATATATTCTATCTATGACGTCTAAAATTCGTGATGTTGCCTCACTTGCATCTTGTTCGTAGTAAACAAATTCCCCTAAGTTGTCGATAGTCACAGCCACGCCACGATTATTTAATCTATAAATGTTTGTTTCTAATTCAACTAAATTTGTTCCAGCTATAAATGAATGAATACCCAGCTTGGGTCCCAACTTCTTTGCTAGTTTATTTAAGTTACCACTTTGCGATAGTGAAAAGAGACACGATTTTATTACTGTCATAGAATTCCTCCTTATAAACATTAAATTATTACTTTCAGTTCTATACACTATTAATATTTTTGTTTTACATGTTAGATTTTATACCACTATTTTATAAAAATAAAATTCAAAGCAGATTATATAACACTAAGTGTAAGATTATATGACATATACTATATTTGTGGTGTTTCTGATCCAACCTTATTTTTGAAAATTTCTCTCTTCTAAAAGGATTATTAATAAAAAAAGATTAGGAGCAAGGTCCTAATCTTTTTCAAACTGTTTATGTCCACCTAAAAGGAAATTCAATATCATTAATTGTTCTGGTACTGTGTTTCGAGAGACTTCTGGATGTGATGTGATCATCTTATCTTTCATATTTATTTTATTAATGTTTTGTTCATCTATCCTGCTCGTTTCATTGTAATATAACGGGACTTTTTCACTACAAATAACATGTTTAATAAAATTATTTTGCTTACTCAAATTATCATTAATTGTTGGTACCAAGTCTTCCTTTCTATTATCCTTTAAAAATCTTCTATCATTTTGCTCTAACTTTCCACCAATATTTACAATTGGGTCTACAGCTAATGTTTTTAAATCTAAAGCAGCACCATGATATATAGCACCTGTTCCCCCTTTTGATCCACCATATAAAACTATGTTTTCAGTAGTAATATCTAGTTGACTTTGAACAGATTCAATTGCTCCTTTAATATCTCTTTCATATTCTGGATAGTTCGTAGTATTGATGTAGTGTGAACCATGCGACACATTGATATCCATAATTCTCATTGTATACACATTTTTCACTAAGCTCTTTTCAATTCCATCAAAAAATTTGGGAAACATACGCTTAGGTATAAGCGAACTATCGTATTCTTTCGCATTAGGCATGCAAGTAAATATAACTAATAATTTTCGTGGCACTTCCTCATTCACTTTTCTTCCTTCCGGAGCATCAAGTGTATAGAATAAATGATTAAATTTGATGAGATCTTTTCTTTGGAATAATTCTCCTACATATTCTCTTTTATAAAATTTTGATATCGTTTTTTGATGAAAATACAATATATAATCTTGCTTTAATAAATCCTTGTAATGTTGATGAATAGCTGCTGATTTTCGTGCTTTTTGTATATAGTTTTCTTGATCACCTGTATCTATTAAAATTCTCTTTTGATCTTCAAAATTAATCTGTTCATTTAATTTATATACTTTATTGGACTCCATAAATACAACCTCGCTATTTTCATTTCACATTAAAAACTTGATTTAAAATTTTTTCTGATGAATTGGATTTATCATTTTTCATTAACCTACTTGTCATTTTACTGTAATCAATTTTTTTAATTTTTGTTAGTTGGTTTGCTAATTTCTTTTCGTTAAAAGTGACTTCTGGGAACTTACCAACCTCATTGATATCAAAATAAAATCCTACTTCTTCTTGATATTTGTTTGTATCTTCTTGTAATAAGAAAATAGGCTTATTTAAATGCGCATAATCAAATATAGTTGAAGAATAATCTGTAATCATTGCTTCACTTAATATATATAATTCTTGAATATCTACAAATTCATTATAGAAACAATGTATTCTTGGATCTAAATTATTATATTTATTTCGTAACCTTGACTCATTTGGATGCAACTTAACAATGATTTTATAATTTGAAGGTAAAAACACTAATAAATCTACTAAATTGATATTAGTAATACTATCTCTTTGACCATTTCTCCACGTTGGGCAATAGAGAATATACTTAGTATTTTCATCATTTTGAAATAAATACTTACTCTGAATTCTAAGCCATTCTTGTTCATTATTACTATTAATTAAATATTCATTTCTCGGTGCTCCCAATTCTAATACTTTTAATTGATTATTGTTTTCCAATTTAAATGCGGATTTTAATAATAAGGTATTTAAATTAGATGAAGTTATGAGATAATCCCATTTATTCATTCTTGGTAAAAATTTGGATAGTTGAAGGTTTTTTTCTTTTTTGTCACTAAGATCATTCACCATTTTTTTAAGGGGAAAACCGTGCCATGTCTGTACAAAAATTTGATTACTATGCTTATATACATTATCTAATGAATTACCATTCATGAATACATATTTACAAGAACGGAAGATTTTCTTATAAATGGCACTACCAAATCTAACTGGTATCAATCCACTATTTCTAATTTCTATATCTACTAATGAATTAACTGAACTTACATATACTTTTTTATCTTTAAATTTTTTCTTAATCTGTAAGGCCAGATATTTAGGGTCACCACTAAAATTACTTCCATGAAAAGATTCAATAAACACTTTATTTTCTTCAGGTTCTATACCATCCATAATCTTCTTTTCTAATTTGTTTTTCCGATAAATATATATTTTTTTCATCCCGTTAAAGAAGATATTGTTGTTAAATAGTTTTTTAAATAAGACGGTTTTCTTTAGATTCTCATATAAATCTCTTTTTTGATCTAGGTTATGAATTTTACTAGTATTTGTCTTCTTAGTCTTAATTTTAGGCACACGTGCTTTTTTAACATCAATAACCTTAGCTAAATTTTCATTATTCACACTATTCACGTTATTAAGATATCTATCGACATAGTCATCATTTGCAAAGTCTACTTGTAAACGTTGTACATCTTTTGCTCTCTCACTACGCGTATATTTACCTTCAAATACTTGTAATAGTTGCTCGCTATCTTTACGAAAATCCTTACTCAAAAATGAAACAGCATTATATTTCTTATAAATACCTTCCAAAACGTTATCATCACCTGCATATATAAGTGCTTGATTACCATTAGCCACAGTCTCTAAAATTGAATAGCCTAATGTCTCATATGGAGATGTTGAAACATAAATATAATTCAAAGGCTCACGTTCATTAATATGGATATTATCCTCAAGATTATAATATTCAACTAAATTTTTATATAAGTTTTCAGAAGGCCCGTAACCTACAATATATAACTGAATGTCATTTTTATATGTATTTCGCTTTATATAATTAATTAGTTTAATTACATATGAGATATCTTTCACACCATCTTCAAATCTTGATTTGATTAACAAATTTCGCTTTGTATTTGAAGGTATGTTTGTAAGTTCAATGTGTTGTGCATTCACATATTGATTAAAAACAGCTTTATAATTATATTTTTGTTCAAATTGTTGTTTTATCGATTCTGTGCTTACGCGTATACAATCGATTGTATCTAACGAAAGATCAATATCATCATTAATATATTCAAGTGGCCCATGTATTTCTCCCACGACCTTTAAATTACTATTATGTTGTTTAACAATTCTAGAATATTTAAATAAATCTTCCCTTGTAATAATCAAAATATCTCCAACTGATAACTCGTCATAATCATAACTTTTAAAAACTTTAAAATCAGGTGAATTAATATTTTCATGTATAATTAATTTTGTAATTTCACTTTCTTCAAAATCCAAACTATTAAAGTATTTAACTTCATGCCCTTTTTCCAAAAATGCTTTAATTAAATTAATATTACTTCTTGATGTCCCTCCTTTTGCGAAGATATTAAAACCTAATATATTGATTTGCATAACCTTTGACTCCCCTTTTTATTCAAATTTCTTAAATTATAAGTAATCTCCTCCCATGTATTATAAGTATCTTTTTATACATCATAATATATAATAATTATTAATTCTATACATATAAGTATATTATTGATTAATACTTATAAATTGAAAAAGTGTAACACTTTATTTAATCGATAATATAATTTTATTATACCCTAAATATTAAGATAAACTTAACAATAATAAAACATTTGAAAATATTCTCTACTATAATATTAAACATTTTGTTAAACGCTCATAAAATTTATTATAGAAAATATTTTAGAATGAAATATGAATTAATATAGTTACAAAGACATACTGCATTTGCTTACTTTACAGGAGTATTTTTTGTTAATCATTCTACATGTAATTATTTATTTCAAGGCAAAGTCTATTAAATTTATTTTCAATTTAAACATATGTATTATATAATTATAAAAAAAGCTATATGAAAGAGAGTTTTATTACATATGAAATCAGCATGGATTGTCTTTATAGAACATATTAAAAATGCTTACCTCATTAAAAGATTAGCTGAATTTCAACTGAGAATTTCTAATCATAACAATTACTTAGGTATCGCATGGGAATTAATTAATCCTGCTATGCAAATTGCAGTCTACTGGTTTGTTTTTGGACTAGGGCTTAGAAGTAACAACATTATGGAAGGTGTACCGTTTATTTATTGGCTAATGGTCGGTATAAGTATGTGGTTTTTCGTTAATCAAGGCGTGCTCGAAGGCACAAAAGCGATATCTTCAAAATTTAATCAAGTCGCAAAGATGAAATTTCCATTATCAATTATACCAAGCTATATTGTATTCAGTAGGTTCTACGGACATATTGGTTTATTAATCATTGTAATGCTTCTTTGTTTAGTTGGTGGCTATCACCCAACTATTTACACCTTACAATTATTGTTATATATCCCTTTTGCGTTAATATTAACGATGGCTATCTCTTTAGTTACATCAACATTAGGTGTGCTTATAAGAGATACACAAATGATCATGCAGTCACTGATGAGAATAATTTTCTTTGTTTCTTCAATATTGTACTTACCCACTAACGAAACGGTTTTAACTGTTATGAATTTTAATCCCATTTTTTTCCTAGCAGAAGGATATCGGGCAGCAATATTGCATCATGAGTGGTTCTTTATCACACACTGGCATTTAGCAGTTTATAATTTATGTCTAGTGACTGTGTTATTCATATTAGGTTCTATACTACATATGCGTTATCGAGACCATTTCGCAGATTATATGTAGTGACAATACTATAATGTCACTAAAAAAGCACGGACAGGAATTCATTAAATGAATTCCTGTCCGTGCTTTTAGTTAAATACTTCATTTACAACACGTTTTGTTGCATTGCCATCTTCTAAATTACAATACGTTCTATAAAACTTCTCATATTTTTGTTTGTACTCATCATTAACTGATTCAATATTATTAAGCGCATTAAAAAGTGCATCATTTGATAGCAATAAAGGACCAGGCAAGTCATTATATACATCAATATAAAACCCTCTCAACATACTTTGATATTTTTCAATATCATAAGTAAAGAATAAAATGGGCTTTCTAAGATTTGCATAATCGAAAAATACTGAAGAATAATCCGTAATCAACAAATCGCTAGCTATATATAAGTCATTAATATCATTATATTTAGAATAATCATAAGCAAAACCTTCAAATCCAGTTAAATCCATGTTGTCGGAAATGAAATAATGCATTCTTAATATAATGACATAATCATTTCCAAATTCTTCTTTCATGCGTTGTAAATCTAATTGTAGCTTAAATTTATATTTTCCTGCTGAATGGAATTCATCGTCTCTCCATGTTGGTGCATATAAAATAACTTTTTTAGATTTTGGTAAATCCAACTTTTCTTTCACTTCATTTTTATATTCAACAGAATGATTCGTCAATATATCATTTCTTGGGTAACCGTACGTTAATATTTGGTTTTTAGGATACATAAAGGCACTTTCAAATATCTCTTGGCTATATTGATTAGCAGCGATTAAATAATCCCATTTTCTAGATTGGTTATAAAAATCTTTTTTATAATTTTTATTAGCTGAGGTTACATTTTCCATATCAAAAACTAAACGTTTCAACGGTGTGCCATGCCATGTGGATAAGATGACTTGTTCCTCTTTTTTATACAACCATTTAGGTTGTCTCATGTTTAGTACAAAATATTTTGATAAAGTAACATAATAAAAATATTTCCAGCTAAACCTTTTTATTATTCTTACATTCTTATGCTTAAATTCCTCTTCATTTTTTACAATATCTTGATTGTTAAGTACCCATATATGCTTCCATTTATTAGGTTCGTTCTCTAGTAAATACTTAAATATCGCTTTAGGACTATCTGAATAATTCTTACCTAAAAAGCTTTCATATAATACGGTATTTTCTTGTATAGGTAATCTTGTAAAGACATTTTTTTGTATTTTCTTTTGTCTAAATCTTTGGTTTTTAGGCTTAGAAAATTGATACGCTTTATAACCTAGTACTCTACTTTTACTAAACATAAAAGCCGTTTTAAATTTACCCTTTTCAATTGCATTCATTTCATATGAGTGTCTTTTGCTTAATTTAAAGTTTGCTGATTTAATATTTAAAATAGTATACAATTCACGATATATTTTACTTACTTCTGTATATGATTCGGTAAATATTGGGCTTTTCACTACTTTGTATAAGTAATCGTTAATAGCAGTGATTTTTAATTGTCTTGCCATTTTTAAATTCTCACAAAAAACCAATGCTTCATTTATAGCTTGTACTCTTTTTAATAATCTATCACTATGTTCTTCCTGAGTAAGTGAAGGAGAATTAATCGAATCATTATGAATATACTTATAATATAATTTTGTACTTGTTTGTTTTATATTTGCTGTATTGTTATATAATTCAATTAAAAATGGAATATCACTATATAATGTATTTTTAGATTTGAAATTTAATTGATTATCAATTAAAAATGATTTTCTAATTATGAAGCTATGTACTCTAAATTGATAATTCAAACGACTGAGATAATTCACTGGTTTTACATGCTCAGATTTATGATTAATCATTTGGTTTTCAAAAAAACCATTTATAATTTGCTTTAACTGTACATCATCAACTGAAATGTCTGCTCCATTCATAACTGCTTCCAATTTAGAAAATGCCTCACCATCAAAAAAGACGCGCTTATTCTTTTTTAAAGTTGATGTTTTATCTAAATTAGTTTTAGTAATTGCAAATTTAAATACATCTGTATTATCTTTCGAAGACTCAATCATCTTTTTTGCATAAATCAAAGCATTGGGATGTAAATAATCGTCCGCATCCATAAATATTAAAAACTCACCTTTAGCCTGTTCTAGCCCTAAATTTCTATAATCTGTAAGTTGATCAGTTTCTGACATCTCAAGCATTCTGATGTTTAATTGAGTATGTCGCGTAAGTGTCTGTAATCTTTCTGATTTATTATGAAGAAACAAAACTTCAAAGTCTTGGTATGTTTGATTATTTAGACTTTCTATACAATTTTCTAAAAATCTTTCGTTGTTCCCTTTATCCTTAAATGGAATAATTATTGAAAAATCCATTGTTTTCCCTCTTTCTTGCAACAATATTTCATATTAAATCACTGCTTATTTTTGTATAAACACAATGTTTTATATTATATCGCTATAAAAAGTTAAATACAATATATTTATATAATATTTCTAAAAGTTTAAAACGTGTAAAATTTCATTTGAATATAAATAACTAAAAAACTTCAGCTATTTCGTATAATTAATTTGTTTAAATATATATATTGTATCCGTTTTCATTGCATGTAAAATTATATTAATTCTTCTTTTAAAAATTAGATTATATTTACACAAAAAAGCATATACCCCGTTGATTGAGGTATATGCCGTTATATTTATATTCACTAGTGCGATGTTTAATTAATATCTATATCTCATATAGATTCACTTTGTGATGCTAATTTTTTATCTTCTTTTCTTGAAATAATTAAGGCACAAGCAGCATCACCAGTTATGTTTACCGATGTTCTCGTCATATCTAGCAATCTATCTATACCTAATATAATACCAATAGCGGCTGGATTTAAACCAACTGCATTTAATACCATCGCTAGCATAATGAGTCCCACACCCGGTACGCCCGCTGTGCCTATTGAAGCCACAACGGCAATAACTACAACGGTAACTAATTGTCCTACAGATAGTTGTGCTCCTGATATTTGCGCAATAAATATTGTTGCAACCCCTTGCATTATTGCTGTTCCATCCATGTTAATGGTTGCTCCTAAAGGCTGAACAAATGATGCTATTTCAGGTCTAACCCCCATTTTTTTAGTACAATTCATTGAAATGGGTAAAGCTGCACTAGAACTTGAAGCACTAAAACCAATGGTAATGGCTGGTATAAAGGCTTTAAAAAACTTCAATGGACTATAATTTCCTAATAATTTTACTGCTGATCCATATACTACAAAGAAATGAATAAAGAGTGCAAGTAAAACAATGAAGAAATACATGCCTAACTGTTGAATGGCACCAAACCCTGCCCCTGTAAAAGCGTGTGCAACCAAGCCGAATGTTCCTATAGGTGCAAAGACTCTCATAATCATTGTAATTATATACATGAGTACTTCATTTGTTTGTTCAAATAGCCTATGCACAATTTGAGCCTTGGATCCTACCATAATTATTCCAATACCAATGAATATTGCAAAAGTAATAATTTGCAACATATTGCCATCAGTCATAGCTTGGATTGGATTTTTAGGAAACAAATTAATCAATGTTTGGTCAAATGTTTGTTTTGCTGCTGACCCTTGTGAATTGTCTTTGTTTAACGTTTGTTGATAACTCGAGACATCTTCGCTTTTTAATAAATCTGATTTACCTTCCCCTGGTTTGAATATTAACGCTAATGCTATACCAATAATAATTGCTAAAGCTGTAGTCGTTAAAAAGAATGAAATTGTTTTTAATCCTATGCCTCCAAGCAATTTAGGATCACCTACACCAACTACACCTAAAACGATAGATACAAATACTACAGGTACTACTAACATAAAGATTAAATTTAAGAATATTTGCCCAATGACATTGAATAGGTATTTATCTATAAATTCTACAAACGCTGCTTGTACAAACAGATTACAAACAGAACCTACTGCAATACCTAAAACCAATGCTATGACAATTTTTATTGAAAGATTCTTTGTCTTCATAGCAACATCCCCTTTATTTTGTTAAGTTTTATTATATAGTAAAACTTTACATTTTACATTAAAAGTTATTAAAAACAAAAAAATGCTATGTATTCATCATGATATACGTAGCATTCCTCTTATTATATTAATTTATTTTCCATCGCATAGATTGCTGCTTGAGTTCGGTCCGACACTTGTAGTTTACTGAAAATATGACTTACATGTGTTTTCACTGTTTTTTCTGACACAAATAAAGCTTCTGCGATTTCTTTATTTGTTTTTCCTTTGGTCATCTCGGCTAATACTTCTGATTCACGCTTTGAAAGTTTGTTTGTGAAATGCGGTTTTTTACTTACTGTTTCGATTACATGTTGTGCCTGAGGATGAATTATTTTATCACCTGCTATAACTTTCTTGATGGTTTCAATGAGTTGTTCAGGTTCTACATCTTTCATTTCGTAACCATCTGCACCTTTATCAATTGCAGATATTACATGTTCATCATCAACATAGCTAGTCAGCACTAATATTTTCACATTAGGGTATTGAGCCTTCATAATTTCTGTTATCTCTATGCCATTCATTTCCGGCATTACTAAATCAAGTAATACAATATCTGGCACATCCCCGGTCTTTAAATAATTCAGAAAAGATTTACCGTCTGAAAAGCCACCAATGACCTCTATGTCATCTACAGTGGAAAGTAAAAATTCTAAACCTTGTCTTACGATGTGATGATCATCAACAAGTATAATTCGATGCATATTTATCTTCCTTTCAATCATCTATAATGGTACAACTATATGGATACAAGTGCCCATTTGAGGTTGTGAGACGATGTCTATTTTACCATGTATCATTTTAGTACGTTGTCTCATATTATTTAATCCATGTGAGTATTGATGCTGTGCTTCTAACACATCAAAACCTTCCCCGTAATCTTTAATTTCAACATTTAAACATTGTTTTTGTTGTTTTAATACTAAATCAATTCTATGTGTATTCCCATGTTTTTTAGTATTGTTCATTGCTTCTTGAATAATGCGATAAATATTTTCTTCAATCAAATTAGGAAGGTTGATTAAACCTTCTACTTGTACATTCAATTCAAGTTGCAGTAACTCACTATATTTTTTCAAAGCATTTACAAGACCTTGTTCTAACCCAACAGGTTTCAATTGCCAGATTAATGCTCTCATTTCGTTTACTGCTTGCTGACTTGTCTGTTCAATCATTTGAAATGCCTCTTGTGATACAGCTTCCTTTGACATCCCATAAGCTGCATGTGCTGTTAATTTTACTGAAAATAGCATCTGGTTTACTGAGTCATGTAAATCTCTCGCTAAACGATTTCTTTCACTAATACGTGCCGCTTCTTTTTCTTGGTCTGTAAGCAAAATACGCTTGATTGCTGAACCAATTTGGAATGCTACCGACTCTAATAATTCTAAATTTTCTTCACTATAGTGTGTTGTATACGGTGTAGCAACATTTAATAAGCCAAATTGCTCATCACCAGATCTAAGCGGTACTGTTGCATGATGGGTAATCCCATCTGTTTCTTCATGATATGCTCGATTTGCTAAATTAATACGAGAACAATTTATAATATTAGAGGCTTTAGTTAATTTTTTATTTTGATAGGCTTGAACACACCAACATGTACCTTCGCGCATATATTTACAGTTATGCTTCGACAAAGCACCAGGTAAGTCCACATCTGAAATCAATTCATGTTGTCCTGCTTCATCAATAAAAAAAATCCAACCCGTTGAAAATTCACTGCCTTCAATTAAGGATTTCAAAGCACCATACATCATACTATATGTTTCAGTTTCTTCATTTAAAAACTCTGCAATTTCTTTTAACAGTGCAAGTCGTGTTGGTTTTTCCATATAACCCGTCCACCCTTTTTCAAATCACTTTATCTACATTATACAGTCTTATTCATAAATTGAAAAATACTGAAGGGGTATCTTTAATTGGTGTAACTGATGAATCATAATATTTTTTATAGAATTACTATGACTAATATTTTTAACCTTGAGTTTATGGTATGATAATATATGATAATCGAGGAGGATATTATGAAATTTGAAATCCCTAATAAATATGATCAATTAACTTTGAGAGAAATTTTTCAGCAGTTGTATTTACCTAAAAAGGACTTGCATAATTTAAACATGTCTAAAGCAATAACACTTAACGAAGCACCTGCGACACTCATGACTAAGGTAAAGACAGGCGATATAGCTTATATACCAACACCTGAAGAAGTAAGTAACTACTTACCAAGTTACCGTTTTGCGCAAATTTACTATGAGGACGATGACATTGCTATTGTAATGAAACCTAAAGGTGTGAAAACACATCCTAATGATTTAAAAGAAAGCAATACTTTAATGAATCATGTCATTTACACAGTTAAAAGTGATTATGTTGAGCCAATTCATCGCCTAGACCAAGAAACTGTTGGCCTCTTAATTGTTGCTAAAAATCCATTAATGAAAAAGATTTTAGATCGTATGCTAGAAGAAAATGAAATAGACCGTATCTATAAAGCAAATGTGCACAGTTTATTACCTATTAAACCACAAACTATAGATCAACCTATTGGTAAAGATAAATTCCATTCGAATAAGCGTAGAATCTCACCTACTGGACAAACTGCAATTACACATATCATCAGTTCTAACATGATTAAAGAAGACGTCTGTGAGTTAGAATTAAAATTAGATACTGGTAGAACACATCAAATTCGTGTTCATTTAGCTGAAATTGGTCATCCAGTTATCGGTGATCCTTTATATGGTAATTCGACGTTAAGACAACTTCAATTAAATAGTTATAAAATAGAATTTACACATCCTCTAACACAAGAAGCAATCTCTGTAAGTTTAGATGATGAAATATAAGTCCAATAACATGATAAAAAAGCCAATCCCTAATATAGAGATTGGCTTTTTTATTTTTATTTTGGTTCAACCATGTCTTCTGGTTTGATCCATTCATTAAATTGTTCTTCAGTAACGTGACCTGATTGAATTGCCGATTCTTTTAAAGTGAGCCCTTCACGGTGTGCTTTTTTAGCGATACTCGCTGCATTTTCATAACCAATATGTGGATTTAATGCTGTAACTAACATTAATGATTGATTTAAATAGTTATCTATATTTTCTGGTATTGGTTGAATACCAACAGCACAATTATCGTTAAATGTTTGCATACCATCAGCTAATAAGTAGATGGATTGTAATGTATTGAGTAAAATGACCGGTTTATATACATTTAGCTCAAAATTACCTTGTGAGCTTCCAATGCCGACTGCCGTGTCATTTCCCATTACCTGTACAGCTACCATAGTTAACATTTCACATTGAGTTGGATTAACCTTACCTGGCATAATAGAAGATCCTGGTTCATTCTCTGGTATAGACAATTCGGCTAAACCTGCACGCGGACCTGAAGCTAACCATCTGACATCATTAGCAATTTTCATTAAGTCAGTTGCTAATGCTTTTAAAGTACCATGTAATTGTACAACTTCATCATGTGCTGTTAAGGCATGAAATTTATTTTCAGAAGATACAAATGCATAGCCTGTATTCTCTGATATAAATTTAGCTACCTTATCTCCAAATTGGGGATGCGCATTAATACCAGTTCCAACCGCTGTACCACCAATGGCTAAATTCAAAATATGTGCTTTAGATTCCCCTAAAAGCGTCTCACATTTGTCCAGCATGTAACGCCAACCACTGATTTCTTGACCTAAGCGAATAGGTGTCGCATCTTGTAAGTGTGTGCGTCCAATTTTAATAATATCATTAAATTGTTCTTCTTTTTCTTTAAATGTATCTCGTAATACTTTTAAAGCTGGTTCTAATTTCGTCTCTATCTCATTATATAACGCAACATGCATCGCTGTTGGAAATGTATCATTTGAACTTTGTGATTTGTTAACGTCATCATTAGGATGGATTGATTCATCACTGCCTTGTGATTTTAAATATTCATTAGCAACATAACTTACTACTTCGTTAACATTCATATTGCTTTGTGTACCACTACCAGTTTGCCATACTACTAATGGGAAATGCGCGTCTAATTCTTTATTAATGACACGATCACATGCATAAACAATAGCGTCTTTTTTAGCATCAGACAACTTGCCTAACTCATGATTTGCTAATGCTGCGCCTCTTTTTAATTGTGCAAATCCATAAACTACTTCAATAGGCATACGTTCTTTACCAACAGGAAAGTTACGTTTACTTCTTTCAGTTTGAGCACCCCAATATTTATCTGCAGGTACTTCTATTTCACCAAATGTATCATGTTCAATTCTAACTGACATTTCTAATTCTCCCCTTCATTAATCAATATTCAATCTAAGTATAGCATTAATTATTTTACAGGGGCAATTGTATTATATAGCGTTTTCATATTCTCTATAATACTGTCATCCTTATCTCTCTAACAATGTATTTCATTCACTAAAAAAACCGTATAAGCCTTATGACTTTTACGGTTTCTTCGAATTATATCCTTAATGTGTTTTAGTGATATTCACTTTTGTAAATTGTGCTTTCGCTGCCTGAATAATGCCTATAGCAGTCAATATTAATAATATTGCTCCAATCACCATAGTTATCGGGCTAATGGTAATTAATACCCCTAATATTCCATTTAAATGGTTGTAAAAGTTACCTAGTGGCTTAAATAGCATAACTGTAACCACAATACAACACAATACACTAATAATTACACCTGTTTGATTACCTTTTACAAAGGTTGAAGCATTGACTTGATCCACAAGCCCTCGTGATAAATTTATCTGTAATTTTATAATTTTAAATAATACTGGTAAATAAATAGCTCCAATTGCCATTGGAAAACCTTTGATTGAAATCAAATTAACAATAACAGCACTTATCATGATGTATTTCCAATACTTACTTAACATATGTATAAGTCTCCTTAAATCTAATAATGACTTAATAATAACACATTCACTTTTAAGATGGCATGTGTTTTTATATTTCACAAACATGCTATGTGGTATTTCCAATTATAACGATTGCTGAGTAGAATGTTATAGAAAAACCCTTTGATGAATTTGTTATTCACAAAGGGTAGTTTACATTTATTTATTTAAATCAGATCGAACAGCTGAATCATGTGATTTTTCTAATTTAGCTTCATCATTTTCTTCAGAAATTTGTTCCATTTGCTTACCAAGTTCTACTACATCATCAAAACCATCAACCATTTCATTCTTTGGTTCCGCTTCTTTAGCATGTAATTGTTCATTGCTATTATCGTTTGTCACTTGAATCACCTCACATCATAATTTTATGCAAAGCGTGCTGTGAAATAACGTCTTACATCTTCTGGTAAACCTTCTGCTGCCGCTTCATCTAAGACCACATTAACCATACGGTGTGCTTTTAAATCAGAAGGTTCAAAGTTTGTTTTACCATTTTCTTCATATAATCTATGAACGATTTCTTTTTTATCACTACCTGTGATGATTAAAATAACTTCACGAGCTGAAAACAGGCCTTGTTTTACACTGACATCCAATTTACCATTCGTATCAATTGAAAGCACTTGTGTCACTAGCTTACCTTTATTTTCTTTTGTCTTAATTTTATCACCAATAAATGATTCTGTATCTTCGCTAAAACTCACATTATAAATTTGACCTTCAGGAACTCCTAAAGCTTCAAAGTATGATTTATTATCATCATAGTCTAAAATATTAATTTGACTAAAATCTACAGCGTGCTTATCTACATTTTTCTTTAATTCATCCAATACTGGTGAATTATCTTTGGAAAGGTGTACACCTGCAATTGTAGTAGGGTTGTTGTTAAATTGCTTTCTTAAAATATCTGCAGCATACTCTGCTACACTAGTTTCATTTTCTAATACTTTAAAGTTCATTGCCATAGTAATTACACTCCTCTTGTTCTATTAGACGCGCTTTATCATTATTTTTATAAATACCCTTGACGCTTGGGTTATAAACCATTTACATGCTTAATCTCACAGTTTATATCATGTGTATATAAACATAATTCTAAGACTTACTACTATTATACAAATCTCCAACAAGTTTTTCATTCTTTTACAATAATTATTAATCTAAATTTGGAAAACTTTGTTGTCTTAAAGCTTCATATATAAGTAAAGATGCAGTATTTGATAAATTAAGCGATCTAATATTTTCATTCATTGGAATACGTAACGCTGTTTCATGATATGCTTCTTTAACCCAATCAGGTAACCCAGTTGTTTCACGACCAAATATGAAATAATGATTTTCTTCTAAATCTGTAAAATCAAAATCAGAATAGGTTTTCTTACCAAATTTAGTAATTAAATAATATATACCTTCTGTAGATTCAAAAAATGCTTCTATACTTTCATGATAAGTAATATTAACTGAATCCCAGTAGTCTAAACCTGCACGTTTTAACATTTTATCATCTGTACTAAATCCTAATGGTTTAATTAAATGTAAATTAGTATATGTCCCAGCACATGTACGCGCAATGCTACCTGTATTTCCTGGAATCTCTGGTTGAAATAATACTATATGGTTTGTCATTCTTTTATTCTCTCCTCGTTTCAAGTCCTTTTAACATTTCCTCTTGGACCTCTTCTAATTCATTTTCATAATGTTGTTCTATAAAGGGTCTAGCTACATCGCCTTGGATTTGCCCAATAGCCCAATAAGCTGTACCTCTAATCATTGGTCTCGGGTCATTTAACGCGACATCTTGTAACTCTGGTATGGCTGCTTCTTCTTTAAAATGCGCTAAAGCGATAATAGCATTGCGTTGAATAGGTTTTTTACCTCTCCATGCACCAGCTAAGTGACCATAAGTATTTTTAAATTCTTTATTACTCATTTTTAATAGAGGCACAAGTCTTGGTTTTAATATTTCTGGTTCTAAAATGATGTCATCATGTTGTGTGTTAATACCTTTATTTTTGGGACATACTTGCTGACATGTATCACACCCATACAAGCGATTACCAATTTTATATCTATATTCATCTTTTAAATAACCTTTAGTTTGAGTTAAAAAACTAATGCATTTTTGACTGTTTAGCTGTCCATCTCCAACCAACGCACCAGTTGGACAGCGATCAACACAAATTGTACATTCTCCACAACTATCCATGAGTGGATCATCAGGAGCAAAAGGTATACTTACTAGCATCTCTCCTAAATACGTCCATGTACCAAGGTCAGGATTAATTACAAATCCATTTCTACCTATAAATCCGATTCCTGCACGTTCTGCGACAGCTCTATCAGATAAAACACCTGTATCAACCATAGATTGAATTTCAACATCTTCTACTCTTGATTGAAGATATTCAGCCAACTTATCTAACCTTTTTCTCATTATTGAATGATAGTCTTGTCCCCAAGAAGCTCTGGCAAACATGCCTCTTCGATCTCCTCGAACACTTTTAGGTGCCCCTTTTAATCTATTTGGATAACCTACTGCAATTGCTATAATAGATCTTGCAGTAGGTAATGTTAATTTAGGTTCAGTTCTCAATCCTATATCAGATTCCTCAAAACCTGAAGCATATCCTTTTTCATGATAATCAACCAGTTTCTGCTTCAATTCATCAAAAGGATCGGCAGTTGTAAAACCAATACTATCAATACCTATAGAATGGGCATAGTCTATGACATCTTGTTTTAATTGCTTTAAATCCATTTTCTTACACCCCACATTAAAAACATACATTCTACATTTTAACACATTACTATGTTTTAAGAGAATTGGATACATTACTTTTTAAAATTTAGCATAATAAAAAACCAAATAGAAGTATAAGTAATGACATCACTTTTAAATCCTTCTACTTGGTCTTTTCATTTTTTATAAAACTCTCGACAAGAAGTTTTTCGTTCTTTCATGTTGTTGATTATCAAAAATTGCTTGAGGTGTTCCCGATTCAACAATCACCCCATCTGCCATAAATACAACTTTGTCACTGACATCTCTCGCAAAATTCATTTCATGAGTAACAACTACCATAGTCATTCCTTCTTTTGCTAGATCCTTCATGACCTTCAATACATCTCCTACTACTTCAGGATCAAGTGCAGAAGTAGGTTCATCAAATAGCAATACTTCTGGATTCATAGCCAAAGCTCTAGCTATAGCTACTCTTTGTTTTTGTCCACCTGATAATTGGGCTGGATATGCATCAGCTTTGTCTTCCAACCCTACTTTTTTTAATAGTCCACGTGCTTCATTTTTTAAGTTAGTTGCACTATCTTTTTTCAACAGGCTCGGCGCTAAAATAACGTTATCTATTACTTTTTTATGTGGAAACAAATTAAAATTTTGGAATACCATCCCCATTTGTTGACGTAATTTTTCTAATTCAGTATTCTTACCATTTAATTTGTTTTCTTTGAAAATAACATCACCGCTCGTAGGTGTTTCCAAAAGATTCATACAACGCAATAGTGTACTTTTCCCACTTCCTGAAGGACCAATGATAGCGACTACTTCACCTTGTTTAACTGTTAAATCAATACCTTTTAGCACTTCATTTTTACCAAATGACTTATATAATTTTTTAATATTAATCACTAACTTTCAATCTCCCTTCAAAGAAATACATAATTCTAGACAATGTAAATGTCAGGATAAAGTATAATACCGCTGCAACTAATAATGGTGTGAACGGATCGAATGAAGCACCTTGCACCACTTGAGCATTGAACATAATTTCACTCACACCAATGACAGATACTATTGATGATTCTTTAATTACAGTTACAAATTCATTGCCTAAGGCTGGTAATATATTTTTGATAGCTTGTGGTAAAATAACAGATTTCATCGTTTGTCCATAACTCAGACCTAAACTACGTGCTGCTTCAGTTTGTCCCTTATCAACGGCATTAATTCCCGCTCTAATAATTTCGGCAATATATGCTGAACAATTGATAACGAGCGCAATCATACCACATATGAGTGCCGAGATATTTAAACCTAATACTGCAGTCGTACCAAAGTAGACTAAAAATACTTGGACAAGTAAAGGCGTACCCCTTAAGAATTCAATGTAGGCTGATGCTAACCATCTCAATACTCTGAACTTGCTGAGTTTGAGTAATGCAATCATAGCTCCAAACACCGTACCAAGTAAAACACCTACAATTGATATAAGAATCGTATTTTGTATCCCTTTAATAAAAAAGCTTCCATATTTACTAAAGAAATTGCCATCATCTTTTTTCATTGCATTTGCAGCTGATTCTTTATAATCTTTGATTAAGTTTTTATCTTTAACATCTTTAATTGTATTGTTAAGTTTTCCCATTAATTCAGGTGAATGTTTAGGTGCAGCAATTGCTGTACTTTTCTCACCCTCTTTAAATTTAACACCATCAGCAAACATTAAATCTTTATTTTGTTTTAAATAGGCTTCAGCCACTGGGCCTTCAATAACCATTCCACTTATCTTGCCACTTTTCAATGACATGATAACTTCTGGTACTCTAGTCAAAGATTGTATCTTTGCATTATTAATTTCCGTTTGTGCTATTTTCTCTTGTTGCGTTTGTTTTTGAACACCAATTTTCTTATTAGCAAAATCATCTATATGCTTTAATTGGTCAGATTCTGACTTTTTAATAATCATTTTTTGACTTACTGTCATATATGAATTAGAAAAGTCTACTTCTTTTTTACGTTCAGGTGTGGGTGTCATACCTGAAATAATCAAGTCAACTTTTCCAGTTTTAATTGCACCTAACAAACTATCAAATTGCATATTAACGATTTTAAGTTTTAAGTTGTTATCTTTTGCAACTTTCTTTGCTAATTCTATATCAATGCCTGCATATTCAGATTTACCATTAACATTATGTTCAAATTCATATGGAGCATAATCTGCAGATAAGCCGACTCTTAATTCTCCACGCTCTTTAATTTTATCCCATTGATCTTCTTGTTTAGCATTTGCATCAGGATTTATGTAAAACATTGCTGCACTCACAAGAATAGTAAAAATCAAAAATAATTTCCCAAGTTGTTTCATCTTTCTAAACCCCTCTCTATATAATTAATTATTATACATAATAACGCAATAATATTCAATTAATTTTTTTGTTTCCCGGTTTAAATACAGTAACATTTTTTAAAAAATAATTAATTATGCATTATTTATGTATAAAAAACGATCTAATTATTTAAATTAGATCGTTTGACTTTATTGCTTGGGTATTTCAAATTTATAAATTTCATCGGAATAGCCTCTCAACATTTTTTTACATAGTTCATGAACAAAAAATGCAGAAACAAACGGAATAATTAAATACCCAAAGACTAGTAAAATAATATTCATCGTAGGATCTCCAGTCATACGATTAAATGCATTGATGGGCCCGACTAAACCTGTATAACCAAAACCTGCTGACATAGGTGTGCCTTTAATTCCAATAAAATAAGCAACTAAGCCACCTATTAAACCATTTATCATTAAAGGTATGGCTATAATTAAGTGTCTAAAGTAAACAGGTATCATCATTTTTGCTGCACCAATGATGAGCACTAAATTAACACCTACGCCATTGATTCTTATAGAACCAAATAAAAATGTCACACATGCAGCAACTATCCCCATATTAGCCGCACCACTTCCTAAACCTGACAACCCTATTGCAGTTGCAATCGCAACCACTGAAATGGGTGTAACCATTAATAAAGAATATGTAATACAAATTAAAATGGACATGAGTAATGGGTTAAGCTCTGTGAATGAACTTACTATATGCCCTAAACCTTTTGTAACTTTAGACACATAAGTTAATGTATACAAACCTATAATACCACTTAACACAGGTATGATAACCGGTAATACTATCATTTCTAAAGAACCTAGTTTATTTTGTAGTAATAAATATAAAAAACATGAAATAATAACAACTAAAATAGTATTGATAATATCACCTATACCACTAAGTATAAAACCATCAGAAGTAATTTTAACAGCGCCACTACCTAACATAGCAGAAACGCCTACCATTGCGGCGCCGGCGCCATTAAACCTAAATTGATGTGCAGCTAAAATACCAATGATAAATGCCATAAATGATTGAATCATAACTACAAATTGGTAAATAGTCTCCAATAAATGATTACCATCTTTAAAGAACTTCAGCAACTCTCCTAATAAGGCATTGGGAATGAGCGCAATGACAACGCCTGCCCCTACTGCTTGAAGTATATTACTAAAAAATTGCTTACCTGTAGTTTTACTCGTTTTGGTTTGGATTGCTTTATTTTTAACCATTAATTAATTCCTCCAAATACAACATTAGACTAATAATATTATATTTCAGATAAAACTACAATATTTAGTTTAGCTTAACACTAGTTTAAATGTATCTCCTCGAATATAAAAAGTTTAAATTCATTACTATATTTATAACCATAAAACAAATATGTAATAAATCATATATGCAAATTAAGTCAAAAAAAAGAACCCCATAACAATGGGATTCTTTTAAAAGATGATAGTCATTAAAAACCATCCATATACCGGTGGTCGGGATCGAACCGACACTCCAAGAAGGAACGGGATTTTGAGTCCCGCGCGTCTGCCAATTCCGCCACACCGGCTCAATAACTCTATATTGAGTAATATTAATGATATATACTGTTTATTTAATTAAATGCTATAAACATGTGCTCACTAATAAGCAATATATACATTATATTACGAAGCGCTTTTGTCGTCAATAGATTTCTTTAATAAACAGTGAAATCACTAGGTTTGATCTATTTATAACTGCTATAAAAAAATGAAATTTGTCACTATTAAAATACTATATAAAAATTTTCAATAAGTTGTGATAAATGTATAGATAACTTATCTTTAAATATGAACCTTGATATAACCTACTATCTTTTGGTGTTGTGCTATAATTTTATAAAAAAATCTCCTTAGAGATTTACCTAAGGAGATTTTTAACAGTATATTAATCTAATATAGTTTGATTTTCTTTTTCATGAATCATTTGTGTAATCTGATTGTATTCATTCATTACCGCAACTTTTGGTGAATATGTAGCAAGCTCTGCTTCATCTAATTGTGCGTATGTCATTATAATAACGACATCATCAACTTCAACTAAACGTGATGCAGCACCATTTAAGCATATTTTACCGCTACCTCTTTCGCCTTCAATAACATACGTTTCAAAACGTGCGCCATTGTTATTATTTACAATAGCAACCTTTTCATTACCAAGAATATCAACTGCATCTAAGATATCTTTATCAATAGTAATACTACCTACATAATTTAAATTGGATTCTGTAACTCTAGCTCTGTGGATCTTTGCATTCATCATAGTTCTAATCATTGTTAAATCGCTCCTAATATTATATCTACGTACGTCGTGCTTTGATAAATCAGAATATAAAGAAATTTATAGATATTAAAAATTCATGTTTTATTCTTCAATTGTGGGGTATTATCATCGCACTTTAATTATAATACCACGTGATTCAACTCCCAAACATTGTACTACGCCTATAGCACTAAAGGTAATCGCTTTCATTATATTTTAAAAAAGAATTTAATTAATTTTAATATAAGATTTATTATTCTAATATACTCTAAAAGTGTTAATTTATTAATTAAATATAATAAGTTTATGTAATAACGCTTAAATATTGTATTTATACTATAGTTAAATTTATTGAAAAATATTAATAAAAAATAGAAAAAATTTTTATTCTTTTATGGTTTATTTAAAAAAGAGCAAAAAAAAACTCCCACCATGGAAGTATGAATGGAGCGGAAGATAGGACTTACACCTATACCTCGTTCCGGGAAGGAACGTGTTCTAAGAATTGAACTACTCCCGCATGAGATATTAAATAAATATGGAGCGGAAGATAGGACTTACACCTATACCTCGTTCCGGGAAGGAACGTGTTCTAAGAATTGAACTACTCCCGCATGGGATATTAAATAAATATGGAGCGGAAGATAGGACTTACACCTATACCTCGTTCCGGGAAGGAACGTGTTCTAAGAATTGAACTACTCCCGCATGGGATATTAAATAAATATGGAGCGGAAGATAGGACTTACGCCTATACCTCGTTCCGGGAAGGAACGTGTTCTAAGAATTGAACTACTCCCGCATATTCATGGAGGCGGCAACCGGATTTGAACCGGTGATAAAGGTTTTGCAGACCTCTGCCTTACCACTTGGCTATGCCGCCAATAACTAACTGGGCTAGCTGGATTCGAACCAGCGCGTGACGGAGTCAAAGTCCGTTGCCTTACCGCTTGGCTATAGCCCAACAATATAAAGGGCGGCTGATGGGAATCGAACCCACGCGTGTCGGAACCACAATCCGATGCGTTAACCACTTCGCCACAACCGCCATGGCAGGGGCAGTAGGAATCGAACCCACATCAAAGGTTTTGGAGACCTCTATTCTACCGTTGAAATATGCCCCTATTAAATTAATATGGTGGAGGGGGGCAGATTCGAACTGCCGAACCCGAAGGAGCGGATTTACAGTCCGCCGCGTTTAGCCACTTCGCTACCCCTCCAAAGGAAAGATGGTGCCGGCCAGAGGACTTGAACCCCCAACCTACTGATTACAAGTCAGTTGCTCTACCAGTTGAGCTAGGCCGGCTTGCATAAAAAATTAAAATGGTTCAGGACAGAGTCGAACTGCCGACACATGGAGCTTCAATCCATTGCTCTACCAACTGAGCTACTGAACCATAATGGCGGTCTCGACGGGAATCGAACCCGCGATCTCCTGCGTGACAGGCAGGCGTGTTAACCGCTACACTACGAGACCAAAATTATGAAATTGCGGGAGGCGGATTTGAACCACCGACCTTCGGGTTATGAGCCCGACGAGCTACCGAACTGCTCCATCCCGCGATAATAATATTAATGGCGGAGGAAGAGGGATTCGAACCCCCGCGAGCCGTTAAGCTCCTGTCGGTTTTCAAGACCGATCCCTTCAGCCGGGCTTGGGTATTCCTCCAAAAATATTAGATAAATAAATTATATTAAGTTTTATAAAAATGGCGGAGGAAGAGGGATTCGAACCCCCGCGGGCCGTTAAGCCCCTGTCGGTTTTCAAGACCGATCCCTTCAGCCGGACTTGGGTATTCCTCCAAAATTATATGGACCTTGCAGGATTCGAACCTGCGACCGAACGGTTATGAGCCGTTAGCTCTGACCAACTGAGCTAAAGGTCCTGAATATAATTTACAACTAATAATTAGTGGCGGTGGAGGGGATCGAACCCCCGACCTCACGGGTATGAACCGTGCGCTCTAGCCAGCTGAGCTACACCGCCGTTGTATTTTAGTTTGTATTAAATATGGTGGAGACTAGCGGGTTCGAACCGCTGACCTCCTGCGTGCAAAGCAGGCGCTCTCCCAACTGAGCTAAGCCCCCATATATGTATTATTTTAGGGTTTATCGGGAAGACAGGATTCGAACCTGCGACCCCTTGGTCCCAAACCAAGTGCTCTACCAAGCTGAGCTACTTCCCGTAAATAAGTGCGCCCGATAGGGGTCGAACCTATAACCTCTTGATTCGTAGTCAAGTACTCTATCCAGTTGAGCTACGGGCGCTTCATTATAAAAGATGGTGCCGAGGACCGGAATCGAACCGGTACGGTAATCACTTACCGCAGGATTTTAAGTCCTGTGCGTCTGCCAGTTCCGCCACCCCGGCAAAAATAATGGAGCAGAAGACGGGATTCGAACCCGCGACCCCGACCTTGGCAAGGTCGTATTCTACCGCTGAACTACTTCTGCATATGCGGGTGAAGGGAGTCGAACCCCCACGCCGTGAGGCGCTAGATCCTAAGTCTAGTGCGTCTGCCAGTTCCGCCACACCCGCGATATAAAATTAATGGTGAGCCATAGAGGATTCGAACCTCTGACCCTCTGATTAAAAGTCAGATGCTCTACCAACTGAGCTAATGGCTCTTAATAATGGTGCCGGCCAGAGGACTTGAACCCCCAACCTACTGATTACAAGTCAGTTGCTCTACCAGTTGAGCTAGGCCGGCTATTAAGAATAAATAATGGTGGAGGATGACGGGTTCGAACCGCCGACCCTCTGCTTGTAAGGCAGATGCTCTCCCAGCTGAGCTAATCCTCCGAATATATTGCCTGGCAACGTCCTACTCTCGCGGAACGTAAGTCCGACTACCATCGGCGCTAAAGAGCTTAACTTCTGTGTTCGGCATGGGAACAGGTGTGACCTCTTTGCCATTGTCACCAGACAATGAAATGTATGAAATTATACATTCAAAACTAGATAGTAAGTAAAATTTAAAAGTTACCAATCAAAACTGGTTTAATATTTGATTAAGTCTTCGATCGATTAGTATTCGTCAGCTCCACATATCGCTATGCTTCCACCTCGAACCTATTAACCTCATCATCTTTGAGGGATCTTATAACCGAAGTTGGGAAATCTCATCTTGAGGGGGGCTTCATGCTTAGATGCTTTCAGCACTTATCCCGTCCATACATAGCTACCCAGCGATGCCGTTGGCACGACAACTGGTACACCAGAGGTATGTCCATCCCGGTCCTCTCGTACTAAGGACAGCTCCTCTCAAATTTCCTACGCCCACGACGGATAGGGACCGAACTGTCTCACGACGTTCTGAACCCAGCTCGCGTACCGCTTTAATGGGCGAACAGCCCAACCCTTGGGACCGACTACAGCCCCAGGATGCGATGAGCCGACATCGAGGTGCCAAACCTCCCCGTCGATGTGAACTCTTGGGGGAGATAAGCCTGTTATCCCCGGGGTAGCTTTTATCCGTTGAGCGATGGCCCTTCCATGCGGAACCACCGGATCACTAAGTCCGTCTTTCGACCCTGCTCGACTTGTAAGTCTCGCAGTCAAGCTTCCTTATGCCTTTACACTCTATGAATGATTTCCAACCATTCTGAGGAAACCTTTGAGCGCCTCCGTTACTCTTTAGGAGGCGACCGCCCCAGTCAAACTGCCCATCTGACACTGTCTCCCACCATGATAAATGGTGCGGGTTAGAAATCCAACACAGCGAGGGTAGTATCCCAACAACGCCTCCACGTAAGCTAGCGCTCACGTATCAAAGGCTCCTACCTATCCTGTACAAGCTGTGACGAATTTCAATATCAGACTACAGTAAAGCTCCACGGGGTCTTTCCGTCCTGTCGCGGGTAACCTGCATCTTCACAGGTACTATGATTTCACCGAGTCTCTCGTTGAGACAGTGCCCAAATCGTTACGCCTTTCGTGCGGGTCGGAACTTACCCGACAAGGAATTTCGCTACCTTAGGACCGTTATAGTTACGGCCGCCGTTTACTGGGGCTTCGATTCGTAGCTTCGCCGAAGCTAACCACTCCTCTTAACCTTCCAGCACCGGGCAGGCGTCAGCCCCTATACATCACCTTACGGTTTAGCAGAGACCTGTGTTTTTGATAAACAGTCGCTTGGGCCTATTCACTGCGGCTCTCCTGGGCGTTAACCCTAAAGAGCACCCCTTCTCCCGAAGTTACGGGGTCATTTTGCCGAGTTCCTTAACGAGAGTTCGCTCGCTCACCTTAGAATTCTCATCTTGACTACCTGTGTCGGTTTGCGGTACGGGCACCAAAATTCTAGCTAGAGGCTTTTCTTGGCAGTGTGAAATCAACGACTCGAGGAAAAAATTTCCTCTCCCCATCACAACTTGACCTTAAGAGTACCGGATTTGCCTAATACTCAGTCTTATTGCTTGGACGTGCACTCCAACAGCACGCTTCGCCTATCCTACTGCGTCCCCCCATCGCTCAAAACGAATTTTGGTGGTACAGGAATATCAACCTGTTATCCATCGCCTACGCCTATCGGCCTCAGCTTAGGACCCGACTAACCCAGAGCGGACGAGCCTTCCTCTGGAAACCTTAGTCAATCGGTGGACGGGATTCTCACCCGTCTTTCGCTACTCACACCGGCATTCTCACTTCTAAGCGCTCCACATGTCCTTGCGATCATGCTTCAACGCCCTTAGAACGCTCTCCTACCATTGTCCTACGGACAATCCACAGCTTCGGTAATATGTTTAGCCCCGGTACATTTTCGGCGCAGTGTCACTCGACTAGTGAGCTATTACGCACTCTTTAAATGATGGCTGCTTCTAAGCCAACATCCTAGTTGTCTGGGCAACGCCACATCCTTTTCCACTTAACATATATTTTGGGACCTTAGCTGGTGGTCTGGGCTGTTTCCCTCTCGAACACGGACCTTATCACCCGCGTTCTGACTCCCAAGTTAAATTGATTGGCATTCGGAGTTTGTCTGAATTCGGTAACCCGATAAGGGCCCCTCGTCCAAACAGTGCTCTACCTCCAATAATCATCACTTGAGGCTAGCCCTAAAGCTATTTCGGAGAGAACCAGCTATCTCCAGGTTCGATTGGAATTTCTCCGCTACCCACAACTCATCCGCTCACTTTTCAACGTAAGTCGGTTCGGCCCTCCATTCAGTGTTACCTGAACTTCAGCCTGGTCATGGGTAGATCACCTGGTTTCGGGTCTACGACCAAATACTCAACGCCCTATTCAGACTCGCTTTCGCTACGGCTCCACATTTACTGCTTAACCTTGCATCAAATCGTAACTCGCCGGTTCATTCTACAAAAGGCACGCCATCACCCATTAACGGGCTCTGACTACTTGTAAGCACACGGTTTCAAGTTCTATTTCACTCCCCTTCCGGGGTACTTTTCACCTTTCCCTCACGGTACTGGTTCACTATCGGTCACTAGAGAGTATTTAGCCTTGGGAGATGGTCCTCCCGGATTCCGACGGAATTTCTCGTGTTCCGCCGTACTCAGGATCCACTCAAGAGTGAACAAACTTTCGACTACAGGATTATTACCTTCTTTGATTCATCTTTCCAGATGATTCGTCTAATTTGCTCTTTTGTAACTCCGTATAGAGTGTCCTACAACCCCAACAAGCAAGCTCGTTGGTTTGGGCTCTTCCCGTTTCGCTCGCCGCTACTCAGGGAATCGATTTTTCTTTCTCTTCCTGCGGGTACTAAGATGTTTCAGTTCTCCGCGTCTGCCTTCGAATATGCTATGTATTCACATATCGATAACACGACATAACTCGTGCTGGGTTTCCCCATTCGGAAATCTCTGGATCAAAGCTTACTTACAGCTCCCCAAAGCATATCGTCGTTAGTAACGTCCTTCATAGGCTTCTAGTGCCAAGGTATCCACCGTGCGCCCTTAATAACTTAATCTTTTTTGACTTTTAACACGACGAAGTCGGTTAAAAACCCAAAATGTTATTAATCTGTGAGTGTTCTTTCGAACACTAGCGATTATTTCTTTTTGAATTCAAGCTTATTTAAAACTCTAATTCACTCGGTTTTTCTTGGTAAAATCTATATATTTTACTTACTTATCTAGTTTTCAATGTACAATTTCTAATGGTGGAGACTAGCGGGTTCGAACCGCTGACCTCCTGCGTGCAAAGCAGGCGCTCTCCCAGCTGAGCTAAGCCCCCATACCATGTATAATATCCAAAATAATCTAATGGTGGGCCTAAGTGGACTCGAACCACCGACCTCACGCTTATCAGGCGTGCGCTCTAACCAGCTGAGCTATAGGCCCATTACGATTACGAATACTCTTAATGAGCATTCAAAACTGAATGCAATATGTCAATGTTATCCCTCTGTCATCTTCTAAAGAAGATGTTCCGAATATATCCTTAGAAAGGAGGTGATCCAGCCGCACCTTCCGATACGGCTACCTTGTTACGACTTCACCCCAATCATTTGTCCCACCTTCGACGGCTAGCTCCATAAATGGTTACTCCACCGGCTTCGGGTGTTACAAACTCTCGTGGTGTGACGGGCGGTGTGTACAAGACCCGGGAACGTATTCACCGTAGCATGCTGATCTACGATTACTAGCGATTCCAGCTTCATGTAGTCGAGTTGCAGACTACAATCCGAACTGAGAACAACTTTATGGGATTTGCATGACCTCGCGGTTTAGCTGCCCTTTGTATTGTCCATTGTAGCACGTGTGTAGCCCAAATCATAAGGGGCATGATGATTTGACGTCATCCCCACCTTCCTCCGGTTTGTCACCGGCAGTCAACCTAGAGTGCCCAACTTAATGATGGCAACTAAGCTTAAGGGTTGCGCTCGTTGCGGGACTTAACCCAACATCTCACGACACGAGCTGACGACAACCATGCACCACCTGTCACTTTGTCCCCCGAAGGGGAAGGCTCTATCTCTAGAGTTTTCAAAGGATGTCAAGATTTGGTAAGGTTCTTCGCGTTGCTTCGAATTAAACCACATGCTCCACCGCTTGTGCGGGTCCCCGTCAATTCCTTTGAGTTTCAACCTTGCGGTCGTACTCCCCAGGCGGAGTGCTTAATGCGTTAGCTGCAGCACTAAGGGGCGGAAACCCCCTAACACTTAGCACTCATCGTTTACGGCGTGGACTACCAGGGTATCTAATCCTGTTTGATCCCCACGCTTTCGCACATCAGCGTCAGTTACAGACCAGAAAGTCGCCTTCGCCACTGGTGTTCCTCCATATCTCTGCGCATTTCACCGCTACACATGGAATTCCACTTTCCTCTTCTGCACTCAAGTTTCCCAGTTTCCAATGACCCTCCACGGTTGAGCCGTGGGCTTTCACATCAGACTTAAGAAACCGCCTACGCGCGCTTTACGCCCAATAATTCCGGATAACGCTTGCCACCTACGTATTACCGCGGCTGCTGGCACGTAGTTAGCCGTGGCTTTCTGATTAGGTACCGTCAAGATGCGCACAGTTACTTACGCATTTGTTCTTCCCTAATAACAGAGTTTTACGATCCGAAAACCTTCATCACTCACGCGGCGTTGCTCCGTCAGGCTTTCGCCCATTGCGGAAGATTCCCTACTGCTGCCTCCCGTAGGAGTCTGGACCGTGTCTCAGTTCCAGTGTGGCCGATCACCCTCTCAGGTCGGCTACGTATCGTCGCCTTGGTAAGCCATTACCTTACCAACTAGCTAATACGGCGCGGGTCCATCTATAAGTGATAGCAAAACCATCTTTCACTATAGAACCATGCGGTTCTATATGTTATCCGGCATTAGCTCCGGTTTCCCGAAGTTATTCCAGTCTTATAGGTAGGTTACCCACGTGTTACTCACCCGTCCGCCGCTAACTTCAAAGGAGCAAGCTCCTTATCCGTTCGCTCGACTTGCATGTATTAGGCACGCCGCCAGCGTTCATCCTGAGCCAGGATCAAACTCTCCATAAATGATTATGATGTTTGATTAGCTCATAAAATACTAATTTGTGTGTTATCTCTAACACGTTTGAACCAACAATTTAATGTTGTGTTCGGAATTAACGTTGACATATTGCGATTCAGTTTTCAATGTCCATTAATGTGTTACAAGAATTTATTTTAACATTAAGTTTTTGTTAAGTCAACAATAAATTTCTTTTTTTATTTATTAAGTTTGTTGCGTTTTCTCAACTCAACATTTACTATTGTATAACCTTTCAACAAGTTTAACAAGTGTCAAATTTACACTTTATGTTTTTTGTTAAAGTAGTTATTTTGTTTGTTTGGCGCCTTGTTTTGACGACTTATTCATAATATCAAGATTATTTGTTATCGTCAATAAAATTCAACAATGTTTTTGGGTTAATTTTACCTTTGTATTGTCTATTTATTTATTATATGTATTAGATGTTTATTTAGTGTAAATATATGTGCCTTTTTCGACCATATTTCACTCTGATTTCTAAATTTACTTACACATAATTAGTCAATTACTAATATAGTATTACTTATTTTCTTCATATAGCTATTAAAAATCAGTATGTGTTTTTTTTATTACCATTATTCTTGTTCTTAATTTTTACTTTCTTATATATTAAACCATTCATTTAATTCTTTGTATTAAAAAACAACAGCTAAGCAACGTTTAAAAATAAGTGTGCTCAGCTGTTGTTCTGTTCTTTAATATTCATTATGTCTAAATGATTCTTTTAATTATTAGTTATTATCTTTATCTTGGCACTCTTTGCAAACTCCATAAATTTCCATACGGTGATGCGATACATTAAAATCTGTTACGTGTTGTGCCAATTGTTCAACTTCATCTAACTGTGGATAATGGAAATCCACTATCTTCCCACAGTTTTCACAAATAACATGGTAGTGATTGTGTGTGTTAAAATCGAAACGGCTAGAGGAATCACCATATGGTAACTCTTTAACAATGCCAATATCTTTGAATACACGTAAATTATTATATATAGTAGCAACACTTATATTTGGAAAATCAGGTGAAAGTGCTTGATAAATCTCATCGGCAGTAGGGTGTGTCTCAGAAGCAATTAAAAATTTCAAAATCGCTTGTCGTTGCGGCGTAATTCTAATACCGGCGTTTCTTAAAGATGCAATTGAATCTTCTAGCTGATGTTCAACTGTTTCCATCTCTGCACTCATTTCCCTCACCATCTTTCTATTTAAGAATTATTATTACTTAATATTAATATAACGGTTGTGGGAGGGGAATGTCAATATTCATTACTTAAAACACATTAATAGCCTTTTTCCAAATCAACTTTATTCTCAATTACATCTCCGTTATTGAGAAAGTGATTTAAGTTTTCAATAAATATCTCAGTTGCTTCTCCATTATTTTCTATACCGTTGCCAGTAATGTGTGCTGTAATAGTTACATTATCCAATAAGTACAATTCGTTATCTGGTGTTAATGGTTCTTTTTCAAATACATCTAAATATGCATGTCTAATTATCTTGTTTTTTAATACATCAATTAATACACTTTCTTCTATTAACGTTCCTCTTCCTACATTAATAAATAATGATGTAGCTTTCATAACTTCAAAATGTTTTCTACTAAGTAAATGTATAGTTGATTTTGTTTCAGGTAGAGTATTAACGATAATATCCGCTTCAGGTAGTATATTAGTAAGTTCTTTTACCGAATACGTTTTATCAAAGCCTTTTACATTACGTCCTGAAGTATTTACACCTATAATTTCCATGCCTAATGCTTTTGCAATGTGCGCAGTGCTTGTTGCTATACTACCGGTACCTAGAAATAAAATACTTTCATTACTTACTCTATGCCCTACCATCTTAGAATCATATAACTTATTTTGTTGATTGATATAGGATGTTCTCATAAGCTTATAGTCATCTAAAATGTAAGCTATAATAAACTCTGACATTTGTTTTGCATGTACACCTTTACCATTTGTTAGGATAATATTGCGCTTTGCTATATAGTCTAATGGTAATTTATTCACTCCTGTGGAATACCATGCTAACCATTTCAACTTTGGACACGCTTCTAAAAAAGCTTGATCTAAAGATCCATCATACCCCACTAATATATCTACGCTCTGTTTGTCCTCATCTGTTATATCATCTATACCATTAGTAAAAACAAACTTTATATCCGGAAATGCATTTATGAGGTCCTCTTCTAATCCATCTAATTTTCTTAAACCCACGATTTTCATAAGTGTTCACCCCAGAATTCTTTTTAATTCATCCATCTGTGTCTTAACTTTCACTTTTTCAATAACGTCAATAATAAATCCTGCTTCATCGATGATAAATGTAGTACGTATAATACCCATCGAACTTTTGCCAAATGATTGCTTCATTTGATATACACCAACTTCATTTGATAATTCAAATCCTTCATCTACTAATAAGTCAAAATTTAAATCTAATTTCTTAATGAAGTTTTGATGTTTTCTTTTAGTATCACCACTAACGCCAAATACTTTTACATTCAAATCATTAAATACTGACAAATTATCTCTAAAATCACAAGCTTCTGTAGTACATGTAGGTGTATTATCTCTAGGATAAAAATACAATACTGCCTTACTTCCTTTTAAAGTTTCATTAGAAATAATCTTACCATCTTGGTTTTCTAATTTAAATTGTGGAAATTTATCTCCTTTTTTTAACATTTAACCCACCCTATTTCTTTTTATTCTTTATTTTATGATACGATAATAAACGAAAATATTAAATAAAAAGAGGTTGATAACAATGAAATTTAGCGAGAGCGAAAAACTTCAACAATTATCTAATGAGTATATTCTTGGTGGTGTTAACTCACCTTCCCGTTCATATAAAGCTGTAGGTGGTGGCGCACCTGTAATGATGCGTTCTGGGCAAGGCGCTTACTTATTTGATGTAGATGGTAATAAATATATTGATTACTTACAAGCATACGGGCCAATAATTACAGGTCATGCACACCCACATATCACTCAAGCTATTCAAGAGCAAGCTGCTCAAGGCGTATTATATGGTACCCCTACCGAATTGGAAATTGAGTTCGCCAAAAAATTACGTGGTGCAATTCCTTCATTAGAAAAGATTAGATTTGTGAACTCTGGTACTGAAGCAGTTATGACGACCATACGTGTTGCTCGTGCCTATACTAATAGAAATAAAATAATAAAATTTGCTGGACAATATCATGGTCATTTTGATCTTGTATTGGTTTCAGCTGGTAGTGGTCCTTCTCAGTTAGGCTCTCCTGATTCTGCTGGTGTGCCTGAAAGTGTTGCAAAAGAAGTCATTACCGTTCCATATAATGATATAGAAGCATATCAAGAAGCAATCGATTATTGGGGAGATGATATTGCGGGTGTATTAGTTGAGCCTATTGTAGGTAATTTTGGAATGGTTGAACCAAAACCCGGATTCTTAGAAAAAGTGAATGAAATAACTCACCAAAATGGTAGTTTAGTAATCTACGATGAAGTCATTACTGCTTTCCGTTTCCATTACGGTGGTGCGCAAGACTTATACAACGTTTACCCAGATTTAACTGCATTCGGTAAAATCGTCGGCGGCGGCCTACCTATTGGTGGTTATGGTGGTAAACAAGAAATTATGGAACAAGTTGCACCATTAGGCCCAGCATATCAAGCTGGAACAATGGCTGGTAACCCTCTTTCAATGAAAGCTGGTATCGCATTATTAGAAGTATTAGAAGAAGATGGCGTTTATAATAGATTAAATGAATTAGGTCAACGATTAGAAAATGGTTTGAATTCACTTATTGAAAAACATAACATCACTGCAACTGTTAACAGAGTATACGGTGCCCTCACTTTATATTTCACTAATGAAGTAGTAACGCACTACGATCAAGCTGATAATTCAGATGGCGATGCATTTGCTAAGTTCTTTAAATTAATGTTAAACCAAGGCATTAACCTTGCACCTTCCAAATTTGAAGCATGGTTTTTAACTACAGAGCATACAGAACAAGATATTGATGATACATTGAAAGCGGTAGATTATGCTTTTAGCCAAATGAAATAAACTTGAATTTTATGAACAATCGTTGTATAACAAGTATAAATACTATTATTAAATATTAAGGAGCGGTACATTTGAAATTAGGAGCCCGTATTCTGAAGACAGGTATAGCTATTATACTTGCTTTGTTTATCGCTTCTCTACTACCCAATGAAGCTGGTTTAAAAGCTATAGCTGGTGTCAGTGCAGTTGTTGCTATGCAGCCAAGTGTCTATCGGTCACTTAAAATTGTTTCAGAACAGGCACTTGGTAACGTAGTTGGAGCATTATTATCAGTAGCTATGGTTACGATATTTGGAGATAACGTGGTAATCATGGGTGTAACTGTAATATTATTAATTGCAATTCTATTTCGTTTTAATTTAGCACACGTTGCTACATTAGCAAGTGTTACTGCATTAATTATTATGGGACAACACTCAGGAGACTTTTACGTATCTGCTTTTTATAGATTTGTACTTGTTATGATTGGCGTTATAAGTTCATCTCTAGTTAACCTTCTATTCTTACCACCTAAATTCGAATCTAAAATTTATTATAATTCCTTAAATATTTGTTCAGATATTTTTGTGTGGTTCAAATTAGTGCTAAATGATACTTCTGAATATCATCATATTAAAGAAGACAGAGGATTAATTAGTAAGCGCATAAGCAAACTTGAACAAACTTTTGGTTATTATGAGGAAGAGAAACCCTGGACGAAGAAGCAAATTTTCTCACAAAATAGAAAGAAAATACTTTTTAAAGAAGTCGTTCGTAGTACAAGACAAGCATATGAAGTTTTAAAAAGAATGAATCGTTATCAAAACGACCTTCATAATATTAATCATGAATTACTATTACAGATTAAATTAGAAATCGATACCTTAATCGCCTATCACGAACAAATTTTTGTTAGTCTTTCAAAAAAAGCGCGATATGATGTTAGTCAATTAGATAGTCAGATTGAAAATCCACAAAAAAAAGACTTGATGGATGCTTTCCAAAAAGAGATAATAAAAAATCCTTATCAAACTATGTATTCTTATGCTAACTTAATGCAAATTGTTGCTGCAATCGAAGAATACCGTTATACGCTAGAACATTTAGATAGATTACGTATTAGTTTCTTTTCATATCATACAAATGATAATGAAATTGATATATTAGAAGAAGATTTTGATTTATAAAACTTATCCTTTGGTAGTACATACTTTTTTGTACTATCAAAGGATTTTTTAATTATATTCTTCATTCTTCAAATAATCTCATGTCTTAATAACTATATAAATAGAAAAATACAGTTAATGTTGAACTAACATTAACTGTATTTTTCATTATCCTAATTTATAAATTTTGTATACTATAGAGATGTTCATAAGCACCTTGTTTAGCTAAAAGTGCTTGATGTGTACCTGCCTCTACGACTTCACCATTTTCTATGACTACTATTTTATCTGCGTGTGTAATTGTAGATAACCTATGTGCAACGATAAGTGTGGTACGATTTTCACTCAACACATTAAGTGCCTCTTGGATAATAGATTCACTTTCTAAATCTAGTGCGCTTGTAGCTTCGTCCAATATAATAATAGGTGGATTATTTAAGAATATACGGGCAATGGACACACGTTGTTTTTGTCCACCAGATAATTTGACACCTCTTTCTCCTACTTCAGTATCATATCCTTCTGGTAAATCCATTATAAAATCATGTGCATTTGCCATTTTAGCTGCTTCAATAATTTCTTCATCTGTCGCATTGGGTCTACCTAATAATATATTTTCTTTAATTGTATCTGAGAATAAAATATTATCTTGCTGAACTAATCCAATTTGATTTCTTAAACTACCAGTCAAATATGATTTAATATTAATGTCATCAATTTTAATCTCACCTTCAGTGACATCGTAAAACCTCGGAATAAGATTAATTAATGTGGATTTACCTCCACCACTCATTCCAACAAACGCTACTGTTTCACCTTGATTAACCTCTAAATTTATATTATTCAAAATTGTTGACTCATTATTATTGTACTTGAAACTCACATTATTCAATTCAATATGACCTTGTTTAATTTCTAAAGGTTGTGCACCTTTTTTATTTTTAATGTCATAATCTTCATCCATAAGTTGAAATACACGATCCATAGATGCAAAACTTTGAGTTAATGTGGTAAAAGAAGAAACTAATCTACGTAAAGGTCCAAAAAGTTGTTCTAGATATCCAACAAAAGCAGCTAAAGTCCCTACTGTAATCGAACCATTTATGGCTAGATACGCTCCAGAACCAATAACTATCAAAGGCCCTATATCTGTAACCGTATTTATTGCAGAAAATGAATAAGCATTCCATCGTGTATGTTTAAATGCTCTATTTAAGAAATGTTTGTTATGTCTATCGAAATTTTCTGCTTCATTATCTTCAATTGCAAAACTTTTAATAATTGACATCCCTTGCACTCGTTCATGTAAAAAACCTTGAACTTCAGCTAATGCTTGAGATCTCTTTCTTGTTAATTTTCTTAAACGCCCAAAGAAGAAATAAACAGTTAAGATATAGAACGGGAATATAATGATTGCAGCTAATGTCAGCTTAACATCTAAGAAAAACATAATTGATAATGCAATGATTATCGTTATACAATCAAGCCAAATATTCATCAAACCTGTTAATATAAAATCTTTCGTTTGTTCAACATCATTAATCACTCTTGATATAACCTGTCCCACTTGGTTATTCGCATAAAATCTTGCGCTCAGTGCTTGTAAATGGCCATAAAGTCTTTTTCGTATGTCATATAAAATTTTATTACTTGTCCACTGTGCTAAGTACTGTCTTAAAAATTCTATTGGTGGTCGCACAATTACAAAAATAAATGCTGCAATGCCCAATGCAATACTTAATCTCGTAAATTTCTCTTCTGTTGATATAGCACCATTATTTATGACATCATCAATAACAAATTTTATCAATAATGGTATCAACATTGGTATACCAAATTTTAATATACCCACAAAAATAGTGGCGATGATTCTCCATTTATATGGATATACGAATTGTAAATATCTGCGAATCATAAAAACTATTCCTCCCCAACATATATTTACAAATGAAACAGCCTATGTTGACCATCCAACTAGGCTGCTGTAAACGCGCTATTTTAGTTTGTTTATCAATTCATCTGCGATTACGGATATTTTATTTGCGTCAAACATAGATTTTCATGTTTGCTCTGCTCATACCCATAACACTATAAATGATATCAAAAAGAAAAACATTAAATGTGCTTAATAGTTTCTAATTTTTTTATATCTTTCACGCCAAACTTTTATGAAGTCAGGAGCAAATGGACCTTTTTTCTGTTCAATCCATTGTTGTAAAATATCTACATTTCTTCTCAAAATCACGTCGATATCTGGTGAATAATTCATCTGTTTCATATGTTGTTCATATTCATCTTCGTCTAATAAATGATATTTACCGTTAGGATATACTTTTATATCTAAATCGTAATCGATATATTTTAAAGCTTCTTCATCGCACACAAATGGCGAAGATAAATTGCAATAATAATAAACTCCATCTTCTCTAAACATACAAATAACATTAAACCAATATTCAGAATGGAAATAAACGATTGCTGGTTCTCTAGTAATCCATGTACGACTATCACTTTCTGTGACGAGTGTATGATCATTACCACCAATGACTACATGATCCGTACCCTTTAGTATAGTAGTCTCAGACCAAACACGATGTATATTACCATCGTGTTTATAACTTTGTATCTTTATCGTCTGACCTTCTTTAGGTATGGATTCTTTTACCATGCTCCACACCACCTTTTCTTAATTTCACATTATGAATTATAACATAAGTCAGGTTGCAACACAGAGTCTAACAATGATCTGAAATAAATTTGTATATTTTAGTCATACTTACTGGAAAATTAAATGCCTCTTTATCTTCTAAAGCCATCCACACCATATTTTGTGGTAATTCAACTGTCTCTTGGTTTAATTTTTCTTGTGCCATAAAGACTTCTATATCCCATGTAATATGTGTGAATTGATGCTTTAATTTAAAAACCGGTGTGTTATCAAACTTTATTTCCTGTGATAAATCGGCAACTATGCCCTCTTTTCCATCCGCTTCATACATTGGAAATTGCCACATATTATTAAGTAATTTTTGTGTACGCTTTTCAATTAAAATTTCATTGTTTTGGTTTCTCACGATATATACCTTTTGTTTAATATGCTTTTTCTTAACTTTCGTTGTTTTTACAGGTAAGTTATGGACTGTTCCATTTTCGAACGCTTCACAATGTGCTTGTACTGGGCAAAATAAACACAGCGGGGTTTTTGGAGTACATACCAAGGCACCTAATTCCATCATTGCTTGATTAAACGTACCCGCATCTTCTTCAACATACGGTTGTAATTCTTGTTCAAAAGCTTTACGTGTTGATTGTAATTTTGTATCACGTGTATCATTGTTCAACCGAGCCCATACTCTAAATACATTCCCATCCACAGTTGCTAATGGTTCATTAAACGCAATACTCATAACTGCAGCTTGTGTATAAGGACCGACACCTTTTAATTTACCAAATGTCTGTGGTTCATTTGGCACTTGATCGTTATAATTGTCGTGTACTTCCTTTACTGCAGTGTGAAAATTTCTCGCTCTACTATAATAACCTAAGCCTTCCCAATATTTTAATACTTCGTCTTCATGAGCTTGACTTAGATCTGCAATTGTTGGAAAACGGCTAATAAATCGATGATAATAGTCTATGACGGTTTTGACTTGTGTTTGTTGTAACATAACTTCACTTAGCCATATATAATATGGATTTGATGTTTCTCTCCATGGCATTTCACGCTGATTCTCATTAAACCATGTGACTAGATTATTTTTGAACTTTGATTCTTTTAACATTTTACACATCTCTTTCTTTTAGCAAATCTTTATTTTTTTTATTAAAACATAGTATGATATTTTTATTATGTAACATCTTAGCTTATAATGTACTTAATATAATATTGAGATGAAATGAGTGAACACTTATGGACACAGGCACACATATTGTTATGGGTATTGGTTTAACAGCATTAGCTACCCAAGATCCAGCAATGGCAGGATCATTTGTAGCTACAGCTACCACATTAGTAGTAGGCTCATTGATCCCAGACGGTGACACAGCTTTAAAATTAAAAGACAATGCAACTTATATTTCAAATCATAGAGGAATAACACACTCTATACCATTCACATTATTATGGCCTTTATTGATTTCACTCTTTATTTTTACATTTTTTAAAAATATAGATGTAACACATGTATGGTTATGGGCACAACTTGCAGTATTCCTTCATGTGTTCGTTGATATATTTAACTCATATGGTACACAAGCATTAAGACCCATTACAAATAAATGGATACAACTCAGTGTGATAAACACCTTTGATCCTATAATATTTATAATGTGGTGTGTGGGTATCGTACTTTGGTTATTTGGCGTACACCCATATCTTGCATTCTTCCCTATTATTGCTCTGCTTGTAGTATATTATATTATTCGCTTTAGAATGCAAGCTATTATTAAACAGCAGGCTCTAAAACAAATTAAGCAAGAGCATAATCCAGTAAAAATATTTGTGGCACCCACCATTCGTTTTATGGAGTGGCGCGTAGCTATACAAACTGAAACTTATGATTACGTAGGCAGAAGCTTTGGCAGAAATATCGTCTTTAGTGATAAATCAGAGCGCCACCCATTTCCTAGTGATGACCTTATGCAATACGTCAAGAATGACAAAAATATTAAAACGTTTCTTAATTTTTCCTCTATCTATCGTTGGCAAGCAACTAAATTAGATGATGATACTACAGAAATAAGATTAATCGATTTGCGCTATTTAAAAAATGGACATTATTCATTTGTGGCAATTGCACATTTAGATGAGCATAAAGAGATAGATCATTCCTATATTGGTTGGGTATTTAGCGAAGATAAATTACAAAGAAAATTATTCGCTAAATAATGATTTGAATAACTAAATAAATGAATTCAAAATAAAAACTGGAAAGTTGTGTTTATTAATAACACACTTTCCAGTTTTTTATTAGCTTAATCTCATTTATCACTTATAAAGATGTTATCTTATTTTTTAATCTAGGTTAGTTTTTTCTTTAGTTGGTATTTCTTTTTGCGCTTCTACATGCTCTGAACTATGATTGTTATCAACAATAGTGTCATCTGACATATCTACATAAAAATACTTTTTATTCGCGATTGTTCTATACATCGCAAAAATGACTACACATAACATTGCTATAAATAAATAATAGTACAAATGGTACGGAATATTATTCAAACTTAGTGCACCTAATACTACCGACTGTGTAATACCTTGTATAAGGTAAAACACAGGATTTAACATTAAAATATGTGACACAATGGTTTCATTCGTTTTTGGTATAAATAAAATTGGAACGATGAAAAAAGTAATAAATGAACCGACAAAATACATCGCATTAATTTTTGTATACTTTATTGTTAGTAAACCTAAAATTGTTGAAACCACTACAATAAATATCAATGTCATGACTACATAATATAAAGTTGATGGTATAGAGCTTTCAATATTCACAGGCGTAGCAAAGATGATAATTACTAATGATATAAACATTGTGATACTCGTAATTGTTGCTATGACAATATTTTGGAAGATTGGATTGATATTATACAATTTCCCAATAAGGTAGTCTTTCTTATAAATAATATAGCTCTGATATACAGCTATCCAAATATACGCAAAACTTGTGATACCTGCTAATCTAAAGTAACCACGTGCTTGCTTGATTTCTTCTGTATCGTTTAATTTAAAGATGAGCATCATCAAAAACATTAATAACAGACTCGCAATAAAAGGTATAGCCAACCACATCCATTGAGTTTTCAAACGGCGGTATGCATGTTTAAAAAGATATGGAATATTTTTATAAAAATTAATAACACTATCTATCATTCTTTACACCTACAATTCGATATATATCCACTGATTATTTTTTAAATCGGCCATGAAATAGCCATCTCCTGATTTAGTAATCCAAAACTTACTATCAATGTTAAATTCATCTTTTAGTTTATCTTTATCTTTGATTGGGATGGTAAACCCAGCAAGTTTATTCTTATCATTAAAGAGCATTGAAATAGGCTGTTGAACAATAGGAACTACAAAACGATTATCCTTATCATTTTCAGGGACTAAAGATTCTGTCACTTTATTATGTTTTTTATGCAAATGACTATTAAAAAATTCATTATAATTACTGTAGTTATTATGCATATATGGCGCTAAAGATTTCACACTATGTGCTTCATATAATCCAGCTGGATTAAAATAGCGTATTTTATTTTTAGCTACTTTGTAATTCTTGTTATCAATTGTGATTTTATAGTTTTTATTGTTTTCACCAACAATAGTCATAAACGCATATTTACCTATATTGATTTTCTTATGATCATCCATGTTTTCAAGATTAATTGAATCTTCTAAAACAATGCCATATCCGAGTTTTTCTTGGTAAGGATTTTTATGCTGATTTTGAATCGTTGCTTGATCAATATTCTGGCCAATTTCCAACTTACCTATATCATTAAAAATCAATAAAGCCATGAGCACTAAGCCGACAAAACATGCTATGAAGAATGTCCAAAATCGCACAAGCGCAACCGGTGGCTTAACATGGTTATATCGTTCCGTACGTTTGAAGTTATAGGTTAACTCTGGTACTCTCGTTCTTGTTTTTTTCCAATCAACATCAAAATTTGCCTTTTCCTCATCACTTGTTAAAGATAACCTGTCCTTTTCATGATCATTAAATATCGGTAAGATCTGTTTCAATGAACCTTCCATTCTAAGTTGTCCATGTGAAATCCACGCTAAATAGTTACTGGCCTGAGCTATTCGTTGCACATTGTCATCTATCATGACAATGGTCAGTTGATTATTTATGTATTCATCTGAGAGTGCTATCGCTTTTTCAAAATAATAATCTTCTAAGTGTTGTAATACTTGATTCAGTATAACTACTGTCGCTTTAGAGGTACGCGCTAATGTAAATAGCAACTGAGCATACTCAGCGTCAGATAAATGGCGAATCTGCACTTGGGATTTTTCTTGAAGATGCGCATATTTTAAAATTTGTTCATTTTTATGATCTGAAGTTTTATATGGAAACAAAGTAACAACATTTGCTATATAGTCCTCCACAGTGTCTACTTGCAATAACTTATCTTCTATATCTGCAAAAAACAAATCTTTCTTTCTAACAATTCTACCTTTATCAGGTTTTATTTCACCACTTAATAAACGACCGATGAGTTCTTTAGATGACTCTGGTTCCCCAATAATCCCTAAAGCCTCGCCTTGATAGATATGTAGGTTGATATTATTCAATTCTATATCTTCTGCATCATAACCAAATGGTAGATACCATTTTTTTGATTTTTTATTTCTATAATAATGAGTTACATTAAGTAACTTTAATATAATTGAACTACCCATCCTATCTTCATCCTTCTACAATTTTAATAATGCAACTGGTAAACCCTCTTCAGGTTCGGCACTTTTAATTCTAAAACCCCATGCAAAGATACCTTTCAGTCGCTCAACTTTAAAATAGCTGTCTGTACCATCATTTAATTTATATATTTTACCAATTTCAATCTTGTTTCTATCCACCAAATAACTTTCAGCAACTATAACTTTGCTTTGGTATACATCATATTCGTTAAAGATACCATTCATTTCTGCTTTACGCATTTTTTCTTTGTAACCTTGAATTTCGTGGCGTAGTTCTACTTCACTCATTTCACTCAATTTCTTCTGTTCCATCAACAATTCCACTCTCTTCTAATTTAGCTTTAATTTTATCATATTTATACCCTTTTCTCATAAGGCCTTCTATAGTTTTATTAATTAATTTTCTTCCAGAATACTTTCTAGAATACTTATTATAGACTTTCTCTAATTCTTGTTGCAATAAATTGTCTAATTCTTCATCAGGTTGAGAGAAATCAAGGTCTTCCATAACTTCTTTAATCTTTTCAAAACTATAACCTTTTTGCATTAATGACTGCGTTAATTTTTCTTTCCTTTTTACTAATGGACCCTTTTTTTGTTTTAAAATCTTATTGGCAACTTTTAGGATATCTTCCATAGATTGCTCCTTTTCATAAAGCTCGGTATATTCATCAATGATGACTTGTTCAATACCAGCTTCACGTAATTTTTGTTTATATATGCCTGGCCCTTTGTCTGTAGTTAATATCATTGTATTTTTTAAACTATTTGCATAATCATTGTGATCTATAAGTTTTTGTGCATGACAATAATCTAAAACTTTAGATATAACTGACTCTGAAAACTCTTTTTTCGTAAGATGTTGAACAACCTCGTGATCTGTACGCTTCCGATAAGAAAGGTATTGAATTGCTGTATTAATAGCTTGTCTATACTGTTCATAACTTTGAATGGCTTCCATATCTTTTGCTTCGACAATTTGATCTTTTTTCAAATTAAAATAAACAAAAGTGTCAATATCTATTCCCATTTCAAATTCATCATCTAAAAACAGGTTAAAACGCTCTTTATTCTTTTTTTGCACTTCTATTTTAGTTATTTTAGGCATTTTATTCACTCCACTTATTTAGAATAACTTATATTAAGAATGAATGGAATTATAGTGGTTAGCTTATATGCAACAGATTTATTATAAATATGAGCCACCAATATCCCACACCATTTTATAGCTTAGTAAAAGTAAACTCTAATTTTCTTATATATACTACTACTTTTATGCCACACAACTTTTTAATAGTTGACTTTATTTTCTAATAATTAAAAATCATAACTATAATTTATTACTAACTAAATAAATTATAACATCAAAAAAAGCTTAATATCATCTTCATGATATTAAGCTTTTTTTGAATTAAACACCTAGCTCTTGAATTGCATTTTCATATTCTACATCTGTAATGTAATTTTGTTGTTTCATTTTTTCCAAATCTATTTTGACACGATTAATATAATTATCAGACATATCATTGATATCGTAAACGCTTGGCGCATTCACCTTACTTGCTAGCATCGCACTTTGAAGTACTGTAATCTGTGGTAAATTTGTATTGTTTTTATCTGTAGTTGCTCCAAAATAATGATTGGCTGCCCCTTCAACAGTGTATTGGTTACTTCCAAAGTAAATGTTATTGACATAAAAACTAAGTATTTCATTTTTGTCATATGCTTTTTCTACTCGATGTGCAACGAACAACTCTTTGACTTTCCTTGTAAATGATTGCTCATTATCATAATAATAATTTTTAACAACTTGTTGTGTTAATGTACTTCCGCCTTGAACACTTTTATCGCTTAAAGTTGAAAATAGTGCTCTTGAAGTACCTTTAATATCAAAACCATGGTGCTTATAGTATCTTTCATCTTCCATAGCAATAAATGCGCCTTTGGTATAGTCAGGCATATTTGATACAGAAACAAATGTGTCTTTATCTTCAATTGATTTCAAATCATCTACATTAGCTCTTAAAGACAAAGCATACATTGCACCTATAAAAATAGCCAATACAATAACAATAGGTATTAATAATTTTAAAAATATACCTTTACCTTTTTTTCTTTTTGGTGGTTTACCCACTGGTTGAAAGTAAGTATTATGTTGTGGCATATTTGGCTTTTTTTCTCTTGTTTGTTTTGTATGTTGCTTATAACGATCGCTTCTTTTCATGCCATAGCTCCTTTATATTGCTCTCATATCATTATAAGTGAGTTTAACAATAGTTTAAATGTTTATCTATAGCAAAATGTAAAAATCAGTCCAAGGGTGTATGATAGTATCAACACGAAGTTTTATACTGAAGATTTAAATAATTTCATGCAACGTAGTTTATGTATAAATTTAATATATCTTATTTTTTAAACTTGTTAGTAATTTAGAATCACTAACTTTTTAACACATAAATTTACCCTCTTAAGTTTAATTTTTAAAATTAAGCTTAAGAGGGTACTAATTATGCTGTATATTAACATATAACAATCAAAACTTAGCGCTATATATGATACAGTTTGACACACAAATTAATCATTTAATTGATTAACAATTTCTCTATTGAAATCATCTAAATCGTCAGGTGTACGGCTAGTCACTATATTATTATCTACTACTACTGATTCATCTACAACTTGTGCGCCTGCATTAGATAAATCTTTGCGTACGTTTAACACTGCAGTTAAAGTACGTCCATTTAAATCATCTGTATCTATTAAAATTTGTGGTCCATGGCATATGGCAAATGTTGGAACATCATTTTTAGTGAAATATTTAGCAAATGTACCATATCTACCTTCTGAATCACCACGTAAATGGTCTGGAGAGAATCCACCAGGGATTAATAATCCGTCATAATCTTCAGGTTGTGCGTCAGCAATACTTATATCAACAGTCGCTTTTGCACCATGTTTACCAACCACTTCACTATTAGCTTCGTCACCGATAATAACTGTTTCATGTCCCGCTTCTTCAATTGCTTCTTTAGGGCTTGTTAACTCACTATCTTCAAATTCATCAGTTACTATGATTGCTACTTTTTTAGCCATGTATAATCACCTTTCTCTATTTAAGTTCTATATGATATATAAACGAAAATACAGCAATTTAAACATTTCACTTAAAATTTTCTACAATCAAGTGCTGAAATTACTCCGAAGTTTTAGATACTGTTTTAACTTTTTCTTCTAATTGATCTAATAATCCTATCCACTCATCAATGTCTTCAACTTTCACTTCGTTTGGATTCACATGGTCGATATCATCGATAAATTTTTCTAATCTTTCTTTGATTTGATCAATCGTTTGGTTTTCATTCATTTTTAAAAGAAACTCCTTTTTATAAGATAACATTATCCTAACATGGATTTGACAAAATTTGGTAAAGTCTTAATAATATTTATAGTCGAAAAGAATATGTTGTGCCTTTTAGAATAACACACATACTGTCATTATTTTATTTTGAAAACTATAAAACAACTGTTATTTCAAATAAATCTCGTTAAAATTTTTATGTGAATGCATCATTTACTATATTAAATTATTGAAAAAAATATTAGAATGGTAAAAGCTAATAAAAAGGAAGTTTTAAATAATGTTAAAAACGTACACTTCAAATATAAAAAAACCTATCTCTATGACTAATGACCCGTGGGAAGCTTACAATGATATGCAATCACATAATGGTTTGACATTAAGCAATATTGAATTCACTACTACAAACTTATGTAATATGCGTTGTAGTCATTGTGCAGTAGGTTATACGCTTCAAACTGCCGATCCCGATCCGCTACCAATGGATCTCATTTATCGACGTTTGGATGAAATTCCTCACCTTACTACGATGTCTATTACTGGTGGAGAACCTATGTTTTCTAAAAAATCTATTAAAAATGTAGTGAAACCACTTCTAAAATATGCCTATGATCGTGGTATTTATGTGCAAATGAATTCTAATCTAACGTTACCATTAGATAGATATTTAGATATCGCTGAATATATTGATGTCATGCATATATCTCATAATTGGGGAACAATCGAATCATTTACCGATGTTGGCTTTGGTGCTATGGAAAAACAGCCACCTTTAAAAGCAAAATTAAAATTATATGATCAAATGATTACAAATTCTAGAACGCTTTCAGAACAAGGAATGTTTGTCTCAGCAGAAACTATGCTTAATCAAAGTACAGTCCCATATCTTAAGAAAATACATCAAGAAATCGTCAATGATATGAATTGTCAAAGACATGAAATCCATCCAATGTATCCTGCAGATTTTGCAAGTCAATTAGAAGTATTGTCACTTAAAGAAATGAAAGAAGCAATTCATCATTTACTAGACTTCCGAGACCCGAACACGTGGATGCTCTTCGGTACCCTTCCTATATATCCTTGTATCAATGATGAAAATGATCAAGCCTTATTACAACGATTAAGAAGTACAAATAATGTTTCGATGCGAAATGATCCAGATGGTCGAAATAGGCTTAATGTAAATGTCTTTACTGGAAATGTTATTGTCACTGACTTTGGAGATGAAAATGGTACAATTTCAAATATAAAAAATGACAAATTGCCAGATGTATTCAGTCAATGGTTAAGTTCTCCATTAGCTCAGTCTTTAAATTGTCACTGTTCAGAATTTAGCTGCTTAGGCCCTAATGTGTTAGTTAAAAATATGTATTATCAAAATACAGATTTCAAATCAAATGAACAACGTATGCATAATATATATCAGATGTCGTAAATAAAAAAGGTAAGCAAGGCTATTTCCCCTTGCTTACCTTTTTTTATTCTATATGCTGAAATTCAGATAAAAATGCGATTGTTTCTTTGCTTTCATCTCTACGTTCTTTTCTTCTTTTTACTCTGGTAGGTGCTGTCTCATGAAACCATTTTTCCGTTTTTGTTTCTGGATAAACCTGTGGCACTTCTTTAGGTTTACCCTCTTGGTCTAAAGCTACAAAAGTTAAAAAACTCAACGCTGCTAAGTGTCGTTCATCTTCAAATACATCTTCAATAATAATTTGAACACAAACCTCCATTGAAGATCTACCTGCATATGAAACCATTGCTTCGTACGAAACAATATCTCCTGTCTTGATTGGCTTTAAAAAATCTACTGAATCAGTCGAAGCTGTCACGACTTGTGCATTGCTATGTTTCATCGCTGTAATCGCTGAAATTTCATCTATATTTGCCATCAACATACCACCGAACATCGTATGATGGTGATTGGTATCCTGAGGAAAAACTTGTCTTGTTTTAATACTTCTAGCTTCAGACATAGACTTGCTTTTTGAACTTCCCATAGTTTAATCATTTCCCTTTCACATCTCTGTCATTTTCCAAAGTGTATTTTGAAAAATAGTCATTTATTTACAAACAAAAATAGCCTTTCAATCCTAGTTTCAATTCCCAATTTAATTTTCACTTATATTTATTCGTTATGCAGATTACATAACTCTATTTAATAAAACTACTGCTATTTTTTCGCCCAGTTACCTTGTTCAAAAACGAGTTCTTTGGCATCCTCTTGTGTAATACCATAAATCGTTAAATCAGCACTTCCAATCATAAAGTCAACATGTATAAGGGAGTCATTTAAGCCATGAGCAATCTTTTCTTCAGTTGTCATTTCTGTTCCACCTTTTATGTTAAACCCATATGCTGATCCCAATGCAATATGACACGACGCATTTTCATCAAACAGTGTATTATAAAAGATCGTATTACGATTAGATATTGGGGAATCATCTGGTACAAGCGCAACTTCGCCTAATCGTTTAGCACCTTCATCTGTATTTAATAAATCACGTAGTACTTCTTCACCTTTTTCCGCTTTATAATCTACGACCTCACCATCTTTAAACGTTAGTGTAAAGCCATCTATTATATTACCATTATGACTTAAAGGTAGTTTATTCGTAACATAACCATTTACATCCAAACGATGTGGCGCTGTAAATACTTCTTCAGTCGGAATATTTGCTACAAAACTTTGACCTTCACTAGTATAACTTGTAGCGTCTTCCCATATATGACCTTCTGGGAGACCAATTACTAAATCTGTACCTTCTGAAATATAGTGCAATGCTTTGTAATTCTTTTCTTGTAATCTATGTGCATGTTTACTTAAATCAGCTACATGTGCTTGCCAATTTTCTACAGGGTTGTTGCCGTCTACACGTACAATGTCTAATACTTCAGTTATGAATTTGCTATATGCCTCATCAGCAGGCAAATCTGGGTACACACGCGCAGCCCATGCTTTAGATGGGAATGCTGCTACACACCAAGGAAATTGATTCTTTTGACTTGCTTCCATGTAACTTTTATATGCGGTAGAATATTGTCTTTGGAAAGTTGCTAATTTATCACGATCAATGCCATTTAATAAGTCTGGGTCTTGCGTAATCAATGCTAAATTCGCTGCCCCTCTCTTGACATAGTCCATGCGTTTATCTACTTCATATGATTTCACTTCGTTATTTTCAAAATGCTCTACTGATTCATATTCAAATTTCAAACGTGACAGACGGTCATCACTATATTCTACTTTCACGTCAGAAGCCCCTCGTTTATAAGCTGCTTCTACTATGTAATGTGTCAGTTCAATAGCTTCGACACTTGAGCGAATAAAAACAGGTTGACCTTTTTGTACATTCATTCCTACACCGACTAATAGTTCGGCATATTGTTGTAATTTATTTTCTAATTGAGTCATAACCATACACTCCTTTTATTTACGAATTTGTCCTAGTGCATCCGCAATTGCAGATGCTTCACTTGGTGTAAATGATGCTTTAGATGTTACGTATTCATAAATCTCTTGTACTTCCTGTTCATCAGCACTTTTATAATTTTCTGGATTAATTAAACTTTGATTCACAAGATTCAATCGTTGTCTAATCTCTTCAATCATTTTTTCATTATTATTAGCTGTCACTATATTCACCTCTTTTTCAATTTATTTTATCAAATATGTGTACCTTGTAAAACTTTTCCGATAATAATGCTTTAGAAATGATTAAAAAAGCTTTAAAATGGGAACTAGGATTATATAATTTGGAGGTACACAAATGATTACAGTCGGATTCGTTTGTTTAGGTAATATATGTCGTTCTCCAATGGCCGAAGCTATTATGCGACAAAGATTACTTGACAAAAACATTACAAATGTACAGGTTGCCTCTCGAGGTACTGGTAAATGGAACTTAGACCAACCACCTCACGAGGGTACACAAGATATTCTCAATAGACATGACATAACATTCGATGGCATGATTAGTGAATTATTTACTTCTGATGATGATTTTGATTATATCATTGCTATGGATCAAAGTAATGTAGAGAATATTAAACAGATTAATCCTAACATTAGAGGACAATTATATAAACTATTGGACTTTAGTGATATGGAAGAAACTGATGTACCTGATCCATACTATACAAATAATTTCGAAGGCGTATATAAAATGGTACAATCATCTTGTGATAATTTAATTGATTTTATAGTTAAAGATTCAAATTTAGAGAGGGGTAAAGCATAATGCAAAACAAATTAATTCCAGGTATTTTATTAGGTGCTGTGATTGGAGGTTCTATCACATTAGCTGATAAATCAACGCGCCAATCATTAAAACAATCAATTAAAGATAAAAAAGAAGGCAATCGTTCTCAAAAACCTTCAGCGATTAAAAACATTAAGGATGAAGTGTTATATTGGAAGGATGCAGTCGAAGAAATTAGACGCAATAATCCAGAGTTAGAACGTTCTTTAAAAGATGCCAAAGACACATTTGTTGAACGCAAAAATAATCGTCTTAACGGATAAAATTGCACATTAAATATTGACGTTAATTTAATAATTTTTATAGACAATACCTAATCATTTGTTACTAGGTATTGTCTATTTATATAACACACAATATTTTTCAATGCTTGAACTTGCTTTTTTGCAAATAATATAGCAACACATATTTACCTTCTTCATTTTTTAAAGTATATTAAAGTGTATATTGAAAATAACGATACATAAGGAGATTTGATATGTCTAAAAAGAAGCGTACAACCTCTGAATTTCTAAATGACGTCAAAGAAGAGGAAGAAAAAAAGGCTAATCAAGCAAAAAAAGAACAAATTGAACGAGATCGTACATACATTACACCTGATGAATTTAAGTCAAAATCACCGAAGAAAAGCAATCAGGCTTTCTTCGTATCAAGAATTAATAAACCAGCAAAGTATACAAAGAATTCAAACTTTTTCTCTTATCTCGTTTATAGAATAGGAAAAGATGATGCATCTGGCTTATCAGCACAACTCTCTTATTATTTTATGTTGTCTTTATTCCCGATGCTATTATTTTTATTATCTATCGTCCCAGTTGTAGGTGTAAAGCAATCTACAATAAGAGATATGATTAAAGAACATGTACCGCCTGACTACGCACCTCAAGTATCAAGTATTATTGGCGATATTATGGGTAATGCAAGTGGTGGCTTGCTATCTATTGGTTTGATTGTAGCACTATGGTCAGCTTCTAATGGTATGACTGCCTTAATGAATTCATTCAATGTTGCTTATGACGTAGAAGATAGCAGAAACTTTATTGTTTCCAAATTATTAAGCGTATTATTTACACTTGCTTTAATTGTTGTGTTACCTTTAGCGCTTATTTTACCAACTTTCGGTGAACAAATTAGTTCATTATTATTTGGACCTATTGGATTAGGCGACCAAGTCAAATGGGTTTTTAATATCATTCGTGTGATCTTGCCATTGATTGTAGTCTTTGTTGCCTTTATGCTCTTATATACACTTGCACCGAATGTCAAAATTAAAATGATGTCTGTTATCCCAGGGTCTATTTTTGCTACTATAGTATTCTTAGTAGGTTCATACTTATTTGGTATATATATTTCAAATTTTGCTAACTACTCTAAAACATATGGTAGTATCGCAGGTATCATTATTTTAATGTTATGGCTATATATCACTGGTTTCATCATCATTATTGGTGCAGAAATCAATGCGATTATACATCAAAGAAAAATAGTTTCAGGCCAAACACCTGAAGAAAAAAAGCTTGCTAATATAGAAGAGAACAATTCAAATCAACAATCAAATTCAATTGAAACTGATTCAGACAATGTCTCAGATGACACGATTGAATCAAATAATCAACATAAATAGTTATTATAATACAACCAAACGTAGTTTATTACGTTTGGTTGTTTGTTTTTCAACACAATTTTGAATCATATATTTGATTTTAAAACTATGAGGATTTCTATAGCTATGTATAAATTAAAAAAGTTGAGGTGCGAATGCAATAACACTTTTTGCATTTATACCTCAACTTCTGATATTTTTTAAATAAGTACACTTCTATTGTATTAAATTATGTTGGAACGCATAAATAACTGCTTGTGTTCTATCTTGTACTTCCAATTTACTTAATATATTACTTACATGCGTCTTAACGGTTTTGATTGTAATATGTGAAGCACTAGCTATTTCTTGATTCGAGTATCCTTTAGCAATAAGTAATAAAATTTCCATTTCACGTTCTGTAAGCATTTCATATAACTCGGCACGTTGTTTCATTCTATTTCTCATTTTCACTAATACTTCTGCTTCAAATACAGACTCATCATTATATGTCTTACGTATTGCTTCAGCAATATCACTTGCACTTGTAGTTTTTAAAATATAACTGTCCACACCTGAATCTAAGGCGCGGTATACTTCATTATCCTCAATGTAACTTGTTAACATGACAACTTTAATATGAGGTAAATCTTTTTTAATAAGTTCTGTAGCTTCAACACCATCCATATCATCCATAAGTAAGTCCATGAGGATTAAATCTGGATTAAGTTGATGTGCTTTTTCTATCGCTTCATTCCCTGACTTACCTTCTCCTACAACATCAATATCTGGTTGTGTTGATAAATAACTAGAAATACCTATTCGTACCATTTCATGATCATCAACAAATAAAACTTTAATCGGCATATGAATCCTCCTTATTTAATGGTGCCTTAACTTCTATCCTTGTTCCCGAGTCTGGTAAAGATACAATATGATATGTAGCGCCAATTTCCAATGCGCGTTCTCTCATATTTTTCAACCCATAACTTTGTTCAGCCTTTTCATCTACATTAAACCCTTTACCATTATCTTGTATACGCAATAGCAAATAATCTGTTCTATTAAACAATTCAATCGTAACCTTAGTACCCTTAGAATGTCTCAAAGTATTAGAAATTGCTTCTTGTGTAATTCTAAACAAATGATCTTCAATACCCTTTGGTACTTTAAACTCTTCGATATCATGGACAACTTTCATTGGTACCTTTTTCTGTAAATCTACAACTAAATCTTTAATCCCTTCACCTAAGGATTTATCTTTTAAGCCGAGTGGTCTTAAGTGTAATAATAGTGCTCTCATCTCTAATTGAGAGTCTTGTATCATCTTTTCAAGTACTGGGATTTGTTGATCCAAAGGTGCTTCTAATTGAGATTCTTTGATAGCAGAAAGCATCATACTTGCAGCAAATAATTGTTGACTTACAGAATCGTGTAATTCACGTGCTAGTCTTTGTCGTTCATCTTCTATAATCTTTTTAACCTTTACATCGTTGATATTGTAAGATTCATTCGTCAAATTTTGTGTTTTCATTCTTAATTTGTGCACTTCTTGGTTTAATGGTACAAGCGTTTGATATAATTCTATCGTTTCATTATACAACTCTATATTTTGATCATTAATCCCTACAGTTTGACCTTCTATAGAACGTTCAATTTGTTCTTGTAACCAATGGTTCTGTTGATTAATTTTATAAGCTAATACTGATCCTACTATAATACAGAGCAATATAACCAATAAATTTAAAAATAGTAAAACTGGTATTCCAAATATTTGTGTATAAAACATACCTTGAAAGTACATGATGTTTACAAAGACTTTATCAATAAAGAATATCGCGAAAAATGTACTATAGACTAAAATTAACATGGATCCTATTGCTCTTAAGTAGTGATTCATTTATAAATCACCTCAACATCACCTAAGAAAGTTGAAACATAAATATTTACTGCGTAATTTTCAACTTTAGTCTCTTCAACAACTTTAATATTATTATTTTCCACTCTATATGCGTTTTCATTAATATATGCATTCCCATACAGCGTTGTAAAATGTAAATTGATGTTGTAATTCAATGGTACGATAATCTGAACTTTACCTAAAATATGACGAACTACAATTGTATTATTTTCTTTAATATTGGCTGCTTTAGACATATCTATATGAATATCGCCTACACCATGTTGTACTTGCAAATCTTCCCATTTATAAACATAGACCGGTGTTCTTTGTTCGCCGAACCACTTTTGCTTAATAAATTCAGGTGACTCTATATCTTCTTCTGTAGCTATGACTTTTAATGGTTTAAATTTATAAATAATATATCTTATTATTAATACGAGTAAAAATACAAGCAAGATGATAATTGTGTATTTATTTGATAAAAGTGTGAATGCTATCAATAAGACCCCAATCCAAAATGATAATAATCCACGTACTTTATGAAAATATAGGTAACCTACATAAACCAAAATACAACCAAGTAATAACACAAGTAAAAAGCCAATTTTTTCAAAAAATATGTAATAAAAATTGGCTATAATCATTAATGCTGTAAAGATAATTAACATCTCAGTTGATATATATTTATGTGTCATATTTCGCCACCTTTCTTCAAGCGACTAAACTCATTTGCGCGATTATATCACATTCTGTTTCAATATGTGCTCTTTCTGTTACTTGCTGTGATAAACTGGATTCCATTCGCGCGTATTCCGCTTCGATTTCATTTAGTTCTTTTTTTATATTTTCTATCTCTGAATTTTCAATTTCTTGCGCATAATAAATATGATGCTCTTCTAACATATCAATATATTTATTTTCTAAGACTAATGTTAAATTATCTATTAATTCTTCCACATAAGCTTTTCGTTCTAATAAGTATTTGATGTACATTTCAATGCTTCTTAATTTTTTATCAAGAAACTTTTGATATTCTACCAAACTGTTATGAAATGTGTGTTTCGTCATCTTTTCTAAGTATGTCGTAATATAATTCATAGAATCACCTCATCATCGATTAAACTCTATTATAAAAAATTTCCGGAGCCATTGATATAGGCTCCGGAACCATCTTATATTACGACTTTAGACCGAAACACAAGCTAATCTATTTTTGTAGTTAATACTGGCCCTTCTTTTGTCACAATGACTGTATGTTCAATTTGTGCTACAAAACTTTTATCTTTTGTCTCAAATGCCCATTCATTTTTACCTTCAGTAACATAAGTTGCTTTTGTAGAAATAAACGGTTCAACAGCAATAACTGTTCCTTCTTTTAATAAAGTTTTATCTTTAGGATCATAATAGTTCATAACATGACTAGGCGCTTCATGTAATGATTGGCCTACACCATGACCAGTTAAATTTTTAATTACTGTTAAATCGTTTTTACGTGCTGTTGCATGAACCGCTTTACCAATTTGGCTTAATTTTGCACCAGGTTTAACTCTTGTCATTGCTGCTTCAAAGGCTTCTAAAGCAACATCACAGACTTTTTGTTTTAATGGATGTGCTGATTCACCTACCACAAATGAAATACCAGTATCTGCGTAATAGCCGTTTTTCAAAGCTGAAACATCGATGTTTACTAAGTCCCCGTCACGTATCGTACGTTTTCCAGGTATACCATGTGCCACTTCTTCATTTACACTAATACATGTTTGTCCTGGGAAGTTTTCATCATGAATCGGTGCTGAGATTGCGCCATGTTCTTCAAATAACGCTTTTGCAATATCATCTAACTCTTTTGTTGTAATACCTGGTTTTGTAGCTGCTTGCATTTTATCTCTTACTAAAGCACAAATGTAACCAATATCTTTTAGTGCGATTAATTCTTCTTCTGTTTTTACAATCATATTATCCCGTTCCTTTTAATAAATTATATTCTTCCTTATTATAGCAGACTTTTTTTGATATAATAAATGAGAAAATTTGAACATGTATAGTTTAACATTTTGCTTGTATAATGACATCAACACTTTTACAATAAGTAAAAATGCTTAGCTACATAGACTACTGGGAGTTTTTCAATGAATGATAATTGGTATAAAAGAATCATTGGTGCGCGTACCCTCAAAACAGGGTTAGCTACCTTTTTAACTGCTTTTATCTGTTTAGCATTAAATCTAAATCCAATATTTGCTATTTTAACAGCTATAGTTACCATAGAACCAACAGCAAAAGCCTCTTTAAAAAAGGGCTATAAACGTTTACCTGCAACGGTTATAGGTGCTTTGTTCTCTGTAGTTTTCACATTTATATTAGGAGACCATTCTCCATTCACTTACGCATTAAGCGCCACATTCACAATCATCTTATGTACAAAGTTAAACCTTCATGTTGGTACTACTGTTGCAACATTAACAGCTATGGCCATGATTCCAGGTATTCATGAAGCTTATTTCTTTAATTTCTTTTCAAGATTATTAACTGCTATTATCGGTTTGGTTACTGCTGGGCTAGTTAACTTTATTATATTACCGCCAAAATACTATGACCAACTCGAAACATCTATCAGTGATACTGAATCTAAAATGTACGCCTTATTCTACGAAAGAATGCGCCAGTTACTATTAGGAAAATTCACAAATGGCGTCCCATATCGCCAGCTCAATGAGTTGTTAGATTTAAATCAAAAAATAGAAACCCTACTCTCCTATCAACGAGATGAACTGAGCTATCATAAACATCGAGATTCTGAATGGATTCGTCTTCGGGAGTTAACCACACGTTCACACACAAATAGGTTGTTTATAACACATTTATCCAACTTAGTTTATTTGCCTAAAGATACTCAAATTATATTTAGTTGCGAAGAACGCATGGCTATATTAAACATTGCCCAAAGTATTAATCAAATCTATACAACTGGTCATTTTGAACGTTATCAACAATCTGCATCATTACTTAAAACTTCTGTGAAAGGCTTAGACGAATTTGATGAAAACCAATTAAAAAGTCATGTTATCTATGAAATTTTATTAATATATCGTATATTAGATCATCGTTTCGCTTAACACATTTTCTTAAATGATTTTAAAAAGAGGCAACACACGCAATAGGTGTGCTGCCTCTTTTTAAATTCAATATCCAAATTGCGATTTATAAATTTATTTATGTGTTGAACGGTTAATGATAACTTGCTTAGCGGCTTCTTCTTCTGTGTTATCTACATTTCTTGGTTCAAAAAGAATGCCCTTGCGTTCACAAGCTTTTTCTAATAAATAATCAGTAATTTCATGATTTTTAGGTAATATAGGCCCATGTAAGTACGTTCCAAGTAAATTTTTATAATGAATACCTTCTTTAGCATCATCATCATTATTACCATAACCGTAAGTAACGTTACCTAATGTACCGAAAGAATGATACGTTCGACCGCCATGATTTTCAAATCCTACAATCGTACCAAATGTATCACTTTCGATTACAATATCCCCAGTAAGTCTGTCTTTTTGTGATTCAGTATAAAAATCCAATACATTCAATCCCTCAAGTTCTGTACCATCGGGTGTAATATATTTACTGCCTAAAAACTGATAACCACCACATATTGTTAAGCCAGGCATACCGGCTTCAATCGCTTCTTTTAATTTATCTTTGATTTTACTTAATTCTTTAGTAGCAAGTGCTTGTTCCCGATCACTGCCACCACCAATAAAGAAGATATCACATTGATCGAGTGTCACACCTTCTGTTTCGTTAATATTTCTAACCTTCAAATCTATATTGCGTAATTTTGCTCGTTGTCTTAAAGCGATGATATTACCTATATCACTATATAGATTTAATTTATCAGGCATGAAATGATAAACTGTCAATTCATTCATTTAATTTGCCCCTCCTCAAAAGAGTGGTTTAATTGTTCTAACATTGGCGCTAAAGAAGTATAGTTAGGAATCGCAACCGTAAAGCTTTCCTTATAATCCATAGATTTAGCAGTGGCTTTATATATATCTTTTTCTAAAATAATTGGTGTTTCCACACCTGCTAATTTTAGTCTGAGCTGTAATTCTTCTGCACGCGTTCCTGTTACTATAATCGCCTCAATTTGTTGTCTTCTTAGCTTTTCAAAGTCTGCATCATATATCCATGATGTATCTCTGCCATCTGCTGCATTATCATTTAAGCTCAAAACATAAACTTTACTACCTTCGAGTTGCTCACCAACTGATAAACTTGCATTCATTCCCGCTGGATTTTTAGCAAGGTTTATCATTGCTTCTTTCTCATCTTTCTTAAAGTACTGCATACGACCATTATTTGAAGTATACGTTTCAAAACCATTTTTAATCGCTGCATCATTTAGACCTAATTCTTTCAATACAGTATAGGCAGCAATTGCATTATAAGCATTAAAATCTCCAGCAATTTTCATATTAAATGTTGTATTGTCCACACTTAAATCAATAAATGGTGTTAAATCAAAATGCGATACTTCATATTTCGTATCTTCTCGTTTAAAACCACATTCACAATGGTAATGACCGATTTGATTATATTGAATATAATCATAATGTAATAAGCGACCACAGTTAGGACAATAGCGACTCTCATTCATTGTACTCTGCTCAAATTCATGGGCATGTGCCTTCATACCATAATAAACAACTGTATCACTTGCGATCTTCAACCTACTTACAAATGGATCATCTGCATTTAGCAACAGTTTTATTCCCTTGTTACTAATCGCATTAGCAATATTATTTACCATAATATCTATTTCCCCAAAACGATCCATTTGGTCACGGAAGAAGTTAGTGACAACCATCATTGTTGGCGTGACTTCGTTAAGTACCCTCGGTATTGAGCCTTCGTCTATCTCAATAACCGCAATTTTAGTATTTTGCTTAATTTGCAAAATAAACGCTGAAGTTATACCTGCAGCCATATTCGCACCTTCATTATTATGTATGATCTCGATATTGTTTGCTTTTAGTGTATGCCCAATTAAATTTGAAGTTGTTGTTTTCCCATTTGTGCCACTTATAAAAACAATCTCGTCTACTTGAGATGCTAATTTTCTTAATATATTTTTATCTACTTTTCTAGCAATTTGACCAGGTAAGTCCGTTCCCTTTTTTCCAACGGCTTTGCTGGCCTTTCTCGCCATTATTGCTAATCGAGTTGCAGTCCAACGTCTCATCTACTTCCTCCTCTTCTCTCCACTCAAAATATTATAACACGATTAAGTTGTATTCCAAACAATTCTCAACGCTAATTGCCATTTTCATTCCCAGATTATAATTATTATTATTTACTAATGAGAATAGATTTGATATACTTTAAAAAACGATAAATGGAGGCTATCACTTATGTTGAAAAAAGACTTATTAGATGCTTTGAATGACCAAATGAATCATGAATTTTTCGCTGCCCATGCATACATGGCTATGGCTGCATATTGTGACAATGGATCTTATGAAGGTTTCGCAAACTTTTATATTCAACAAGCGAAGGAAGAAAGATTCCACGGACAAAAAATATATGACTATATTAACGATCGTGGCGAACACGCTAAATTTACAGCTATCCCTGCGCCAAAATCAGATTTCAATAGCATCCTTGAAACTTTTGAAGATGGTCTAGCTCAAGAAAAAGATGTTACACGTAGGTTCTATAATTTATCTGACTTAGCGAATGAAGATAAAGATTATGCAACTATTTCATTCTTAAATTGGTTCTTAGATGAACAAGTTGAAGAAGAATCTATGTTTGAAACACATATTGATTATTTAAAACGCATTGGGGACGATAGTAATACGCTTTACTTATACGAAAAAGAACTTGCTGCCCGCACGTTTAACGAAGAATAAATTCGTCAATATATCATTGACTTGTACAACTTAAGTTCATAGGTCTCAGATTGACTCTCCCTTCAACAAATAATTTGAAGTGGAGAATTTTTTAATTCCGTTAAAACGTTCGTCTCAGCTATATACTTCATTTATATCCCAAATCATTCATTGTAAACCCTTGATAATAACTTCTATTTAATTTTTCTACTCCCTATTAAAATTAAAACTTATCTAATCTAGTTAACTTGACTAACAGAATAGAATTATATAAAGTCATTACATATTGATATATAGAAAGGAATCTTGCTTAATGCAATCTGACGCATTCATTGCTTTAGACTTTGAAACTGCAAATGGTAAACGTACAAGTATTTGTTCTGTCGGTATGGTGAAAGTCGTTAATCATCAAATCACAGAAACTTTTCACACTTTAGTGAATCCAAACGATTATTTTTCACAACAAAATATTGCTGTCCATGGTATACAAGCAGACGAAGTGACTGATGCACCAACGTTTGATGCAGTATTTCCTTATATGATGCAATTTATCGATGGCTTACCTGTCGTAGCACATAACGCAGCATTTGATATGAATGTTTTACATGAGAGTATCAAAGCTATTGGTACAGTTACACCGAACATGACATACTTTTGTTCGTTACAATTGGCACGTAGAACGATTAAACACCATCGTTACGGTTTAAATTATATGATGGAATATTATAATTTAGACTTCCATGGCCATCATGATGCGCTTAATGATGCTAAAGCTTGCGCAATGATTACGTTCCGATTATTAAAGCACTATGATGACTTAAATAGCATGCTCAATGTCTATGGGAAAGATTTAAAAGAAAAAGACGCGTAAAAATGAATCGCCTTTAAGGGTGGTCATTTTCACTCGTCTTTTTTTCATATTTTGATCACACATTATATATAATCATAGATTGTCATATTTTCAAATGTAGCTTTTTCTAAACTCCCTACTGTTACCCCAACTAAACGAATAGGTATATCAGCATCTTTTAACTCAGTGTATAAACTATATGCAATATTATAAATATCTGTTTCATTTCTTATAGGATCTCTTAAACTTCGCTGTTTAGATAGTGACTCAAATTTAAATGTTTTTATTTTCACTGTAACTGTCTTCCCTGACTTTTGTAATTTCGCCAAGCGTTCTGCAGTTTTATTACTCAATTCCCAAAGCTTTTGCAGGATTTGGTCATCATCATTCATATCCATAGCAAATGTACGTTCAGTACCTACTGACTTTCTAATTCTAGTAGACTTTACTGGATTATAATCTATACCTCTCGCTTTATTATACAAACCATGTCCACGTTTACCAAACAATCTTATGAGTTCTCGTTCGCTTTGGTTAAACAAATCTTGTCCATTATATATGTCATGTTCATGCATTTTTTCTTTTGAAGCTTTTCCTACTCCAGGAAAGTCACCAATATCTAACCCCATCAATATTTTATGCACGTTATCATAATCAATCACAGTAAGCCCATTAGGTTTATTCATACCACTGGCTAATTTCGCTAAAAACTTATTATAAGAAACGCCTGCCGAGGAAGTTAATCCTGTTTGCTCAAATATATCTCTACGTATATATTGCGCTATTTGGGATGCTGCTAAATCCGCCCTTACTAAATGTGTGATATCTAAATAAGCCTCATCCAATGACAACGGTTCAACAATGTCTGTATAACTTTTAAATATTTTCATAATTTGATCAGAAGCCGTTCTATAGGCCTCAAATCGCGGAGAAAGATAATAACCATTGGGACATAATTTATGTGCTTGAGCGGTAGGCATTGCAGAATGTACACCGTATTTTCTTGCTTCATACGATGCCGTTGAAACTACGCCTCTGTTACTCGCTTTACCACCTACAATGACGGGCTTTCCTTTTAGTTTAGGGTTGTCTCTCATTTCAACTTGTGCGAAAAAATAATCCATATCTATATGAATGATACGTCTTTCTGTCAATGCGCTCACCTCCTATACTTATGAAATTCCTTCCTTTTTTATTATCTTAACTTGTTACATCTATTTGAACTTTATATTTGCTCACATCATTATAAACATAAAAAAAGTTAGCTGATACTTGCTCTAAAAGTACTTTATGTTGAAAAATCAACGCACTTTTGCAAGCTAACAACTAACAAGTGATAAAAATAAATTAAATATTTTATTCCATATATTTATTCTACTTCTGCCGGAAACTGCGCTGGGCTTTGCAAGTAAAATATAATACCTTCTTCAGTATCTTCTATATATTTTACTTTACCATTAAATATGCCCGATAAAAAATACATATCCAACAAACAATATCCAATATGGAAACTTGCAATAAAAATAATGGATGAGAGTGTAAATAAGGAAAATAGAATTAATAATATTGTTGTAACGATAACTAATGGAGCCAACATGATAGTGATGTATTGCCATTTTTTAAAGTAAACATTGGGCATATGTGTTGTAAACATACCTGATCGAATACGATACGTAGGTTTATTGCCTTTTGATAACAAGCGGAACATAATATTATGGATAAACTCATGTAAGACATAAACTATCGCGAAGCCTGCAACACCGTACAAAACGTTAAATAAAATATTCTGTTCGATTATATGTGTAAACGTATATGCTAATTTATAAAATAATAAAATGCTAATCATCACTATAGTAAATTGAAATAGCATGAAACCTTCCAATGCTTTTTTGCTGGAAAGTAATTCAATTTTAAACATTAGTAAGCCCTCCATCTCGCTCTCTATTACCTAAAGTATACAACGATTGTAACCACTAATAAAGGGCATTTCAAGAAAGTTAGTTGCTTGTAACTGAATTTTAATAAACTTACTTGATTTGCAATAATCTGCAATGTTGAGCTAACAATTTTTAAAAATAAATTCCACACAATATTTGTCTATACTACTGTCGTCTAACGTCTTTCAAATTGGGCCACTGTTTCAACATGTGTTGTATGCGGGAACATATCAACTGGCGTAATTTGAGTTAATTTATATTGTGTTGCTAATTGTTGAGCGTCACGTTGCTGTGTTGATGGATTACAAGAAATATAGACGATTTTTCTAGGATTTAATTCTAATAATGTATCTAAGAAACTTTCGTCACACCCTTTTCGTGGTGGATCAACCATTACTACATCTGGTTTAATACCATCTGCTTTCCATTTTAAAATAACTTCTTCTGCCTTACCACAGACAAAAGTAGTATTTTCAAACTGGTTTAAGGTCGCATTTTGTTGCGCATCTGCAATCGCTTCAGCCACAATTTCCACACCATAAACATGCTTAGCCTTAGGTGCCATATAGAGACCAATTGTTCCTATACCACAATACGTATCTAGCACTGTTTCTTCACCTTGAAGTTCGGCGTAGTCTATGGCTTTTTGGTATAATTTCTCAGTCTGTACTGAATTAATTTGATAAAAAGATTGATCATTTATTTTAAATGTAACATCTGATAACGTATCTTGAATTTCATCTTTACCGTATAAAGTATAAGAAGTTTGACCCATAATAACATTTGAATGTGTATCATTAATATTATGTTTAATGCTTACTATGTTAGGAAAAGCAGTCAATAATTTTTCAACCATAATTGCACTTTGCTTGAACTTTTTACCATTCGTCACAAAAACGACCATGAGTTCTCCTGAATGGTGGCCCGTTCTAATGACAACATGACGCATAAGTCCTTGCTTTTTATGCTCATTATAAGTACTCACGTTAAGCTCATTGAACCATAATTTAATTTTATTCATCACATCTTGATGAATATTATCTTGTATCAAACACTCATCCATATCTATAATTTGATGACTTCTTTGTCGATAGTAACCCATAATAACATTTTGTTCATCATTTTTTCCTACTGGAATTTGTGATTTGTTACGATAATACCAAGGGTTATCCATACCAACTGTATCGTGAATTACAGTATCTTTAAATCCAGCTTTGCGTTGAAACAAATTAATAACTTGTTCTTTTTTCATATTTAATTGAGCTTGATAAGTCATATGCTGTAACTGACATCCTCCACATTTATAGTAATATACACACGGAGGCTCAACTCTTTCTTCACTTTTCGCTTTAATATCAATGAGTTTTCCAATAGCAAAATTTTTCTTAACTTTTATGACTTTGTATTCTATCGTTTCATTAATCAATGCGTTTGGGATAAAAATTGGATACCTATCTAACTTAACGACACCATGCCCTTCATGTGTTAAATCAATGACTTGCCCTTCTCTTACTTCATTCTTTTCTATTACATTCATTATTTCACCCCACATTAAAAGAGGTTAGGAGCATCTAATGTCTGTACCTAACCTCGTCGTTGTATTTTTAATTTTTTCGACTATTTATTTTACCTTAAAAGTCACAAAGGATTCAAGCTCATTTAATTTATTATTGCTCTATTAACTCTTGATTATTAATGTCACTCGGTGTATATACTTCTATATGTTGTTTTAAATTCAAGAAATTACCCGGAAGTTTACCACCATATTCTCCATCCACATTTAATTGCATATCAACGAATGATGAAACGCTTATTGCTTTCGCTTTTTTATAATGGACTTTAGGATGCTTAGTATGCTCTCCCCTTGAAGCTAATGACATAATATGTCCTAGTTCAGCAAGATTGGCTTTTTCCACAATGATTAACGTAAAATAACCATCATCTAATTTAGCGTCAGGTACTAGCTTTTCAAAGCCCGCCATAGAATTCGTCAAGCCTAATAAGAATAATAATGCCTCACCTTGGAAAACTTCGTCGTCATATTCAATGCGAATATCAACAGCTTTCATTTGCGGCAACATTTCGAAGCCTTTTATATAATAAGCAAAGGGTCCAACAATGGATTTCAACTTGCTTGGTGTCTCATATGAAACTTGTGTTAGTTGTCCTCCAGCAGCTAAGTTTATAAAATAACGACTGTTCATCTTACCAATATCTACGCATGTCGTGTGTCCTTCTATAATAACATCTATGGCACTCATAATATCACTTGGCAAATGTAACGCACGTCCAAAGTCATTGACAGTCCCCATAGGTATAATCCCTATATTGGGTCTATTGGGTTGTTCCGCAATTCCATTGATTACTTCATTAAGTGTGCCATCACCACCTGCAGCTATTAATACATCATAATTTTGCTCTAAACTACGTGTAGCTTCGGTCGTTGCATCTCCAACTTTTTCCGTTGCGTATGCACTCGTTTCGAAACCTGCTTTTTCTAATTTAATTAAAACATCTGGTAATGTTCGTTTAAATAATTCTTTACCTGATGTTGGATTATAAATGATTCTAGCTCGTTTTCTCATATTTTATCCCTCAACTTCGTTTACTCATTATCTATATTAAATGATTTAGTTACATGATAAAAGCATTTAGGTTGAATTTTATTGAATAAGTACGAAGTTATAAATAAATGAAAGGGCCCGTAAACAGTCTTTGTCTACAGGCCCGAACATTTTATAGGATTTACTTCTAAAATTAAGCAATCCTATCTATCATTTTATCGCTTGTCTAATTCTTGTTTTAATAATTGATTCACTAATTGAGGATTAGCTTGGCCTTTTGAAGCTTTCATAATTTGTCCAACTAAGAAGCCCATCGCCTTACCTTTACCATTTTTATAGTCTTCAATTGATTGTTCATTATTATCTAATGCATCATTCACAAATTTTAGAAGTGTAGCTTCATCCGAAATTTGAACTAAACCTTTATCTTCCATAATTTGTTTTGCGTCCCCACCATTTTCAGCAAGTTCTGGGAACACTTTTTTAGCAATTTTACTACTCATAGTACCATCTTCAATTAATTTAATCATCCCAGCTAAGTTCTCTGGAGTTAATTTCGTGTCTAATAAATCTACTTGATTTTTATTTAGATATTCATTAACGCCACCCATTAACCAGTTTGAAGTTAATTTAACGTCGGCACCTGCAGCAACTGCGCCTTCAAAGAAATCAGACATTTCTTTTGTTAAAGTTAATACGTGAGCATCATAAGCAGGTAAGCCGAATTCGTTCACGTATTTTTCTTTTCTTTCGTCTGGTAACTCAGGAATAGTTTGACGAACACGTTCTTTCCAAGCTTCATCTACATATAAAGGTACGATATCTGGCTCTGGGAAGTAACGGTAATCGTCAGATCCTTCTTTAATACGCATTAATAGTGTTTTACCATTAGACTCGTCAAAGCGGCGTGTTTCTTGTAAAATTTCTCCACCGTTTAATAATTCTTCTTCTTGGCGTTTTTCTTCATACTCCAGACCTTTACGAACATATGTGAATGAGTTCAGGTTTTTCAGCTCTGCTTTTGTACCAAACTCTTCTTGACCATATGGACGTAATGAAATATTAGCATCACAACGTAGTGAACCTTCTTCCATCTTACAATCAGAAACACCAGTGTATTGAATAATTGCACGTAGTTTTTCTAAATATGCATATGCTTCTTGTGGTGAACGAATATCTGGCTCAGAAACTATTTCAATTAAAGGTGTCCCTTGTCTGTTTAAGTCAACTAAAGAATAGCCATCTTTATGTGTTGATTTACCAGCATCTTCTTCCATGTGTAAACGTGTAATGCCTATACGTTTCGTTTTACCATCTACTTCAATATCAATATAACCATTTTCACCAATAGGTTGGTCAAATTGTGAAATTTGATACGCCTTTGGATTATCTGGATAGAAATAGTTTTTACGATCAAATTTAGATTCTGTTGCAATATCCATGTTGAGTGCCATTGAAGCTCTCATTGCCCAATCAACAGCACGTCTATTTACGACTGGTAATACTCCAGGATATGCAAGGTCAATTACGTTTGTGTTTGAGTTAGCTTTTGCTCCAAAATGTGCTGGTGCTGGAGAGAACATTTTAGATTCTGTTTTTAACTCAACATGGACTTCTAGTCCAATAACTGTTTCAAAATGCATGATTTCCACTCCTTATAATTTTTCGTATTCATTATGAAAATTAAATTTTGTTTCATATTGGTAAGCGACACGATATAACGTCTTCTCATCGAAAGGTTTTCCAATAAATTGTAAACCAATTGGTCGACCATTTGATTGACCACAAGGAACGGAAATACCTGGTAAACCAGCTAAGTTTACAGGTGTCGTTAATAAATCATTCGCATACATTGTAAGTGGATCATCAATTTCTTCACCTAAATTAAATGCAGTTGTTGGTGTTGTTGGCCCTACTACTACGTCATAGTTTTCAAAAATACGGTCAAAGTCGTTTTTAATTAGCGTTCTTACTTTTTGAGATTTCTTATAAAAAGCGTCATAATAACCTGAACTTAAGGCAAACGTACCTAAGAAGATACGACGTTTAACTTCTTCACCAAAGCCTTCACTTCTAGACATTTTATATAATTCTTCTAATGAATTAGCTTCTGGTGAATGATAACCATATCTAATACCATCAAAACGGGATAGATTTGATGAAGCTTCAGATGATGCGATAACATAATAAGATGGAATACCGTATTCAGTATTTGGTAATGAAACTTCTTCAACTGTTGCGCCTAAATCTTTTAATGTTTCTACTGCTTGTTCAACTGAAGCTTTCACTTCTTCTGAAACACCTTCACCAAGGTACTCTTTAGGTAATGCAATTTTTAGTCCTTGAATATCTTTACCGATGTCTGAAGTGAAGTCCGAATCCTCGACAGGTGCACTTGTTGAATCATTTTCATCCAAACCTGTTATGGCTTCTAACACTAAAGCATTATCTTTAACGGTACGTGTTAATGGTCCGATTTGATCTAATGAAGATGCAAACGCAACTAAACCAAAACGAGATACGCGGCCATAGGTAGGTTTTAAGCCTACAATTCCACAATATGCTGCTGGTTGACGAATTGAACCACCTGTATCAGAACCTAAAGTAAATGGAACAAGTCCTGCGGCAACTGCTGCTGCTGAACCACCAGAAGAACCACCAGGTACTGCACTGTGATCAAATGGGTTTATTGTTTTTTTGAAGTAAGATGTTTCCGTAGAACCACCCATTGCAAATTCATCCATGTTAACTTTACCGATAAGTACCGCTTGCTCATTATGTAATTTTTTCATTACAGTAGATTCATAGATAGGTACAAACCCTTCTAACATTTTACTTGCGCAAGTTGTTTCTACACCTTCAGTAATAATGTTATCTTTAATGCCCATTGGAATACCGAACAATTTACCTTCCATTTGGTCTTTTGCTTGTAATTCATCTAATTCTTGAGCTTTTTTCAAAGCATTTTCTTTATCTAAGGCAAGAAATGATTTTATTGTAGGATCAGTTTCTTCAATAGCATCATAAATATCATTCACAATTTGTGAAGGTTTTATTTCTTTGTTTTTAATTAAGTTGATCAAATTTTCAACAGACTCATAACGGATGGTCATCTTAAGCGTCCTCCTCATTCATGATAGATGGGACTTTGAATTGTCCATCTTCCGTTTCTTTAGCATTTTTTAATGCAAGCTCTTGAGGAATGCCCTCGATTGCTTTATCTTCACGTAATACATTTTGTAAATCTAAAACATGATATGTTGGTTCAATATCGTTTGTATCTGCTGTATCAATATGGTTGGCGAAATTCAAAATACTTTCTAATGTACCTTGCATTTCAGTAGTTTCATCTTCAGTAATTTGAAGTCTAGCTAAATTAGCTATATGCTCAACTTCTTCACGTGTAACTTTAGCCATTAAATAAAAGCCTCCTTTTTACTCATTCATTACAAAATTGTACCAAAATTTCGTCTAAAAATCTAAGTTTTTCAACAATAAGCCTAAATTAAAGCTATTTATATTTATTTTACTACATAATATTATGATTTATTGTTAACTATTAGCAAATATTTATTAATATCAGTTAGTGAAAATACTAGTAATGTATAATCATTCGTCTTTATTTATAAATAGAGTAATTTTACTTCGGTCTATACGTGGTTGCGATTCTGCTGTTATAGTGTGATTTTATTATTATTTTATAAAAAGCTACTCTCTACATTAATTTAACTGTATAATAATTCATGTAATACAATTTAATATGTTAAACAAAGGGAGATGATGAATCATGATGATATTGGGTACTTCTTTAGCCAATCAAGTTCATGCAAGTTGGCAAACTTATATCATGATTGCAGTGTATTTTGTTGTCTTATTATTCATTGGATATTACGGATATAAACAATCTACGGGCAATTTAAGTGAGTTTATGCTTGGGGGGAGAAGCATTGGCCCTTATGTCACTGCACTTTCTGCAGGTGCTTCTGATATGAGTGGTTGGATGATTATGGGGCTTCCTGGTTCAGTTTATAGTACAGGGTTATCTGCAATGTGGATTACTATAGGGTTATCCTTAGGTGCTTACATAAACTACTTTGTTGTAGCGCCAAGACTTCGCGTATATACTGAACTTGCTGGTGATGCCATAACGTTACCAGATTTTTTCAAAAATAGATTAGATGATAGAAATAACTATTTAAAAATTATTTCAGGATTAATAATTGTTGTGTTTTTTACATTATATACACATTCTGGTTTTGTCTCAGGTGGAAAACTATTCGAAAGTGCTTTTGGTTTAAATTATCACTTAGGACTCATATTAGTAGCAGCCATTGTAATATTTTATACGTTCTTCGGAGGTTATCTTGCTGTTTCAATTACTGATTTCTTCCAAGGGGTAATCATGCTTATTGCAATGGTAATGGTACCTATCGTGGCATTGATTCAACTTGACGGTATTGATACATTTAGACAAGTTGCTGAGATGAAACCTACAAACTTAGATTTTTTTAAAGGGACGACTGTATTAGGTATTATCTCTTTACTTGCTTGGGGATTGGGTTATTTCGGGCAACCTCATATTATTGTCCGCTTTATGTCTATTAAGACACATAAACTATTACCAAAAGCCAGACGTTTAGGTATCAGCTGGATGGTTATTGGCCTAATAGGCGCTGTAGCCGTAGGATTAACTGGAATTGCTTTCATTTCTGAGCGTAATATCAAGATGGAAGATCCAGAAACATTATTTATTATTATGAGTCAAATATTATTTCATCCATTAGTGGGTGGTTTCTTATTAGCAGCTATTTTAGCCGCAATCATGAGCACCATTTCTTCACAGTTATTAGTAACTTCTAGTTCGCTAACTGAAGATTTTTATAAGCTTATACGTGGTGAAGACAAAGCTAAAACGCATGAAAAAGAATTTGTGATGGTTGGTCGTTTATCGGTATTATTAGTTGCCATTGTAGCCATTTGGATTGCTTGGTCACCTAATGACACTATTTTAAACTTAGTCGGAAATGCATGGGCTGGCTTCGGTGCTGCATTCAGTCCACTTGTAATCTTTTCTTTATATTGGAAAGGATTGACGCGCACAGGTGCATTGAGTGGAATGATTACCGGTGCTTTAATCGTAATTATTTGGATTGCTTGGATTAAGCCTCTCGCTTCAATCAATGAAATCTTTGGAATGTATGAGATTATTCCTGGTTTTATAGCTAGTGTTTTAGTAACTGTCTTTGTAAGTAAATTCACTAAAACTCCTGGTGATTTTGTAGCTCGTGACCTAGATAATGTAAAAAAAATAATCAAAGAATAATATAAAACACCCTATAAGGTAGACACTTATTAGTGCATACCTTATAGGGTGTTTTCTTAACTATAACTGTTGATGCTTTATGTTTGCTCAAACACTGTATTAGTATTAATTATTGTTTTTGTAAATGTGTACTTGTGGTTCTTTATCCTCTTTGGTTTTACTGATTAATGCTTTAGGGTTATTACCATCTTTAATATGAATTTCATATTCATCAATGCCATCAAAGTATTTTTCTGCTTGCTCTGTAACATATTGCGTAATACCAATTGTTTCTGCTTTGCCATAATAATCAATTGGTACATCTACAGATAGTTGTTTTGCTTTTTTATTTTCAAACTTCGCAGTACCTACTGCTTGTGTAAAGTTATTAAAATAATTTTGCAAGTTATCATTAAATTGTTTGAAGTCTGAATTTAAATTATCATCTATTTCTGCTGCTTCTTCAGAAGGTAATAAAGCAGTTTTTTGATTGATATCATTCCATTCGTTGATACGTGTTTTACCTTCTTCAACTGTCGTGCCACTCATAAATTCACCTGGGGCAATTGAATTTTCACCAGATTGTTTATAAATTGCGAAATGAATAGGTATATCTTTTAATTCTTTATTCTCACGTATTCTAGACAGAATTTCGCTCGCCATCTGCTGTCCTTGTTTTTTAATTTCTTTATTTTTCAAATCTTTACTGTAAGATTCACCATTTTTTTCTTTTTGATAATAATATGTACCATTCATGGCTAAACCAATAGTCATTCCTTTAATATGCTTCCCTTTTGTATCACCATCACTATAGAAATCTTGTTCTAAAATATTAGACAAATATGCTGGTGACTTATCTGCGATTTTTTCAGGATCAGTTTCTCCCCTATGTGAAGGATTCAAGCCTAGATTTTCATTAGCTTTTTTTTCTTTGATTTCATCTTCATCCATTTTATCAATTTCAGATTTTGTATATTTAGGTTGCAAATACGCATTAATCATATCTTTATCTAGATACTGACCATCTTGATATAAGTATTCATCTGTTGGGAATACTTCTTTACTTAGTTCTAATAGGCCGTCTTCAAAATCTTCACCGTTATAGCTATTCGCCATATTATCTTGCAATAAACCACGTGCTTGGCTTTCTTTGAAAGGTAAAATCGTTCTATAATTATTACCTTGTACATTTTTGTCAGTTGCTATTTTTTTCACAGAACCGGATTCTTGCTGTTGTTCATTGTCATTGGATTCTTGCTTTTTATTTTCATCATCATTGCCACATGCTGATAATACAAAAATTGCTGAGATGAATAGTATAATCGTTCGTTTCATGCATTATCTCCTCTATCCCTCGATATCATTTTGTTTTTTAACAAAGTCTTCTTCTGACCAAATTTCTGTACCAAACTTTTCAGCTTTCGCTAATTTAGAACCTGCATCTTCACCTGCAATTACTAAATCTGTACTTTTTGTAACACTACTTGTTACCTTTGCACCTTGAAGTTCTAACCATTTTGAAGCTTCATTTCTTGTCATTTGATGTAACTTACCTGTGAGTACAATCGTTTTATCTTTAAACTCTGGATGACCTTCAATCTCTGTTGTTTTCACGCCTTTATATGTCATATTAACATTTTTTTCTTTTAATTTATTTATTAGAGCACGGATATCTTCATTTTCTAAGTAAGTTACTACTGATTGTGCTAACTTATGTCCAATATCATGAATATTGATTAAATCTTCTTCTGATACATTAAATAATTGGTCTATTGATCCATACTTCTCAGCGAGTACTTGGCTTGCTTTTACGCCTAAATGTCTAATACCTAAACCAAATAGCAGTTGTTCTAATGAATTTTCTTTAGAAATTTCAATCGCATTTAATAAGTTGTCTACCTTTTTTTCACCCATACGATCAAGCGGTAATAAATCTTCCTTAGTTAGATAAAAAATATCGGCAACATCTTTAATTTTCTCATTTTCATAAAGTTGTTGAATAATTTTTGTGCCAAGGCCATCGATATTCATTGCTTGTCTTGATACAAAATGAATCAAGCCTTCAATCAATTGAGCTTGGCATTTAGGGTTAATACAACGAAGTGCAACTTCTCCTTCAATTCTCACTAGCTCGTGTTGACAACTCGGACAATGTGTCGGCATGTGATAAACTTGTGCATCATTAGGACGTCTATCTAACACGCTTTTAATAACTTCAGGTATGATATCACCTGCTTTTTTAATCACGACACTATCACCAATTCTAATATCTCTATCATGAATCAAGTCTTCATTATGTAATGATGCTCGAGAAACCGTAGTTCCTGCTACTTTAACTGGATTCAAAACCGCTGTAGGTGTCACCACACCAGTTCTACCGATACTTAACTCGATATCACGCAATTCAGTAATAACCTCTTCAGCTGGAAATTTATATGCTATCGCCCACCTTGGTGATTTCTGAGTAAAGCCTAATTCTTCTTGATGCTCCAATGCATTTACTTTTATCACAATACCGTCAATATCATAAGGTAACTTTTCACGCTGTTCAGTCCATTTTTCAATATACGCCATGACCTCATCTATAGTTTGTACACGTTGACGCTCTTGATTTGTTTTAAATCCTAATTGGTCCAATTCATCTAACGCTTCACTTTGAGTATCTGCATTAAACTGAGTAAAATCATTTACACTATACAAAAACACACTTAATTTTCGTTTTGCTGCCAATTTAGAATCTAATTGTCTTAATGAGCCTGCCGCTGCATTTCTCGGATTTGCAAATGGTTGTTCACCGTTGGTATCTTTCGCTTGGTTTAAATCAATAAAGGATTGTCTTGGCATATATGCTTCACCACGAACTTCAAAAGTTCTAGAGTCTTTAATTTTTAATGGAATGGCATGTATCGTTTTTAAATTTTCAGTGATATCTTCACCTGTCGTACCATCACCACGCGTTAAACCTTGTATAAATCTGCCGTTTTCATATTTAAGAGATACCGCTAACCCGTCAATTTTCAATTCACACATATACTCTATATCACCGATTCGATCGCGTATTCGTTGATCGAATTTTCTCAAGTCTTCTTCGTTAAAGGCATTTCCTAAGCTCAACATCGGGGTATCATGTGCTACTTTTTCAAAGGTTGATTGTGCAGCTCCACCTACACGAACAGTAGGTGAATCTTCTGTACGATATTCTGGATGAGCTGTTTCAATATCAATGAGTTCATGTAATAACTTATCATATTCACTATCAGGCACGGATGGGCTGTCTTGAACATAATATTCATAACTATATTGATTTAAAAGTTGATGTAAGTCATTCACACGTGATTGTAAATCAGCCACGAACTATTCCCCCTTCTTTTCAATCGGTGCAAATTGTGCAAGCAGACGTTTAGGACCTTCGGATTTAAAAATAATGTCTAATTCTACTGAACCATTTTTCTCGTTGACATTACTTACCATACCCTCACCCCAAGATTTATGAACCACTTTATCACCGATTTTCCAATCTGTAGATACTTGAGTTTTCTTCGAAGTAGCCGCCCGTTGACTATAACCTCTTTTGGCCGGTTGTTTCGTTGCTGATTTAAATCCATTATTCGCTGATTTAGCTTTAGATTTATTATCATTTTCCACTAACTCTTCTGGTATTTCTCTCAAAAACCTTGAAGCCATATTCGATTGTGGACGTCCAAATAACATTCGTGAAGTAGCATGTGTGATATATAAAGTTTCTTCAGCACGTGTAATAGCTACGTAGCAGATACGTCTTTCTTCTTGCATCTCATGTTCATCTTCACTTTTAATTGCTCTTATATGTGGAAATAGTGATTCTTCCATGCCCATAATAAATACGATAGGAAACTCCAAACCTTTGGCAGAGTGCATCGTCATTAGTGTTATACCGTCATCGATTTGTGCTTCATCAATATCTGCAACTAGTGATAGATCTGTTAAGAAATTAATTAATGACTGTTCTTCTAATGGTGTATTCTTTTCATAATCTTTTGGAACAGACATGAACTCATCTATATTTTCTAATCTACTTCTCGACTCTAAACTTTGTTCACGTTCCAACATTTCACGGTAACCTGATTTTGTTAAAGCTTCTTCTACAATTTCACTAATTTCTAAAAACTCTTGTTGTTTTATAATATTTTGCATAACATCATAAAAGTTAATACATTCTTGCGTTACTTTTTTTGATAAACCTATAAAATCTACTTCTGCTAATGCATCAAACATACTCAAGTCATTTTGTACAGCATAAGCTTGGATTTTCTCTACTGAGGATGGTCCGATACCTCGTTTAGGAACATTGATAATACGTTGCAAACTAATATCATCATTACTGTTTGCAATAATACGTAAGTAACTTAATAGATCTTTAATCTCTTTTCTATCATAGAACTTTTGACCGCCAACCATAGTATATGGAATATTCGATTTCATAAATGTTTCTTCAAGTACACGTGATTGCGCATTTGTACGATATAAAATTGCCATATCTTTAAATTTCTTGCCGTTGCGTTGCTGTTTCATAATTTCACGAACAACATATTCCGCCTCGTCTCTCTCTGTCGTCGCTTCATAATAATGAATTTTATCTCCATCTGTATTACCAGTCCACAACCCTTTAGGTTTACGTTCTGAATTATTTTTTATCACTTCATTGGCTGCATTTAAAATATTTTTTGTTGAACGATAGTTTTGTTCTAAGAAGATTGTTTTTGCTTCTGGATAATCTTCTTCAAATGATAGAATATTTTGAATATCCGCACCACGCCAACCATAGATAGATTGGTCGGAGTCACCAACAACACATAAATTTTTGAATTTACTAGCTAATAATTTAACTAATGTGTATTGGGCTTTATTGGTATCTTGGTATTCATCCACGTGTATGTATTGGAATTTATTTTGATAGTAGTCCAATACTTCTGGTACTCGTTCAAATAAGCGGATAGTTACCATGATTAAATCATCGAAGTCTAATGCTTCATTTCTTGTAAGTTGTCGTTGATAACCTTTATACACTGTAGCTACCATTTGAGTATGGTAATCATTAGCTTCTTTTTGTGCATCTTCAGGTGTTTTTAATTCATTTTTTAAATTACTAATAGCCCCAATAAACATTCTAGGCTCAAATTTTTTGCTATCTATGTTCTCATTCTTCAATACATCTTTAATAACAGATTTTTGATCGGTTGGATCAATAATTGTAAAATTACGTTCAATTCCAATTCTGTCTGCATCTCTACGAAGAATTCTCACACACATAGAGTGGAATGTGGACATCCAAAGAACTTGAGCTTGTTCACCAACCAATGCTTCAACACGTTCTTTCATTTCTTTAGCTGCTTTATTTGTAAAGGTTATCGCCAAAACATTATATGGAGACACATCTTTTTCATCTAACAAATAAGCAATGCGATGTGTTAACACACGTGTTTTGCCCGATCCTGCACCTGCCATTATAAGTAAAGGCCCTTCTGTAGTTCTTACTGCTTGGCTTTGCTCGTCATTCATCTTATTAACTAATGCATTCATTATTTATGTGACTCCTTTATCTTAACTGTATTTAATGCTTTATCTATATCTGTATATATAATATCGCCAACTATTATTGTGTCTGCATAAGCAGCCATGTCTTGTGCTTCGTCAAAGCTATTTATGCCACCACCATAGAATAATTGTGTATGGGTTAACATTGCTGATGCTGATTTTATCATTTCAATTTCACCGTATGTACCACTGTATTCAATATACATAACTGGTAGCTTGTACATATCATTAATCATTTGTGCATAAGCTTCAATATCTTCTTGATCTAACTTTGTCTGAGCTTGTGTTAATTGTGCTACTTTACAATCTGGATTTAGAACAACATAACCTTCAAACACAACTTCTTCAAAATCAATCATCTGTCCATATGATTTAAGTGCCTCTAATAAAATGCCATTATGATACTTAACATTACTACTATTTAATACACTTGGTACAAAATAACAATCAAAACCAGCCACTACACTTTCTACATTAGAAATCTCCAATGCTAAAGGTAGCGAATACCTTCTAACTCGACTCATTAAATGAACAACATTATCTTCAGTAACATCATCTGTCCCGCCAATGATAATTGCATCGGTATCCGACATACAAATCATCTCTAAATGTGCATCGGTAATTGACTTTGCAGGATCTAATTTAAAAATATGTTTCCATTTTTTAATGTCATACATGATATGTTACTCCTTTTTTTAGCATACATATGATTATAGCATTTTTAGTCTGTGAGTTCTAAAAGGAAGTAGAAAAAAATCACCTCATTTATTTGAAGTGATTCATTAGTATTGCGTGCTACTTTGTTGCTATTTTAACTCATGATTTAAATGATAATAACTTTCTAAATTTGTATCTTCTTCAGTTATAATATTAGCTAATTGATGACCTACATAACGTAAATGCCATGGTTCATAGGCGTAGCCGGTTTGTTGAGATTGCCCTTTGGGATAGCGAATAATAAAACCATAATCAGCAGCATGTTGAGTCAACCATTTACTTTCTTCAGATTTTTCAAAATCCTTATGAAAATCTTTCATTGGAAGATCTGTACCTACATCAAAAGCCAAACCCGTTTGATGCTCTGAATGTCCTGGTGGAGCCGTATAACTCTGAGCTGTCTGTTTTCCATCTTTTTGTGTATATGTCTCAACCACTTGTTTTTGGTCATCATAACTACGATAACCACTAATATATTTTAAACTTATATGTTCTTTTTCTGCTTTGTGCAGTAATTGATTGAGTTTATATCTTGCCGCTTTATTTTCTCCTGGTTTATATGTTTGTGGTAAGCCGTATTGTTTATTGACTATAACATGGCCATTGATACGCGTAATTCCACGTTTTTCCGTAATGATTGGTAACGCATTCCGTGGTTTAACAATTTCTGGAGTTGTAGATTGAGGATTTTGTTTCATGCTTAGAATCAATAGAATGAATGTGACAATTAAGATGATTGTGCCAACAATTAAAGTAAATATCCCAACAATCCATTTCTTTAGCATAATCAACTTCCTTTCATGCTCTTATACTACAAGATATCACAACACAATTATATTACCATTTTAATAGTGAATTCTCACATTAATCTCATTCAGTTTTATAAACATTCAATAATTTTTTGGTATAAAATTAAATTTTATAGTCTTTTTAATTTATCAAAAAAGCCGACAAAGTAATTACCTTGTCGACAGTTTAAGATTAACTATCGCATTAATCTTGTGTATATATTAAATTTAATCGGCTGTTTCAATATTCATGCGGTCTAGAATTATCGTGTATGCATCATTACCCCATTGCAATGATCTTTTCACTCGAGAAATTGTTGCAGTTGATGCACCTGACTCTTGCTCTATCGTCGCATAAGTATATCCTTGTTTAATCATCTTAGCGACTTGCAAACGTTGTGACAATGACTGTAACTCATTCACCGTACACAAATCATCAAAAAATTGATAACATTCTTCTCTATTTTCAAGCGTTAGAATAGCATCAAATAATTCATCTAATGCATGGCCTCTTAACTTTTCAATTTGCATAAAAACAACCCCTGTATCTTTCAATTTTATCTCATTTTAACGTACTAACACATTAAAGTGTAACGATTTCCATTGAAAAATTCAAGCAATGTTGTTTTAAACCAGTCCAGCTCTTTCAAAAATAGTGTCAACTTGGTTTAAATGATGTTTTGGATTGAAACATTCATCTAAGTCTTCTGTAGTTAATAAATCAGTTATCGAACTATCTTGCTCAATTAATGCTCTAAATGGTGTTTTAGTTTCCCAAGATTCCATCGCTTTAGGTTGAACTTTATCATAAGCCTCTTCACGTGCTAAACCTTTATTGATCAACGCTAACAATACACGTTGTGAGAAGATTAAACCATAAGTTTTATCGATGTTTTCAAGCATATTGTCTTCAAATACTGTAAGTCTATCTACAATATTTGTAAAACGATTTAAAGCGTAATCTAATGCAATGGTAACATCTGGTAACATAATACGTTCTGCAGATGAGTGTGAGATGTCTCTTTCATGCCATAACGGTACATTTTCATAAGCTGTTGTTACATAGCCTCTAATCACGCGTGCAATGCCTGTGATATTTTCAGAACCAATTGGGTTACGTTTATGAGGCATTGCTGATGAACCTTTTTGTCCTTTAGCGAATGCTTCTTCTACTTCACGTGTTTCAGTTTTTTGTAAATTACGAATTTCAACAGCAAATTTTTCCATTGATGTTCCAATTAATGCGAGCGTCGCAATGTAATAAGCATGACGATCACGTTGTAATGTTTGTGTTGAAACTGAAGCAATATCGATACCTAAATTTTCACATACATACGCTTCTATTTCTGGTGGGATATTAGCAAATGTACCTACAGCTCCGCTCATTTTACCTACTTCAATCTCTTCTCTAACGCGTTTAAAACGTTCTAAATTACGTTGCATCTCTGTATACCATAGTGCCATTTTAACACCAAAAGTAGTTGGTTCAGCATGTACACCATGTGTACGCCCCATCATCAATGTATATTTGTAATCCTTTGCTTTTTGCGCTAATACTTCGATAAATCTTTCTAAATCTTTTTCAATAATATCATTGGCTTGTTTAATAACATAGCTTAATGCAGTATCAACAACGTCTGTCGAAGTTAAACCATAATGTACCCACTTACGTTCTTCACCTAATGTTTCAGAAACTTGTCTTGTAAAAGCCACAACATCATGACGAGTTTCTTGTTCAATTTCTTGCGCGCGTTCGACATCAACTTTAGCATTTTGACGTATTTTCTTTACATCTTCTTCAGGGATATCACCTAATTTACTCCAAGCCTCACATGCAAGTATCTCTACCTCTAACCAAGCTTCATAGCGATTTTGATCTGTCCAAATATTTGTCATTTCTTCTCTAGAATAGCGTTCAATCATTGAAATAAGCTCCTATCTTACGTAAGTTTTAGTTCACAAACCCTCAAAACATGTACATTTAAAGATTAAATGAGTTTAAAGTTCGTGTTTAATACCTTCAATACTAGTTTAACAGAATTGCCTTAAAATGTATAAGTCTTTTCGGTCTTCTTTATAAAATATTTACATTTACAAAGAAAATGAACCGCTATGGGTAAACCATGCGGTTCATGACTTATAGCTCTTGTAACTTGCCGACAAACTCAATTTTTTGTCTAAGCACTTCTACACTACCGTCTTTATTCTCTTTGTAAACAGGTTTTTCGTAACGTTTAACTGGTGTGTAACCCGCTTCACGCATACGTTGTAAACAGTCTTGTATGGATTCATTTTCTTCAACTTTAAATTTTTGTTGTTTCTTCATATACTTTCAACTTCATCCGTATCGTATTGTTTAAGTTTCTTACTCTTCAATCCTTTAGCCCAGAAACCACCATGTATAGTACGTGGTTCATATGCGACAATAAATGCCTTTTCATCCATTTGTTTAATTGTATCAATTAGTTTAAATTCAAAGCGTCTTGGCGTAAGTATTTGTAAAATCAAACGTTTTCCGTCTCTACCATATGCTGTACTATGTGTAACACCATAGCCTAAATCTCTTAATTGTCTCGGCAAATCTAATTCATATTCTGATGAAGTAACATTAACAACTGTATACCCTAATGCTAACTTTTCTTCAATCTTCATACCAACAATAATACCAATTGAAAATCCAAACGCATACGCTAATACATTCTGAATTTGGTCTAAACTAGACATGACCATGCCTAAACCAACTACATAAACAAGAACTTCTAAAAAGCTGACAATAGCTGCTACATAGCGATAACCTTTAAGTGTTAATATTGTTCTCATCGTTAAACATGTTACATAAGTAACATTGATAATAAAAATTGCTAATACCATTAACCATGGATTAGATGTTATCACTGACATATCCATTTTCCTTTCTCGTACAATAAATTCAAGTAATTTTAACAGCAACTATTTATTTTGTCACTAAAAAATAAAATAACTCACATTTAATTTTTAGGCCATGAATATCTTGTATAAGCAAGTTCTCTTTTGTGTGCAGTTTTAATATAATGTTTTTCAATCACATCTTTAGCTTCACTTGAAACAGTTTTACCTTCTAAGTAATCATCAATATCGTTATAACTTACACCCAGTGCTTCTTCATCTGGAAGTTGTGGCTTATCTTCTTCTAAATCAGCTGTTGGTACTTTTTCATATAAATGTTTTGGAGCATCAAGATACGTTAATAATTGCTGTCCTTGTCGCTTATTCAGTCCAAATATTGGCGCAATATCAGCAGCACCATCACCATATTTTGTATAAAAACCGGTAATATTTTCAGCAGAATGGTCCGTACCTACAACAATGCCTTGCATATTAGATGCTATAGAGAATTGTACCTTCATACGTTCACGTGCTTTTTCATTTCCTTTTTGAAAATCTGTCAATTGTATACCTGCTTCTTCGAGTGAATGTACGCTTTGATCTACAGCTGCTTTGATATTCACTGTAACTACTTTATCAGGTTGAATAAAGTTTAATGCATCTTCTACTTCAGCTGCGTCACTTTGTATACCATAAGGTAGTTTCACAGCAATAAATTGGCAGTCAATGCCTTCTTGTTTCAGTTCATTGACAGCTATTTGGCATAATTTTCCAGTTAATGTCGAATCTTGTCCACCCGATATACCCAATACTAAAGATTTAATAAAAGAATGAGACTGGATATAACTTTTAATAAATTGAATGATATTACGCGTTTCTTCTTTACTATCAATTACTGGCTTTACTTTCATTTCTTTGACGATAATATCTTGTAAATTACTCATTGTCTTCTTCCATCTCCTTCACATGTTCTGCTACTTCAAATATACGTTTATGTTTATTTTCCCAGCATGCAGTACTTAAATCAACTGGATACTCTTGGGGGTTGAGGTGACGTTTATTTTCATCCCATAGATACTCAAGACTTTCATTTAAATATGTCTGAGCTTCTTTTTCAGTAGGTAAATTATATACCAGTTTACCATCCTTGAAAATATCATGATGTAAATCTTTGGCTATAAACGACTTTATAAATTTCATTTTATAAGTGTGTACTGGATGGAATAATTTAAGCGGTGATTCATCGTATGGATTCTCTTGATCTAATGTGATGTAATCTCCTTCCGCTTTATTTGTTTTCTTGTTAATGATACGGTACACGTTTTTCTTACCTGGTGTGGTCACTTTCTCAGCATTGTTGGATAATTTGATACGATCCACGTATTGTCCCGAACTATCTTCCACAGCAACCAATTTGTACACCGCACCTAACGCCGGTTGATCATAACCTGTCACTAACTTAGTACCCACACCCCATGAATCAACTTTCGCACCTTGGGATTTTAAGCTTGTAATTGTTTGTTCATCTAAATCATTAGAAGCGATAATTTTGGCATCTGTAAATCCGGCTTCATCTAACATTCTACGCGCCTCTTTTGAGAGATAGGCAATATCCCCAGAATCTAATCGAATACCGATAAAGTTAATTTTATCTCCTAATTCTTTTGCTACTTTAATTGCAGTAGGGACGCCTGATTTTAATGTATGGAAAGTATCTACTAAAAACACACAATCTTTATGTCGCTCTGCATATTTTTTAAAAGCTATATATTCATCTCCATAAGCTTGAACCATTGCATGTGCATGTGTACCAGAAACTGGAATATCAAATAACTTTCCAGCGCGAACATTGCTCGTTGCATTAAATCCTCCTATAAAGGCAGCTCTAGCTCCCCACAATGCTGCATCCGCTTCTTGAGCACGTCTTGTACCAAATTCCATGAGTATATCGTCACTTGCAACTTGTCTAATTCTGCTCGCTTTTGTAGTAATAAGTGTATGGAAATTCACTATATTTAGTAACATTGTTTCTATTAATTGTGCTTGGATAAGCGGTGCTTCTACTCTGATTAATGGTTCATTTCCAAAACAAAGTTCACCCTCATGCATCGAACGGATATTCCCAGTAAATTTCAAATCTTTTAAGTAGCTTAAGAAGTCTTCTTGATAGCCAATTGATTTCAAGTATTCTATGTCTGATTCAGAAAAATGAAAATTATTTATAAAGTCTATAACACGTTTTAATCCATTAAAAACTGCATAACCGCTATCGAACGGCATATTCCTAAAGTATAAATCAAACACTGACCAACGTTCATGAATCCCATCATTCCAATAACTTTCAGCCATATTTATTTGATATAAATCATTATGTAGTACAAATGTATCATCTTCGTATTGGTACACAACTATCTCTCCAATCAGCTTTTCCATTAGTTTAGCATAAAAGAAAGCGTCTTAGCACCTGAAATACAATCCCTATTTAAGCTCTGTACTGTATTATTTTGTAGCTATTCTCTAACTTAACTATTTAATTATGATAAATCTGTGTCAGACAGTTGGACAATATCATGACATTTCTCTTGTTTTTTACTGTAAAAGGTCTAAAATGTCCTATAATGTTATACGAGGTGTTATATATGCTAAATGAAGCTAAATTATTTGTTGAATCCATGTATAAAGAATTGGATTATGATGAACAAACAATTTTAAATAGATTAAACGAAATTGAACAAGAAATTCTTACAATGGGAAGCTATACTCATACACAAGAAGAATTAGTCTATGGGGCAAAAATGGCTTGGAGAAACTCGAATCGTTGTATCGGTCGTTTTTTTTGGGACTCTCTAACCATAAAAGATGCAAGGCACATACAAACTGAGCATGAATTTATCAATACTATTGAAAATCATATCGAAACAGCAACTAACAATGGCAAGATTAAACCTTATATCACTATTTTCTCTCCTCATCACCCACCGCAAATCTATAATAATCAATTAATTAGATATGCTGGATATGCAGATAAAGGGGATCCTGCAGAAAAAACAATTACTCAACTTGCTGAACATTTAGGTTGGCAAGGAGCACATACTGACTTTGATATATTACCTTTAATTTATAAAATGTCAGATGGTGATTTAAAGTATCATAATTATAATCCAGAAATTATTAAAGAGGTTCCTATTACACACGACCGCTATCCTAAATTACAACAACTCGGTTTAAAGTGGTATGCAGTACCAATTATTTCTAATATGGATTTAAAAATTGGTGGTATTACTTATCCCACCGCACCTTTTAATGGTTGGTATATGGTAAATGAAATTGCAGTTCGTAATTTCACTGATTCATATCGCTACAATTTACTAGAAAGTGTTGCAGAAGCTTTTGAATTTGATACACTTAAGAATAATTCTTTTAATAAAGATCGTGCCCTTGTTGAATTAAATGATGCGGTATATCATTCCTTTAAAAATGAGGGCGTCTCTATTGTCGATCATTTAACTGCATCAAAGCAATTTGAAATGTTCGAAAAGAACGAATATAAAAATGGTAGAGAAGTTACAGGTAAATGGTCATGGTTAGTACCTTCGTTGTCTCCAACGTTAGTATCCAATTATCATCATGGTTATCACAATGAGATTAAAGACCCTAACTTTCATTATAAAAATACCGAATCAACAGGTTGTCCATTCCATTAGAACTGCTAACTCGCCATACATAGACAAGGGGTATCGATGCATGAAATTATACTATTTAGGTCCAAAAGGGACATTTTCTTATTTAGCAGCAAAACAATATAAATCTGAAACAGAAATGGATTTTGAATCAAAATCCAACCTTTACGAAGTAGTGAACGCTGTATCTAATGACGATAATAGCATTGCAGTTGTTCCTATTGAAAATTCTATCGAAGGTACAATTAATATAGTAGCCGATGCGCTGACTCAACAAAATATATACGCATTGGGTGAACTGCATTTAAATATTCAATTCGCTTTATATGGTACACAAAATGCAGATGTAAAAGATATTTCAAAGGTATATTCCATCGCACCTGCAATAAGTCAGACAAGCGAATACATTCAGAAACATGATTTTAAATATGATTACGTAGATAGTACAATTAGTAGCCTTGAAAAAATTTCAGATGGTGTGGGTGCAATTGCACCATTAGGAAGTGGTGAAGCTTATGGTTACTACCCTATCGACCAGAACATCCAAGACTATCCACATAACACAACACGTTTCTTAGTCGTAAGCAATCAACCACAACACATCGAGCAAGCAAGTGACACTATGTTATTAATCACACCTAAATTCGATAAAGCAGGTTTATTAGCTAGCATATTAAATACGTTTGTCTTATTTAATATTAACCTTTCATGGATTGAATCGCGTCCTTTAAAAACACAACTAGGCATGTACCATTTCTTTGTACAAGCTGACACGTCAATCAATGAAGATTTAACTAAAGTGATAAAAATATTAAATACATTGGATTTCCAAGTTACAATTATCGGCTCATTCAATAAAATCACTTAACCTAAAATAAATAAAAAAGAGCATCATTTCAAATATCTGAAATGATGCTTTTTTTACTTCAATTTTTTATTTCAATGGTAGTGGCTTCGTTACATCTATCCCTAACACTGGAGGTACAAGGTAGTACACAACAAGTACAATAATAATTACACTTACTATGTTAACCCAAAATCCGACAGAAGCCATCCTTTTAATCGATATAATCCCTGTACCGAAAACAATGGCATTTGGCGGAGTTCCAACTGGTAACATATAAGCACAGTTTGCTGCCATAGCGGCTGGTACCATAAGTAATAAAGGATGTACATTTACAGCTACTGACAATGTTGCAAGTATCGGTAAAATCATAGTTGCTGTTGCAGTATTCGACGTTATTTCAGTTAAAAATAATACAAATAATGTAATAACTATTACTATAAGTAGTGGACTAACACCTTCTATTAACCTTAATTGATCACCAAGCCATTTTGCCAATCCACTAGAAGATATACCTTTGGCTAATGCTAGCCCCCCACCGAATAAGATGAGTACCCCCCACGGCAAGTCTTTTGCTACTTCCCAATCTATAATACGCTTATGTTTTGCTTTATTTTTAGCAGGAATTAAAAATAATAAAACAGATATAAATATTGCTATTGTTCCATCGGCGACTTCTGAAGTGAAAGCCCAATTTTTCAACAAGAATTCCCGACTTATCCATAAAAAACTTGCAAGTAGGAAAATAAATTGTACAACTTTCTCTTCGTATTTCATTTCACCTAGTTCATCTAATTTTTGCTTAATCAAGTATTGTCCACCTGGTAATTCTTTCATGTCATGCTTAAATGCAATAAAACGAATGTAAGTCCACACCAAGAAGAGCAAAACAATGACAGTCGGTACACCTATAATCATCCACTTTGCAAAACTAATCTCTTCACCAAACGCGGACTGGTATTGCCCTTTTAATATAATTAATGGAGGCGTTCCAATTAGCGTTCCTAATCCTCCTATAGTCCCAGCATAACCAATAGCTAAGACCAATGATTGTTCGAATTTGTTAATACTTGCAGAATTTGTATGATCATTTTTCAATTCATTCGCTTCTTTAATGATCGCCAAACCAATTGGAATCATAATCATTACCGCAGCTGTATTTGATACAAACATCGATAAAAAAGCAGTTGCAATCATAAAACCAAGTAGAATCTTACTAGTACTCGTCCCAAGATAATTTATAATTGTTAGTGCAACGCGTGTATGTAAATTCCATCTTTCCATTGCAATAGCTAAAATAAAACCACCTAAAAATAAGAAGATAATATCATTACCATATTGTGCTGAAACTTCTTCAGGGTTCAGTACATGTCCTATCGGTAATAAAATTAAAGGTAATAAACTCGTAGCTGCAATAGGAATTGCTTCTGTAATCCACCATACCGCTATCCATAATGTTATGGCTAAAACGAATATGCCTTTTGTCGTTAAATCTTCAGGGTGAAAGAATAATAATGTTAACGCAAAAAGTAACGGTCCCAATATCAAACCTATCAGTTGTCCCATGTTATAAGACTTCTTTTCTTTCTTTTTTGAAAAAAACGTTAAGTAGTGTGATCCTCTCATATTTCCCGGTTTCAAGTCATTCATAATGTTCCCCCTTCAATCATTATCTGAATATTCACAATAATTCATTAAAGTATAACATACAAAAAAGGGAGAACGTACCTTGATTTTAAAACGCTTTCATCACTTATACTTATGATTAATTATTATGATTAATTATTATAATTAATAATCACTCTATATTATTTTTTTTGATTTTAACCTTTGAGTTATGCGACAATACCAATTCTTTAATACCATCCAAATACAAACGTTGTGACGCATGGTCAAATTCATTTTGTGCTATTAGTATTTTTTCATGCTTTACATTATTATAACTTTGTATACGTATAGCATCATTTTTCATTACTCCAGTAAAATAATTTTGATAAATATTCAAGTCACTTCCAGCTTGAGTAGTTCTTTCTTTTCCGTTTAAATCTTTAGCATTCTTTCCTTCTTTAACTGCTAAGAAACGAATGCCTCCTGCACAGTTAATAAAATGGTTGTTATGAATATAAGTGTGTTTCGACTTCAGAGGTGTTAATGCATATTGATTCATACCTTCGAACGTATTAAAGCGAATATGGATATTATTATAAAATTGGTTATAACGGCTAGCGTGTGAACCAATTGCACGATTCCAAGCATTCATATTCGGTGTATCAGAACTACCAAAATAACAGTGCTCAATAATGACATTTTTCGTAATTGTACCATCAGCCTTCCCAAATTTAGGAAAGGCACCTTTTACTTGAATATCTATTTGGATAGCCTCTGAAAAACTACGTTTACCTTCACTATCATTAAATCCTAAAAACTGACATTCCTTCATATATAACCCATTCAAACCACAAGCATCTAGTGCATGGCCTCCAACAACATCTTTAAAGGTTACGTTTATAATTTGGATATCTTGGGCATGACCTATACTCATCACAGTATTGTTATATGGATACTCATAACCATTCATATCAAATGTGCCACCTGCAATATGAATATGACTATTCCCTTTATAACCATAATAAGGCTTTAACTTCCTTCCATTTTTGAGCAGTGCATCTTTTCCACATCTTTTAAGTACCGCTTCATCATGCAATAACAAAGTAGTCGAATCATAAATCACAAGCGCTTTTTTTATATGATATTCACCTTTTGGTACATATATTGTTATCGGCGCATGCTTTCTTGCATAATTTAATGCGCGCTGCATTGCACGTGTATCTGCTCTTTTATTGTTACCTTTCAAGCCAAATTCGTTTGCATTTATAATCATAATTGAATTCCTTTCTTCCATCTTAATTATATATTAAACATAAACACGTATATTTAAACGCTTTTACTATACCTTTATCCATTTCCCTACTTAGTATATAATAGCTATAATCTTTAAAAGTTGGGAGTGTTTCTATAATTATGAAAAAAAGTGCACTGATTGTTGTAGATTATTCAAATGACTTTGTTGCTGACAACGGTCAATTAACTTGTGGCAAAGCAGGACAACAAATCGAAAAATATATTGTTGAAAGAATAGAAGCTTATAATCGAGAAAAGCAAGAAATCTTTTTTATGATGGATTTACATTTTGAAGAAAATAGCTATCATCCTGAAAACAAACTGTTCCCTCCTCATAATATTATTGGGACACTGGGCAGAGAACTTTACGGAAAAGTATATGATATTTATCAAAATATTTTATTTAATGATTTCGTACACTTTTTAGATAAAACACGTTATGACTCATTTTATGGTACGCCATTAGATAGTATGTTAAGAGAGAGAAATATTAAGCACTTAGAAATTGTTGGTGTGTGTACTGATATTTGTGTCTTACATACAGCTATTTCGGCTTACAATTTAGGCTATGCTATAACAATATCTCCAAAGGGTGTTGCCTCATTTAATCCATCTGGTCACGAGTGGGCTTTAGGACATTTTAAAAATTCATTAGGTGCAGAAGTAGAATAACAATGTAAAATCATGATAATATAATATTAAATATAAAAATAAGGAGAATTTAAACATGGCAAAAACTTATATTTTCGGGCATAAAAACCCAGATACAGACGCAATTTCATCTGCAATCATCATGGCAGACTTTGAACAACAAACTGGTAATACAGAGGCTACACCCTATCGTTTAGGTGAAGTAGGTCCTGAAACACAATTTGCTTTAGATCAATTCAAAGTAGATGCTCCAGAACTACTCAACGATAATTTAGCAGATCAAAACGTTATTTTAGTTGACCATAATGAATTCCAACAAAGTGCTGATTCAATCGCCGATGCTACAATCCAACACGTTGTAGATCACCATCGTATTTCTAATTTTGAAACTGCAGCTCCATTATATTATCGTGCTGAACCTGTAGGTTGTACAGCTACCATCTTATACAAAATGTATAAAGAACGTGGGTTTGAAATTAGTCCTAAGATTGCTGGATTAATGATTTCTGCAATCATCTCAGATAGCTTATTATTCAAATCTCCAACTTGTACTGAAGAAGACGTACAAGCTGCTGAAGCATTAAAAGCAATTGCCGATGTAGATTTAGAATCTTATGGTTTAGAGATGTTAAAAGCAGGTGCTTCTACTTCTAATAAATCAGCTACAGATTTATTAACTATGGATGCGAAATCATTTAACATGGGGGATTACACAACACGTATCGGTCAAGTAAATGCAGTTGATATCGATGAAGTATTTGAGCGCCAAGAAGAATTAGAAAAAGAAATGTTAGAAACAAGTGCAAATGAAAAATATGACTTATTTGTATTAGTCGTTACTGATATTATTAATAGTAATTCTAAAATTTTAGTTGTAGGACCTGAAAAAGACAAAGTAGGTACTGCCTTTAATGTAGAACTTAATAATGGCACTGCATTCTTACCTGGTGTTGTATCACGTAAAAAACAAGTCGTTCCTCAAATTACTGAAGCATTAAACTAAGTTGTTTATCGTGAGTTGTAAACAATGATTTTATATAGAATTTAAATTATACTGGAGCATAGTTAATATGTTCCAGTTTTTTATCAAAATTATGTAACTCTAACACCGGTCAGAATAGGAGGATATGATTTGAATTCGATAGAACAAACTTTCCATAATAGTAAACAATACTTTAGCACTCATGAAACAAAAGATATTAAGTTTAGAAAAAAACAACTTAAACTCTTAACTAAAAGTATCAAAAACCATGAAAATGATTTACTTGATGCTTTCCAAAAAGATTTAGGTAAAAATAAAGTAGAAAGTTATGCAACAGAGATTGGTTTCACTTTAAAAAGCCTTAAAACAGCACGTAAAGAGTTGAAAAACTGGTCGAAGCAAAAACAGGTTAACACACCTATTTTTATGTTCCCTACTAAAAGTTATATTATGAAAGAACCTTATGGGACTGTTTTAATTATCGGTCCTTTCAACTATCCTTTCCAATTACTGATTGAACCATTAATTGGTGCCATAGCGGCAGGTAATACAGTTATACTTAAACCGTCAGAATTCACACCTCATGTTTCAGCTGTTATACAGCAGCTTATCGAAGATGTCTTTGCTCCTGAATACATTAGCGTATGTCCAGGAGATGCGGAAACAACGCAATCACTAATTCATTTGCCGTTCGATTACGTCTTCTTTACTGGTAGTGAACAAGTAGGCAGAATTGTTTATCAAGCAGCAAGTGAACATTTAACTCCTGTTACGCTTGAATTAGGCGGTAAATCACCAGTGATTGTAGATGAAACTGCAAATATCAAAGTGGCTAGTGAACGTATCAGCTTTGGTAAATTTATAAATGCTGGGCAAACTTGTGTTGCTCCAGATTATATTTTAGTCAATAGTAAAGTTAAAGACGCGTTGATCACCTCATTGAAACAAACCATAACTGAGTTTTATGGCAAGTCTATTCAAGATAGTCCTGATTTTGGAAGAATTGTTAATCAACAACACTTCCATCGTTTGGATAATTTATTAAAAACACATTACTCAAATATTGTATTTGGTGGCCAAACATCTGAAAATGATAAATATATTGCACCAACAATTTTAGACAATATTACCTTTGATTCAAAAATTATGGAAGATGAAATTTTTGGTCCAATATTACCAATCATTACTTATGACGACTTTGATGAAGCTATTGACTTAATTCGTACCAAACCTAAACCACTTAGCTTATATTTATTTAGTGAAGATGAAAATGCTACAGAACGTGTGCTTAATGAAATTTCATTTGGTGGTGGTGCAATCAACGATACGATTATGCACTTAGCAAATTCAAATTTACCTTTCGGGGGCGTCGGCGCTTCTGGAATTGGTCAATATCATGGAAAATATAGCTTTGACACGTTTAGTCACGCCAAATCTTATATTTTCAAATCTACTCGCCTTGAATCTAGTCTTTTCTTCCCTCCTTACAAAGGCAAATTTAAATATATTAAAACTTTTTTTAATAAATAAAATATACCTGGTATGCGTTCGTTACGCATACCAGGTATATTTTTTAGCTTCTCATTCTACTTATTGTAAAAACTGTACACACACGCCTTCTGGAGCAGCTTGTTGATGATCTACTTTTTCTAATTCACCTGTTACTTTATCACGTTTAAAAACGGTTAACGCATAATCTCCTTCTTGGTGTGCACAAACTAAATAATCATCTGATTGAGTGATATTAAAATCACGTGGGAATGCTCCACCACTAGGTACTATATCTACAAATGAAATTGATGCGCCATCTTCTCCTACTTTGAAAATAGCTATGCTATCGTGTCCTCTATTACTTATATACAAGAATTTTTGATCATGAGATAGTCTTACACCTGCGAGTTTTGTTTCGTCTTCAAAATTTTCTGGAATTGTTGAATAACGCTCAATTTCAGTAAACCGACCATCTTCATATTTCACAACACTTACGTTGTTTGATATTTCATGCACAATATATCCGTATTCTCCATTTTCATGGAAAGCGATATGCCTTGGGCCATCTCCTGGTTCAACATCAGTCTCCGCGTATGGCTTTAATCCATTATCACTGAATTCATAAGTAACCACTTTATCCGTACCTAAATCCATTGCGACAACGTATTTGTCATCTGGTGTTGTACTAAGATAATGTACATGTGGATTGTCTTGTCTTTCGTTTGGTCCTGTTGGATACGTATGTTCTAATTCCTGAATTAAGCGAACAACTTCGCCTGTTGATGGATTAGCTTCATATAAGCGTGCTAAACCCGCACCATAAACTGATTCAAAGACATATTTTCCATCTGGTGATACATCAATGTAACAACCAGTACCAGCTGTAGATGCTAGACATTTATTGATTAAAGTGAGCTTACCCTCTTCACCAATTTTAAGGCTAGCAATGCCGCAATAATCACCTTCACGTGTAATAGCATATAAAAATGATTTGTGCTGATTGACGTAGGTTGATGCTTCAAGTTCATATCCTGTTTCAACTTCTGTCACTTTCCCAGTTTGTTCATCTAATTGAAAGCGATAAATTCCTTTCCCCTCTTTTTTCGTGTATGTACCTATATAACCTATCGTCGTCATATAAACCCCTCCATTTTGATATAGTTCCATTTTAATAAATATTCAATCAATTAACAATCAATTGGTTGTTTTATGCATATAGCTATTTTGATAGTTATTTTATTTTTTTATAAACTACATAGACTTAAAACTATATAGATGTTAATCTATGTAGGTGAATTACATTTATTTTAAACTCTCCACAATGAAAGGAAGAAAAATGAATTATAAAGAAACTTCTCAATATTTAAAAGTGATTGCTGATAGTAATCGCCTCGAAATTTTAGATTTACTGTCTTGTGGTGAACAATGTGCTTGTGACTTATTAGAACATTTTTCTTTTTCCCAACCTACTTTGAGTCACCATATGAAAGTACTTAAAGATAATAACCTTGTTACCTATAGAAAAGAAGGTAACAAAAATTTATACAAGTTGAATCATGATGTATTAGCTGACATTACAAAACGTCTCACTCTATTGAATACCAATAATATGCCATGTATATGTGACGTTATAACGAAAGGTGAGTGTAACTAATGGTAGCATTAGCTATTTTTATTTTTGTCTTAACGCTCCTTTTTGTAATATGGCAGCCTAAAGGCCTAGATATAGGAATCACAGCCGCCATTGGAGCCATATTAGCTATCATTACAGGCGTTGTATCATTAAATGATGTCGTAGAAGTTACAGGAATTGTTTGGAATGCTACCTTAACCTTCATAGCCGTTATTATTATATCGTTAATATTGGATGAAATTGGTTTCTTCGAATGGTCTGCCCGTCATATGGTCAAAGCTTCAAAAGGCAATGGATTAACGATGTTTATCTATATTTCATTACTCGGATCAGTTGTAGCAGCTTTCTTTGCTAATGACGGAGCTGCATTGATTTTAACACCTATTGTTTTAGCTATGGTCCGTAATTTAGGATTTAATCAAAAAATTATTTTCCCTTTTATTATAGCTAGTGGTTTTATCGCAGATACAACCTCGCTACCTTTAATTGTTAGTAACTTGGTTAATATCGTTTCTGCAGATTACTTTGACATTGGGTTCATTGAATATTTTAGTCGAATGATTATCCCAAATATTTTTTCACTCATTGCTAGTATTTTAATACTATGGGTATACTTCAACAAGTCAATACCCAAGACATTTGATGATAACAATCTTAAAATTCCACAGGAAGCAATTAAAGATAAGAAACTTTTTCATTTATCTTGGTTTGTCTTAGCTATCTTACTTATAGGCTACCTTATAAGTGAATTTATCCATATTCCGGTGTCCTTCATCGCGGGAACGATTGCGATTATATTCCTTTTATTAGCACGCAAATCACCTGCTGTGAATACGCGACAAGTCGTTAAAGGCGCGCCTTGGAATATTGTAATATTTTCAATTGGCATGTATCTCGTAGTATTTGGTTTGAAAAATGTAGGAATCACTACTATTCTAGCTGACATTTTAACTAATATTTCAAACTATGGTTTATTCAGCAGTATTATGGGCACAGGCCTGATAGCTGCCTTTCTTTCTTCAATTATGAATAATATGCCTACTGTTTTGATTGATGCTATTGCAATTGGACAATCTAATGCCACAGGTATATTAAAAGAAGGTATGATTTATGCGAATGTTATCGGCTCAGATTTAGGTCCTAAAATAACACCTATCGGTTCTTTAGCAACATTACTTTGGTTGCATGTGTTAACACAAAAAGGCGTAAAAATTTCTTGGGGTGTTTACTTTAAAACAGGAATCATTATTACCATTCCTGTGCTATTGGTAACACTGTTAGGTTTATATCTTACACTCATTATATTTTAAGAAAAGAGGAATTAATTATGGATAAAAAAACAATTTATTTTATATGTACTGGAAACTCTTGTCGTAGCCAGATGGCTGAGGGTTGGGGGAAGAAAATATTAGGTGAAGATTGGAATGTCTATTCTGCTGGTATTGAAACACATGGCGTTAATCCTAAAGCAATAGAAGCTATGAAAGAAGTAGATATTGACATATCAAACCATACATCAGACTTGATTAATAGTGATATCTTAAAACAATCAGATTTGGTCGTAACGTTATGTAGTGATGCAGACGATAATTGCCCTATCTTACCACCAAACGTCAAAAAAGAGCACTGGGGTTTTGATGACCCAGCAGGTAAAGAGTGGTCAGAATTCCAACGTGTTAGAGATGAAATCGGACAAAGAATAAAACAATTTAATCAAGCATAGTAACAAAAAAGACTATCTTTTAAACCACTATCGTCAAGGTAGACACCTTAAATATAAAATTAATTATTTAGATACGTTCTAGAGTTTGGCAATAATCTGTTAAACTACAGAACGTATCTTTTCTTTATATAATAATCCATGTATTTACTATTAACTGTCATTAAATTGCTATATTGAAAATAATTTCACTTAATACATAAGAAAATATAAAAGCTAGAACAATCCTCACTGTTCTAGCTTTTGTTATAGTTAATTTTACTATATTCAAACTACTTTATAACTATATATACAAAACTTTTTCATTATAAGTTTTTTACTTAGTTTTTAATAAGCGCAATGAATTTAATATAACTAATATTGCTGCACCTGTATCGCTTAATACGGCTAACCAAAGTGTTAATAATCCAGGAAATACTAAGATAAAGGCAATTATTTTAATAATAATTGAAAAATATATATTTTGTTTAATTATATTCTTAACTTTCTTACTAATAGAGATAGTATCTGTTAGCTGATTTATATTATCTGACATTAATACTACATCTGCTGTTTCCATTGCAGTATCTGATCCAATACCACCCATTGCAATACCTACTTCGCTTTGTGCTAAAGCAGGAGCATCATTGATACCATCTCCAATCATACCTACACGATAGCCTTTGTTTTGTAAGTCTCTGATAGCTGATAATTTATCTTCAGGCATTAACTCAGCATAAACCTCTTTGATACCTGAAAGTTGTGCTATTTTATGAGCAGTTCCTTTATTATCACCTGTAAGCATTATAGTGTTTTTAATATTAGCTCCATTTAATTGTTGTATTGTTTGATTGATATCCGATCGTAATGGATCTTCAACAGTAATAAAACCATAGATTTTATCTGATGATGCAATAATAATAATTGTGTATCCTTGTTGCTCGTATGAATATATTTCATCTTTATAATTCTCAATATTTTCATTAATAGATTCTATTAACTTTATGTTTCCAGCATAAATATTATTATGGTCTATTTTACCTTTAACACCTCGTCCAACAATATTTTCAAAATCAGTAACATCGTATGTTATGGATTTAAATTGAGAGACATAGTCGACAATTGCATTGCTAATTGGATGCGTTGAGTATGCTTCTAAACTTAGCGCAATATCCAAAAACATTTCTTTGTCAGATTCGATTGTTTTAATGTCTGAAACTTTTGGGCGTCCTTCAGTCAGCGTTCCAGTTTTATCAAATGCTAAAGCTGATAGTGTACCTAAAGTTTCCAAATGATTGCCACCTTTGATAAGTACACCTTTTTTTGCTGCGCTGCCAATACCCGTAACAATAGCTACAGGAGTAGAAATAACTAGTGCACATGGACATGCTATAACAAGCAGTTCAAGACCTTTATAAAACCATTCTCCCCATGTTCCTAAAGAAAAAATAGGAGGGACTACCATTACTAATAATGCTAAAATGAATACAATAGGTGTATAAATTTCAGAAAATCGGTCAATAAAAGCTTGTGTAGGTGCTTTATTTTCTTGTGCTTCTTCAACCATATGAATGATTTTAGATAGCGTGGTATCTTTAACTAATCTTGAAACACGTATTTTTAAAGTGCCGTTTTCATTAATAGAACCTGCATAAGTTTCTTCATTTATCGTTTTGTCTACAGGAATAGATTCACCAGTTATAGGTGCCTGATTTAAACTTGAATATCCTTCTATAATCGTACCGTCTAATGGTATTCGATCGCCTGGTTTTACAAGTAAAATTTCTCCAACACTAATGTTTTTTAAGTTTTTTGAAATGATTCCTCTTTCTGTTACAACGTTTGCTTCTGTTGGTGTAATATCCATTAACGATTGAATAGAATTTCTTGTTTTATCTATAGAAATAGTTTGTAATAAAGTGCCAATAGTAAATAGTAAAACGACGATTGCGCCTTCAAAAAACTCACCAATTAATATGGCACCAATAACAGCTACAGACATTAAAACATTCATATCTAAACTCTTAGATTTAATAGCATAATAGCCACTTTTTAAGGGTTTTATACCACTGACTACAATAGCAATGATATACATCAAATTAGTTAGCCAGATGGGTAATGATACCATAGATGAAACAATACCGAGAATAAGAAATAGTGTTGATATAATAGGCTTACTAAACAAATGCCACTTCGTATTATTATTTTTATTACTGGATTGTAATGTAGCAGAATAACCGATTTTAGAAACTTCTTTTTCAATATTTTTAGTTTGATTGCCTTCAAAATCAATCTGCATTTTTCCAGTTGAAAAACTAACTTGTGTGTCATTTACATAGGGTAAATTGTTCAAATGTTTTTCAATACTTTTAGCACAACTACCACAATCCATACCTTCTATTGAAAATGTTGTATAGTTTTGATTGCTATCATTTTCTTCGATACCATAACCCAATTTTTTTAGTATTTGAGTCACTTGATTAATACTACTTTGAGATTTTAGTCCAACACTTAATTTACTTGTAGAAAAATTAACTTTAGGGTTAGTTACATCGTCTAAAGGTCTTAATGCTTTTTCAATGGTTATTGCACATGAACTACAATCCATACCTGTTACTTTAAAATTATAATTTGAAAATGGGGTGGCTACTTCATCGTCTTCTTCAGAACTATTACTCATAGCATTACATGAAATGTTATGAGTTGAATCGATGCTTTCACCGTTATTTGTACAGCATTTGTCATTTTGATTTGCTACCTTAGGCTCATTACCACAACACTTGTTTTCGTTAACTGAGTTACTTGTGCAACAAGTATTGGATTCAGCTTTATTATTACAGCAATTAGTACTCATTTAAGTCATCTTCTTTCGTTATATAGTATGATGCTGGCAACTTTGAATATCATCTTCAGTATTTTCAACTACAGAATCAATAAGTTTAAGCAGTTCTAAAATTTGATTGTTTTTTATTTGGTAATAAACGTATTTACCTTCTTGTCTAGAATTAACCAAACCGCACCCTTTGAGACAAGCTAAATGTTGAGAAATACTAGATTGACTTATTTGAGATTGTTTAACAATCTCATTGACAGTCATTTCATTCGATTTAAGCAACTCTAATATGGTCAAACGTGCTTTATTAGAAAGACCATGTATAAAATGTGCTTTTAACTCAATGTCATGCATTTAATCCACCTCATATTATCTATATCTAATATGAATAACATATTAACATTTATTAATATGTTATTCAATCACTTTTTTCATAGTAGAAAGTCCTTTTTCAGTGCGCTTTTTAGATTTTATTTTATTATAATTCTTTAACACAACTTCAAAACTGATATAGAGCTAATTTTATACTTTTTCACAAGTTTATACGGTGGAATATTCGCTCTAAAACATTTTCTATTGCAATTGCTTTAAGCTCAGAAGAATATTTAGTTCTTTTGCTAAACAGTTTTAATCCTTCTACACTATAAACTTTATCTATTCTTACCCACTCTTGTCATGTAACACTAGAAACTTCATTATTTTTTGCTGCATTATATATAGATATATTTTCATTAATAATATTTTCATTAATAATATCTTCAACTATTTTCATGCATTTTTCTACAGGCATTTTATTTCTAGTCATAAAAATACACTCCTCTGATTATAGTTCACTTTTTATATTTAAAGTGTCTAATTTTAGAGGGGTGTATTATTCAACTAGATAGTCTTTTTTTATTATCACTTGAAAAACGGGAACGTATGTTCTATATTGAGAGTGAGGTGATTTTTATGATGCCAAATCCTAATGCTCCAGATGAATATAAGTATGAAACAGATTATAGAAAGATTCCTAGCGAGTATTTAAATCCTAGAATTCCTAAAGGACGTGGAAAAATCAAATGGGCTCCCTTTGCGACGTTACCAGAACAATTTGAGACGATTCAACAATTTATAATAGATCAAAATAAAATTGGCCGTCCAACTTTGTCTGATGATCAATTAAACGAGCTCAACTTCCAACTTCACCAAGCTTTACATACTGAGCAATATGTTCATATTGAATATTATCAATCTGGTTGGTTAGAAACCATGTTGGTTCAAGTCAAACACATCGATATGACTCATATGATTCTAAAGGGCCGCAATATTAGTGATAACTCATCTATTCAATTGTCTTTGTTAGATATCACTAAAATAACTCAAGACAATATTCAGTAAAAATATTAGCTTGGGTTATTTATTAACGATTTAATTTTTAGTCGCCGTAACAACTTCGTTGCACTCTTTTCGGGTCGCAGTCTCTTCGACTGCATAAGTCGCCGTAACAACTTCGTTGAACGGCGACTAAAAAAAATAGAACACTTTTAAGTGTTCTATCAATCAATTAATTATTTGTTTCGATATCTGAGACAATCTCTTTTGTTTTGCTTTCAATATCTTCAAAATCTTTTTTGAAAATATAAGCAAATGCTACTGCACCAATTCCTGCTACTAATGACACAGTAAGGATTGTACCGAATACAAATTTAACTAAACCTTTAATAAAATTCCACATTCTGTTTCACCTCAATAAATTATTAACAATATCTATATTAATGATAGCATATTTAAAAGCATCAATAAATATATACCCACTTTTCATCATTTTATTCTTAAATAATACAAAAGTAATTTTATGTCATAATTGTACAAATACATATAATTTTGAAATTCACTCTATAAGTATCAGCTTAATACTAATCAATAGACAAATATACATATTTATTGATATCACAAAACTATTAAAAATCTCCAGTTGTAGTTATATATAGTCATATAAAAAAGCGACTAATATAATTAAGTATTAGCCGCTTCACATATTATATATCATTTACCCCACCAAGAAGATACTGCGTCTTTAAAAGAACTATAATAATTTGACATAATAATCACCTCAATAAAGTAATTTTATTAGTTACTCGCTGATGTTATCCTTATAATAACGACTTACCATGTACATTACAATTAACATAGAGTTACAATAAAGTTACATTTATGTAAGATTCAGAAAAACAGGAGATTTTAAATATGCAAACAGTTAATTCAGATATCTTAACACATCGAGGTTCTCATTTTGATTTGGGAGTAAAAACAGGCGAATGGTTACAACAAACACCTTTACTCAAAAATAGAGAAAAAGAATGGAAGAAGCGTATGCCACGTTTTGATATTCATATCAAAGAGACTTACGATATTTTTCAAGCATACGCCCCACAAATTTGGGAAGAACTTCAAGGTATGCAAGAAGTTCTTAATTTACCAACCAGTCAAATGATTCTTAACTTTGCTCACTATCGTTTCACACCATTAAAAAATAGTGGTTGCACCGTTTTTTTAGGACAAGATTATATGATACGTAATTATGACTATCATCCTGCAACATATGATGGCCGCTATTTATTATTTCAGCCCAATGATGGTGGATTAGCACAAATTGGCCCTACTTCTCGAGTTACTGGTAGAATGGATGGAATGAATGAAGCGGGTCTATCAATGGGATATAATTTTATGCATAGAAAGCATCCTGGTGATGGATTTGTATGTTATATGATTGGCAGGCTTATTTTACAATATTGTAAAGACGTGCCAGAAGTCATTCAACTACTAAAAGAAATCCCTCATAGAAGTTCTTTTAGCTATATTGTCATGGATAAACATTTGAACCATGCAATCATTGAGGTGTCTCCCCGTACGATTGATGTGCGTTACGATCGTACATGTACAAATCACTTTAAATTATTAACACATGAAAATAGAAATTATACTAAAGAATCTAAAGAGCGTTTGAGAAGACTATTAAAAAAAACACCTGCTTCAATAGACAAAATGAGTGCCTTTGAATTATTCAATAATCCAGAATTTGAAATATACAGTAAATTATTTAAAAGTTGGTCTGGAACAATTCATACTAGTATGTACGAACCGCAATCATTAACTACACATATCGCATTAGGTGAAAATAAAACACCGACTCAAATTAATTTTGGCAAATGGTTAGAAGGCCAACCTTTAAATATCACATCTCTAGAAGGTCAAATTGATACAGACTTAACATTTGCTACTCATTAATACTACACACATACCAAAAGAACCTAAGATAACATTGTAGCTGTCATCTTAGGTTCTAAATATCAGTAGAAATTTCACTTTAATCAATATGAATATCACCATGACTTGTATAAAACTCCAAATCATTATCACCATTACCTACTTTGTCATCTTCAAAATGCTTATTATTAATCACGGCTTTCCCTTTTTCAGGATTTAATTTCAACAACGTATTTTGAGGGGCTTTGTTGTACGTCATTTGTATATCACCATCTTGCGTAGAAGCTTTGAAATCAGACTCGATATTCATCTTACTCAAATTAATGTCACCTTTATTTGCTAATAACACAGATTTTTCAATAAGTGAATCATTTACAGTTATGTCTTCATTTTTTATTTTAATATTAGCATTTTGTATTTTATCATTCGTCAAATGAACTGGAGAATTTACGCCTCTATAATAGAATTGATCTATGTTACTATTGTCGATTTTAACGCTCGCTCCACCCGAATCAGTCATTAAAAATTTAGCTGATTTCATATCTACATCATCTACAGAGATAGAATTGATTTGACTAGATAAAACTAATTCATTAATTTTCTTTTCAGGCACCGTCACTATCATTTTACTATTAGCTCTTCTAAATGGATTAAAATTCAAACCATAGTGATCTTTAGTATTACTATTTTGCTGGATTATTAAACTCTTTTTTTCCTTAGTAACATCTACATTCTTTTTTCCAGTATAGTGAACTGAAAATTTATCGCCTTTTTTAACTTCAATAACACTATTTTGACTATCTATTTTCAAATTACTAATATTGTCATTATCAAATGTTTTATTTACGTAGTTAAGTTGATTATTTTGTTTTTCAAAACTAAACCAAGTCAGGCATCCTAAAAGAAAGCATGTGATAAATAATACTAAACCACCTATGAATAATTTCTTCATTCGACTGCACTCCCTCTAATCGTTTTGATATTCCAACGTAAATATTTTAATATCAATCTGTAGACGAATTTCGCTAGCTTGGCAATGAAAACAAACAGGACAATACCTAAACCAGTATAAGAAATTGCGAATAAGTAGTTACTAATAGCAAAACTAAAATTATTATTAAAAAAGCCATTAATAATCAATAAAACAGGGCTAAGTGTTAAAAACAAAGAAAATAATAATAAAATAAACATAAATATTCCCACAAATATCATAGGTATTAAAATGATAAGTAATGACAATATCCCCATGCCTAAAGAAGCCATTATAGCTCTAACAATTGTTCTAACATTAGGTCGATATTCTGCAGAAGCAATAGCATTTTTGGCCGTAATTTCTTTTCCAATTTTTTTAGGAGATTCAAGTGCGCCTATGATTTGATACTCATTTTTCCCTTCACTTTCTTGATCAAAAAAATATTCTTCATATTCATACATCACTTTATCTCGTTCACTTCTTGGTAAATTGTCTAGTTCCTGTTCTAGTTCATTTAAAAAAGTGATTTTATCCAAAATATCTACCGCCATTCACAATTTAATTCGTTTTTGAACATTTATGTAAATTTAAAAATGACACGCCTCATGGGAATGTCATTTTTAAATTTTTATTTCTTATATAATTCAATTCTCTTTATTTTATCATGTTTGCAAATGATAGATAACTTTATTTTATTATCTTTATCCAGAAAATTTATAGATTTAAAACCATTATGCAGTTGTTTTTCCTTATAATCACGACCTAATTTATCGATTACATTTTCGATAGGTCCTTCTATCGTAGCATTAAAATTAGTACGAATACCTCTGTCATGAATTAATGTAATACCCACAATTTCCGAATTTTTCTTCTTAACAATAAAAATTAAATCAGGATATTCTTTTCTATAATACGCTCTGTACTTTTTTGTAATCATAGCTTCATCCACTATATATTCATCTTTATCTAGTTTATCCCCAATTTTTTGGCGATTGACTGTCAATGAAGATAAGTTAGTCGAACGATCAGATATAGCATAATGGATACTAACCCATGCGCCTAGACCTATCAGCACCACCATACTCAATCCTATGATTAAAATTATCTTATGTATTTTCAATGTTGTCATCACTCTCCATTATTCATAACTAAATATAGCATAGGGTAAATCCACTTTCATCTCTAAACTATGAACTTAAAAACATATTACTTTTATAAGTATTAATAATTTTCTTTCATATTAATTTATTGATATAATAATATCTAATACATTAAAGGGGGAAACACTATGACAAGTCTAGAAACTTATTTCAAAAACAGTCAACCGCTTGATCAATATATTGCAGCTATGACTGAAAATAAAGAGAATTTAGAAGCGATATATCATTCTTTCTCTTTACCACAAGATGATGACCGTCTTGAAAAAATAAAATCATTAAATTACAGTAAAGTGCTTGTTATCACAGAAGATTGGTGTGGGGATGCCATGATGAACGTCCCTATTTTAAAGCATATTTCAGAGAGTTTAAATTTAGAAGTTCGTGTCTTCCATCGTGATGAGAACACTGATTTAATAGATCAATATTTAACAAATGGCACTGCTAGATCAATACCGATTTTTGTTTTTCTAAATGATGATTTTGAACAAGAAACGGTTTGGGGTCCACGTGCAAGACAAGTGCAACATTTTGTAGAAGAAACGCGCTCTGATTTGCCTCAAAAAGATGATCCTGCTTATGAAGATAAAGCTGCCGAGGCTCATACAATTATCAGCAATCGTTACCAAACAGATTCTCAAATGTGGAAATATGTATATGATTCAATTTTAGATAAACTAATTGTAAAATAAGAAAAACGTATGAATTTCGGTGATTAACCGACAATTCATACGTTTTTAATTTATATATCTTTCTTCGTAACATAGAATAAATTAATGATGAATAATACTACAATCGAAGCTACAGTTATGAACCATTGCCAATGCGTAAATGTATAATCACTGGATGTCGTTTTCGATGTTAAATAGCTAAATGGCACATACTTCAATGAATCTTGAATGTTGTCACCAATTTTAGGAATCATCGGCAAGAATGGTTCAGCAAAAGGCACGATTAATACTAAGAAAATTCCCAATGTAAATATAAGCGCTGTTTTAGGAACAATTAATGCAAATAAATACAATAATAGCCCATAAAACAGATGGAAAAGTATGAAGAACCATAGTAAATCAAAGAACTTTTCAGTTTTTACATTTTCACCATCAACGATGCCTTGTACGATAAGTACAAAAGCTGTAAGTATAGTAGTGACTATTAGGGCGATTAATATGATTGAGATAACTTTTGCGATAATATAACCTACACGATTAGATTTTTTATTCATATATAGTTGAAGCGTACCTTGTGAAATGTCACGTGTAATAGTTTTAATTACAAAAAGTAAGCCCATAAGTGAAAAGAACCAACTTCCTGCAGAAAGCAAAATATTACCATTCATTTCATCTGATTGTTGAACAAATAATACTGTAAAACCAATTAACGGCGCAATCGTTAAAAGTAACGCTAAATAAGTTAACGGACTTTTTATAATGCTATACATATCATATTTAACAAGCTGTAAACTATTCATTATTGGCCACCTTTCTTATTAATATTGAAATACGTATCACGTAATGAACTTTTACGCGTCTCAATAAATTCAGGAAATACTTCTATATTTGCTAAACCTTTTAGTATCTTTTGATAATTCTTTTGTGCTGTCAAAATAATTTCTCCACTCGCTTGTTCAGATTGAATAACCTCAAACGCTTGACTTAAATACTCTAATGACTTTTCAAAGTCTTTCTTTGCGACAATTAAAATTGTAGAATCCGTTGGCGTCCCTTCACGCATATCAACATCTTGAACAAAATTACCATCACTTAAAAACACTGCTCTATCACAAATTAATTCAATATCCTCAAGTTTGTGACTAGAAATTAAAATTTTCATATCCAAATCTTTTACTAAAGTCTCAATTGTTTTCAATACATCTATTGAACCATCCGGATCCATTCCATTTGTAGGCTCATCTAGTATTAAGTATTTAGGTTTATTCATTAAAGAAACAGCAATTGCCAATTTCTGTTTCATCCCCATTGAGTATTTCTTAACTTTCTTTTTAATATAAGGTCTCATACCAAAAGCATCAATAATATAATCTGTATACTTTTTATCAAACCCTTTACCTAAAACATGAGAAAACAATTTTAAATTATATAAACCGGATTTATTATCGTAAAGTTTAGGATGTTCAATGAGATAACCTACATTTTCTTTGTTTCCTAATTTCACTTCACCTTTATAATTGACGATATTTCCATTCATTACTTTCATTAAAGTTGTTTTTCCGACACCATTTTTTCCAATTAATCCTACGATACGGCTTTTTCCAAAATCAAAATCGATATGATTTAAAACATTATTATTACCAAACGTTTTCGTAATATCTTGTAATTGCATAAATGCGCCTCCTTTTAGTATTTATTGAGTTTGTTATATTGAATAAAATAATTAGATACAAAAAAGATAATACTCACTGCTAAAAATCCGTAATTAAGACTGTTCTCAAAGTAATTTGAATTTACAAAATGATAATCATATAGTTCCGATATACCAATCAATATCAGCACTATAGCAAAGGGTATAAGTATAAGCATAACAAGTAAATAAGTTAAAAAAGAGATATACTCAGATTTTTGTTCCGTGTACCGTTTAAATGCAATAGGCACTGCTAGAAAATTTAAAGTTATATAAGAAAAAGGTAAAGTAAAACTAATATTAATCGTGTTCTTTGCTATATCAGAATTTGGCATATTATATAAAGATAAAATACTTGCACCTACTATAGTAAAAATGAGTATCGTTAAATAGTTTGCATTTAACAATGCTTTTTTAGAGACCGGAAGACTTCCAAAAAAATCATACGTATGCTTATGCCCTAATTTGCTGTAAAAGCGAAATACATGACCAGAATCTAATAACGATACAAAAAGTAAAATCATAGCAACAGAAGCATACAGTGTTTGTGTGAAAGTATTATTATTGTCTATCACTAATTGTAATGGAGAAATAATTAACAAAATTGCATATAAAATAATGGTCCACTTACGTAATTTAAAATTTCTAATAAGTAAATTTTTCATCTAATATCCTCCTGTTGTTAAGATTCATCGATTTGGTGATTGTACTTGTGCGTACCTTTTTCAAGATAAACCATTAAATCCTCAATGGTTGGTTTAGTTATTGTAACGCTGCCACCAAAAATCTCACTAAATACATTCGCATGTTCTGTTAGAGCAATATATCCTGTTTTATGTTCTTCTAAATAATACGTTAATTGCTTTAATTCATCATCCAAATGCTGTGGATCACCTTTAACGACTTTAAATTTATTAAGGATATCATCTAAAAATTCATTTAATACAATTTCACCATTTTTAATATAAACTAAGTAATCTGCAATCTTTTCTAAATCAGAAATAATATGTGTTGAAATGAATACGGATTTATTTTCATCGATAAGCTCTTTTTGGATTATATCTAATACTTCATTTCTGACAATTGGGTCTAAACCTGATGTTGGCTCATCTAATATGAATAATTTAGCGTTATGACTAAAAGCAATAGCAATAGATAACTTCATTTTCATACCTGTAGAAAATGTTTTTATCTTTCTTTTATAAGGTAAATTAAACTTTTCAAGATAATCTAAAAACAGCGCATGATTCCAATGACTATAAAAAGGAGCAATATATGACTCAGCCTTTTTAATTGTCCATTTATCATTCAAATATAAATCAGAATAGATAAATCCTATCTTATTTTTTATATCAACTGCATTATCTTTCATTGTTTCATTAAAAATTAGAATTTCACCATTTTCTGGTTCAATTAAATCCATTATCATTCTAATTATTGTTGTTTTACCAACTCCATTGGAACCAATAAACCCTGTTACAAATCCTTGAGGAACACGAAAACTGATATCATTCAGTTCGAATGCTTTACGCCGATATGTTATAGCATTTAATTCTATTGCATTCATTCAGTGTCCTCCTCATAGATTATTGCTAAAATTTCTTGCAACTCACATAGTGGCATATCTATTGACTTAGCTTCGTTACTCATTGACTTAGCTAATGATTCAATCACTATAAATTGTTTTTCTTTCAATATTGCACTATCTTGTTCTTTTACATAAGTACCTTTACCTCTAATTGTATAAACAAATCCGTCTTTTTCTAAATCTTCATACGCCCGTTTAGTAGTAATCACACTTACACTTAGGTCTTGAGCGAGTTCTCTCATTGATGGTAAATCTTCACCTGGCGCCACATAACCTTTTAAAATATTCTCTTTAATTTGTTGTTTTATCTGTTCATAAATAGGGCTTTCGCTACTATTTTTCAGAAGTATTTTCATGGACGTCCTCCTTCACAGCTGTATATATACAATATATACAATATATACAGTCTTGTAAACCCCATGTAACATTATAGTCCACAGTTAAAAATCATTTTTTAATGCATTTCACTACTATAATTATGATTCATAATAAAAAACAATGCTCTAATTAAGGTATAATATTTAGCTACCTCACTTAGAGCATTGTTTTAAAATTTTATTTTTTTTGCTGATTATTTCTTTGACGTCTATTATTATTTCTATTTATAAACGCACAAATCATAAACATAATTGCTGCAATCAACAATTTTATGCCAGAACTTTCATGACCAGTAGCCTGTAAATAATAACCAACGACAAACGATATCAATGCTATGATCACAAATATTTTTGTTAAATGTTTCATTTCCTTCACCTCGAACAATATCATTGTATCAAACTTCGACTTCAATTTCTAAAAGTGATGGTATGACTATCTCCTCTCAATTTCTATTTAATACAATAAAATATTATGTTTGCAGACTTTTATTTTTGATGATAAAATTATTTATGTATCCACGGATTATACTACACAACCCCAAGTCTGCGTCATCAGACTTGGGGTTTTTTTGTGTAAGGCCACCTATTTGTCTTTCCATTTTATTTCTAACCAAACACGGAATACCACAAGTAAGCTACCTGTCACCAAAGTTGTAATCATTTCTTGCCACCACGTATTCATACTACACCTCCCACAGAAAAAAGTACCATGTAGGGATTGGATGGCCTGTTTATATTCTAACATAAAACAGAACGTATGTTCGGTAAAAATATTCATTTTTTACAAATTCACTTTAAAATACAGCCAAGACTTTAAATTTAATCAATTTAGAGATAATATAAGTATATCAATAAGTAAAGAGAGGCTGACCAACTATGAATCCATTAGCTTTAGATTTAAATGAACAGTTATCTAAATCAAATCCAGAGGTTGCAGATATGCTATCAGATCTTGGCAAATTAATGTACTATCCAAAAGGTATATTATCTCAATCTGCAGAAGCAAAATCTACACAATATAATGCAACAATTGGTATGGCAACTTACAGTGATAGTAAGATGTATGCCAATACTTTAAATGATATGTTTAACCATTTAGAGCCTGACGATATCTTCCCTTATGCACCACCACAAGGTATTGAACCCCTGCGCGATTTATGGCAACAAAAAATGCTAAAAGAAAATCCAGATTTAGATAAAAAAGATATGACTAGACCTATTCTTACAAATGCTTTAACTCATGGTTTATCATTAGTTGGCGATATGTTCGTTGATAGTGGTGATACATTATTATTACCTACTCATAACTGGGGTAATTACAAACTTGTTTATAGTACTAGACATAATGCTGAAATCGAAACATACGATATTTTTGATGAAGAAGGTCACTTTACGACTGAAGCATTAGTCAATACTTTAGAAAATTATAAAAAAGATAAAGTTATCTTAATATTAAACTATCCAAATAATCCTACGGGTTATACACCTACTCAAGATGAAGTTACAACAATTGTTAATGCTATTAAATCACTTGCAGAACGTGGTACAAACGTAATTGCATTAGTCGATGATGCTTATTATGGCTTATTCTATGAAGATGTATATACACAGTCTTTATTTACGGCTTTAACAAACTTACACTTAGACAATATCTTGCCTATCCGTTTAGATGGTGCAACTAAAGAATTTTTTGCTTGGGGATTACGCGTAGGTTTCATCACTTTCGGCGTAAACAATGAAATAACAAAACAAGTGCTAGAAGCCAAAGTCAAAGGTATGATTCGTAGTAATATTTCAAGCGGGCCTATGCCTTCTCAAAGCGCAGTAAAATATGTATTAGAACATAGTGAAACATTTAATAAAGAAATCCAACAAAATATAGACACATTACAAGCAAGATATGAAGTAACAAAAGCTGTCGTTTATGATGATAAATATGCACAGTTTTGGCAGCCCTATGACTTCAATTCAGGTTATTTCATGGCTTTACAAGTTAAAGATGTAGATCCAGAACAATTACGTAAACACCTCATTGATCAATACTCTATTGGGATTATCGCACTTAATGCTACAGATATACGTATTGCCTTTAGTTGTGTAGAAAAAGACGATATTCCACATGTCTTTGATACTATTGCCAAAGCTATTGCAGATTTACAAAATTAATTACTATATTTTACTTTATGCACAAATAAAAGAGATGGATCGCCTAAATTCAGGTGACCCATCTCTTTTATTTTTATTATTGTTGTTGTCTTAACAAACGTGACATTTCTTCTATTTTACCAGCATGTATAGGAATATGAATGGCATTTAAAACCAATAGTTCATCTAATGTACTACAACCAGCTATAGTTTCTGTAAGTTCTGCTTCTAACTGCTGATCAGTTAATTTTCTTGCACGTTCACCTAATGTTTTAAGGTGAGTAAATATTTCGTCAACACTCGGAATATCTGCATCTCCCCACTTATCTGGAGACGAACCATAACCAAATAGTTTTGTATATTTTGCTACATCCACTTCATTTTGTTCGCATAATGATAGAACTGTTTCAAATATTGTTAAAACGTGACCATATTGCCAATGGATCGTATTTGGAAAAGCGTCTATTTTATCATCAAGTACTTGTTCATTATTCCAGTTGTCGTATCCCGTAATAATATAATTTATACCTGAATCGATAACCTCATAAACTGATTTATTTGTCATAATTTAGCTCCCTTTCGTTTTCAAAGTTTAAAACGATTCACATCACAGCATCTATGTAGCAAAGACTATTCCATCTCTACCCTATATTAATATTTATTATTCACTTATTGATATACTTATTTTTTAATAAATTAGATATAAATTTCTTTTGAATATGAAAACGTTATAAAACCATCAAGTAAGCTCCTCACTATATTTAATATAGCGAGGAGCTTACCATAATGAAATATTAATAATTGTTCTATGTTTGGTTTGTGACGTAAAATTACATCATCCCTGGCATACCGCCCATGCCACCTGCTTGTGCCTCGTTGTTAGTTTCTTCTGGAATGCGAGCTACAACTGCTTCAGTTGTTAAGAACATTGCGGCAACGCTTGCTGCATGTTGTAATGAAGAACGCGTAACTTTAGTAGGATCAACAATTCCTGCTTCTAACATATTGCCCCACTCATTTGTAGCGGCATTGAAACCAACGTTAACTTCTGCATTTTTAAGTCTTTCAACAATGATAGATCCTTCCAGACCAGCATTTTCAGCAATTTGGCGAACAGGTGCTTCTAATGCTTTTAATACGATATTAATACCTGTAGCAACATCGCCTTCAGCATCGATTTGTGCAACCTTGTCGTAAATATTCATAAGTGCTGTACCACCGCCGGCAACAATACCTTCTTCAACTGCTGCTCTAGTAGAATTCAAAGCATCTTCAATACGTAATTTACGTTCTTTCAATTCTGTTTCGCTCGCTGCACCAACTTTAATTACTGCAACACCACCAGCGAGTTTCGCTAAACGTTCTTGTAATTTTTCTTTATCGAATTCAGAATCAGTCTCTTCAATTTGTGATTTGATTTGACTCACACGTGCATCAATACTATTTTGGTCACCATTACCATCTACAATTGTTGTATTATCTTTAGTAATTTCAGCTTTATTTGAAGTACCTAACATATCAATTGTTGCATCTTTTAACTCTAATCCTAAGTCATCAGTAATAACTTGTGCACCAGTTAAGATGGCTAAATCTTCTAACATTGCCTTACGACGATCTCCAAATCCAGGTGCCTTAACAGCAACTGCTGTAAATGTACCACGCATACGGTTAAGCACGATGTTAGTAAGTGCATCTCCTTCTACATCATCTGCAACAATTAAGATCGGTCTACTTGCTTGAACAACTTGTTCTAATAATGGAAGAATGTCTTGGAAAGAAGAAATTTTCTTATCAGTAATTAAAATATATGGTCTTTCAAGTTCAGCTACCATTTTATCTGAATCTGTGACCATGTATGGTGACTGATAACCACGATCAAATTGCATACCTTCAACGACTTCTAATTCAGTATTAAATCCACTAGATTCTTCAATTGTAATGACACCATCGTTGCCAACTTTTTCCATCGCTTCTGAAATGTATTTACCAATTTCTTCATCCGCTGCAGAAATTGCGCCAACTTGTGCGATTTCATTTTTATTATCAACTTTTTGAGAAATTTCATGTAATGCATCGATTGCTACGTCTACAGCTTTATCAATACCTTGACGTAATCCTACTGGGTTTGCGCCACTCGTTACGTTTTTCAAGCCTTCTTGAATCATAGCTTGAGCAAGAACGGTAGCTGTTGTAGTACCATCGCCAGCAATTTCATTTGTTTTATTTGCAACTTCTTGAACTAGTTTGGCACCCATATTTTCATAAGGGTCTTCTAATTCGATTTCTTTTGCAATAGTAACACCATCGTTTGTAATAAGTGGTGACGTATACTCTTTATCTAATACAACATTACGTCCTTTTGGTCCAATTGTTACCTTCACGGCGTTAGCTAATTTATCAACACCTCTTAACATGGATTGACGTGCGTCTTCGGAAAATTTTAAATCTTTTGCCATATTATTTTTACCTCCATCATGTTCGTATTATTATATGTTTATTTTAAATTTTATTATGCTTCAATAACTGCTAATATATCGTCATCATTAACGATTAAGTATGTTTCGTCTCCACGTTTAACTTCTGTACCAGCAAACTGTTGGAATACTACTTTGTCGCCTTCTTTTACTTCAGGAGCAATTCGAGAACCATCTTCTAGAGTACGACCTGCACCTACTGCAATTATAGTACCTTCGTTAGATTTTTCTTTAGCGCTATCCGTTAAAACGATACCACTTTTTGTTGTTTGCTCTTGTTCTGTTTTCTGAATAACTACTCGACTACCTAATGGCTTTAACATTGAATGTTCCTCCTTAAAATAGTAAATCTTTTAGCACTTAAAGATTGTGAGTGCTAATCTACTTTCTATAATAATCAAATTTGGTCAATATTTCAAGTTAAAACTATTGAACTAAATTTTGTGTACCGAGCAGTTTTACGATAAAATAAATTATAATCTAATTTTTGGAGGTTCATTATGTCTCGTATATGGGTGTCCATTTTGACATTAATTATTTACGGACTTGCACAATTTGGTGTTGCTTTCATACAAATGGCAGGTTTATTTAACAATTTTACTGGCAAAGAGCTTCTCTTTGCTAATATTTACGCGCAAGTAGCATTATTTATTATTGCAGCAGTTATCATTATTATTATAAATAATTTCATAGCTAATCCTACACGTTTAGAACAACAACCCAAAGAGAAAAAACGGTATGTTATTCTTTGGGCAATTATAGGTTATGTTATCGTAATGATTTACCAAGTTGTTGCTGGCGTAATCAACATGTACGTATTTGGTGCGCCTAATAAAAGTCCTAACACTGAAAGATTAATGAAGGTAGCAAATGAAATACCTATATTTATTATTTTAATTTCAATTGTTGGACCTATTTTAGAGGAATTTGTCTTTAGGAAGGTAATCTTCGGAGAATTATATAATATTATGAAGGGGAATAAAACTTTACGTTTCCTTGTAGCTGCAATTGTAAGTTCAATTATCTTTAGCGCTGCTCATGGTGATCCTTCATTCTTCATGATTTACTTTGGTATGGGCTTCATCTTTGCTGCTTTATATACCTATACTAAGCGAATCTGGGTTCCAATCCTTGTACATATAATGCAAAATGGGTTTGTAGTTATTATACAAGTCTTCCTTGGACCTGAAAAAATAAAAGAGCTACAAGAATCAGCTTCTTTTATTCTTCATTTCCTTTATTAATATGGATATGGATAGACTATAAAAGGCAGTGCTCATTAGTAAATGAGCACTGCCTTTTTATTATTTTAGATGATTCTTCAATCCAAATTTAGTATTACTACTTTTTATTTTTACGATGTACAAAATAACCAACAACCATACCTATAAATATCATAATCATTGCTGTCATTAGCGCAAATAAGGTTCTCTCAAATTTTATATCAATGGTATCTGAGGCTTCTTTTTCTTTTGTATGGGTCATCTCTTCATTGCTACTAGAATGATATTCGTATTTACCAGTTAAAGCTTTACCTTCTGGTTTTTTCAAATCCGGCATCGTTCCAATATCTCCTGTAATTAATGCTAAAACTTGTTTATCTAAGTTCTTATAATAGTCACTAGACTTTAAAGGATTAAAATATTGGAACTTAAAATAATTCGTATCTTTTTGTAACTTATTTAAATAAGAATTATCAGCAAAATCTTGTTTTCTTAAAATCGCTGAAATATCTTTATCTGATACTTTGTCTACATTATTATTTAACTGCCTTACTTGATTTAATACAAATGGATTATATTTAAAAGACCCTACTGACATTTGATTAAATCTACTAATCAATTGTCCATCATCTGAGTCCTCGTTCTTTTCTTCATCATTTACAGCTAAATCACTATAAGTGATATTATCCTCATTATTCCCTGAAACATATTGCGTGGATGCATTACTATGTTCATTGCTACTAAGATTTTGGTCATTCTCATTGTTATCAATAGTTTGAGACGATTTTGTCTTTTCTGTAGTGTTTGACTCATGAGTAGCACTTTCACTTGGTTTAATAGTTGTTAATGAATTTGAAGACCCCATTGACTTATTAGACTTGGATGATTCTATTGGATTGGCTAGTATACTACTGCTTGTGTTGGTAGGTTCGGTAGCATGCCCTCCTGTATTACTTTTACTATCATCTGATTGATTTAGCTCTGTCGGATTATTTGGGGCGCTATTGTTTTGATTTGTACTACCTGATGATGTAGTTTTATTTGAATCATCGGGTTGTGAAGTGTCTCCTACCCCATCATCGCTCGGGTTATCTGGTTGCGTTGGCTCTCCTGTTCCGCCATCACTTGGTTTATCTGGTTCTGTTGGTTTCTCGGTTCCATCACTGTTGTCTTGACCCGTATCATCGGGTTGTGAAGTGTCTCCTGTTCCATCATCGCTCGGGTTATCTGGCTCCGTTGGTTCCTCGGTTCCATCACTGTTGTTTTGATCCGTATCATCGGGCTTTGAAGTGTCTCCTGCTCCATCATCGCTCGGTTTATCTGGTTGTGTTGGCTCTCCTGTTCCGCCATCACTTGGTTTATCTGGTTCTGTTGGTTTCTCGGTTCCATCACTGTTGTCTTGACCCGTATCATCGGGTTGTGAAGTGTCTCCTGTTCCATCATCGCTCGGTTTATCTGGCTCCGTTGGTTCCTCGGTTCCATCACTGTTGTTTTGATCCGTATCATCGGGCTTTGAAGTGTCTCCTGCTCCATCATCGCTCGGTTTATCTGGTTGTGTTGGTTCCTCGGTTCCATCACTGTTATCTTGATCCGTATCATCGGGCTTTGAAGTGTCTCCTGCTCCATCATCACTCGGGTTATCTGGCTCCGTTGGTTCCTCGGCTCCATCGCTATTATCTTGATTCGTGTCATCGGGCTTTGAAGTGTCTCCTGCTCCATCATCACTCGGGTTATCTGGCTCCGTTGGTTCCTCGGCTCCATCGCTATTATCTTGATTCGTGTCATCGGGCTTTGAAGTGTCTCCTGTTCCGCCATCACTCGGATTATCTGGTTCTGTTGGTTTCTCAGTTCCGTCGCTATTGTCTTGATCCGTATCGTCGGGCTTTGAAGTGTCTCCTGTTCCATCATCACTCGGATTATCTGGTTCTGTTGGCTCCTCGGTTCCGCCATCACTTGGTTTATCTGGTTCTGTTGGTTTCTCGGTTCCATCACTGTTGTCTTGATTCGTATCATCGGGTTGTGAAGTGTCTCCTGCTCCATCATCGCTTGGATTATCTGGTTGCGTTGGCTCCTCAGTTCCATCGCTATTGTCTTGATCCGTATCATCGGGTTGTGAAGTGTCTCCTGCTCCATCATCGCTTCGATTATCTGGTTGCGTTGGTTCCTCGGTTCCATCGCTGTTATCTTGATCCGTATCATTAGATTGTGAGGTATCTGTTATATTTTTCGTTTTATCACTACCACTCACTGCAGATACCACTTGAGCTGGATCTTCAACCAATCTTGGATGATTTATCCCTGAGCTATTCACTTTTTGTTGCATATCTTGGTTAGTATCATCATTCAATATATTTGAAGTCTCTTGATTATCATTTATTTCGCTATTAGTCCTTGAATTATTTTGCAGCTGATTATCCAATTGCTCACCTGCAGCATGTGTTGGTTTGGATACTAAGGTTGCACTTAAAGCAAATGCAAAGCTGGAAACTATCAATTTATGTGAAATATAATTTTTCATACACTCACCTCCTAAAAGAATTTTTCACTATCATAACTTAGTATATTAGAAATCGTAGTTTTTTTCATTAAAAGTAAGGTTTTGAAAGATAATATTAACCTTTTTGAAATTTTATGTAAAACCCTATTTACAAACTCGAATATAATTATTATACTTGATATATAAATTAGATTAAGAAGGAGTTTTCACAATGGGACTTTTTAGTAAAAATACAAGTAGCTTAACTACTTTTCAAAATGCAATAGAATCAAGACGTACAATCTATAGCTTAGATCAAGATATTTCAATTTCTGACAATGAGGTAGAAAGCATTATAGAGCATGCAATCAAACACGTACCGTCTTCATTTAACTCTCAATCAACAAGAATCGTATTGTTATTAAATGATAACCATAATAAATTTTGGAACATTGCTAAAGATGAACTGAAAAAAGTTATGGGCGATGACCGTGATTTCCAACCTACTTCTGATAAAATTGATAACTTCAAACATTCACACGGCACAATCCTCTACTTTGAAGATCAAGAAGTAATTGAAGGTTTACAGAATCAAATGCCTAATTATGCTGAGAATTTTGCTATTTGGTCAAGCCAAACAAATGCAATGCACCAATTTGCAATTTGGACTGCTTTGAGTACTGAAGGCGTAGGGGCATCATTACAACACTATAATCCATTAGTTGACGCAGCTGTAACTGAAACTTTCGAAATTCCTAACACATGGAAATTAGTAGCACAAATGCCTTTCGGGAATATTCGTGAAGAAGCTGGCGATAAAGAATTTCATGATGTAAGCAAACGCTTTTTAGTTAGAAAATAATTAATATAGCTAAATAATCATTTATAAATCAAAATAAAACTGTCGATAATGACCCTTTCATTATCGACAGTTTTATTATTTGTTACTTATGATTGAATTGAACTATTTAAAAAATCTTATATTAATTTTGAATTATACATTTATATCTAGTATATTTGTCCTAACACTAAGCTAAGGGGCGATAGAGATGAATATAGAAATATTTCAATTTAAAGTTGAACCAGCCAATGTTTCTTTAAATGAAGAAACAATTACAAATTGGTTTGCAGAATATGTCACGTCAGAAACAGATATCGTAGTCTTACCAGAAATGTGGAACAATGGTTATGCCCTACCCCAATTAAAAGAATTATCAGATAATCAATTATCAAGAAGTTTTGAATTTATTTCCAAACTCGCTATCCAATATAAAGTCGATGTCATTGCAGGATCTGTATCAAATAATTTAAAAGGCGATATTTATAACACTGCTTTTGCAGTATCAAGAAATGGTTATTTGATCAATAGCTATAATAAAGTCCACCTTGTACCAATGCTCAATGAACCTAGTTATTTATCTGCTGGAAATGCTGTGCCCGAAGCATTCACCTTATCTAATGGAGCAAAAGTAACACAAATTATATGTTACGACCTCCGCTTTCCCGAATTACTACGCTATCCCGCTAGAAAGGAAGCACAAATTGTGTTTTACGTTGCTCAATGGCCTGAAGTAAGAGTAGATCATTGGATCGCCCTTTTAAAAGCACGTGCAATTGAAAATGATATATATGTTGTAGCTTGTAATGGTTGTGGCGATGATGGAAAGACTCAATATGCAGGACATTCTCTTGTAATTAATCCAAATGGTGAAATTATTGCACAATTAAAAGATAAACCTGACCATTTATCATGTTCATTAGATTTAGATGAAGTCACAGCACAACGTGAAGCAATACCTGTCTTTAAAAACTTAAGACCACATTTATATAAATAATAGCATAATAAAAACCGTGAGCTTGGGAGGGGCTCACGGTTTTTGTAACTTATTATTAAGGGAATGTTTTACAGTTATTTCTCTATCTATTTTTGGGGATGTTATTAATTATGAAAAAAATTTAGTGAATTTACCGATTATAATGATAAATTGAATGATGTTTACGATAGCTTACATGTTAATACTTTAAATTGTCTCTGTTATAGACAATGTTAAAATGTTATTTGACTTGAGACTGGGAAGGGTCTACAAATCTAAATAGTATCCGCTTTGAGATTGGGAATGTTCTTCAAATGCGAATAATTAAAATGATTCTTGATTCGAGACTGGGAAAGGTCTACAAATCCAAGTAATTAAATGAAACTCGATTAGAGACTGGGAAAGGTCTGCAAATCTGAATAATTAAAATGATTCTCGATTCGAGACTGGGAAGGTCTACAAATCTGAAATAAATACAAGTCGATAGGAGAATTGGGAATATTCTACAAATCAAACAAGTTTGCTTAATAAATTAAGCACTTATGTACTTGTTAGTACTATTTTACAAAACCACTAATTGCTGCTGGAATGTCATTTGTCACTACATCAGCCTCCTCTGTTTGTATTCAAAGAATTGAAAAACGAGAACTAATTTGTAACTATAACAACTATACGAAGAAAGTAGAGCTACAATATTAGTTAATTAATTAGGCCCCTGCTCTTAAGCCTAATTAACATCATCATTCAAACAAAAGTTATTAGATGATTTGTAAAATGTTTATCACTTCTTTGTGATACAAGTACATTAAACCATGTATTTTACGTACTTCGTTAAAAATTCCTTAACTTGTAATATTTTATTCTTAACTGTACAAAAATATATGTTAAAATTGAACAGATATAGATTTTCAACAGTTAGGAACACAAAATATACAGTTACGCAATAAGACGCCTAAAACTTAATTAAAATTGTATAATACGCATAAGGAGAGAAACGCAATGTCAAAGTTAATTGATAATAAAATTGATAAGTTTTCAAAATACTTACAACAGCGCAATAACTTAGAACACATTGAATATTTAAAGATGCGTTTGGGAATGCAAGTAGTTGTCAGTAACTTTTTTAAAGCATTAGTAACATATGGCGTTTCAATCCTATGCCATCTCTTTCTTTATACACTGACTGTACATTTATCATATTTTTTCATTAGACTATATGCACATGGAGCTCATGCAAAATCTTCATTACTATGTCATATGCAAAATTTATTATTTTTTGTTTTATTACCTTGGCTTTTAGGGTATATGAACGTGTCTAGTCTGTTTATGTATTCATTAGCAATCATTGGCTTTGTTGTTTTAGTAATTTATGCACCAGCAGAAACAAAAAAACAACCAATTCCAATAAGATTGAAAAAAAGAAAAAAATCCAAAACAATTGTCGTAACTTTATTATTATTAATTATTTCAGTTTTTTTCAAAGATTCTTACCAACAATTAATACTTTTGGGTATTGTATTAATTGCAGGAACTCAACTACCTATATTTTTCCCTAAGGAGGATGTTAAATCATGAATATTTTTGAATCTATTTTAAACTTATTTGCTAAATTTTTCTCAGTACTAGGTGTGATTGCAGGAGCAAAACCTTGCGGTGGTTTTTTTGATGAGCCTGAAGTACCATCAGAAATAACTAAATTGTACGAATAATGTTTCTTTAGAAAGTGTGTGGAAAATGGCAATCTTAAACTCAATAATTTTAACGTTATTTCAAGCAATAATTTTATTTGTCATCATAAAAATATTAAATAATATTAACTACAATTTCAGGGATTATATTTCTATTTTAGGGATTATAATCCCTTCTACTATTGTTTTTTACTTTTTCAATACTAAAGCTATGATCGTTTTATTGATAGGTTCAGCAATATTTATATATTTTAAGAACAAAGTTATTGGTCTTGTTTCTATTTTAATTATTTTCTTCATTTTATATATAGCAAATTTTTTATCAATCTGGTTAGCTGCAATGATTTATGATTATATAGAAACTAGTTTGATTTTTAATATATTATATTTAATTATTTTTGCTATAATAACTTTATTTTTTTCATTTATAGCCAGATTTTTCATGAATCAGCTATTAAGATCTGATTTATCATTAAATAAAATTTATTTAAGTATTGTTGGTACTTTACTTTTGATAGCCTTGTTATTACTTTATTCTTATGTTCCTAATAAAATAATGTCCTTTGCTGATATTAAATTTGTAGTTGTAATGTATGCTGTTTTCATAATTACGATTGCTATACTCATTATTACTATCTCTTTTAGTATTATTCGACAAATTCAGTACAAGCGTAATATGCAGGAAATTGAAAATTATTATAAATATACTCTACAAATAGAAAATATTAATAATGAGATGCGTAAGTTCCGTCATGATTATGTGAACATACTATCTACTATGTCTGAATTCATTAGGGAAAGTGATATGGACGGTTTAAAAAAATATTTCAACGAAGAAATTTTACCTATGCAAGATAGTATGCAAATGAACACTATAAAAATTAACGGTATTGAAAACCTAAAAGTCCGTGAAATCAAGGGTCTATTAACAACAAAGATATTACAAGCGCAAGAAAAAAGTATTAGAATTAGTATAGAAGTGCCAGAACCTATAGAGAGAATTGATATGCCTATTATTAATTTAAGCAGAGTCATTGGCATCGTACTTGATAATGCAATAGAAGCTTCCGAAAAAATAGAAGACGATCCACTTATTCGTATTGCTTTCATTAAAGACAATGATGATTCAGTAATGTTTATTGTGATGAATAAATGTGAACCGAATATGCCACGTATCCACACACTCTTTCAAGAGAATTTCTCTACAAAAGGTAAAAATCGTGGTCTAGGGTTATCTACTTTAAAAGAGTTGACTGATGCCACATCTAATGTTTTATTAGATACAACCATTGATAATGACTACTTTATTCAAAAAGTAGAAATTTTAAATTCTGACTCATAAGGATGTGAAAACATGAAAATATTCATATGTGAAGATGATGCAAGACAACGTGAAAACATGATATCAATCATCAACAACTACATCATGATTGAAGAGAAACCCATGCAAATTGAAGTTGCAACTGATGATCCTTATGAAATACTAGAACGTTCAAAAAACACGAGCGACATTGGATGTTACTTCTTAGATATTCAATTAAACTCTGATATTAATGGTATTAAACTCGCAAGTGAAATTCGTAAATATGATCCTGTCGGTAATATTATTTTTGTTACAAGTCATAGTGAACTTACCTATCTTACTTTCGTGTATAAAGTTGCTGCTATGGACTTCATCTTCAAAGATGACCCTGATGAATTAAAATCAAGAATTATTGATTGTCTTAATACCTCTGAATCTAGATTGCAACTACTTTCCAAAGAATCTAATGTGGAAACGATAGAATTAAAACGTGGCAGTAATTCAGTCTATGTTCAATATGATGATGTTATGTTTTTCGAATCCTCTACTAAATCACATAGATTAATTGCTCATTTAGATAATCGTCAAATCGAATTTTACGGCAATCTTAAAGAGCTGGATCAACTTGATGATAGATTCTTCCGATGTCATAATAGTTTTGTTATAAATCGACATAACATAGAGTCTATAGATTCTAAATCACGTATTGTTTACTTTAAAAACAACGAACATTGCTATGCTTCAGTGAGAAACGTCAAGAAAATATAATACATAAAAAGAAGACTTAACATGTGATTATCCACCATGTTAAGTCTTCTTTTTATTGTTATTTAATCAAAGCTTTGTTTACTTCGTCTATAGTAGGAATACTTCCAATTGCTCCATATTGAGTTGTAACCATGGCTGCTACATAATTACTGAATTCAAGTATGGCATGACCATTATTTTTTAATAATTGAATTGGCTCATTACATTCGGAAGTCAATAATTTACTTATTAACGCACCAATAAAGGCATCACCTGCTCCAGTAGTATCAACGGCCGTCACTTTAAATCCTGGTTGTTCAACTACCGTGCCATCTTTCAAATAAATCACAGCCCCGTCTGGACCTTTCGTATAAATTACCGCTTCAACTTTACCTTGAAATAACCATTGAATAGCTTGTAGTTCTTCATTCTGACCGGTGACAAAAGTTAACTCTTCATCCGAAATTTTAACTATATTGGCAAGTGGTATGAATTCTTGAATTGCATGTTTACAATCCGCTTCGTTTTCCCATAGTGGCAATCGTACATTAGGATCAAAAACTATTGTGCCTCCTGCAATGCTCACTTTTTTAATTAAAGCTTTATGTGCTTGCTTCATTGGACTCTCCACTAAATCAACAGAACAAAAATGCAATACATCATCTTGTGTTACATCAATATCCTGAATATACTCTGGTTGATAGAGCATATCAGCGGAAGGCTTCCGATAAAAAGAAAAATCTCGTTCTCCTTCTTTTGTCAAACTGACAAAAGCTAATGCAGTATTGGCTTCGTTTGTACGTTTAATATAGTTGGTATTGACACCTATATCCTCTATTGTTTCTACAATTAAATCACCAAATGCATCATTACCTAATTGGGTAATCATTTCAGCTTTACCACCTAATTTAGTAGTAGCACTCGCTACATTGCAAGGTGCGCCTCCTACTTGTCTCGAAAATCCTTCGACATCTTTTAATTTAGAGTCTGTCGTATTAGGTATAAAATCAATTAAAGCTTCGCCAATCGCTAATAGTCGTTTCATCCTTCATCATCCTTCAAATCATATTTTGTAAATCTAAGGTATACTTGTCCTGATTCTGTGGAAGCTTTTATACCAGTAGCACCATCATCTGTAAATATTCTTGAGGTCATTACACGTTCACCGTTATTACAAAAGATTTCAATACTTGAAGTATCAATAAATATTTGTAAATTTGATAATGGCGTATCTAAATAGGTACTACGTGTAGTACCATCAACGTGTTCTGGTAGTTTGCCACTTTCACTTCGGTCTAATGTTACTTTCTTTGCTCTAGTATTATAAGTAATCAAAGTTGTTTGAGATTTAGACGTTCGTACTTCGAAATATATTTCTGTAGCTTCATTTTCCAATATATCAATAATTAGTTCATACTGTTTACCATCATAAGGATGTAATTGTCTGGTGAATTTATTGGCATAACCTAAAGCCGTTTCTTTATTTGTTCTTAATTGTTCGAGGGCTTTAATAGGTCGTTGCTTTAAGTTACCTTCTTCAACCGAGAGCACACGAGGTATGGTTAAACAATGCGCCCATCCATCTTTATCAGAAGGATAATTTATTTCTGGCAACCCCATCCAACCTATTAAGATACGTTGACCATTTTCGTCTAAAAATGTTTGAGGCGCATAAAAATCAAACCCGTAATCTAATTCATGAAAATCCGCGTGATTCATTTTCAACTGATTGAGATCATATTGTCCCATAATATAACCAGATTGATAAATATTTCGAAATTGCTCACCAGAGGGTTCAATACCTTGCGGACAGAATAGCATTAAATCATGACCATCTAAATCAAAATAATCTGGACATTCCCACATATAACCAAACGCTTCTAAATTGGTTTGAATCTCACCTTGTAATTCCCAATTCACAATATCTGTAGAATAATATTGTAGAATTCTACCTTGCTCTAAATCATTTTGAGCAGCTATTATTGCATAGAAAACACCATCTTTAGTAAATACTTTAGGATCTCTGAAGTGTTGGGTATATCCTTCTGGTGGTGCACTAATGACTGCTTTGGGAAACTTTTCTACACTCCCATCATGATTTACTTTTGCTATGTGTTGTGTGGAAATTCTATTCCAGTCATCATCACGGTGATTTGCTGTATACATGTAATATAAATTGCCATTATATTCAAAGGCGCTACCGCTATATACCCCATGACTATCATCTCTCGTATCTGGCTTCAACGATGGCCCTTCCGCATTAAAATGTATCAAATCTTTACTTGTATATGTATACCAATATTTTAAACCATGCACTGGACCTAAAGGAAACCATTGATGCGATACATAATAAACCCCATTAAAATATATCAATCCATTGGGATCATTCAGTAATCCAGTCTTAGGTTGAATATGAAATGTTTGTCTATATTTAGATTTTTCAACTTGATCAGTTAATATATCAATCGTTTGTTGATCGACCTCCTCATATCTTTGATAGCGTTTTTCTCTCGTCCATTCAGTCATTACAATTTCCTCCTACTATCAACATTTTAACTTTAGTATGTTTATTTTCTGTTTTTGGTACCGGTTCCATATAATTCTATTATATATATTATGTTTCGTCTACCTTTTAAATGATAGCGTCACATCTATCGTTATTCGCGTTTCAATATGTTGTTGTTGAATCATTTGATTTAATTTATTCATCGATACTTCTCCTGCTTGTTCAAAATGATAAATTACTGTACTAATAGATGGAGATACAATTTCGGTAACGGGATCTCCGCCAAATCCAACAATAAGTTGATTTTTTAATTGATTTTTATGCTCCGAGGTGAATTTATGAACTGCTAATGCAATCGAATCTGTAGCACCTACAACTGCGTCATAATGCGTATGGGTTTCCAATTCACTGGCAACATCTATCATCGCTTCTTTATAATTAAAGGAAGTATGCGAAATATGAGGTGTAATACCGTGTGTTCTCAAACCCGCAATCAAGCCTTCTTTTCTATGTATACCAACTGCAATATCACTTTCTGTTACACCAAAGAATTGGACATCTTTATATCCTTTTGTTCCTATAGTGTCACCCACAAGGTATCCAGCATGAAAATCATCATGAATAATACAATGTAAGTCTTTATGTTCTTGACCCACGATAATAACCGGTACATTAATTTTATTAATGACTTCTAAATGTCTTTGTGTAATTTCTGTAGCCATCAATATAATACCGTCGACTTTACTTCTGTAAAAAGTTTCTAAGGCATCTATCTCCAATTCAACATCTAAATTGGTATAATTTAGCAATAACCTATAGTTTAAATCATTACACACTGATTTTACGCCTTTTATCGTTTCATCTACTGCATAAGAATTCATCCTAGGTATAATTGCACCAATCATATTTGTTCTATGCGCTCTTAAACTTTGCGCAAATTGATTAGGTTGATAGTCATTTTCTTGAATGATTTTATCCAATTTTTGCTTTGTTTTTACACTTACCGACCCGTTATTTAGATATCTAGAAACAGTACTCTTTGATACGCCAGCAATTTTTGCAATATCAGCAATATTTTTCATAGTCTTCTCACTCTCATTAATTAGCTATTGTAAACAGTATTCATTCTATCATATTGCAACCGCTTTAAATACTATTTAAAACAAAAACCAACTTAGATAATTAAGTATATAACTCCTAATTATTGCAAGTTGGTTTATGCTTTGTTTTATTCAGATTTTTGAATCGTAATCGTCCATGAAGCATCGTCTAGTTGTTCGTAGTTCGTTATAGGATAACCTTGTTCTGCTGCCCAGTTTGGTAATGCCTCTGTAGCTTGCGTGCAGTCAAAATCTATTTTTAATTCATCACCGTTATCTAACGTGTTCATTTTCTTCTGAGCTTCAATTAAAGGGAATGGACAAACCATTCCGACTGTTCCTAATTCATATACCATTATGCATTTCCTCCTTCAAAATTAAGTTGTTTGCGTATGAGAAGATACTGTATTTTTTTCTGTTTGTGATGCACTTTGCGCTTTCTTCATTGGTCTAATAAAAATAAAATAACTCATGAACCATGCGCCTAATATCATAGATACGAGTGCAATCCAACCTTTCCAAGACATCGTTGCTGTTTCAACTAGGCCGTTGCCAATTGAACATCCACCTGCTACTGAAGCACCAAATCCCATGCAAATACCACCAATGACACTATTACGTATCGTTTTCTTATCTGGCAATCTCCATTTAAATTCTCTTGAGCCTCTAGCTGCAATATAAGATCCTAAGAATATCCCAAGCACAAGGAATACGCCCCAGTCTATTAGTTTTGTATCACCTGTCACTAAAAATTGAATTATATTCGCTGATGGCGTCGTTATACCTAATCCATACATTCTACCTGTCGTTTCACTTACAGGCCATGCAAGTAACGCAATTAATCCTACCGCAATGGCTGCAACAAATGGGTGGTATTTTTTTTCAAATAAATAATGGCGTACACCTGTAAATTTTTGTTTTAATTTTGGTACTGCAAATTTAGGTTTTGGTTTACGTAACGTTTTAGTTACAAAAATCACTGTAATGATTGTTAATAACGCTACCCATACCCAAGTAGGAATACCTGTCGTTTGTGACATACTTGTATTTACTGTTGTCGGTTTATTCAAACCATTCATTAATGGTAACAGAATACCAAATTTAGTTGCAGCTGAAGTAAATGCGTAAGCTATCAGTGCTAACCAACTTCCGATTAATCCCTCTCCTGCTCTATACCAAGTACCTGTTGCACAGCCACCTGATAAAATAATACCTATACCAAAAATAAATGAACCGATAACCGTACCAATAATTGGATACGTTGATTCTGGAATTTGAACCATTCCAGTAGATGTCAGTATCAGTAACCCAATACTTTGAACAGTTATTGCAATCAATAAGGCATAAAACATTTTATTGTTTTTTTGCACATACATATCTCTAAATCCACCTGCTAAACAAAACCTTGTCCTTTGCATAACAAAGCCCAAAAGTGCTCCCACAACAAGACCACTAATTATTAACCAAGTCATTCCATAACCTCTTTCCCGATAAAATCAATAAGATTAATGATATTAGAAATTGTATAAAATTTCAACCTCTATACTCATATACTTCATCAGAAAAAGTTGTTTCTAAATATTATTACAAATCAAGCGCGAAAATTAATTACAATTAATGAAGCTTTGTAATACGAGATAATGCATTCAATTGTCAATTTAACTTAACCCTCATCTTGTAATCCAATGCAAAACACTTATAAAAAAGCTAGCTTACTCAATACACAACGCATCGTATCACGTCTAGTATTGATTATAAGCTAGCTTTACTTTACCTATATTATTTATTGCTATAATTTTTCATAAAGAATAATAACGACTGTAATTCAATCCCTAAATCAATATGATGTACTTGAACATCAGATGGCGTTATTACACGACTCGGAGTAAAGTTTAATATACCTTTCACACCTGCTGCTACTAAAGTGTCTGCCACTTGTTGTGCTACATCTTCAGGTGTGGTCAATATGACAATATCTATATCTTCTCGTGTAAGTATGTCAGTAATTTCATTATATGCACTTACACTGACATTACCTATTTCTGTCCCTATTACTTCATCTCGTATATCAAAAGCTTCCGTTATCGTCATCTCATCATGTATAGAGAAATTATATGTTAATAATGCTTTCCCTAAATTCCCTACACCTACGATTGCAATCTTAATTTCGTCATTTTCACTTATTTCATTTTTAAAAAAATGTAATAAACTATCTATGTTATAGCCATAGCCTTTTTTGCCAAGCTCACCAAAGTATGAAAAATCACGACGGATAGTTGCAGAATCAATATTTAATCCTTCACTAATAGCTTTTGAATTAACTCTATCAATGCCTTTAGATTTCAATGTATTGACGAATCTATAATACAACGGTAAACGTTTCAATGTGGCACGAGGAATCTTTTCGCTTTGATTAGCCAAGATGTTGTCCCCCTATTTCATTATCTAATACTGAATAATCTTATAATCACTACAACATTATACATTAATGACTAATAAAAATAAACACTGATAGTTTTATCCAAGCCTTGAATACTGTAGAATGATAATGAATAGAGAGGTGCAAATCAGATGATACTATTACAACTTAACGACATATCAAAATCATTCGATGGAGAAGACATTTTTAATAATGTAGATTTCGAAGTTAAAACTGGCGAACGTATAGGCATTGTAGGTCGAAATGGTGCCGGAAAATCTACTTTAATGAAAATTATTGCTGGCGTCGAAGATTATGATACTGGACAAATTTCTAAAATTAAAAATCTTAAATTAGGTTATTTGACCCAACAAATGACTTTAGATACGAAACAAACTGTTTTTGAAGAAATGTCAAAGCCATTTGAACATATGAAGCAAATGGAAATGGAAATGAAGAAAGAAACAGATTGGTTAGCACAGCATGCAAATGAATATGATACCGAAGATTACAAATATCATATCGATCGTTATGAATCATTATCTAATCAATTTGAGCAACAAGAAGGTTACCAATATGAAAGTAAAATTAAAACTGTACTACATGGTTTAAACTTTACAGAAGCGGATTTTAATCGTCCTATTAATGATTTTAGCGGAGGACAAAAAACACGTTTATCACTAGCACAAATGCTACTAAGTGAACCTGATTTATTACTATTGGATGAGCCTACTAACCATTTAGATATGGAAACAACGCAATGGCTTGAAGGTTACCTTAATTACTTTAAAGGTGCTATCGTCATTATCAGTCATGACAGATACTTCTTAGATAAAATTGTCAATCAAGTATATGATGTAGCGCTTGGAGATGTACAACATTATGTAGGTAATTATGGTCAATTTATAGAGCAAAGAGATAAATACTATGAGAAACGTATGCAAGAATATGAAAATCAGCAAGCTGAGATTAAACGTCTTGAAACGTTTGTCGAAAAAAATATTGCTCGTGCTTCGACTACTGGTATGGCCAAAAGTCGACGTAAAATGCTAGAAAAAATTGAACGTGTGAGCAAACCTATGATTGATGCTAAAAGTGCGAACATTCAATTCGATTTCAATCGAAACACAGGTAACGATGTCTTCCATATAAAAAATTTAGAAATCGGTTATGAAACTCCAATAACTAAAGGCATTAATATGGAAATCACTAAGGGCGATCACGTAGCTATTATTGGACCCAATGGTATAGGTAAATCAACCTTAATCAAAACTATCGCCGGTATACAAGAGAAGTTAAATGGTGAAATTACCAAAGGTGCTAATTTAAAAATAGGCTATTACGATCAAAAGCAAGCTGAATTTAAATCAAATAAAACAATTCTCGATTACCTTTGGGATCAATATCCTACAATGAACGAAAAGGATATTCGTGCTGTTTTAGGACGATTTTTATTCGTTCAAGAAGATGTAAAAAAAATAATTAATGACTTATCTGGTGGCGAAAAAGCTAGATTACAATTAGCATTACTTATGTTAGAACGCAATAATGTACTCATCTTAGATGAACCTACCAACCACTTAGACATTGATTCAAAAGAAATGTTAGAGCAAGCTTTAGACCATTTTGAAGGTACAATATTATTCGTCTCGCATGATCGTTACTTTATAAATCAATTAGCAAATAAAATTTTAGATTTAGATCATGATGGCGGCACAATTTATTTAGGTGACTATCAATATTATATTGAAAAATTAGAAGAAAAAGCAGCTATTCAGGCGAAAAAAGAATTAGATAATCCTTCACAGTCGGATATTGTAGCTCAACAAAGTAATACTTATATTGATCAGAAACAGCAAAAACGTGAGCAAAGACAAATTGAGCGAAAAATAGAGCAATGTGAAGTACAAATTGAAAGTTATGAACAAGAAATTAGTGACCTCAACGAACAACTCACCTTACCTGATATTTATTCAAACCCAGACAAAGCAAATGACATAGCAATTAAAAAAGCAACAGCCGAACAGCATTTAGAAGAAGTTATGGCTGAATGGGCAGAATTACAAGAAATGTTGTTATAACACACATTAAGTGTATCAAAGTGAAAGTAGACTATTCTACTTTCACTTTTTTTATTATATATTCCTACTTTCATTCTATTCACAATGAATTTCCCTTTGTTATGGCTATCCACAGAGTTATCCCAGTTATCCACAGGAGAATTCGAAGCTTTTCTTGTTTTTAATTTTCAGAAATCGGAGCATATCCACATAGATAACCACCACTTATCCACACGTTATACACTTTTTGTTGATAAGTACGCATGTTCCCTATTGACTTTTAAACAAACGCAACATGTCTTTGTACAAACTGTCATTTGTTCAAATCAAACAACCATGTCATAATTAAAGTGTATTGTTTCGCAATATTAAGAAAGGAATGACCTTATTTATGCCCACACTATTATGGTTTTTTATCGCCTTTGTTGTAGCTGCTATTTTAATCACATTATCATCAAAAATCATAGGTAATAAAAAACTAAAACACAATATTCAATCTTTATGGGATAGACGAAAACCTTTAGAAAATTTTATACGCCCTTATCACAGATATAGTTATCAATATGATTCTTTCAAGCATCAATATGATGCGCACATTCTTTTAGATGATAAAACATGGTCTGATTTAAATATGGATGCTGTATTTGATAAGATGAATTTTAATTTCACTGCAATTGGTGAAATGAGATTATATGCTACATTAAGACGTATGTTCGAAGTTAAAGATAGTAAACTTATTAGACATTTTAAAACAGATGTCTCTTTTAGACAGCAGATTTCTTTCCATTTAGCACAAATAGGCAAAGCGATTTATCCTATGTTTCCTAACCAATTATTGTATGTAAAACGTAATAACTTTTTCATGCTGTGTACATACTTACCTTTGATTTTTTTAATCGCGACCTTTTTTGCGCCTAGTATCGGAATAATATTAACCATTTTTTCGTTAATTTTTAACATGATTTTAAGTGGTTCGTTAAAAAAAACATTTGATCAAGATTTAAATTCCATGTTTTATACGTCAACCGTTATTAAAAAGGCCTATGATATACATAATTTAGAACAAGCGCCTAAGTTAAATGTTAACTTCAATCATTTTAAAACGGCACGCAAATTTAGTGGATTGTTAGGTCGCATTAATTCTAATGATGAAGCTTTTGTTATTGCTATGCTATTTAAATTAATGTTTATGTTGGATTATCAAATATTCCATTTAATTCAAAAGAGTTTCAAAACTTATGATGAAGAAGTTATGGCTTGTTATGAGTACATCTCTAGTATCGATAATCATTATTCCGTCGCATTATGGAGAGAAACATTAGATAATTACACTGTTCCTGAGCGCACACAAGCTGATGTTCTTGATTTTGATGAGCTAACTCACCCTCTCATTTCTGAGGCTATCTCAAATGATTTAAAAATAAAGTACCCTATCTTACTCACAGGATCAAATGCATCGGGTAAATCTACTTTTATGAAAGCAGTTGCGTTAAACCTTGTCTTAGCACAAACTGTAGACACTGTTACAGCATCTCGCTTCACTTATAAGCCAGGTTTAGTCTATACTTCAATGGTCAATCAAGATGATATATTATCAGGTGATAGCTATTTTATGACAGAAATCAAATCGATAAGACGTTTATTTGAGCTTCATTCCCAAAGTAAAGTATATTGTTTTATTGATGAAATTTTTAAAGGTACTAATACAACCGAACGTATTGCCGCTTCAGAATCGGTATTGAGTTATTTAGACCAACTTTCTGGCTATCACGTTATCGCAGCTACACATGATATTGAACTATCCTCATTATTAGAAAAAACCTATGAGAATTTTCATTTTAATGAATCCATAGCTGATGATAACATTGTCTTTGACTATAAAATCAAAGCGGGTAAAGCAAACACACGTAATGCGATTGAACTGCTAAGAATCATGGACTTCCCACATCAAATCTATAATCGCGCCAAGTCAAAAGTAGACTGATTATATAAAGAAGGCCCTTTTATTTTGATAAAAGGGCCTTCTTTATATTGATTTATTCAGCATTAATCATCCAAGTTACACCAAATGGATCATTAAACATACCATATAGTTTAGACCATTCCGTTTTACCTAATGGCATTGTCGCTTTACATCCACCTTCGATGGCTTTATTATAAAATGCCACCGCTTTATCCTTATCCGCTTCATTCGTATAATCAAATGTAAAAACTGCAATTGCACCACTATTATCTATCTTTTTATTGTCCATTGTATCACTACAATAAAACGTTTCACCTAATATTTCAAAAGATGCATGCATCGTAAAATCATCATCTACTTGGTATTCCTTAGGCATATCGTCAAACATCTCATCATCTCCACCGAGCCGTTGAATATTCGTTGCACCTAAGTGTTTTTCATAAAAGTTCAAAGCTGACAAGCTATTTTGAAAGTTAAAATATTGAATTGATTTCATCTATAATTCCTCCTTTAAATTTCATTTATTTGCGCAGTTTTACTATCTATAATTACAAATTACATTTTTTAATTCTACTTATAGCTATACCCTTTTACAGTTCGTATAAAAACGTTTCAATAAATTATCCCATTGTCCTTTAAAAAATATCCAAAGTAAAAGGCCACGTTACTATTTACGTAACATGGCCTTTCATTTTAAACATCAAACACTTGGGTTTATTTACACTGTTCGTTAGTGTCTATTTAATCGTTACAACACGAGGTTAATCATAACTATATTGAAAAGGATTCAATATCCATGCTGTTAAATCCATTTAATGTCATATCAGCTGTTAAGCCTGCTTGATATAAATAATACCCTGCTGCTCCAATCATTGCAGCGTTATCTGTACACAATGCTGGGCTTGGTATAGACAATGCAATATTTTGTGAAGCACACGCTTCTACTAGATTTGAACGTAATCCTTTATTACTAGCTACGCCTCCAGCAACAAGAAGTTGTTTCACATTATAATGTTTACAAGCCGAAATTGATTTCCCTACCAATACTTCTACCACACTGTTTTGAAAACTTGTAGCCACGTCCGCATGATTAATATTTTCACCTTTTTGACGTAAATTATGCAGTTTATTGATTACTGCGCTTTTCAATCCACTAAAGCTAAAATCATAGCTATCTTTATCGAGCCAAACTCTTGGAAAATGATAACTATCCTGCCCTTCACTTGCTAGACGATCAACTTGAGGCCCACCTGGATAATTAAGACCAATCGTTCTTGCCACTTTATCATATGCTTCACCTACAGCATCATCTCTCGTTTCACCAATCACTTCAAAACTCAAATGGTCTTTCATATATACGAGTTCTGTATGACCACCTGAAACAATCAATGCCATTAATGGGAACTGTAAGGGCTCCTCTAAATTATTGGCATAAATATGCCCAGCAATATGATGTACAGGTACTAAAGGCTTATCATAGGCAAAAGCTAAAGCTTTGGCTGCATTAATACCTACGAGTAACGCACCAATTAATCCTGGACCTTGTGTCACTGCAATTGCATCAACATCGTTCATTGTAATCTCAGCCTCAATAAGCGCCTCATCAACAGTTGTTGTAATTCCTTCAACATGATGGCGACTTGCAACTTCTGGAACTACACCACCAAAACGCTTATGGCTCTCTATTTGACTTAATACGATATTTGTTAATATTTCAGTACCATTTTTAATAATACTTACACTTGTTTCATCACAACTCGACTCTATTGCTAATATTAATGTTTCTTTACTCATTTAAATTCACCCACATTACTAACGCATCCTCACCTTGACCATAATAATTTTTTCGTTTTCCTCCAAATTGAAAACCTAAGTTTGTATAGACATGTTGTGCAACATCATTATCTACACGTACTTCTAAACTCATTACGTCACATTTTGTTTGTACATAATTCATTGCATATTTTAATAACAATTGCCCTAGACCATAGCCTCTATATGCTTCATCAATGGCAACCGTCGTTACTTGTGCTTGATCAATTACTATCCATACGCCAATATATCCTATTATTTTGTCCTTAAACTCTACAATGAAATAATGCGCAAATTCATTTTGTTCTATTTCATGATAAAACGCATCAATCGTCCAACTACTATCATTAAAACTATTTCGTTCAATATCAAATACTTGCGGCACATCACTTTTAGCCATTAAGCGAATATTTAGTTCTTGTTCTTCTGGTTTAACCAATTACGTTCAGCCTCAGATAATTTAATATAGTTTGGTTTAAATTGATGGACATTTGCAGGCGTATTTATAAGTGTTTTCATTAGTTTGGCTTGTGGTATGTTAGGTTCACAAGAACTATCAAGTAAATGATTTAAATGTTCGGTATCTATGCCTATAAATTTATATGCTTGCCCTTTTTCGTGTAACAATGATAGTAATTCCTTTATAGGTAAGTATTGATCTGCTTCAACTTCTACTATTTGTCCAGCTTGATATTGATATATCCCGGTATATACTGCTTCACGTCTAGCATCAAAGATTGGAACAATCAAGCGTCCATCTTCTTCAGCAGTAGCTGCTAAAGCTTTAAGTGATGATACGCCATATAATTCTGTATTTAAAGCATAAGCCAATGTTTTGGCAACTGTAACCCCTATTCTCAAGCCAGTATATGAGCCAGGTCCCTCTGCCACAACAATTGCATTAATATCTGTTTTATCTAATTGACTTTCAGCAATAACTTGCTCTATCGCAGGCATTAACTGTACAGAATGATTCTTTTTTAAATTCGAATTAATTTCACTTAGCACATTATCATCTTGCATCACTGCAACTGACATCGGTTGATTCGATGTATCAATCATTAGATAATTCACTTTCAACTGCCTCCTTTATTGTTGAATAATGATTGCCTTCAGCTATCATTTCAATACTCCGTTCTGTGTTACCTATTGTTGTAATATTTATTGTTAAATGAGTTGAAGGTAAAAATTCTTCTATAAATTGGCTCCACTCAATCAAAATGACCGCCTCATCTTCAAAATACTCATCAAATCCTAAATCTTCTTCCGAATTTTCTAATCTATAACAATCCATATGATGTAATTTCAAATTTGTACCTTGATATGACTTAATAATATTAAATGTTGGCGAATTAATATTACGCTTCACACCCAAAGCTTTACCAATCATTTGACTCAGTGTAGTTTTCCCTGCACCTAAGTCACCATTGAGTAAAATCAAATCACCTTGAGATAAGTGCTTCGCTAACGTTTCACCAAACATAGCCATATCATCTAAACCCTTGATATTAATGACGTCCCTCTCCTTTTTATCGCCAGTTCTCAATTTATTGAGATTACTGGCGGTTATGCATGAGTTTGCTCATGTATACTTCTTAAACAGTTCTCAATTTATTGAGATTACTGGCGGTTATGCATGAGTTTGCTCATGTATACTTCTTAAACAGTTCTCAATTTATTGAGATTACTGGCGGTTATGCATGAGTTTGCTCATGTATACTTCTTAAACAGTTCTCAATTTATTGAGATTACTGGCGGTTATGCATGAGTTTGCTCATGTATACTTCTTAAACAGTTCTCAATTTATTGAGATTACTGGCGGTTATGCATGAGTTTGCTCATGTATACTTCTTAAACAGTTCTCAATTTATTGAGATTACTGGCGGTTATGCATGAGTTTGCTCATGTATACTTTTTAAACAGTTCTCAATTTATTGAGGTTACTGGCGGTTATGCATGAGCTTGCTCATGTATACTTCTTAAACAGTTCTCAATTTATTGAGATTACTGGCGGTTATGCATGAGTTTGCTCATGTATACTTCTTAAACAGTTCTCAATTTATTGAGATTACTGGCGGTTATGCATGAGTTTGCTCATGTATACCTCTTAAACAGTTCTCAATTTATTGAGATTACTGGCGGTTATGCATGAGTTTGCTCATGTATACCTCTTAAACAGTTCTCAATTTATTGAGATTACTGGTGGTTATGCATGAGTTTGCTCATGTATACCTCTTAAACAGTTCTCAATTTATTGAGATTACTGGTGGTTATGCATGAGTTTGCTCAATATAAGTAATATCTTCGCTAACATGAATTTCTGTAATGAATATACCAATAGTTTCTATCTACAATGTAAAAGATTATAAGTGAATTGAAAGAAATTATTGATGCTTCTATTAAATTAACTCTTATAGTTTAACAAATTTTTAAGCATTTTACGTCACAGCGATACAACTTCTTAGTTAAACTTAAAATAGTTAGAATTGAAAGAAAATTGCAAATAATTGTTGACACACCCCCTACATTGTAGTAAATTTAATTTATCAAATTTTTAGATATTTCAAACAAATCAAAAATAATAAACCATTCTATCGAGAGGAGTATAATAAAATGACCCAAAATTCAATGCACTACAAACCAACAACTTCAAATATTTTAGTCATTTTATTATGCTCGTAGGACTGGAACTTTAGTAAAGCAACTACTAAACGTTTAAGTCCTATTTCTAGTTGAATGGGACTTAAAAGCGTCCCAATTATTTATTGGGACGCTTTTTTATTTTCAATTTTATGGGGGAATTATACATGAGAAGCGATATGATCAAAAAAGGAGATCAACAAGCTCCAGCAAGAAGTCTTTTACACGCTACAGGTGCATTAGAGAAACCAACTGATATGAATAAACCTTTCGTAGCTGTTTGTAATTCATACATCGATATTGTTCCAGGACATGTTCACTTAAGAGAATTAGGAGATATAGCTAAAGAAGCAATTCGTGAAGCTGGTGCTATTCCTTTTGAATTCAATACTATTGGCGTAGATGATGGTATCGCAATGGGACATATTGGAATGAGGTACTCTCTACCTTCGAGAGAAATCATTGCAGATGCTGCTGAAACAGTAATTAATGCACATTGGTTCGACGGTGTATTTTACATCCCTAACTGTGACAAGATTACTCCAGGTATGTTACTTGCATCAGTAAGAACAAATGTACCAGCTATATTTTGTTCAGGTGGTCCAATGAAAGCTGGCTTATCTTCTGAAGGTAAAGCATTAACATTATCTTCAATGTTTGAAGCAGTTGGTGCATTTAAAGATGGTTCTATTTCAAAAGATGAATTTTTAGACATGGAACAAAATGCTTGCCCTACCTGTGGTTCTTGCTCAGGAATGTTTACAGCTAACTCGATGAACTGTTTGATGGAGGTCTTAGGCTTAGCATTACCATACAATGGTACAGCATTAGCAGTCAGCGACCAACGTAGAGAAATGATAAGAGAAGCTGCATTCAAATTAGTAGATAATATTAAAAATGATTTAAAACCTAGAGATATCATTACTGAAGACGCAATTGACGATGCTTTCGCATTAGACATGGCAATGGGTGGTTCTACAAACACTGTATTACACACATTAGCTATCGCAAATGAAGCGGGCATTGATTATGATTTATCTAAAATCAATGAAATTGCTAAGAAGACACCGTATCTTTCAAAAATTGCTCCAAGTTCTTCATACTCAATGCACGATGTTCATGAAGCAGGCGGCGTACCAGCAATTATAAATGAATTATTTAAAAAAGAAGGTACATTACACCCTGACCGTGTTACAGCAACAGGCAAAACGCTTAGAGAAAATAACGAAAACAAAGAAATTTTAAACAGTGATGTTATCAGACACTTAGACAATCCCTATGATAAACAAGGTGGTCTTTCAATACTCTATGGTAATTTAGCTCCAAACGGTGCAGTTATTAAAGTCGGTGGTGTTGATCCTTCAATTAAAGTATTTAAAGGTAAAGCAATTTGTTTCGATTCACATGATGAAGCTGTAGAAGCAATTGATAACCATGTTGTTCGAGAAGGACACGTCGTTGTTATTCGATACGAAGGGCCTAAAGGTGGTCCAGGAATGCCTGAAATGTTAGCACCTACTTCTTCAATTGTCGGTAGAGGCTTAGGAAAAGATGTAGCATTAATTACAGATGGTCGTTTTTCAGGAGCAACTAGAGGTATTGCAGTAGGACATGTATCTCCTGAAGCAGCATTTGGTGGTCCAATTGGGTTAATTAGAGATGACGATGAAATTATCATTGATTTAACAAACCGTACTTTAGATGTAGATGTTTCGACAGAAACTTTAGATTCTAGAAAGCAAGACTTGAAACCTTTTAAAGCCAAAGTAAAAACTGGTTACCTTGCGCGTTACACGGCGTTAGTTACAAGTGCAAATACAGGCGGCGTTATGCAAGTACCCGAAAACCTTATTTAAGGAGTGAGAACAATGTCTAAACAAACAAAAACGCTTGATTATGAAATGTCAGAAAATTTCGATTATTTAGAAGCTGCTGAATCCATAGAACCAGAAGTTGAATTAGAACAAGAGACAGTAGATAAAATGAGATCTGGTTCAGAGTTATTAGTCGAATCACTAGTAAATGAAGATGTTGACTTTATCTTTGGTTATCCAGGAGGCGCTGTGCTCCCATTATACGATACATTTTATGATGCTAAGATCAAACATATCTTAGCAAGACATGAGCAAGGTGCTACACATGCTGCTGAAGGATACGCACGTGTATCTGGAAATACCGGTGTTGTAGTCGTGACGAGTGGCCCAGGAGCTACAAATGCGATTACTGGTATTGCTGATGCTTACAGTGACTCATTACCCTTGGTAGTTATAACAGGACAAGTTGCAACACCAGGTATCGGTAAAGACGCCTTCCAAGAAGCAGATTTATTGTCAATGACGACGCCTATCACAAAACATAATTATCAAGTAAAAAATGTAAGTGATATTCCTAAAATTATTCATGAAGCTTTCCATATCGCTAATACAGGTAGAAAAGGACCAGTAGTTATAGATTTCCCTAAAGATATGGGTGTGCTCTCAACGAATACACCGGTAACTGATGAATTAGAACTTCCGGGTTATTCTATTCCTGATAAACCTAAGAAAGATGATATTCAAAAATTACGTGACTACTTGAAAAGTGCAAAAAAACCAATTGTACTTTCTGGCGCTGGTATTAATCATGCAAAAGCAAATAAAGTATTCACAGAATTTGTAAATAGACATCAATTACCTGTAGTAAGCACCCTTCTTGGCTTAGGAGCAATTCCTTATGAACACCCCCTATTCTTAGGAATGGGAGGTATGCATGGATCATATGCTAGTAACATGGCATTAACAGAATGTGACTTACTCATTAACTTTGGCAGTAGGTTTGATGATAGATTAGCAAGTAACCCTGACGAATTTGCACCAAATGCCAAAATAGTCCACGTTGACATTGATCCTTCTGAAATAAATAAAGTGATTAAAGTAGATTTAGGTATTGTTGCCGATTGTAAAGCAACTTTGGAAGCTTTATTAGATTTTGAAAGTTATTCTATTAAACATGAAAATTGGTTAGAAACGTGTAATTCGAATAAGGCACAACATCCTTTTACTTATAAAGATGATGAAGATGGTACTTTCTCTAAACCACAACGTACGATTGAATATATTGGAGATATCACAAATGGTGATGCAATTGTAACCACTGACGTAGGACAGCATCAAATGTGGGTTGCACAATTCTACCCATTTAAAAATCACGGTCAACTTGTTACAAGTGGTGGTTTAGGTACTATGGGATTCGGTATACCATCAGCGATTGGTGCTAAGTTAGCTCAACCTGACAAAACAGTTATTGCCTTTGTTGGTGATGGTGGCTTCCAAATGACCAATCAGGAAATGGCTATTTTAGACGAATACGGTATTAATATTAAAATCGTATTAATCAATAATGGTACGCTAGGCATGGTTAAGCAATGGCAAGATAAATTCTTTAATAAACGTTTTTCTCACTCAGTATTTAATGATCAACCAGATTTTATAAAATTATCTGAGGCTTATAATGTAAAAGGTTATCTAATAGATGATCCAACACAATTAGAACAACAACTTGACGAAGCTTTCCAGTACGACGGTCCAGCTTTAATTGAGGTTCGCATTTCACCAGTTGAAACAGTATCTCCTATGGTACCAAGTGGTAAAGCTAACCATGAGATGGAGGGACTATAAATGAGAAGAACTTTTAGAACTAAAGTAAGAGACAAGGCAGGTACTTTAAACAGATTAACAAGTATCTTTGTTCGTAGACAGTTTAATATTGTTACGTTATCTGCCACGCCTACACTAGAAGAAGGAACCTCTGATATCACTTTTGTAGCTGAAGTGCCTGATACAGATGTATTACGTAATCTAATACAACAATTAGAGAAACAAATTAATATTATACATGTAGAAGACATTACAGATACAAATACTTATAACAGAGAACTCGTACTTGTTAAATTGAAAACACCAAAAGATCAAAATGAATTACAAAAAGTTATTAAACCGTATGATGCGCTAGTATCTATTCTGAAAAATGAAGAGCCTTTTACGTATCTTCAGGCATCAGGTCCACAATATACGATGGATAATCTATTAGATGACCTATCATCATATCAAATTGAACAAGTTTCTAGAACAGGTTCAGCTGGTATTATCTAGCTAAATTTTTTAGAAAATTGCAAATACTTAAATAAAAAACATGGAGGATTTAATTATGACAACAGTTTATTATGACCAATCAGTAACAAATGACGCTTTACAAGGTAAAAAAGTAGCTATCGTAGGGTATGGTTCTCAAGGACATGCCCATGCTCAAAATTTAAAAGACAATGGTTATGATGTAATTATCGGTATCAGACCTGGACGTTCTTTTGATAAAGCTAAAGACGATGGTTTCGAAGTATATCCTGTAAATGAAGCAGCAAAACAAGCTGATGTCATCATGGTTCTTTTACCAGATGAAATTCAAGGGCAAGTATATAAAGAAGAAATCGAACCTAATTTAGAAGCCAATAATGCATTAGTTTTTGCTCATGGATTTAATGTCCATTTCGATGTTATCCAAGCACCTGAAAATGTAGACGTATTCTTAGTAGCACCTAAAGGGCCTGGACATTTAGTTCGTCGTACATTCGCTGAAGGTAGTGCAGTACCTGCCCTATTCGCAGTAGAACAAGATGCTAGTGGTCATGCTAGAGACTTAGCATTAAGTTATGCTAAAGGCATTGGCGCAACACGTGCTGGTGTACTTGAAACTTCATTCAAAGAAGAAACTGAAACAGATTTATTTGGTGAACAGGCTGTACTTTGTGGCGGCGTAACTAAATTAATCCAATCTGGTTTTGAAACATTAGTAGAAGCTGGTTACCAACCTGAAATTGCATATTTCGAAGTATTACACGAAATGAAACTTATCGTTGATTTAATGTATGAAGGCGGTATGGAAAACATGCGTTATTCAATTTCAAATACAGCTGAATTTGGTGACTACGTTTCTGGTCCTCGTGTTATTACACCAGACGTTAAAGATAATATGAAAGCAGTATTAGAAGATATCCAAAAAGGTAACTTCAGTGATCGTTTCATCAAAGATAACGAAAATAACTTTGAAGAATTCCATAGATTACGTGAAGAACAACATGGTCATCAAATCGAAGCAGTTGGTAAAGACCTACGTGAAATGATGCCATTCATTAAATCTAAAAGTATTGAAAAATAAAATTTAGCACTAAAAAGTTATGATAACTAAAGAGTTATTAATTGGATGAAGTGACTTCCCTATCAATGATAGCGTGATATCACTTTTCCACTTATAACTCTTCACTTATTACAATTTCATGCTTTTATTAAGTTACTAGTTACTAATTATTGTGAGGAGATGTTGAAAATGAGTAGCCATATTCAAATATTTGATACAACACTAAGAGACGGCGAACAAACACCAGGTGTTAACTTTTCATTCGATGAACGGTTGAAAATTGCAAAGCAACTTGAAAAATGGGGCGTCGATATTATTGAAGCAGGATTCCCTGCATCAAGCACAGGTAGTTTTAAATCTATAGAAGCCATTTCTAAAGCATTAACTACAACAGCTGTTTGTGGATTAGCACGTTGTGTAAAAAAAGATATAGATGCAGTTTATGAATCAACTAAAGAAGCAGCAAAACCAAGAATTCATGTATTTATTGCGACAAGTCCTATACATCGAGACTCTAAACTTATGATGTCTAAAGAAGAAGTATTAGCATCTATCACTGAACACGTATCATATGCTAAGCAATATTTCGATATTGTTCAATTTTCACCAGAAGATGCTACAAGAACGGAATTGCCCTTCTTAATAGAATGTGTTCAAACAGCTGTTAATGCCGGTGCTAGTGTTATCAATATACCTGATACTGTTGGATTTAGTTATCCATCAGAATATGGTCAAATTTTCAAAACACTTCAAGAATCAATAACTGCAAATCATGATGTGATTTATAGCGCACATTGTCATGATGACCTTGGACTAGCAGTAGCAAATAGTATGGCAGCAATTGAAAATGGCGCAAAACGTATTGAAGGCACTCTAAATGGTATTGGGGAACGTGCAGGTAATACAGCGCTTGAAGAAGTTGCTCTTGGCCTTTACGTTCGACAAGATCATTACAACAATCAAACTCAAATTAATTTAGAAGAAACGAAACAAACATCTGATTTAATTGCTAGATTTGCAGGTATTCGAGTCCCTAGAAATAAGGCGATTGTTGGCCAAAATGCATTTAGCCACGAATCAGGCATCCATCAAGACGGTGTACTTAAGAATCCTGAAACTTATGAGATTATGACACCTCAACTTGTTGGAGTAAATACAACAGCGTTGCCGCTTGGTAAACTTTCAGGTAAACATGCTTTTGCTGAAAAGCTAACAGCTCTAGGTTATGAAATTGGAACTGAAGAACAAAAATCTCTCTTCAAACAATTTAAAACAATTGCTGATAAGAAGAAAGCTGTTACAGACCGTGACATACACGCTTTAATACAAGGTACTGAGCACGAGCAAAATGCAATCTATCAAGTTGAAAATCTACAATTACAATTTGTATCAAACGGTTTACAAAGTGCTGTCGTGGTGATTAAAGATAAAGATGGACATACCTATCAAGATTCAAGTATTGGTACAGGTTCTATCGTATCTATTTATAACGCAGTGGATCGCATCTTTAATCGTGAAACTGAACTTTTAGATTATCGCATTGATTCGGTAACTGAGGGTACTGATGCTCAAGGTGAAGTACATGTACAGCTTAAAATTGACGAGCAAATTGTTACAGGTGTAGGTATTGATCACGATATACTACTTGCTTCTTGTAAGGCATATGTCGAAGCTCATGCTAAATATGTAACCAACGCTGCAAAGAAAGAAGGTATACATTAATGAGTTATAAGATTGTAGCACTTCCAGGTGATGGCATTGGCCCAGAAATTTTAAATGGGTCGTTAGAAATTTTAGAACTTCTAAGTCAATCATTCAATTTTAATTATGAATTAGAGAAACATGATTTCGGCGGTATCGCTATAGATAACCATGGCATACCACTTCCAGATTCAACATTAACCGCATGTAAAAATGCAAATGCAATCCTTTTAGGTGCTGTGGGGGGACCTAATTGGACAGACCCAAATAATAGACCGGAACAAGGTTTATTAGGCATACGCAAAGCCTTAGGTCTATTTGCAAATATACGCCCCACTACAGTAACGAATGGCACGAGTCATTTATCCCCTATTAAAGAAGAACGCGTTGCAGGTACAGATTTCATTCTCGTAAGAGAACTCACAGGTGGTATTTATTTCGGAGAACCTAAAAAATGGGATGACAACAATGCGCTTGATTCACTCACTTATTCACGTACTGAGATAGATAGAATTGCTAGAGTAGCTTTTGATTTAGCTCAAAAACGTGATAAAAAACTAACTTCAGTCGACAAAGAAAACGTCCTTTCATCCAGTAAATTATGGCGTAAAGTAATTAATGATGTTGCACAAGATTATCCAGAAGTGGAAGTTAATCATTTACTTGTTGACGCTTGTGCCATGCATTTAATTACAAACCCATCTCAATTTGATGTTATTGTTACTGAAAATTTATTTGGTGATATTTTAAGTGATGAAGCTTCAGTGATTCCTGGTTCCTTAGGTTTGTCACCATCAGCAAGCTTTAGTGAACGCGGTCCAAGACTTTATGAACCAATTCATGGTTCAGCACCTGATATTGCTAATCAAGATAAAGCTAATCCATTTGGTATGTTACTGTCAGTGGTAATGTGTCTGAGAGAGAGTCTAAATGAATTAGAAGCTGCTGAAAAATTAGAAACGATTATATATGAATTAATAAAAGATGGTAAAACTACTAGTGATTTGAACGGTAAATATAAAACGTCAGAAATTTTTAATTTTGTTAAAGGTAAAATATAAAAAGGAGGAGATGTCATATGGGTAAAACACTATTTGATAAAGTTTGGAATAAGCATGTCTTAACTGGTAAAGAAGGTGACCCACAGTTATTATATATAGATTTGCACCTTATACATGAAGTTACATCTCCTCAAGCATTTGAAGGACTTAGAATTCAAAACAGACAATTACGTCGCCCAGATTTAACTTTTGCAACACTAGACCACAATGTACCAACAGTAGATATTTATAACATTAAAGACGAAATAGCAAATAAACAAATCACTACATTGCAAGACAATGCTAAAGCATTTGGCGTTCATATTTTTGATATGGGATCCGATGAACAAGGTATTGTGCATATGGTTGGACCAGAAACTGGCTTAACACAACCAGGTAAAACAATTGTATGTGGCGATTCACATACAGCAACACATGGTGCTTTTGGAGCTATTGCTTTTGGTATTGGTACAAGTGAAGTTGAACATGTATTTGCCACACAATCACTTTGGCAAACTAAGCCAAAAAATCTCAAAATTGATGTTAACGGCAAATTACCAAATGGCGTTTACGCGAAGGATATTATTCTGCACTTAATTAGTCAATATGGTGTAGATTTCGGCACAGGCTATGCTTTAGAATTCTCTGGTGAAACAATTCGAAATTTATCTATGGACGCAAGAATGACCATTTGTAATATGGCTATTGAAGCCGGTGCAAAATACGGCATGATGCAACCAGACGAAACTACTTTTGAATATGTAAAAGGTCGTCCTTATGCAACTAATTTTGAATATTCAGTAGATGAATGGCGTGAGCTGTATAGTGATGATGATGCCGTATTTGATAAAGTCATCGAAATGGATGTAACAGACTTAGAGCCTCAAGTCACTTGGGGAACAAGCCCAGAAATGGGCGTAAGCTTTAGCACACCCTTCCCTGAAATACAAAATGTAAATGATGAACGTGCTTATAAATATATGGGGCTAGAACCTGGCCAAAAAGCTGAAGATATTGATTTGGGTTATGTATTTTTAGGTTCCTGTACGAATGCTCGCCTATCTGATTTAGTAGAAGCAAGTCATATCGTTAATGGTCATACCGTACATCCTAATATCACTGCAATAGTTGTACCTGGTTCACGTACTGTTAAGATTGAAGCAGAAAAGCTCGGTTTAGACAAAATTTTTAAAGAGGCAGGTTTTGAATGGAGAGAACCTGGATGTTCAATGTGTTTAGGTATGAACCCTGACCAAGTGCCAAATGGTGTACATTGTGCCTCAACAAGTAATCGTAATTTTGAAGGCCGACAAGGTAAAGGTGCAAGAACACACCTTGTATCCCCAGCAATGGCAGCAGCTGCAGCAATCAAAGGTAAATTCGTAGATGTTAGAAAGGTGGTTGTATAAAATGGAGATTAAACCAATCACAACCTATACTGGAAAAGTAGTTCCACTTTTTCATGACAATATTGATACAGACCAAATTATACCTAAAGCCCATTTGAAAAGAATTTCCAAAACCGGGTTCGGCCCTTTTGCTTTCGATGAATGGCGTTATTTAGATGATGGAACAGATAATCCTGATTTTAACCCAAACAAGCCTGAATATCGAGATGCCACGATTTTAATTACTGGAGATAACTTCGGCTGTGGCTCAAGTCGTGAGCATGCTGCTTGGGCCCTAAAAGACTATGGCTTTGATATTATCATTGCCGGTAGTTACAGTGATATCTTTTATATGAACTGTACTAAAAACGCAATGCTACCAATTATTTTAAATGAAGATATAAGAAGATATCTAGCTGAGGCTAAGGAAATTACAGTAAATTTACCAAATCAAACTGTATCAACTTCTGATAAAACTTTTAGCTTCGATATAGATGAAACGTGGAAAAACAAACTTGTTAATGGCCTAGACGATGTCGCATTAACTTTGGAATACGAAAATGAAATAAAAGCCTATGAAACTGCTAAAACGTTCTAGTAATATAAATATATAAAGGTGTGAAATTTATGACTGTAAAAACAACTGTTTCTTCAAAAGATATCGATGAAGCTTTCTTACAATTAAAAGATATTGTTAAAGAGACACCATTACAAAAAGATCATTATTTATCTCATAAATATGAATGTAATGTATACCTAAAAAGAGAAGATTTACAATGGGTAAGATCTTTCAAACTTAGAGGTGCTTACAATGCGATTGTAACCCTAACTGAAAGTGAAAGACAAAGTGGTATTACGTGTGCAAGTGCAGGCAACCATGCGCAAGGTGTAGCATATACTGCGAGTAAATTAAATTTGAATGCAGTTATCTTTATGCCTGTAACTACACCACTTCAAAAGATAAATCAAGTTAAATTCTTTGGTGGTGAAAACACTGAAGTCATTCTTACAGGTGATACTTTTGATGATTGCTTAAAAGAAGCACTCCTGTATACAGAAGATAATAAAATGAATTTTATTGATCCCTTTAATAATATTTATACAATTGCAGGACAAGGTACACTTGCTAAAGAAATTATTGAACAATCTAAAGAAGACAATGTACAATTTGATTATTTATTTGCTGCTATTGGTGGCGGTGGACTCATTTCCGGTGTTGGTACTTACTTTAAAAATCATTCACCTCAAACCTCAATAGTAGGCGTAGAACCTGCTGGAGCCAGTAGTATGTATCAATCCGTAGTTGTTGAAAATCAAATCGTAACATTACCTAATATTGATAAGTTTGTAGATGGCGCTTCAGTAGCTAGAGTAGGTCAAATCACTTATGATATTGCTAAAGATGTAGTTGATGATTATGTTCAAGTCCATGAAGGAGCAGTATGCACAACAATCTTGGATATGTATTCAAAACAAGCAATTATAGCAGAACCTGCTGGCGCTTTAAGCGTAGCTGCGCTTGATCAATATAAATCACAAATTAAAGGTAAAACAGTTGTATGCGTAGTTAGTGGTGGTAATAATGATATTAACCGCATGAAGGAAATAGAAGAACGTTCATTGTTATTTGAAGAAATGAAACACTATTTTATATTAAACTTCCCTCAACGTCCTGGTGCTTTAAGAGAGTTTGTTAACGATGTACTTGGTCCAAAAGACGACATTACTAAATTTGAATATTTGAAAAAATCATCACAAAATACAGGTACAGTAATCATAGGCATACAATTATATAACCATGCAGGTTTAGATAATTTAAAAGCCAATGTTGATGAATTTGATTCCTCAAATATTTATATCAATGAAAATAAAATGCTTTACTCACTTCTTATTTAAAAGCTTAGCAATCATGCTAAGCCTTTTTTTTATAGAACCACTTCTCAATTTATTGAGATTAGTGGTTCTTATGCATGAGCTTTAGCTCAGGTATTCCTTAAAGTTACACTTCTCAATTTATTGAGATTAGTGGTTCTTATGCATGAGCTTTAGCTCAGGTATTCCTTAAAGTTACACTTCTCAATTTATTGAGATTAGTGGTTCTTATGCATGAGCTTTAGCTCAGGTATTCCTTAAAGTTACACTTCTCAATTTATTGAGATTAGTGGTTCTTATGCATGAGCTTTAGCTCAGGTATTCCTTAAAGTTACACTTCTCAATTTATTGAGATTAGTGGTTCTTATGCATGAGCCTTGGCTCAGGTATTCCTTAAAGTTACACTTCTCAATTATTAGTTTATTCATTGTAGGCCATAATTCTTCTTTTATTGAACAGGCTTAGTCGGATAAAAAAGAGTTGTATTTATATTTTATGATAAATAAAAAGAGACTCCTAAGAGCCTCAAATGATATTAAATTACTTTTTTATAATAAAAAAAAGAGACCCTCTAAGGTCTCAAACTGCCTGGCAACGTCCTACTCTCGCGGAACGTAAGTCCGACTACCATCGGCGCTAAAGAGCTTAACTTCTGTGTTCGGCATGGGAACAGGTGTGACCTCTTTGCCATTGTCACCAGACAATGAAATGTATGAAATTATACATTCAAAACTAGATAGTAAGTAAAATTTAAAAAGTTACCAATCAAAACTGGTTTAATATTTGATTAAGTCTTCGATCGATTAGTATTCGTCAGCTCCACATATCGCTATGCTTCCACCTCGAACCTATTAACCTCATCATCTTTGAGGGATCTTATAACCGAAGTTGGGAAATCTCATCTTGAGGGGGGCTTCATGCTTAGATGCTTTCAGCACTTATCCCGTCCATACATAGCTACCCAGCGATGCCGTTGGCACGACAACTGGTACACCAGAGGTATGTCCATCCCGGTCCTCTCGTACTAAGGACAGCTCCTCTCAAATTTCCTACGCCCACGACGGATAGGGACCGAACTGTCTCACGACGTTCTGAACCCAGCTCGCGTACCGCTTTAATGGGCGAACAGCCCAACCCTTGGGACCGACTACAGCCCCAGGATGCGATGAGCCGACATCGAGGTGCCAAACCTCCCCGTCGATGTGAACTCTTGGGGGAGATAAGCCTGTTATCCCCGGGGTAGCTTTTATCCGTTGAGCGATGGCCCTTCCATGCGGAACCACCGGATCACTAAGTCCGTCTTTCGACCCTGCTCGACTTGTAAGTCTCGCAGTCAAGCTTCCTTATGCCTTTACACTCTATGAATGATTTCCAACCATTCTGAGGAAACCTTTGAGCGCCTCCGTTACTCTTTAGGAGGCGACCGCCCCAGTCAAACTGCCCATCTGACACTGTCTCCCACCATGATAAATGGTGCGGGTTAGAAATCCAACACAGCGAGGGTAGTATCCCAACAACGCCTCCACGTAAGCTAGCGCTCACGTATCAAAGGCTCCTACCTATCCTGTACAAGCTGTGACGAATTTCAATATCAGACTACAGTAAAGCTCCACGGGGTCTTTCCGTCCTGTCGCGGGTAACCTGCATCTTCACAGGTACTATGATTTCACCGAGTCTCTCGTTGAGACAGTGCCCAAATCGTTACGCCTTTCGTGCGGGTCGGAACTTACCCGACAAGGAATTTCGCTACCTTAGGACCGTTATAGTTACGGCCGCCGTTTACTGGGGCTTCGATTCGTAGCTTCGCCGAAGCTAACCACTCCTCTTAACCTTCCAGCACCGGGCAGGCGTCAGCCCCTATACATCACCTTACGGTTTAGCAGAGACCTGTGTTTTTGATAAACAGTCGCTTGGGCCTATTCACTGCGGCTCTCCTGGGCGTTAACCCTAAAGAGCACCCCTTCTCCCGAAGTTACGGGGTCATTTTGCCGAGTTCCTTAACGAGAGTTCGCTCGCTCACCTTAGAATTCTCATCTTGACTACCTGTGTCGGTTTGCGGTACGGGCACCAAAATTCTAGCTAGAGGCTTTTCTTGGCAGTGTGAAATCAACGACTCGAGGAAAAAATTTCCTCTCCCCATCACAACTTGACCTTAAGAGTACCGGATTTGCCTAATACTCAGTCTTATTGCTTGGACGTGCACTCCAACAGCACGCTTCGCCTATCCTACTGCGTCCCCCCATCGCTCAAAACGAATTTTGGTGGTACAGGAATATCAACCTGTTATCCATCGCCTACGCCTATCGGCCTCAGCTTAGGACCCGACTAACCCAGAGCGGACGAGCCTTCCTCTGGAAACCTTAGTCAATCGGTGGACGGGATTCTCACCCGTCTTTCGCTACTCACACCGGCATTCTCACTTCTAAGCGCTCCACATGTCCTTGCGATCATGCTTCAACGCCCTTAGAACGCTCTCCTACCATTGTCCTACGGACAATCCACAGCTTCGGTAATATGTTTAGCCCCGGTACATTTTCGGCGCAGTGTCACTCGACTAGTGAGCTATTACGCACTCTTTAAATGATGGCTGCTTCTAAGCCAACATCCTAGTTGTCTGGGCAACGCCACATCCTTTTCCACTTAACATATATTTTGGGACCTTAGCTGGTGGTCTGGGCTGTTTCCCTCTCGAACACGGACCTTATCACCCGCGTTCTGACTCCCAAGTTAAATTGATTGGCATTCGGAGTTTGTCTGAATTCGGTAACCCGATAAGGGCCCCTCGTCCAAACAGTGCTCTACCTCCAATAATCATCACTTGAGGCTAGCCCTAAAGCTATTTCGGAGAGAACCAGCTATCTCCAGGTTCGATTGGAATTTCTCCGCTACCCACAACTCATCCGCTCACTTTTCAACGTAAGTCGGTTCGGCCCTCCATTCAGTGTTACCTGAACTTCAGCCTGGTCATGGGTAGATCACCTGGTTTCGGGTCTACGACCAAATACTCAACGCCCTATTCAGACTCGCTTTCGCTACGGCTCCACATTTACTGCTTAACCTTGCATCAAATCGTAACTCGCCGGTTCATTCTACAAAAGGCACGCCATCACCCATTAACGGGCTCTGACTACTTGTAAGCACACGGTTTCAAGTTCTATTTCACTCCCCTTCCGGGGTACTTTTCACCTTTCCCTCACGGTACTGGTTCACTATCGGTCACTAGAGAGTATTTAGCCTTGGGAGATGGTCCTCCCGGATTCCGACGGAATTTCTCGTGTTCCGCCGTACTCAGGATCCACTCAAGAGTGAACAAACTTTCGACTACAGGATTATTACCTTCTTTGATTCATCTTTCCAGATGATTCGTCTAATTTGTTCTTTTGTAACTCCGTATAGAGTGTCCTACAACCCCAACAAGCAAGCTCGTTGGTTTGGGCTCTTCCCGTTTCGCTCGCCGCTACTCAGGGAATCGATTTTTCTTTCTCTTCCTGCGGGTACTAAGATGTTTCAGTTCTCCGCGTCTGCCTTCGAATATGCTATGTATTCACATATCGATAACACGACATAACTCGTGCTGGGTTTCCCCATTCGGAAATCTCTGGATCAAAGCTTACTTACAGCTCCCCAAAGCATATCGTCGTTAGTAACGTCCTTCATAGGCTTCTAGTGCCAAGGTATCCACCGTGCGCCCTTAATAACTTAATCTTTTTTGACTTTTAACACGACGAAGTCGGTTAAAAACCCAAAATGTTATTAATCTGTGAGTGTTCTTTCGAACACTAGCGATTATTTCTTTTTGAATTCAAGCTTATTTAAAACTCTAATTCACTCGGTTTTTCTTGGTAAAATCTATATATTTTACTTACTTATCTAGTTTTCAATGTACAAATTATGCACTGAATACTCCAATGAGCATTCAAAACTGAATACAATATGTCAATGTTATTCCTCTGTCATCTTCTAAAGAAGATGTTCCGAATATATCCTTAGAAAGGAGGTGATCCAGCCGCACCTTCCGATACGGCTACCTTGTTACGACTTCACCCCAATCATTTGTCCCACCTTCGACGGCTAGCTCCATAAAATGGTTACTCCACCGGCTTCGGGTGTTACAAACTCTCGTGGTGTGACGGGCGGTGTGTACAAGACCCGGGAACGTATTCACCGTAGCATGCTGATCTACGATTACTAGCGATTCCAGCTTCATGTAGTCGAGTTGCAGACTACAATCCGAACTGAGAACAACTTTATGGGATTTGCATGACCTCGCGGTTTAGCTGCCCTTTGTATTGTCCATTGTAGCACGTGTGTAGCCCAAATCATAAGGGGCATGATGATTTGACGTCATCCCCACCTTCCTCCGGTTTGTCACCGGCAGTCAACCTAGAGTGCCCAACTTAATGATGGCAACTAAGCTTAAGGGTTGCGCTCGTTGCGGGACTTAACCCAACATCTCACGACACGAGCTGACGACAACCATGCACCACCTGTCACTTTGTCCCCCGAAGGGGAAGGCTCTATCTCTAGAGTTTTCAAAGGATGTCAAGATTTGGTAAGGTTCTTCGCGTTGCTTCGAATTAAACCACATGCTCCACCGCTTGTGCGGGTCCCCGTCAATTCCTTTGAGTTTCAACCTTGCGGTCGTACTCCCCAGGCGGAGTGCTTAATGCGTTAGCTGCAGCACTAAGGGGCGGAAACCCCCTAACACTTAGCACTCATCGTTTACGGCGTGGACTACCAGGGTATCTAATCCTGTTTGATCCCCACGCTTTCGCACATCAGCGTCAGTTACAGACCAGAAAGTCGCCTTCGCCACTGGTGTTCCTCCATATCTCTGCGCATTTCACCGCTACACATGGAATTCCACTTTCCTCTTCTGCACTCAAGTTTCCCAGTTTCCAATGACCCTCCACGGTTGAGCCGTGGGCTTTCACATCAGACTTAAGAAACCGCCTACGCGCGCTTTACGCCCAATAATTCCGGATAACGCTTGCCACCTACGTATTACCGCGGCTGCTGGCACGTAGTTAGCCGTGGCTTTCTGATTAGGTACCGTCAAGATGCGCACAGTTACTTACGCATTTGTTCTTCCCTAATAACAGAGTTTTACGATCCGAAAACCTTCATCACTCACGCGGCGTTGCTCCGTCAGGCTTTCGCCCATTGCGGAAGATTCCCTACTGCTGCCTCCCGTAGGAGTCTGGACCGTGTCTCAGTTCCAGTGTGGCCGATCACCCTCTCAGGTCGGCTACGTATCGTCGCCTTGGTAAGCCATTACCTTACCAACTAGCTAATACGGCGCGGGTCCATCTATAAGTGATAGCAAAACCATCTTTCACTATAGAACCATGCGGTTCTATATGTTATCCGGTATTAGCTCCGGTTTCCCGAAGTTATTCCAGTCTTATAGGTAGGTTACCCACGTGTTACTCACCCGTCCGCCGCTAACTTCAAAGGAGCAAGCTCCTTATCCGTTCGCTCGACTTGCATGTATTAGGCACGCCGCCAGCGTTCATCCTGAGCCAGGATCAAACTCTCCATAAATGATTATGATGTTTGATTAGCTCATAAAATACTAATTTGTGTGTTATCTCTAACACGTTTGAACCAACAATTTAATGTTGTGTTCGGAATTAACGTTGACATATTGCGATTCAGTTTTCAATGTTCATCAATGTTTCTAATGGAGCGGGTGATGGGAATCGAACCCACAACATCAGCTTGGAAGGCTGAGGTTTTGCCATTAAACTACACCCGCTTTATTTCGAATAATTAAAAGTTTTTTGATGCGGCCGAGAGGATTTGAACCTCCACGGGATTACTCCCACTAGGCCCTCAACCTAGCGCGTCTGCCGTTCCGCCACGACCGCTTGGCTAAACGATTAATTATTAAAGTTACAACATTAATTGTAATCTATTTGTAAATATTTGTCAATACGTTTTTAAAATTTAATTAACAAAATTAATGTTTGCTTTACTTGATTGCTTATCAATTTCGCAACGTTTATTATCATATAATATAATCAAACTATCGTCAATGTTATTTCAAAACAAAAACGAGTAAAATGACATTGTTTCACATATATTTATCTTATTATCACAAATTACATAAAAAAACATATGTATTCAGCTTCTAAAACAGCATTTTTGCCATAATAAATATAAAAAGCGAGTAGAAAATCATCTTTATCATTGATTTTCTACTCGCCTAATCGCTTTATTTTTGTTGTACTAATTTACCTTTGCAATGTCCACAAACCATTTTAGCTGTATCTACTTTTCTTATTCTCGGAAATTCCATTTCACATTTATTACATTTATAAATATAATTTGCTCTTTCTTCATAAGTTTCTAATGCTGCACAATATCTAGGTGCCCCAGTCTTTGTACTTAACACTTTAAAATCATTATCTTTGTGTTTATAACCTTTACCTTGAATATGAAGATGATAATGGCATAACTCATGCTTGATTATACTTTCAATCGCTTCTTGTCCAAATTTATAATACTGTTTTTCATTAACCTCAATATTATGATTTCTGAGTAAGTAACGTCCGCCAGTTGTTTTTAGCCTTTTGTTGAAATACGCTTTATGTTTAAAAGGCATACCAAAATATTCTTCAGAAATAGTTTCTGTTAATCGTTGTAACGTCTTATTATCCATTAGGATCAATCATCGTTAATGAAACTTTCCCTTTTTTATCATCTATATCAAGAATCCAGACATCTACAATATCACCAACACTAACAATGTCCATTGGATTTTTTACAAATTTCTTAGAAAGTTTAGAGACGTGAACAAGCCCATCTTGTTTTACTCCTATATCAACGAATGCACCAAAATCTACAACGTTTCTAACTGTACCACTTAATTTCATATTTTTAGATAAGTCTTCAATGGACAATACGTCTGATTTTAATATTGGTGTTTCAAATTCATCACGTGGATCTCTATTTGGTGCAATCAATGATTGAATTATATCTTCTAATGTTGGTTGGCCAATATTTAATTTTTCAGCCATCGTTACTACGTCTAATTGATTTAGAGCAGCTTTAAGTCTTTCTGTTCCTAAATCTTGCGTATCCATTTTAATTTCACTAAGTAATTGATACGTTGCATCGTAACTTTCTGGATGAATAGATGTATTGTCTAGGGCTTCTGTACCATCTACAATTCTTAAAAATCCTATACTTTGTTCAAACGTTTTAGCCCCAAGTCGTTTAACTTTGGCTATATCTTTATTATGTTTTATAGCACCATTTTCTTCTCTGTAGTCAATAATATTTTGAGCTATGGTTGTTGATAAACCAGAAACATATTGTAATAATGATCTCGATGCTGTATTTACATCTACACCTACTTGGTTAACTGCTGTTTCTACGACAAAAGTTAACGCGCCTTCTAATGCTTTTTGATTCACATCATGTTGATATTGACCAACGCCTATAGATTTAGGATCTATTTTAACGAGTTCACTTAAAGGATCTTGTACTCTTCTACCAATAGACACAGCACTACGTTCTTCTACTTGAAAATCTGGAAATTCCGTTCTTGCTACTTCTGATGCAGAATAAACGGATGCTCCGGCTTCGTTAACGATGATAAATTGTACGTTAAGTTTATGCGTTTGTATCATTGTAGCAACAAATTGTTCTGTTTCTCGACTTGCTGTACCATTACCTATTGCTATAAGTTCTACGTCATAATCCTTAACAAATTTAACAAATAAACTTTCAGCTTCTGCTTTTTTATTAACTGGTGGATGTGGATACATGACGCCTTTTGCAACGAATGTGCCAAAAGGATTAATCACAGCCAGTTTACACCCTGTTCTAAATGCAGGGTCTACACCTAATATTTGTTTACCTTGCATAGGTGGTTGTAATAATAGGTTTCTTAAATTTTCACTAAAAACATCAATAGCATGATTTTCTGCTTTATCAGTTAAATCAGCCCTTATCTCTCTTTCGATAGAAGGCATAATTAGACGTTTCAAACTATCTTTAATCGCATCTTCTATGATGTAGGTACCTTCATGCTGACCTTTAATTTCATTTTTACGTATAAAATTGTCGATGCCTTGAGTATCCATATCTAATTTTACGGATAGCACTTTTTCTTTTTCACCACGGTTTACTGCTAATACTCTGTGATTGGCAATTTTTCTAATTGGTTCTGAATAATCATAATACATGGAGAATATTTCTTTTTCATCTTCTGCATTCTTTTTCTTTTGTGTAATGATATTTCCGTGCTGGAACGTATCTTTCAATATTTTTGTTCTATATTTAGGTTCATCTGAAACTAATTCTGCGATAATATCTTGTGCACCTTTAATTGCTGCTTCTATTGAATCAATCTCATCATTTATAAATTGTTGTGCTTTCGTCTCAATCTTTTCATTTAAATTCGTTTGCTGTAACCATTTAGCTAATGGTTCAAGACCTTTTCTTTTAGCTTCAGTAGCTCTTGTTTTTTTCTTTTGTTTAAATGGTCTATATAAGTCTTCTACACGTTGTAATTTTGTTTGTTTTAAAATATCATTTTTAAGATCCACAGATAATAGACCTTGTTCTTCTATATTATGTATGACTTCTTCTTTTCTTTTTTGAAGATTAACCATATATTGGTATTCATCATCTATTTGTTTAATTTCAACTTCATCTAATCCCCCAGTTTGCTCTTTTCTGTAACGAGCAATAAAAGGTACCGTGTTTTTATCTTCTAATAATGATAAAACAGCATTGATTTGTTTTGTTGAAAAATTATACTTTTCATTTATAGATTGTATTAAGTTACTATCCATAGAATCCTCCACTCATTTATTCCTATTTATTTTTGTCTACATATATTTTAACATATAAAGATAATACCTTTTTTAAAAGTAGTATCGGGATGATTGAATTACATAAAAAATAAGGCAGCTCCTAATAGTGTAGGAATGCTGCCTTATTTTATTGTTATCATTTATTTGCTGCATCTTGAAGTTTTTTAATTGCTGTTCTTTGCAGCCTAGATACATGCATTTGACTTAACCCAATTCTTTCGCCTGTTTCTTTCTGACTTAACCCTTCAATAAAGGTACATTGAATTATTTGTCTCTCTCTGTCAGTCAAAATTGGCAATATCTTCTCTAATATCATTCTTTTTTCAGTTAAATCATAATTATCATCTTGTTGACCCATAATATCTAATAAGGTCACCGTCGAACCATCTTTATCTGCTTCGATTGAGTGGTCAACACTAAGTGCATTATAACTCTGCCCCATCTCCATTGCTTCAAGTACTTCTTCTTCACTCACTTCAAGTCTATTGGCAATTTCTTAAATTGATGGTGACCGTTCTAATTCATTAGTTAGCTCATCGCTTACTTTTTTAATACGAGGACCAATCTCTTTAATCCTTCTCGGTACATGAACACTCCATGTTTTATCACGTAAATAACGTTTAATCTCGCCAATAACAGTCGGTACTAAAAAGGCTTCAAACTTTCTATCAAAGGATAGGTCAAATCGGTTTATCGCCCCAATCAAACCAACCATACCAACCTGAACGAGGTCTTCGTGATGAGATTGACCTTTTGAATATTTATATGCCAATGATTCGATTAACTTTCTATAATGTCTAACAAGTTTATCTTGAGCATCTGTATTTTTATTATTTTGTTGCTCATTTATCCATTGGTTAATTTGTTCAGGTGATACATCATTAACTGATTTCGACTCTCTCGCCATTATTTCGCACCTGCTCTTTTTTAATATACTTTATCATGCTGATTGTCACGCCTGATTTTTTATCAACCGTAACTTCATCCATTAATGATTCAATTAAAAATAGACCCAATCCGCCTTCTCTTAGGAAATCTATATTTTCGTCTTCTCTATATGGTCCTAATTTTTCTTTTGTTTCTTCATAATCAAAGCTTTCTCCTTGATCAGAAATTACAATTTTAATTTTATCATCAAAAATTTCAAAACAAAGATTTATCATTCCTACATCATCTGGATCATTTTTGTATGCATGTTTTACCGCATTAGTCACCGCTTCACTTACTGCAATTTTAGCATCTTCAATATCATCATATGATGCACCCGCACGTGAAAAAACACCTGATAGCGTCAAGCGTATTAAACTCACATATTCCGCAGAGGCTGGTAACCGCATTTCAATATAATCTTGTTTTAATTGCATGTTATTCGACCTCCGTTCCTTCATTAACATGCATCAAATCTTTTAATCCAGTGATATCAAACAATCGACTTATTCGATCTGAAACACCTAATATAAATAATTCTTTATCATGTTGATTTAGCGCTTTTAACGTACCTACGAATAATCCTAAACCAGTGGAATCCATGTAACTTACGTTTTCTAAATTCACATATATATCATGAGTTCCTTCTTGGCGCATCGGCACTAAGACTTCTTCTAATTCCGGAACAGTATAAACGTCTAACTCACCGCCAACTTTCACCTCATAATGCGTATCATGAGTTACTGTTTCAATATTAAGATTCATAACATTACACTCCTAATTATAGTCTAATTCTTAACTTTTATACCCTTAAAATACAAAACTAACCTTAACTATTAAGAATCTAATTAACCCTTTTTATAATTAATATAGTCAAATCATCTCTCTTATCAGGGTTTTGTATCTTCAATATCGCTTCATAAAGAAGTTGAACAATATCTTGAGGATGCATGTGTTTGTATTTGTGAATCATACTTAAAAGATGGCTTTTATCTAAAAAGTCACCTTGTTCATTTCTAACTTCAGTAACACCATCCGTAAATATAATTACAAAGTCATCTATATATATCGGTATTTCTTGTTGTTTATACCTAGTTTGTTGATTAACACCTAATACTCTGCCTCTTACACTAATTTCCTCAAATTCTTCTGTTTCAGCCCTATAGATATAGCCTGGTTCATGACCAGCAGAACTACAATATAACAGATGATTTAACTCTTCATATAACCCATAAAACATCGTTACAAACATGTTTTGGTTAACATTTTTTTCTACTACTCTATTTAGACGTTTTAAACCATCACTTGGAAGTTGGGAATGACCGTATGAGTCCATACCAAATTTAATCATACTCATCGCTAGCGCTGCTGGTATACCCTTACCAATGACATCAGCTACTGCAAAACTCATTGTTCCATCTTTGTGATCTATTAAATTAAAGTAATCTCCGCTCACCTTTTGTGCAGCTACAGAGATAACGCCAATTTGAATACTATCGAATTGAGGAATATCGGTTTTAAGCATAGTTTGTTGTAATCTCGAAGCTAAGTCGATTTCTTTATCATGATATTGCAATCGATTTACAAGTTGTTGGTAATCTCTATAATTATAACCAAAACCTTTTACTACTTCTTTAAGCACATTGAAAGTTTTTAATATTTGAGTTTCATCTAAATTCAACATTTTCACATAATTTTTATGCATTTCCACAATATCTTCTGGTAATAAATCTTTTTTTATCACCTCGTTTGTGAAGATTTCAGTTTTATTCAATAAATCTGTTGTGTCTGTTGTAATTAAACTTTCATCAATTAGCGCTTTATATTGATTTTTGAATTCTTCCACGCAGTAATTCCTCCTCAAAATGCAAATATAAATCGCGTATACCGATCTTTAACATATCTCAAAACTTTACGTCCATCTTGTCATCATATTAATAACATTTATATCGAATATTTTATAAATATACTATTTCAATTAGGCTCAGCCATTATCTTTGGGTATTAAAAAAGCTTTAGGATAACCTAAAGCTTTTCAACTTAGACATCCTATTTAAAGGTCTTATACTACAAAAACTGGAAATCACTATAATCTTGAATCCATTTAATTTTGTATTTAAGTGCTTATTACATGTTATAGAGAATTGATGTCTATAATTCACTATTGTATTAATTTGTTTAACTCACCTTTAAAATTAGGATTTGTTTGTCCTAACACTATGTAATCCTAAGCTTATGTCAATAGCATTGTTTACTTCTCTCATTTTATCATCAGAGAGATAAGTTAATTTTTCTTTCAGTCTGTTTTTATCTAAAGTTCTAATTTGTTCTAACAAAATAACAGAATCTTTATCTAGCTTATACTTACTTTTTTCTATTTCTACATGTGTTGGTATTTTAGCTTTATTTATCCTACCAGTAATTGCTGCTACAATTACGGTAGGACTATATTTATTTCCAGTATCGTTTTGTATAATCACGACAGGTCTAATTCCCCCTTGCTCAGACCCTTGCACTGGTGATAAATCAGCTAAATAAACGTCGCCTCTTCTCATCATTCATTGTTATTCTTAGAGCTGATGTAGACTTCGTTGCAATCACAAGCTTCACATTCAAATGGAAATGCTTCTGCTGCAAGGGAGAGGTTTAAGTCGGCCATTTGAGAATAGCCTTCTTTTAGTAATTGTTCAATACTGTGATTTCTGCTTTGAGTAAAACTTACCATGAATAAAGACCTCCATGAGACTAAAATAGAATATAATATGTTTTGTTGTTAGATACATAATAACAAATTTTACACACAGTGACTATACTATTTTAATAATTCATTGCGAATTTCTAGGTCCTCGGTCCCATGATATACCCGTGGGAGTCTTCTATTAAAGCGACATAAAACTTCATAATTAATTGTTTGTTGTTGTTGTGCCAAAGCTTCTGCAGATTGTGGACTATCGCTATGATGGTCCATTAAAATCACTTTATCTCCCGCTGTAACTACTTCAGGAATTTTTATTATAATTTGGTCCATACATACTTTTCCTATCACTTCACATTGGTGACCATTGACGTTCACATTGAATCCAGACATTAATCTTGGGTAACCATCTGCATATCCGACTGGAATAATTCCTATTTTGGTAGGTTCATTTGCTGTATAGATGCTGCCATAACTCACAGATTCACCTGCTTGTAATACCTTAGTTTGAACAACTTCACTAATCCATTGTGCGCTAGGTTTCAAATGTACTTTAACATTTGATTTTACATATTCTGAAGGATAATAACCATATAACGAAATTCCTATTCTCACTGCATTACAAAATTGAGTGTCTTTCATTAATGCACCTGCAGAATTTTGGGAATGAATATAATCAGGTCTTTCTACTTGATTAACAATTTCTTCAAAATTGGATTGTTGTTGATTCATTGAATCTCCAGGTTCGTCTGCACAAGCAAAGTGAGTAAATACTCCTTCAAAAATCAAATGATCATGCGAATGAATCAAATCTATCACAGATTGATATTCTTCAACATTCTTCACACCTAATCTGCCCATACCAGTATCTAATTTGACATGAATCCATAGATCTTTTTCATTTTTTTCTGATATTTGCTGTATTGCCTCATTCAACCATTTTTCAGAAGGGACAGTGATTGCAACACGATGCTGTATCGCTTTATTTATATCATATGAAGGGATTACACCTAATACCAGTATCTTGGCGTTAATACCATGCATGCGTAATTCTATAGCTTCATCTAAAGTTGCTACTGCAAAAAACTCAGCACCGTTATCCATGAGTTGACGTGCAATCATTATACTACCAAGTCCATAACCATTTGCTTTAACTACTGGGATAACTGTTTTACTAGGATGTAGTTTCTGAAACACTTGGAAGTTTGAAACGATAGCATTTAAGTCTACATTCAAATAGGTCGATCTATAATACTTATCAGACATAAAATAAATACCTCCTGTATTAATTAAATAAGTTTTTCTATAATTAACTCAATTTTATAATAAGCTAGATAGGATAGCCAAATTAAACATACTGACATTTATATATTTTCAAATATTATACTTCTAAAATGACTTGGCTCATAGCATAATGTTCAGTATGTGTAATACTCACATGAACGCTAAACCCTTCATAATTAATACACGGTTTGCCTAATTCATCATTAAAACAATCTATTTCATTCAACGCGATTGTTTTACCAAGACCTGTACCTAATGCTTTACTAAATGCTTCTTTACAAGCAAATCGTCCAGCTAAAAACTCAATTTTACGTTTTTCCAAGTTCAAATCATTGAACTTTTGTTGTTCATTTTCACTTAATACACGCTCTACTAATTTACCTTGCCTTTGCAAAAGTGTTTTTATTCTATCAATTTCTATTAAATCTATACCAATACCATGTATCATAGGCCCCTCCTCATATTGATACGCTTAATAACAAATTTAAGTATGTTTGGATTTTTAAGCATTATTTGTATCTGACTCTGAAGAATGCGGATAATTTATTTGCTTTATTTGCTTTTTAAGCAAAATCGCAGTTTCTTTTTTTATCAAATTTATTTTAGCATTACCGCCAGCAGTTGATAATGTGATACTAGACAAACCGTATTTTCTCATTAATATACCTTCATGTGTATCAACATTTTGTATTCTAAATAACGGGATTTTCACTATTTTAATAAACCAAAAACCATTTCTCACAATAATTTCATTCTCAGTTAACTTATATTTGAAAATTTTAAATTTGTATATTGGAATGATTACAACTTCAAATATCAAAAGTAATAGTACTATGATAAAACCGATAATCAATATCCAATTCATTACATTTGGGGCTAGCCAATCTAGCCATAATGAGTAAACAACATACACTGCTGCAATCACCATACATAAGACGGCAACTATAATAATACCAGTAAGTCGCATGACTTTTTTTCCAGATGAATCCATATAATTATAATTAGTCATGAGGATTTCCTCCTAAATACCATGATTGTAAAGCTGTCACATCACTATCATTACTATACTTTAATCCGATATTATCATTCGAAGGACCTTTGGCAATTATAAAATTAAAATTAGCCAAATTATTTTTTTCTAAAAATGGATTTTTTTTAATTTCCATACCTAATATTTTATCATGTTTAAAGTAAGTATTTTTAAATCCAAATGGCGTCACATTACGCACAACTAGTTCATCGTTTTGAATTTTAAAACCGGATACTTTTACTACTTTCAAACTATGGATAATATGTACTATGATAATTAACCCAACAACAAGAAAAATCCACGGTTTCCAAAAGTATGCCACAACACTAGCAATGATAATAAGCAATAAAGCTTGCCTCCAAAACAACCTATGAAATCCTCTCCAAGGCATACCTTGTTTCGCTGGCGCAAACGCCATATTTGGCATAAGATTTTTAATTATTTCAAAGGCCTTTTCACGCTTGATAAACGGCAAAATCATAACGTTACCATCTAACGAAACATCATCTTTATCAAAATCTTCCATATCACTTGTAATAACAAAATGTATAGAGGTATAGCCAAATAAGTTTCTTAAAAATGATTGTTTTTCAACCACTGATTGTACCCTATCTGTAGGCACCGTAATATTTTTAACATTAAATAAGCCATATTTAATGTTTAACTGATTGTCTTGTTGCGTAACTGTATAATTAAAATTACGTATAATTACAATCAATGTACCAATCGCATAACTACCTACTATAACCAAAGCAATCATCATAATGATAATTACTGAAATAGCTTGTGATATATGCGCAAATTGTCCTGTTATTTTTTCCCAAGGAATTACATCAGAAAATCCACCTATAATAGGTGATAACGCAGCAAAAGCTACTCCAATTGCTCCACTTGTTAGAGCCATCAATAAAAGTTCCTTAAATTTCAATTTATACAAATGAATGATTTGAGGACCTTTAGTTTCTAATGTCTTATCATGTCCTTGTAAAGTATCATCTTGTTGGGAAACTTCAGCAGTATTGATTAAATCTTGTTGTTTTGCTTTAATAGCTTGTTGAATGAGTTCACTTTGATTTTTAGAAACTGTATCTAAATCAATGCCATCACTCGGCGTTTTAATCTGTAATTTTACGCCTCCCACAAGTTGATGAATGACGCCTTGCGTAGTATCTAATGTTTGAATACGACGTATATTCAATTCTTTTCGTGCTTTTGTAAATATACCTGTCGTTAATACAAAGTGATCGTTTTCTATCCAATAACTCGTATTATATACTTTTAGAACTTGCGTCACAAAAGAAAACAGAAAGAATATAAACACTATCCCTGGAAATATGTATGAACGTATATTAGTAAAGTCAAAATCTTTCAAGTTAAACACTAAAAAGATAATTACTAAAAAGATATTTTGTTTGATCGCATCAATAATACCCGCTAAGTATGAAATAGGATGTAACTTTTGAGGATTATACATCGTAATCAGCTCCTCTTAGGTAACTTAATGATTTCGATTCAATAACTATCGCTTCTTCATCAGTCAATAATGGAAAACTAACTGTATGTCCCGCAGTTATTAATGAAACTTTAGCTAATCCTAATCTACTTAATATAGGATTATATTTGCGCTCAATCAATTGAGTTCGTTCTAATTTCACTATTTTATGAGATTTAAAAAAGAAATCATATTTTATTTCAATATGTTTATTTTCTACTCGATAAAAAGCATACTTATATTTTATCCAGGGTGTAATTAAAGTATACAAAATATTAAAAACTATAAAAGCAATGATTAAATACAAGATAAAATGCCACCAATTAAAGTGACTCCATAAAAAAAATACAACCGTTGCTATAACCATACTCAACATAAATTCTAATACTTTTATTGTATAGTAATACTTCATAGCTTCCTTTGGACTTCTCTTAAACAATAGGTCTTTAGCCATTTGTACACTCCTTAATAAAGATTCCAATTAATTATAACATAGCATTTATATATACTTCATCGTCCCTTTAAAATGTACTACAATTTAAATATCAAACAAATAAGTTGTTTTGGTTATTTATATTATAGAAACTATCCTACAACTTGATATACAACAAAAAAAATCATCTCACGTTAATGAGATGATTAAACCTAAATTTCATATATGATAAAGCATTCTATTTTTTATGGTCTGCGAATGTGCGACCTTTCATTGATTTCTTGTTATTGTTTTTGTCAGAAGAAGGTTTTTCGTTCTTCTTCTTGTTATTGTTGAATCCGCCTTTTGAGCGACGATTTTTGTTATCGAACTTGTTGTTGTTACCACGTTTATTGTTATTACCACCACGTCTTGGGCCTTTGCTTTGACGGCCTTTACGAGATAATGGTTTTTCAAATGTTAATTGTACATCAACATCATCATTTGACTCTACTAATTCTTGTAATAATGAAGCAACTAAATCAACATCGCTATATTCTTCAATTAATTCAGAAGCAATGCGTTGTAATCTAGGTTCATTTTCTCTAGTCATCCAATTTTGAACTTTACCTTTAATATCGTTTTCACGTGCTTTTAACACTTCTTTACGATGAGGTGGTCTTAATGCTTGCATTTCTCGCTTGTTAGCTTGTTCAATTTGACGGATGTAATCCATCTCAATTGGGTTAACAAATGTAATTGCAATACCTTCTTTACCAGCACGACCTGTACGTCCGATTCTATGAGTATAACTTTCTGTATCTTGAGGGATATCGAAGTTATAAACATGACTCACGCCTGAAATATCAAGTCCTCTTGCTGCAACATCAGTCGCAACTAAGATATCTAGTTGATCGTTTTTGAATTTTTTCAATACTTCTAAACGTTTAGCTTGTGTGATATCACCATGTAAGCCTTCAGCTTTATATCCTTTAGAAATTAACGCACTTGTTAATTCATCTACACGACGTTTTGTACGTCCGAATACAATTGCTAATTCTGGCTGATGTACATCTAAAAAGCTTGTGAAAGTATCAAATTTTTCTAATTCTTTTACAATTGTATAGAATTCTTCAATTTGAGGATTTGAAGTTTCATTGTTCATTGTTTTAACAATAACTGGAGACTTCATAAATTGTTGTACTAGTGTTTGGATTGCTTTCGGCATTGTAGCAGAAAACAACATTGTTTGACGTTGTGATGCTGGGATTTTGTCCATGATAAATTTCATATCATCGATGAAGCCCATGTTCATCATTTCATCCGCTTCATCTAATATAAGCGTATGAATATCAGTAGTTTTCAAAGTACGACGATTTAAATGGTCAATTACACGACCTGGTGTACCTACTACTACTTGTGGTCCTTTTTTAAGAGATCTAATTTGACGATCTATTGGCATACCACCAAAAACAGTAACGACTTGTACGTTTTGGCCTTTACTAAATTCTTTAATAGATTCAGCTACTTGCATAGCTAATTCTCTTGTTGGTGCAAGGATTAGTGATTGAACACCTTCTCGACCCGCTACTTTTTCGATTAACGGAATACCAAATGCGCCTGTTTTACCTGTACCAGTTTGCGCTTGGCCAAGAACGTCTTTGCCTTCTAAGGCAAGAGGGATACTCTCTTTTTGAATAGGAGTGGCATCACTGAACCCCATTGTTTCTAGGGTTTCTGCCATCTTATCTGAGATCCCTAATTCTTTAAAATTTTGCAATATAATTCTCCTTTATTTATCTGTATTTCTATACATATATGTTCACTTAAGTTTCTTCAACTTCTTAATAGTACCACCTCAAGTGTATAATCGCAATAAACCAAATTTGAATAAATGGGTCGATTATCAATAGTTTCCTAATTACTACTCTTTTGTAAATGTTGTGATATATAGGTTGTAAGCGTTTGATTGACTTTCAGGTGATTACTTTTTTTCTTCTAAAAAAAATTTGTTAATTTATTTATTCAGTTAATTGTCTGATTATTCTTTCGGTATATTACACTTTATTTAATTGTTATTTAAAATAATTGTTAGATGTTTATACATATAGATTACAGAGATTTTTAACACATAGGTATATAATATCATTTCTTAATACCTATATTCTTTTACCCGTTTAAATACTACACTAACACTTTATGTGTTGTTCTCTAATCGCTATTACGCATTTAAAACATAAAACACAATATATCTCTATTCAAGAAATATATTGTGTTGAAATCTCCATTATTATATTTTACGTATTCTCATAATATTTACTTTGTACTATATTAAAATAGCATTCAAACTATTTATTTCAAAAGTGTTTCTACAACTTCCTCTAACTTCATACCTCTCGAACCTTTTATAAGCACTTTATCTTCAGGTTGTAGATGTGTGAGTAGTGCAGCTATCAAAGCATTTTTATCTTCATAGTGTTCAGCGTGTTGGACGTAATCCTTTCCACTATTATAGATGTAAGCCGCTTCTTGGCCAAATGTAAATAATGTACTGATATCTTTATCTTTCAAGTACTTTCCTACAGCTTCATGCATCATTTGGCTATCAGTACCTAATTCTAATACATCACCAAGCACAATGATTTTTCGTCCTCTCATACCAGAAAGTGTATCTATGGCTGCTTTCATACTTGTAGGACTCGCATTATATGCATCATTTATTACTACCGTATGATCCTCAGTAATATGCTGTTCCATTCTCATACCAGTCAACGTCACTTGAGCTAAATTATGAAATATCGTATCGTAATTTAAATTCAATCGTTTACCTATAGCAATAGCATAGGTAGCATTCTTCATATTATGTTCACCTAATATTGGCAATTCATATCGTTCTTCACCATTAACATTAAATGCTATACCTTCATTTTCAATATCTTCTAAATGACAAACGAGTGTATTATGAGCTGCTTGACCTACGCTTACTAATTCAACTTCTTTTAAATTTTGAACATGTGGTTCTAATAATGGTTCATCGCCATCATAAATAAATAAACCGTCTTTCTTTAAACCTAGTGTAATTTCAGCTTTAGCTTGTGCAATACCTTCTCTAGACCCTAAATCTTGCATGTGTGATTCTCCAATATTGGTAATCACTGCAATATTAGGTTCAGCTAATTTTGATAACAGCTCAATCTCGTGAAAACCAGACATCCCCATTTCTAAAATAGATATCTCAGTGTCTAAATCTAATTGTAATATGGTTAACGGTAATCCAATTTCATTATTATAATTACCTTGTGTTTTCTTTACTTTAAATTGAGGTTTCAACACACTTTCAATCATATCTTTAGTGGTTGTTTTCCCATTTGAGCCTGTCACGGCTATCACTTGAGGATTTACAAATTCTAAATACGCTTTAGATAATTGTTGTAATGCTTCAAGCGTGTCATCAACCCATATGATTGGACCAGTAACTTGTTCATCTAAAGCAACATCTTTTTGATAAAAAGCTGCACTTGCACCATCTTTCAATGCTTGAGCAACGTATCGATGTCCATCAACATGCTCTCCTTTAAATGGAATAAATAAATTTTGATCATTAACAACGCGTGAATCTATAGATACACCTTTAATTGTATAATCCATATATTCATTATCGATGTCACATGGAATCCAGTCTTTGACTTGCTCTAAAGTTACTTCAATCATGGTTTATACTCCTCAATCAATTATATATTTATTTTGTTTTTTATCTTCATGTTTTTCTTTTGCTAACTCAATTAACTTCTTAATTAAATCAGAATATGAAACGCCCATATTTTCCCACAGACTAGGGTACATACTAAATGCAGTAAATCCTGGCATAGCATTTGTTTCATTTATGAAAATTTGATTGTCTTCTGTAACAAAAAAGTCTGCACGTAATAAACCAGAACAGTCAGTAGCTTTAAACGCTTCAACTGCCATATTTCTTAGTGTCATTTGAACTTCTTCATCTAAATCAGCTGGAATATCTAATTTAATATTTCCATCTTTGTACTTAGCTTTATAATCATAGAAGGCTACTTCCTTAATCACTTCACCTGGCCAAGTCGTTTCAGGATAGTCATTACCTAATACAGCGACTTCTATTTCTCTTGCATCAATACCTTGTTCAATCACTAATTTACGGTCAAACTGAAATGCTTCTTCAATTCCTGATTTTAATTCTTCTTCATTATTACATTTACTGATACCTACACTAGAACCTAAATTTGCAGGTTTAACAAATACTGGATATTCTAATTTATCATGTACTAATTTTAAAATATTATTTTCATATTTATGGTATTCACTTCTCAAAAAACTTACATATGGTAATTGCGGTAATCCTCTATGTTCGAATAATTGTTTCATTACTAGCTTATCCATCGAACTTGAAGCTGCTAATACACCGTTACCTACATATGGTAAATCTAGCACTTCAAATAAACCTTGTATCGTTCCATCTTCACCATTTGGACCATGTAATAGTGGAAATACTGCGCTATATCTATCTCCTGTACTACCAACACTTAGTAATTGAGAGATTTCACCAGCAGCAACGTCAGTTAAACGTAAAGTGTCTATATTATTTATAGTGTCCACGATATTCTCTTTCTTTTTCCAGTCACCATCATTTGTGATGTAAATAATGTCTACTTGATACTGATCTTTATCAATGGCATTTAAGACATTTTGTGCTGTTAATATTGAAACATCGTGTTCCGCACTCTTTCCTCCGTATACGATACATACATTTTCCTTAGCCATAATTTTGCCTCCATATACAATTCTTAAACTACATCATATCACGATTTAATAATTTTTTGCATTTGTAAAGTAGTTTAATAATCATTTATTTTTCGTTCTATTATATAGATGTTTTGAAAGTTTATGTAACTCACCTATTTCTATAAATTCAAAATAATCTATTTTAAATTTTCGATTTAGCACCCTACTTCTAGCAATATGTTAAAAAATTCGGTAAAATCTATATATAATACATAGATAGAGAAATTTAGCTTTTCAAAGGAGTAAGAAATGAGTACTTCACGTCAATTGAAAAAAAACCATTGGATACGTCGGATAGACTGGAAATTAATAGCTATCCTAGCATTATTTGCAATTATTAGTGTCACAATTATCAATTCAGCAATGGGCGGCGGACAATATAGTGCCAATTTCAGTATTAGGCAGATTTTGTATTATGTCTTTGGTGGGTTCATTGCATTTTTAATCATGCTTGTTTCCCCAAAAAAATGGATGAAATATACATACTTACTATACTTCATCCTTTGTCTTGGGCTGTTTGTATTAATCATCATTCCAGAGACACCGTTTACGCCAATTATTAATGGCGCTAAAAGTTGGTATAAATTAGGCCCTATTAGCGTACAACCATCAGAGTTTATGAAAGTCATATTAATTTTGGCGTTAGCAAAATTAATTACAAAACATAATAAATTTACTTTCAATAAATCTATTGAGACTGATTTTAAATTACTATTTAAAATCATAGGTGTCTCTATTCTTCCAATGGCATTAATTCTATTACAAAATGACCTAGGTACGACGTTAGTCATATGCGCTATTATCATAGGCGTAATGATTGTTAGTGGTATTTCTTGGAAAATTCTAGCACCTTTATTTATTGGAATTATCGTGTTTGCTTCTGGTATTATCTTGTCAATAATATACAAACCTTCTCTAATAGAAAGTGGCTTAGGTATTAAAACTTATCAACTTGGTAGAATCAATTCATGGCTTGATCCTTATACATATAGTAGTGGAGACGGCTATCATTTAACTGAGTCTCTTAAAGCTATTGGTTCCGGTCAACTTTTTGGTAAAGGTTTTAATCATGGTGAAGTTTATATACCGGAAAATCATACTGACTTTATTTTCTCTGTCATTGGAGAAGAATTTGGATTTATTGGATCTGTAATATTAATTTTGGTATATTTAGCCCTTATTTTCCATTTAGTAAGGCTTGCGACACAAACAAATATGTCCTTTAACAAGTTATTTATTATTGGTTATGTAGCGCTCATTCTTTTCCATGTCTTACAAAATATAGGTATGACAATACAATTGTTGCCTATTACAGGTATTCCATTACCATTTATAAGCTATGGTGGTAGTTCAATATGGAGTCTCATGTTTGGTATAGGGATATTATTATCAATTACTTATCATCAACCTAAACAATATGCGCCTGCATTAGAAAATACTAAATTAACTAGAAGTTAACAAACATTTTTTAATTTAACTATAAAAACTGCTAAAATCAATAGACCTGATTTTAGCAGTTTTTATATTCTTATATTTACAAAACAATAAAAAAACGACAAGAGTCGTTGACTCCAATTGCTTAATTAAGTAACATACTATTTCAGTTCGTTAGCGGTTTTCACAGTAGTTGGTAAAGTATGCATAACTTCTAATCTTGATTTGGTTTTCTTTATGTTTACCCCTAATGATGATAATAGATTAACTACGTTTTGAATCTTATCGTTATCCTTACTCATATCATCACCCCTAACTTTCAGCTTCTACTTCATATTACCCCAATTATATATAAATTACTACATTATAACCAAATTTTTTTAATTTATTAAAATTCCAGTCTAAATTTTCGACATATTTACGTTGTATAAATACCATAAAAAATATAAAAACAACTCAAACATATCTAATGCAACTTTTAAAAATGTAAAAAGTAATTAAAAAATTATGCTACTGAATTATAGGATGGCAAAGCCTAAATCATACACTTCTTTTTCTAGGTTATTTAAACTTGCTGGCGTTTCAAAATCAATTGATATGGTCTCATTGGTTTGATTTACTGACACTTTTTTCACACCATCTATCAATTTCAAATGTTCTTCAAGCTGCTTTTGTTGTGTCTTGTTATTTATACCCGATACATGAATGACTTTAGATTTCATCTTCCTATTATACCTCTAATCTTTCATTAATTTTTGAAAAGTAACTAACAATTCTTCCATTGCTTCTTCTTGTTGCCCTTGATTGACTTTATTCATGATACAACTTTTCATGTGGTGATCTAATAACTTCGTTGCCACACTATTTAATGCTGACCGTGTAGCTCTAATTTGTGTCAACACATCATCACAATATACATCTTCATCGACCATTCTATTAATTGCTCTTACTTGACCCTCTATACGGTTCAATCTCGATTTTAAATTAGCTTTATTCTGTTCCGAGTGGTGTGCTTTTTGTATTTCCTCCATATATTAAGGACCTCCTATTGATTTGAACTATATAATATACCCCTGATAGGTATAAGTCAAGTGATAAAAGGCTATGGACGTGTTACAATAATTGAGACTTTTACAAATTTAAATAAATTGCTTTGCATTTTTGGGGGTTTAATATGATAGATATTTTTTCAATTTCATATAGTCACACAAACTTAATAATAAATGTTCTTTTAATTAGTGCATTTATATTAAACCTTATCTTTGCTTTTATCATTATTTTTATGGAACGACGATCTGCAGGTTCAATTTGGGCATGGGTCTTAGTTTTAGTCTTTATCCCAGTACTTGGTTTTATCATTTATCTATTATTTGGTAGACAAATCCAACGTACTCATATCTTTTCAATAGATGAAAAAGATAAGATTGGCATAGAAATGATTGTGAAAGAACAGCTTGAGGCATTGAAAAATGATGAGTTTTCCAAAGGTAACCATCAAATAGTTAAATTCAAAGATATGGTTCAAATGCTGTTATACAATAACGCAGCGTTTTTAACTACAGACAATAACCTCAAAATATTTACAGACGGTAAGGAAAAATTTGATGCTCTAATTAAGGATATTTACGATGCCCAAGATTATATTCATATTCAATATTACATTTTTAGAAATGATGGTTTAGGAAATCGTATTTTAAGAGCACTTGAGCAAAAACTTGAAGAAGGCTTAGAAGTTAAGATGTTGTATGACGATATGGGGTCTCGTACATTATCTTTGAAGGATTTTAAAAGCTTCCACAAAAAAGGTGGTCAAGTAGAAGCTTTCTTCCCTTCAAAACTTCCATTGATCAATCTTAGAATGAACAACAGAAACCATAGAAAAATCGTAATTATTGATGGCCATATTGGTTACGTTGGTGGTTTTAATGTTGGTGATGAGTATCTAGGATTAAAGAAAAAATTTGGGTATTGGAGAGATACACATTTACGTATTGTAGGTGATGCAGTCAATGCCTTGCAGTTACGTTTTATGTTGGACTGGAATTCACAGTCCACTAGGGATAATCTGAAATATGCCGAGCGTTATTTTCCTGATGTTGAGTCTGATGGTACTGTAGGTATTCAGATCGCTTCAAGTGGTCCTGATGAAACATGGGAACAGATAAAATATGGATATCTAAAAATGATTGCTTCCGCAAAACATTCTATTTATATCCAGTCTCCTTATTTTATTCCTGATCAAGCTTTTCTAGATGCAGTTAAAATTGCTGCTTTAGGTGGTGTGAATGTAAATATTATGATACCTAATAAACCTGACCATCCATTTGTTTATTGGGTTACCTATAAAAATGTAGCTTCCCTCTTAGAAGCAGGCGTTAATATTTTCCATTATAACAACGGTTTTTTACATTCAAAAATGCTTATTATTGATGACGAAGTAGCTAGTGTTGGAACAGCAAATATGGACCATCGCAGTTTCACACTTAACTTCGAAGTTAATGCTTTTATTTATGATACGCTTATCGCACGAGAACTTAGAGTAGCTTTTGAAAAAGATTTGACTGTATCTTATAGATTAACCACAGAACTTTATGAAAAACGAAGTTTATGGATTAAATTTAAAGAAGGCATTTCGCAATTATTATCACCTATTCTGTAGTTGTATTACAGGTCTAAAGTAACGCTTTTAATAAAAGCTACTTTAGACCTTTTTGTTACAAATCTTTTTAAATCAATTAAACATATATAAAGGAGCAATATTGTATGCATACAAATGATATACTAAAATCCGCAGAATCTTACATGATTACTTTTCACACTAGTGATTCTACTGGGCATGATGTTGCCCATATCAAACGTGTTGTAAATATGGCTAAATATATCGCTAATAAGGAAAATGATGGAGATTTATTAATTATTGAATTAGCCTGTTTATTACACGATACAATTGATGAGAAACTTACTGATGGTAAACAAGCAAAAATAAAATTATTGGAATTTTTAAATCAACTTGCACTATCCTCACATCAGCAAGCAGACATTCTACATATTATTGAAAATATGAGTTATCAAGATGGACAAAATAATTCAGTAAAATTATCTATAGAAGGTCAAATCGTGCGTGATGCTGATAGACTTGATGCAATTGGTGCCATTGGAATCGCTCGTACATTTCAGTTTGCTGGTCATTTTAACGAACCCATGTGGGTTGATATACAATCTGATGCAGCGTCTAACCATGAAACTACGGATTATATTGACTGGTCTCCTTCAGCGATTAAGCATTTCTATGAAAAATTATTCAAACTCAAAGATTTAATGCATACTGAAACTGGTAAACGTATCGCCCAACAACGCCATGAATATATGAAAGGGTTTGTGAATCAATTCTTTAAAGAATGGTATGTTTAATGTTGAAGTTGCACAGATTTTATTTTAAACCACAAAAAAGTACCCGCCTATTAAAAAATAGACGGGTACTTTTATTTTGAGTATGGCTATTTTTACCATAAACGCTTTTATAGGTTTCAATCAATAATTAAAATAAGTTATTTTTTCTTATTTTTCTTTGAAACCACTTGCGTATTTGACCCTTTAGTTACTGAGTTTGCTGTGTTTTGTTTCATCGCTTCTATCATTGGCGCAACTTCTTTTTGAGCAAGTTTAGAATAATACATATTCGCTACTTGTGTTTGTACGATTAAGAAAGCCGCACTCACTGACCAATATAAACCTAAAGCTGATGCTGAACTTAATGAAATCCACACAATCATAATTGGTGAAATCACCATCATCATATAACCCATTTGACGCTGTTCGTTTGGCATACTCTTACTTGAAACATAAGCTTGTAAGAAGTATAAGATACCTGCAATAATTGTAATCCAAATGTCAGGTTTGGATAAGTTGAACCATAAGAAATTAGGATGCTCTGTAAAACCACCGCTAGAAGGATATTTCAATACAAAGAATAATCCCATAATGATTGGCATTTGTATTAGCATTGGTAAACAACCTAACATACTCTTCATTGGGTTCATATCATATTTTTTATATACTTCCATCATTTCTTGGTTTGCTGCCATTTTTTCTTCTTGGGTACGCGAACGCTTAACCTTCTCTTGAATCGCATCAATATCAGGTTTTGCAACTTTCATTTTTTCACGCATCATATGACTATTTTTATAATTAGATAACATGAATGGCAATAATACTAAACGAATTGCCAATACAAGTACGATAATTGCTAAACCATAGTCATTATTAAAACTAGTCCCCAACCAATGTATAACTTTGTCCATCGGCTCAACGAACGTATTATAGAAAAATCCATCCTTATTTTCAGGTTTTGAATAGTCACAGCCTGCTAAAAAGACCATTACACCTAATAATAAAGGTAGTAGCGCTTTCTTCTTCATTTTTCCACCTCTAATGATATATTCACATAGAATTTATTTTATCACACTCAAGGAAAAGTAGAAAACAAAAAAAGAAAATATTATACTTTATTCGACAGTTTGTAAAAATTGTTGCACCGTTTGTTCGATATGTTCACTTTTAGCAATCGCTGATATTAGAGAAAGACCATCTGCACCTGCACGTACGACGTCGCTTGCATTCTCTAAACTAATACCGCCAATCGCAACAATCGGAAAGTTATCTATATAATTTCTTAATTGAGGTATCATTTCTGGCCCTACTGGCGCGTTTGCATCTCCTTTAGATGCCGTGGCATACATTGGACCTACACCAATGTAATCAACGTATGTTAAATCAGACCGATTATATTCTTCAACATCACTTACACTAAGACCGATTATTTTGTCTTTAAATTGCTTAGCAAATGTACTTACATCCAGATCATCCTGCCCTACATGTATTCCATCAGCATTAATTTCTTCGGCTAGAGCTACATCATCATTAACTATAAATGGAACTTGATAACTATGACACAGCGCACATAACTGTCTCGCCAATTTGACTTTCGCTTGTCCTTTTAGTGCTGTCGTACCTTTTTCTCTAAATTGAAACATTGTAATACCAGCCTCTAGTGCTTTAGTCAATATCTCTTTAATAGAAGTATTTTCAGGTACATCTTGTGTACCACAAATGAAGTAGACTTTTAAGTACTCTTTGTTAAACATGTATTACACCTCTTGTATACGACGATAGGTTAAATAATCATCGAATGAAATATGATAAAGCGCATTAAGTAATTCAATCATAAAAGTGCCAGGACCTTTATGATGAGCCACTGCTTCTGCTTGTTCAGCAGCGATATTATATAGAGTTACTGCTTCTACTATCGCTTCTCTTGCTTGATCTTTTTGAGATGGTAAAAAACTAGCTATTACTCCGCCTAATAGACAGCCAGCACCTGTGACTTTAGTAAGCATCGGAGAACCATTTGCACTTTTTATAATTTTGTTATCTTGTATAATGACATCTTCTTTTCCTGTAACGACTATGGTTGTTTTTAAATACTCATGTGCAAGTTTCGCAATTTCAACAGGATTTAATGTCACATCGCCATCTGTGCCTTTCATAGTTGTATCATTGTGTACTAAGGTTAAAATTTCAGATGCATTACCTTTAATTACCGCAATATCTACTTCTTGTAAAAAACGATGACAAAATGCTTTACGATATTGTGAAGCGCCTACTGCAACTGGGTCGAATACCACATGAGTACCCACTTTATTCGCAGTCTTTGCAATAGTCATAATGTCTTCTTCTTTTGCTTTTGTGAGTGTACCGATATTTATTAATAATGCATGCGCTGCGTTTAACATATCGGTAGCCTCTTCTGGTGCTTCACTCATTGCAGGACTCGCTCCTAAACTTAATAAACCATTAGCAGTAAAATTTTTAACTACATCATTAGTATAGCAAATAACTAACGGTTGATTAGCTCTTAGTATTTCTATATTATTCGTCATCTAAACCGACCTCTTTCATATACGCAAAATGATTTACTGGCCCTCTTCCTTGACCAATTTCAGGAGTATATTTAATACTTAATGCGATAAATTGTTTAGCTTTGTTTACAGCATCATAAATCGATTTTCCTTTAGCTAACTCAGCAGTAATCACTGCTGAAAATGTGCAACCAGTACCATGCGTATGTTGTGTTTCATAACGCGGTGACTCAAACGTGAATACATCTTCTTTGGTAAATAAATAGTCTTTTGCTGTATCAAGGTTTTCTGAATGACCACCTTTAATGACCACACCTTTACTACCAATATCGTTAATAAATATATTACCAGCCTTATAAATTGAAGCTTCATCCGTTATCTTTAATCCTGTAATTTCTTCAGCCTCTGGTAAGTTTGGTGTAGCAACTTTTGCATAAGGTAATAAAATATTTTGTAAATCTGATTTGGCATCATCATCCATTAAAGCATCACCACTTTTAGCTAACATCACTGGATCTATCACATATGGAATTTCAGGATATTTTTTTAAATATGATTGAATTAATTCCATCATTTCTTTAGATGCAATCATACCTGTTTTTAGAGCTTGAGGTAATTCATCATCATATACGCTTTCAAGTTGTTCAGATAGCCAGCTTGTTTCAAGATTGTGAATGTGTTGCACGCCTTTGGTATTTTGAGCCACAATGCTTGTAACCGCTGCCATACCGTATACACCACAAGCATGAAATGACTTTAAGTCTGCCATTACGCCAGCCCCTCCAGTTGGATCTGTTCCAGCTATGGTTAATGCAATTTTAGGTTTATTCATTATTATCTCCTCCGTAAGACCAAAATTCTTCATTAACTGACATATTAAAGAAATTACGTTCATGTACTGTACTCTGTAAAAAACAGTCTTTGATATCGTTTTTTTCTTGATTAGTACAATTTTGAGTTAATTTATCCATTAAATTATCAAAAACATGCACAAGCTCATCCATTTCTGTACTGTAAAAGACAAACCATTCTTTCAATAGTGCATCGTTATTAAGCAATTCATCTTGCAAAGCTTGTTTAGCAATGACCTGATAGACATAGGGACAAGGTGCCATTGCTGCAATTGTATATGCCGCGTTTTCTTTTGCATAAGCATTAAAATACATATGTTTTATATAATGATCACCACTTGGCGGCCATACTTTCTCTTTTATAATTTCATTATAAGGCTCGTTAACAAAATCAGATAATATTTCATGTGCCTCTACTTCCCCATCTACAATAAACTGAATTTGTTCCACTAAAAATTGGATATCTTCTAATTCCTGCATTTTTGGTATAAGCAACGCATAAATATTTGCAAATTCTTTTAAGTATGAGGCATCTGCCCTCAGGTAATACTTAATTACATCTTTAGGTAAATCACCTTTTAGCATACCTTGGATGAACGGATCTTGATAAATATCTTCTATGATTGGTTGTGAAGCTTGTTTTAACTCACTTGAAAATAACACTCTTAGTCCTCCATATAATAAAAAAAACTACAAACCCAACTAGGTATGTAGTTAATTGATAGGAAAATTAATGAATTAAACTATGAATTAAACTACTTTCCTACGTTGGTATTAACCAAATCAGGTTGTAAGGGTCTGAATAAATTCATCTCAGCACAAAGGCTCCCCTAGTAGTAATTTTATAAATTTTATATTTATTTAAACATAACAAAATGTATTAAATAATGCAAAAGAATGCGCTTCATACAAAAAAGCATCCCTATCGTTATAATAGAGATGCTTACTTTAATATTAAAATAGTAATCCAAAGGTACTACTTGAAATTATGCAGTAACCCATTGTGATGCACCAGCTGAGTTATATAAATCTACTGCTGCTTGGTCTTGTACTGATTCTGGTGCTTCAGTTGGTGATACACCTTTATATTCTGCAGGTGCTACTGAATCCCATGTACTTTGTAAGAATTGGTATTTACCTGCTGCACCTGATGAAGGGTTTACAGCTTTAAGATCGCCGCCTGATTCACGTTGAGCGATTTGTTGTAAATGCGCGTTAACATTTACTGATGAACCTTCTGAAGCTTGACTTGATTGAGTTGTAGTCGCTTCTTGTTGTGGTTGTTGTGTTTCTGCTGTTTGTGGTGCCGCTTCTTGTTTTGGTGCAGATTCTTGTTTTGGTTGTTCTGTTTGTTGAGCTTGTTCACTGTTATCTGTAGATTGTTCTACTGAACCATTAACATTTTCACCATAGCTCCAGCTAAAGTTTTGGCCGTCTGATTCAAAGTGATAGTCAACACCATTTAAATTAAAATTATAGTTATATGAACCTTCTTGAACAGGAGATTCATTTAATTGGCTTGAATTTGATTGCGCTAGTTGTGCTAACTGCGCTTTATCGATACCTTGTTCTGAAGCATCTGCTGTATTTCCTGCTGATGCTGCTCCTGTAACTCCTAGACCTACTGCTACTGTTGATGCAATAATTGTTTTTTTCATTTCCAAAAAGTCCTCCTATAAGGTAATTAGTTTTATGATTAATTTGCTAGTTACAACTATAACATCTAAAAATATGTAGTAGGTTACAGAGAAATAAAAAAAACAAGGATTTTTTTACATGCAAATTACATGCTAAATATGTATTATTCTACCAAACTTATAATTTAAACTTCATCATAATGCTATTTAAATACTAAATTAGTCTACCCTGTCGTGTAATAGCTTTGTAATTTATCAGATTATTCAGTCTAATAATCTTAGTTTTTCAGTATGCTTAGCATTATTTTTCAACTATATTTTCACTTTTCCTCAATCATCATAAATAAAGTTATCAGCAGAGTATTGCATTCAATAAAGTAGCTATCTCTCTTATTTGGATTTTAAGAGAGATAGCCAGAAAGAAGTATAATTGATAGTAGGATTTGATGTATATTAATTTGGATGGATTATATTTGGGATAGTTATGATGTGGGAGTATTATACAGTTTCATATATATCATTTTGTTGTACAGTTATTTCATCTAATGACTCATGGTTGGGTTCTAGTTGGAATGGCTCAAATACCTTTTCTGTTTCAACTGTTGATTGTGGAGACATAAATTTGATGGTTTCAATATAAATTTCTGATACAAAGTGTGTCTGTCCTTCTTTTGTAAATTTACGTGATTGCATTTGTCCTGTAATACCTACCAGTGAACCTTGGTTGATATATTTTTCAATATTACTGGCTATCTTCCCAAATGCTTTACAATATAAATAGTCACAAATCGTATTTTGATGCTTATCCTTATAGTTTCTAGTTACTGCTACACAAAATGTAGCTAATTTACCGCCCTCCTTTTCAAATATTTTTGGAGCTTTAGTAAGTCGTCCTACAATGACGATATTATTTATCATGTGTCACCTCCTTCATGTTCTAATCATATTTAATTTCGATTTTAGAGTCAAAATACACTTTCAACTTTTTCAAAAGTAAAATCTCACAGTTTTCTACAATTATTTCCTTTCTGTTTTAAAACTACGTTATAATGATTATATAAATAAAGTAATTGTAGAATTTAAATTTACTAATTGGATGTGAAGACGATGAAAACATTTAAAGCCGTTCGCTTTCAAATCGTATCAGAAAGTGGTGGAGTGACTGAATACGAATTAGATGATGGGGTCATTATAAACAAGGAAAATAGTGGCACTGGTTGGTTACTTGAAATCGTCATTTCAGACTTCCATTATGAAACAATGAAGCAACACATGGAAGATGAGACTTTACTTGATATACGTGTAGTTATTACACGTCCAGCGAATGATCCAGCGCTCTTTGATGCTACAATAAAAAATATTAGTCGCCTTGAACATTCAATTTCTGTAGTTTTTGAATGTCATATTTATACACTTAGACAAGTATATGCTGAAAGTTTATTAGAACAATTGATAGACGAAGGCCTAACTGGAGAAGACTTAAAAAAATCATTTAATCGAATGATGCAATCTAAACCAAGGCTCAAAGATGAAAGAATTGAAAGAAATTAACATAAAAAAGCCTTAAAGATTTGTTAATGCTATCAAATCTTTAAGGCTTTTTTATTTATTATTTATCTTGCAACGCAAACGTTAGCTCACAACTACAAGCAAGTTGACCATCTACAGTAGCTTTCGCATTACCTTTACCGATAGGCCCTCTCATCTTAGTAATCTCAACTTCTAATACCAATGTATCTCCAGGTGTTACCTGTCTCTTGAATCTACATTTATCGATGCCTGCAAACAATGCAAGTTTTCCTTTATTGGCGTCATCATTTAACATAGCTACTGCACCAGTTTGTGCCAAAGCTTCAGTAATAAGAACACCAGGCATTACTGCATATTCAGGGAAGTGGCCTTGGAAAAACGGTTCATTACCAGATACCTGTTTAATTGCTACACAACGTTTACCTTCTTCATATTCAACAACTCTATCTATTAATAGAAATGGCTGTCTATGTGGTATGATTTCTTTAATTTGGTTATAGTCAAAAATTGTTTCCATTTTGCTTCCTCCAACTCTTTATCCTCTGATGATTAATATTTAAATACTAACACAGTATTAGTCTTGAGTACGTTTAATATCTGCACCTAAAGCTTTTAATTTGCCATGTAAGTCCACATATCCTCTGTCTAAATGTATGAGTTCAGTTACTTGAGTCGTTCCATCAGCTACTAGACCAGCTAATATTAATGCCGCAGCTGCACGTAAATCTGTTGCTTTGACTTGAGCACCTTGAAGTTCACTTTTTCCTTCTATCTTAGCGCTTCTGCCTTCTACTGTTATTTGAGCATTCATACGTTGGAATTCAGCAACATGCATGAATCTATTTTCAAATACCGTTTCAGTTACAACTTTGTGACCATCTGCAGTTAATAATAATGCCATCATTTGAGACTGCATATCTGTCGGAAAACCAGGATGTGGCAATGTTTTAATATCCACTGGTTTTAGTGGACCATCTACACTAACTCGAATCGAGTCACCTTGATATTCTAAATTAACACCCATCTCTTCTAGTTTATACACTAGGCTTGTCATATGCTCTTTAATGGCACCATGAACCACGATATCTCCACGTGTGATAGCACCAGCGATAAGTAATGTACCTGCTTCAATTCTGTCAGGAATGATTGAATGTTCAACACCGTGTAACTTTTCAACACCATGAATTGTAATAGTATCAGTACCTGCACCTACTACATTACCACCCATTTCATTAATATAATTCGCTAAATCAACAATTTCAGGTTCACGTGCTACATTTTCTAAGACTGTTTTACCTTCAGCTAAAGAAGCAGCCATTATAATATTTTGCGTAGCTCCTACACTTGGAAAATCTAAATGAATTGTTGTTCCTTTCAAACCATCTTTGGTGCTAGCATAAATAAATCCGCCATCCATATGGATGTCTGCCCCTAGCTCTTCAAACCCTTTAATATGTTGTTCGATAGGTCTTGAACCAATAGCACAGCCACCTGGAAGTGCTACTTTTGCATGGCCAAGACGGGCTAGAAGTGGTCCCATAACTAAAATACTTGCTCTCATTTTACTCACGTATTCATATGGTGCTTCTTCATTTAATTGTTTTGTAGCATCAACAGTTACTAATTCTGCTTCTTTATCATAAGAAACATCAGCGTTTAACGTCGATATCACATTGTTTATTGTTTCGACATCACTTAGTGCCGGTACATTCTTAAGTTTACTCACACCTTCAGATGCTAAAAGTGAAGCAGTTAGTACGGGTAAAACAGCATTTTTTGCGCCTGACACCTTAACTTCGCCTGTTAATCTATTTCCACCATTAATTTCTATCTTATCCATCTTAAATCCTCCACTTAACTACTTTTAAAATTACGTTTTTTAATTTCTTGTTACTTCCAAATCATTATATCTATATTCTCAAAAAAGATACAGTAATTGAATTATTGCGCCAAATATTTTATTTGAGTTGAAAATTGTAATAAATCAACAATAAAGTTGCTAACAGCTGTTCCTAATAAAATCGCTACAAATATCATACATATTTGTACTTGCAGAGGATATCCCTTTTTAAAAAATTGATCTAATCTCACAGCATTAAGTGCCCAATAAGCAAGACAAATACAAATAACATGCAATATGAGATGAACAATTGAAAATTGTCCCATATATTCCATAAGTCCTGCACCTCGCTATTCACTAATTATTTATTTTACATGAAATATGACCCAAAAGATACTGAAGCCCCAAATTATATGGCATGCTCTATTATACTTTATTATAAGATATTTTTCCCATTATCCTGTGCTTTATTCATCAATTACTAAAAAATAATATTTCAAATTATTAAGAGGAGACATAAAAAAATTGAAGCTCCTATTTTAAGGAACTTCAATTTTTTAAGTCTATTGTAAGTTAGCAACACGAATACGGTTATTTGCACGTTCTAATGCACGTTTGGCTCTATTAATGTCACTATCATCTTCATCATTATTCAAATGAGATTCTGCTCTAGATTTAGCTAATTCTGCTCTAGCCACATCTATTTCTTCAGCAGGTTCTGCAGTTTGTACAATAATGGATAACTTATCTTGTCTAACCTCAACAAAACCTTCACTCACTGCAATATATTCTGAACCGCCGTCAAAATTAATTTTGGCATAGCCAATTTCAAGCGCTGCAACTGTAGGAATATGTCCATACATGACACCAATGTCTCCAGCAGTAGTTTGTAATACTGCAAGATTAACATCATCTCGGTCGTAAACAGAACCATTAGGAGTGACAATATTTAGGCTTAATGTGTTCATTATCCATACCTCCTAATTTTTAAACTTCAACACCCATATCTTTAGCTTTTGCAATTACGTCATCCATACCACCAACAAGTCTGAATGCATCTTCAGGGATATGATCGTATTTACCTTCTAAGATTGCTTTGAAGTCTTCTACAGTTTTCTTAACTGGTACATATGAACCTTTTTGACCAGTAAATTGTTCAGCTACGTGGAAGTTTTGAGATAAGAAGAACTGAATACGACGCGCACGTTCAACAGTTTGCTTGTCTTCTTCAGATAATTCATCCATACCTAATATAGCGATGATATCTTGTAATTCTCTATACTTCTGTAATGTAGATTGTACGTTACGTGCAATTTCATAGTGCTCTTGTCCAACAATAGTTGGTTCAAGCGCTCTTGATGTTGATGCTAATGGATCAACAGCTGGATAAATACCCATTTCTGTCAATTTACGCTCTAAGTTTGTTGTAGCATCTAAATGCGCAAATGCCGTCGCTGGTGCTGGGTCTGTATAGTCATCCGCAGGTACGAAAACTGCTTGAATAGAAGTTACCGATCCTTTGTTTGTTGATGTAATACGTTCTTGTAATTGACCCATTTCCGTTGCTAATGTTGGTTGATAACCAACCGCAGAAGGCATACGACCTAACAATGCTGATACTTCAGAACCAGCTTGCGTGAATCTGAAGATATTATCAATAAATAGTAAAACATCTTTTCCTTCTTCATCACGGAAGTATTCTGCCATAGTTAAGCCAGATAAAGCTACACGCATACGTGCACCAGGTGGCTCATTCATTTGACCAAATACCATTGCTGTTTTCTTAATAACACCACTTTCACTCATTTCAAAGTACAAGTCGTTACCCTCACGTGTACGTTCACCTACACCAGCAAATACTGATATACCACCATGCTCTTGAGCAATGTTATTAATTAATTCTTGGATTAAAACTGTTTTACCAACACCGGCACCACCGAATAATCCGATTTTACCACCTTTAATATAAGGTGCGAGTAAATCAACAACTTTAATTCCTGTTTCTAAAATTTCAACTTTTGTAGATAATTGATCAAATGCAGGCGCTTCTCTGTGAATTGGATCACGGCGAGCTGAATCATCAATTTTTTCATCTAAATCAATCGTTTCGCCTAATACGTTGAACACTCTACCTAAAGTAGCATCTCCAACTGGAACACTAATACTTTGACCACTGTCTCTTACTTCCGTACCACGTTTTACACCATCAGTCGAATCCATAGCTATCGTACGGACTACGTCATCACCAAGTTGTAACGCTACTTCTAATGTTAAAGCAATAGTTTCATTATCTTTTTCAACATTAAGTACTAAGGCATTGTTAATTTCTGGAACTTCATTGTGTTCAAAACGAACATCAATTACTGGACCCATAACTTGTGTTACACGGCCTAATCCCATGCTGTTTTCCTCCTTTAATAGTTATTCAAGTGCAGCCGAACCGCCAACAATTTCTGTGATTTGTTGTGTGATTGCTGCTTGTCTAGCTCTATTATATTCTAATGATAAATCATCAATAAGTTCTGTCGCATTGTCAGATGCATTTTTCATTGCAGTCATTCGTGTTGCATGTTCACTCGCTTTTGCATCTAGAATTGTACCGTATATTAAGCTTTCTACATATTGCGGTAGAATAACGCTTAATATCGATTCCTTATCTGGTTCAAATTCATAAGAAGACATTTGGCCATGTCCTAAACTTGAATCTTCTGGAGATAATGGAAGTACAGTTTTCATTGACGGCTTATGTTCTAATACACTTACGAAATGACTGAAATAGATTTTTACTTCATCTACATCTTCATCACTGTATAAATCAATTGCTTTTTTAGCAATTGCTTGTACTTCTTTAAATGAAGGTTGATCAGGAACTTCTGTTAATGATTCACGAATTTCATAACCTTTGTTTTTAAGGAAATCAACACCTGTTTGTCCTAATACTAAGATAGTGTATTCATCTTTACTTGCATGCTTACTTTCTATATCTTTTATTAGGTGTTTTAATACATTTGCATTATACGCTCCTGCTAATCCCTTATCACTAGTAATAACCAGATAGCCACTCTTCTTCACTTCACGTTGTTTTAACATTGGGTGGTGTGAATTTTTATCTGCACCAGCAACAGCAGTTATTGCATCTTGCATTTTTTCCATATAAGGTCTAAATTGCTTAGTATTTTTTTCAGCACGACGCAATTTGGAACTAGATACCATGTTCATTGCTTTCGTGATTTGTTTCATTTTTTGGGTTGATTTTATACGTGTATCAATCTCTTTTAGAGATGCCATTATCTCACCACCTTTTATTTACTTTAACGATTATGCTTCTGTTCTACTAAAACTTTTTTTGAATTCAGTAATAGCTTTTTCAAATGCATCGTCATTCGGTAATCCACCTGAAGTTTTAATTTCTTCTAATAACTCTGAAGCATTAGATTTAGCCCATTGATTTAATTCATCTTCAAAACGAGTAATATCTACAACAGGAATATCATCTAAATAACCTTTAGTTAAAGCATAGATAATTAATACTTGGTTTTCTACAGGTAGTGGTTTGTTTTGATCTTGTTTTAACACTTCAACCGTACGTTTACCACGTTCTAATTTTTGAGCTGTAAATTCATCTAAATCAGAACCAAATTGAGCAAATGATTCTAACTCACGGTAAGACGCTAAGTCTAAACGTAACGTACCCGCAACTTTTTTCATTGCTTTAATTTGTGCAGAACCACCTACACGTGATACTGATTGTCCAGCATTGATTGCTGGTCTAACACCAGAGAAGAACAAGTCTGATTGTAAGAAGATTTGTCCATCAGTAATAGAAATTACGTTTGTAGGGACATATGACGAAATATCTCCTGCCTGTGTTTCAATAATTGGTAATGCAGTAATTGAACCGCCACCAAGCTCGTCATTGAGTTTTGCAGCTCTTTCTAATAATCTACTATGTATGTAGAATACATCACCAGGATAAGCTTCACGGCCTGGAGGTCTACGTAATAATAGTGATAGTTCACGATAAGCTGATGCTTGTTTTGTTAAGTCATCATAAACAACTAACACATGCTTACCATTAAACATAAATTCTTCACCCATAGTAACACCAGCATAAGGTGCAATATATAACATAGGTGCTGGGTCTGCAGCTGATGCTGAAACTATAATTGTATAATCAAGTGCGCCTTCTTGGCGTAATTTTTCGACGTTTGCACGTACAGTTGAATCTTTTTGTCCGATTGCAACATAGATACAAATTGTACCTTGATCTTTTTGATTTAAGATTGTATCGATAGCGACAGTCGTTTTACCTGTTTGACGATCACCGATGATCAATTCACGTTGTCCACGTCCAATAGGTACAAGTGCATCAATCGCTTTAATACCTGTTTGTAATGGTTCGTCTACTGATTTACGGTCCATTACACCAGTTGCTTTTTTCTCAACTGGGCGTGACTTAGTAGTATTAACTGGTCCTTGACCATCAATTGGTTGACCTAATGGATTCACAACTCTTCCAATTAACTCGTCACCGACAGGAACTTCCATAATACGTCCAGTACGTTTTACTTCGTCCCCTTCTTTAATATCAGTGTAAGGTCCTAAAATAACAACACCAACATTCGATTCTTCTAAATTTTGTGCTAAACCTAGAACGCCGCTTTTAAATTCTACGAGCTCTCCAGCCATAACATCATTTAATCCGTGGATTAAAGCTATACCATCACCAATTTGTAGAACTGTGCCTACATCAGTAACAGTAGTTTCTGACTCATAATTTTCTATTTGTGAGCGAAGTAATGCACTGATTTCTTCAGCTTTAATGGCCATCTATGTCACTCCTTCAATTTTTTATTTCACTCTAATAAATTGCTTTTCTAATTGAGCAAGATCTTTTTGAATACTTGCATCCATTACTTTTGTGCCGACTTTAATTCGAACGCCACCAATAAGCTCTGGATTAATTTTATTTGTAATCATAACTTTAGTAAGATTTGTACGTGATTTAATTAGTGATTCCATGCGTGATAAATCTTCTTCAGATAATTCATACACGGATTCAACTACTGCCTCATCTTGATTATGATGTTGATTATACATAGCTACAAAAGCGATATATATATCATGAATATGTGAAAGATGACGATTATTAGCAAGTATCGTTAACATGTTTTGTAAGTATTGATTGGCATGGCCAAAAACAACAGTTACAAAACGACGACGTTGCTGAACATCTTTATGAGGATCTTCATCAAACGCTTTTAATTTTTTTGTCTCTGTTTGAACTGCTTCATTGATTGTTGAAAGTTCTTCGTACATTAAATCAAGATTATTATTATCTATAGCAGTGTCAAATAACGCCTTGGCATATTTTTTTGCTATGTTAGCCATTATTTATCGCCTGCCTCTTTAATGTACTTTTCAACTAATTCTTTTTGGTCTTTTTCTGAAATTTCTTTTTGTAATACTTTAGAAGCTATTAATACAGAAAGCTCAGAAACTTGATTGTTAATATCAGCAATAGCGCGTTCTTTTTGGCTGTTGATTTCATTTTGTGCAGTTTCAACCATGCCATTTGCTCTAATATTTGCTTCATGAATAATTTCTTCATGTTGTTTGCGTGCTTGAATTTTAGAGTCTTCTAAAATCTTTTGAACCTCATCTTGTGTTTCTTTTAGTGTTTGTTTGTTTTGTTCTTCTAACTTTTGTGCATTTAGCTTAGCTTGTTCGGCATCATCAATATCTTTATTAATATCGCGTTCACGTTTATCCATTACTTCTTTTAATGGACCCCATGCGAATTTTTTCAATAAAGCCAGCAGGACTAGAAATGTTACAAATGTAACAAGTGCTGTCCCCCACTGAACACCTGAAACTTCAGCTGCACCAAGTACGAACATATTTGTCGTAGCAGTCACTTACATAGACACTCCTTTCATTCATTATAATCGTAATTCTATAGATAAAAACGAATGGCGAAAGCACATAATGGCTTCGCCTTTTACGAAAAATGTAATTACATGAACATTACGATGAATGAAATTACAAGACCAAGGATAGGTAATGCTTCAACTAAACCAATACCGATAAACATAATTGACATTAACTGTCCACGTGCTTCTGGTTGACGAGCGACACCTTCTACTGTTCTTGAAACGATAAGACCATTACCAATACCTGCTCCTAGTGCTGATAAACCGATTGCGATTGCTGCTGCGATTAAATTCATTTATTAAATCCTCCTAATTTTCTCTTTTAATTTTTTTATTTTTAATGGCTGTCCTGAACTTTATGGGACATATACACCATTGATAACATTATGAATATATAAGCCTGTATTGCGCCAATAAATATTGAGAATGCTTGCCAAATAACTAAACCTGGCAACCCTATAATCCAACCCCATGCTGGGAAGTTAAATATTAAACCAGCTAATAAGCCTAGTAATAGCTCACCTGCAAAAATGTTACCGTATAAACGTAACCCTAACGTTAGGGTTGAAGTAAACTCTTCAAACACGTTAATCGGCATAAGGAATATAGGTTTTGTATAATTTCCAAAGTATTTCTTGGTGCTTTTCATCTTAAGTCCATAAAAATGTGTTAACAATATTATTAATGTAGACAATGTTAGCGTTACTGTTGCATCAGCAGTTGGTGATTTCCACCACAAGGTATGTCCTGAAACAATAGAGAACGGTAAACCAATCATATTACTAACAAATAGAAACAGTATCAATGTCACTGCAAGGAAGTGGAATTGTCCACCTTTTGACCATGCCAAATTACTTTCTATAATGCCTCTAACAAAGTCAAATACCCATTCTATAAAGTTCTGTTTACCAGTTGGACGTTTCTTGAGGTTTCGTGTGCATATAATAGCTATGATAAAAACAATAACCGCTGAAATAATCAACATCATAATAGACGATAGATTAAACACGATGTCTATACCAAACACATTCCAACCGACTAGAGGGTGTTCATGTTGCATTCTTTCTCACCTCTTTCATTTTTAAAAATTTAGTTCTTTTGAATAAATGGTTTGAAGATAATTAAAACATATGAAATCAATAAACCAACAATTACACCAAAAATATTAATATAGTCTTTAAATAATACCCAAATGCAACAAGCTAGGATCACCGTTAAATATCTCCACACGTTGCCCGTTGAAATATGTATGTTATCCTTTTCTTTAGCTTTTGCTAAAAAATATTCAAACGTAAAGGTGTTAATAAGTGAACCTATTGTTCCAATAACAAGACCTAATATAAATGGCGAGCATGTGAAAATAAACACAATAACTAGTACAATGATACCATATAAATAGTACTGTATGTACTGATTAAAAATGATATTGAAACGTTTCATTTTTGTGCCTCGTTTCATTTTATAGTTCATTTATGAAAACCGTTCCAATCATATAGTTTTAATAATAATATAGGGTAGTTAACGTGTCAATTCTATTCAAATTGTAGTTAAAATTTTTACAAGCTTGTCACAAAATCGACACATTAAGCCCAATATTATTTGAAAGACTCCGGTTTTTCTGAAATTAAGTGGAAATAGTATTTTATATTTTCACAAATTCTTTTTGATGCTTTACCATCTCCATAAGGATTACGTGCTTCACTCATAGATTGATATACCGTCTCATCTTCTAACAATTGTTTTGTTGATTCAAATATATGTTGCTCATTTGTACCAACGATTTTCAGTGTGCCTGCATCCACGCCTTCGGGCCTTTCAGTAGCATCTCTCAATACTAAAACAGGTTTCCCCAGTGACGGCGCTTCTTCTTGTACACCACCCGAATCTGTTAATATCAGATAAGCTTGTTGAGCAAAATTATGAAAATCAACCACTTCTAACGGTTCTATCAGTTCAATACGTGCATGGTTAGACAAATATTTGTCTGCTATTTGTCTAACTTTCGGATTTTTGTGTACAGGATAAACCACTACAACATCTTCATACAATTCTACAATATCTCTAATAGCTTTAAAGATATGAGCCATAGGTTCACCTATATTCTCACGTCTATGTGCAGTTAATAAAATAATGCGTTTGTCTCTATGTTTTTCAATAATTGCTGATTGATAATTATTATGAATTGTTGTCTTCATCGCATCAATTGCAGTGTTACCTGTAACAACAATAGATTCTAAAGGTTTATTTTCTGCAATCAGATTATTTGCAGCATTATTGGTAGGAGCAAAGTTTAAATCAGCCATTACTCCTACCATTTGCCTATTCATTTCTTCAGGAAATGGAGCATATTTATCCCATGTTCTTAATCCCGCTTCCACGTGACCGATAGGAATCTGATTATATAATGCTGCTAAACTCCCAGCGAATGTTGTCATAGTATCACCATGAACAAGTATCATATCCGGTTGTTCTTTTTTGATAACATCCTCAATCCTTGTCAATATACGAGAAGTAATATCAGATAGTGACTGACCTTGTTTCATAATATTCAAATCATAGTCTGGTTCTATATGAAAGCTGGTTAGTACAGAATCTAACATTTCTCTATGCTGTGCAGTAACCACAACTACAGGTTCTAGTTCAGCATCATTTTGCAATTCTAATACTAGAGGTGCCATTTTCACTGCTTCAGGACGTGTCCCAAAGACAGTCATTATTTTTTTCATTTTACTCCACTCCTGGACGAAACTATTTTGTTCCGAATAAACGGTCTCCTGCATCACCTAGCCCTGGTGTAATATAAGCATGATCATCTAATTTTTCATCTAATGCTGCGATGAAAATATCGACATCTTCATGTGCTTCTTGTAGTTTTTCTACACCTTCAGGCGCTGCGATTAAGCACATAAAACGAATGTTTTTCGCGCCACGTTTCTTCAAAGAATTAATAGCTTCAATAGCTGATGCACCTGTTGCTAACATAGGGTCCACGACTACGATTTCTCTTTCTTCAATATCTTGTGGTAATTTCACAAAATATTCTACCGCTTCAAGTGTTTCTGGATCTCTATATAAACCAACGTGACCAATTCTAGCTGCCGGTACTAAATTAAGTATGCCTTGTGTCATACCTAAACCTGCTCTAAGAATCGGTACAAACGCTAATTTTTTACCAGTTAAACGTTTAGCTATCATTTTAGTCACAGGTGTTTCAACTTCAACGTCTTGTAATTCTAAATCTCTCGTTACTTCGTATGCCATAAGCATACCCACTTCATCTACTAACTCTCTGAATTCTTTTGTCCCAGTATGTACATCACGAATATAACTTAATTTGTGTTGAATTAGCGGGTGATCAAAAACATGTACTTTGCCCATAATTTACTTCCTCCAATTTTAATTATATAAAGGATGTTTTGTAGTTAGAGCTTTAACTCTTTCTTTTCCTTCTTCTAATGCTTTTTCATCCTCAGGATTTTTTAATACTAAGCTGATTATTTTTGCAACTTCTTCAAAAGCAGCTTCATCAAATCCACGTGTTGTTGCAGCAGGTGTACCTAAACGAACACCACTTGTTACGAATGGTTTTTCTTGGTCAAAAGGAATTGTATTTTTATTACATGTAATGCCGATAGCGTCTAATGCTTCTTCAGCTGCTTTACCTGTAATGCCAACAGAATCTTTAACGTTTAAAGCAACTAAATGATTATCGGTACCGCCTGATACAACTTTGAAACCTTCACTTATAAGTGTTTCAGCTAGCGTTTTAGCATTTTTAACTACTTGTTGTTGGTATACTTTAAAGTCATCTTGTAGCGCTTCACCAAATGCTACTGCTTTAGCAGCGATAACATGCTCTAAAGGTCCGCCTTGAATACCAGGGAAAATTGTTTTATCAATTTGTTTTTTGTATTCTTCTTTACATAAAATCATTCCACCACGAGGTCCGCGTAATGTTTTATGTGTAGTTGTAGTTACAAAGTCTGCGTATTCTACAGGATTTGGATGTAAACCAACAGCAACTAAACCAGCGATGTGTGCCATATCTACCATTAATTTTGCGCCTACTTCATCTGCAATTTCTCTGAATTTTTTGAAATCAATAGTTCTAGAGTAAGCTGAAGCACCTGCGACAATTAATTTAGGTTGACTTTCTTTAGCAACTTTTAATACTTCATCATAATCGATTTGTTCATTTTCTTTGTCTACACCATACTCAACAAAATTGTAGAATTGGCCACTAAAGTTTACAGGGGCACCGTGTGTTAAGTGGCCTCCATGACTTAAGTTCATTCCTAATACAGTATCACCGTGTTCTAATGCTACGAGATAAACAGCCATATTTGCCTGAGAACCAGAGTGTGGTTGGACATTGACATGTTCAGCACCAAATAATTTTTTGGCACGTTCGATTGCTAAAGTTTCAGATACATCCACATATTCACAACCGCCATAGTATCTTCTGTTTGGATAACCTTCAGCATATTTGTTTGTTAATACTGAACCTTGCGCTTCCATAACTGCTTCTGAAACAAAGTTTTCTGAAGCAATAAGCTCGATATTGTTGTTTTGACGGTTGAATTCATTTTGAATCACTTCATATATTTCTTTATCTTGCTCTTGAATAAATGACATTGGGTAATTTCCTCGTTTCTGTATTAGATATATTTTGCTCTTTCGCCACCAATTTTCTTAGGTCTTGAAGAAGCGATTGTTACAATTGCTTCACCAATTTGCTTAACACTTGTACGTTCTGGAATCGCTACATGCTGTATATGCATCCCAATTAAAGTTTGACCTATATCAATACCTCTTGGAACTGATATGTGTTCAACTACGATTGGATCTTGCATATGACGATAGGCATATGTTGATAAGCTACCACCTGCATGAACATCAGGTATTACTGTCACTTCTTCCATCGTAAGTGGGTTGAAATTAGACCTTTCAATGGTTATTGCTCTATTAATATGTTCGCAGCCTTGAAACACAAAAGATGTACCTGTTTCATGTTCAACTTCTTTAAGTGCTTCAAAAATTTCTTGTGCTACTTCCATTGATCCAACACTGCCTATACGTTGACCAATAACTTCTGAAGTAGAACAACCAATTACGCATAATTCATTAGCTTTAAAGAATGATTTTGACTTTAACTCATTTAGCAATAACTTCAAATCTTCCATTCTCCCACCCCATTTAAAACATTGATTTTAAAAGTATATATATACCTAGATGTGATGAAACATACAAAAAATAACCGATAGCAAATTTGCTACACGTCATTATTATAACGTATTTAGTTACTCACTTATACCAATTTCACAAATTTATTACTTTAATATTTTATTTTTTAAACGTTCTATCAGTATAGTCAATTCGTCATAAATTTTAAGGTAGTCTGCTTCATTCCCGCCATATGGGTCAAAGACTTCTCCATTTTGCTGAACGTATTCATTTAAAGTAAACACTTTTTCAGTATCAACATAATTTTGTTGAATTGCTGCTTTATGTGCTCGCGACATCGTCAATATTAAATCGGCATTCAAATCTGTTTCGTTAAATACCTTTGCATGAGATGGGTTAGGCAACTTGTTTTCATTTAATATATTCAATGTGTGTTGTGAAGTCGATGCTCCCTCTATTGCAAAAATACCACGTGATTCAATTGTGATTGATGGCATTTTAGCTTTAGCTATACTTTCTGCCATAGGACTTCTACAAGTATTACCTGTACAAACAAAAATTATTCTCATAGCTGCTCTCCTTTTATGATTGATTGATTTGTAGCTTTCATCATTCTATTCATAATTGCTGTTGTACTATCGTTGATTTGAAAACCATAAATATATGCATTTTCAATTGTCGTTTCTTCATCGATTTGATGCAATATAGGATATAGGTTATGATTAGCACCTTTAATATCATCCTCAGTTTCACATAAAGGTATGAAAATAGCTGTTTTAGGTACAATATTTCGTTTACTTTTAGGCAAAATAAAAGCAGTATGACTCCAGTCTTTATTTGAGATAGGAGTGTCACCATTTAATTCTTCAACAATCTGTATCGGCGTATCCGGGGCATAATGCTTATATTTCATACCCGGGGCTATAGGTTGTTCTATATTTAAAGTTGTTTCTGTAGCAATACTATTTGGGATAATACTTTCAATCATTGTCTTTGTAATTGAACCAGGTCTAGCTATCCTAAATGGAAATTGTGTACAGTCTAATACGGTACTTTCTAACCCTTCTTCACTTTGATCACCATGAATAATGCCATCTATACGTCCAGCTAAATCATTAAACACGTGATCAAAAGTTGTCGGTGAGGGTCTACCACTTAAATTTGCACTAGGTGCAGCTATTGGCATATCTACATATCTTAATATTTCTCTTCCAATTGGATGGCTTGGCATTCTCACTGCTATCGATGCAAGACCTCCACTTACACGTTTACATAAGTACCCTTCTTTCAAAGGTAAGATAAAGGAAATTGGCCCTGGCCAAAAATGTTTCATCAATAATTTGATATCCTCTGTTAACCCAGTAGTAAAGGCTTTTAAATCATTTATATCATATATGTGTACAATCAATGGGTTATCTGACGGTCTTCCTTTTGCCTCAAAAATCTTTTTAACCGCTTCATCATTTCTAGCATCGGCGCCTAATCCATATACTGTCTCTGTAGGCAAGGCAATTAATCCACCTTGTTCAAATATATCTTTTATTTCATTAATATAAGGATAATCGCTCAGTTGATTTTTATAATCACGTACATCCCATATCTTCGTTTCCATCCAAACACATCCTTTCATTACATTATTAATTTTAAAACAAAATAAGAAGTTATGCACTTACATGACTAATCATGTCTAGTACATAACTTCCTATCACCACTCAAAGGAAATGATTCTATCATTTCCATTAATGTCTTTTATAATATGAACATCTAATAACGGATATTTAGCATTAATTTTTTGTTTTAACGTTGGACCTTGTTTAAACCCGATTTCAAATACTACTTTAGCTTGAGGTAATAATATTTCTGGTAACTGCTCCAATATCTTTTCGTATATTTTATACCCTTTATCCTCTGCAAAAAGCGCATTATGCGGTTCATATTTTAAAACAGTGTCATCCATGAGCGTTGCCTCATCATCGTCTATATAAGGAGGATTGGAAATAAGCCCATTCACTTTTATACCTTGAGTGATTAATGGTTCCAATGTATCACCTTGTAGAAATTGGACATCTACCTGATGTAATTGTGCATTTTCTTTTGCAATCATCAATGGTTCACTATATAGATCCGTGGCATACACTTCTAATGTTTCATCCATCATTTTTAGCGTGACCGGAATATTGCCACTCCCAGTTCCTATATCAACCACGCAATCACCATGATTTAATTGTTTAAAGAAATGAAGCATAACTTCTTCAGTTTCTGGTCGTGGTATCAAACAATGTTGACTCACTTTAAAGGTTTCTCCGTAAAACGATTGGAATCCTACAATATATTGAATAGGTTCTCCCGTTAACATTCGTTCTTTAGCGGTATTAAAAAGCAACAAATGTTCATTGGGAACATCATCATTAAGATGCGTGATAAAGTCTGATTTACTCCAACGAAACAAATCTAACATTAACCACTCGGCACGACTAGGTTCAAAACCTATCTCAACACACTTGGCTTTTGCTTCATCAAGCACAGCTTTATAATTCACCATTATTAAGCTCTTTCAATTTGTCAGTTTGTTCTGCTACTGTTAATGCATCTATAACTTCGTCCAATTTCCCTTCCATAATTTGATCTAACTTTTGCAGTGTTAAACCAATGCGGTGGTCAGTCACACGACTTTGAGGATAATTGTATGTTCTAATACGTTCTGAACGATCACCTGAACCAACAGCTGATTTACGTTGAGCAGCATATTTTTGTTGCTCTTCTTGTAATTTCATATCAAATAAGCGCGCTTTTAATACTTTCATCGCTTTTTCACGGTTTTGTATTTGAGATTTTTCTGAAGAGGTTGCAATGATGCCTGTTGGAATATGTGTAATACGCACAGCTGAATCTGTAGTATTGACATGTTGACCACCCGCACCACTAGAACGGTACGTATCGATTTTAATATCTTCGTTGCGAACTTCTATTTCAACATCTTCTACTTCTGGTAATACTGCCACCGTTGCAGTTGAAGTATGGATACGTCCACCTGATTCTGTCTCTGGAACACGTTGTACACGATGCGCACCATTTTCATATTTTAATTTACTAAATGCACCTGTACCTGAAACTGAGAAACTGATTTCTTTATAACCACCATGGTCACTTTCAGCTGCTTCAACAATTTCAGTTTTATAATTTTGAATTTCAGCATACTTAGAATACATTCTATATAAGTCACCCGCAAAAATTGCTGCTTCGTCTCCACCAGCAGCAGCACGAATTTCAACAATTACGTTTTTATCGTCATTTGGGTCTTTAGGAATCAATAATAATTTAAGTGATTCTTCAAGTTCAGGTATTCTGCTGTTTAGAGATTGACTCTCTTCTTTTAACATTTCGATTTCTTCTTTGTCTTTTGTTTCTTTTAACATTTCTTCTACATCTGCAACGTCTTCTTTTACTTGTTTATATTCACGATAAACCTCAACAGTTTTTTGTAAATCTGCTTGTTCTTTTGAATATTTACGTAAGTTATTAGGATCGTTTACAACTTCTGGATCACTCAATAATTCATTTAATTGTTCGTATCTTTCTTCTACAATATCTAATTGATCAAACACTACATTTCCTCCTTCATATGATCACTTGGTGCAACGATGTGATGGGCCCTACATCTCGGTTCATAACTTTCATTTGCTCCAACTAATATAACTGGATCATCTATTTTTGCTGGGTTTCCATCAATTAATCTTTGTGTGCGACTTGAAGAAGCACCACAAACAGCACAAACTGCTTGCAGTTTCGTAACTGCTTCACTCACAGCCAATAGTTTAGGGATTGGTTCAAAGGGTTGACCTCTAAAGTCCATATCTAATCCTGCTGTAATGACTCTATGACCTTTTGCAGCTAATTGTTCAACAATTTTTACTACGCCTTCTTCAAAAAATTGCACTTCATCTATACCTATGACATCAACTTCTGTCAAATCGTGTTTTAGTATCTCGGCTGCTGTTGAAATATTGATTGCTTCAATAGCATTACCATTGTGAGAAACAATCTTATCTTTATGATAGCGGTCATCTATAGCCGGTTTAAATACAACTACTTTTTGCTTAGCATAAAGGCCTCTTCTTAATCGACGAATTAATTCTTCAGATTTACCACTAAACATACTTCCAGTAATACATTCAATCCATCCGGAATGATAAGTTTCATACATCATGCGTTCCACCTTTTTTCAAAACATAATCGATTCATTATATCATATTTTATGAAATGAAATATGCTATTTTTCTAAGATATTTTGTTATTTTATGTATCAGAACGGTTGAAACCCGTTCTTAATTTCATCGTATTTCACACTATCAAATACGTGATAATACAAAAAAAGCACTCTCATTATATGAGAATGCTTTTTCGCAACAATTATTCGTTGCTTGATTTGTAACCAAATTTTTTGTTGAAACGTTCCACACGACCATCCGCAGCAGCGAATTTTTGGCGTCCTGTGTAAAATGGATGTGAGTCAGATGAAATGTCTAAACGAATAACTGGGTATTCGTTGCCATCTTCCCATTCCATTGTTTCAGATGAAGATTTAGTTGAACCACTTAGGAATTTAAAATCCGTTGTTGTATCGTAAAATATAACAGTGTGGTATTCAGGATGAATATTTTGTCTCATTGTTTTCAGCTCCTTTGCCCTGAACCATCTGGAACAGAGTTTATTTGTGAGTTTTTTACCCAATACTTGATAATTATAATTGCTTTAATTATAAAACGCAACCCTTTATCCGATATTAAGTTATTATGGACTCGGTTATTTAAACTTTAAATAATTGGTTTTCCTGTCTTAGTGCTTTCTTTAGCAGCTTTTTGTAATTGTTCAAAAAATTCTTTATTGTTATCTGTACGTTTCAATTTACGTACAAATCTTTCTGTGAAGTCAAGCGAATCTGTAAACATATTACGTAATTGCCATAATGATTCTAATTCTTTAGGAGAAATCAATAATTCTTCTTTCCTTGTAGAACTACGACCAATATCAATGGCTGGAAATACACGTCGTTCCGCTAATTTACGGTCTAAGTGTAATTCCATATTACCTGTACCTTTAAACTCTTCGTATATCATGTCATCCATACGAGAACCTGTATCTACTAAGGCAGTTGCTAATATCGTCATACTGCCACCTGCTTCAATATTTCTTGCAGCGCCAAAGAACGCTTTAGGCTTGTGTAATGACGCTGGATCCAATCCACCAGATAAAGTACGGCCACTTGGTGGTATCACTAAATTATACGCACGCGCCAATCTTGTAATAGAATCCATTAAGATAATGACATCTTTCCCGACTTCAACAAGTCTCTTTGCACGCTCCAATAGTAATTCCGCCACTTTGACATGGTGTTGTGGTGGTTCATCAAACGTAGAATGTACAACTTCTGCTGATTCTACTGAACGTTCTATATCTGTAACTTCCTCTGGACGTTCTCCAACGAGTAATACAAATAATTCTGCATCTGGTTTATTGATAGCAATCGCGTTGGCAATTTCTTTTAATAAAGAAGTTTTACCTGCTTTTGGTGGTGCAACAATCAGACCACGTTGACCTAAACCTATCGGCGTTATTAGATCCATAATCCGAGTTGAATAATTTTGTTGTGTTGTTTCTAACATGATACGTTCTTCTGGATATAATGGTGTTAACGCTTGGAAGTGAGGACGCTTTTTTACTTCTTCTGCATTCTCATCATTTACAAAATCAACTTGTAATAAACCATAATATTTTTCATTATCTTTAGGCTTTCTTACTTTACCAGTAACTTTATCACCACGTTTAATTTCAAAACGTCGGATTTGACTGGCAGATATATAAATATCTTTTTCACCTTTAGAATAATTGACTGTTCTTAGGAAACCATAACCATCTTGTTGGATATCATCTAAGATACCTTCCATATAATAATTACCGTCTTTTTCCATTTGCGCTTCCATAATAGCAAGAACGAGTTCTTTTTTATTAAGTTTACTATAATTTATTAATTTAAGAGATTTTGCTTTTTGAGTGAGATCTTTTGTAGTGTAATTTTTGTACAATTCGTGGAACGACTCATATTGAGGTGATGTTCGTACTTTGTCAGGCATTATCTTGCACCCATTTCATAAATAAGTATTTAAATAACGTTTTGCATAGCGCTATTTACTTTTCTAACTATAGCAAATTTTTTATTTAATTACAAAATGTATTTTACTTACTAAATATCAAAAAAAGCAAGACAGATAGACTGTCTTGCTTTCAAACAACTGATTATTTATAATAACCAGCAATTGATTTTACTTCTAAGAATTCTTCAATACCATAGTCGCCCCATTCACGTCCAATACCTGATTGTTTATAACCACCAAATGGTAGATCTGGTTTACGTCCAGCATTATTAATTTCAACTGTTCCAGCTTCAATTGAACGTGCTACTTTTTGTAAGTTAGCTGTATCTTTACCATATACATATCCAGCTAAACCATATTTTGTATCATTAGCAATTTCAATTGCTTCATCTAAATCATTATATGTGATAATAGACATGACAGGACCAAAAATTTCTTCTTGTGCAATTGTCATTTTGTTATCGACGTTATTAAATACTGTCGGACGTGCAAAATATCCTTCGTTGATTCCTTCAGGTTTACCAGGTCCACCGAATAGTAATTCAGCACCTTCTTCAATACCTTTATCGATATATGATTGAACTTGGTCAAATTGTTTTTTATTAATAAGTGGTCCAACTTGAGTACCTTCTGCTCTAGGATCACCTACTTTAACTTGACTAAATTGCGCTTTAATAGCAGTTAAAAATTCTGCTTTGATACTCTCTGGCACTAATGTTCTTGTACCTGCAGTACAAACTTGTCCAGTATTGTGAATAACTTTATTCATAGCAGCACTAGCAGCACCTTCAATATCTGAATCATCTAAAATGATGAATGGTGATTTACCACCTAATTCAAGTGATACTTTTTTGAAATCTTCTGCGGCTTTTTTCATAATACTCGTACCAGTAGGACCTGAACCAGTAAATGAAACCATTCTCACTTTAGGATGTGAAGTCAATGGATTACCTACACCAATTCCGTCTCCATTCACTAAGTTGAACACACCTTTTGGCACGCCTACTTTATCAAATATTTCTGCTAAGATAATTGCAGCGAATGGTGTTTCTTCAGATGGTTTTAATACGACTGGACTACCTGCAGCAAATGCAGCAGCTAATTTTAATGAAGTTTGGTTAGTTGGGAAATTCCAAGGGGTAATTAGACCAGAAACGCCAATAGCCTCTTTCACTACTAAATCGTCGCCACGTCTTTCTTCAAACTGAAAATCATTTAATGCATCGCGCGCTGCTTCAAAATGATCTAATCCCATACGATAGTGAACTTCTTCTGAGACTGATAGCGGTGCACCCAATTCGTCCGTCATCGCTTCAATAAGGTCTTCTTTTCTATTTTTATATTCTTGAACAATTTTATCTAATAGTTCTTTTCTTTCTTGAACTGGAGTATTTCTAAATTCTAAATAAACATTTTCTGCGGCTTCTACTGCTTTGTTAACGTCTTCCTCGTTACCTTTAGCGATTGTACCTGCTACTTCTTCTGTAGCTGGATTAATCACTTCAAGCGTTTCTCCACTCGCACTTTCAACCCATTGTCCATTGATATATTGTTTATTGAAACTTCTCATTAATCATTCACTCCTTAACTTGTGTTGATACCCATATTCTAACCAAATTTTAAAATTTTTAAACAATACTGCTCACAAAAATAACATAAAACGTTTTCTTTATCATTTACTTTACGCCTTCATAGTTATTCATACGCTTTACCTAAATTATTTATATAGGAAATGCTTTAATTACTGTTGTTGATAAAAATAATGTATTTATTAAAAATTTTATAAAAAAAGACACTCACCTAGTAAATGAGTGTCCTACAAGTATTCGGACTGAATGTTATTTCTAACCTTCAGCCAATACATGTTTAAAATCAAAATTAATTGTTCTCAAGTTCAATATAATCTTGAGCCCATTTTTCCATTGGTACTAATGCTTTTGCCAAAGCATTACCTTTATCTGTAAGTTGGTATATGATATTCATTGGACTAGTAGAAACAATTTTTTTCTCTACTAATCCCCATTCACTTAAGTCTGTTAATTTTATACTAAGTGCACGTGGTGTGATTGTTTTCAAATCACGTTTCATGTCAGAAAAATGTGCTGAACTTTCTGTACACCTAGATAAATAATTAATTATAAGACCGTTCCAACTTCTCCCTACTATTTTAAAGGTTTCTTCTAGATAAGGGCAAACCTCCATGGTCATCACCTCATATCGCTTATATTCTATAATTAAAGTCACTTAAATCAAAACTTTAATTTTTTAGTATACTTATTATACCACAAAAATTAAACTTCTTCAGTCCAAATGTCTGCACCAAGTGATTTTAATGTTTCAACGATATCTGTATATCCACGATAAATATGTTTTACGTTATAAATTGTTGTTACACCTTCTGCTAATAAACCAGCAACTATAAGACATGCACCTGCACGTAAGTCACTTGCATAAACTTCAGCACCTGTAAGTTTAGATGGTTTAATTTTAGCTGTGCCGTCATCTGCTGTAATATCCGCACCCATTTGACGTAACTCATCTACATGTTTAAAACGTGCAGGATATATTGTCTCAGTTACAAAAGAAACCCCATCAGCCATAAATAATAATGGTGTAATTGGTTGTTGCAAGTCAGTAGCAAAACCTGGATAGACTAATGTTTTAATATCTACGCTTGTATAAGGTAAACTACGCTTAATTCTTGCGCTGTCTTCTCCAACTTCAATATCAACGCCTAATTCTTTTAATTTTACTATTAAAGGTTCTATATGCGTAGATATAATATTATTGACTTGAATACCATCGCCACATGCACCTGCTATACACATATACGTACCCGCTTCAATGCGATCTGGAATAACTTGATGACGTGAGCCATGCAAATGTTCCACACCATTAATCTTAATCGTACTCGTACCTGCACCTTTAATATCAGCACCCAGGCTTATTAAAAATGAAGCTACATCTACAACTTCAGGTTCTTTGGCAGCATTTTCTATCACTGTATGTCCCTCAGCACGCACAGCAGCCAACATAATATTTATCGTTGCACCAACACTCACAATATCTAAGAATATGTTAGCGCCTGTTAACTTATCTGCTTCGATTTTCATTGATGTTTCGCTAGATTCATCAATCTTTGCTCCTAAAGCTTTAAAACCTTTGATATGTTGATCAATTGGTCTAGGTCCTAATGGACAGCCTCCAGGCAAACCGATGACACATTTTTTAAACCTACCAAGCATAGCTCCCATCATATAATAAGATGCGCGTAAAGATTCAACTTTATTGTTAGGAAGCACAGCATTTTCAATTTCATTTGGATCTATTTCTAAAGTCGTTCCATCTAAATCCGTCTTAATATTTAAATCTCCTAATAAACTGACTAAAGTTTCAACGTCAGAGATTTGCGGAAGGCCTTCAATTGTTACATTATCCTCTGCTAAAATTGCAGCCGGGATAATAGCTACTGCACTATTCTTTGCTCCATGAATATTCACTTCGCCTTTAAGTGTTTGACCACCTCTAATTTTAATCACTTCTTGAGCCATTCGCTTGTTCTCCTTTACCTTTCTATCGGTATTTCTATTCCACTACAACATTAGCATTATAAATTAAATTTTTACGATTTGTAAAGTTCATCAATTTACCAAAACTTTTTCAAAATAATATTAAGTAATGTATAACATGAATAATTTTTTTCGCTACCTTTTTTATTCCCAATGTTTTACAGTCTAAATCATAATAATATGTTTTTCTTATAAAATTTATGTAAATACTTCGCATTTAATATTCTGTATTCATTACTAAATACAGTTAAATTATAACATAAAAAAATAACTATTATACAATAGTATAATAGTTATTTTATAATAGTTATTAAATTATTTTGCTTGGTTAGAAGTGCCAAACTCTTTAATTTTACCAATAACAGTTGCTTTGATTGCTTCACGTGCTGGTCCTAAATATTTACGAGGATCATACATTTCAGAATCATTGTTTAAAGCTTCACGAACAGCTTTAGCAGAAGCAATTTGGTTTTCAGTATTTACGTTGATTTTAGCTGTGCCAAATGGAATTGCTTTTTGGATATCTTTAGTTGGGATACCAGTACCACCGTGTAATACTAATGGTAAACCAGTTGAAGCACCAATTTCTTCCATTTCTTTGAAACCTAATTGTGGTTCACCTTTATAAGGTCCGTGTACTGAACCTAATGCTGGTGCTAATGTATCAATTCCTGTTCTTTCAACAAGTTCTTGACACTCTTTAGGATCTGCATAGATAACGCCTTCAGCGATTATGTCGTCTTCTTGTCCACCAACAGTACCTAACTCAGCTTCAACTGATACGCCATGTTCATGAGCATATTCTACAACTTTTGAAGTGATTTCGATATTGTCTTCAAATGATTCATGTGAAGCATCAATCATAACTGAAGTAAATCCAGCATCAATTGCTTCTTTACATTTTTCAAAGCTTGAACCGTGGTCTAAGTGAATTGCTACAGGAACTGTAATTTCTTTGTCGTGCATTAAACCTTCAACCATTTTCACTACAGTGTAGAAACCACCCATATAACGAGCAGCACCTTCAGATACACCTAAGATAACTGGAGCATTCTCTTCTTGAGAAGCTTCTAAGATCGCTTGTGTAAATTCTAAGTTATTTAAGTTGTATTGACCAACCGCATAACCATTTTCTTTTGCATCTATTAACATTTCTTTCATTGAAACTAAAGGCATGAAAGTTCCTCCTTGGTGCTTTAAGCACATATTTTTACAATCTAATTATATCAAAAACACAAACTTTTTGCATTATTCTGTATAATTGTAAGCGTTTTTATTTCATTTTTTATTTTTAAATCCTATAAATGAGTATATTTATCATCTTATTTTTTGTAAAATCACAACTTTACACACTTTCGTTTACAATTACTTATTAAAAATCATATATTTTTATACCAATAACGTTAAATACTATTTTCATCACTAAACTTTATAATTTGAAATTTTAAAAATAAAACGCATGGTTATTTAACTTATAATAAACCATGCGTTTTTTGTATGTTATTTATTTTGTTGATTTTTTAATGACGCTTCGATAAACGCTCTGAAAATTTGTTGTGGACGGTTAGGTCTAGATAAAAATTCTGGATGGAATTGACATGCAACGAAGAAGTCATTTTCAGGAATTTCTACCATTTCAACTAATCTGCCATCAGGGCTAGTACCAGAGAAAACCATTCCTTTAGCTTCTAGCTGTTCTCTATATTCATTGTTAAATTCATAACGATGACGGTGTCTTTCTTCAATATCAGATTCATTATAAATAGAATGCGCTAAAGTACCTTCTTTAATATGACAAGGATATAGTCCTAAACGTAAAGTACCACCTAAATCTTCGATATCTTTTTGTTCTGGTAATAAATCGATAATTGGGTATGGTGTATTTGGATCTAATTCCGCTGAATGTGCACCTTCTAAACCAATTACGTTTCTCGCAAACTCTACAGTTGCTAGTTGCATACCTAAACATATGCCGAAGTATGGTACGTTATTTTCACGAGCATATTTAATTGCTGAAATCTTACCTTCACTCGCACGGAATCCAAATCCTCCTGGAACTAAGATACCATCTACTTCAGATAATATATCTGCTACATTATCATCCGTAACTTCACTTGAATCAATCCATTTCACTTCTATATCTTTCTTGAATGGATAACCTGCGTGTTTTAATGATTCTACTACAGATAAATAAGCATCTTGCAAACTAACATATTTCCCAACTAAACCAATAGTTATTGTTCCTTCTAAACCATTCACGGTATCTAATAGGTGTTGCCATTCATCTAATTGTGTATCATATTTAGCATTGAGTTCTAATCTCTCGATTACAATATCATCCATATCTTGTTTACTCAATTGTAATGGAATTTCATATAATGAATCCGCATCACGACATTCAATAACGCTAGCTTTATCGATATCACAGAATAATGCAATTTTGTCTTTTAAATCTTGCGTTAATTCATATTCAGTACGAACGACAATCAAATCAGGTTGAATGCCTAAACCACGTAACTCTTTAACACTGTGTTGCGTTGGTTTTGTTTTCATTTCTCCTGCCGCTTTAATGTATGGTAATAGCGTACAATGTACATACATTACATTTTCTCGACCTAAATCACTTCTAATTTGTCTAATTGCTTCAATAAAAGGTAATGATTCAATATCTCCTGTTGTTCCACCAATTTCTGTGATAACAACATCAGCATTTGTACTTTCCCCCGCTAATAATAAACGCTCTTTAATTTCATTTGTAATATGAGGAATGACCTGAACAGTTCCACCTAGATAATCTCCACGACGTTCTTTTTTCAATACGTGAGAATATACTTTCCCTGCTGTTACGTTTGAATATTTATTTAAGTTAATATCAATAAAACGTTCATAATGTCCTAAGTCTAAATCTGTTTCTGCACCATCATCCGTCACAAATACTTCCCCATGTTGATATGGACTCATAGTACCTGGATCAACGTTTAAGTATGGATCGAATTTTTGAATTGTTACCTTTAATCCTCTATCTTTTAATAATCTTCCTAATGATGCAGCTGTAATACCTTTACCTAATGAAGAAACGACTCCACCAGTTACAAAAATAAATTTTGTCATGTTATGCCTCCTATTAATAAAACGGTATTTTCTTTCAATACCAGATATTGACACTTTAGTGTTTGATTCGATTCACTTGCTTATTTGTGGTTTATCCTGTTTTACATATTAAAATTATTGTTTAATATTATTGATATGTATTACTGTAATAAACAACTTTTAAAATAAACTAAAACTTTTATAGTAAATAAAATAAAAAAATCGCTCCCTCTCACAAGTTTGTAAGGGGGAGCGTATAATATTTATACACGTCGTCCTAATTAAAGGAGCCCGAATAAAATTTTATCATGTTCACGAGAAAAGTCAATTAAATATCACAGAATTACTTTTCTGTTTCTTCCTCTTCTTCAAAATCTTCTTCTTCTTCTTCGTCATCTAAGTCTTCATCATCTTCATCTATCACGATATCAGATTCATCAATTTCTTCATCAACGTCGTCTTCTTCTGGATCTTCTGGATCATTTAAAGTTTCTTGATCGTCTGTAACAGCTGGAATGTCATCATCATCGTCTGTTTCGTCTTCACCAAGTAATTTTAAGTTTTTATCTTCTTCATCATCTTTATCAAGGATGTCGAATTTTTGGATTGTTGGCGCGATTTTTTCTTCAATATCATCTACTGAATACCAATCACGTAAGCCCCAAATGTTTTCTCCAACATTTAAGAAACGACCATCCGTATTTAAATCAGTGTAAAACTGTACAATTCTATCTTCAATTTCACGATCTTCATAGTGACCAAGTGCTTTAAACTCATCAATAATATCATATAGATTCATCGTATCGCTTTTTTCATGCAATAACGTATAGGCCATATCGATAAATGATTTCTCATCAACCATTTCTTTTGTATAATCTTGAATTCTCATAATTAAATATTCTTCCTTTCAAAGGCATTATCCAAATCAGTACTGTGTTCGTCTTAAATTATATTAACAAATGTAAATTATAAATGACAATATGAGATTTCGCAATCGCTATTAATAATTTAGGTATTTTTCAAAAACGATAAAATCATCTGCGGCATCAATTTCTACAAAATTGCTATTTATGCATAACGGTTTTAATTCGTTATTTTCGCCATATAAAGTTATCGTTAATAATTTAACTCCACCAAACTGTATTCTTATATATGTTGAGAGCTGTCTCAATGCGCTTTCAGCAATACCATGATGCCGTTCTTCTTTATTAACTTCTACTGACGATATGTTCATTCGGTCGTCGTGTTTTTCTAATGCAATAAATCCTACTTTGTAATCATCTTTAAATAAATCAATGATGTGTATATTATAAGGTGTATCATCCGTGCTAGGTTTTAATTTCAAAGAAGATACATATTTTGAATCTAAATCTAAATAATACAAGCGTTCTTTACCAATAGGTCCTTCTTCTTTAGTTGCAGCATGCATAAAACCAGCGCGTTCATATACATTCCAAGCACTTTTATTTTCAGCATCGACAACTAAATATAAATGATTAAACTCCGGAAATAGCAGTTGAACATATTGCGGAAGATGCATCATCATTTTTGTCCCATAACCAAAACCTTGGAAATGCTCATTAATTGATAATGATCTCACGTAAATGACTTGGTTAGGTGTATCGTAACCTTCATGTTGATAATATTGGTGCAACACAAAAAATCCCACTACTTGGCCTTTATCATTTAAAGCAATATTTGGAATTCTATTTTCATCATGAATCGCGTCTTCTAAAACATCTTTAGGTAAAGACGAATAAATTTGTTGGCGCTCATTTAATTTAAAATTATAGAGTTCATCTTTATATTGTTCTTCGTACACTTGAACAGTAATATTTTCGAATTGCTTTTTAATAAACATATTTAATCCCCTATTTAAATCGTATTCATTATCTTACAATACCACTTTTGCAATATTTATAATCTTTATAATTGATGTTTTATTATTTATTTTAAATTTTAAAAATTTATTAACCAAATTACTTTAAACTGGCCTTTATTTGGCCATGCATTGCATTAAAAAATTTTTTCAATAGGCATATGTGTTTTACCCCATTCACACAGCGCATCATATACGCATTGTTGTTCAATCATATCATTAGAAGGTATATGAAATAACGTTGGTGTTGTCATCGCTTCATTCATGACCCTATGTACTTAAAATATGGAATATCACGTTTCATTATTATGTAATTCAGCACGTAACACCCACCATTGGTTTTATTAAGTATTTTTTCTTGTCTTCCAATTAGCATTTCCATAAAAATTAATCGCTTTAATTACATCATTAACTTAAATACATAGGCTTAGTTAAATATTAATTGCGTACTCTTTAACTTCATATTTGATTTTCTAATATTTTATTATAATATTAGTTATAATGTAAAATATTTGGGGGGACGCTTAGATGAAGATTGGCATTGATGCTGGAGGCACTCTAATCAAGATTGTTCAAGAAAATCATGGCAAACGAAAATATAAGACTAAATTAACAACAGAAATTGATGAAGTTATTGCTTGGCTAAATCAACAAGATGGAGCGCATATCAGTTTAACAGGTGGGCAAGCTGCATTAATTCAAAAACAATTAAAGTCTGATTCACAGACATTTGTTGAATTTGACGCTGCTTCAAGAGGTTTAGAAATACTTTTAAAAGAGCAAGGTCACTTTTTAGATGATTATATATTTACCAATGTAGGTACAGGTACTTCATTACACTATTCAAATGGTAAAAGTCAACAACGTGTTGGTGGCGTGGGTACCGGCGGTGGAATGATTCAAGGACTGGGATACTTATTAACAGGCATTAAAGATTATCAAAAATTAACAAACACTGCGCAAAATGGTAATAGAGAAATTATTGACCTAAAAGTTAAACATATATATAAAGACAGTGAACCGCCTTTATCTGGTGATCTAACAGCTGCAAATTTTGGTCATGTCTTACATAACTTAGATCATACCTTTACAGATGCAGATAAATTAGCTTCTGTCATAGGCGTTGTTGGCGAAGTTATTACAACAATGTCAGTGACTGTGGCAAGGGAACATCAAACTGAAAATGTTGCATATATAGGGTCATCATTCCATAACAATGCCTTATTAAGAGAAGTCGTTGAAGATTACACAGTATTACGTGGATGTAAGCCCTATTATATTGAACACGGCGCTTTTTCTGGAGCACTTGGCGCTATTCATTTATAAGTAATTATAAACCAAAAGCGAGTAACGGAATATGTGCGTTACTCGCTTTTTGACATCTCAGACATGTCTAAAAATAATTAAATTTAATCCTCAACCATATATTAGAATGTGAGTTGATCTATAACTTTTTGTGGAGATACTATTGTGCCAATAGCGCCGGGTTTCAAATCAATAGCTACTGCCTTATGATCATCGCGTAAAGTATCTAACCATTCACCAAAGACTTCGCCCTCAATTTCAATGATTTCACATTCTTCAAAATCTGCATTTCTTACTTTTTCTGCTCTATTTCTAATACTCCAAACTGGCATGATTTGCGGCTTATCTGGTCGATCATCACTTATTAATATGAATCTCTTTTCATTTTTGTTTGTGAGCCCAAATACCGCATCATCTTTTGCTACATCCTTAACAAATTCTTTCAAACGAATATGATCTAAATCAGACATCATTTCGTCCGCCACTTTATAAATATCTATTAAATCTCCATCTGTATGAGTCACAGGGTTCATCAATATTTCTTCGCCTTCATCAAACACTTTTTCCATTTCATAAGTGACAAATCGATCAACATCAAGTTGTTTAATGTGGCTATACTCAATTTCATGTTTGTCTAAAAATGACTTAGCTTTTGCTTTGTCTGTCCAAACGCATACAATATCCTTACCCAAAATCTCATGTTTGATTAATTGTTTTGATTTTGTAGCAACGTAAAACACTTCATTTACTAAAATATCTTGATAAAATGAACTTTCTTTGTAAGACATTCTAACACCTTCAATTCATTTTTAATAAAGTACCTATACTGTGAATATAAATAATTCTGTAGTGATAGTCAATCTCTATTTCATCCCTATAGGTTAAGGCTTATAACGCCTATGGTGTACGTTGAGCCATAGATACCAGAATTGTTTCGAATTTTATATTCAATTTACATCTAGTTCTTTTAAAAATTGTTGCTCAATTGCTTCAATTTCCGCTTTTGATTCGCCATGCCATATGCACCCAAATCTTGATTTTACGTCTTCATTATCATACCAATCACCATCATAATATGATAATGGGAATAACACACCTTTATTAACATATTTTAGAATTGTATTAAAAAAATGTGCATTATCAACGGAGGATATATAACTATAAAATTTGTGATAGCCTTTGTCTAATAATGGCTCAAGTAATAACATACTTGTAGAACCATTTTGTCTAAAGTTCAAATCAATAGCATAAACGTCTCCATTTTTATCTAATAATAAATCGAATCCTGCTACTCCATAGTAACCTTTAGAAACCCCTATTTCCATAATTTCTCTACCCGCTTCAATAACTGTTTCAGGTACTTGTTGCACATTTTGATTTCCTTTATAATGACCATATTTTCCTGTTAGCTGTTCAGAGGTTCCTATATATCTAATACCTTCTTGTTCTGAATATGCATATTGAACACAATAATTTGCTATAGCTTCTACTTTTTGTTCAATAATTATACTATCTGTTTCTTCTTGCGCAGCCATAATACGCGTTGTCGCCTTAGTTAAATCATGCTCATTATAACAAATCATAACACCATAACCGCCTGCAGTAGGCAAATCATCTCCAGGCTTTAGCACAAATGGGAAATTCCACTTCGATACTGCATCCGTGAAATGCTGGATATCAATCACTTCTCTATTTGGCAAATATTTATAATTTGTCCATTCTGGTATACGCGCTTTGTTATTTAATGCCGAAAATATATCTTTATCTAATGCATAAAATGATTTATTTAGAATCGTTTCATCATGAATATATTGAAAATATATTTTTTTATTTTCTTTATGTGCTAAATATTTAATTAATTGCTCATAGCTCTCTTGATCTTTGAACTTAAACACATTTGTAGGCATAGTTTTACCAATTGTTTCTAATAACGTCTTCAATTTATCTGTAACACTTGCCTCGTGTACAATAACTGGTAATTGATTTGCTATGATAAGTTCTCGACCAGTTAAAAAATTGGATTGGTGTTCTTCTGGTTCCAACCAAGGATTTGAAATATAGGATGGCCTAGACGTATAAACGATATTCGAATCATAAAGATCACTAAGGGTTAGTTTAGGACTTAGAGAGCTTCGATTTGTCATTTCTTGTGCTCCTTTATAAATTGATGTTGTTCAATTATGGATTCAAATAATGTTTGGTTTTCAATTAATTCTAATCCCATTAATGATAAGATTTTAGCTCCTCTAATTAGCGCTTGATCACCATGCGTACTACCTGCTGCTTCACGAAAGCGATGGGTATGTCCAACTAAGTTACGTGACCCTATTTTAATGTGCGGATGAATGGTTGGTACGATATGACTCACATTTCCAGTATCTGTAGAACCATATCCAAAATCATCATCAATCACTGCTTCCCCCATTTCGGTAGCATATTTCGCAAACAGGTCGTCTAACTTAGATGTTTTTATAAATTCATTCACACCATTTTGTATAGGTCCAAATTCATAGTCACAACCTGTTTGAATAGCGGCACCTTTAGCTATTTGACCCACACGCTCTGTTAACACATCTAACTCTTTACGCGAGGTAGCTCTTGTATAGAATCTAGCATGTGTAAAGTCTGGAATAATATTTGCTGCTTTACCTCCATCTAAAATTACACCATGTACGCGCTGACTTTTTTTAATGTGTTGGCGTAATTGGGAGACCCCATTAAAATAAGAAATCATAGCATCAAGCGCATTTCTTGCTTCATCTGCATTTTCAGACGCATGCGTACTTTTACCATAAAATTTTATATCTAAAACATCTACAGCCAAAGTATTTATCGTTCTATAAGTTTCATTGCCAGGATGAACCATTAGAGCTACGTCTAATTCATCGATAACGCCTTCTTTTACGTACGTAGCTTTAGCGCTGCCATTTTCACCGCCTTCTTCTGCTGGGCAACCTAACACAACTACTTTACCACCAATTTTATTGATGACTTGTTTTAAAGTTATACCCGCTAATACACTAGCAGTACCTATAATATTATGGCCACATGCATGTCCTAACCCTGGTAGTGCATCGTATTCTGCTAAATACCCTATTGTCGGACCTGGTTGTCCTGAATCATAACGTGCAATAAAACCTGTCGCATGACCCGCGATATCTGTCTCTAATTCAAAGTCATGTCTTGTTAAATTTTCAATGAGTGTTCTAGCAGCAAAAATCTCTTCATTACCCAATTCAGGTCTTTGATGAATTTGGTGACTTATTTCCAAATAATTAAGTTTTTCGTTCTCTATATAATCTAAGATAATTTGTTTGTTTTCCATATACTCCACTTACCTCCTAAGATACAACAACATTGTCAATTGCTTGAATAATATGCAATAAGTAAAAAAGCAATATCATATCCCCATATTATTCTATATACACAAAACACATTTTAATTATTACTTATTTTATCGGCTTTATAAGTTTCTGTCATCAATTATCTGAAATTTTAGTAAATATCTTTCTTTATCTTTGTATCTATACCACATTTCAGAAATTGTAAATACTTAGCCTTCTTGTTACAATTAATTTACTGAACATATTAGGAGGATATAACATGCCAAAAATGAACGTTGAAAGTTTCAATTTAGATCACACAATCGTCGATGCACCTTTTGTTAGATTAGCTGGCAAAATGGAAGGCGCTAATGGAGATGTTATTCATAAATACGATATTCGCTTTAAACAACCGAATAAGGAACACATGGAGATGCCAGGATTACATTCACTAGAACACTTAATGGCTGAAAACATTAGAAATCACTCTGATAAAGTCGTTGATATTAGCCCTATGGGTTGCCAAACAGGTTTCTATGTTTCATTTATTAATCACGATGACTATGAGGATGTTTTAAATATTATTGAACAAACTATTCATGATGTCTTAAATGCATCAGAAGTTCCAGCGTGCAATGAAGTACAATGTGGTTGGGCAGCAAGCCATTCACTTGAAGGCGCTAAAGAAATTGCACAAACCTTTTTAGATAAAAGATCTGAATGGCATGATGTATTTGGTGAAAATAAATAAAAGTCTAGGCTATATCTCCTAGCATAATAATAAAGCCTCAACAGAATTTAAAATGTCTGTTGGGGCTTTGATTTATACACTTACACTATCATTACTGATACAATTGTGCTTTTTATTATTATAATTTATGAATAACTCTCATCATTACAAATTGTAATGGAAGTCGACTATATAAAGCCCATTTAGGTAATTTTTTATCACCTAAAGGAATGTTATGTTGGGCCATATAAATGTTTGCCGGTAACACTGCTAATAAAAATGCATTGATTCCTCTTTTTAAACACAATGATGGTCGTTTAGAAATTAATACTATCCCAAACACAATTTCAAACACACCAGTTATAAGTACTGCTGCCTTTCTAAATGGTAAGTAGTCTGGAACAATATTTCTAAAACTTTCTTCATTTTTAAAATGTAATAATCCTATTATACTAAAAGCTATACCGATGATGATACGAAGCAACTGCCTCATCTTTCTACACCCATTTCTTTCAAATAACTTTTCCCAAATTCAGGTAATTTCACATTGAAATTATCCGCAATCGTAGCACCTATTGAACTAAATGTATCATCTGTTGAAAGCTCATGGTATTTATCGATTTTGGGACTAAACATAAGTACTGGAATATACTCTCTTGTATGATCAGTGCCCTCAGCCGTTGGATCGTTTCCGTGATCGGCTGTAATAATGACTAAATCATCTTCTCTCAAATTATCTATAAGTTCGGGTAACCGTTCATCAAATGCTTTAATCGCTTGGGCATAGCCTGATTTATCACGACGATGACCATACAAAGCATCAAAATCAACTAAATTTAAAAAGCTCAAACCATTAAAATCATGTTTTACAGTGTCTATGAGTTTATCCATACCGTCCATATTATCTTTAGTACGTACAGATTCTGTTACCCCTTCACCATCAAAAATATCATTAATTTTTCCTAAGGCAATAACATCATAGCCTCCATCGCTCAACTCATTCATAACTGTTTTACCAAATGGTTTCAATGCATAATCATGTCTATTCGATGTCCTTTGAAAAGCACCTGGCTCACCTAAATAAGGCCTAGCAATAATTCTACCTATTAAATATTTGGGATCTTTCGTTAATTCTCTTACTTTTTCACAAATATCATAAAGTTCTTCTAAAGGTATGATATCTTCATGTGCAGCTATTTGAAGTACAGGATCAGCAGAAGTATAAACGATTAAGTCGCCTGTCTTCATTTGATGTTCGCCCCATTCATCGATAATTTGCGTACCAGAAGCAGGGCGATTCGCTACAACTTTACGTCCAGTCATTGTTTCAATTTCAGTAATAAGTTCATCTGGAAACCCTTCTGGGTACACTTTAAATGGTTGCATGATATTTAAACCCATAATTTCCCAATGACCTGTCATTGTATCTTTGCCTACTGATGCCTCACTCATTTTAGTATAAAACGCTTGAGGTGTTGTTTCTTTGTCAATTACTGGTAAATCATCAATATTACCTAATCCTAATTTTTGTAAATTGGGTAACGTCTGATTAAAACCTTCTAATGTATGCTTTAATGTATGACTACCTTCATCATTAAATGCTTTTGCATCAGGACCTTCACCAATACCTACTGAGTCCATTACGATTAAGTGTACTCTTTTAAAAGGTGTAGTCATTATGTCCACTCCTATTCTGTAATAATTTTATGAATCAATGTTGGTGCTTCTCCCTGTTCACTTACTGTAATACTTTGATTTAACTTTTCTATCACATCATCAATGTTGTCTCGATTACTGTGTATTGTTAGTAACGCGTCACCTTCACTAACTTTATCTCCAACTTTTTTGTGTAGTACCAGACCAACACTAAGATCAATATCGTCTTCTTTCGTTTGTCTACCTGCACCTAACATCATTGAAGCTACACCCACTTCATTGGCAATAATTTCAGTCACAACGCCAGATGATTGCGCTGGTAATTCAATTTTATATTTAGCTTGAGGTAATTGAGACAAGTCATCTACAACTGAACCATCGCCGTCTTGATTTTCTAAAAACGTTCTAAATGTCTCTAATGCTGATTCATCTTCAATTGCTTGTTGAAGCATTGTACGTGCTTCCTCTAGGTCTTTAGCTTTCCCGCCTACTACAATCATTTGGGAACCTAAAGTCATGACTAATTCAGTTAAATCTTCGGGTCCTTTGCCTTGTAGCGTTTCAATGGCCTCTTTAACTTCTAAAGCATTACCTATAGCATTACCTAATGGTTGACCCATATCAGAAATAATTGCCATTGTATTTCTACCTACATTATTACCAATGCTAACCATAGCGTGTGCTAATGCTTCAGCATCTTCTAATGTTTTCATAAATGCACCGTTACCTGTTTTCACATCTAAAACAATAGCATCGGCACCAGCAGCAATTTTTTTACTCATTATTGATGATGCTATTAATGGTATTGAATTTACTGTGCCTGTAACATCACGTAAACCGTATAATTTTTTATCTGCAGGCGTTAAATTGCCTGTTTGTCCTATTACAGCAACTTTAGATTCATTAACCAGTTTAACAAATTTTTCCTCACTGATTTCAACATGGAATCCTTTGACAGATTCTAACTTATCAATTGTCCCACCTGTATGACCTAGTCCTCTACCACTCATTTTAGCGACTGGTACGCCAACTGATGCAACTAAAGGTGCAAGTACCAATGTTGTTGTATCGCCAACGCCACCTGTAGAATGTTTATCAACTTTGATACCATTTATATCCGATAAATCAATGACATCTCCTGAATTGACCATTGCCATAGTCAAAGCTGCTCTTTCTTCATCATTCATATCTTGAAAAAATACCGCCATAGCTAGACTAGAAGCTTGATAGTCTGGAATATCACCATTAGTATAACCAGTGATAAAAAATTCAATTTCTTCTTGAGTAAGTGCTTGGCCATCACGTTTTTTTTCAATTAAATCTACCATTCTCATATCAGTAGACCTCCCCTTTTGTATATCATGCTTATTCATAGATAAGTATACTATTCTTTAAAATTAGTAATCAGAGTCACTTTCTAAGCCTTGAATAATTTGAACTCCTGCGCTAGCGCCGATACGTGTAGCACCCGCTTCAATCATATTATTAAAATCTTCTAAATTTCTTACGCCACCTGATGCTTTCACTTCTAAAGCATCACCAACAGTATCTTTCATTAATTTAACATCTTGTGGAGTAGCTCCGCCGCCTGCGAAACCAGTCGATGTTTTAACGAAATCAGCACCTGCTGCTTTACTCAATTCACAAGCTTTTACCTTCTCATCATCTGTTAATAAACATGTTTCGATAATAACTTTTACCGTCTTACCATTAGCAGCAGCTACTACACCTTCGATATCTTTTTGAACTTCTTCATAACGTCCATCTTTTAAAGCACCAATATTGATAACCATATCTACTTCTGATGCGCCATTATTTATAGCATCTTCTGCTTCAAATACTTTTGATTTTGTAGTTGTTGCACCTAATGGAAAACCTATCACTGTACATACTAAAACATCTGAATTGCCTAACAACTCAGCTGCATACTTCACATGTGTAGGGTTAATACAAATAGATTTAAAATTAAAATCTTTTGCCTCTTCAATAATTTTATCAATTTGCACTCTTGTTGCTTCAGGCTTAAGTAGTGTATGATCTATATACTTTGCGTAATTCATTTGGAATCCTCCTAATTTTTTGTTTATAAAAATATGTTCAATATCGCTTACAATTATAAAGCAAAATTAAAAACTTATCCTTAATAAACTTTCCCTTTAACCCTTATACTACAAAAATTCGCAAAAATAATAAACAAATGTTATCTTTAAATTGATAAGAATTTAAAGGAGAAGATGATTATGACAAAAGGTACACCTCATATTCAACCTAACGGGACTAAAATTGCAAAGACTGTATTGATGCCGGGAGATCCACTTCGTGCAAAATACATAGCCGATAATTATTTAGAAAATGTTGAACAATTTAATGAAGTAAGAAATATGTTTGGTTATACTGGCACATATAAAGGTAAAGAAATTTCAGTTATGGGCTCTGGCATGGGTATACCAAGTATTGGTATTTACTCTTATGAGTTATACAATTTCTTTGATGTTGATACTATTATCCGTATCGGATCTTGTGGTGCATTACAAGACAATGTTAATCTTTACGATATTATTATAGCGCAAGGTGCTTCTACGAACTCTAGTTATGTAGATCAATATAATATCCCTGGCCACTTTGCTCCTTTAGCTGATTTTGACTTAATCTTGAAAGCTAAACAAAAGGCTGATGACATTGGTGCAACTACACATGTAGGTAATATTTTATCTTCTGATACTTTCTATAATGCAGATGAGACATTTAATGAAAGATGGCAACGCATGGGTATATTAGGAATAGAAATGGAATCTGCTGCTTTATACTTAAATGCTACGTATGCTAACAAAAAAGCGTTAGGTGTATTTACTGTTAGTGATCATATTTTGCGTAATGAAGCAACTACTGCAGAAGAACGTCAAAATTCGTTTACTCAAATGATGGAAATCGCACTTGAAATGGCTGAATAATTTTCGTCATTTATAACATTTTGGGAATACAAAAGCCGGTAAAGGAAACCCTTTACCGGCTTAATTTTATACATAGTGTTTTCTTAGTTTATCTTTTAAGTTGGTTGATCCATACGCTATATGTATTTATAAAGAGGATTAGATTTTTAAATCTAGTCCTCTTTTATTATATCTCGTATTATTGTCCTAAATAAGATTTTAACATCCAATTATGTTTATCAATATTAGTACGCATACCGATAAACATGTCTTCTGTTACATCATCATTAGCATTTGAAGCTACTTCTATTGCTTCTTCTAATTGTTTTGAAACATTTGTGAAATCTTTAGATAATTCTTCTACCATTTCTTCAGCTTTATAACCTTTGCCAGCTTCTTTAATAATTGAAAGTTCTAAACTTTCTTTTAAAGTTGCTACAGGATTGCCTCCTGCTGCTAAAATACGTTCAGCTAAATCATCTATATATTGGCTTGCTTCATCATATAACTCTTCAAATTTTGTGTGTAAAGAGAAGAAATTTGGCCCTTTAACATACCAATGAAAATTGTGTAATTTGGTGAACGCTACTGTCCAGTTTGCTACTTGTTGATTTAATACTACTACTACGTCTTCATTTTTTGCCATGTTTAAATCTCTCCTTTAAATTTCGTTGTTAGTTCGAAAAAACAACTCATGTTCTTGATTACATTAATTATTATATAATAATAATTATAATCTGTAAAGGGTGATAGCTCTCTAAATTAGAATTATTTTAAATTAAGAACTAGCGCTATCACATTGAATATATACCCTGATTATCCATCGTTAATCTAAGTCTTTTCTGTATGGCATAGCGCTTTGCGCACCTAATCCTGTTATAGCATAACTGCCCGCTAAATTTGCAAATGCAACTGCATCATCAAGTGTTTTATTTTCAATTAGTGCCACTGCCAATGCACCGTTAAATGTATCTCCAGCCCCAGTAGTATCAATGACTTCTTTCTTATAACCTGCTACAAGCCGTTGAGAATCGCTATAGAAAACCGCTCCTGATGCGCCTTTTGTGACTATCAATTTATTAGGATAATTTGTTAATGCTTTATCCACCTGATTTTCAAATAATAATTCACTTTCTGATTCATTTGGCGTAACCCAAGTCACTTTTTCTATAATGTCATGATCAAGCTTACGATAAGGTGCAGGATTTAATATGACTTTCATATCATGTTTCTCTGCAAAACTAACTACCGCTGCTATTGTTTCTTCAGGTATCTCATGTTGCATGACGATAATATCTCCAGCATTAAAATGCTCTAACTTAGGTAATACTTTATCAGCTGTAACATAACTGTTAGCAGCCGGTACAACTATAATACGGTTATCATCTTCAAATAATGTAATATGAGCTGTCCCAGATGCTTCATTTTCTATTATATCTATATAATCTGTATTTACATTGTTTTGTTCTAAGTTTCGAATAATCTGTTTTCCATATTCATCTTCACCTACTGCACCAATCATATATACGTTATCACTTAAACGTGCTGCTGCTACAGCTTGGTTAGCCCCTTTTCCACCAGGTGTAGTAAAAAATGTATCTCCCATCACCGTTTCACCCGCTTTAGGTATCATGTTTGTTTTCACTACTAAGTCTATGGACGCACTGCCGACTACAATAATATTTCCCATTTTGCTTCCTCCGTCTATTCAGTCAATAAAAAATGTTTTTTCATATTCATTAGGCTTATGCCAATGTGTTTTCCACATTCTATTTCTATTATCTGCAAATAAATTATATCCTAAATCTCTTAAAATTTTAGGCGTCAATTTTAGTAATATACCTAGCCATTTATAAGTTGTCAGTGACATAATTAAAGTAGCAATCGCATCTGACTTATATTGTAAATGATCTCCTTCTTGTAATATCACACTATTATATTGACGTGCTTCTGGATAATTTTCTAACAAGTTTTGTGCTGTTTCACCTTGTAATTGTGCAAATTGATAACGACTTGATAGCCCATTTTTGATGAGCCAAATCGCATAATTATAGCAATAAACACAAGTACCATCATAATAAATAATTGGCATATCAATACACATCCTAACAGTATAAAATTTTCTTTCTTTTAAGATTCGAATATGTTCAGTCTCTCTATATATTATATCCTAAATTCACCAAAATAAATCATATAACCCCTTATAAAAGTATGCGCTTCCAACAAATATTACTATACACTACATTTTATAAAAAATGTTATGAAAAATTAGAAGCGTTTAGCTATGTACGAAGTTGGAAACCAGATGAAATTATATTTCTATCTTTTATCTTCTATAAATAGCACATTACTTGAAATTCAATATGGTACTATAGCCACTATATATACTGGATTTCAAACATAGGGCAAAATGCTTACAAGTATGAATATCTTAAAAAACACCGCCAAACGAATTAAGTTTGGCGGTGTTTTGAAGTTCTAGCTCCAAAATGAATTAATTGAGTAATTTTTATTCATTCACTATACGTCTTGATTCACTTTTACAATTCGCGCATATTTTAAAAATTGTTCTGTATACTTACGTTTAATTTCATTCAAATCATCATAAGTAATACCTACAATATGCCAATTAGGATTAAAGTGATAGAATGAATCCTTTTTCCTTGACCATTTAATCATATTACCTTCTTTATTATAACGTGGTAAAGTCATTTCGTAACCTTCTAAAACGTTAATGTACGTTTGGAATATATCTGGATCAATGCGGTTAAAATTATCTATAACTAAATGGCTTTTATCTTTGCGTGGCATTAGACTTGTAATAAATCCTTCTCTGTAATACAGTGCGCCAGCTTCATTAGGTAAATATTTACCATAAAGCATGTTCTCAGTGAAATCCGGGTGTCCCGCAATAATAACTGGATTGGCATTTGCTTTTTGCAATAAATCTTCAGCAGCTTTTAAGCCCTCACCTTTATCTACCAAAAGTAATATAAATGGTTTGATATCTTCGTCAGGTTTATCAATGATATTATCACTCTTAACAGCCTCAAATTGAGATTTCAATCCATCATTTTCACTCATTTCAAGTATTGCTTCAAATTGAGTTTGTGACATACTCGCTATTGCTTGCTTGGCATTCTCTTGCAAGTAATATAAATTTTTTAATTTTGGATGTTTATTTAATGTCCCTAATGATACGGGATCAATTTCTTGTTCAAAATACACTTCGATAGCTGTGCTGTTTGTTCTACCCGGAATTGGGGCTTTTTCATGTATATGTCGGCTTACTTCACCAACGCCAATTACAGATTGGTCCCGCTTTTTATTATAAAAAATGATTTGGTCACCAATTTCAAGTTGAGTATAAAAATGGTACCCATTACGTTTTATGCCATTATAAGTATGTGTATATATCGTATTATAAGATTTCGGCTCAAATTCTACTTCTTCAGCTATGAAGAAATACCTAGGTATCTTAGCCTCACCTTTACCTAAACGGACAATTAAATCAAATTCGTCCTGTGATATTTCATTAAATAATGTTTCTTTCATATTTCTTATTCTAAACTCTAATTGTTCACTTCGTTTTAAATAGTCTGTTGTTAATGGTTTAAGTTCCTCTTGTAATTGAAATTGCACACGAATTTTATTTTGAGCACCCGTTTGTACGCTGGTAATTTCACCACACCCTAATAAACCAGTATCCATTTGGACTTGATAAAAGATAACACGATCTCCCACTTTAGCTTGTTTGAAAGATCTGAAACCTTGTGAAGGATTAAATTGTGCACCTGATTCAAATAATGTCTCTTGCCCAACTAAAGATTCGTTATGATTCCAGCGATTATATCCGCAATTCAACCAAAAATAACTTATTTCCTCTGCCATTTAGATACTCCTTATCTCATGTAAAAATTCTATCTTTCCTATTATATGCAAAAAGTACTTATGTAACAATCATTACAATAAGTTTATTAATTTCATAGTAAGTAAGCTTGTTACAATAACTACAATCCACGTGATTAAACCTATAAATAGCGGTTTAAAACCGGCTTGTCTAAACTGTCTAAATTGAACTGTTAATCCAATGCCGCCCATTGCCATAGTAATTAAAAACAAGGAAAGTTGATGAAAAATATTAATTATTGTAGGGGAAAAGTTTAAAATTGTACTAATCAGTGATGCTACTACAAACCACATTATGAACCAAGGAAATACATTTTTCACTGCTATCTTAGACTGTTCTGATCGTGCTTGACGAATAGTTCTGTATGTAAAGAATAATACAACTGGTATTATCATTAAAGTTCTCGTTAATTTTGTAATTGCACCAGTTTCTAATGCTGTATTACCATAGTTTGAAGTCGCTGCTATTACGCTTGAAGTATCATTAATAGCCGTGCCTCCAAAATATCCAAATGCTACTTCCCCCATATTTAGAACATGTCCTAACGGCGGAAAAATGAACACTGCAATTAAGTTGAATAAAAAAATTGTGGCAATCGCCAAAGCAACTTCACTTTCTTTAGCTTTAATTACAGGACTTGTTGCTGCAATAGCTGAACCACCACAAATAGATGTTCCTACAGCTATTAAAATACTTAAATTCTCACTAGTCCTCAACCATTTCATCAATAAATAAACGGTAAGAAATGCTGCGCCTAATGTGATAATTATAATTGGAAGTGACTTCCATCCTATCGCCCCTATAGAGTGAAAACTCAATGTAAATCCTAATACTACAATGCTATAATGCAAGATTTTTTTACTACTGAATTGGATGCCCGCTTCATATTTTTTAGGGATCACAAACAAATTATTAATAATGATACCTATAACAATCGCAAAAATTGCACTACCTACTACTGGAAATTTACTCCCTAATATTGTTGCAACCATTGCGATTACTAAGGTCATGATAATTCCTCTAGTCTTATTCACCTTTCCACCTCCAATTCAAATTCCATTTTACCATATTTTTATTTAAATAAACTGCATAGATAAATAGCATGTTATTTAATTTTATTTTATTGATTATCTTGTCATCAATTAAGATTGTTGAGCTTATTTCAAATATTTAATCCTCCTACTGTTTCATAATGCTTAGAATGACATAAGAAAATCAACTCATAAAAAAAGTATCTTTTACACGTATGTAAAGATACTTTTTATTTAACTATTAGGCTACTGTCAAAGCGCCCATGATTGGCATAAAATTAATTAATACGCCGCCTAACTTTAATAAACCACTTATTTCTTTGTCAGGAATTGTAATCAGTGCTGTAACTATGCCAAGTACACCAATCGTAATTGGAAATGCTAGCGAAGGATAATCAGGTATTTTCAGAAATATGCCTATGCCAGATATAATTCCACATATTAATGATATATACAAAAATTTATACATTTTTTATGACCCTCCTTTTACTATAAGTAACTTACTATCAATTCATAATCACCTTCAAAAATTGTATCTAAATCTTCTGAAGTTAAAATAAAATTTTGGCCTTTATTCAATGTATAAACTTCACCATCTACTATAACTTGACCTTGTCCTTTCAGTACTGAAACTAACACAAACTCTCTCGGTTTCATATAATTTAATGTACCTGAAATTTCCCATTTCACCATAGTAAAAAAATCATTAGATACTAACTGTATCCGTTTATGATTTTCAACAATTTCTGTATCGGTTGATATATTGATGCTTTCATTAGAGACTTCAATCACATCTTTTGCTTTGCTTTGGCTTAAGGGACGTGTATGACCCGCTTCATTTTCTCGATTATAGTCATATACTCTGTATGTTACATCCGAAGATTGCATTGTTTCATATACTAGTATACCAGCACCAATCGAATGAATCGTCCCTGCAGGAATGAAATAAAACTCTCCTGGCTTAACTTTAACTTTATTAAACATTGATGATTCATATTGTGCTTCATTTAGTTTATCTATTGCATTTTCTTTAGTATCTATATTAAGACCGTATATAATTTCAGCGTCTTTTTCAGCATCCACGATGTACCAACACTCTGATTTACCATATTGCCCTGCTTCATTTTCATAAGCATATGCATCATCAGGATGTACATGAACTGATAATGCTTTCTTAGCGTCTACTATTTTAGTCATTAAAGGAAAATCCTTACTCGGAAAATCTCCAAATAATTCTCTATGTTCATTCCACACTTGATCTAAAGTTTGCCCTTGATATGGTCCATTTAATATTTCACAGCTACCGTTGGGATGTGCGGATATGCCCCACACTTCTCCGATATTGTCACTAGGGATATTATAGCCAAACGATTTAAGTCTGCTACCACCCCATATTTTTTCATGAAATATTGGCTTCAAAAATAACGCCATGAATCACACCTCCAAATTCTTAAGTTGATTAATACTTTACTTTTTATCTATTTTTTTATCGTATACAAGTCACTGCTTATGTATCTATGTATTTTTTATGTTTTTCTGAACTATTGTGATTGTATCATAGATTTAAACTTACTATGAAAGTATATATTGAGATTTTAATAACTTATGCTGTCCTTGATGATATCACCACACTCATATGACGGTTTCTTACATTAGTTTCGCCCAACCTCATATATACAAATTACAATAATATATTTGTTAAATTGTTTTTGATTAGTTTTTAAATTGTTTTTAAATTTATCTTGCCAAATGATTACTTCAAATAGTATAATGACAAAAGAGTTACGGAAACGTGCTCTACTCGTGTTACATATAAGGTAATTACATGATGAATTATACACTTGAAAAAGGTTAAGTACTTTTTCAAAAATATAAAATTTGCTATTAAGTCCAAACTCCGGAAAAGTTTGGGCTTTTTTAATTTGCTGTGCTCCCATTTAACTCCATTGCAGCACTTAGTTTCAACCCAAGCTAACATACTTTAACTATACAATTATAAAAATGCCATTTCAATTTATATTTTGAAATGGCATTTTATTATTGTATTACTGCTCTTTAAAATTTGCTAAAATTGTTACTTTGACTTCTAGCAAATGAGATTGCATAGCCTTAACAGCACGTTTACTATCTTGCTCAAGAATAGCATTATAAATAGCTACATGTTCTTCATGTAATCTATGCATTGTTTTTTGAGCACTATAGATAAATATTTTACGTGTTTCTTCCATAGAATCTTTCATCAGTCCTGAAATATTATTTAACAATTCAACTAATAGGGAATTTTGCGCTGCTTTAGCAATTAATAAATGAAACCTTAAGTCTGCCTTTTCACCTGAAGTCCCATCTGTGACAGCCTCTCCCATTTCATTTAATGCTTCTTCCAGCCTCTTTAAATCCTCTTCACTTCGATTTATGGCAGCCTTTTCAACTGTAGAACTTTCTACAATTTCTCTTAACTCTAGTAGTTCTTTAATTTGTACTACGGAATTAAATTTATCACCTAATTCAAAGAATTTAGGTTCAATTTGTTTGATAAACGTTCCATATCCTTGCTTTAACTCAATAACCCCTATTGTTCGTAGCGCATTCAACGCCTCCCTAATCGATGCCACGCTTACCCCATAAGTCTGAGCTAACTTTTGAATAGAAGGTAATTTATCTCCTACCTTGTACTCACCTGACTTAATACTTTCTAATATAATATCTGCAACTTGTTCATAAATTTTTTTGTTTGAAATTTTCATGATTACCTCCAAACGATATGTACTATTGTATCAAATTTATACCATTATTTTATTGTAAAAGTCATATATATTAAAAAAGAGCCAATTTACATACAAATGTAAATTGGCTCTTAAATAAGTTTCACTTACTTATTTTGTAAAGTTAGTTAAAGCACTAGTGATTTCTTCTTCTCCACTAATGATTTGAAACTCTGTGTTAAGCAAATAATCTGTAGTAACTACTTCTTTGAGTACTGTCGCTACATCTTCTCGTGGAATAGTGCCTCGTCCTTCAAAAAACGCTCCCACTTCAATTTTATTCGTACCCGCTTCATCTGTTAAGCCGCCTGGATGCACAATTGTGTATGGTATATTAGCTTGTTTTAAGTATTCATCGGCATAGTGTTTTGCAATCGTATATGGTTTTAAATCTCCGCTTGCATCAAATGCTTCTCTTCTAGAATCATAAGTTGAAACCATCACATATTGTTTCACATGATTTGCTTCACTTGCTTTGATAGATTTAATTGCACCATCTAAATCTACACTGATTGTTTTATCTGCACCAGTACTTCCACCTGATCCTACTGAAAAGATCACTTTATCATAGCCTTTAATTTTTTCTGTAAGTGTAGCTAAATCATCAGCTTCTACATCAATTAAAGTAGCTTCAATACCTTTATCTTTTAAAGATTTGACTTGTTCTTCTTTTCTCACACCTGCAGTGAAAGATTCATTGCTATCTTTTAATTGATTTACTAAATGCTGGCCAACGCCACCATTGGCTCCAATAACTAAAATACTCATAAAATTTTACCTCCTTAATAATATTGATATTTAAAGTTTACCACTTTTATAGGATATTCAAACCAAAGTGCTCGTATATACAATCTCATAGCTTAATTTGACAATTTCCGCCCTACATATTAACATATGAATAAATGTTCATATATTAATATGTAGGGGGTCTCGATATGGATGATTCATTTGATCAACAAACGATTGATAGCGTAACTGAAATTTTCAAGGCTTTAAGCGACGGGAATCGTATCCGAATTATGCATTTATTATCACATGGAGAATGTAGTGTTGGTCATATTGCACACACTTTGGATATTAGTCAATCTAACGTTTCACATCAATTGCGTTTATTAAAGCAAGCCCATTTAGTTAAGTCAAAACGTGACGGACAATCTATGATTTATACTTTAGATGACACACATGTAACAACTTTGTTAAAACAAGCGATACATCACGCCACTCATAAATAAGCTAAGAAAGGTGGTTTTTCGTATGACTGAAAAACACAACCATAATCATGGTCATGTACACACAAATAACAAAAAAATATTACTAATTAGTTTCTTAATCATAGGTATATTCATGATTGTTGAAATTATCGGCGGCTTTGTTGCCAACAGTTTAGCATTGTTATCTGATGGTTTACACATGTTTAGCGATACAATTTCATTAGGCGTTGCTCTGCTTGCTTTTATATATGCCGAAAAGCATGCAACGCAATCTAAAACATTTGGTTATAAAAGATTTGAAATACTTGCCGCGCTATTTAATGGCATTACTTTATTCGTTATAGGGGTTGTCATAATTGTAGAAGCTATTGGACGTTTCTTTACACCAGAAGATGTTAAGTCCACAGAAATGTTCATCATTAGTCTTCTTGGACTTATTATAAATATTATAGTTGCCGCTTTAATGTTTAAAGGCGGAGATACCTCTCATAATATTAATATGCGAGGTGCCTTCCTTCACGTTATGGGTGACTTATTAGGTTCAGTGGGTGCAATTATTGCTGCTTTACTCATTTGGGGATTTAATTTTACAATTGCTGATCCTATAGCAAGTATCATTGTTTCTATTCTAATTATAAAAAGTAGTTGGGGTATCACAAAATCCTCTTTAAATATATTAATGGAAGGTACACCAAGTGACGTCAATTTGTCTAAAGTCATTTCTACAATTATTGATGAGCCCCAGGTTGAAAATGTACATGATTGCCATATATGGACAATATCAAATGAAATGAACGCCTTAAGCTGTCATGCTGTTGTAGCTGATACTATGTCTATCCAAGAGGGCGAAGTGCTCTTAAATCGACTAGAGCATAAGTTAGAACATTTAAATATTCAACATATGACCATCCAATTAGAAACAAACGCACATCAGCATGATAATGCAACATTATGTTCATCTATTGATAAAGGTTCTGATGTACATGCCCATGCCCATTAACCTTTTTATTCTAAATCTTAAACAACTAAGCACCGTATCATCTAAAGTAAATGATACGGTGCTTAGTTTAGTTTTAACAGTTTTCTGTTATAAAAATTTATCAAATATGAGCTCTTTCGCTGGTACTTGTTTCTCATTAAATCCTCTTATGAATTCTTCATTATCATAAGGTACTTTCACACGTTCAAATGAAAATTCATCTTCCTCAATTGTTACAATGCCATACACTGCATATGCGCCATTATTTAATCCTACTGATCCAGGATTGAAATAAACAGTTGATTTGTCATCATATAAATGTACAGTATGATTATGTCCAAATACAATTAAATCCGCATTTTTATCAGCAAATAACGCTTTAACATTTTCTTCACTTGGCTCAACAATTGGACTAAATGGTTGCCCATCAATTGGTGTCTCTAATTTCTCATTAGGAATTTCGTAGTGAATAAATAATATTTTTTTATTATTCAATGTCAGCTCCATGACACGTGATAAGCCATTTAATCTATCATAATAATCTTCATCTAAATGACTTTCAATCCATTGATGATGTTCATAGAATTTATCTTTTAAATCTTCTGGATAGGGTGTTTCATTGACGAGCGACATCACTGCTTCATCATGGTTACCTGCTATAATTTCCATATCATCTCTATCAAAGATAGCATCCAGTACTTTGTTCGTTTCATGTCCGACTCCAATATTATCGCCTAAGTTATAAATTTTATCGATTTTTTCTCTTCTATCAATATCATCTAAAACTGATTCTAAGGCATCAAAATTTCCGTGGACATCAGTAATTATTGCAAATTTCATGATGATATCTCCTTTCAACTTGAGTTCATTCCGATATTTTAACATTTTATTGCTGTTTTGTTACCTATTAATTTTAAAATCTTTAATTTTCTGATATCGTAATCTTATCACTAAAAAGGAGTGCTTAAAATTTGTTTAAATTTCATAAACTAGCTTTACAAAATGCTAAACCACAACATGCTAAAATTTTACTTTTTACAATAGTAAGTTTTGTCATATTATTTGCTTTAACTATATTGACGTTTATGCCAGTTCAACCAGCGCTATATAAATTCGCTATGGCTATGGCTATGCAACAATCAATCGTAGGTTCAATATTTATATTAATCCTAACATTACTTGTTCCATTATTGTTCTTTGTATTTATTGGCTATCCATTAATATCAGGAACTATCTACACTATAGACAAAGCAATAAATAAAGACAAGGTAAACTTTAAAGATTTATTTTCAACATTTAAAAAAGGAAAATATGCTAAAAGCTTAAAACTATCTTTATTCGCCTTAATATTTATAATCCTTCTATTAGTAGTTAATATATTATTATCTAAATTACTAAATCTAGGTATTGCTCAATTATTTGGTGCGTTACAAGGTCCTTTAAGTAGTTCTGATCATGCGCTTGGCATTTCATTGACATTACAAATTATTGCAGCAACTTTAGTCGTGTTTATTCAATCATTTATTTATTGGTTTATTACTATTTTAATTATCAACTTCACATTAGCATTCATTAAAGACCCTAATAAAGGTGCTTGGGGATGTATCAAACGTGGATTTAAAGGTATTAAAAATGGTAGAAAAACATGGTTCAAATTCTTCATTGGATTATTGTTATTAAATTTACTTGTAATTATTCTTGCTAATCCAGTAAGTCAACTGATTTCAATTGGCACTGGTAGCATTTCACAAAAAGTTGCATTAACAATCATCTACATTGTAAGTGTGCTTGTTGTACTCATTAGATTAGCTGTTTACTATACAAATATGTTAGCTATCATTCAATATTATAATAACGATGGTGAACCTATCACATCTACTGAAAACAAAAAAGATAAAAAAACAGATCAATCCGAACAACAATCAAAAGTTAAAAACAGTGTTTCAAATCAAACTGAAAAGTCAGATTTGAATAATAAAAAAGAAGATGTACAAAATAATGTTAAATCTAATTTAAATGATAAAAATGATGATGTACAAAACAAATCTTCAGAATTAAAAGATCAATTTAATAAATCAGATAAATAACCTGTTCATTTTATAAAAGCCAATGTAGCTCATAGAATAGCTACATTGGCTTTTTGTAATATGTTGGATAATTATACCTTTTATGATTAATGGTTCAATTTAGCAGCTTCTCTATCGATTATAAACGTATTTCATATCATACTTTATATTAATCAATAGAAATCTTCTTAAAAAATATTGTCTAAATAATAAAAGCCAAGTCACAATAGGTTAACTGTAACACTGTAACTTGGCTTAATTTCTTAATTTTTAAATTAACTACACTAAAATACTTAGTTATTTATAAAATGTTCACTTAAGTATGCTGCAGCACCATTTTCTTCATTTGTTAATGAAGTAACATCTTTGGCTAATGCTTGTATTTCGGGTCTTGCATTCTTCATAGCAACCGTATAATGACCAAATGCAAACATCGCTCTATCATTATCGCTGTCACCAATAACTAATGTTTCTTCTTGTCGAATGCCAAAATGTTCTATCATTTCTTTTATACCAGTACCTTTGTCTACTTCAAATGCCATTGTTTCAGCGTTGAAGCGTGATGAATTAGAAACACTTATGTGTAGTGCCACTTCATCTTCGATTAATTGATTACGAAAATTTGTAATCTTATCATAGTCTGGTGAAAATAAATATATTTTAGAAAAAGTACTATCGGGTATGCTATCTTCCCAATCAACTTTTTTCACAATAGATTCTTTTCTTGAAGTCCATTCGCTCTCACCAACTTTTCCAGGTGGTGTATTAGCTTCAAATAGTTCTTCAGCCCATGCTTTATCTTCTTTAAGTACAATACGCTGTCTATCAAAGGGAAATACCTCATAATAAATTGCTTGTTGTTTTGCACGTTTCACGATTTCAAGCACTGTATTATAAGATAAACTATGCTTAAATATCGTTTCTTCTTCAACTACACCTAATGTACCATTTGAACTAATAATACCGTCTACTTCAAAAGACTCAGGTACTAAATAATGTATTTCATCATGCGCTCTTCCAGTAGCTAAGAATACTTTATAACCCTGATTTCTCAACTGACTGATGACTTTTACTGTCTCTATATCTACACGGTTATCTTTATGTAAAATTGTACCGTCCATATCTAAAAATATTGCTTTAACATTATCCATTTCTATAAGTCCCCCATCACATATTATCGTATTAAATTATTGCACTATCTTTTCATTTCTGCAATGCACTATTCCTGTAAAAATAATGAATAACGTTGATTTTGATTATTAACATATACATTTCTATTGAAAAATTCACTCAATGTATTACTATTAAGGACTGAAGTTAAATCCCCTTGCTTATAACAGCTACCATCTTTTAATAAAAAACCTTTTTGGATACTACATGTTATTTCTTCTACAAAATGGGTAACATAAATCACTGCTAGTTGTGGATTTTGTTTATAAAGTGAATCTAACGCATTTAATAAATCTTCACGCGCAATAAAATCTAATCCTGAAGCCGGTTCATCTAAAATAAGTAATTGTGGGCTACCCATCAACGCTCTTGCTATAAGTACTTTTTGCCTTTCTCCTGTAGATAAATAGCCATAATATTGATTTTCAAAATCTGACATACCCATTTGTGCCAAATACTTTTTAGCCATATCTATATATGATTGATGCACTTCTTGGAAAATACCTATAGACTTAAATATGCCACTTATAACTACATCTATCACGATTTCCCCATCTTGAAATCGGTCCATTAAACTATTCGACACAAATCCTATTTGCGCGCGTACATTATCCGCAGAATAGCCCTTTTTACCTGGTTGCATTCCAAATAATGTAAGTTCACCTGAAGTATGAGGTTCATATGCATTTAAAATATTAAGCAATGTCGTTTTACCAGCACCGTTTAACCCATATAACATCCACTTATCACCTTTATTGACTTGCCAACTTACATTTTTAATTATTTCTTTCCCTTGCTTTCTTCTAGCAATATGCTTTAAATCAATAAGCATCCATATTCCCCTTTTCCTAACTGTACTTGCACGATATTTTCTATTTATCTTCTCTCATGATATTTTCAATCGCCTTGCCTTTTGCTAATTCATCAATTATTTTATCTAAATAACGAATTTCTTTCATAACTGATGCTTCCATATCTTCTACCCGAACACCACAAATGACACCAGTGATTTTATTTCTATCTGGATTTAACTGTGGCGCTTTCACAATAAATGTTTCATAGTCTGTATCATCTTCTAACATTTGATCTATCTGTTTTTGGGAATATCCAGTCATCCATCGAATTAATAAATCTGCTTCTGCTTTGGTTCTTCCCTTTTTCTCAACTTTAGTTATAAGATGAGGATACACGGACCTGAACGCCATTGTATATACTTTTGGTTTAGTCACTATCATTTCCCCTTTATCTTCCATAAGACCTATAATATAATAATTTAAGCATAATAGAATCTTTTGTCATTTGAAAATAATTTGTCTAAGCATTATACAGCTATATCTTCATCTTAGTAAATAGAATATATACTAAAAAACAGGTGTTAGATATGAACTGTCATATCCAACACCTGTTACAAAATAGATTTATTCTACAGTAACTGATTTTGCCAAGTTACGTGGTTTATCCACATCTAAATCTCTGTGTAATGAAGCATAATAAGCAATTAATTGTGTTGTGACAACTGACACTAACGGTGTTAATAACTCATGTACATGTGGAATTACATAAGTGTCGCCCTCTTTGTTAAGTCCATCCATTGAAATAATACAAGGGTTTGCACCACGTGCCACAACTTCTTTCACGTTACCTCTGATTGAAAGATTAACATTTTTTTGTGTCGCTAAAGCAATGATTGGTGTACCTTCTTCAATAAGCGCGATTGTACCGTGTTTCAATTCACCACCAGCAAATCCTTCTGCTTGAATGTATGAAATTTCTTTGAGTTTTAATGCGCCTTCTAAACTCACATTATAATCCATTGTTCTACCGATAAAGAATGCGTTACGTGTTGTTGCTAAGAAATCAGTAGCTATTTGTTCCATAATGTCTGCATCATCAACAATAGCTTCAATTGCTGTAGTTACCTTTGCTAATTCTGGTAATAAATCAATATTTGCTTCTCTACCGTGCTCTTGTGCAACGATTTGTGAAAGTATTGATAATACCGCAATTTGTGCTGTATAAGCTTTAGTAGAAGCTACAGCAATTTCAGGACCTGCATGTAACAATAATGTATGATTAGCTTCACGAGAAAGTGTAGAGCCAGCCACATTAGTAATAGTTAGTGATTTATGACCTAATTTATTAGTTTCTACCAATACTGCACGACTGTCTGCAGTCTCACCTGATTGTGAAATATAAATGAATAAAGGCTTTTCTGAAAGTAACGGCATATTATAGACAAACTCTGAGGCTACATGTACTTCTGTAGGAACACCAGCCCATTTCTCAATAAACTCTCTGCCTACTAAACCTGCATGATAACTTGTTCCAGCTGCAACAATATAAATACGATCTGCTTCTGCTACATCCTTAATAATATCCGCATCCATCTTCAAGTTACCATCTTCATCTTGATATTCTTGAATGATTCTACGCATTACTGCAGGCTGCTCATGAATCTCTTTAAGCATATAGTGATCATAGACACCTTTTTCAGTATCAGAAGCATCAATTTGCGCTGTATAAGCATCTCTTTCTTGAACACTGCCATCTTGAGCCTTAATGATAACTTCATCACGTTTAACGATAACAATCTCATGATCATGGATTTCTTTATATCTATTAGTTACTTGTAACATCGCAATTGCATCTGAAGCAATAACATTGAAATCATCACCAACACCAATTAATAGCGGCGATTTATTTTTAGCCACGAAGATTGTATCTCGATCAGCACTATCGATTAAACCAAGCGCATACGAACCTTCCAATAATGATACTACTTTTGTAAATGCTTCTTCAGTTGGAAGTCCTTCATTTGAAAAATATTCGACCAATTGTACAATAACTTCTGTATCAGTTTCTGATTGGAATGCAATTTCACTCAAATATTCATTTCTTAGTTCTTCATAGTTTTCAATTACACCGTTATGTACAAGTGTAAAACGATTTGAAGATGATTGATGTGGGTGTGAATTTTCATAGTTTGGAACACCATGTGTTGCCCAACGTGTATGACCGATGCCTACACTGCCATCTGTTGCATCACTATCAGCAACTTTTCTAAGCTCAGCAATACGACCTTTTGCTTTAAATACAGATGTACCTTCATCATTGACTACTGCTACACCAGCTGAATCATAGCCTCTGTACTCTAATTTCTCTAAACCTTTTAATAATAATTCTTTAGCATTATCATGCCCGATATATCCAACAATTCCACACATTTATAATTTCCTCCAATGTTATGGTGATTGGGTTTCTACGTTCAGCGTAAACGAACTTGTTTTTAAATAGCATAGCCCTATTTTAGACAGACCGCTTCCTATTGTTAAGTAATAGGAAAGTCCTGTCTAAAAAAGCATGCAGCTATCCCTCTCACCTTATAATAGTATTTTTATTTAATTATTGGCTATCTTATTAACTTTGTGCACTAGGTTGCCCCAATGTTTTACTTAATAAGCTCTCGAATGAGCCACATCCGGGATAGCATCCGCCGATGGTTCGATAACTATCCTCCTCGTCTACAAGCTTCGATATGATGTCTATTAAGATTTCTGTTATAAACCTTAAATTTTAAACATATAACCTCTTCACTTGTACAGGCGCTTTAATTGAACTCGCTTGTTAATTAACCTCCCTTCCTTCAATACAACCCATTGTACAATGTTTAATATATCTATTGCAAATAATATATTAATTTCGTGTTCATAATCTTTTAAAATTTTTACTATCGTATATATTATGCAAAATATTAATTCTTTTCGGTCACTATAGTCATAAACTTGTCAAAAACATTGTGACAAAATTGAAATTACTTTAAGTTGTTAAATTAGATGAACAACCATACAATGAAGTTACAAATAAAAGAGAAAAAGAGGTGCAAATTATGTCACAAACTCAAACTGAAGAAAAAAACGGTATTGGACGTAAAGTTCAAGCATTCGGCTCTTTCCTAAGTAGTATGATTATGCCAAACATCGGTGCTTTTATCGCATGGGGATTTATTGCAGCGATATTTATTGATGGTGGTTGGTGGCCAAATAAAGATTTAAGTGAGTTAGCTGGACCAATGATCACTTACTTAATTCCATTACTTATCGCATACAGTGGTGGTCGCCTTATACATGAAATGCGCGGTGGTATTATTGCTGCTGTAGCAACAATGGGTGTTATCGTTGCCTTACCAGATACCCCAATGTTACTTGGTGCAATGATCATGGGACCACTTGTAGGGTGGCTAATGAAAAAAGTCGATGGCTTTATTCAACCAAGAACGCCTCAAGGCTTTGAAATGCTATTCAATAATTTCTCAGCTGGTATTTTAGGTTTTATCATGACAATTATTGGATTTAAAGTTTTAGCACCAATAATGGAATTTATTATGCATATCTTATCCGTAGCTGTTGAGGCTTTGGTACATGCGCATTTACTTCCATTAGTCAGTATCATTGTTGAACCAGCAAAAATCGTATTCTTAAACAATGCGATTAACCATGGTGTGTTTACCCCGCTCGGTGCTGATCAAGCAGCTTCAGCAGGTCAATCTATTTTATATACAATCGAATCAAATCCTGGACCTGGTTTAGGTATCTTAGTAGCTTATATGATTTTTGGTAAAGGGACTGCCAAGGCAACATCATACGGCGCTGGTATCATACACTTCTTAGGTGGTATTCATGAGATTTACTTCCCTTATGTGTTAATGCGCCCGCTATTATTCATTGCTGTAATCTTAGGTGGTATGACAGGTGTTGCTACATTTTCACTTTTTGACTTTGGATTCAAGAGCCCTGCCTCACCAGGGTCTTTCATAGTTTATATTCTTAATGCCCCTAAAGGAGAGTTCTTCCACATGATTTTAGGTGTATTATTAGCGGCTCTCGTTTCATTTATAGTTGCTGCTATTATCCTAAAATTCACAAAAGAACCCGAAGAAGATTTAGAAGCGGCTACTGAGAAGATGGAAGCAACAAAGGGTAAAAAATCAAGTGTAGCTTCTAAGTTATCAGGGAAAGAAGATAGTAAAGCTACAACAACTGCTGGCGCGACTACAGGCACAGCTACCGATGAAACTTCAAATAGCGATGCAAATAATGATGCAGACATATTAGATGATTATGATACAGAAAATGTCCATGCGCATGATTATAGTAAAGTAAATCATGTGATATTCGCATGTGATGCAGGTATGGGATCTAGTGCTATGGGTGCAAGCATGTTACGCAATAAATTTAAAAAAGCAGGCATACAAGATGTAAATGTGACTAATACAGCAATTAATCAATTACCAAGTGATGCTCAACTTGTTATCACACAGAAAAAACTAACAGATAGAGCAATCAAACAAGTTCCAAGTGCAATTCATATCTCTGTTGATAATTTCTTGAATTCACCAAGATATGACGAACTATTAGAAAATCTAAAAAATGAAGAAAATTAATTTACATTAAAATAGAACGATACGGGAGGGTCCGGCTATGTTTTTGAGTACACGTGAAAAAGAAATTATCGAAATGTTAATTAAGTATCACGGTCAATATGTCAAAATTTATGACATTGCTCAATACTTAGCTGTATCCTCTCGTACTATTCATAGGGAATTAAAATCTATCGAGTCTTATATTAATTCATTTAATATCAAATTAGAACGCGTAACAAAAAAAGGCATACAATTTGATGGAGATGAACAAGCTATTACTGCACTCAAAAATATGCTGCTCAAGCAAAATACAATTGACTTATCTCATGAAGAACAAAAAGTAATTATTTTATATGGTTTAATTCAAGCTAAAGAACCGATTAAACAATATGGCTTGGCACAGGAAATTGGTGTATCTACACAAACATTAGCTAAATTACTAGATGAATTAGATTATGAGCTCGACCAATATCAATTGCAGCTTCATAAAAAACGTGGTGAAGGCATTCGTTTGGAAGGAACTGAGTCAAAAAAACGTGAGTTATTAAGTCAACTTATGGTTAATAATTTAAATAGTACAAGTGTTTATTCTGTTATTGAAAATCATTTTGTGTATCAGTCCTTAAATCACTCTCAATTATCTATGGTGGATATGGACAAAATTTTCCAAGTCGAGCGCATACTTATGGATCACTTAGGCCAGCTTCCATACGCATTAACTGAATCAAGTTATCTCACTTTGACTGTCCACATCGTCTTAAGTATCGATCGTATGTTAAATGGTGAGTATGTCTCTATTAGTGAGGATATCTATAATAGTGTTAAAGATTCATTTGAACATGAAGTTGCACATGCTTTAGCTATACATTTAGAAGACATCTATGATGTTCAATTTAATCAAGCTGAAGTTACTTTCATTACCATTCACTTACGTGGCGCCAAACGAAAAGAGTCTGACGATATATTTAAAGATGAGAAAGATGAAAAAGATGAGAATAAAATCAATCAGTTCACACAATTTGTTATTAACAATTCATCTCATAAATTTAACGATTTAGAAACCTTAACAGAAGGTTTAAGACTCCATATTATTCCTGCAATTAATCGTTTGAACGCTAATATTGAAACATATAATCCATTAACAGAAATGATTAAGTATAAATACCCTAGCCTTTTCGAAAGTGTCCACCAAGGTCTCATTCAGACTTGGCCGAACTTTGTTTTCCCAGATAGTGAAATTGCTTTTATCGTCTTGCATTTTGGGGGTGCAATTCAAAGTCAAAGTACAAACAACTATAAAGTATTAGTTGTTTGTAGTAGTGGTATTGGCACAAGTCGTCTACTCGCTACACGATTACAACAAACATTCAGCGAAATACAACATCCTAAACAAGCATCTGTAGGTGACTTAATTGAAATTGATACATCACAATACGATGCTATTATTTCAACCGTTGATTTAGACATAACTGTTCCCTATCTAACTGTGAACCCTTTATTGCCAGATTCAGATATTAACCATGTAGCTGCATTTTTAAATATGCGTAAAGATTCAATAGCAACGACAGGTTCAGAAATTGAAAATATCAAACAACATATTAAAGCTCCTGAGGATCAACTTAAATACATTAGAAAAGGTTTAGAACTTATAGATTCTGTATATATTGATTATACGAGTATATCTGACTTGTCCAATTATTTAACTGACAAACTTATATCATATGAAATCATTCATCATCACTCGTCATTCGCTGAACTTATTAAAGATTGTATAGATAAACAAGGTTTTGTCCTAGAACCTTATCCGATAGCTATACCTCATTTAAAGCATGAAATCATTCAAAAACCTATTATTTTAATTACTATTTTGAATGAACCCATCTTGCTTAAAAGTAATCAAAATGACAATCAATCGATAAAATATTTGTTGAATATGTTTATACCCCCTGATGATTATTTGGCTAGTCTTGTCAGTGATATATCTGGAGACATGGTAGAACATTTAAAGCAAATTGATGAATTTATGAAACACCCTGAACAACTAAAAGATATGTTGAAACAGCATTATCTAATACATTTAAAAAATCAATTAAACATGGAGTGAAGAAAAATGAGCGAATTATTCAGTAATGAAAATATATTTATTAACCAAAAAGTTGGAACACAAAACGAAGCAATCGAAAAAGCAGGACAAGCTTTAGTATCAAGTGGTGCTGTGACAGAAGCATATATTCAAGCAATGAAAGACCGTGAAGAAATAGTGACTACATTTATGGGCAATGGCTTAGCTATCCCACATGGTACTGATGAAGCTAAAACAAGTGTATTAAAATCTGGACTTACTTTAATCCAAATACCTGAAGGCGTTGACTGGGACGGCGAAGAAGTGAAAGTTGTTGTAGGTATTGCTGGTAAAGATGGTGAGCATTTGGATTTACTTTCACAAATCGCAATCACTTTTAGCGAAGAAGAAAATGTAGAGCGTATCGTAAATGCTTCGTCTGCTGAAGAAATTAAACAAGTCTTTGAGGAGGCTGATGCATAATGAAAGCATTACACTTTGGTGCTGGAAATATTGGTCGAGGTTTTATTGGTTATATATTAGCTGACAACAATGTGAAAGTAACTTTTGCAGATGTTAATACCGATATTATTAATAAATTAGATGAAGTACATGAATATGACGTTATTTTAGCTGATGAAGCACATACAACAACACGTGTACACAATGTTGATGCCATTAATTCAGCAGCGCCTTCTGATAGCTTGAGACAAGCTGTGTTAGAGGCTGATTTAATTACAACTGCTGTGGGCGTTAATATTTTACCAATTATCGCTAAATCTTTTGCTTCCTATTTAAAAGAAAAGGAAACACCTGTAAATATAGTTGCATGTGAAAATGCAATTATGGCAACTAACACTTTGAAAAAAGCAATTTTAGATTTAACTGGGCCTCTCGGTGATCATATTCATTTTGCCAATTCAGCTGTTGATCGAATCGTTCCATTACAAACAAATGAAAATATTTTAGATGTAATGGTTGAACCTTTCTATGAATGGGTGGTTGAAAAAGATGCATGGTTCGGTCCAGAATTAAATCACATTAAGTATGTTGATAATTTAACGCCTTACATTGAAAGAAAACTTTTAACCGTAAATACAGGACATGCTTACCTTGCCTATGCAGGAAGCTATCATAATCAAACAACGATTTTAGAAGCAGTAAATGATGAAAATATCAGATATGGTTTACAAAATGTATTAAATGAAACAAGTCAGTACATCACAAGTGAGTTTAACTTTACAGAACAAGAGCAGGTACAATATGTCGAAAAAATTATTGATCGTTTTAAAAATGCCAACCTTTCTGATGAAGTGACGCGTGTAGGACGTGGTTCTATTCGTAAAATTGGTCCACAAGACCGTATTATTAAACCATTAAATTATTTATACAAAAACAACTTAAAACATGATGGCTTAGTAAAAGCAGCAGCATTATTATTGAAATATGATGATACAAATGATGAAGAAACTGTTGAAAAAAATAATTATATTAACGCTCATGGTGTCGAAGCATTCTTAAAAAATTACGCTAAGATAGATGATCAATTAGCGACTGAAATCGTTAAAGAATATAATGTACTATAACAAGTAAAAACCGAGAGATACTTAAATCTAAGTATCTCTCGGTTTTATTATGTTGCAGACGTATAATAATGCATTAATAAAATAAAAATAGCTACCGACAATGATACTTGATCGGTAGCTTATTCGTGTTAATCACTATACACGTCTTATTATTCTAATCCCATTTTTTCTTGAACTACATCTGCAATCGTTTGTGCAAAACGTTGTGCATCTTCATCAGTTGCAGCTTCAACCATAACACGTACAAGTGGTTCTGTGCCTGAAGGTCTAACTAATATACGACCTTCTCCATTCATCTCTACTTCTACTTTTGTCATAGCTTCTTGTACATCTATATTTTCTTCAACACGATACTTATCTGTAACACGTACGTTGACCAATGATTGAGGATATTTTTTCATTTGACTTGCAAGTTGGCTTAATCGTTTACCAGTCATTTTGATTACACTGGCTAATTGAACACCTGTTAACAAGCCATCACCAGTAGTATTATAATCCATTAAAACAATATGTCCTGATTGTTCGCCACCTAAATTATAATTACCTCGTCTCATTTCTTCTACAACGTAGCGATCGCCCACTTTAGTTTTGTTTGACTGAATGTCTTCATTTTCTAAAGCTTTATAAAAACCTAAATTACTCATAACTGTAGAAACAATCATATTATCATTAAGTTCTTGGTTTTTTGACATTGCTTGACCGATAATAAACATGATTTGATCACCATCTACAATGTCGCCATTTTCATCAACAGCAATAAGTCTATCACCATCGCCATCAAACGCTAAGCCAAAATCACTCTCAGATTCAACGACTAATTTTGCTAATGTTTCAGGATGTGTTGAACCAACATTTTCATTTATATTATAACCATTTGGATTACATCCAACAGTAACTGTATCAGCTTCTAAATCACCGAATAAAAATGGTGCTAAAGATGAAGTTGAACCGTTGGCGCCATCTAGAGCAATCTTCATTCCATCTAAGTCAACATCAACTGTTGATTTTAGATAGCTAATATATTTTTGAGCACCTTCAAAATAATCAGAGTAATGAACAATATCTTCGCCTACTGGTCTAGGTAGTTCTGGATTCTCCTGATCTAATAGTGTTTCAATTTCTTGTTCTTGGTCATCTGATAATTTAAAACCATCTGAACCAAAAAATTTGATTCCATTATCTGCAACTGGGTTATGCGATGCAGATATCATGACACCTAGTTCAGCTTCCATCTCACGAGTTAAATAAGCAACACCTGGCGTAGAAATAATGCCTAAACGCATAACCTCTGCGCCAATTGAAATAAGCCCTGCAATTAATGCTGACTCTAACATTTCACCTGACACTCGTGTATCTCTACCTACTAGTACTTTAGGGTGATCTTCACCTTTATTATGTGCTAAAACATAGCCACCATAACGCCCTAATTTAAACGCAAGTTCTGGTGTTAATTCTTTATTTGCTATGCCCCTTACGCCATCTGTACCAAAATATTTTGCCATTATTTATGTCTCCTTTATTATAAGAAATCTACTTAATTGTAATCTTAGCATCTGTTGCTTTAGGTTCTACTTTAGATACTCCATCAGGTAATTTGAATTTTACATGTTTTTCAGTTGATTCAGTCACACCATCCAAATTAACTTCAGCTGTCAAAGAATCAATGTCATCTAAATCATCTCTATTACCATAAATTTCAACTTCTTCATTGTCTAAACTGACATTATCTAATTCTAGCCCATTTGATAAAGTACCTATAGTTTTCGGTTTCACTTTAACTTTTTTACTGTAATCTTCTACCTTAACACTCAAATTAACTTCTTCTGGTTGTACCGAAACATTAATTTTATTTAAGTTTCTATCAAAGGCTGTAATTTTTGCTACATCTGTAGTATCTTTAGAAATCTTACTTTTATTTTTATATGTTGCTTTTAAATAAGCTATATTATCAATTTGATCCTGACCACCTGTCACTTCAACAGAATCTGGTGAAACAGTTTGATCACCGACTTTAAAATCAGAATTCAAATCACTATTACTTACATCTGGTTCTACTTTCAATGTTTTATGAACTTTTTTTTCCAGGCTAACTGTGGTTTCTTTAGGTTTAACATTATAGTCAATATCTTCATTAAGACCATTAACTTGGAATTGAGCAGTGTGGTTCCCTGCTTTTTGTCCTCTGAGGTCTAATACTGCTTTAATATTTTCTCCATTTTCAGCTTTAAGCACCTGTGACTGTGGCCCAGATATTTCTACATCCACCTTATTAGGAACATCGCTCGCATATAAAGATTCATTGTTATACTTTACTTGAACAGGAACATCTTGAATGGTATCAGTTGATTTCTGTCCAAGGTGGTCAGCATCAAATATATTACCAAACATATTATTTGCTGATAAGAAAAATACAAGCGCTAATACAAGTGCAATTAATCTTAATCCCCATTTACTTTCTAACATTTTACTTCACACCTTTCTGATGAAAGTGTGTGCCAAACCAATGTTCAGCTAATAATTCTTCAAAAGCTTCGGTTGAAATATCTTTTCTTAATTTGCCATCAAATGTAACTGAGATTGAACCAGTTTCTTCTGATACAACTACCGTAAATGCATCTGATACTTCAGATATGCCAACTGCTGCTCTGTGTCTTGTACCTAAACTTTTAGCAATTTTTGCACTATCTGATAGTGGTAAATAACTTGCCGCACTTGCTATTTTATTCTCCTGAACAATCATCGCACCATCATGTAATGGGGTATTAGGTATAAATACGTTTGTTAATAGTTCTTGAGATATTTCTGAATTCATTGCAATACCTGTTTCAATGTAATCCTGTAATCCTGTTTCTTTTTCAAACACGATTAATGCTCCTATACGACGTTTAGCCATATATTGTACGGCTTTTGATACTGATGAAATAAGTTTGTCTTCATCACTATTTAAATTGGACGAATAACGTTTAAAAAGACTACCTCGTCCTAGTTGCTCTAATGCTCGTCTAATTTCTGGTTGGAATATCACGATTAAAGCTAAAACACCCCATTGGATCACTAAATCAAATAAACGGGATGTGGCTGTTAAATTTAACATTTTACTCACTTGTTGACCAATAACGATTACTACAATGCCTTTTAATAATTGAATGGCTTTTGTACCTTTAAAAACTGTGATGAGAAGATAAAGTACATACCATACTATGAGTAAGTCGAGTACACCGGCAATAATTTTCACTGTACTCCAGTTATCAAAAAAATTGGATAAATCCATAACATCTCCTCCGGTATTCTATTCCCATGCTATATATTATACCAATCATAACACTAACTGTCATATTTAGTATTGCTTTTCCCAGTAAAATTAATAAAACTGATACAGCTTACGCCATACCAGTTTTATCTATAATATTTTTATAAAAGTGTTTCTCCAAAAAAGCTGCCTACTAAACTTACTGCTTGTTCCGCTGTATGATTATTTTGGTCAATTAGTGGATTTACTTCAACGATATCCATTGAAGTAATTAAATTAGAGCTATGTAATAACTCTAAAGCGAAGTGACTTTCTCTATATGTTAATCCACCTAATACTCTCGTACCTGTCCCTGGTGTTTCTACTGGATCTAAACCATCGACATCTAAAGATAAATGAATACCATCTGTTTTATGTTCTAAATATTCAATTGTTTCTTCAATAATCTGTTGAATACCATAACGGTCTACATCAGCCATTGTATAGGTCTTAATATTATTTTCTTTTATGTAACGGCGTTCTCCTTCATCTAAATCCCTCATACCTATGAGCACTATATGTTCTGGTTTGACTTTAGGTGTATAATTCGAAATGTTTACAAGCTGTTCATCGCCGTCACCAGCTAACACACGTAATGGCATGCCATGAATATTACCGGATGGTGACTCTTCAGGTATATTCAAATCTCCATGGGCATCATACCAAATCACCCCTAGATTATCATAATGCTTGCTAACTCCAGAAATAGAACCAATGGCAATAGAATGATCTCCACCTAACGTTAATGGAAAATGATTTTTCTCTATGCTCTTTGATACTGCTTCACTTAAATTATTTGAAACTGTTATAATTTCTTCTAAATTACGTAATCCATTTTGTTCAGAATTAAATTTATCTAAATCAATCGTTGGTACCTCAATATTACCAGTATCTTCTACTGATAAACCAATTGCTCTAATACGCTCTACAAGTCCAGCATATCTTATTGCATCTGGTCCTAAATTGACACCAAGTTTTCGTTGACCATATGTAGAAGGCGCGCCAATAATTTCTATTTTCTTGTCCATGTTTAAAACCCCTTTGTCTTCGTGTGATACTAGAATAATCTAAACACATAGAAGATTCAAGCCAATTCATTAGCCAAACATCCTTATAAATTTTGCATTTTACATATTAAAACATAATAATGATTTATAATTCATAAAAACGAGCCATACTGCCTATTTTAAAGGTTTTTAGTCATATTTATGTATATAAAAATTTTTTATAATTTTCAGTTAATATCCCATTTACATATCAATTGAATTGACTATATTATAAATAAGTATACAAAAAAAGCATCCCTCAAAAGAGGAATGCAATAGAGTGAGCCATAGAGGATTCGAACCTCTGACCCTCTGATTAAAAGTCAGATGCTCTACCAACTGAGCTAATGGCTCTAATGGCTGGGCTAGCTGGATTCGAACCAGCGCGTGACGGAGTCAAAGTCCGTTGCCTTACCGCTTGGCTATAGCCCATAAATGGTGGAGGGGGGCAGATTCGAACTGCCGAACCCGAAGGAGCGGATTTACAGTCCGCCGCGTTTAGCCACTTCGCTACCCCTCCGCGCTATTAAGTTAAAGATGGTGGAGGATGACGGGTTCGAACCGCCGACCCTCTGCTTGTAAGGCAGATGCTCTCCCAGCTGAGCTAATCCTCCAATATTGTATGACCCCGACGGGACTCGAACCCGTGTTACCGCCGTGAAAGGGCGGTGTCTTAACCGCTTGACCACGGGGCCATATGGCTCCACAGGTAGGACTCGAACCTACGACCGATCGGTTAACAGCCGATAGCTCTACCACTGAGCTACTGTGGAATAATTACAATGCCTGGCAACGTCCTACTCTCGCGGAACGTAAGTCCGACTACCATCGGCGCTAAAGAGCTTAACTTCTGTGTTCGGCATGGGAACAGGTGTGACCTCTTTGCCATTGTCACCAGACAATGAAATGTATGAAATTATACATTCAAAACTAGATAGTAAGTAAAATTTAAAAGTTACCAATCAAAACTGGTTTAATATTTGATTAAGTCTTCGATCGATTAGTATTCGTCAGCTCCACATATCGCTATGCTTCCACCTCGAACCTATTAACCTCATCATCTTTGAGGGATCTTATAACCGAAGTTGGGAAATCTCATCTTGAGGGGGGCTTCATGCTTAGATGCTTTCAGCACTTATCCCGTCCATACATAGCTACCCAGCGATGCCGTTGGCACGACAACTGGTACACCAGAGGTATGTCCATCCCGGTCCTCTCGTACTAAGGACAGCTCCTCTCAAATTTCCTACGCCCACGACGGATAGGGACCGAACTGTCTCACGACGTTCTGAACCCAGCTCGCGTACCGCTTTAATGGGCGAACAGCCCAACCCTTGGGACCGACTACAGCCCCAGGATGCGATGAGCCGACATCGAGGTGCCAAACCTCCCCGTCGATGTGAACTCTTGGGGGAGATAAGCCTGTTATCCCCGGGGTAGCTTTTATCCGTTGAGCGATGGCCCTTCCATGCGGAACCACCGGATCACTAAGTCCGTCTTTCGACCCTGCTCGACTTGTAAGTCTCGCAGTCAAGCTTCCTTATGCCTTTACACTCTATGAATGATTTCCAACCATTCTGAGGAAACCTTTGAGCGCCTCCGTTACTCTTTAGGAGGCGACCGCCCCAGTCAAACTGCCCATCTGACACTGTCTCCCACCATGATAAATGGTGCGGGTTAGAAATCCAACACAGCGAGGGTAGTATCCCAACAACGCCTCCACGTAAGCTAGCGCTCACGTATCAAAGGCTCCTACCTATCCTGTACAAGCTGTGACGAATTTCAATATCAGACTACAGTAAAGCTCCACGGGGTCTTTCCGTCCTGTCGCGGGTAACCTGCATCTTCACAGGTACTATGATTTCACCGAGTCTCTCGTTGAGACAGTGCCCAAATCGTTACGCCTTTCGTGCGGGTCGGAACTTACCCGACAAGGAATTTCGCTACCTTAGGACCGTTATAGTTACGGCCGCCGTTTACTGGGGCTTCGATTCGTAGCTTCGCCGAAGCTAACCACTCCTCTTAACCTTCCAGCACCGGGCAGGCGTCAGCCCCTATACATCACCTTACGGTTTAGCAGAGACCTGTGTTTTTGATAAACAGTCGCTTGGGCCTATTCACTGCGGCTCTCCTGGGCGTTAACCCTAAAGAGCACCCCTTCTCCCGAAGTTACGGGGTCATTTTGCCGAGTTCCTTAACGAGAGTTCGCTCGCTCACCTTAGAATTCTCATCTTGACTACCTGTGTCGGTTTGCGGTACGGGCACCAAAATTCTAGCTAGAGGCTTTTCTTGGCAGTGTGAAATCAACGACTCGAGGAAAAAATTTCCTCTCCCCATCACAACTTGACCTTAAGAGTACCGGATTTGCCTAATACTCAGTCTTATTGCTTGGACGTGCACTCCAACAGCACGCTTCGCCTATCCTACTGCGTCCCCCCATCGCTCAAAACGAATTTTGGTGGTACAGGAATATCAACCTGTTATCCATCGCCTACGCCTATCGGCCTCAGCTTAGGACCCGACTAACCCAGAGCGGACGAGCCTTCCTCTGGAAACCTTAGTCAATCGGTGGACGGGATTCTCACCCGTCTTTCGCTACTCACACCGGCATTCTCACTTCTAAGCGCTCCACATGTCCTTGCGATCATGCTTCAACGCCCTTAGAACGCTCTCCTACCATTGTCCTACGGACAATCCACAGCTTCGGTAATATGTTTAGCCCCGGTACATTTTCGGCGCAGTGTCACTCGACTAGTGAGCTATTACGCACTCTTTAAATGATGGCTGCTTCTAAGCCAACATCCTAGTTGTCTGGGCAACGCCACATCCTTTTCCACTTAACATATATTTTGGGACCTTAGCTGGTGGTCTGGGCTGTTTCCCTCTCGAACACGGACCTTATCACCCGCGTTCTGACTCCCAAGTTAAATTGATTGGCATTCGGAGTTTGTCTGAATTCGGTAACCCGATAAGGGCCCCTCGTCCAAACAGTGCTCTACCTCCAATAATCATCACTTGAGGCTAGCCCTAAAGCTATTTCGGAGAGAACCAGCTATCTCCAGGTTCGATTGGAATTTCTCCGCTACCCACAACTCATCCGCTCACTTTTCAACGTAAGTCGGTTCGGCCCTCCATTCAGTGTTACCTGAACTTCAGCCTGGTCATGGGTAGATCACCTGGTTTCGGGTCTACGACCAAATACTCAACGCCCTATTCAGACTCGCTTTCGCTACGGCTCCACATTTACTGCTTAACCTTGCATCAAATCGTAACTCGCCGGTTCATTCTACAAAAGGCACGCCATCACCCATTAATGGGCTCTGACTACTTGTAAGCACACGGTTTCAAGTTCTATTTCACTCCCCTTCCGGGGTACTTTTCACCTTTCCCTCACGGTACTGGTTCACTATCGGTCACTAGAGAGTATTTAGCCTTGGGAGATGGTCCTCCCGGATTCCGACGGAATTTCTCGTGTTCCGCCGTACTCAGGATCCACTCAAGAGTGAACAAACTTTCGACTACAGGATTATTACCTTCTTTGATTCATCTTTCCAGATGATTCGTCTAATTTGTTCTTTTGTAACTCCGTATAGAGTGTCCTACAACCCCAACAAGCAAGCTCGTTGGTTTGGGCTCTTCCCGTTTCGCTCGCCGCTACTCAGGGAATCGATTTTTCTTTCTCTTCCTGCGGGTACTAAGATGTTTCAGTTCTCCGCGTCTGCCTTCGAATATGCTATGTATTCACATATCGATAACACGACATAACTCGTGCTGGGTTTCCCCATTCGGAAATCTCTGGATCAAAGCTTACTTACAGCTCCCCAAAGCATATCGTCGTTAGTAACGTCCTTCATAGGCTTCTAGTGCCAAGGTATCCACCGTGCGCCCTTAATAACTTAATCTTTTTTGACTTTTAACACGACGAAGTCGGTTAAAAACCCAAAATGTTATTAATCTGTGAGTGTTCTTTCGAACACTAGCGATTATTTCTTTTTGAATTCAAGCTTATTTAAAACTCTAATTCACTCGGTTTTTCTTGGTAAAATCTATATATTTTACTTACTTATCTAGTTTTCAATGTACAAATTATGCACTGAATACTCCAATGAGCATTCAAAACTGAATACAATATGTCAATGTTATTCCTCTGTCATCTTCTAAAGAAGATGTTCCGAATATATCCTTAGAAAGGAGGTGATCCAGCCGCACCTTCCGATACGGCTACCTTGTTACGACTTCACCCCAATCATTTGTCCCACCTTCGACGGCTAGCTCCATAAATGGTTACTCCACCGGCTTCGGGTGTTACAAACTCTCGTGGTGTGACGGGCGGTGTGTACAAGACCCGGGAACGTATTCACCGTAGCATGCTGATCTACGATTACTAGCGATTCCAGCTTCATGTAGTCGAGTTGCAGACTACAATCCGAACTGAGAACAACTTTATGGGATTTGCATGACCTCGCGGTTTAGCTGCCCTTTGTATTGTCCATTGTAGCACGTGTGTAGCCCAAATCATAAGGGGCATGATGATTTGACGTCATCCCCACCTTCCTCCGGTTTGTCACCGGCAGTCAACCTAGAGTGCCCAACTTAATGATGGCAACTAAGCTTAAGGGTTGCGCTCGTTGCGGGACTTAACCCAACATCTCACGACACGAGCTGACGACAACCATGCACCACCTGTCACTTTGTCCCCCGAAGGGGAAGGCTCTATCTCTAGAGTTTTCAAAGGATGTCAAGATTTGGTAAGGTTCTTCGCGTTGCTTCGAATTAAACCACATGCTCCACCGCTTGTGCGGGTCCCCGTCAATTCCTTTGAGTTTCAACCTTGCGGTCGTACTCCCCAGGCGGAGTGCTTAATGCGTTAGCTGCAGCACTAAGGGGCGGAAACCCCCTAACACTTAGCACTCATCGTTTACGGCGTGGACTACCAGGGTATCTAATCCTGTTTGATCCCCACGCTTTCGCACATCAGCGTCAGTTACAGACCAGAAAGTCGCCTTCGCCACTGGTGTTCCTCCATATCTCTGCGCATTTCACCGCTACACATGGAATTCCACTTTCCTCTTCTGCACTCAAGTTTCCCAGTTTCCAATGACCCTCCACGGTTGAGCCGTGGGCTTTCACATCAGACTTAAGAAACCGCCTACGCGCGCTTTACGCCCAATAATTCCGGATAACGCTTGCCACCTACGTATTACCGCGGCTGCTGGCACGTAGTTAGCCGTGGCTTTCTGATTAGGTACCGTCAAGATGCGCACAGTTACTTACGCATTTGTTCTTCCCTAATAACAGAGTTTTACGATCCGAAAACCTTCATCACTCACGCGGCGTTGCTCCGTCAGGCTTTCGCCCATTGCGGAAGATTCCCTACTGCTGCCTCCCGTAGGAGTCTGGACCGTGTCTCAGTTCCAGTGTGGCCGATCACCCTCTCAGGTCGGCTACGTATCGTCGCCTTGGTAAGCCATTACCTTACCAACTAGCTAATACGGCGCGGGTCCATCTATAAGTGATAGCAAAACCATCTTTCACTATAGAACCATGCGGTTCTATATGTTATCCGGCATTAGCTCCGGTTTCCCGAAGTTATTCCAGTCTTATAGGTAGGTTACCCACGTGTTACTCACCCGTCCGCCGCTAACTTCAAAGGAGCAAGCTCCTTATCCGTTCGCTCGACTTGCATGTATTAGGCACGCCGCCAGCGTTCATCCTGAGCCAGGATCAAACTCTCCATAAATGATTATGATGTTTGATTAGCTCATAAAATACTAATTTGTGTGTTATCTCTAACACGTTTGAACCAACAATTTAATGTTGTGTTCGGAATTAACGTTGACATATTGCGATTCAGTTTTCAATGTTCATTTGAATAATTGCTTTATTATCATATCATTTCTTTCAACATTGTGTCAATAGAAAATTAATATTTCGTAACAATCATTTAACATTACTTTAATAATATTAATATATTATTTCGAAGATTACAAGTATATTTTTTACACTTTTTTTGAAATTGAATTAAATAATGTTTTTGTCGTTTTTGACGACTTTTATATAATATCAAGTTCGAAGTACAAAGTCAATACTTTATATCATCTTTTTTAATTTTGCTGTGCCGGTCTCAAAACATTTCTTTTGCGGTCACAAGAAACTATTTTACCATCATTTTAAATAATTGCAATAAAAAATGAAGAGAAATTAAATTAATTTCTCTTCATTTAATAAACAGCTCTATTTTGTAGTCTTATCTATGATCTTTTGTGCCATAGATTGATATATTTCACCAAGTCTATCGTCAGCTTGATAAATTGAAGGTGCAAAATCTTTAGGATTCCATGATGGTTGCTCTAATGGTAGATGACCTAACACGTCTGTTTGTAGTTCTTCTGCTAATTTTTCTCCGCCACCTGTTCCAAAAACGTATTCCTTATTCCCTGTTTCTTTACTTTGGAAATAAGACATATTTTCAATCACACCTAAAATAGAATGTTCTGTATGTTTAGCCATTGCACCAGCTCTTGCTGCTACAAATGCTGCTGTAGGATGTGGTGTTGTTACAATAATCTCTTTACTTGAAGGCAACATTGTATGTACATCTAGCGCAACATCCCCCGTGCCTGGAGGTAAATCTAAAATCAAATAATCTAATTCTCCCCATTTTACTTCAGTGAAAAAGTTAGTGAGCATTTTACCCAACATTGGCCCTCTCCATATTACTGGCGCATTCTCTTCAACAAAGAATGCCATTGAAATCACTTTTACACCATAGCGTTCTACAGGTATGATTTCTTTGCCTTGAACACCTGGCTTTTCATCAATACCCATCATATCTGGAACACTAAAGCCATAAATATCTGCATCTACTAAACCAACTTTTTTACCTTCTCTAGCTAATGATACTGCTAAGTTAACTGCGACAGTTGATTTACCGACGCCACCTTTACCAGACGCAATCGCTATAAATTCAACAGGATTATCTTTGGACAATAAACCTTCGATAGTTTGCGGTTGATCATCGCTTGAGCCCCTATAAGCTTCAACCTTTTCAGCTGGCAATTCTTCAAATCTAATTCCTACAGTGTTTGCACCATTTTCTTTTAATACCTCTACGATAGCCATTTGTAAATTTAATTGTGGCTGTCCACCTAATTGAGCCATAGCGACTTTAACACTTACGTGCTCAATTTCTTCTTTAATAGTAACATCTACTATTCCATCTGTTTCCTTCAATGGTACATCTATTATTGGATCTTTTACTTCACCAATAAGTGCTTTAACTTCCTCTATCGTTAACACAAAGCGTCCCCCTTAAAATTAAAACAATTATGATATATATTCTAACAAACAAAATCTATGTTTGCTTTAAATAGTTAATATTAAGTATAAATTGAATTTGTATAATAAAAAAGAAGTTAGCTCAATATTATCTCAGTATTGAGCTTATATCGAACTAACTTCTTAATAATAACTATACCTCACGTGTATTTATGGATGGATTCTCCTCTTTTTCTTTAATAAAGAAAGCTAAAATAAACCCAATAATAACCAATACACTCACAACAGCAAATGATAAATCTACACCAGCAGCAACAGCTTCTCTGTGTATTAAACTTTTACTTTCATTTGGAAAAGGTTTGGGCGCTAAGTTTTTAGCCCCAATAGACATAATTGTAACCATTAGTGCTGTACCTAATGAGCCGGCTGTCACTCTCCCAAAGTTACTAATTGCTGTACCATGTGATATATCTTTATTTTGTAACGAATTAATGCCTGCAGTATTTAAAGGCATCATCAACAGTGAAACAGAGAACATCCTCAATGCATAAACAATAATTAAATATGTGTAAGAGGTATCTGCTTTTAAGAAACATAACATAATTGTAAAAATAGTTAATAGAAAGAATCCAGTCAGTACAAGTGGTCTTGCGCCGTATTTATCATAGAACTTTCCTGTATAAATAGACATTACACCATTGATTATAGCGCCTGGCATTATAACCAAGCCAGATAATAACGCAGAAAGACCTAAAGCATTTTGAACATATAATGGTATCAATAATGCAGGACCGACCATCGCCATCATTACTATCATTGAAGAAACTGTAGTTAATGTAAAAACTTTATTTTTAAATACCGCTAAATTTAACAAAGGATTGGTAATATTAAATTGTCTTCTAATAAACGCACTAATGATAAACAAGCTTATAATGAGTGAAATAATCACAACCGGACTACTAAATCCTAAATTACCAGCACTACTGAAAGCATATAGCATCATGCCAAACCCTAAAGTAGAATAAACAACTGATCGCTTATCTAATTTGGTATCTTTGGTTTCGTTATAACTTCTAAGGAATATCGCACCGAATATAAAGCCAATCAGCGCAACGCCTACAACAATTACAAAAGGCATTCTCCAACTTGTGGTATCAACAATTAAACCTGACAACGTTGGTCCAATCGCTGGGGCAAATTGAATTACTAACCCTGCTAAACCCATAGCAAAACCGCGTTCATCTTTTGGGAAAAGCATAAACAATGTAAATTGCATTAGCGGCATAATCACACCCGCACCGATAGCTTGTATAACACGCGCTAACATTAACACTTCAAATGTTGGTGCAATGGCTGCAACTATAGAACCCACTAAAAATACGCCCATTGCCATTAAGAATAGAGGTCTCGTTTTAATTCTATCCATAAAATAGGCAGTGAGCGGAATCATTACACCATTAACTAACATAAATCCTGTCACTAACCATTGGGAAGTATTTTCAGTAATATTCAAACCTTTCATAATATGAGGCAAAGCTGTATTCAATAATGTTTGATTTAATATTGCGACAAATGCACTGACAATCATTACTGCAACAATCATATTTCTTTGAGATTTAGATAAATTTGCGTTCGTCATAAATTCACACCTTTTCTTTTATTCTCAATTTCATACTCAACCAAAATTCGTTAGAAAAGCACACTTTGTACTCACGAATTTTATCTCTTTTGATTTAAATCTTCGCTTTCTGGATAAAATATTTCTTTACATATAAATAAGATTCCCATGATTAAAACTATGACCCAAAAATCAATGTTGATATACGTATAATGAATATGAACAATAAAATAAAAAAGTAAGGTAGTTACAGTAAAAGTAATTAAATGGTAAGTTACTCCTTTAAAATAAGGACTTTCCGGTATTTTTTTTCTAAAATAGTCCATTAGATTTTCGATAGTAAATAAAGTGAAATATCCAAGCACAATGTAACTACCATAATAGACTAAATTATCATAAAAACTTTTATTATAACCAAAATAAGCAAGATGTAAGTATATAAGAATTCTACTTAATCCATATAAACCAAAACCTAAAAAGGCTAAAAATATAGCTCCTGAAACGATAAATACAGAAAGTACAATAAGCGTTGTAAATAAGTACCTAATATATTTCATTGCTTACTGTCCTCCCCTTAAACTTAACTTCAATTCGTTCACTTCGTAATTGTTCACTTCATATTTAAATGATAATTCCAAGTTATAATAGCATTTATATATTACCATTATAACAACTCACTACCAAATACAAATAAACAACTCTAAAATTAACATTTTCTTAATAATAAAATGCCTTACTATATTAAGCTATGTTTGTATAAAGCGCTGCTATACTTTTAGCGTATGCGTCTGTTGTCTATAACAGCAAATCCACATGGTTATTAATACGATTAAGATAATGAGGGTAAGTAAGATAACATTGTGTATATGGAATTTAATAAATGTAAAAGATAATGCATATGTGTAACCCATAATAGTGGCACCTATAGAATTTCCTAAACTTTTTGTTAATGTATAAAGAGACATCATCCGCTTCATATTTTCTGGTGCTGTTTCCTCTTGAGTAATAACACTATCTTTTGTATACACCGTACCAAAGCTCATACCTGCAAGCAATAAACTAAAACCAATAAATACTGGAGAGCTTGTTCCTACAAAAACTAAGATGCCACAAGCCATTAAAAGCGTAAAAGCGAATATATATAATCCTTTTCGACTCATTTTAGCTTGTATTTTATCTAATGAAAAATTCAAGGCCAACCATGCTAAAGAAATTGGGAAAATGACAAAACCACTTTGCAAAGGAGAAAGCCCTAAATCTTCTTGTAAGTAGACTGGCATATACAAATTATAGCCCATAAGAATCATCGCATAAGCAAAATCAGTTATAAATATTAATATTATAGTTTTATTAAACTCTTCTACTGGTACAAACGGCATTTTAATACCTTTTTCATTTTTATACAAAATATAAGCGACTACACAGGCTATCATAATAGCTATTAAATTTAAATATATTGCAGATTTATTCATGACTGCAAACATCAAAAAGAATACAAAGATATAGAATAACGTTAATCCTTTAATATCTAATTTGTTTTTTACATTTGTAACCTCTTGTTCAAAATGAAATGTACTGACGACTAATATCATCGCTAAAATTGCAATAGGTATGTTTACAAAGAATAACCAATGCCAAGAAGCTAATTCTAAAATACCGCCACCTAAAACCGGACCAATAATGCTCGATATTCCCCACACACTTCCAACAATGCCCATAATTTTATAACGTAATGGGATTGCAAAAGCTAATTTAGGTACAATTTGGCTAAGCGCCATCATAACCCCTGCACCTAAACCTTGAATAAAACGAGAAATTATCAGTATTACAAACGTACTACTTAATCCCGAGAGTAAACTTCCGATACTAAATAGCATTAAACCTACAAGTGTTATGTATATAATTTTTGTTCGATCTAAAAGCTCGCCTACTATAGGATTAGCAATAACGATAGCAATAAAATATACAGCAAAAACCAATGAAATTGATGTACCGACATTTAAATCAGCTTTTATCGTTGGTACTGCTAATGAAACAATAGATGTTTCTATTGCAGACATAAACATGATTAAAATCAGAGCTACTACAATGCTAAACGATTTAATATTCATAATTAACCTCCAACTTTCCTTATTTCCACTAATTAAATAACACTTATTATTCCTTAAATTCATATAAATTCAATACAATTTCACCAAAATAAGTCTATTGACCTATAAATATTTATTAAAAAAAGTACCTACACAGAACATGTAGATACCTATAATCATTTATATTTGAAATCATTTAGTCTTACAGTTACATAAAATACATAATAGCTATAAAATGAAATACTGATGCAGCTACTATGAAGAAATGCCATATCATATGAAAATACGGTCGATCTTTTTGAGCATAAAACCATGCACCGACAGTATAGGCAATACCACCAAACAATATAAACAACATAAATGTTACCGAGGTTTCATGAATGATTGTTGGTAAAAATAGCACCCCTATCCATCCCATAATAAGATACATTGCTAAACTTAATTTGTGACTTACATGATTTGCTAAAGATTTATAAAGGATACCCCAAATCGTTATACCCCAAAGTACAGCCATTGCCGTCCAACCTAACCAACCACCAACTAAAATGAGGCATATCGGTGTATATGTTCCAGCAATTGCGATGTATATCATACTATGATCAATAATTCTAAGAATAAACTTATGCGATGAATCGTTAGCCATAGCATGATACACCGTTGATGAAATAAACATCAAGAATATACTAATCACGTATACTGAAACACTGAACGAACCTAATACCCCATTTGTTAAGTAACTTTGAATCGCTGCATATGGTAATGCGATCAATGCTAGAAACGCAGCTACACCATGAGAAACAGAATTCCCTATTTCTTCACCAAATGTTAAAGGCATAATATTTTTAAATGTTTTTACAGCTTGTTTATTATTACCAGCTTCTACTGAATTAGCCATAAGTGTAACCACCCTCTATTAAATCATGTTCATGCGTTTCAAATCAGCAGTAGCTGTTTCAACGCTATCGTTACCTTCTTTGTTCTTTAATGGAGAAAATTCCTCTTCTCTTGGTACTTGTAGTGTGATAAAGCTATTAGCATATCGGAATATATCAAAATAGAACAATTCAAATTTAAGTGTCGGTTGCTCTATTACACCAAAGTCTTCATCTAACTGTTTTAAATTTTTCACAGCCAAATGATATGGTAATTCATTATCTACAACATTATTTATGAATAAAAGTTTAAATGAATGTATGCCGATATTAGCATTATTAAATTCATTAGCCACTTCTGCGTCTAACTCAGAATATTCATATACAGTATCTTTTTGTTGAGCATTAACTAATCGTCCAACACTTTCACCATCTTTAGGTTTAATAGACTTCGTAGTAATATCCATACTCTTTTGGAAAGTATAACCTGCAAATAATGGATCTAGTACTTTAACCAATACATTGTCAATATTATTTAGGAAAATATACTCCACACCATTTCCAGTCATTTCATCTAAATAACCAGATTTTTTAAGTGATTTAAATACGCCACCGTTACCGTTAGGTGTTTCTAATATATTGCCATCGACATCTAATACTAATTTACCTTCTTCAGATAGTGCAACAATATTTTCCTGTTTAAAAAAGTGAACATGGTCTGAATCATAGCCAAAGTAATTTTGGTCTTCAAAATATAGTTGTGTCTCTCTATCATTAACTTTACTCGTCATGATATACCAATCTACAAAAACACCCGTTCGTTCTTTCAATGCCAATAATTGTCTCGCTTGAATTTCAAATAGACTTACACCTTCAATTTCAAATGATCCTTTTGGTCCTTTAAAACCTAAACGTGTACCTTGACCACCAGCCATTAACAACACAGCAAATTTGCCTTTTTTAATCGCTTCATAGCCTACTTTTTCGTATTGTTCAATCTCTTCATCAGAGAAATTCTCTTTAATATCATATTTTACTTCACTTACCGAAGAAACATCATCAATAACTTTTTTATTCACGTACAAATCTTCGTATAAATCTTGAATATTAGATAAGTTTAATGAGTCGACTTTGGTAGCTAGTTGTTCTTTCTCGTTATTACTCATTAATTTTTCAAATTCAATTAAATGTTCTTGATTAAACTTTTCTAACCCTTTCTTGTCTAGCATATTTTCTCTCCTTAATATTCCAAGATTATATAAAAATAAAATCTTATTTTTGTCCCTAACATATAATTTCACTTTATGTACTTTATATTATTATATATCTATGTACAACTATTATCATAGCCATTTAGAAATTAGTTCAATAAAAAATGGTTGAAAAAGCACATATAATGCACCAAAAGTTAATGCGCTCGCTAATGCCCCATCAACGAGACCGCCAGTTTTAAATACCAAAGGGAACCTTACACTTATCGGGATAGGATAAAATAATTTAACGCCCCTAGGAGTTAACATATCTAGTATAACATGTGAAAGCAAACCAAATATAATAGTTACTAAATAATATATCGGAGATTGTATAAAATATAGTAATCCTGCAATGATGGCCATAAATAATATCGAATGGGTAAATGTCCTATGCCCAAATAGTTTTCTAACTATAAAACTTATTATTTTAAATCTTCTTCCTATCTTACTTTGTGCGTGACAAATATCAGGTAATAAACTTGAAATAACTGCCAGCGTTATAACTGTAATTGATGTAAATAAATCTGTTTGAAAGTATTCTATAGTTAATGCGCCTACTAATAAACCGCATGATGCGTGGGTTTTACCTGTCATTTTCACTTCTCCTTATCGGATTTTATTTTACCATATCTATACACCAAATGCGAACATACTTTCGTAGAAAATTACATGAGTATAACCTATTCAAAAAAAGTATCACACAATGGTTGAAAACGATTTCAATATATTGTATGATGTAGCTATAAATTACTTAAAGGATGTGTTCAGATATGGCAATGACAGTTAAAAAAGATAATAATGAAGTGAGAATTCAATGGAGAGTTGCAGATATCAAGATACCAACAAGTGATATTAAAAATATTTCACAAGATCAAAATATCCATGAAGTTCCTAAAGTAGATAGAGATAAAGTTTCACGTATTGGTTCTACTTTTGGTAAAACAAATCGTGTTATTATTGACACTAATGACCATGAATACATTATTTATACTCAGAACGATCAAAAAGTATACAATGAAGTAACGAAATAATAACTATTCACAATCTTTTAAAATATATAATATAAAACGAACAGACGACACTTCTTATTCAAAAGAATGCCGTCTGTTTTTTCTCTTTAATAAAACCATGAATAAGTTTTTAAATTACTCATGGTTTTCTATAATTAAGCTATTTTTATTCTGGTTCCTATCATCACGATTATATTGCAAGACTCGGTGGTAATTTTGAAAAACACTTTGTCAAATACATTAAGTATAAGAATCCGAGGCATGTCCAAACTCCACCTAATATCAACGCATGTTTATCTAAACTGAGAAATAGACTTACATCTAATATCACACCAATAACTGGTACGAGTAAATATGGTATCCACTTCAATCCTTTTCTTTTCTCTAGTTTTATAAAATAATAGGCAATAACAGAGATATTTACAAATGCGAAAGATATAAATGCTCCGAAATTAATAAATGATGTAGATGTACTTATACTCATAAACACTCCTACAATACCCACAACCCCGATAAATAATAAATTAAATATAGGCGTTTGACTTCTTCTTTCTATAAAACCAAATATTTGTTTATTTAAAACGCCATCTCTTCCCATCGCATAAAGTAAACGCGCACCACTCGTTTGAGCAGATAAACCTGATGCTAATTGGGCTAATACTAAACCACTTAAAAATAAAGCAGATAAAAAATTACCTCCTACAATTTTAGCAATTTCAAATGCAGCGGATTCAGTATTGTGTATAGCATTAAAATTAGGAATCGTTATCGATAATACATATGCAACTAAGACAAATAAGCATCCGCCAATAATCGTAATTAACATTATCGCTTTTGGTATCGTTTTTCTAGGGTTATTCGTTTCTTCTGCAAGTGTAGTTACCGCGTCAAATCCCAAAAATGAATAACATGCTATTGCAGCACCAGCTAGAATAGGTGATATATGATTACCTTTTAGCGACAAGATATGTTTACTAACTAGATGACCTTCCCCCATACCATGCATAACACTCCATATACATAAAATAATAAATATGATAATTACTAATAACTGGAAAATCATTATAAGTAAATTCATCGATGTAGTTGTATTTATTCCTATAATATTAACTAAGGTTGTAACTACTATAAAAATAATAATCCACGCCCAACTAGGAATCATCGGAAATGCAGTCGTTAGATATTCTGCTCCTATAAGCCAAATGACTAAGGGTAAAAACAGATAGTCTAAGAGGATTGTCCAACCAACCATAAATCCTAATGATGGATGTAAACTTTTACTTACAAATGTATACGCTGATCCTGCAGATGGAAATGCTTTAGCCATTTGTCCATAACTATATGCTGTAAATAACATTGCTATCGTAGCAAATAAATAAGCATAAGGTACAAAACCATTTGTCGTTTCGTACAAAGTACCATACGTACCAAATACTATCATTGGTGCCATATATGCTAAACCAAACATAATAACTTGATATAAAGAGAGTGATTGCTTTAATTCACCTTGTTCCATACTACTCATCCTCCCCCATCGCATGACTCAATTGATGGTATATCGTAGGAAGAATCTGTTTTGTATATTCAAGTTGTGGATCTCTTTCAATTTGCATACTTATATCTACATATTTCGTTGAAACGCCTTTTTCAATATATAATTGAAAATTACCGTTGTGATCAACGACTGCACTATGACCAAAAAACTGATGCGGGTCATTCATGCCATATTGATTGGCAACTGCTATTGGAAGTTCATTTTCTAATGCTCTACTTGCAATATAAACATTTTGATGTTTTTCATAAGGTGTCATATTTGCTGTCGAAATTAAAATTATTTCAGCACCTTTTAACTTTAATAATCTCGCGACTTCTGGAAACTCTAGGTCATAGCATATCATCATTCCGATATAGCCAAACTGAGTCTTTAAAATTGGAAAATCTTTACCCCTTGTAAATAATTCCTGTTCATTGGCAAACAAATGTGTTTTTCTATATTTTCCTAATACTTCTCCATTTTCATCAATATACATTGCCGTAATATAAAATTGGTGTTCATCCACTTCTGGAAAAGAAATCATAGTTTCAATTTTATAATCACTACATGTTTTTTTTATCTGCGCTAACGTCCTTGAATATTCTGTAATTGCCACCTTATCCAATAATTCATGTGATTGTACATAGCCTGAAATAGAAAGTTCAGGAAATAATACCAATTGTGAACTTCTTGTACTTTCTTCAGCTAACGTATTACAAATATATTCTATATTTGCTTTCAAATCACCTAATACTGGCTCCATTTGTGCTATTGAAATCCTCATATAACATTTCCCCTTTGTTTAAAAAGTAAATTAAGCAAAAGTGCTAGCACATTCCATAAAACTAAACATGCTTCTTTATCGCGTACGAGCGCACAATCAGACGATGCTTAATTTAATTATCTGAATTTTACTATAATTCTGGATAGTTTAGAAAGAACCAGTTTTGTAACTCCAAGGGTACCAGATGTTGTTTTATATTTAGTTAATACCACTCTACCTCTACTTATTCAAATCAACTATTCCAAATATTACATAAGCATTAACAATATTTATTAACATTACATGTAACTCTGCTATCTTTAAGATGTTACGCGACAATGTTATGAGTCTTTATCTATAGAAAATAATGCTATAATAATCGTATCATTAATGAAAGTAGGTGCACTTTATGTACGTTGTTACAAATAGAATAGAACTCAAAAAAGGGTTTGCCGAAAAAATGGCTCCTCACTTTACACAAGGTGGAAAGATTCAAGAATTAAAAGGATTCAAAAAAATTGAAGTTTGGCAAGTAGATGAAGATTCTGATCACGATCAAATGTACGTCAATACGTGGTGGGAAACTCAAGAAGATTTCAACGCCTGGTTAAAAAGTGATGCCTTTAAAGAAGCACATAGCGGAAAATCAAAATCCGAAGAAGGTGAATCGCCTGTAATTGGAAATAAAGTGGTTAAAGCAAATGTTTTATCAACACTGAATTAGTCATGCTGTAGCCTTATTGTTTAAAATAGATAAAAAAGCACACGTGATTTACCGATTTAATCGGCATCTCGTGTGCTTTTATTTCATCTTTTATTACATAGTTAATCATAATACAGACGCATTAATTAAAATATAAATGAGCCATCAAAGCAATGATTGGTAATGAAATAATCGTTCTGATCAAGAAAATTACAAATAACTTAAACATGCTTACTGGAATTTTCGAACCTAATATAACCCCACCGACTTCTGATAAATATATTAATTGACTAATACTTAAGGCACCAACTACAAATAATGTAATATTATTACCTACACCTTCAATTAAAATAGAAGGTAAGAACATATCAGCAAACCCTATCAATACTGTTTCAGATGCCTGTGCAGCTTCAGGTATTTGTAGTAACTCTAAGTATGGTACAAATGGTTTTCCTATAATCGCAAATAATGGCGTGTAATTAGCAACTATGGTAGCAATTGTACCAATACTCATAACAACTGGTAAAATCACAAACCACATATCAATAACTGTTTTAAAGCCTGATGCGAAAAAGGCTTTAACTCCTGGCGCTTTTATACCAGTTTCCGTTGCCATATCAAAACCATGTCCAAGTGCGGTTTTATTTTCAGGTAATTTTTCGGTACGTGTCTCTTCCGATACTTCTTTTGAATATTCATCCTTAATCGATCTCAATGGCCATATCCTAGGCAAAATAAAGGCACAAACTAAACATGAAATAATAACTGCCGAATAGAAGTAAAAGAAGTGTTTCTGCATGTGTACTGTTTCAGCTACGACAATCGCAAATGTTATAGATACAACACTAAAAGTTGTGGCAATAACAGTCGCCTCTCGTCGTGAGTAAAAGCCCTCTGCATATTGACGGCTTGTGATTAAGACACCCACTGTGCCATCACCAATAAATGACGCTAAATTATCTACAGTTGAACGACCTGGCAATGTAAACAATGGTCGCATAATTGGTCTAAACACTGGCCCTAATAGCTCCAATAAACCATATTCCATTAATAAAGGTAAAAAGAGTGCTGCAAAGAAGAATACGGTCACCAAGGTTGGTAGTAGGCCATCAAAGACTAGACCACCTGTATCTTCTGAATAAATCACTTTTGTACCTATTTTTAAATACGTCATCCACACAAATACTACTGCTAATATTCTCAAAATTAACCAAACAATTTTGACGTTAAATGCATTATATAAAAGTCCATCTGGATTTAATTTATTTTTTAATACTGTCGTGCATAGAATCGATAAGATACCAGATATTGTTACAATAGCAACAATGATAATCGGCATGGCATTACCGAGTAAGTCCTTTAACACTCCCGCTAAAAATGCTACAGGTAAAGTGGTTTGTTTTTCACCATCTTGTGTCACAGAAATAGGTATCAAAAATAAAATAATACCAATTAACGACATGATAATGAATTTAAGTCTCCCTCGCTTGATTTGCGATTTGCTATATTGATTCATTTCATTCACCCCTCAGGTGTCTATATTTTTATATAAACTAAAAAAACAACAGCAATAATTATAACCTATTATGTATAAATATGTAAATATATATTTTGTGTCAGTTTTAGTAATACTAAAAAAATTGACTCTAACTTAATTAGAGTCAATTCCACTTTATATGAAAGCGCTTACCATTTCAATGTTTTATATATTTTTCTCTATATTTTTCTTAATAGGAATAAAAAGTATGGTACACCTACGATAGCTACAACAACGCCTACCGGGATATCAATAGGTGGATGGATTCCTTTTGCTAAACAATCACTAATTGTCAGTAATAAGGCACCAATTAAACCAGACATTATCGTAATGTGTATATGTTTATGACCAACGATACGTCTAGCAATGTGTGGTGCAATTAATCCTAAAAAGCTCAATCCCCCAACTACTGAAATTGAAGCTCCAGCTAAGACAACTGCTAAAAACAATAATATCATTTTCACTTTTTTTACTTTAGAGCCTAATGCAGTAGCAACCTCATCACCAAGTGTTAAAATATCTAACTGATGACAATAATAGAATATAAGAGGTAATGCGATAACAAACCATGGTAATATCACCCATACATTAGACATATTATGACCATACAGACTCCCTGTAAGCCACACCAATGCCGTATTGGCGTCTAAGGGATTTCTTATTAATAAGTATTGTACAATTGCTGTACAAATTGCACCAATAGCTAAACCGATTAAAGCTAATTTTGAACCTTTTACATTAAATTTTGATATAAGTAACGTTAAAATTAAACTGATACATAGTGCACCTGCAAAAGATCCGAATGGCAAAACAAATAATGGCGCTGACGGAAATAACATAATAATTGTAACCGCTGATAAACTTGCACCTTTTGTTATACCAATTACATCAGGTGATGCGAGTGCATTTCTTACAACACCTTGTATTAACGCTCCAGAGATAGCCAAGCTACTACCTACAATCAATGCTAACCACATTCTAGGTAAACGATACTCATTTAATATAAAATTATCTTGCGAAAATACGCTTTTAATTGCTTCAATTGGGTTTATAAATACTGCACCTACCGATAATGTTGCAATAGATGAAAGAATAAGCAAAATAATAACAATACTATATCGAAACATTAGTCGTCTACTCATTGTCGATCCACTCCTTTAACCGTAATAGCTAGGAAGTAAAGTGCACCTATAAAGGACGTGACAATACCTACTGGCGATTCAAACGGAAATGCAATTAAACGACTCAATACATCCGACAATAGTAATAAGTCTGCACCTATAATCATTGTTAATGGGACCATTAACTTATAATCTGTACGTATATAATGTTTGACGATATGAGGTACAATCAATCCTACAAAACCTATCGGGCCAGCAATAGAGACTGAAGCCCCTGCCAAAACGATAACGAGTAAGCCCGTTGTAATTCTAATTACTTTTACATTTTGTCCTAATGCTTTAGCGAGGTCTTCCCCCAACTCCATGATCGTTAATTGTCTAGATATAATAATTGTGCCAATAAACGCCATGACTAGCCAAGGCAATATCCCCATAATTTGTGCCCATTTTATTGTAGATAGTGAACCTACAAGCCAGAACATTACTGTCGATGTTGCATCTTCATTAAGTAATATAATTCCTTGTGTCAAGCTAGAGAAGAATAAATGGATTGCCATACCGGCAAGCGCTAATTTAACTGGTGTCATACCTCTCGTAGAACCAGATAACATGTATACAGTTAACCCACCTATAAATGCTCCAATAAATGCTAATATCGTTGAATAAGCTGTCAGAGCAGGCACAACCATTGTAATAAATACAATCACAAAAGAAGCCCCTGAATTTACACCAAAAATTTGTGGTGATGCTAAGGGGTTTCTAGTCATTGCCTGCATAAGTAAACCTGCCAAGCCTAGTGCAGCACCTATAAGTAGCCCCGCTACCATTCTCGGCATACGCACATTATGTATTAAAAAAGTTTGTTTCGTATCTGTATGGCTCCAAAAATAATCTTTAAAATCTTGTATCGCAATATGCGATGAACCAACACTTAAATTGAAATATATAATGACAAAAAGCGCACATACACTCACAAAAAATGTGAGTGCTGTGCGTGTTTGCATTTTATTATCATTTGTATTGGTTTGACTAATGCGTTTTGATTTAGTCATCTACCATTCACCTTACTTTTGTTGTTTATCATTTTGCTTTTGTTTAGAAATTTCAACAAGTTCCTTAGCAATTTCTTCAGAAGAAATGATACCACGTGCACGTGCCCATGTATTTCTATCCACTACAGAAACTCGATCATTCTTAACTGCATCCAAATCATTCCAAACTGGATCTTTTTCTTGATTTTTTAGGTTTGGATCATTTTTCCCTTCATCAGCCATGATAAACATGCGTCCCGGATTAATGTCTGAAAGTACTTCAGAATTTAATTGAAGGTAAGGGCCTTTTAGATATTTAGATAGATGATCTGTTTTTGTTTTATTTAATGCGTTTTTGAACCCTAGTTCTTTTAAAAGTTCTCCAACATATGTGTTATCTGGATGTGCTAATAATCCAGATTTAGAAATTACAGCTGGTAAAACAGCTTCAGATTTATCCATTGTAATTTCCTTACTATATTTATCCATTAATTTATTATGCTCTTTTAATCTTTCTTTACCTTTATCTTCTTTTCCTACTGCTTTAGCAATAGTTTTAAAGGCTTCTATATTATCTTTATAATCACTATCAAAACTTGGTAACATGATTGTTGGTGCAATTTTTTCCAAGTCTTTTTGTATACCTTTATGTCTATTTGTATCTGCAATAATTAAATCTGGTTTTTGATTACTAATTTCTTCTAAGTTAGGTTGCTTACGCGCACCTACTGATTTATAGTTCCCAATGTCTTTGCGAATAGGTTCTAAAATTCTATTCTTATCGCCATCATCAGCAACTCCGACTGGTTTTACACCGAGTGCTGCAAGTGCATCAACAAATGAAAATTCTAATGCTACTACACGTTTAGGATTTTTAGCAATCTTAGTTGTTCCTGTATCATGCTTAATCGTTATGTCGTCTTTTCCTGATTTATTCTTTTTTGATTGGTCAGCATCATTGTTACTAACACTACCACAAGCTGTTAGCAAAACGACTGTCAACGTTAACAACAAGATACCCATAATTTTATAGCTATGCTTCATCGTCTTCACTCCTTAAGTATGTATGATTACATACTTAATTCTATTGATAATAATTATCAATGTCAACACTATTTTTCTTCAAAATTCTATTTAGTGTTTCTTTAATTTTGGTGTATTAAAATCGTACTTCACTTTTTGTACCGCTTCATCATAAACATAGGATTTAGCTAAATTAGGCATATACATACTTTGTGCTAACGCTTTATAACCTAAGCTAAATTGTATTTTATCACCAACTTGATAATGGTCGTGATTTAATAAGTCTAACATAACGTGATCACTTGTGGCTCCTAACACTTTAATCTGATGATGCAAGGGCTTGATTTCTGAAACATCTGTATCTAAATTGCCTATATCAATGATTGCTTGCAAATAATGTTGTCCCGTAGTGATATTAACTCTAGGTTTAATTTCAACAATTTCAGTTTCTAAAATGATTGCATCTTGGAATAATGAGGCAATTGGCTGACCTGTAGTCGTTTCTACCCCTCTAAACAAAGTTTCTCCAATTCTTAATTCATTAATTTTTCCTAAATCACTGTATAACATTTGAGGTAACATGCTAGAATTACCACCAGAAATAACTCTAAAACGGATACCTGTTTCTAACTCCACAGAACTAACAAATTGATTCACCATATCTACGTCTAAATCCGTAGGCACAATTGATTGAAAACACATAAAGTTAAATGATAGTCCAGCAATACTAATGTGGTGCATATTTAAAATTTCTTTAATATAATCTACTACGTCATAAGTTAAAATTCCTTCTCTAGCGTCTTTCCAATCTACCATGAGTAAAATTTGATGTTTTACTCGTTGTTGCTCAGCAATGTCATTGAGTTGGCGAATAGTCGACATTTCAGTTTGCATACTCATTTTAGTGTAACGTACAACATCTTCAAGTTCGTTTTGATTAGGTGTTCTTATCATTGTATATGTTAAATCTTTATCTAAACTCTTAGTAATATTATCAATTCTTGCATCAGCAAAATGGGTGATACCAATATTTTTCAAAGTATCTACGATTTGTTTGTCTCCTCCGACGCATTTAATCACTGGTGTAAATTGAATGTTGTGTTGATTGAATAATGCATATAACACCCTAGCGTTATATTGAATTTTAGATAGATTAATTTTTACTTTTGCCATATTTACACCTCTTTATATATCGGGTTACTTATATCAATTGTGACATATTGTTTCACTTTGCTTTCCATGCGCATACGTAAAAGTGCTTTTACCGTGATGTATTTACCAAACAATACTTTTGATAAAATTTGAGCATGGGCCTTTGATGGATCAATTGCTTTATTTATAATGTCGCGTACGATATCAAAAAGTACTGCTTCATTAACTTGATCATACTGTGAAAAATGATGAATAAGTTCAGCAATTTGATTTTGTATTACTGCATGTTGAAATTTAGCGATAACCGCTTCAATATTTTCTGCAATTAAGCTTGTATTCGTAATATCAATATTAGGCAATTTACTTTTCAATGTTTCTAAATCAATTCTAGAACCACCTAAATCCCTAATAATGAACTTCATTTGATAATTAGAGCCGAGGTTTACGATAGTATTTTGCATATGTGCTTCTAAAGCAATACCATAATCCTGTATATATGCAATTAAAGGTTCGATTAAAGTTCTTGCGTAACTTATCATAAATTGTTTTATCGAATCTAATGTTGGACCTTCACCTACCCAATCTAAATAACTATCTACAATTGCTTTATTATCGACTGGATTCTTATTCACCAGACTTGCTGTCACAAGCGTAAGTCCGTTATCAGCTATCACAGGTTGATATCTTATAATACACCCCAGATGTCTTGCAATATCTGGATCTGCTTGAACGTGTATTCCGTATGGTTCCATGGAAACTTGTAATTGCGGATATATATCTAACATATCTTGTAATTCATAGCTTAGTTTAGGACCATCTACTGTGGTCACTGGTGAAACAGTTCTCACCGCACTCGTAGCTTGTACATTTATAGGTAATTTAATATGAAATGGCTTATGAACAAGTTCCATCGTTCTAAATGATAATGTTGCCTTTGATTCAATCTCAAAAGGCGTTGGTAATAAACGACTATCCTCAATCCAATCGGCAAATTGCTTAACAATGACATTATTATATTGCCATGGGTGCACAAGTAGTATTCTATAATTATTGAGCTCCAAACCATATGGATCTAAAAATGCTTTTAATTTATAACGATATTCAGGAATAATATAATCAAGGATATATTGCGCATCATCCTCCATTGAAGTTGTTACACAATTATTTTCATGAATAAGCATAACTTTTAATGGAATGATTTTTTCAAATTCTGGCGCATATTTTTTCACTTCATCATTTGTCAGAGGTAATTTTGTCTTAGATAAAGGATGCGTAGGATGACCTTCTACAACTAAACTTTCTGAATAACTCAAGTCATCCATTTGGCCTGAATCTGTCATATGTTGTAACCAGGAAAAGAAATTAATTGTCTCTGGCATTCTAGAAAACTTTAATGTCGCATCAATTAAAGCCTGTCTATTACTGAAATGTTCATAAGTTAATACAAATCCATCTCTACTAGAAAGTAATTCTTCTTTTAACCTCTCACTAACTGGAATATTAAATTGATTATGCAGAATATCAAGTAATTGTTCTACTGAGTTAATCTCCGTTATAACGTCACCCTTCATATATTGAATTGCGCCGTTAAATACGTATCTTGCCATTGCACTTTTTCTCGTTGTTTCAACTTTTAAAAGTTGCCCTTCATACTGTATTTCCACTGAATTTTTATATTCATTAAATAACGTTTTCTCAGGGTATATGTGTTCTTTTATAATCGCATTAAAAATACGATACTGTACATTTTTATCGGCTAACTGCCATGTTTGACGCATCATATCACATTGCCTCCATCTTTCCTTTGTCTACTTAATAAACCAAATAATAATGCAATAACTATTGTACTTACGCCCATAGCGATAAACGTTTCTATTATACCCAATAGTTCTGCTGAAAAACTCATCAACATCGCACCTAATGGAATCATACCTCTATCCATCATGACAACACTTAATACTTTCCCCCTATGTTCAGATTCTACACGGTGCTGAAAGTAAATTCTATTTGTTGTACGCGCCCATTGACTGAATAAACCGATGAAAAATATAGATAAAAAGAGTAAGAATGTATTGCTACTAATCGTCCCTAATAATGAGATTCCGAAAAGTGCAGAACTCATATAGTACATTTTTACCATTGAAATTTTATCTAGTATATTTGGTAATATAATTGTTGCGATAATACCACCTATAGCACAACACGTCATAGCAGTACCAAATATTTGTACTTGGTCTGGGAATGTTTTATCTGTCAATACTGGTAATAAAGTTGTATATGAAAAGCCTGTTGCCATAATCAAAAGTGATGTTATAAATATTCTTGCACCTACATTATTTTCTTTAAAATAATCGACAACAATCTTTATGTTCATTTCCGTTTCAGCTTTAGGTTGTTTATTTACTTTAAATTTTAACGGTAAACAAAATAGTATTGAAATCAAATAACATAATGCCTGTAATGCAAAAGCCATTTGTGCACTATAAGCTGCCATAATAAATCCTGCGACAGCCGGACCTATTGACCGACAAATATTTATGATAAATGAGTGATAAGATACCGTCTGTGTTGTCGTAAGTCTTTGTGTTAAATCAGGCAATACCGCCTGACGCACAGGTGTTTCGATTGCACTCATAATGCCTCTCCCTAATGCGTATAACAAAAATATAATTATAGGCAATTGTTTACTTTGAAATGTTAAAATACAAAGTATAGTTGTTAATATAAATGATGATGTGATTGTGATTTTTAATAATTTTCCTCTATCGCATCGATCTGCCAATGCGCCAGCCCATACACTAATAAGTAAAATGGGGACAAGACGGAAAAAATTAATCAATCCTAAATAAATTGCATTATGATATAAATTAAACACATACCAATTCAATGCAATTTGTCCTATCCAATTCCCTAAAAATAAAAGAAAGGAACTAGAAAAAAAATACTTAGCCATGAAAATCCACCCGTCTTTTTAATTGATAATAATTATCATTATCGTTATTATAGATTATACAAATATATTATGTTTTTGTAAAATAATTTTTTAGAGGTGCTTTTATGAATTCGAAAAGAAACAACCACAACTTAATTAGAAATCTCACTATTGATGAAAAACATGCTTTTGAACATTTATCTTCTATCGATAATGAATGGGCAGACTATTTTAATACGATGTTATTAGTGAGTAGAGATAAAGTTTCACAACGTCTCATCACCTCATTACATAGGGAGAACTTAGTCTATAGCCGTGCGCATAGCGAGATTATAACAACACAATCATTGCACTTCCCATTTGAAACAGAACAAAAAAAATTACTCAAAATTCAATTCCCAAAATCTCAAAAAACTTTATTCGCCCCAATTACAGGCGAACATGCTTTTGACAGAATTGATGTAGAAGGACCATTTTATTTTGAAGACAAGAATGAAATTGAAAGAATATATCATCCGGATGAAATTTTATCGTGTATTTTAACTGAAGCACCTGAGCTTAACAATGAAGCAAGTGCACAGTTTTCATCTGATATCAATAACAGTGTTGCTAATATGGCAATTGCGCTTAGTTTTCAAGCGTATGCTTTAGCCAATGAATATGCGCCACTATGGCAATTAATTGCCAATGATACTGATAGCTATTTACGGTCTGAGCAGGCTGTTGTAGAAGGTCACCCTCTCCACCCAGGTGCCAAACTACGCAAAGGAATGACACCAAAAACAGCCATAGATTATTCATCTGAATTTGGTCATGCGATTGGGATGAAATTTATATTAATCCAAAAAGATATTGCCAAAGTAAAATCTTTATCACCAGATTATAATGAGTTGATTTATACATTATTTGAAGGGCTATATGATGCAGTTGTTAATACAGTAGGAGTTAAGGAGATGCAGCAATATTATGTAATGGTCGTCCATCCTTGGCAGTATAATGAAATATTAGGAAAAGACTATGATAATGAATTACAATCAAATCAAATTATTCCGATTGATTATCAACTTGATTATTATGCAGGACTTTCTTTCAGAACGTTAATGCCAAAGAAACCAGTAACATCACCGCATATTAAATTATCAACTAATGTGCACATCACTGGCGAAATTAGAACCTTATCAGAACAAACAACAATAAATGGACCACTGGTGACAAATATACTTAACGATATAAAATATCAAGATCTTTTATTTCAACAAATCAATGCCGATACAATTGATGAGGTCGCGGGTATACATTTCTACAATTCCAATGACTCAGATGAGATACAGACAACTAGAAGTGAACAGTTAGGAACGTTATTTAGAACAAATATCTATGAGTTAGTACAACAGAATGCTACACCTGTGATTCCATCAAGCTTAGTAGCAAATTATCCTAATAACCAGGAAACACCTTTAACAACTTTAATTCGTACATATGAAGCAACGCATCATTTTGATAGTTACGAAAAAGCATGTATAGCCTGGTTTGAACGTTATAGCCAAGCAATGATAGATATTGCTTTACCATTATATGTAAAATACGGTATAGCATTAGAAGCACATTTACAAAATACAATAGCTGCATTTAACAAAGATGGTTCACTAAACAAATTATATATTCGTGATTTTGAAGGGTTACGTATCGAAGAAGCTTATTTAAACGAAATGGGCTATAGCACAAATGAATTTCATGAAAAATCATTAATATTAACCGATCAAGCACAAACTGTATTTAATAAAGTCTTTTACTCCAGTATACAAAATCATTTAGGAGAACTTATTGTAAATATTGCTAAATCTAGTACTGTATTAGATTTAGAACAAACAATTTGGTCTCTAATTAGTGATAATTTAAACCAGAAATTAATCGAAATCGCTCAGACTATGGAGAATCCTCAAAGGATATCTCAAATACGCTCGATTCTATTTGCACCTAAGATTGATTATAAATGTGTGACAACAATGCGCCTTGAAGATGAAGCGGATTACTATACTTATATACAAGTTACTAATCCTTTGTACCGAAAACAATAATAAACAACAAAAAACTACCGATAAAGCATTATGCTTTATCGGTAGTTTTTTAAGTTATGAACAGATTGCTTATTGTAAGCCTTTTTGTTCGCTACTTGATCCTTCATTTTTTTCATTCTTTTGATTTTTTTGTGACCATTCTTTTTTAGTCATTACATCTTCAACACGCATGTTAACTTCAACTACTTCTAAACCAGTGATATATTTCACTTGTTCTTTAACTAAGTCAGTAACTTTGCGGAAGATTTTAGGTGCTGATTCACCATATTCTAATACTACTTTTAAGTCAACAGCAGCTTGTTTTTCGCCAACTTCTACGCTAACACCTTGAGTTACGTTATTGCTGCTACCAAATGAACTTGAGATATTATCTACAAATCCACCTTTCATTTCTAAAATACCATTTACTTCACGCGCAGCGATGCCCGCGATTTTTTCTATTACTTCGTCAGAAAAAGTTAATTTGTTTGAGAATTCAGGTTCTTGATTTTGTTGTTGCTGTTGTTGTTGCTCTTGAACTTCTTGTTCTTTAACTCCAGTTTGGTTGTTATATGCTTGTTTTGCTTTGTTATTATCTACTGCCATAATAAATTCTCCTTTTTGTTATCAAATTTATTTGCCTAAATCATCATTTTTTTATTTTAAACTTCTTAACTCCATCGATTTAAGAAGTTTAAAAAGTCTTGTGTACGGTCTTTAGTATACCCAATTCCAATTCCAATCAAACATAATACAATGATTAAAATTGTGCTCCAGAAACCAAGTGTTAAGAATAGTATTGCTATAATTAAAAATGCTAAAAAGCCAATGATTCTCCATTTAAACGTCTTGAAAAAATCAATAAGTTGTTGCGTAGAATCTTGTCCATTTTGGTTATTATTGTTAGCCATGATAACCCTCCCTTACAACACGCGTTTGCCTGAGCTTTTTTGATCTCTAACATTAATTTCTAATTTGGATACTGGCAACTCCGTAAAATGCTCTACATTTTGTTTAACTTCATTGCGTATTTCTTCTGTCAGTGATTTTACCTGGACATCTCCAGGAACGAAAAAGTCAGCTTTTAAAGCAATGTGTGATTTCTTTTTCTTGTTATACAATTTTGCAATAACATTGGGTTGACGTACCTCGTCATACTGAACAATCGTATCGTAGGCAGATTTTTCAACTGCTTTTCTTGATACATAAATATGACCATCCTCGAAATCTTTATAAAGTCCAGGTTTTCTATACGTAGGTTTAAACAAGCTAAATACTAGTATTAGGCCTATTAAGATGAGTAAAGCTGATAACGCAATTAATGTTGGTATAAACCAGTTAAATTGTAATAAGTAATCTTGATACTTACTTATTCGTGAATCTTTGATAAACATAAATAATAAAAAACCAACGATTACTACAATCAATAATCCTAAGATAAAATTCTTAAGTCGCTTCACCTCGTATGACACCTCCTATGCTTCTATATTATGTACTTGTCATATCAGACTAATACCCTCAAAAAAAATCTTGGAAACATTTTTATTCAATTTCCTTTTAATTTTCTTTGATAAAATAAATTCATTCATTTTATTTTGTTGTTTTCTTTACTTTTAATGTTTTTCTTGTTTATTTGATTTGCGATATTGTAACAATTTATCATCTGAGACAAAAAGCTTATTACTCGGTCTTGGCTTTTCGATTGCCAATGATTTAAATAACGACCATATCATTAGAATGATTACGATTGAAAATGGTAGTGCCGCAATAATTAATAAATTTTGAATCGATTGCGTACCTCCCGTATATATCATAATAACTGCAAATAACGCTAAAATAATACCCCAACTTACTTTTACAATACCAGATGGATGTATACTCCCATTAGAACTTAACATGCCTAAAACATATGTCGCTGAATCTGCAGAAGTAACAAAAAATATCATAATTACGATTAGAGTCAAAATACTGAGCAAGAAGCCTAACGGAAAATGTTCCAGTGTGGCGAAAGTAGCTGTTTCTGTTGCTTCTTTAGCAATATGAGCGATACCATTTTGTTGCAAATAGATAGCTGAAGCACCAAACACTGCAAAAAACATGAAACAAACTAACGATGGGACAAATAGGACGCCCAAGATAAATTCCTTAATTGTCCTACCACGTGATACACGTGCAATAAAAATGCCTACAAATGGCGCCCATGAAATCCACCATGCCCAATAGAATATCGTCCATTGTTGTAACCATTGGTACTTTTCTCCGCCCGATTGCGGTATACGTAAACTCATTTTAAAGAAGTTAGCAACATAATCACCAAGTGAATTGGTAAATGTATTTAATATGCTCAGTGTTGGACCGACACAAAATAATATGATAAGTACGATAAATGCTAAAATCATATTTATATTACTTAAATGTTTAATTCCTTTATCAATACCCGACCAGGCTGACCACGTAAACAATAACGTGGCAACAACAATAATAATCACTTGTGTGCCAAAATTTGAAGGAATATCAAATAAAAAGTTTAGACCTTCATTTATTTGTAATGCTCCAAATCCTAATGTAGCTGCCACACCAGTTACTGTTGCAATGATTGCCAGTACGTCAATTGCACCACCAACAGGCCCCCTCATCATTTTGGTACCTAGTATAGGTGTTAAGGTAGCACTTACCAATCCAGGATAGCCTTTGTGGAAACTAAAGTATGCAAATACCAAACCTACGATACCGTAGACAGCCCAAGCATGAATCCCCCAATGAAAGAATGAAAATTGCATCGCCTCATTTATAGCTGTCTGTGTGCCAGCTTTATGTAATGGTGTTAATGTGAAAGCATGACTAATAGGTTCTGCAGTTGTCCAAAAAACTAATCCTATACCCATACCAGCACTAAATAACATTGCAAACCATGATTTTAATGAAAACTCAGGATCTTCTCCCTCCTCACCTAAAACAATAGATGAATATCTAGAAAATAGTAAGTAAATACATACAATTAAAATAACTAATACTAGAAGGAGATAATACCAGCCAAAATTAACTGCAATAAAATTTGTGATGTTTTGTGTACCTGCTTCCAATTGTTTCGGTGCAATTGCTCCATAAATAACAAATAAGGTACAGATAAACAACGCAAGCCAAAACACCATAGTCATTTTAGTTAAACGCATATCTAAATCCCACTCTCCCTTTACTTTATGTAAAGTACATACCCTCTCTTTTCCAAAGTATTCGTTTCAAATAATTGATGGCTTCTATTTTGATTTAGCACGTCACAACTAATGTTCAAAGTCATTATTCCCTCTTATATAAAACCAAATACTTAAATATTTATTTGGAATTTCTATACTAAAATATAAAACCCTACAATACTATCTTAATAGAGATAGTATTGTAGGGTTTTGAGTTATCTTAATTTATAATTGAATCACTAATTTTCCAATCATACTTTGCTTTTCTATTTTTTGATGTGCTTTAAATAAATGGTCAGCCGTTAAACCTTCTATCACTTCATTTAATGTCGTTTGATAGACGCCCGCTTCTATTTTTTCTGTAATATCAGTAAGGTATTGGCGATGCGTATGCATATCTTCTGTGTTGTACAATGGTCTCGAGTACATATATTCATGTGTAAAAGTAATGCTTTTTTGCTTCAATAAGTTTAAATCTTGCTTTTCTTTAAAAGCTACTATTGTGGCAATGATTCCTCGTGGTTTTACTAATTCAATCATTTTTTCAAAATAAAGATCTGTATTAAATGTACAAAAGATATAATCCACTTCACTAATTTCATATTTTTTAAATTCATCAGTTAAATCATTTTTATGATTAAGTACAATATCTGCACCCATATTTTTTGACCATTCATGCGTTTCGTCTCTAGACGCTGTCGTAATCACATGTAATCCGTGGTGTTTTGCAATTTGTGTCGCTATACTGCCTACACCACCCGCGCCATTGATTATTAATATAGATTTTCCTCTATTTTCATCTGGCTTATGTGAAATTTGAAATACATCAAATAGTGTTTCAGAAGCAGTTAGACCTGTTAATGGTATGCTTGCTGCTTCGACGGCGGTAATATTTTGTGGTTTCTTGGCGACTAGCCTTTCATCCACAAGCTGATACGTCTGATTTGAACCTTGATACGAGGGAGAACCAGAATAATAAACCTCATCTCCAACTTTAAAATGCTTTACTTCTTCACCTACAGCTTCAACCACACCTACTGCGTCAAATCCTAATACACGTGGTGCTTGAGTAACTGGAGATTGTCTTATCTTAGTATCTACTGGGTTGATACTTATTGCTTGTACACGAATGAGTAAGTCATATTGTTTCGGTTGAGGTTGATCAATATCGAACTCATAGAATTTGTTCCCATCTTCTAAAGCAAAACCATCATCTGCACCAATCGCTTTCATAATACACAGCTCCTTTATTTAATTAGGTATGATCTGAAACTTTAACTACTTGTTTACCAAAATTATCACCAGTAAATAAATTTCTAAAAGCATTTGGGATATTTTCAAATCCATCCATTACAGATGTTTTTGTTTTAATTTTATCTTCTTGAACCCATTGTGCTAATTGTTTACTTGCGGCTGAAAAATCATCGGCATAATTAGCTACAACAAATCCTTTCATTAGTGCTTGTGCTTTAATCAAAGTTGGTTGTATTCTAGGGCCATAATCAACTGTTGTATCATTATATCCAGATATAGCACCACACACAGGGATTCTCGCAAATTGATTTAAGTGTTTCATAACTTCATCTGCAATGGCGCCACCAACATTTTCGAAATAGACATCTACTCCTTTGGGCACCGCATTAGCAAGCTGTTCAGAAAACTGCTCATCTTTATAATCAATTCCCACATCAAATCCTAACTCATCAGTTAAATAAGCTGTTTTTTCAGGGCCTCCAGCTATACCCACTACGTATGCCCCTTTTAGCTTGGCAATTTGGCCTACGACAGATCCAACTGCACCTGAAGCAGCTGAGACTACTACTGTTTCTCCCGCTTCAGGTTGCCCAATTTTCAGTAATCCATGATAGGCTGTTTGACCAGTCATTCCCAATACACTTAAATATAAATATAAAGGAATATCTTGATTTGATACTTTAATAACATGTTTGGCTGGTATATTAGTTATTTTTTGCCATGGTAATTGTCCAGTGACAATATCACCTTTTTCGAATTGCTCTACATTGGATGCTAATACTTTACCAACCACATGACCTGACAGTGGTTGGTCTATTTGGAATGGTTGAATATAAGAATCACTATCGTCCATACGACCTCTCATGTATGGATCAACTGAAATGTACAGGGCTTCAACTTGAATCTCATCTTTTTTGAGCTCATTTAGTTCAGTAGTTTCATATCTAAATACATCATCTGAAGGAACACCTTCTGGTCTTTTGGCTAACACGATTTGTTCTGTTTTCATTATATTGCCTCCATTCTTTCTTTTCTCTTATTTTATAGTTATAGTCATGTGCATTCAAACAAATCGCTTATTCGATTATTTATGAACGTGTTATGATTGTTTTAAATTAGCGCTATGGCTAATCTTAAAGTGATAAGGAGAATTTTTGTGAAACTAAGTATTTTAGATTATGTCCCTATTTTCGAAGGCCAAAATGCAGCACAAGCTTTAAATCATACAATAGAATTAGCACAATTAGCAGAACGCTTAGGTTTCCATCGTTATTGGGTAGCTGAGCATCACCAAGTATTTTCAGTAGCATCAAGTGCCCCAGAAATGGTCATGATGTCACTGTTAGAAAATACTTCAACAATTCATATTGGTAGTGGTGGGGTTATGTTACCGCATTATAGTGCTTATAAAGTAGCTGAACAATTTAAAATAATGGAAGCTAGGCATCCTGGTAGAGTTAATTTAGGTACTGGACATTCCCCCAGTTTTAAAAACGTAAATCATGCATTAAATGAGCATAAATCTAAACCAGTCGATTACGATACACAAATCTCTGATTTAGTTCATTATTTCAATGATGACACTAGCGACCAAACACGTTTTACAGATTTGTATGCAACCCCCATCATAAACTCTAAACCTATAATGTATATTCTAGGTATGAGTATGAAGAGTGCTACATTAGCAGCTCAACAAGGATTATCTTTTGTCATTGCTTTAATGGGTCAAAGTAATGACAATGTCTCTAATGTCATCGAACATTACCGTAATTTATTTAAACAACTTCATCATGATAAACAGCCTTATGTCATCATTTCTACATTTGTCATTACCGCTTCAACAAGCGAACAATTATCTAGTTTAGAACGCGCATTTCATTTATGGCTATTGCGTATAAACTATTTAGATCAACCCAAATCTTATCCATCTATCCAATATGCCGAGGCTAGAGATTTTTCAGATAGAGAGCTATTAAAAGTAGAAAAAAATAAACGCCGTGTAATTAGTGGTATGCCTGCTGAAATCATTAAGCAATTAAAAGCTATACGTTCTTCTTATGAGGTAGATGAAATAATGATACAACCACATATATTCGGAGAAGAAAACAGAAAAAATATGTTGGATTTAATAGCGAGAGAGATCGATTTAACCATTTAAAAAGCACTGTAATGCGTCAATCCAATCATTGACCCAAATTACAGTGCTTTTTTTATTCATTCCATAAGAATGCATTAACTTCCTCTGCTACTACATTATAATCATGCAATGCGCTATGCTCTCCATGTTCACCTTCAACTTTGAACGTTCTATATGATTTTACATAACCATCTAATAAATACTTTAATGATAATGAAGATTGCGTGGTTACCTTACCATCTGAATGCGTACCATCTAATAGATCACCGTAGATATTTAATACCTCCACTGATTGTTGAGGATAATTATACTTCATTTGTTGCAACTCTTTATATTCATCAGTCATTTTATCTGGCTTGCTATTTTCATCTAATTTAACACGATTCGGCTTATCGTCTCTACCTAATATGCCATTCAACGGGGCACCAGTATCCACTTGCTTGTTAAGTTGTGGTAATGAATCATCATCACCGTAATTAAGCATATAATAACTTAACGTCAAATTCCCCATTGAATGTGCCACCATATTAAACTTATTAAATTCCATATGCTTATTTGTTTCAGTTATGACATTTTTTAACCATACAGCGTTTTGCTCGTAATCCCAATTTTTATTATCTTCTAATATAATTTGAACAATCGGGTGTGGATCATTCGCATTTATATCTCCTTCAAATGTTACATTTCCATCAGCTGAAACATGCGCTTTAATGACATTTTTTGTAACACCTTTGTTAACAGCAGATTGAATTAAGTATCGCATAGATTTTTCAGAACCACTGTGACCATGTAAATAAAATGTCGGCACACTTTGTTGCTCAGGTTTTTCAGCAGCCTTAATATCGTTATTTGCATCAACAAAAAGTAATAGTGACATTACAGTTAACGTTGCTATCGTGACGATTGTGACCATTCGCATTAAAATATTTTTGCTATGTAGTTTCAATTGCACTTCACCTCTTATAAAAATATTAAGTTAGTAAGCATGTATATAAATGATGCTACATACTATTCTTTGCTTACCCTTGTATTTTATGAGTATGCTTTCAAAAAACGTTATTTATACAAACAACATAAAGTTAATATTAAGTTTATAAAACATTAAAAAACTTTATTGATAACTGTTAAAATCTTAGAAGTAATGCTCAATTCCAATAAAATTATTCATAGAAAAATACAATTTCGCGCTATTAAAGACAACTCTACCTTTTCTTTTTAGCAAATATGTTTAGTTCTAGTCCAAATCTTATAAGTGACATTAGCTAATAGAAATTAAATCATTACTTTATACATAAACCATCTGTCACCATTCAAATATTGTGCCTTAGTTCCATTTAGTTTTACTGTTGTTTGATCCTAATTATTTTTCACGCAAAAAAGCACCCCTCGAATAAATTCGAGGAGTGCTTTTGAAGTCTCTTAAGGTTAAGTCATATGCTATGCATACTCGTATACGGAAGCTGCAAACACGTTTGCAACAAATCCAGTAATTCTTAACGTTTTGAGAATTGTGGTGAACGACGTGCTTTTTTAAGACCTGGTTTTTTACGTTCTTTCATACGTGGGTCACGAGTAAGTAATCCAGCGCGTTTTAAAGAACCTCTGTATTCAGGATCAGCTTCTAATAATGCACGAGAAATACCGTGACGGATAGCTTGAGCTTGTCCAGTGAAACCGCCACCTTTAACGTTAACTAATACATCATAGTTACCTTTAGTTTCTGTTACATCGAATGCTTGGTTTATATCTAAAATTAATGATTCAAATGGTAAGTAGCTACGTACGTCACGGTCATTAACTGTGATGTTACCTTCACCTGGTACTAAACGTACACGTGCTACTGAGTTTTTACGACGGCCTGTACCTCTATATTCAACTTGTGCCAATGTAATTTCCTCCTTCTAATTAACCACGTAACTCGTAGTTTTCTGGTTGTTGTGCAGCGTGTGGATGTTCAGCGCCACCATATACAAATAATTTTTTACCTTGTTTTTCGCCTAAACGAGTACTTGGTAACATACCTTTAATTGAGTTTTCAATTAAACGTTCTGGGTTAGTTGCTTTTAACTCACCAGCAGAAATTGATTTAATTCCACCTGGATGGTTTGAGTGACGGTAATACATTTTATCTTGCTCTTTATTACCTGTGAACTGAATGTTTGAAGCATTGATGATGATTACATAATCACCACTATCAACGTGTGGTGTAAAAGTTACTTTATTTTTACCGCGTAAAATAGATGCTACTTCTGATGATAAACGACCAAGTGTTTGACCGTCAGCATCAATAACATACCATTTGCGCTCAATGTTTGATTCATTTGCCATAAATGTTTGACGCATAATAATTGTCCTCCTAGAGTAAATAAATAAATAAATATTTCTTGTTTAATAGTTATTACTTTTAAATCATAAATTTCATTTATTTTTTAATTGTTGTTCTACGTGCTTCTATATCTTGTAACACAATAAGATTCCGGGGCTTATCGTGGGTGATATAAAACAATACCGTTAGTAATCGTATAATTTTTATGTCGTTTTGTCAATGTAATTTAGATATTTTTCGATGAATTTTTTTGATGTATTTCTATATCATGGCCATAATCATTTTTTAGTTCTTCAGAAGTAAAATATATTTTTTCTAAATATAATCCTTCTGCCGGCGCTGTGAACGGAATTTGATTACGATCTTTCAATTCTAATAAATATGGTACTTCTTCAGGTTCCCGTTTTCCTTTGCCAACTTCTATTAGAAAAGCCATTAACACACGTACCATATTATATAGGAAACCAGAGCCAGTTACAATATAATCAAAGCCATCTGTTGTTTTTTTAATTCTACTATTATATAATGTGCGCACTTTACTTTCTATCTCTGTTTTTTGAGAACAAAAACCAGTAAAATCATGTGTACCTATAAATAATTGCGCTGCACGGTCCATTTTATCAATATCTAATGTATCTGGTATATATGTTTTTAACCCACTTTGAAATGGATCCTTATGTGGCGATTGATAAACTTTATAGCGATAGGATTTTCCTACACAATCATATCTACAATGAAAAGCTTCATCAACAAACCTGACGTCTTTGACATATACATCATCTGGCAAAGCACGATTCATAACATATTTCCATTGTTGCTCAGAAATATTTAATTCTGAATCAAAGTGAAAATATTGTTGTATGGCATGTACGCCTCTATCTGTGCGACTTGTGGCCTGTATACGAACATGATGTTTGTGCATTCTTTTTAATATTCTTTCGAATTGTTGTTGTACTGTTCTACCATTTTGCTGTATTTGAAAACCAAGAAACTGGCTTCCTTGATACGAAATATTTACCAAAACGCGCATTAACTTACACTCCTATTAATTTCAAAGCAAATAATATAACTATTATGGGTAATAGTAATACCAATAACAAACTATCCGGCCATTGCCATTTTAGCTTTCGATAACTCGTTCTTTGCTTATTTGTTTCATAGCCTCTTACTTCCATAGCAATGGCTAAATCTTCTGCCCTTTGAAATGCAGAAATAAATAGTGGAATCAATAATGGAATAAATGCCTTTATACGATTCGCTAAACCACCAGAACTAATTTCTGAGCCACGTGACTTTTGAGCTAAAATAATCTTATCTAACTCATTCATCAATGTGGGGATAAAACGCAATGCGATTGACATCATCATACTCAGCTGATGTACAGGTATTTTAATCAATTTTAACGGTGATAATAAACGTTCAAACGCATCTGTTAAGTCTATAGGGCTTGTAGTCAACGTCATAATAGTTGATATCATAATAATAAACATCAGTCTTAAAACAATATAGATACCTTCTAATATCCCTTGTGTGTCAATTGAAATAAAGCTCAATTCAACTAATCGTGTTCCACCTTTAGTTAAAAACAAGTGCATAAGCAATGTAAACACTAGGAAAATCCAAATGGGTGTTAAGCCTTTAAATAAGAACCAAAGTTTGATATGAGCTAGCTTCACAAATAAAAGAATTAAAATAAACAACCATAAATAAGTAGCAAATGAATGTGCAAAAAAGATTAAAATGATAAAGAAGAACACAAATATTAATTTTGCGCGTGGATCTAAACGATGCACTAATGTGTCTAAGGGTAAGTAACGTCCAATAATAAACTTATCTTTCATCTTGGCGCCACTCTTTATACATCGCGATGAACTCTGCTTCTGTTAACGCAATTTTACTGAAATCGTATTGATATTTATCTTCTATATCTCTCTGTAATTTCACAATATCTGGCACATCTAAATGAAGTTGATTCACATAATTAGTATCACTAAATAACTTGCGTGGTGAGCATGATTCAATCAGTTTCCCACGTTTCATAATTTTAACTTCATCTACATACTTAGCTACGTCATTCATTTCATGTGTCACAAGTATAATGGTTTTATTTTGTTCTATTTGTAACTTTTTAATTAACTCCATAATTTGTTTTCTACTTTTTGGATCTAAACCAGCTGTAGGTTCATCAAGAATAACAACATCAGGATCCATAGCTAAAATCGATGTAATAGCTATTTTTCTCATTTGTCCCCCTGACATTTGAAAAGGAGACTGCTGTAGTATATCTCTATTGAAATCAAAGTCTAAAAGTAAATGGAAGGCTCTATCTTTCACTTCATCTAAAGGCATGTCAAAATTCTTAGGGCCAAACATAATTTCTCGTTCTACAGAATCCTCAAATAATTGAGACTCAGGAAATTGAAACACAACACCTACACGCTTACGTAACTGCTTTAATTGCTTATCCTTTGTCTTATGAGTGATCGTTACATCATCGACTTGTAACGCGCCTTTAGATGGCTTTAACAAGCCATTAAAGTGCTGTATCAATGTTGATTTACCTGACCCTGTTTGACCTATAATAGCGTAGTATTTACCTTGTTCAAAGGACGTTACCACATCTCTTAATGCAAGATGCTCAAATGGTGTACCTCTTTGATAAACATAACTGACTTTGTTAAAGTTGACTGTCATAGCTTTTTCAACAACCCTTCATAAGTTATGTATTCAGTAGTATCAGATAGATATTGATTCATACGTATTGAAAACGGCAGGTCTAATCCAATATCCGTTAATCTATCTGCATAATTAAAAATACTTTGAGGTAAACCAGTTTGAAATACTGTACCTTCATTCAAAACTACTAAATGGTCTGCTTCTGCTGCCTCACTTAAGTCATGCGTAATAGAAATAATAGTTACATCATTATCAGCCTTAAGCTGATGAATTAATGTCAATAATTCTTTTCTACCCGCAGGATCTAACATTGATGTCGCCTCATCTAAAATTATAATGTCTGTATTTAACGCAAGTACACCCGCTATAGCTACACGTTGCTTTTGACCACCAGATAAGGACTGTGGTTCATATTCTGCTCTATCTAACATATCTACATCTAATAAAGCTTTAGGAACAAGTTCACGCATTTTCTCATAAGTAACTGCATGATTTTCGAGACCAAAAGCCACGTCATATTCTACTGTAGAACCAACAAATTGATTTTCTGGATTTTGAAAAACGATACCGATATGTTTTCTTAAATAATTCAAATCTTCTTTATTAATACACTTATCTTTAAAGTAAATATGACCTTCAGCAGGTGATTCAATACCAATCATCAATTTTGCTATAGTAGATTTACCAGATCCATTGTGACCAACAATGGATGTCCATTTACCTTTTGGAATATCAAAAGATACGTCACTTAACGCAAGTGGTTCATCACTATTATATTTAAATGAAACATGATTAAATTTAATGATATTTTCTTGCGTATCCATATCAATTGCCTCCAAAAGTTTTTGATTCTCACTTTATATACCTTTTCTATTTTACATGAAATATTGAGTGAATGCATGTTAAAGAAGTACTAATAAACTTTTTTTAGCTTTAGTACTTTTTATGCATTTGCTAGTAAATACATAACTTTATGTCACCAACGCCCCTAAGCTCTTAAGAGTCAAGGGCTTAATGGTTCGCTATTGCTTTGCAATTGCATAAGTCCCCCTAAGCTCTTATGAGTCAAGGGCTTAATGGGTTCGCTATTGCTTTGCAATTACATAAGTCCCCCTAAGCTCTTATGAGTCAAGGGCTTAATGGTTCGCTATTGCTTCGCAATTGCATAAGTCCCCCTAAGCTCTTATGAGTCAAGGGCTTAATGGTTCGCTATTGCTTTGCAATTGCATAAGTCTCCCTAAGCTCTTAAGAGTCAAGGGCTTAATGGGTTCGCTATTGCTTTGCAATTGCATAAGTCCCCCTAAGCTCTTAAGAGTCAAGGGGGACTAAAAATAAAAAAAGCGCGCACCCCATCATTGTTTTTGAGTTCACGCTTTAAAGTTTATTTAGTTGATGGGGCACTCTGAGCTAGACAATATTTGTATGTGGCAAACATTATCATTGCACTCATTTGCTTTATATATAGTAGTACGCATATTTAAATTAAACTAATTCGATAATAACTGATTCAGCACCGTCGCCGCGACGAGGACCTACTTTAAGAATACGAGTGTAACCACCTTGACGTTCTGTATAACGTTCAGCAATTTCACCGAATAATTTTTGTAGCGCAGTTTGAATCGTTTCATCTTCATTTAAGATTTCTACATTACGTAAAGTTTTAGCAGCTTGACGACGTGAAGCTAAATCTCCTTTTTTACCTAAAGTGATTAATTTTTCAACAACACTACGTAATTCTTTTGCACGAGCTTCTGTAGTTTCAACACGCTCACTAACGATAAGTGAAGTAGCTAAATCGCGTAACATAGCTTTACGTTGATCAGAAGTACGACCTAATTTTCTGTAACCCATGAGTTAACCTCCTTTATATTAATCTTCTTTTCTTAAGCCTAAACCTAAGTCTTCAAGTTTATATTTAACTTCTTCTAAAGATTTACGACCTAAATTACGCACTTTCATCATATCTGCTTCTGATTTATCAGCTAATTCTTGAACAGAGTTGATACCTGCGCGTTTTAAACAATTATAAGAACGGACAGATAAGTCTAATTCTTCAATTGACATTTCAAGTACTTTTTCTTTTTGATCTTCTTCTTTTTCAATCATGATTTCAGCATTTTGAGCTTCATCAGTTAATCCAACGAAGATATTCAAGTGTTCAGTTAAGATTTTTGCAGCTAATGAAACAGATTCTTGTGGCGTAATAGAACCATTAGTCCAAACATCCAAAGTTAATTTATCAAAATCACTACTTTGACCTACGCGCGTGTTTTCTACTGTATAGTTAACACGTTCAACAGGTGAATAAAGTGAATCCACTGGAATTACACCAATTGGTAAATCACTAGTATTATTTTGTTCTGCTAATGCGTAACCTCTACCCTTATTGGCAACTAGACGGATTTTTAAATGTCCACCTTTTGAAACTGTTGCGATTTTAATCTCAGGATTTAAAATCTCTACATCACTATCATGAGTAATGTCACTCGCAGTTACTTCGCCTTCATCTTTAACATCGATTTCTAAAGTTTTATCTTCTTCAGAATAGATTTTTAATGCTAATTTTTTGATGTTCATAATAATCGTAGAAACATCTTCAACAACATTATCTATAGCTGAGAATTCGTGTAAAACGCCTTCGATTTCAATGTACTTAACGGCTGCACCTGGTAATGAAGATAGTAGGATACGACGTAAGGAGTTTCCTAGTGTAGTACCGTAGCCACGTTCTAGTGGTTCAACAACGAACTTACCGAATTTAGCATCATCACTAATTTCAATTGTTTCAATTCTAGGTTTTTCGATTTCAATCATTTACAAATATCCTCCTTGATTACGTCGACTTGATTTGTACTGTATTTCTCAGTGACCTGCGACAATAACAATAAAATTATACGCGACGACGTTTTGGTGGACGACAACCATTGTGTGGAACTGGAGTAACGTCACGAATAGCAGTTACTTCTAATCCAGCTGATTGTAATGCACGGATAGCTGATTCACGACCAGGACCTGGACCTTTTACAGTTACTTCAACAGTTTTCAAGCCATGTTCCATAGCTGTTTTTGAAGCAGTTTCTGCTGCCATTTGTGCTGCAAATGGAGTTGATTTTTTTGATCCTCTAAATCCAAGTGCACCTGCTGATGACCATGATAAAGCATTACCGAATTCATCAGTGATTGTTACGATTGTATTGTTGAATGTTGAACGGATGTGTGCCACACCATTTTCAATATTCTTTTTCACTCTACGTTTACGAGATACTTGTTTACGTGCCATTTAAATTTTGCCTCCTTTACCTATTATTTTTTCTTGTTAGCTACAGTTTTAACTGGGCCTTTACGAGTACGAGCATTGTTTTTAGTCTTTTGTCCGCGTACTGGTAAGCCACGACGGTGACGGATACCACGGTATGATGAGATTTCCATTAAACGTTTAATGTTTAAATTTTGCTCACGACGTAAGTCACCTTCTACTTTATAGCTGTCAACAACTTCACGGATACGACCTAATTCATCATCTGTTAAATCTTTAACGCGAGTTTCTGGTGATACATTTGCTTCTTCAGCAATTTTGTTTGCTGTAGTTGTACCGATACCATATACATATGTTAATGAAATAACAATACGTTTTTCACGTGGAATATCTACTCCTGCAATACGTGCCATAATTATTTACACCTCTCTTTTTTAGCCTTGTCTTTGTTTATGCTTAGGATTGCTACAAATTACCATTACTTTACCTTTACGTTTAATGACTTTACATTTTTCGCAAATTGGTTTTACTGATGGTCTTACTTTCATTTTAATACCTCCCTATATTATGGAGTGACAACTATTTATAACGATAAGTAATTCTGCCGCGTGTTAAGTCATACGGAGACATTTCTACTGTTACTTTGTCGCCAGGTAGAATACGAATATAATTCATTCTGATTTTACCACTAACGTGAGCTAAAATCTCATGACCATTTTCTAATTCTACTTTAAACATTGCATTTGGTAAAGTATCTAATACAGTACCTTCTAATTCAATTACATCTTGTTTAGCCATTTATTAACTTCCCCCTTCTTGCAATAGTTGGTTATCGTCGACAATCAACTCTAACCATACGAGTCTATAAGTGTTGTTAATAAGTTTAACAAAATTAAAATGAATTACTTAATCGCATTGTCACTCTTATTCAATTATACTTTTTAGCATTACATAGACCGTACAAAGTTGATTTTATTTTAAGTCTTCTAAGATACTAATAACGTCTTCAGTAACGACTTTAATATCTCTAGAACCATCAATGTTATTTAATACTTGTTTATTATCATAGAATTCCAAGATAGGTTTAGATTGTTTAACATTGACGTTTAAACGATTAGCAACTGTTTCTGGATTGTCGTCTTCACGTTGATATAATTTACCACCGTCAAGATCACAAATACCATCAACTTTTGGAGGATTGAATACAAGATGATAAGTAGTTCCGCATTTTTCACAGATTCTACGACCAGTAAGGCGGTTCATTAATTCTTCTTCAGGTACCTCTATATTGATAACAGCATCAATTTTTCTATCTAATTCTTGCATGATTTCACTTAATGCTTCAGCTTGTTCAATAGTACGAGGAAAACCATCTAATAAGAATCCTTTTTTCGCATCGTCTTCAGAAATTCTTTCTTTAACGATACCCACAGTAACTTCATCAGGGACTAATTCTCCACGATCCATGTATGATTTAGCTTCTTTACCTAAATCAGTTTCATCTTTAATCGCTTTTCTGAACATGTCGCCAGTAGATATGTGTGGAATTGGGAATTTCTTTACAATTTCACTCGCTTGAGTTCCTTTACCTGCTCCAGGTAAACCCATTAAAATGATATTCATAAGTGCCCTCCTACAATTTATCTACCACCAAAGCCTCTATAGTCTTTTTGACTCACTTGAGCCTCAAGACTCTTCATCGTTTCAATTGCAACACCAATTACGATTAGTAAGCTAGTACCGCCTACTTGAATCGATTGAGGCAAGCTCATTACTTTAGTTGCAATAATTGGAAGAATCGCAATTACAGCTAAGAATATTGATCCAACAAATGTTAAACGATAGAGTACTCTAGTAATATATTTTTTTGTTTGCTCGCCAGGTCTAATGCCCGGAACATAACTTCCTTGTTTCTTAAGGTTATCTGCCATCTTTTCAGGATTAACTTGCACAAATGCATAGAAGTATGCGAAAGCAATAATCAGTACTACGTATACGATCATACCGATATTATTCGATGGATTTGCAACATCTGAAATCTTTTGCGCCCAACTAGCGTCAGGGAAGAACAATGTTAATGTTCTTGGTAACAAGAAGAACGCCATTGAAAAGATAACTGGGATAACCCCTGCAGAGTTAACTTTCAAAGGTAAATACGTTGCTTGTGAACCTAATCGCTGTGTTGATTGTTTCTTGGCATATTGAATTGGAATTTTACGAACAGCTTGTAATACGTAAATTGCTCCAACAGTTAATAATATCATTCCCACAACTAATCCAAGTACTTTCAACCACGCCATAGTGACATCATCTTGCCCTACAAACGCTTGTTGATAGAATTGAATTAAGGATGAAGGTAATGAAGACAAAATGCCTGCAAAGATAATTATTGAAATACCATTACCAACACCAAACTGAGTGATTTGTTCACCTAACCAAATTAAGAATGCCGTTCCAGCTGTTAAAACAACAGCAATTAATAAATAACTGAAAATCGATTGATCCATGATCAACTGACCTTTCAAATAATTATTAAATTGGAAAGCCATACCAATTGATTGGATAAATGCAAGAATAATTGCAAAATAACGCGTTACGTTATTAAGTTTTTTTCTACCTGCATCACCTTGTTTTGCCCACTCTGTAAACTTCGGAATAATATCCATTTGTAATAACTGCATAACTATGGATGCAGTTATATAAGGCATTATACCCATGGCAAAGATAGAAAAGTTCTTCAAGGCTCCGCCACCAAATGTATTTAACAAATCAGTGACACCTTGAGAACCTTGTTGACTGTCAAAGGCAGCTGGGTTCACCCCAGGCGCTGGAATATAAGTACCTATCTTAAAAATAACTAACATTGCGAGAGTAAAAAAGATCTTGTTACGAACTTCTTTAGTTTTAAAGAAGTTCACAAGCGTTTCTACCATTAGATCACCTCGTGTGCTCCACCTTTAGCATCAATAGCTTCTGCTGCAGATGCAGAGAATTTGTGAGCTTTCACTGATAACTTTTTGTCAAGTGAGCCATTACCTAGTACTTTAATACCAGATTTTTCACTCTTAACTACACCAGATTCTACTAATAAAGCAGGAGTTACTTCAGTACCATCCTCAAATTTATTAAGTTGGTCTAAGTTAACAATAGCATATTCTTTACGGTTGATGTTAGTAAAACCTCGTTTTGGCAAGCGACGGAATAATGGTAATTGACCACCTTCGAAGCCTGGTCTTACACTACCACCTGAACGAGCTTTTTGACCTTTTTGTCCACGACCACTAGTTTTACCGTTACCAGTAGCTGCACCACGTCCAACGCGGTTACGAACTTTACGAGAACCTTCTGCCGGTTTTAACTCATGTAATTTCATTTCGGCACCTCCTTATAATTATTTTTCTTCTACTGTCACTAAGTGACTTACTTTGTTGATTTGCCCGCGAATAGCTGGGTTATCTTCAACAACTACTGAAGAATTCGTTTTTTTCAAACCTAAAGCTTCAACAGTTTTACGTTGTGTTTCTGGACGACCTATAACACTACGACTGAGGGTAATTTGTAATTTAGCCATAACTTATTTTCCCTCCTTAATTGTATAATTCTTCTACTGATTTGCCACGTAATTTTGCAACTTCTTCAGCATTTTTAAGGTTTTTTAATCCATTAAGTGTTGCACGAACCATGTTGATTGGTGTATTTGAACCTAATGATTTACTTAAGATATCAGTGATACCTGCTAATTCTAATACGGCACGAACAGGGCCACCTGCGATAACACCTGTACCAGGTGCAGCTGGTTTCATAAATACGCTACCTGAACTGAAACGTCCAGTAACTGTGTGAGGTGTAGTACCTTCAACACGTGGAACTACGACTAGATCTTTTTTAGCTGCTTCAACAGCTTTTTTGATTGCTTCAGGTACCTCTTGAGCTTTACCAGTACCGAATCCAACGCGACCATTTCTATCTCCAACTACTACTAAAGCAGTGAAACGGAAACGACGACCACCTTTTACAACTTTTGCGACACGGTTAATTGTAACAACGCGTTCTTCAAATTCTTTCGCTTCTTCTTCTCTACGAGCCATGTAAATGTCCCTCCTTTAAATTAAAATTCTAAACCATTTTCACGAGCTGCATCTGCTAAGGCTTTAACACGGCCATGGTATAAATATCCTCCACGGTCAAATACGATTGCTTTAACGCCTTTTTCGCTAGCTCTTTTAGCTACTGTTTCGCCGACTTTTGCTGACAATTCAACTTTTGAACCTGTTTCATTAGCTAATTCTGTTTCTTGTGTAGAAGCTTGAGCTAATGTTTTGCCATTAATATCATCGATAACTTGTGCATAGATATGCTTGTTTGAACGATAGATGTTTAAGCGTGGTTTTTCAGCTGTGCCAGATAACTTAGTACGGACACGTGCATGTCTTTTTAAACGCACTTTGTTTTTATCAATTTTGCTGATCATTTTATTACTCCTTTCTTCTGAAAGTTATTTATTATTTACCAGTTTTACCTTCTTTACGGCGAACGTGTTCACCTTGGTAACGAATTCCTTTACCTTTATAAGGTTCTGGAGGTCTTACTGAACGGATGTTAGAAGCTATTCCTCCAACTTGTTCTTTAGAAATACCAGCTACTGTTACTGTTGTGTTTTTCTCAACTGAGAAAGTGATACCGTCTTCAGCTTTAAATTCAACTGGATGAGAGTAACCAACGTTTAAGATTAAGTCGTTACCTTGCATTTGAGCACGGTAACCAACACCAACAAGTTCAAGCGTTTTTTGGTATCCTTTTGAAACACCTTGTATCATATTGTTGAGTAAAGCACGAGTTGTACCATGTACTGTTCTATCATCTTTAGAATCAGTTGGTCTTACAACTTCAATAGTACTTTCATCTTGTTTATATGTCATTCTTTCATTAAATGTTCTAGATAATTCACCTTTAGGACCTTTAACAGTTATTGTATGTTTTTCAATACTTACTGTTACGTCACTAGGAATGTCAATAATTTTTTTACCAACACGACTCATGTTATCGCACCTCCTTATTTATTATTACCAAACGTATCCTAAAATTTCTCCACCGACATTACGTTTTCTAGCTTCTTTATCAGTGATAACACCTTCTGAAGTAGATACTAATGCAATTCCTAAACCGTTAAGTACTTTAGGTACTTCGTTAGCTTTTGCATAAACACGTAAACCAGGTTTAGAGATACGTTTTAATCCAGTGATAACACGTTCATTGTTTTGACCATATTTAAGGAATAAACGGATTACCCCTTGTTTATCGTCTTCAACAAATTCTACGTTTTTAATGAAACCTTCACTTTTTAAAATTTCAGCAATTTCTTTTTTAATGTTTGAAGCAGGTAATTCTAATTTATCGTGACGCACCATGTTTGCGTTTCTTACACGAGTTAGCATATCTGCAATTGGATCGTTGATTGTCATTGATTGTTGCCTCCTTTCAGACTATTTTGTATTACCAGCTAGCTTTACGTACGCCAGGGATTTGGCCTTTATAAGCTAATTCACGGAAACAAATACGGCATAATTTAAATTTACGGTATACGGAATGTGGACGACCACAGCGTTCACAACGAGTGTATTCACGTACTTGGAACTTTTGTTTTTTTTGTTGCTTAGCAACCATTGAAGTTTTAGCCACTTAATTAGCCTCCTTTAGAGATTATTTTTGAAATGGCATACCGAATTGTGTTAACAATTCACGAGCTTCCTCGTCAGTGTTAGCAGTTGTTACGATAACGATATCCATTCCTCGTATTTTACTTACTCGGTCATAATCGATTTCTGGGAAAATTAATTGTTCTTTAACACCTAAAGTGTAGTTACCTCTACCGTCGAATGCAGATTTTGATACACCGCGGAAATCACGTACACGTGGTAGTGAAACTGAGATTAATTTATCAATAAAGTCATACATTCTTTCTCCGCGAAGTGTTACTTTCGCACCGATTGGCATACCTTCACGTAAACGGAATGTAGCTACTGATTTTTTAGCTTTTGTTACTAATGGTTTTTGACCAGTGATTGCTTGTAATTCTTCAACAGCATCATCTAGTACTTTAGTGTTTTGAACAGCGTCACCAACACCCATATTCACAACTATTTTTTCTATTTTTGGTACTTCCATTACTGAACTATAGTCAAATTGTTTAACTAAGTTTTGAGCAACTTCAGTGTTGTATTTTTCTTTTAAACGGTTCACAGTGGATCCTCCTTTCAATTAGTTATTAATTATTAGATTTAATTTCTTCGCCTGATTTTTTAGCGATACGAACTTTTTTACCATCTTCGAATTTATATCCAACACGAGTTGGTTCATTCGTTTTAGGGTCTAATAATTGTACGTTAGAAACATGGATTGCTGCCTCTGTTTCTAAGATTCCACCTTCAGGATTAAATTGAGTTGGTTTTTGGTGCTTTTTAATAAAATTGACACCTTCCACAACGACACGGTCTTTTTTAGGTTCAGTTGAAACAACTTTACCTTCTTTACCTTTGTCTTTACCTGCGATAACTTTTACGTTGTCACCTTTTTTGATATGCATGTGTGGCACCTCCTTAAATTTATATATTTATAAATGATTATTAAAGTACTTCTGGAGCTAATGATACAATTTTCATGAAGTTACCTTCACGTAATTCACGAGCAACTGGTCCAAAGATACGAGTACCGCGTGGGCCTTTGTCGTCACGAATAATGACACATGCATTTTCATCAAATTTGATGTATGAACCATCGTTACGACGTACGCCTGATTTAGTACGTACGACAACAGCTTTAACTACTTCACCTTTTTTGACAACGCCACCTGGTGTAGCATTTTTAACACTTACTACGATAACGTCACCAATATTAGCTGTTTTACGACCAGATCCACCTAATACTTTGATTGTAAGAACTTCACGTGCACCAGAGTTATCTGCTACTTTCAAACGTGTTTCTTGTTGGATCATGAGTTAAACCTCCTTTATCTTCACTATTTATTAAATAATAACTGATTCTTCAACAATTTCTACCAAACGGAAACGTTTAGTTGCTGATAAAGGACGTGTTTCTTGAATCTTAACTGTGTCCCCTAATTTAGCTGAGTTGTTTTCATCATGAGTTTTGTATTTTTTAGAGTATTTTACTCGTTTACCATATAATTTGTGCGTTTTGTATGTTTCAACAAGTACAGTTACAGTTTTGTCCATTTTATCGGAAACGACTCTACCTACATAAACTTTACGATCATTTCTTTCGCTCACTTTTGTAACCTCCTCTTTCAATTAATTATTGATTAGCTTTACCTTGTTCAATTTCTCTTTCACGAGCAACAGTTTTTAGACGTGCAATCGTTTTTCTTACTGTGCGAATACGTGCAGTCTCTTCTAATTGACCTGTAGCTAACTGAAAGCGTAGGTTAAAAAGCTCTTCTTTAGAAGATTTAATTTGTTCTTCTATCTCTGAAGTGGTTAAGTCTCTAATTTCCTTAGCTTTCATTTGTTTCACCACCCAATTCTTCACGTTTTACAAACTTAGTTTTCACTGGAAGTTTGTGACTTGCTAAACGTAATGCTTCGCGCGCTGTTTCTTCATCAACGCCTGCGATTTCAAATAAAATTCTACCTGGTTTTGCTACAGCAATCCAGCCTTCAACGGCACCTTTACCAGCACCCATACGTACTTCTAGAGGTTTTTTAGTGTAAGGTGTATGTGGGAAGATTTTAATCCAAACTTTCCCGCCACGCTTCATGAAACGTGTCATTGCAATACGAGCTGATTCGATTTGACGAGATGTGATCCAAGATGTTGTAGTAGCTTGTAAACCATACTCACCAAATGTTACATAGTTACCGCCTTTAGAACGACCAGTTGTTTTAGGACGATGTTGACGACGATATTTTACACGTTTTGGTAGTAACATTATTATTTTCCTCCTTCACTAGTGTTCTTAGTAGGAAGAACTTCTCCACGATAGATCCATACTTTGACACCTAATTTACCATAAGTTGTGTCAGCTTCTGCATGTGCATAACTAATGTCAGCACGTAGTGTATGAAGTGGAACAGTTCCTTCTGAATATTGCTCAGCACGAGCGATGTCAGCTCCGCCTAAACGACCTGAAACTTGAGTTTTGATACCTTTAGCACCAATCTTCATAGCTCTTGTAATAGCTTGTTTTTGTACACGACGGAATGATGCACGGTTTTCTAATTGACGTGCAATGTTTTCTGCAACAAGTTTAGCATCTAAATCAACTTTTTTGATTTCAATTACATTGATGTGTACTTTTTTGCTTGTTAATGTATTTAATTTGTTACGTAATTTTTCAATTTCTGAACCGCCTTTACCAATTACCATACCTGGCTTACCAGTATGAATAGCGATGTTGATACGATTAGCAGCACGTTCAATGTCAACGTGAGAAACTGATGCTTCATTTAATGCGTTATCAATAAACTTACGGATTTTTAAATCTTCGTGTAATAATGATGCGAAGTCTTTTTCTGCATACCATTTAGCTTCCCAATCACGGATTACACCAACACGAAGTCCGATTGGATTAATTTTTTGACCCACAGTGTTCCCTCCTTAAAAAATGATTAAGCTTCTTTAGCTTCTTCTTTACCGTCACTTACGACGATTGTAATGTGGCTTGTACGTTTGTTTATCGCACTTGCACGACCTTGTGCACGTGGACGGAAACGTTTTAATGTTGGTCCTTCATTAGCATAAGCTTCTTTAACTATTAATTCATCAGTGTTCATGTCATAGTTATGTTCAGCATTTGCTAGAGCGGACATTAGTAATTTTTCAACTACTGGTGATGAAGCTTTGTTTTTTAATTTTAAAATCGCAATCGCTTCACCAGCGCTTTTGCCTCTAATTAGATCTAATACTAATCTAACTTTACGAGGTGCGATTCTTATTGTTTTAGCAACCGCTTTTGCTTCCATTCAGAGTTCCTCCTCTACCTGTTAGAATTATCTTCTAGTTTTTTTGTCATCTGCTACGTGACCTTTGAATGTACGTGTCGGAGCAAATTCTCCTAATTTATGACCAACCATATCTTCAGTAACGAATACTGGAACATGTTTACGACCATCATATACAGCGAATGTATGTCCGATGAAATCAGGGAAAATAGTTGAACGACGTGACCAAGTTTTAATTACTTGTTTTTTCTCGCTTCCGCTTTGCGCTTCAACTTTTTTCTTTAGATGATCGTCAGCGAAAGGTCCTTTTTTAATACTACGAGCCATAGTGGCGCCTCCCTTCTTATTGTGTGCGTGCAGCAATTATGCCGCACACGCAAATAAGTTATTTTTATTTTTTCTTACGACCACGAACGATAAGTTTGTCTGATGATTTTTTACCACGACGAGTTTTCTTACCAAGCGTAGGTTTACCCCAAGGTGACATTGGAGATGGTCTACCGATAGGTGCACGACCTTCACCACCACCGTGTGGGTGATCGTTAGGGTTCATTACAGAACCACGAACTGTAGGGCGAATGCCTTTCCATCTTGAACGTCCTGCTTTACCAACGTTTACAAGTTCATGTTGGATGTTACCAACTTGACCAATAGTAGCACGGCAAGTTGAAAGAATCATACGTACTTCACCAGATCTCAATCTGATTAACACATATTTTCCTTCTTTACCAAGTACTTGTGCACTAGCACCAGCTGAACGAGCGATTTGTCCACCTTTACCAGGTTTTAACTCGATGTTGTGAACTACTGTACCTACTGGAATGAATTGTAATGGTAATGCATTACCTAATTTGATATCTGCTTCTTCACCACTCTCAAGTACTTGACCTACTTTTAGGTTTTTTGGAGCGATGATATAGCGTTTTTCTCCATCAGCGTAAACTAATAAAGCAATGTTTGCTGAACGGTTTGGATCATATTGAATTGAATCAACTTTAGCGTTGATGCCATCTTTATTACGTTTGAAATCAATAACACGGTATTGACGTTTATGTCCTCCACCATGATGGCGAACTGTCAATTTACCTTGGTTATTTCGTCCCGCTTTTTTCGGTAGCGGTTGTAATAATGACTTTTCTGGTGTAGTTTTCGTAATTTCTGCGAAATCTAACGAAGTCATATTACGACGACCATTAGTAATTGGCTTATATTTTTTTAGAGCCATTGTCGTTTACCTCCTTATTGGTAATATTTTAGTTGAATAGATCGATTGATCCTTCTTTTAATTTAACAATTGCTACGCGTCTTTTGTTTGTATAGCCTTGGTAACGGCCCATACGTTTTTTCTTTGGTTTGTAGTTGATGATGTTTACTTTATCAACTTTTACGTCAAAGATTTCTTCAACGGCGATTTTAACTTGTGTTTTGTTAGCACGAGTATCAACGTCGAATGTATATTTGTCTTCAGCCATAGCGACTGAAGATTTTTCAGTGATTACGGGGCGCTTAAGAACGTCTCTTGCTTCCATTATCCTAGCACCTCCTCAACTTTTTTAGCAGCTGATTCTGTGATTATTACACTGTCAGCGCTTGTGATATCTAGAACATTTAAACCTTGAGCTGTAGTAACTTGTACACCAGGAATGTTACGTGCTGATAAAGCAACGTTCACATCTTCTGATTCTGTAACTACTAATACTTTTTTAGGTTGTTCTAAATTAGAAAGTACAGATTTGAACTCTTTAGTTTTTGGAGCTTCTAAGTTTAATGTATCAACAACAGTTAAACCTTTTTCTTGTACTTTGAATGATAATGCTGAGCGTAATGCTAAACGGCGCATTTTCTTAGGCATTTTGTATGAGTAGCTTCTTGGTGTTGGTCCGAATACGACACCACCACCACGCCATTGTGGAGCACGGATTGTACCTTGACGCGCACGTCCTGTACCTTTTTGTCTCCATGGTTTACGTCCACCACCACGTACTGCTGAGCGATTCTTAACAGCATGTGTACCTTGGCGTAATGAAGCACGTTGTAAAGTGATTGCTTCAAAAAGAACGTTGTTGTTTGGTTCGATTGCAAATACTGCATCGCTTAATTCAACTGAACCTGATTTAGATCCGTCTACTTTAAATACATCATAATTAGCCATTATGCATTTCCTCCTTTCGCTATATATTATTTATTACCTTTGATTGATGATGAGATTTCTAAAAATCCTTTTTTAGGTCCAGGTACATTACCTTTTACTAAAATAACATTGTTTTCTACGTCAGTTTGAACTACTTCTAAGTTTTGAACTGTAACAGTGTTACCACCCATACGTCCAGGCATTTTTTGTCCTTTAAAGACTTTTGAAGCATCTGATGCCATACCAATTGAACCTGGTGATCTATGGAAATGAGAACCATGTGACATTGGACCACGTGCTTGATTATGACGTTTAATGGCACCTTGGAAACCTTTACCTTTAGATACGCCAGTTACATCAATTACGTCGCCAGCTTCAAATGTATCAACTGAGACTTCTTGACCTACTTCGTATTCATCAACATTAACGTTTCTGAATTCACGAATGAAGCGCTTAGGTGCTGTGTCAGCTTTTTTAGCATGTCCTTCAGCTGGTTTGTTAGCGTATTTGTTTGTTTTACTATTTTTTTTGTAAGCTTTTTTATCTTCGTAGCCTACTTGAATAGCGTTGTATCCGTCAACTTCTTCAGTTTTCTTTTGTAATACAACGTTTTGGCTTGCTTCTACTACTGTTACTGGAATTAAATCACCGTTTTCTCCGAAAACTTGTGTCATCCCGATTTTTCTTCCTAAGATTCCTTTGGTCATCGAAAGTCCACCTCCTAATTTTTTCTATTATAATTTGATTTCGATGTCTACGCCTGATGGTAAGTTTAAGCCCATAAGAGCATCAACTGTTTTTGGTGTAGGGTTAACAATATCGATTAAACGTTTATGTGTACGTTGTTCGAATTGTTCACGTGAATCTTTGTACTTATGCACGGCACGGATAATCGTGTAAACTGATTTTTCAGTCGGTAACGGAATTGGTCCAGATACATCTGCACCAGAACGTTTCGCTGTTTCAACAATTTTTTCTGCTGATTGATCAATTACTCTGTGATCATAAGCTTTTAATCTGATTCTGATTTTTTGTTTTGCCATAATTTTCCCTCCTTATTCGTCTACATTTAAGTGATAGACTTCTCCACGAAAACTATCTCACACAGCGCCATGGCAAAGCGGCCGGGTGTGTCAGTAACCTTTCGCTTCATCGCGTGTTCTTAAAGTCCAACATTAGATATGTTACATGAAAAGACGTGATTTATCAAGCTTTTCTTTAAAAGTTTTTTAACTTTTGTCTAACACATACTTTGTTATTGTACTTGAATTCACTTTATAGTTCAACCTCTTTTCAGATATTCCTCAAATTTCTTTGTGATATTGCTATTTTTTTATTATAGAATTTCTTTTCGATATACTATAATAGATAAATAAGGTGGTGATATGGTATGAAAAGTGGTATTCGTACTGCGCTCATTATATTAAGTATTGTTTTGCTAATCGGTGAATTTGTTTATGGTATTCCTTTCTTAGGTGGAAGTATAATTCTTAGTTTTGGATGGCAACCACTATTAATTAATGCACTACTATACTTAATTACGATGATTATATTAATAGTAGATAAACAAAATTCCATTAAACCAATGATGATTATTCCTCTATTAGGAATCATTGGATCTTTCATTGCGTTTATTCCTGTTATTGGGATGGTAGTACATTGGGTTTTATTCTTTTTAATGTTGTTCTTGATTTTTATTTTGTTTTCTACGCCTTTATATGTTCCGAACAAACATGCTAAGGTTGTTTATACAGAAGACAGACGTAAAGATCATATTTAATATTTATATAATATAACAAAATCGATAATGCAGAATTTATTATAACCCCAGTTTCAATTGTTACATCACAAGCTTATTATAATTCTGTACTTACATTTGAATTGAAAGTCTTTAATTAGTTCATTCCAACCAATTCATTTCATGTTATATTATCTACCCTTTTAATTTCACTATATAATGAAGAAACTGGTTTTGTTATTTTTTAACTATATTCAACTTTCATGGGTACACTAGTTGTTTTATTTTTCATTATAATATATCTATACTAATAAAAAAACACTGATCCGAGTCATCACGACTTCGATCAGTGTTTTTTTATTATCCGTGAACAAACACGAAGTAAAGTATAAATAATACCATAAGTCCGTACATGATTGGATGTACTTCTTTATGTCTTTTAGAAATCAGCATCGTAATTGGATAGAATATAAAGCCACATGCAATACCCGTTGCAATAGAGTATGATAAAGGCATCATAATGATTGTAATAAATGCTGGTACTGCTACTTCAAATTTCTTCCAATCAATTTCTGCAAAATTAGCAGCCATTAATACACCAACTACTACTAATGCAGGGGTAGTGACTGCACTCGTTACAATCTCCATCAATGGGCTAAAAAATACTGCTAACAAGAAGCAGAACCCAGTGACGACGCTGGCAAAACCTGTTCTTGCACCTACCGCCACGCCTGACGTTGATTCAATATATGATGTTGTCGTCGTTGTACCAAAGATTGCACCAACAATTGTTGCTAATGAATCTGAAAATAACGCTCGACCTGCTCTTGGTAATTTGTTGTCTTTCATGATTCCTGCTTGTGATGCAACAGCTACTAGTGTACCTGCAGTATCGAAGAAATCAATAAATAAAAATGTTAATATTACGATTAAAAATTGTACTGTAAATAGTTGACTAGGGTCTTTAAAAGCATCAAACGCTGCACCAAATGTTGGTTCGATACTTGGCACATTCCCTACGATGCCACTAGGCGTATGTATAAGTCCTGTTAACATCCCAAGTATTGATGTTAACACCATACCTATAAATATAGCGCCTGGTACTCTTCTAGCATAGAGTATTACAGTAACTAGAATACCGAAAATTGTTAGCAATACAGGACCATCTGTTATATGGCCTAATGTAACAAGTGTTGAGTCATTTTTAACAATAATTCCTGAGCTTTGTAACCCTACAAATGTTATAAAGAGCCCTATACCTGCTGAAACTGCCATTTTCATTTGATAGGGAATAGCATTTATAATGGTTTCCCTCAATCCGGTCATTGTTAGTATCGCAAAGACTATCCCTGAAAATAGTACCCCTGTTAATCCAACCTGCCATGGTATACCCATAGTTAATACGACTGTAAATGCAAAGAATGCATTTAAGCCCATTCCAGGCGCTAATGCAATTGGATATCTAGCAATCAGCCCCATAAATAAAGATCCTACGAATGCTGCAAGTGCTGTAGCGACAAATATAGCGCCTTGGTCCATCTTCATGTCGTCAGACACACCATCTACGCCTGCTAAACTGAGTACTTGTGGATTAACAGCTAAAATATATGCCATAGACAAGAAAGTTGTAAGCCCACCAAGTATCTCTTTCTTATAGTTTGTTCCATGTTTATCAAACTTGAAATACTTTTTCACGGTTAGTTCTCCTTTTTTTAAAATACCTTAATATTCTAATACCAATCACACTATTTTACAATAGCAAACACGAACTTTGTGATATTTCAAGAATTCTTTGTTCGATAAAATTAGAATTTAAGGCCTTTTAAAGCATCTTGAAATGGATTGTTTTCTAACCCCTCATCATTATTCATATATTTCTTCATATCTTTTTTATTCACTTTTCCTGTTTTTTTACTTTGATGACGTTTATCCATTTGTGCTTGTGTTTCTGTGTGTCCACATACACAGCGATATACAGCATCTTTCCCTCTACCGAAAAGCGTCATTTTTTTATGACAATTTGGACAACGTGCATTCGTTTTTCGTTGGACATTTTTTTTAGTTTTACATGTAGGATCTTGGCAGACCAACATTTGACCATTTTTAGTTTTTACTTTAATCATAAATTTTCCACATGTTGGACATTCAGTTGTCGTTAAATTATCATGTTTATAATTTTGTTCACTTTCTTTAATTTCATTAACTACATTGTTTGTAAACTGCTTCATTTCAGCAATAAACTGTTTCGGATTATATTGTCCCTTTTCAATTAACGATAATTTTTCTTCCCATTCTGCTGTTAATAATGGAGAAGTTAGTTTTTGTGGTGCCAATTCTAGTATTTGTTTTCCTTTTGATGTTACTTTTATTTTACCATCGCGACTCTCAATTGCATTCATATTAAATAATTTTTCGATGATATCTGCTCTTGTCGCAACAGTACCAATGCCACCGGTTTCTTTTAACGTTTCATTGTGTTTTTTATCATCTAATTTAAAGAATTTTTGTGGGCTTTCCATCGCTTTTAGTAAAGTTCCTTCATTAAAGTATGCAGGCGGTGTTGTTTCATGTTGTTCAATATTTACACGACTAACTTTGAGTTTGGCGTCTTTTTCTAAATGTGCAATATGTTCATTCACTTTATCTTGATGATCAAATATTGCTTTATATCCTAATTTAGTAGTTACTTTATCTTTAAACGCAAATATATTATCCCCCACTTTTAAATCTATCGATATCGCTTCATATTCATGGGGGGGCATAAGATTTTCAAGATATCTTTGTGCAATCATCATATATACTTTTGTTTCACGTTGACTTAGTTGACTCATATCTGGTCGTACTTCTGTTGGAATAATAGCATGATGATCTGAAACTTTGCCGTTATTTATGAATCTTTGTTTCACAGAAAATGATTGGTTCATTTGTGTTTTGGCAATGTCTTTTAATGAAGTAGCCATTATCGCACGCAGTCTATCTTTTAGAGTGTCGACCATATCGTCAGTTAAGTAATTTGAATCCGTACGTGGATAGGTTACAATTTTATGTCTCTCATATAGTGCCTGTAATGTATTTAATGTTTCCTTTGGACCAAGGTGATAACGTTTATATGCTTCTTGCTGTAAATCAGTTAAACTAAACAATTGCTGTGGATATGATTTCTTGTGACTCTTAGTAATAGATTGGATCACACCTTCTTGCCCTTCAATTGCTTTTTTTATATCTTCAAAAACTTTTTTCTCATGAGTTGATTGCGGCTTTATACTTTGGAATGTTAATCCTCCCGCAGTTAAGTTCATCGTATAATAAGTTTGAGGTTTGAACTGATTTATTTCATTTTGTCTCATTTGTACTAGTTGAATGGTTGGTGTTTGAACACGTCCTAGCGAAAGTTGTGCATCATATTTAGTAGTTAGTGCACGTGTCGCATTAATACCTACAATCCAATCTGCTTCACTACGCGCTAATGCTGCATAATATAAATTATTGAATTGCTTACCATCTTTAAGTTTATTAAAGCCGTCTTTTATTGCTTTATTAGTTACTGAACTAATCCATAAGCGCTGAATAGGTTTCTTATTATGCGCTTTGTCTAAAATTAAGCGTGCAACAAGTTCTCCCTCTCTCCCAGCATCCGTTGCAATAATAATATCCTTTACTTTATTGTTATTTATTAATGCTTGTACTGTGGAAAATTGTTTTTTAGTCTTACTAATAACAACTGTTTTCATTTTATTTGGTATAATAGGTAAATCATTAAGTTTCCATTCTTTATAATTATTATCATATTGTTCTGGAGTCGCATTCGTAACTAAATGCCCTAACGCCCATGTAACAATGTATTTATTATTTTCAAAATAGCCATTGCGCTTTTCATTGATATTCAACGTATTTGCAATATCACGACCTACTGAAGGTTTTTCTGCTATAATCAGTGATTTCATAATTTCGTCCTTTCAAATTCAATATGGTATTTATTGTAACATGTATATAGCACATCTAAACTTCCATTTATTGCCAAAAGTTCATATAATTAAGTTAATAGTTCATCAGACGGAGGTATGTTATGAAAACTATCAAATTAAATGACTATAATCAAATTGCGGATTTTATAAATAATGCAGATTATCACTCTGCTTCTTATTTATACAAATTACCCCAAGCACATGAAGATGTTGAAGATAAAATTCGACAAGCCATCATTGACCCTGGTGTATTCGCACATGTAGATGATCAAGAGCAAATTATCATGTTGATATTAGCCTTTAAATATGAAGAAGAAAAGTACAAAGTTGTTGGTCCATTCCTTAGAACAGATGTAACTCCAAACGTGACAGAATTTCAATCTTTATTCGAATCCCTGGCACAAAGTAAACCTAAAACTACTAATTTCAACTTTTCATTTGAAGAAACAGAGCAAACTTTTTTACAATTTATGAAAGACATCCAATCATCTTACAGTTTCACTGATTACCACCTCATCACTACTCAGGATGTTGGAGAAATTGAACATGCACAAAATATCACCAATTATCATCCAGCCTATTATCGCTCTTTTTGTAAATTACATGAGAATACATTTAAACATGATGTCATGACTGCCGACGAAATTATAGATTCTCTAGATGAAAATAATCATCTATTTGTATTTATGTCGGAAGGCTTACTTAAAGGTTATGTTTATCTCCAAGTATATGAGCATAAAAAAAATGCAGAAATTAAATATTTTTCTTCTCATTCAGATTATAGATTAATGGGTATAGCCTTTGATTTACTTACTCATGCATTACATTTCGCGTTTAGCACTTATGATATTAACAAAATATATTTTAAAATACGTAGTAAAAATACTACATTAGTAGAACGTTTTAATGAACTTGGATTTAATATCAATTACGAATACAAAAAATTCAAATATGTCGCGAGTCACATTTAGCAATTAACAAGTTAATTTAAAAAAAGAATGGAAAATCAATGGTTTTCTATTCTTTTTTTATTCAATTAAGTCCTTTTCATTATCTGCAAAAACACTGATATAGAAAGAATTCATGCAACATAATTAAAAAAAATGTCAAATATTAAACAATTATTTTTACTATCTTCTTATTTTGGTTTAAAATGGTTTATTAAAGGCAATCATTAGGATTGTTTTTTAGGAAGTAAGTAAAAATAAATAGAGAAAGAGTGAGTAATTGTATGGATTTATTAATTGCCCTGTTACCTGCACTATTTTGGGGTAGTGTAGTATTAATTAATGTTCTTGTAGGAGGAGGACCTTATAACCAAATTAGAGGGACTACTTTTGGTGCATTAATTATTGGTGTGATCTTGTTATTAACTGGTAACGCCAAATTCGATGACTTTACCGTTATCATTGTTGGTTTAATCTCAGGTGCTTTCTGGGCGCTTGGTCAAGGATACCAATTAAAATCAGTAAGTTTGATAGGTGTATCTAAGACAATGCCTATTTCTACAGGATTACAATTAGTAGGAACGACATTATTTAGTGCCATTTTCTTAGGAGAATGGAGTACTGGTACACAAGTTGTATTAGGCTTAACTGCCATGGTCTTACTTGTTATTGGTATTACTATGACTTCAATGAAAGGTAAGAATGAAGCGAGCGAAAGTTCTAAGAACTTTGGTAAAGCTATGCCTATCTTACTTATTTCTACTGTAGGTTATGTTGTATATGTAGTTATCGCACAAATTTTTGGAGTAGATGGTACAAGTGCCTTATTCTTCCAATCTATTGGTATGGCTATTGGTGGTTTAATCTTATCAGCAAAACACGAAACTTCAGCGAAAAGTACATTATGGAACTTAATTCCAGGTGTTGTTTGGGGTATCGGTAACTTATTTATGTTCTACTCACAACCAAAAGTTGGTGTAGCAACAAGCTTTTCATTTTCACAATTACTAGTAATCGTTTCTACACTTGGTGGTATCTTCCTATTAGGCGAACGTAAAGACAAGCGTCAAATGGTTGGCATTTGGGCAGGTATTGTTTTAATTATCGTTGCAGCCTTCCTTTTAGGTAATATTAAAGGATAGATAATCGCGATTCTTAATCATAGCTTTCAATTAATGAAAGTGATATTGTATTATGGGACAAATTTTAAGTTTAAGAGATGTTTAATGTGTTTTATATTTAAGGAGGAGTCAAACAATGTTTGCAGATTTAGAAGGAAAAGTAGTAGTAATTACAGGTGCCGGAAGTGGTATTGGTAAGTCATTCGCAGAATCATTTGGTCAAGCAAAAGCAAAAGTAGTCATGAACTATCGTTCTGAAGGTCATATAGCAGATGTAGATAAATCTATCCAACTTATCGAAGAAGCTGGCGGCCAAGCTATTAAAGTTCAAGCTGACGTTTCAGTAGAAGACGACGTAAATAGATTGGTTCAAACAGCCGTAGATCATTTTGGTACACTTGATATCATGATCAACAATGCTGGATTTGAAAAACCAATCCCTACGCATGAAATGCCTTTAGAAGAATGGAAAAGAGTCATTGATATTAACTTAACTGGTGCTTTTATTGGTTCAAAAGCTGCAGTTAACCAATTCTTCAAAGAAGATAAAAAAGGTGTAATCCTTAATACTTCAAGTGTTCATGACACAATTCCATGGCCTAACTATGCAAACTACGCAGCAAGTAAAGGCGGATTAAAATTAATGATGGAAACAATGTCAATGGAGTACGCTCAATACGGTATCCGCATCAATAACATTTCACCAGGGGCAATTGTTACTGAACATACAAGAGAAAAATTCTCTGATCCAGCTACACGCGCAGAAACAATTGAAATGATTCCATCAAAAGAGATTGGCGAAGCTGATCAAGTTTCAAATGTTGCTTTATTCTTAGCATCAGACTTAGCAAGTTATATTCACGGTACAACAATCTATGTTGATGGTGGTATGACGAACTATCCAGCATTTATGGGTGGAAAAGGATAATAACTATAATATTATTGCTTAATATTATAAAAAGCGTTCCTGTTCTTAAAACAGGAACGCTTTTTTATGTTTTATTTAACCATCATGGATTTGCGAAAATTACATTTCAACTATACTTTAATCATTAATATTAAGTCATGCTATACAAACAATGCTTGGTATATATACAATATAACAATACTTATCACTATCGTTAAGTTTGTGACCATCCCAACAAGTGGCAATGTTTTATATTTAAATTGAATAGAATATGGAATAATTGCTACACCTACCGGTAATAACCATGCAACTTGCAATGTTGTTTTAATCATTTGATTGTCCACAGGTAAAAAGAAATGAACAAGTAAACCTATCGTAATACCCAGCCCATAATGAATAGCTAAATATTTCATTGCAATAGGTAAAAATCTTTTATCAATACTGAAATTCAACATTAATCCTAGTAGTATCATTGATAATGGCATATTTGCACTAGATAACACAGAGAAGAAATCAATCACTGGTGCCGGAAAATGAATATTAAGCATATTTAAAATAAACATTGTGATATAAGTCATTAAAGGGACTGATTTCACTAAATTTTTACCTAAATATTTAAAATCAAAACTATCCCCTGCACTACTAAAATAACTCCCCACAAAATAAGTAACACCAAACATAATAATCGCTCCACCAATATCTGCCATACCAAAATATATCATGCCAGTTTTTGGCCAAATTGCTTCAACAAGTGGATATGCAAACAAACCTATGTTCAAAGAAGCCATCATCATACCCGTTGTTCCTCTAATTTGATTATCATATTTTACAAATAACCAAATTACTATCACCTTTGCTAGAACGCCGTATAAAATCATCATAATAGGCAATATAGAAAGAGACACATCTAAATCCGCTTTATTTAAATTCACTATCACAAGAGAAGGAAGTGTGACGTTGAGAACTAACGTTGAAAAGACTTGACTATCGTTAGCCTTAAAATAATTAATTCTTTTAAGTGCATAACCTAATGCGATGAGTAAAATAATTATGATAAATTGTTGTGTCACAATAATCCTTCTTTCGTTTTCATTCTATTTTCATATATTAACATATTTCTTCGCTATTTTAGAAGCGTTCAATTTCGTGTTATACTTTATTAAAATACTACAGTTTTCACTGTATCGATAAAGGAGTACGTTATAATGGATTTAAATGAAAAATTAGCTGAACTTAAACATGACTACGTAAGATTACAAGGCGATTTAGAAAAAAGAGAGTCCGTCAACCAGCAAGTTGACCCATTATTACGCCAACTTGAAGATATAGAACAAGAAATTGCTGAAGTGCGTTCAGAAATTAGTCAAAAAGAACACTAATAACATCCTAGTCAACAAAAAATTTACATGCTAAGATTAAGAACGAATATAGAAAGGATGTCATTTAATGCAATTGTATCTTATCTTTTTACCCATATTATATTTAATCGTCAGTTACATAAGTATATTTAAATTGAATACGATTATAACCCGTATTTTACGTATAATCATGGCTTTGCTTTTATTATTTGTTGTAGCTATTACAACGTTATCCTTCCCTGCATTAAATTGGTGGGTATTTGTTATACTCATACTCATTGTTGGGAATGTAGAAATAACTGCTTTTAAATACGGCAAAAAAGATCAAAAAGCTGTAAATATTTTAAACATAATGAGTGTTATATTATTTGTAATATATGTTATTTTATCTTTAGTGTTATATTAAAATTAAACAGTATATGTATCAGTACAGAAATAGTAATTTATTTCTGTACTTTTTATTTATACAAAAAGGCATGGGTATTTTATCGATACCCATGCCTTTCATTATGTCATTACTTATACTTTCTCTTGTTTATCAACTTACCTTTCAAAGTAAATAGTATTTCATAAATCACTGGTACGACTATTAATGTTAATAACGTAGAGGAAATAAGTCCGCCTACAACAGTGGCTGCCATTCCTTTTGATATTATAATCGAACTGCTTTCACCAAATAGCATTGGTGATAAGGCACCAATGGTTGCTAGTGCAGTCATTAAAATAGGTCTAATACGTGTGGCACCCGCCTCTAATAATGCTGCTTGCATATCCATACCTTGTTGTTGCTGATTAATTACTCTGTCTACGAGTACAATTGCATTCGTCACGACAATACCTATCAACATTAGCATACCTATCATACTTGGTACTGAAATCGTTTCACCGGTCAGAATAAGTGCTATAACGACACCTATAATTGTATACGGTAATGAGAATAGAATTGTTAATGGCGCTAATGGGCCTTTAAATGTTAATACGAGTACTAAGTAAACAATGATGATTGCTGCTAACATTGCCACTGCTAGCTGAGTAATCGCCTTAGTAATATCTTCATTTGCACCGCCAACGTTGGTTTTTACATTGCTTGGTTTATCCATGTTGTCCACTTTAGTCATGACTTTTTGTGATGTTCCACCAACATCATCATTTGTTACTTTTGCTGAAACTGTCGCTGCGTAATCACCTGCTTTAGTATTTATTTTGTTTGGTGTAGTCGACATTTCTAGATGAGCAATATCGCTTAATACGATAGTATTTCCCGTTGGTGTTTTTAATTCTGTTTGTTCTAATTTGTTTTGAGTCCAATGTGTTTCTTGATTTTTTTTAATTTTTACATTTATTGATTTACCATGCTCTTTCACAGTAGTTATACTATCTTCAGGTGTGTTTTGATTTAAAGTCATAGCTAACTGTGAAGCTGATAATCCATAGTTAGACGCTTTGTTTTGATCTACTTTAATATTATATTGGTCATAGGTTTGTGATAAATCAGATTTAACATTAGCTATCCCTTTTATAGCTTTCATATTATCTTCTATTTTATTTAATGTTCCTTTTATCGCATTTAATGACGGTCCACTAACGGTAACTTTCAATTCATTATTATTACCACCTGTACCCATGTCTTGATTCGACCACTCACCTGGATGATTGTATTTTTTTATATGTTTTAATACTTTATCTGGCTCTTCATCAAAGTGAGGTGTGTCAGATTGATATTCAACCATAAGCGCTAAACTCTTAGAATTACCGGTAGGATCTGTTGGCGTCGCACCACCAACAGAATACTGCACAGTTTCCACTTTGCTTTTGTCATTTAAGTAGCCTTGAATTTCTTTCGCATGCTTGAGTACGCTTTGTTTTGTTTCCCCTGGTTCTGGAGTATAGGTCAAAGCCATATATTTATCTGAACCTGTTGAAATAAAACTCGTTCCTAGCTTAGCAGCGCCTAATCCAATACTCAATAATAAAATCAAGGTACTCACAATAATCACAAACCACTTATGGTTTAATGACCATTTCAATACACTTTTATAGTTTCTGCCTACTCTTCCTAATGAAGTTGCTTTACGTTGTTTAATACCGTTCTTAAATAATGTCGCACTCAACGCAGGTACAATCGTAATTGAAACAAGTAGTGAAGCTAACAGACTAAACGCAATGGCTAAAGCAAACGGCCTAAACATTTCACCAACTGATCCTGTTACAAATGCTAAAGGTAAAAACACAATGATGGTTACAATTGTTGATGACATGATTGGTTTAAACACTTCATTTGTTGCACTTACTATTAACGCGTCTCCTGTTAACCTTTCGTCTTGTTGCGATAACCGTCTATAAATATTTTCTACTACTACAATTGAGTCATCAATAACTCGACCAATGGCAATAGTCAAAGCGCCAAGTGTTAAAATATTTAATGATACATTGCACAACTTCAATGCAACCATAGCTATAAGTATCGACATTGGTATAGATACAATTGAAATGGCAGTTGTTCTAATATTTCTTAAAAATAATAAAATTACGATGATTGCAAAAATAGTTCCTAAAACTGCTTTTTCTATCATTGTATAAATTGAATCTTCAATAGGTTTTGCCGTATCCATAACTTTAGTGGCCACCATATTAGGATTATCTTTTACAAACTGTGCTATTTCTTTCTTGGTATCTTTAGCAACTTGTACTGTATTCGCATCTTGTGCCTTAATTACTTGTACATTAACTGCATCTTTCCCATTTGTTTTAGATATTGATGTACGTTCATCTCCTATAGTCACTGTAGCAATATCGCTTAATTTAACAGCTTTACCGCTATTACTAGAAGATGGTCCCTGAACAGAGGAATTTGGCGCGTCCTGTACTTCACTTTCCCCTTGTGACTGAGCACCTGCACCTGCTTGAATTGGAATACTTAATTGTTTTAATGCACTTACAGACGCAAATTGCCCATCAACAACAACAGATTTTTCTGTTTTATTAAATTGGAAAAGCCCTAATGGTGTCTGGCTCGTAGCACTTTTCAAATATTGTTGAACGCCGTCAGCAGTCATTCCCGTTTGTTCAAGTTTATCTTGATCAAAGTTAATTGATACTTCCCTTGTTGTTTGGCCATTAAGTTGCGCATTTTGGACACCATTTATCGTTTGGAGTTTAGGAAGTAAATGGTTTTTAAGATTACTCGTAGTATCTCTTAAATGATCACCTTTCATCGTAAATGAATATGCAACAATAGGAAAAGCATTCATAGAACTTCTACTTAACTCGGGGTCATCTACTTCTTCTTTAAATTTAATTTTATCAATTTCTTTTTTTAATTCATTTTCAACATTATCTAAATCTACGCCTTCTTCATATTCTACAGAAATGATAGATGCATTTTGAATAGATTGTGCGCTAACGCTTTTAACATTAGCCATAGACCTCACTTGATTATCAATCTTGTCACTTACTTCTTCTTTTACTGTTTCTGGCGTCGCTCCCGGAAGCATTGTTTGCACTTTAATCATAGGGGGTTCAACATCTGGCAATAGTTCAAGTTTCATTTTCGAACTTGAATATACCCCTCCTAAAATGACAAGTAATACCATTAAGAAAATCGCAAATTTATTTCCCAATGAAAATTGCAATAACTTTTTAATCATTCCCTCATTCCTCTCTCCCACTTTCATATCATATAATCAATTTACCATAAGTTGAATTACTAAAATATCTATATTCTAATAATTCTATAAAAACACAATGATAAAAAATTTATATAATATACTAATAATAATTATTTTCCTCATCAAAAAAACCTATTACGCTTTTTTAGTAACCCATTCTATGTACCAATAAATATGAGTAAGTCTGAATCACTTACCGTCTTTAACATAGGAGGTATACTATTAAAAAACTTAATAGGTAAAATGTTTGTCTTTATTTTATAATGTATTATTTACGTTTTAACTTGCGCGAAATTTTAACTTTAGCTTTTGTTAACTTAGGCTTAACGTTTTCAATGATTTGATAGAGAGGTTTGTTTAAAACATAATCAAATTCTCCAATTTTTTCACTTAAATAAGTACCCCAAACCTTTTTAAAAGTCCATAATCCATAATGATCTGAATCTTTGTCAGGATTATTATCTGTGCCACCAAAATCATATGTTGTCGCTCCATGTTCTCTAGCAAACTGCATCATAGCAAATTGCATATGGTGATTCGGTAAAAACTCACGATATTCATTGGATGAAGCACCATATAAATAATATGCTTTATTGCCTGCAAACGTCAATAACGCTCCAGATAAATAGATACCTTCAGGATGTTTTGCTTCTAATGCTTCCATTTCTTTTATAAGTTCTGCAGTTTTATTCATTTTTTGTTCAGCATCATTAATTTTATTTAACGTTTTTTTATCTTGCTTTTTATCAGCTAATTTAGCTTTTTCAAGTTCTAAATCTGCTAAATCCTGTCTCAAGTCATTTAAAACTGGTTTCGGTTGAAGCTTAACTAAAAATAGTTCCGCATCACCGTCTGGATGAAGCGCATCATATATATTTTGGAAATAGCTAATATCTCGTGTTAAGAAACCATCTCGTTCACCCGTAATCTGCATCAAGTTTGCAAATGTTTTTAAGCCTTCTCTATTCGAACGCTCTATAGTAGTACCACGTTTTAATGCCAATCTAACTTTAGAACGGTTACGTCTTTCAAAGCTTTGAATCAACGCTTCATCGTCTTTTTCGATTGGTGTAATCATCGTCATTCTTGGCTGAATGTAATCTTTTGATAGTCCTTCTTTAAAGCCTTTATGCTTGAAACCTAGCGCTCGTAGATTTGTTAATGCATCCGCGCCTTCGTCTACTTCAACATTAGGGTCAATTTTAATTGCATAAGCTTTTTCTTCTTTAGCAATTTGCATCGCATATTCTAAAAGTGATTCTAGTGCAAGTTTGTTACTATAATCAGTAACAAAACCTCTAGATATATAACATAGCGTATAAGGTAGTTTAGGCACTTTTTTAAATAAAAGTTGTGCCACTCCAACGATTTCTCCCGCTTCCCCAACTGCAATACGCTTTGAATACCATCCAGTTAGTTTTTTTGTTTCCGCCCATTTAGTCAATTGTAATAAATCACCTTGAGGATGAGCTTTAACAAATGCATCATGTTCTTGATTTGTGATATTCATCTTTTCCATAAAACTGATATCTCCTTTATCTTACAGTACATTAATATTATACATTGCTTGACTCATTCTTTCACATATAAACCATTGATTTGCTATACTATAATAAAAGTAAAAAAAGAGGTATTTAACATGCGCATTTTTATTCTTAGTCTACTATTAATTATAAACGTTATCTTTGTGATTCATTCTTTAGGTCAAACCCTTACCATTTCATATCTTAGTTTAAGGATTTTGTTTGCGGCATTAACTTTTATTCTAACAATATATCTATTATTATTGCGCACGAATAAATTCTCAACTTATTTAACTATTTTAACATTAATTATTTCTTTGATACACATTTTTATTATTGCACATAGCGCTTATGTTTATATCTATTAATCAGCTTCAAAACGATAACTCACGCCTCTTATGATGAGCGTATAAGGCGATGTTGTTAACGTATCTTTGATCACAATAGATTTATAACCAGAGTACTCTCCATCCAATATACGATATGTTATATCATCTGCTTTTAATTTTAATACTGTCTCTGTGGCTGATTCGCTAATGATTGTCATATCAAACCATTCTTGCCATTTCTTTACAGTATGTGCGCGTTCTGTACTATATAATTCAATACCTTTCACACTAAATTCTTTTTGTTGGAAAGGCGCTATTTTTTTATTTCTCACTTCTTCACGTTCATTCCACTGTATGAAAAAGGGAGGTTTAACTCTATAATCTGGATCAGCAATATACAATAATTTCCAAGATGTTTTATCGCCCTTTTTATTCTCTCTCTGCATGTTTACTGGTCCAATCACTTCTATATTTCGGTTTTCTAAATCCCTCTTCAACTGCTCAATATCTTGCGTACGAAACGCTAATGTCTTTACCCCTTGTTTATAATTATCTTGTACTATTTTTGATGGAAAAGAAACGCGCCCTTCGTCAGACTTTATAACTTTTTGTAATATCTCAGGCTTAAATACATCTAATAGTTCAATATAGGCATTGTTTAGGTAAGCTAATCGATTAAAAGTACCTAATCTTACATGTTGACCCCCTTGGTGTAAAGTGAATAAATGCCCTGGGTATTTAAAGTCATTTAATTGATGAACATAATGGATAATGTGATCTAATTTTAAGTTTTGCATAGTAAGTGGCCCCTTAACGTTTGTTTACAGTTCCATATTACCAAACTGCGCAATGTATTACCTGTTTCAACCGCTTTTAGAAATTAGAATTAGCCCTTGCTGAATAATCCTAATTAAAAATTTTACGTTGTCTATTATTTACCCATCGCCCCTTCTTCGTAATCTCCTATTGCTTTATTACAAAAAAAGGATTACAATAATATTGTTACAAATTAAGTTAGCAAAGCTAACTACTTTCGGAGGTTCACATGTATACAAAAGACTTCTTCAACCACTTAACTGCTGTTTATAGACCCTATATAAAATTATTACAACCTATCTTTGATGAATTCGAAGTATATCCTGCACAATGGTTAGTATTAAAAGACCTCGCATATAATGGCCCAACAACTCTAGTACAAATTTCAAAACGACGTGCAATAGAGAAACCGACTACACGGAAAATTTTAAAAATTCTTTCTGAAAAATCTTTACTCACAATAGAACAAGGTATAGATAAACGTGAAAAAATATTAACGTTATCTGAAGATGGAAAAATATTATTCGATAATATTACTCAACGTATCGAAACCGTACAAGATGATATTGTTAAACATACGAATCTATCTTCATCACAATTAGATGAAGCAATTACAACCATTCAATCAATTCATGAACAAATATCAAAAATGGAGGAAGCATGACATGAACCAATCACAAACAGTTAAAGCGCCCATATGGACTAAAAGCTTTAACATTAACTTTATTACAAATTTTTTAGTTTATCTATGTATGTATCTACTCATAGTCATTATTGCTAGTTATACTAAATCCGAATACAATGTTTCAGATAGTGTAGCTGGTTTAGTATCCGGACTCTTTATTATTGGCTCCTTAATTGGTCGTTTCGCAACAGGAAAATATGTCAATAAAGTAGGACCTAAGCGTATATTGCTTATCGGTTTAGCTCTATTAGTCATCACCCAACTATTTTACTTTATAGAAGGGTCATTGGCTTTACTTATGTTTACTCGATTAATTAATGGTATTGCTACTGGTGTAACAACTACTGCTACTGGTACCATTGCCGCTTATGTTACACCACCTGAAAGAAAAAGTGAGGGCATTAGTTTATTCTCATTAAGTCTAGTTATTGGTGCAGCAATTGGTCCTTTCTTTGGCCTATTACTTATTAATACATTTCCAATAAAACTATTATTTTCTATTTGCCTTATTTGTGGGGTAGTAAGCCTAATCATATCGTTCTTTGTTAACCTTCAATTTGACATCATTTCGAATCAAGATGCTATTGAAAAAGCACCAAGTAAAAAATTCAATCTAAGCAACTACATTGCAAAAGAAGCGGTGCCTGTAGCTGTAATTATGCTAATATCTGGATTAACTTACTCATCAATACTTACATTTTTACAATTTTTTGCACAAGAAATTAACTTAGTAACACTTTCTAGTTATTTCTTTATATTTTATGCAATTGCATCACTAATTACTCGTCCAATTGCCGGTCGTCTGATGGATCAAAAAAATGAAAATGTGGTTGCTTATCCAGCGTTCATATTCTTATTTTTAACATTCATTGCACTCAGTGTCACAAGTAATGGTTGGACTCTCATTCTTGCTGGTTTGTTATTAGGCGCTGGTTATGGCAACATTTCATCATGTATGCAAGCTATCGCCATAAAAGTATCTCCACCAGCTAAATATGGTATTGCTACATCAACCTATTTTATTGGTTTAGATTTAGGTTTAGGATTTGGTCCATATGTACTTGGATTTGCAACTTCATCGGTTTCATATGCTCAACTCTACGCTATAATGGCAATTATTGTAGCAATTACAATGATTATATACTTCCTTGTACATGGTAGAAAAGTGAAACACATCAATGCGTAACAAAAAACGTAACATTCGTCATTGTGGAATGTTACGTTTTTTTTATATCTTCTTAAAATTAATCTTATGCTATTGAGCGATTTTAATATTTTCTATTTCACTTATAATCTCATCTAGTAATTTGATTTGAACTGTATTGAAATAGTAAAATACTTGACGTTCATCAGTTTCTGAACGCACTTTTGATATCAACTCTTTCTTATATATTTTTCTAATAATCACATCAATTTTACTTGTGTCCCATAACATCTCGAAATGTAAGGTATCTCGTAATTCTTTTCCACTAATTTTTTGAGCATCATAAACTTTATACAAGACTACGAACTCTTCTATAGATAAACTATGTATTGATTTAAGCCAATGCTTCAATTGACTCAAAGCTCTCTCTGATGTAATAAAATATGATACTTTACTTTCCATAATAGTTGCCTCCTCATTGTCTACTCTAGTTGTATTAAATGGCTTTATATAATGAATAAGCTTTTAAAATATTATATAACACTTTCTTCATTAAATCTATTATTTTTAAAGAAACAGATAAATGTTTTCTACTATAGAAAATAATTTATATATCCTACCATACATATCATTTTTGATTCATATAATCTAATACCTTTTTTATAATTAGCGTTTACTTCTTTCAATTTCTTACTAAATCATTTGAAATAATATTTTAAACAAATTGCTCATTTAATTTATAATTTGATAATATACGATTTTAGGTTATATTTTATTTTCATAAAAATGCCATGAATAGATTTATATCTTTCACTTTTTAGACAATATAAAGAACTGAAGTACTTCAACATGTGAGATACTTCAGTCCTTTAGTTTTTAGTATAGCGCTTATTTTATTATCACTAGTTAACATATAAAGCACCTCATTAATGATGCACTAAATTGATAACGCCTATCTTCTTCCTCTTATCCACCAATATAATTCATATTTATCTTTTTACGTTTTCTATTTGCCACAGTTTGTTCGGTCCGTTCATCAGAGTAACGATCATCTCTTATATGCCACAATGCTTTAAATTGTTCTAACAATGCATTGTCACTTACACCTGAACGCATAAAAGATTTAACATTAAAGCCATCCATTTCACTGAAGAGACAACCATAAAACTTACCATCTGATGAAAGCCGTGCACGTGTACACGTTGAACAAAAAGATTGCGACACACTGGTAATCAATCCAAACTGTGCATCATTATCGTTATGTCGATAATACTTCGCTACTTCCCCATAATACTTAGGTGGTACAGGGGAAATATCAAATCTAGACTCTATCATATTAAGCATATCTGCTTTGGATACCACTTTACTAAAGTCCCATCCATTGTCATTGCCAACATCCATAAATTCAATAAATCTAATTTCAATATGCTTCTCTTTAAAATATTGAACCATTGGAACGATTTGGCTGTCATTCACACCTTTTTGAACAACCATATTAACTTTCACATGAAAGCCAATAGAAACGGCGTAATCAATTTGGTCTAAAATAGTTGCAGCCTTGATATTTCGATTATTTATTGCTTGAAATACTTCATCATCAATGGCATCTAAGCTCACATTTATTCGTCTTAATCCAGCATTGTATAGGTTTTGACCGTGCTTTTTCAAAAGTAATCCGTTGGTTGTCAAACCTATATCTTCCACACCATCAATTTCATTGAGTTTATATATTAATTTATATAAATCACGTCTGAGCAATGGCTCACCGCCTGTAATCCGAATTTTTTTCACGCCTAATTGTGTATACACTTTCGCTATACGTGCCATTTCATCAAATGTAAGCAATTCATCTTTAGGTAAAAAAACAAAGTCATCACCAAAAATTTCTTTTGGCATACAATAATCACAACGAAAATTGCAACGATCGGTAACTGACAATCTTAAATCGCGAATTGGACGTCCGAGTTTATCAGTTATTTGTTCTACCATAGCAATAGGCCTCCTTATCTATTCATCATAACTTGCTTTAAATCGTTCAAATCTTGTTGATAGTTAATGTTTTTGTACCAATATGATGTTGATTCAATTGCTTGAACATCTAGCCAATCACTTTCAACTTTTGTATATACATTCTTTAAACTATAATCGTCTGAAGCTAAGGCTTCATCTATATATTGCAAAGCATGTGGACTATAAAAAGCTAGTGTAGGAATGGGTCTTCCATTGTCTTTAAAACCCGCGATATCTAATTGATCCTCTATAAGGTGTTCAATCATAAATTGGTATAATTTACTAATTGCCTTTTGTGTAATCATTGGGGTATCCACAGATATCACAAAAAATAATTCTTCATCCTTATATTGACGCATAACTGAGCGAATACCTGCCAATGGTCCTTTATCTTTATTTTGGTCGTCATCTATAACTATATTAGGATAATCAAAATGACTCGCTAATTGTTCATTTGTACTTATAACAATTTGATTAAACATATTTGTGGCTTCTAACACATCAATAATTCTCTTATAAAACGTTTGCGACTCAATCTGTGCAAAAGCCTTGGGTTCACCGAATCTCTCAGATTGTCCTCCGGCAAGTATAATAGCTTTCATCTCTCTTTAACCTCCGCTAACTGGTGGAATCAATGCAATAATGTCATTAGGTCGAACAATATCGTCATTTTTTACAAATTCTTCATTTACTGCGACTTGAAATTTTTTATCACTGATACTAGGATAACGTTTAAATAGATCAATTATAAAATCTTCCACAGTGATATCATAGTTTAAATTTATATCTTCCGTATCTTTCTCTAATATTTCTTTAATTTCTGCAAAATAAAGTACTTTCATGATTGACCTCCTTCAATTGCATCTTCATAACTTCCATGTTGGTGCCCTTGCCATTGCGCACCATCTTCCCATATTTCTTTTTTCCATATAGGGACAATTTCTTTTATACGTTCAATCGCATACTCATTTGCTTCATATGCATCTTTTCTATGTGGGGAAGAAACACTGATTAAAACTGCGATATCTGAAATTTTTAATGGACCAATTCTGTGAACAATTGCCGAGTAGGTGCCTGGCCATTTCACTGATATCTCATTTCCGATTTGTGCTAACATCTTTTCAGCCATTGGAATATAAGCTTCATATTCTAAAGATTCTGTTTTAATCCCTTTAGTCCATTCTCTTACATGACCAGTGAAAATGACTACTGCGCCTTGGTGCGCATTAAGCACGTATTCTCTATACTGCTCTGTTTGGATAGGTTCACTTACAATTTCGAATTGCTTCATTTAGTTCATTCCTTCTATATTAAAAAAAGATAATAACCATTGCTCATACTTAGGTAATGCATCCACTTCGTCTAAATTAATACGATATTGTATATTTGTAAGATGCTCTAATACATTTAACTCACTTTTGTCTCTATAAACTAACACTTTATCAAAATTCGCTTCTTTAAAGCCTTCTACTAATATAAAGTTTGTTTCTATTGTAACAGATTCATTGATGATTTCATCTAGAGATTGTCTGTATTTTCTTGTAACCGATTGTTGATAACTTGTTCCTTGAACAATACTTTGATCCGCACCAGCTTGAAAGTGTTTCATATGATCGACATCATCGCCTTGTAGCGTAATATCATCCATATCATGTCCATGATGTTTAATTGTTGCTATATTAAAGCCTTGTGACTTTAAAAATTGAACTGTGTGCATCATTAGCGTTGTTTTACCTGTGTTTTTATAACCTACAATTTGTAAAATCATAGTTGCCATTCCATTTCATAACTTTGTGATTCAGTCAATAATACATTCACTGTATAACCCTTTTTATAGCCTCTTGTTCCCCCCGGTAACATGATCATTACATTGCTATGTGCTATAGCTACTACCGCGCCTGATTTGTTAAAGCCTGAAGGCACTACAGTCATTTCTTTACCATTAAAGGTTGCACGTGCGCGAATAAATCGCGTAAAGGGGTTAGGCTTTTTAAAGTCTTCCATTAATGTAGCTCGTACTACTTGTGGGTATATCGCCTTAGCCCCCATCATATGTTGCACTGCCGGCTTGACGTATAGCTCGAAACCAGTAAAGCATGCTGAGGGGTTTCCAGATAAACCAAATAAGTATTTTCCATCTGCAACTGCTACTGTAGTGACACTCCCAGGTCTCATTGCAATTTTATTAAATAATACTTCAGCTTCTATTGCTGCATATATCTCAGGCAAGTAATCAAAATCACCAACAGATACACCACCTGTTGTAATAACAATATCATGACAGCTCATAGCTTCTTTGACAGCTTGTATACTACTTTTGAGATCGTCTTGTTGTATTTTATAAGATTCTACCTTTAAATCTAACTTTTGAGCTAACGCAACAATCATAGGACCATTTGAATTTCTAATTTTACCAGCCTGTAAATTATCTGTAACATCTAGCAACTCACTACCTGTTGCTATTACTGCAATAGTAGGCTTTTTAAAAACAGGAACTTCTCCATAACCATATGTCGCCAGTACTGCAATAGCTCCTGGATTTATTTGTTGTCCTTTTTGCAATACAATATCACCTGTCCGCGTTTCTTCACCTTTTAGCGATATATTTTCATTGGCTTCAAATGGTTTGCGCAACGTAAAACTTTGATTACTTTCAACAGTTTGTTCTAACATTACAACTGCATCTGCCCCTTCAGGTATAGCTGCCCCTGTCATAATTCTGACCGCTTCAAATTCACCGACAGTTTTTTTGGAAACAGAACCCGCACCAATATGATCAATCACATTAAATTTTATTCTATGATCACCATTTGCACCTACCGTATCTTGGCTTCTAATCGCAAAACCATCATATGGGGATTTATTAAACCGAGGAATATCATAAGTAGCTACAATGTCTTCAGCTAATATATGATTTATACTTTCATGTAATGCGACCGTTGTTTGTGTCATAACGATATTTTGACTAACAACACGTTCAATAGCACTACTAACAGAAATTGGATTTCTCTTTTCAACTGTCATATAATCTACTCCTTACATATATTTATTTCGTGATATACTAAAAAACGATTAGGAGGGATATTTTTGTCTGAATTCACACATATTAATGCCCAAGGAAATGCCAAAATGGTTGATGTTTCAGAAAAAAACATTACCAAACGTATAGCAATTGCTCACTCTAGTATTACGGTAAACCCAGAAATTTATAAACAGATTGTTGATCACACAAATAAAAAAGGAAACGTCTTAAATACTGCACAAATTGCCGGTATTATGGCTGCTAAAAAGACTGCTGACATTATCCCTATGTGTCATCCATTACCGCTCACTGGTGTCGATGTTGATTTTACTTGGCAAACAAATAAAACTACTTATACATTAAACATTCAGGTCACTGTGTCAACAACTGGTAAAACTGGTGTAGAAATGGAAGCTCTTACAGCAGCTTCTGCGACAGCCTTAACTGTTTATGACATGGCCAAAGCCTTAGATAAAGGCATGATTATTGGCGAAACCTATTTGTTATCTAAATCTGGTGGTAAAACTGGGGACTTCCAACGTGACGCTTAGTTATCCTCAAAAGAGCAGGAATAAATAGCACGAGCCCAATTTTGTTTGGGCTCTAATTATTTTTTAATTTCTGTTACTAAATGATTGAGTTCAGGTTTTATTAATCTGTCTAATGCTAATTTAATTGCTCCTGTTGACCCTGGGAGGCTAAATATCAATTTATCCTCAACTGTGCCTGCAACTGCACGTGACAATAATGCGCGTGTCCCTACATCTTCTGTATAACTTAAATATCTAAATAATTCTCCAAATCCTTCTATCTCTTTCGTTAATAATGAAGAAACTGCTTCTATTGTCACATCTCTTTTGGCTATGCCTGTACCACCAGTAGTAATAATTACGTCAATATCTTGAGACAACCATATCTTTAATTGATTTAATATTTCAGATATATCATCTTTAACAATACAGTAATGCTCCTTTTCTACTGAAGCATTTATTTCTGATAATAACGTTATTATTAAATTACCACCTTTATCTGTTTTATAATCTCTTGTATCTGAAACCGTTAACACTGCACATTGAATGTCTCTATCTAATTTAATATTTGTATGCATAAACGCGCTCCTTTACCCAAAAAGTTGGTTGATTAAGGTTATAGCTTGGTTTGGGTGTTTCATTTTATGAATTAATAATCTACCGCCTCTAAAACTCACAATAGGATGTCCTTTAAATTCGAAACGTAACATATATGGATTCCGTTGATAATCAATGGCTTGCTTAACTAAAAATGATTCTATTATTTCCTGGGAAATTTCTGGGTTTTGGTATTGAATTGTATCTCTTCCGCATAAACTTACATACTGTCGCTTTGTTTCATTTATATAAGGATAACTTGGGTTTTTACCACATGTAGGGCACGTCTCTCTTTGTATTTTACTAAATCCAAATACGTAGTGGTTGCCTTCCCATATATCACCATAGGTTAATTTTGTAGGTATGTTTTGTTGCGTTAGTATTTTAAGTGCATCTCGTGATTGTAAACTCGTAGTCATTGTCACCGCGGGCTGTATCACACCTACAGTATCACAAGTCATATTTATCATTGGTAATTGAGGCACTAAACAGTTAAAGCAAGGTGTCTTACCTGGAATAAATGCTGCTTCTATATATGTACTTTGAACTACGCCACCATAAATCCAAGGAATATTCTGTTGAAAAGCAAAATCATTAATTAATTGTCGAGTTTCAAAATTATCAGTGGCATCTAAGATTAAACTTACCTTTGTACCATAATGCTCTAAAAATTGTCTGTCGACGTGTGCAATATGCGCATGAACTTTTAAATCTGATCGAATTTCAGTCAGCTTATTTTCTGCAGCAATCACTTTAGGCAATGCTGCTTTTGCATCTATTTCTGTAAATAATGTTTGCCTTTGCAAATTACTGAATTCAATATAATCCCTGTCAACAATCGTTATTTCACTCACTCCTGCTCTTACCAAACTTTCTGCAAGATGCGTGCCTAAAGCTCCCATACCAATTATGAGTACATGAGAATGCTTAATTTTATATTGTCCATTGTTACCAATAGCTTTAAATAATGTTTGTCTAGAATATCGGTCTATAGTCACCACAATAATCCTCTCTATACGTCATTGCTTCCATTATAAATCTTGCATCAGAATGTCACAATGGTTTGGTATCGATAATGTATAAACACGTGTATTCCCTAATTCGGGTACTTATTATCACTTAAAATTTTTAATACAATAGCTTAGATGCTGCATTTATTATTTGAAATGTTCTCTTAACCTATAATTGTGGCCTGAATCATGTATATTACTTAAATACAAGTATCCATTTATGAAAATAGTAAAATATTAAATTGCTCACTATAAATAATATCCATTGAATATGCGTTCGTGGTACAATAAATTGAATATAATATGGAGGTGAATGAATGGCACGTTCAAAAGGCTACGAAGAACAGCTTGAACAAGCTAAAGATATAGTCATAAACTCTATCGGAGAAACAATGGACCTTTATGGGGTTAACCGTAGTGTCGGTAACTTATATGGTACGATGGTCTTCGAACAAAAAAGTATGACTTTAGATGAAATGCGTTATGAATTACAAATGAGTAAACCAAGTATGAGTGCAGGTGTTAAAAAACTTCAAGAGTTCGATGGTGTTAAGCAACAATTTATCAGAGGCAGTAGGAAGCAACATTTCACTGCTGAAAAAGATTTTTTCACATTCTTTGGCAATTTCTTTTCTTTAAAATGGAAACGTGAAATTAAGTTAAATATAGAAGCGATACATAAAGCTGAAAATATACTTAATCCCATTGTACATTCAAATACAGCAGCTCCAGAAATCATAGAGGAAGCACAAGAAGTATTAATTCAAATTGAACATTCTAAAGTCTATTACGCTTGGCTTTCAACACTAAGTGATGCATTAGCTAGCGGCAAGATTTTCGACTATTTTCCTATACCAGAAGATAAATAGTAAAAGGCATGAAGCACATCACGGTGACTTCACGCCTTTTTATTATGTCGTAGTTTTCACCTTGCACATGTTTTTCAAATCGAGAGAACATCAGATTTTCACACCTCTATTGCAGTCAACCAATTTCAACTACTTCTTGTGCTAATAATTCAGCTTCATAATTTGAATGTGTTACAAAAATCAACGGAATTTGCCATTCGTCAAATATATGCTGAACTAAACGAATACTTTCTTCTTTCGTCGCATCATCAAGACTAGAGAATGGCTCATCTAATAGTATTAAGTCCGGTTTAGTACTTAAAGTTCTAGCAAGTGCTACGCGTTGTGCTTCCCCACCTGATAACCGTGCTGGAAATTGTTGCTTTAAATGTCCTATATTTAATTGGTGCATTACTTTTTCAATATGCTCAGATGGTTCAGCCATAAATGTGATATTTTGATACACATTCTTATTAGGAAACAATTGATAATCTTGAAACAAATATCCTATATTCCTGTGTTGAATTTTAACTTCAATATGCTGCGTTGTATCTGTTAGAACATGGTCTTTTAATTCAATATATGCCTGATCTGCAGGTTTTAAACCAGCGATAATATTTAATAATGTTGTTTTACCAATTCCAGACGGTCCTTTAATTGCACATATTTTAGGGTTTTTATGATGTAGATGAATATCTAAGCGTGTATGTTCTAGACTATGATTAATTTTTATATTTAACAATTAATCTACCTCCTGAAAACGGTCTTTGTTTAACACATTAATTGTCCCAATCACTGTAATCGCAAATGCAACAAGCACAATCACCCAAAGCCAAGCTTGATGTTCTTTACCTTGTTCTACTAAAAAATAAATTTCTAAAGGTAACGTATTAGTTTTATTTGGAATATATCCGGCAACCATTAGCGTTGCTCCGAACTCTCCAATGGCACGTGCGAAACTCATCATAACTCCAGATAATATGGATCGTTTTGATAAAGGTAAAATTAATTCAAAAAATATTTTACTCTCGCTTGCCCCCATCGTTCTTGCAGTATTGAGCATCTTATTATCAATACTACGAAACCCTTGGACCGTATGTTGGTACATCAAAGGTAAACTTACAATTACAGATGCTATAATGGCCCCTGTCATTGTAAATACGACAGGTAAATGTAATACATTATCGAAAAATGAACCGATTATATTTCGCGGTGAAAATATAATTAGCAAAATAAATCCCATTACTGTTGGAGGTAATACAATAGGTAAAACAATTATACTCTCTAAAACTCTAGCAAAAAAGCCATGCCTTTTATACAACCATCTCGAGATAAAAATACCGACAAAAGTAACGATAATCGTACTTATTATTGCTACTTTGAGCGATATCCAAAACGGTGTAATATCTGGCATTATCAGGACCTCCTAGATTTCAAATTGATATTTTTTCAAAATATTTTTAGCTTTGTCAGTTTTAAGGAAATCTATCCAAGCTTTAGCTGTTTTTTTATCTGACGTTGCAGCCGCCTTATAAATAATTGGGTTATTCAAATTTGCAGTATTTAGCGCTTTAACTTTACTATTTCCATTTTCCTGACTTTGATACAAGTCTGTTTTATAAACATAACCCAATTGTGCGTTACCTTTTTCTACGTAATTAAGAACTTGACGCACATCTTTAGCAAAGACCAAATTACTTTTTACTTGGTCATAAAGATGATGCGCTCTCAAATATTGTTCAGCATATTTGCCTGCAGGCACAGATTTAGTTTCTCCAATCGCTAATTTATCATTCGCATTTAAATCTTTTACCGATGTATATGTACTATCTTTTGTTCCAATAAGCACTAGCTTATTTTTGGCATATTCATATGTATAGCTTGCTTTCTTTTGTTCTTTTAATGCATCAACATCTTTCGTATTAGCTGACATGAGTACATCTACAGGTGCTCCTTTTTCAATTTGTTGTCTTAACGCACCAGAACCACCATAATTAAAAGTAACATTAATTGATTTATGCTTTGTTTCAAATGCCTGCTCTAAATCTTTTGTAACATCAGTTAAACTTGCTGCTGCTGATACTTGCAATTCTTGCTTTTCATTATCTTTATGCTTAGCATTGTGATCGGTCGAACTTGAACAGCCTGCTAAGACAAGACAAAATGCAACTACCACTAATATGATATGTCTGTATTTAACTTTCATTTTAGCAACTCCTTTTGGTCATTATTATATGCTTAATTATAAAAAAACAAAAGAGCTGGCCAAAACGAAATATATTTTGACCCATCTCTTTTGTAAATTAAATTGATACTATAAGCTATTAATAAAACGACTAAAAGCTTGCTGTCCTTGGTCTGTATTTTTAAATACGCCTGCATCCTCCAATACACGTTTGAACTTGTAACCAACTTCATTATCCACGATTTGGTCGACATTTGAACTACTAATATCATAGTTCTGCAACATCTTTTCTGCCCATTGTTGGTGAACACCTATATCTAATTGTGACTCACCTAACAAGTATCTTTTCACCTGTCTCAATTCTTGCTTCAAGCGTCCAGGTAATATGGCAGTGCCCATTACTTCTATAAGACCAATGTTTTCTTTTTTTATATGTTGTACGTCTTTATGTGGATGGAATATACCATCAGGATATTGCTCTGAGGTTTGATTGTCACGCAAGACAATGTCTAGCTCATATTGTTGGTGTCTGTATCTTGCAATAGGTGTAACTGTGTGATGACGTTCTCCTTTATTGCTATATGCTCTAATTGCAACTGCTTCGTCTGTATATTGATTCCACTGATTCATGACGTATGTTGCTGCTTCAATCAGTTCATTTTTCTTTGTACTTTTTAAACGAATAACACTCATCGGCCAATTTAGTGTACTCGCTTGAATTGAAGGGTACTCAACTATCTTAAAATTTTCAACTTCAGCAGCATTATCCATAGGAAAGACATATTTCCCAGATTGGTAATGATTATGAGATAAAATAGATCCCCCCACAACTGGTATATCAGCATTTGAACCTATAAAATAATGTGGAAATTGGTCAATAAAATCCAACAAATTAACGAAAGTTTGTTGGTTGATTTTCATAGGTACATGGCTTTCTGATAATACAATACTGTGTTCATTAAAATAGGCATATGGAGAATATTGAAATGCCCATCGCTGATTTCCTAGCATTAAATGAACGATTCGATGATTTGATCGAGCAGCTTGTAATACTGAACCTACGTATCCTTCATTTTCAACACATAATGCACATTGAGGATAATCTGAACTTGGTGCTTCTTTCGCTTGTGCAATTTGCTGCGCATCTTTTTCTGGTTTTGAAAGGTTAATTGTAATTTCAATGTCACCATATTCTGTCTCTACGTCATAATTAATATTATGAGCAATCGCATCTTCTTTCACATAATGATTACGTTTTGATAATGTATAAAAGTAATCTGTGGCCGCTTCAGGTGATACCTTGTAAGCTTTATTAAACTCACGATTAACCACAGAAGGACGCGGTGTAATTAAATCTAAAATTTGTGCTTCAACAATTTCTCTTTGATACAATACATCTTCAATACAATTTTGATCAACTGCATTTTGTATCCAATATTGCGTTATCTCGTTTGCTGTCGCACTTTCATTTAATGTAGCTATTGAAGTATTATCTATACCGCTTGCATTTAAAATACGGATCAATTGATTTTGAATATATATGGCATCTTCTACTTCATAATCTCCATACATGACGGCTTGAGATACAAATTGTTGAACTAATTGTTGGTTTAATAACACGTCTTACCCCTCCATATCTTCTTGATAACCATTTGGATGTTGGTAATGCCATTGCCAAGCTGATCCAATGATGTCATTGATATTGTCATGTTTTGATTGCCAACCTAATAATTGTCGTGCTTTATCACTTGATGCCACTAATTTACTTGGATCACCTGCTCTTCGTTCACCTACAATAGCTTTAATCTCTTTTTGAGTCACATTACGAGCTGCTTCTAATATTTCAAATACAGAGTACCCTTGACTACTACCTAAGTTAAATGCACCTGGCTCCCCATCATTTTGTAAATATTCATATGCTAAAATATGCGCCTCTATCAAATCTTCAACATGTAAGTAATCACGTATACATGAACCATCTTCCGTATCATAATCATCTCCAAATACGGTTATTTGATCTCTTTGACCTAGTGCAGTTTGTAATACAATGGGAATAAGATGCGTTTCTGGACGGTGATCCTCGCCAATTGTGCCATCTTCTTTAGCACCAGCTACATTGAAATAGCGTAATGCAGCATATTTTACTCCATAGGCTTCGTGACTCCAATGCATCATTTTTTCCATCATTAACTTACTTTCACCATATGGACTTGTCGGTGTTTTAGAATCTTCTTCTGTAATTGGTACTGAATCTGGTTCTCCATATACTGCTGCAGTTGATGAAAAAATAATATACTCAACTTGGTGTGCATACATTACTTCAAGTAGAACTTGCAAACCTTGTACATTATTATTAAAATACGCTAACGGCTTTTGTACAGATTCTCCTACTAAAGAATACGCGCAAAAATGAAAGACACCTTCTATAGATTCATTAGTAAATATGTGCGTTAAAAACCCTTGGTCTCGGATATCTCCTTCATAAAATTTCGCGTCTCTATGAACAGATTGTCTATGACCTGTGCCTAAATTATCTACGACTACGACGTCATATCCTCTAGAAATAAGTTGATCTACCGCGTGACTACCTATATATCCTGCGCCACCTAAAACTAAAACAGCCATATTAAAAATCCTCTCTCGATTTATAGTATCGTTTTTATAATATTTTCACGCCATCACTAATACCTACATGATAAAATGATGGTAAATATCCAATTTTTTCTTTATACGCGTGAGATACCTTGTCTTCCAAATGTTTGATGCTATCTTTATGTACTAATGCAATCGCACAGCCTGCAAACCCGGCACCTGTCATCCTCGCACCTAGTACACCTTCAACTCGTTGTGCTGTTTCAGCTAGCGTGTCTAATTCAATTCCAGTAACTTCATAATCAACTTTCAGGGAAGCATGAGATGCATTTAATAATTGTCCAAAACTACTAAAATCATTTTCTTTTAAATATTGATGTGCTTTTAGTGTACGTTCATTTTCAGTTACAGCATGTCTCGCACGACGTAATTTAACCTTATCTTTAATTAACTTTTGATGTTGCTCAAATTGCTCAAAAGATAATTCCCCTAAAGCATCAATATCAAGTTGTTGTTGTAATGCAGCTAATGCATCCTCACACTCAGCACGACGTTCATTATATTTACTCTCTGTTAATGACCGACGTTTATTAGTATTCATAATTGAAATGACATAGTCACCGAACTTCGCAGGGACATAATCATATGCTAAAGTTGCTGTATCAAGCAATATCGCATGTTCAGATTTACCCATGCCAATAATAAATTGGTCCATAATACCTGAATTAACGCCCATAAATTTATTTTCTACAGTTTGACCTATCTGAATCAGTTGCAATCGCTCTAAATCTAATCCAAACAATGCTTTCATTAACCAACCTGTCAATAACTCAATTGAAGCTGAAGAAGAAAGACTTGCACCATTAGGAATATTACCTTCTATTAATACATCAAACCCTGAATCAATATGCTCAAATTCTTGAGATAAATATTTAATTACGCCCTTAGGATAATTTGCCCAATCGTGCTTAGAATCAAAACGTAATTCCTCCAAAGTAAATGTAATGATGCCGATATCTTCAAAATTATTTGAATAAAGTTGTATAATACGATCATCTCTTTTGCTTGCTAGACCATAAGTACCTAGTTCTATGGCCGCAGGAAAAACATAGCCACCATTATAATCCGTATGTTCCCCAATAAGGTTGATTCGTCCAGGTGCAAAAGCACTTACTTCCGCCTTTACTCCATATAATGACTCAAACTTTTGATGCATTGCTTGTAACATAACAATCCCACTCCTTTAATGTTTCAATAATTCAATTAAGTTAATAGACCCCTTAAGTAAGTAAACACAAATAAAGTTTACTTGTTTACTAATTGTTTTGTCAAACAAGACTATGTGTTTGATTTAAATGTATTTCTCTCAATAAGTTGTGCTTCTACCACCACATGTATTGCAATACGTCGTGTGTTATTGATACGTTCTTCCGCCATTCTAACTGCTATCCTGCCAAATTCATCAACTGGTATATGCACACTACTAATGGAAGGTACAGTATACTTAATCACTTCCAAATCATTAAAACTAATCAATTTAATTTCATCTGGAATTGTAACTTTTTCATATTGCAACTGTTGTAGAATGCCAATAGCCACCATGTCATTACCTGCTATAAACACTTCTGGCAGTGATTGTTGCTTCGCTAATACTTTTACTGCTCGTTCTCCATCTTCTTTGTCCCAACCATCAAGTATTGAAATATCTTCAATTTGTTGTTGTTTACACCATTTTTTATATGCTTCATATCTGACATCTGTATTATTATAAAATGGCTCACCTGACAAATTTCGTATAGTATGATAACCGCCGACATACGCAATTTTAGATAACTTCAATTGACCTAACTGATTAAGTAAATGCGTCATTGAATGATTAAGATCAGAATACACTGCATCTATTGATTTAGGCGTATTCGGATTATTAATAACGATAATATTTTTATTGCGTTGTTTAAGGATTTCTATTGCATCTCGAGAAAAATTCCCTACAACAATGATTGCGCCAGCCTTATCAATTTTTGCTAAATCTACTTCTGATTGATTACCATCTATTCTAATAGTACGCTTAAGTGACAAGTTTAATCGTTTAACTTCCGCTTCAATCGCTAAACGAATCTCCCGATAGTACGGATCCGACATTTCTTTAGCTCTTGAAGCATATGTGATTATCTGTATGCTTTTATTCTTTCTAGATGATTTTTGATATTGTAATTTATCAGCGATGTCATGTATTCTTTGTCTTGTAGTTTTAGATACTGAGAGTGTTGGATCATTATTTAACACTCGTGAAACTGTACCTGGACTCACCTCTGCTGCTCGCGCGATATCTCTAATACTTGCCATTCGACTCACCTCTAACTATTGTTTACTTTAAGTTTACCTGTATATGATTTTTATAGCAACAATGATAGTTATTTCAATTCACCAATTTCTTACGTTCATACCTATAATTTCAGTTCATCACTAACTATAAAATCAAATCTGATTCTTTTTTTTATGGGTGGAAATGCGCTAAAATGAACAGTGAATTATAAAGTGAGGTGGGTATATGAACGAGGATATATTAACAAATCAACCTATTGTAAGATACGAGCAAGGAAAGCTATTTCACACTACAGATCATTATGTAACTGAATTCCCACTAACTATAATGGTCAATGGAGAAGAATTTGCAACAGTTATTTGTAGTCCAAACAACCTAGAAGAATTAGTACTAGGTTTCTTAGCCTCTGAAGGAGCCATTCTGAAAAGCGCTGATTTAAAATCTATTCAAATTGATGATAGTAAAGGCTTTGCTCATGTGGAATTAACACACACATTAGACGATCGATTCACATACTCTACAAAACGTATGATTGCTTCATGTTGTGGCAAAAGTAGAGAATTTTATTTTCACAATGATGCCGCTATTGCCAAAACTTCTATGTCTAAAGTAACTTTAAGCCCACTTCAAGTCGTGAACATGATGACAAGATTACAAAGTGCTAGTACTATATTCAAACAAACTGGTGGTCTCCATAATGCGGCAATCAGTGATGGAGATACATTCTTTGAACATCGACAAGATATCGGACGCCATAACGCTTTAGATAAATTATATGGTTTTTGTATCCAAAGACATATTCCAATACGTGACAAAGTACTCATTTTTAGTGGCCGAATATCGTCTGAAATATTAATTAAAGCTGCAAAAATCGGCGTTGGTATCATCCTTTCAAAATCTGCGCCAACAACATTAGCCATTACCCTCGCTGAAGATTTAAATATAACTGCAATTGGTTTCATTAGAGACGGTAATTTCAATATCTATAGCCACGCAGAACGTATTAAAGCTGTGGAAGCAACAGAAGATTAATTATCCTTCGGTTGCCTTCACAGCTTTAAATTATTTTAAATCTATACGTTATTTAATCTACATTTTCTTTTAAAATTTGATAACAGAAACTAATAAAGATATAACCTTGCTTTATATACATGTGTTTAGCGCTATCTTCACCATCTGCAATAAGTATGATAGGTCTGGCACCAGCAACATTTGCAACAAAAGATTGCATAATGCTACCAATGCCTTTATTTTGATAACGCTCTAACACGCCAAAACCATCTATTTCTACCGTCTTATCGGTAAGAATTAAGTCTAAAATACCTACTGGTACGCCTCTATCGTATGCTATCAAACGTGACTTTTGATCATCATTAAATTGACTTCTTATCATCTTAATACTTTCTTCCGCATATGCTTTCCCATAAGGTTCTGCAAATTGCTTATAAATTTCAATATAATCTTCTAATATACCTGAATGGACAAATGACACTTCTATGTGTTCATGATATCTTTGTTTTATATTTGTACTTTCAATTGCATATAGCTCCATTATACCTAATTCAAAGTGTTCCGACTTTAATTCATCCATCCATTTCTGTTCTAAACTTTCATTTTCTGGAAAAGTAAATGCCAAATGATTTGAACCTTGTCGTTTATGTAATTGAAATTGTTTAAGCATATCCTTTTTCCAAGTTTTAATCGTAGGCATCTGTTTATAGGCCCATTTATTCACATCAAATACAAGCGGTTCTTCGGGTGTTAAATAGATTGTTTTTTGAGCATCGTAACTATAAACAGTACCTTGTTGATATATATCTTCCATTGATATCACCACTAGCAAATCACCTACGCTTATACTTATGAATTTTATTTTAACAATTGCTGAAAACGACTATGATTAAGTAAAACATTCCCAACTAAACTTGCTATAATCGCCTTTACAATATCTCCTGGTATAAAAACCAATGACAAAGTGATTGACTTAGATATTGGTAAATTAGTAATAAGTCCCATGATTATTGTACCCACAACATCAAGCAAGATTGCCCCAATCACAATTGTTGTAATTAATAATACAATAAAGTTAATCTTTTTAAAATACAAATCTCTAACTAAACCAATGAGATATGCAACAACTGGATACATGAATAAAAAACCAGCTGAAGGTCCTGCAAATACGCCGATACCACCGCGTCCGCCAGATAACAATGGCAATCCAGTAGCAACAAGTATTAATAAGATAATTACACTTAATGTCCCATATTTACGTCCTAGCAAAATAGCTGCTAAGAAAATGCCTATGTTTTGCAAGACAATAGGTACTGGCATAATTGGTAATGGAATCGCAGGTACAAAACCTAATACAGCTATAATCGCTGTCATCAAACCTGTATATACTAAATATTTTGTAGTCATGTTCACTCCTCCTCAATGTAAAAATTATACCACTAATGTAAACATTTAAAAATAAAAAGTTTACATAAAGTAGCGTTATTTTTAACATTAAAAAAGCTATCAACATTCAAGTTGATAGCTTTTCCCCTAATAAGTCACTGATAAATCATTTTTAAATTCATTTAATTATTTGTTTAAAAATTTCTCTTTTAAATCTTTTCTCATATATTCTAATGTATAAGGATCATTGTACCAATATGTTTCAGCTTGAACTTGTATAACATTGTCTTTCTGGACGGCAGGTAAGTTGTTCCATAAGTTAGTTTTTTCATAAGCAGGTTTAGATTTTCCTTCACTTGTAGAAACAATATAATCACCTGCATAATCAGCAATCTTCTCTTGTTTTACTTCTGCCCAGCCTTCTTTTTTAACTAATTTCTCTAGTTTATCTGGCATATTCAGACCAAATGCTTGATATAAAACTTCGCCACCGCGTCCCCAGTTTGGTCCATAGCTATATAGTTTTTTATCGAATTCATCAAAGATTGAGACTGTTGCATCTGCGCCAATTTTCTCTTTAATTTCTTTCCCATCTTTTTTAGTTTGGGATTTCCATTTATCTTCCCAAGCTTTTGCTTTTTCTTCTTTGCCTAATAACTTAGCTAATTCTTTTTGTTGATCTAAGTATTTATGTTTTCCATAATCAAAGACAACTGTTGGTGCTATTTTCTTATACTTTTTAATATTTTTATCTGTAGAGTAAACGATAATTAAATCTGGTTTTGTTTTTGCAACTTTTTCTACATCATTTTCCCCAATTTTTTCAACGCCTTTGAATTTATCTTTTAGAAGTTTACTACTATCGACTTGTTTATTGACAGCAACAATTTTTCCATCAAGATATTTAATCCCACCTGCATATGTTGGCGCTACAACAGCTATGCGTTTTGGATTTTTCGGTACATCTATACTTTTCCCACTATCTTGTTTGTATGATTTTGTATCTTCCTTACTAGAATCACTATCAGATTTATTACCGCATGCTGCTAAAATTAAGACTAAAGCAATTAACGGAAACAATAATTTTTTCATCATTCTTCCTCCATTGAAAATCATTATCAGTTAAATTTGATTATATAATCTTTCAAGTAAATTTACAATACTTAGTTTATTAAATATATCTCATTTGATATCACAAAAATATAAATACTATATTAATACATGAAGGATAATCAATGTTTACTTTATATATTGAAAGGGTTTAAATAATTAAATGTTAATACACCTGCTATAATGACATATAAGGCACAATTCCATTTTCATATTTACCAAAAGATAAATAAAATAATTAAATTAAAAATCTAAACATAAAATGTTGGAAAAAGTGGTATGAGTATCCAAAGAGGATTATTCACTTGTTATTAAAGCAAATCATAACGACCAAATAAATTAACATAGTCATTCATTCAGCGGGCATGATGATTTCAATTACAATTCTTAGGCGGATTAGTATGTGTTTACAATCCACTGAATAACTAATCTAAACTTTTAACATTAATGAACAAACGCAGTAGCAGTAATATTTATGTTTGATATACTCGCTTATTTACTCATCAGAAGGAGGATATGATGAAAAAGTTCATGCTACTTTCAACACTTCTAGTTGCATTCATTTGTAGTCTATTATTGATTATTAATTTAACTATTTTACTATTATCCGTTACTAATAGTAGCAAAAAAGCAGATTTTGTCGCTGTCGGTGATAATCTCATACATCCTGTGGTCTACAATAATGCAAAAATTGCTGCTCATAGCTATGACTTTAAACCTATGTATGCAGCTATTAAACCATACATAAAAGATAAGGATGTAGCCTTTGTAAACCAAGAATCTCCTATGGGTGGTGATGATATACCATATTCTGGTTTCAAAAGGTTTAATACACCAAGCTCAGTTGCTAAAGATTTAGTCGACACAGGCTTTAACGTAATCAATGGATCAAATAACCATTCTTTAGATCAAGGCACTCACGGAGTTGAACAAAGAATTCAAACTTGGAATAAATATAAAAAAGAAGCTCTTTTCACTGGAACATTTAACTCAAAAGAATCACGTGATAAAATTCATGTATTCAAATCTAAAGGCATTAAAATTTCATTATTAAGTTATACCTTTGGTACAAATGGATTAAAAACAGATAAGCCGTACCAAATTAATTATTTTAATAAAACACAAATGAAAAAAGATATCCATAAGGCAAAAAAACACAGTGACCTTGTTATGGTCTCAGCTCACTGGGGAAATGAAGGTAAACATAAGCCAAATAAAATGCAAAGACATTATGCTCAATTTTTAGCTAATCAAAATGTTGATGTTGTGTTAGGCACACATCCTCATGTCATTCAACCTGTAAAATGGGTTCAAGGAAAAAATAATCATAAAACATTAGTTGCCTATTCACTTGGTAACTTCTTGAATGGTCAAGAAACAGGTACGGAGAGTAATCATTTAGGAGGTAGTATTCAATTTGACATCAAAAAACAACTTGGGCAAACTTATATAGATAATGTAAAATGGCGCTCTATCGTTAACCATTATGAAACACAGAATCAGCGTCTGGGAAGTCTTAAAAAAAATTTCGAACTATATATGTTAGATGATTACACAAATGACTTAGCTAAAAAACACGGCGTACAATACCAAGATGATAGTCACATGTCTAAAACACATTTAAATGAAATCACTAAGAATGTAATTGATGATGAATTTTTGGATAAAGCGAGTTATTAATCTAAGACCACAGCTAACAGTTTAGTATAATTTAGTTGTAGCCAAAGCAATCATTTATTAATACTAAACCAAAATAATAGGCTTTAACGACATAATACGTATCTAGTAAATTTAAATTACCAGATGACGCTTACAGATACTAAGTCGTTAAAGCCTTATTTTTACATGCGCATTAACTAAACATCAACATAAAATTTGCCTAGTTAAATATAGTGATGGCCTTATTTTTTATCAAAAAGACCTAATACCGATGCTGCTATATTGGTGTATGCCATATCTTCCATAGGAGGATTATGTAACCCTGCACGCATATCTCTGTAATAACGTTGAAGCGGTCTGTCCATTTCAAGACTCTTAGCCCCTACGATTCGCATTGCAATATCAATCACTTCGAGTCCTTGATTCATCACTAAGATTTTGCTTGCAGCTGTTTCATTCCATAATTGCGTGTCCTCATCATTGGTTGTATACAAAGCAGCTGTACTCCATAAAAAGTGACGCGCCGATAGTAAAAGTGATTCCATCTTTCCTATATTTTGTTGAACTGTAGATAAATCACCAATCGTTCCTTCTATACTATTTGGACTATGTGCTTTAGCAAAATCAATAGCATAGTCTCTTGCTGCTTGTGCGATACCTAAATACACACTCGGAATATGTAAAATCCATCCGTTGGGTTTCTTTCCAGCAGCACTTCTGAGTTCGACAAAATTACTTTTAGAGACATGCACATCATTTAACACTAAGTCATGACTTTCTGTAGCACGCATACCTATCATATTCCAATTATCAGCTATTTCTACACCCACAGTCTCTTTGGGAATTAGAAAATAACCTACTTGCTCTCTTGCAGTATCATATGCACTTACAATGAAATGCGTTAATCCTTTACTCATAGACGTAAAAGTCTTCACACCGTTAATTACAAATCCATCATCCACTTCAACCGCATTTGTAGATGGTCTACCACCACGAGTTGGACTACCTGTTTCTGCTTCACTGATAGCCCTATTAACTAGTGCCCCGTTTTTCATTTCATCTGAAAACATCTTGAGCATAGATGGCTCCCACATTTGTTGTTCGTATAGTTGACCAACCACACTTAAATGCCATCCTATAGAAAGTGCTGTTGGGCCATCAATCGTTCCTAAATAACTTTGTATAATTACCATATCTTCTATGGTTGCACCTTCTCCACCATAAGCTTTAGGTAGCGTTAATAAGGTATAACCTTCATTGACTAACCATTCAATATTTTCATAAGGAAAGCGCGAATGTATATCATTATAATCTGACTTATCTTTAAATTGTTCTTTTACTGTATCTAATTTTTCAATCCATTTTTTTTGGATATCCGAATGTATTAACGCGGAATAACTCACTTTCATCACCTCATAGTTAGCTTCTATCCTAGATATTCCTAGTTTAACACTCGACTTTATTGAAAGAAAGTTTTTCAGTGTCAAACCTTTCTACACCTATAAGCTTTATCTAGTATCTTTTTAACGTTTACGTAATTATTTAAATTCAATTCACATTAAAAAACCAATAGAATCCTACTAAGTTTAACAGGATTGATTGCGCTCTGGATAAGGGACTGTTACGACGATGATTAAACTAAACAATTTTGTAAATCATATATTATATACAGTCTCTTACTAAAAAAACAAACTATTATTAAAACAGCAATAGTTTGTTTTTTATGATTATTGATTATCTTATTATCTTTATTCGCAACTTCTTTATCTAACTTGCTCATTCAGCTTTTTGTCTTATCTTAAAGCTGTTTTTGTAAATTTTCTATAGTATGCTTTATTTTTTCACGTTGTTGCGCATTTACATAAACAACGATTGTACGTTCATCAATATCGCTTCTTTTTTTATTTAAATATTCCATTTTTATTAATTTTTGAAGTGATTTTGTTAGGTAATAAGGCTTCAACTGTGAATATTGCGCAATGTCCTTAGCAGTAATTTCGTTATTATTATTATTGTAAATATAGTTTAAAATAAATACTTCTTCATAATTCAATTGGTATTGGTACTTTGATTGTTTAAAGAAATTTTTACCTTGTTGGTATTTTTCGATAAGTTCATTTAATGATTTAAAATGTTGTAGTTTCATATAACCACTCCTTATGTTATTTCTAGTTGTTAATATAATAATTTTATCCTATTTAACACTTTTGATTCAATATGACTAACTATGAAAAATATTAAGATTTCCTACTCTTTTTTTAATGTTTTGTTTTAATTTTCAAATTTTAGTGGTCTATAGATACTTTTTATTACTAAAAATTGAATAGATAAACAATTAAATTTTCAACGCTATAACTTTATTTTTCCAAGAACTTCCTATTGTAATGTGAAACAAAAAAGAACTGGCTCACACAATGATGATGTGTGAGCCAGTTCTTTTTAATACTTAAAATCAGTTATTATTTTTTCTTACAATTGATTGTATCTAATAAACTTAATGCTGCTAAACCAGTTAAGTCTAGAGCGTGTTTAGCACCAGCTTTACCGTGTCCAGCTTCAAAATGTTTATAAGCTGCAACGCCTAATACTGAAATTGATAAAAGCGAACCTAAACGTGATAATTTTTTACTCGCAAAACTTAATACAAAAAATACTGCACTTAAAGCTTCAACTGCTCCAGCTAAAGGCACTGCGCTTGAAGGTAAGTTAAATACCTCTACAAAAGTATCTTTCATTGATTGGTCACCTTTTAATTTAGGTTTTGCTGCATCATACAATTCTTTGGCTAATTTTAAATTTGTTAAATAACGTAATATCATTATAAACGCTCCTTCTATTTGTTTTCAAAATATTTATCTACAATAGGTTTCACACGTTGTGCTAACAATTTGATAGTAGTCAGTGTTCTAGTATGAGGTATAGAACCTACTGGGGTGTGTAACATAAAACGTGTAAGACCTAGTGTTTCAACCGTTTCGATTATCTTTTGTGCGACAGTCTCTGGACTCCCTACGTACATTGCACCATTTGGACCAGCCTCTCGTTCAAAACTATTTTCATCATAAGGTGCCCAACCTCTTTCTTTGGCTAGCACATCATGACTAAATTTGACAGAAGGGAAGAACTCGCGCTTTGCTTGTTCATCTGTTTCCGCAATATATCCCCATGAATGTGTCGCAATAGATAATTCTTTTACATTGTGTCCATAAGATTCTGCTATAGATTTGTACATATCTATATTGCGTTTAAATCTTTTTGGGTCTCCACCGATTATAGCATAAGTTATAGGTAATCCTAACGCTCCTGCTTTTAACGAAGATTCAGGTGTCCCTCCTGTTGCTATCGCAATCGGTAATGGCCCATTTTCAGGTCTTGGATACACACCTAAATTTTGTATGGATGGTCTTAGTTCACCTTCCCAATTTACGATGGGATTATGATTAATGTTCATCAATAAATCAATTTTTTCATTAAAAAGTTGTTCATAATCATTTAAATTGTATCCAAATAATGGAAATGATTCAATAAACGATCCTCGACCAACCATAATTTCAGCACGCCCATTTGAAACAGCATCTAATGTAGAAAAGCGTTCAAACACACGTACAGGATCATCTGACGAAAGTACTGTTACTGCACTACTCAATTTAATGTGCGATGTATTTCTAGCTGCTGCCGCTAAGACAGTAACAGGGTCAGAAACTGCATAATCTGATCGATGGTGCTCTCCTAAACCGTAAACATCTAATCCATAGTAATCTGCCGTTTCAATTTCTTCGATAATATTTCGTATTCTTTGTGCATTAGTCACCGCACTTTGTTGTCCATCCTCTACATAAATATCAGTATTATCAGCAAAAGATGTTAAGCCGAGTTCAACTTTCATTGCTTCACCTCACTTAACTAGTATATTTTTTATACCATTATATTAAGGCTTCATTAAGTAAGTGTCAATATCTATGCTTACAATTTAGTTTCTTTTATTCAAGGCCTTATTCTGACTACTATATTAATTATTGAATATATGTTTTTTATATAATATCTTAAGTTAGTAAATTTTAGTTTATTTTAATAACTATTTTCTCTCATTTATTATTGTTTGAAATTTTCTGTTATTTTACAGCGTTGTAATAAAGCATAGTGCAATTATACACTAATAATTCAAAAAACGTTGATATAACAACCTTTCCTAACTATTTTAATAACACCAATTTATTACATAACTGAATAAATTATTAGAACTAAATTACAAAACGATAACATCGCCCACAAAGGTATGTTTTTCTGATAAAGTAATTCTTGTCGTTGAAACAGCGAATAAAAATTATAAATTTGTCATTAGAGACTGGGATAGCATTACGAAACAATTTTTAGGAGGATATTTTACAATGAAGAAAATCGCTACAGCTACAATCGCAACTGCAGGAATCGCTACTTTTGCTTTTGCACAACATGATGCAGACGCAGCAGAAAATAACAATGGTGGGTATAATCCTAATGATCCTACATCATTCGAATATTCATATACAATAGATCAACAAGGTAACTACAATTATGATTGGAAAGGTAATTGGAGCCCTAAACAAGCACAACAAGAAAATAATAATAGTGGTTATAGCTACAATACACAAGCTAGTTCTACTCAATCATATACAGCAAGCAATAATACAACTGGTGGAAGAGGCGCAGTTTCACACTCTACTTCAACAAGCAATGTTAAAGTAAGTACAACTAGTGCACCATCAAGTTCATCAAATTCATCAAGCTCATTTGCAAGTAATTCAGGTTCTTCAAATAACCTTTATACTTCTGGTCAATGTACATATTATGTATTCGACAGAGTTGGTGGAAAAATCAGTTCAACTTGGGGTAATGCTAATAACTGGGCAAGCGCAGCAGCTGGTTCAGGTTATACAGTAAATAACTCACCTTCACAAGGTTCTATTTTACAATCTTCAGCTGGTGCTTACGGTCACGTTGCATACGTTGAAAATGTAAATAGTGATGGTTCAATCGAAGTTTCAGAAATGAACTACGGCGCTGGCCCTGGTGTTGTTACTTCACGTACAATTTCAGCTGGTGAAGCTTCAAGCTACAACTATATCCACTAATAAGTGAATATAAATGACAAAGCAAACGCTATTTTTAGCGTTTGCTTTGTTTTTTTTATTAATTAACTTTAAATTTCTAAATTATAGTTATCTTCACCATTTTTTAGGTTCGTCATGTGAATCTTTCAGATCACGCGTGTAGTAAGCACTAGTCTAAAATTAGCACTGGTGCTCTACATGAGAAAATGGGAAAAATTGTTGATTAAAATAGTACTTATAGATTATCTTTCTTTTATATAAATAGAACTAAAAGTATTAGTCTAGTATTAAGTGATTAATTAAACGCGTTGGATTATAACCTTTAAACATTCCCAATAAAATAATTATAGTATTATTAAAATGACGCTCATCTAAACACTAAATTCATAATTAACCGGTTCTATATTGCATCATCGCTACAATATACAATACAAAACCGATTACAAAATAGATAAAAGAAGGATATTTTAAACTTTATCTTCATTAGAAGTATCGATGAATACCATGACTCATAGCAATATCGCTACAATTATCACTATAAGGCAGATGGAATCACCTCATCTATACTTATGTTTATCCGAATTATATACTTTTAAACTTATCAGTGAAAATTCATCTCCAAAAATCAAATAATGTCTAGCTCTTTATCTCTATTTTTATCACTAATACTTATAGTCATGCTTTTGCTTTCTTTATAGTAATACCTGTAAATCCATAAAATAATGCAAAACATATACATAAATAACATGGGACCGTCCAGATAAAGAATTGATCTACAGTTACACCTAACTGTTGTGTATAGTAAATACCTGATGTTCCCCAAGGTATAAGCGGAATAATCATTGTACCTGAATCTTCTAGCGTTCTAGATAAATTTGTTCGATCCAAATCCATCTTATTATACATATCCATCATTAATACACCCACCATAATGATAACTACAGAAGCTACACCTGCTGCTAATACCATTATTAAACTACCAATGATGGTAGTTAATATCAATTGACCTACCGTATTTATATTTTTTGATATTTTGTGTAATATAACATCTAAACATCCTGCTTTTTCTACGATTCCAGCAAACGCATAACCACAAAAGATAGTCACAACGATTTCAGTCATGCTCATCATGCCACCTTGTTCAATCAAGGTTATTGATCTTTCTGAAAGTGATCCACTACTAGCAGGAACCATACTCTTGGTGAATCCATCAAATGTTGCTTTGAAACCGTCTATAATATTAAAACCATTATTTAACGCACCCACACCTATAGCGCTTAAGCTTGATAATAACATCGCTGGTACTGTAGCAACCTTACATGCTAAACAAGCTACAATAACGATAACTGGTATCCAAACAAATATATTAATATGATAAATTTGAGATAGCTCTGTTAACATTTGATTAACTTGTCTTGTATTTGTATTCCCACTATATTGTCTTCCAGCAATATACCATACAATCAAACCGATGATTGAGGCTGGTATGGTTGTCCATATCATAGCTCTAATATGCGCAAAAATATTCACTTTAGTAACCAGTGCAGCTAGATTTGTCGTATCAGATAGTGGAGACATTTTATCACCGAATACTGCACCCGCGATAATTGCACCTGCTGCCATACCCGAACTGATATTTAACTCGCTCCCAACCGCCATCAGTGCAATGCCCGCCGTAGATGCAGAACCCCAAGCAGTACCTGTAGCAACAGAAGTAATTGCACAAATAATAAAAGCAGATACTAAAAATAAATGAGGATTAAGAAATTCTAAACCATAGTAAATCAAAGATGGGACAGTCCCTGAGTACATCCAAGTACCCACGATGATGCCTACTGCTAAAATAATAAATATAGCTGGCATTGCTGTTGCTAAACGATGCGTTATGCCTTCTTCTAAATCTCTCCATTTCAATCCCACTCGTCTTGCAATCCAAGCTGCATATGCTGAAGCTAAAATTAATAAGGGCTGAATTGGAATTTCAAATACGACAAAACCTGTGATCACGATGATAATCATGATTATGATTGTTGAAATAGACTCTAAAAATGTGGGCTGCCTTATCATACACATACCTCCCTTTAATGATTTTATTAAAATAATCTTTCGTAGCTATTCCAATCCTAATTTTCCTTTTCCTAATTCATCTATTGTAAGGCCTTCTTCAAACAAATCACGCTCTAATATTGTAGATGCTATCGTAATGATTGCGTCTATATTTGGCGTTGCAACGCCAATATGATGTCCTAGACTGGACCATAAGACCAAACCATATGTAATATCTTCAGTTAAATACCGATTTTTCACATGGTTTGGTCCTTTGATTTGTGAAAAAACTGGACTGGTATTAAATAATCTATTGAGTGGTTCGTCCTCATCCTTTTTATCTAAATATCCCCGTTCAATACGAGCTTCTTTCGCTGTTGACAGTTCAAATCCTAATTTACGTCCCAATGTTAAGCGCTCCAATTCAACGGCATGTAATAAACGCACAGTATGCTTTGTGATTCCTTCGCCATATAGAGCAAAGTCATTTGCATAATCGATACGTCCTACATTTAACAATGTTGGGCCTGGATGTACTTCAGGATTCCCATTTTCAAGATTGGTCTTCCACAAACTTTCTTCTTTAATCAAGTATGGATATAGCGTTTCTATTTTATCAAAACTCTCACTTAAATATGTTTTATCATAAGTTGAAAAGTAAACTTTTCTTACATTTAAAGATAAGTCAACGCGCGCTAACTCAAAATTGACACGTGTGCCGTAAGTTAATGTATTTACTTCTGCGAATTGTGGTAATGCATCTATATGCATTTCTTCTAAAACGTTTATAAAACGAATGGATGCCATTGCAGCTGCCATATTAAATAGAATTAATTGATTATTTTTCAAAAAAGGTGCCATTGTATGGGCATACTGTTCAATAAAAGAAGATGGCATAATCACTTGAATAACTTCTGCATCATCAAGCACATATTCCATATCATCACTGATATCGCTAAATGCAACGAAACTTTCTTTACCTTCATTATTAAAAGTAAAACCATTTTGTTCTATAGCTTTATTAAATTTATCAATAGATTGGTTTCTACAGTATAATTTAACCTCGTGTCCTTTCTCTACCATATCTAATGCTGCAGTTACAGCTCCATTCCCTGAACCAACAATTGCAATTTTCATTATTTCCCTTCTTTCTTTAATAAATAATATCATTTTAACTTTAAGCTTTACTTCATTGTATAACCTATTAATAATTTCAATAAACCCAGGTTTCTCCCCTTTCATTTATGATTAAACTTTTTGAATATTGCCTCATTAAGCAATTTTTTATTCAAATTTCCTTAAAAATAACATTTGCTCAATTGAAATATCAATAATCAAAAAAATTTGGTATAGTTAATACATTCAAAGGAGGCACATATGATGAATGAACAATATAATGCATACACATCTGAAACAGTACAACAATTCTCTCCTACTCGTGACGAACGAATGATGGCTACATTGATTTATGTATTAAGCTTCTTTACTTCACTTATTGCACCACTTATTATTTGGCTAATTAATCGAGAAGATTCACCATTTGTGGACAAAGTGAGTAAAAATTACTTCAACTTTTTACTTTCCTATTTTATTTGGTCTATACTTGCATTAATTTCTATCTTTATTTTAATAGGTTTTATTTTAGTTCCTGTTATTGCACTTTTAAATTTTATATTTACTATCGTAGCTGCTGTAAAATCATATAATGGAGAAGATTATTTACCTCCATTATCTATCAAATTTTTTAAATAATACTAATCACAATATTAAGATTATTTACAAGTAGTGTAATATTAAAAAGTGATTTTCAATGTTAATTTTCCGTAAAAACTGTTGAATAGCCCTTTAGGTCCTGACTTCATCTTGTAACCTCACATATCGTTTATTACAACGATATGTGAGGTCTTTTTAATTGGTTTACAAAAACGTAACAAACCACACAAACCTTGATTCATCTGTTAAAGTATTGTTTGTCGTGAAAAGCAAAGAAGAAATCAAACATTCAATTAACAAATAAACGATTGAATTATTATATAAGCTTTAAAATTTTGGGAGGATTTATTAATTATGAAAAAATTATTAACAGCAACAACTTTAACAGCAGGTATTGGCGCAGCAATGGTAGGATTAGATCATGGACATGATGCAAATGCAGCAGAACAAACACAAACAACTAACGAATCTACTACACAATCAGCTTCAGGTTCAAGCGCTAACTTATATACTTCAGGTCAATGTACTTGGTATGTATTTGATAAAGTAGACGGTAGCATCGGTTCTACTTGGGGAAATGCAAATAACTGGGCATCAGCTGCATCAGCTGCGGGTTATACAGTTAACAACTCTCCAGAAGAAGGATCAATTTTACAATCAACTTCAGGACCTTATGGACACGTGGCTTATGTTGAAGATGTAAATAGTGATGGTTCAGTACATGTTTCTGAAATGAACTATAATGGCGGACCATACTCTGTAAGTGAACGTACTATTCCTGCTGGTGAAGCTGGATCATATAACTATATCCACGTTGACTAATCAACGAACATCCCCTTTAAAACCAGTAAAGTCATAGACTTTACTGGTTTTTTTATGTCTTAAAAAACGCTATTGCAGTTGCTTAAGATATTTGAGAAAATAAATACGTTTCGTAAAAAAGGAGGCACACACACCATGCAATGGTTGAAAGTTATACTAGCTGGACTCATCGAAATATTATGGGTAACCGGTTTAAACGTTGCCGATTCTTTTCTAAGTTGGATTGGCGTCTTAATTATTATTGTTATTAGTTTCTTTCTGGTCATATCAGCATGTAAATCCTTACCTGTTGGTACAGTATATGCCGTATTTGTCGGTATTGGGGCTGTTGGTACAGTACTCGTAGATATGATTGTTTTTGGAGATCCTTTTAGTTTGATTAAATTAGCGCTAATTGTATTATTGATTATCGGTATTATTGGATTAAAACTTACTACTGAGGAGGCTGAAGCATAATGACTTGGGTTATATTACTAATTGCGGGACTACTAGAAGTACTAGGCGTAGTCATCTTAAATGAGATTTCGCGCACTAAAAAGAAATGGCTGGTTGCGCTATTAGCTGTTGCATTTATTTGTAGCTTTAGTACGCTTAAAGTAGCAATGAATGATATACCTATGGGCACAGCCTATGCAATATGGAGCGGAATAGGTACAGGTGGTGGCACACTCGTTGGCATGATTGTTTATAAAGAATCTAAAAATGCTAAACGTATGTTCTTTATTACGCTAATTATTTTATCAATTGTAGGATTAAGACTAGTAAGTTAACTAACAATCATCTACAATACCATCTCATAAAACAAACTTATAGCACTATTAATTCAAAATTACCAAATCCAATATACAGACTCTAAAGATGGTACTGCAACTAATTTAATTAGGTGCGGTGCCATTTTATTGTATAGATGTATCATCATACTATTAATATTTTTTAAACAAGTGAAGAGGATTATGAACAATCGATTTCAATTACTATTCATCTCTTTTACTTTATAATAATGAGATAATCCTTCACTAAATCCCTCTTGTTTTTTGTAAGCGCTTAAATTTCATAGTCAATTACTATTCAAAAATTTGTTTCACACTTTATTATTTACTATACTTTAAGTAAAGGAAGTGATTACATATGGTAAAAGTTTTTATCGCTGGTCCAATACCTGAAGTAGGACTTAATTTATTAAAAGAACAAGGTTTTGATGTAGATGTTTATGAAGGTCAGGGTATTATAGATCAAGATAGTCTAAAGCAAGGTGTAAAAGATGCAGATGCGTTAATCAGTCTACTTTCTACAAATGTCGATCAATCAATCATTGATGCAGGTAAACATTTAAAAATTATTGCCAATTATGGTGCTGGTTTTAATAATATAGACATTACTTATGCACGTCAAAAACAAATCGACGTTACAAATACGCCCAAAGCTTCTACTAACTCTACCGCAGAGTTAACGTTTGGCCTTGTACTTGCCGTTGCAAGACGTATCCCAGAAGGTGATACATTGTGTCGTACTACGGGTTTTGATGGATGGGCGCCACTGTTCTTTCGAGGAAGAGAAGTATCGGGTAAAACCATTGGTATTATCGGTTTAGGTGAAATTGGAGGCGCTGTCGCTAGAAGAGCTAAAGCATTTGATATGACTGTATTATATACAGGTCCACATCAAAAGAAAGATAAAGAACGTGAAATTGGCGCAAAGTACGTAGACTTAGATACTTTGTTGAAACATTCTGATTTTGTAACAATTAATGCCGCTTATACACCTGATTTACACCACCAAATTGATACTGAGAAATTTAAATTGATGAAAACAACAAGTTATCTTATCAATGCCTCACGAGGACCTATTGTGCATGAACAAGCCTTAGTACAAGCGTTGAAAGATAAAGAAATTGAAGGTGCAGCTTTAGATGTTTTTGAATACGAACCCGAAATAACTGATGCATTAAAATCTTTAGATAATGTAGTACTCACACCACACATTGGTAATGCCACATATGAATCTCGCGATATGATGTCTAAAATCGTGGCTAATGATACTATATGTAAATTGAATCATAAACAGCCAAAATTCTTAGTGAATTAACTTGCCAAATGATTATTAAATACTTACTTTAGCTATATCCGCATACAATAAAAACCTAGCTGCACATATATTGAATATGATGTGTAGCTAGGTTTTGTTTTATAATTATTAATTATTTTTGTTTAGATTTATATAAAAATCTCGTTTGATTACTTATTAATTTGTTGGGTATCATTTTCGCAATAGCATTTCTAACTGCAACCACAAAACGATTGCGTCGTTGCGCAATTTTGCCTATTTTTCTAGAACGTAGCGTTACTTTTTTAGTATGTTTTACTCTTAGTTTATCATAACGTTGAAGTGCTTCGTCAAAATCATAACTGGCAATACAGTTTGCTAAAATAATCGCATCTTCCATTGCCTGTCCTGCACCTTGTCCCATATTTGGTGTCGTTGCATGCGCTGCATCACCTAATAAAACAACGCGTTGATAAATAAATGACTTCAAAGGATTAAGATCATAAATATCGTGTAATAATATATCTGTTTCACTTTGTTTATCCAGTATTTTTCTCACTTCATTAGGAAAATGATTAAATCTAGCCTGGAGGTGCGGTTTACCATATGATTGCATCTTTGTATCTTTTTCTTTTGCATTGATAGAAATAAACCAATAAGCTTGATTATTTAGTAGTGGTACAATACCTACTCTGCCTTTTTTAGACCAATATTCTTTGGCTATGTTTGTATGTTTAATATCTACATCTTCCACTAAGCCTCTAAATACTGTATAACCTTGATATATAGGTTTACTATTGGGTACTGTAACCTCACGTGTTTTTGCATGAATGCCATCTGCCCCAATACACAGATCAAATGACTCCTGTTCCTGCGTTTCAAAATGTAATGTCACTTTTAATGCACCATTATCGATATCTGTAACATGATGATTTGTAAATATTATTTGATTAGGTACATATGACTTAATAATATCTATCAATGACTGACGTGTCATTGTTAAATTAACTGTGTTTTTTTTCAATTTCATTTTAGATAACATATTATTTTTGTCGTCTAACACTTCCATCGTGTCAATCACTTGGCCAACATTTTTAATGCCTTTTGCTAAATCATGTTTCCCTAATTTTTCAATGACATTGCCACCGATTCCGATGCCTGCACCTACTTCAGAGACTTGACTATTTTTTTCAAAAATTTTAACCTCATGGCCTTGTTCATTTAATAAAGCTGCTGCTGTTAAACCACCGATGCCTGCGCCTACTATTGCTATTTTCATTTTTCATTCACTCCACATTTCCCTAGTCTTTTCCATATTACTCATAAATATTAATGCTAATTTTAAATGCCTTATACAGATAAAAAAGATAACATTAAAACCTTATGTTATCTTTGCCATAATGCTAGTATAACTCAATCGTTATAAATAGTAGTCATCATGAATATGATCTTTTCTAATACCTAATTGTTTATAATAATGTTTCATAAAACTAGCTATGTTTTCATCCCACTCTACGTCACTAGCATATTGATGATTGCCAGGGTTTTCGGGATTCCAACGCATTTGGTACAACGTTAATTGCTCCTTATTAAGATAATTTTTACGTACAAACTTTGCTCCACCCATAATTGCTCTTTCTGGGGATGTCCATGATTGTTCTTTAGCAAAACTACTGCCCGTGTGAACCGCATTTACATCAAATGCACCAATACCATAAAAATTATAATATTTTTTCCCACCATCTTCGATACCATTTGCAAGCTCTGATTTACCGTGCCCAGTTTCTACAAGTGCATGACTCACTAAATATAATACATTCACTTCATATTTATCTTGAGCTTTTAAAAATGCCGCACCTTGATTTTTTAATATACCTTTATCTTTTAAAATGTGATTTAATTCATCTTCTGACATCGATACTGCCTCAGAGATATCCATATGATTCAAATTTGCTTTATCACTGTTTACATCCATAGCTTTTTTTACATCTGCCTTCGAAGCATTTATAAATTGGCCATTTTTTTCTTTCATATTCAAAGTGCCTTCACCAAGTTGTCTATCAACCGCTTCGTCAAATGTATATGACTTTTGATTATCAAATAAATGTGTTTCATTAATGATAAGCAGAATCGCAAAAACAGCACTTATGATTATCAATAATATTAACGGTAACCTCCGCTTTATATTTTCATTCATTTTGAGAAAAACTCCCTAACTTACATTTATTTAGTCAATGTAACATAAGCAAAAATAATAGCAATTAAGACAATTATAAAAGAAATATTAATTGTTATCCTCATGCCTTTTCGATCTCTAAATAAAGTATTAAATATCGTTAAACTAATCACCAGTGACAATACAAACATTGTAATCGCCATCACCATATTTAAAGTAATTAAAAAAATTATCCCAATGACTAATAAAATATTTGAAAATATAGCCATCACTTTTATCATTTTCGGATTGATAAGCTTCCACTCCTCATCGTAAAACATATGTAATATTTAAATTCTAATAATAGAAATTGTATCATATTTATTACTGTTGCAAATATGTCATTTTAGAGACAACAAAAGATAACACTCGATTTGTGCCGTAGCCTAAATCGAGTGTTAACTTTATAATTATGCGATTATATCGCTATTATCTTGACATTCCTCTTAGCATATTAAGCATATACGTTAAGCTGCGATTCATTTCGTCATCTTTTAAGATGCCCATCAATCCTGTTATTGATGTTTTTTGATTTGGATTAGCTTGATTAGCCACATGCAAACCTTTATTTACTTTGTTTAGCATCTCAGATAAATCATTTACATTTAAATCACCTAGTAAAAATACAAGTGAGGCCATATTAGAAATCAAACCAGAATAAGTGTCCTTATTTAATTCAACTGCAAATTTGTTAGCAATAACCCCTCTACTTTTAACTGCACCAGATAAAGCATCTAGTATTTTCGCATCGTCTAAAGTACTAATAATGTTGATTGCTTTCAAAATACTATCTTTATTCTCAACAATTGCATCTGTCACTTCTTCTAAACTTTCTTGTTTGATCTGCGCTTCTGACTTTTCCATACGTTTAATTTTAGATATTCTTTCAGCCATTATCTATCCACCTGATTTCCTGGGAAAGTATAGTCTTCACGTTTCCACTTATCTTCAACTCGTACACTATATTGCGGTTGGCGTTGTTTATTCACACGGAAGTTTGTTGGATTTAACGGGGACTTACCTCTACGTGTCTTCACTTCCATACGACAACTTGTACGTTTATACGACGGCGTATCTGTATCTTTATCTACATCACTATTTGTCAGTAAGTTAATCGCACCATGATCGCCATTAACCATTGCATTGTTATTCAGTGGTATATAGATTTCTTTGCCTTTCACTCTATCGGTAACATGAGCGATTAACTCAGCTTCCCCCGTATCAGAAATTAATTTAATTTCTGCACCTTCGTGAATTCCGCGCTCTTTTGCTAATTCCGGTGAAACTTCGACAAACGTACTTGGCATTTTGTATTCAAGGCCAGGTACTTTATAAGTCATATTGCCTTCATGAAAATGCTCTAATAGTCGTCCATTGTTCACATGTAAATCATATTTTTCATTTACTTTAAAGAAATTATCAAATGTTAATGGATAGAATTGGGCTTTACCATCCTCAAAGTTAAATCCTTCTATATAAAGTGTTGGTTCGTCTGTACCATCTTCAGCTACAGGCCATTGTAAACTGCTATATCCTTCTAGTCGATCATAATTCACACCTGAATATAATGGCGTTACTCTAGCGATTTCATCCATGATTTCACTCGGGTGTTGATAATTCCAATCATAGCCTAAAGTCTTTGCAACCGATTGTATGATTTGCCAATCTGGCTTAGAATCGCCTTTGGGTTCCAATGCTTGATATAAGCGTTGGATACGACGTTCAGTATTTGTAAATGTTCCTGTTTTTTCTAATGAAGGACTTGCTGGTAATACTACATCTGCATACGATGCAGTAAATGTGAAAAACTCATCTTGTACAACTAAGAAACCTACTTTTTCAAGCGCGGCTTGTACAAAATTAATATTAGAATCTACTATACCTGTATCTTCACCATATAGATAAAGTGCATCTATTTCACCTTCATGAATACCTTCCATCATTTGGTGATTATCTCGACCGACTTTATCAGGTAACGCTTCACCGTATTCACGTTCAAATTTCGCTCTAATTTCATCATCCACTACTTTTTGATAGCCAGGAAATTGATCAGGCATACTTCCCATATCACTACAGCCTTGAACATTATTATGTCCTCGTAAAGGATATGCGCCTGTGCCTGGTTTTCTATAGTTTCCAGTAGCTAATAATAGATTTGAAATTGCAGTTGATGTATCGCTACCGATATCCTGTTGTGTGACTCCCATAGCCCAACAAATAGATACTGATTCAGCGTTCACAACTTGTTTTGCGAAATCAATTAACGCTTCTTGAGAAATACCAGTCGTTTCTTCTGCAAATTCCATTGTGAATGGTGCTAAAGATTTATAGTATTCTTCAAAATGATTTACCCACGTGGTAACAAATGATTCATCGTGAAGCCCATGATCAATAATGTATTTTGTAACAGCTGACAACCAAACTAAATCAGTACCTGGTTTAGGCTGATAGAAATTGTCAGCACGTTCTGCCATTTCATGCTTACGTATATCAAAAACATTTAAAGTATTATTATATAATTTGTGACCACGTTTAATACGGGACGCAATAACCGGGTGTGCTTCAGCTGTGTTCGTACCTATGAGTACAACCATATCTGCGATTTCAAGATCATCGATAGAACCCGAATCTCCGCCGTGTCCTACTGTTCTAAATAAACCTTTAGTTGCAGGTGCTTGGCAATAACGGGAACAATTATCAACGTTATTTGTACCAATTACTTGGCGTGCTAATTTTTGCATTAAATATGATTCTTCATTCGTTGCTTTAGAAGAAGAAATGAATGCTAAACCATCTGGCCCGTGCGTAGCTTTTACTTTCAAGAAGTTTTCAGATACGACTTTCAACGCTTCTTCCCATTCTACTTCTTCAAACTGACCATTTTTACGTACTAACGGTTTAGTTAATCGTTCTTCAGAATCGACATAATCCCAACCAAATTTTCCTTTAACACAAGATGAAATTTTATTTGCTGGAGATTCGTGTTGAGGTTGTACTTTTATTACTTCTCTATCTTTTGTCCACACATCGAACGAACATCCGACACCACAATAGGTACATACTGTCTTTGTTTTTTCGATACGTTCTTCACGCATAGCTGCTTCTGAATCTGAAACTGCAAATAATGGACCATATCCAGGTTCAGCTTTTTTAGTTAAATCAATCATGGCTGCTAATGAACCTGGTTCTAAATCTGTCATATAACCAGCATTACCTTCCATATTGACTTCCATCATGGCATTACATGGACAAACTGTTGCACATTGCCCACACCCGACACATGAAGAATCATTAATAGTAGTATCATTGTCCCAAATTACACGTGGTTGTTGGCGTTCCCAATCAATTGTAAGTGTTTCATTGACTTGAACGTCTTGACATACTTCTACACAACGCCCACATAAAATACATTGATTTGGGTCATAACGATAAAATGGACCGTAATCTTTTTCGTATGGTTTTTCTTTATATTCATATGTTTGATGTTCTAGTCCCCACTGATCCATTGTATTATGAATCTCGCAGTCACCATTGTTATAATCACAAACTGTACAATAAAGCATATGCTTTTCTAATATTCTATCTAAAGCTTCTTTTTGACTTGTCTGGACGTTATTATTTTGTGTATGAACGACCATAGGCTTATCAATTATTGTGCTACAAGCACGTGCCATTTGACCATCTATCTCAACAGTACAAGTATCACACGTTTGAATCGGACCTAGCGATTCGTTGTAACAAATTGATGGAACAAAAGTATCTTGAGATTTAATAAATTCAAGTAAATTTGTCCCTGGTTCAACAAGATAATCTTTCCCATCTAACGAGACAATTAAGTGTTCTTGCATAGTTTTCACCCCTATTAGTTTCATGTACTATACCCGTATGTGCATTACAAATTCACAACTAACATTTAATCTAAAAAGCCCCACACTTTTTAATTTAATGTTAGTTATATTGTATACGTATTTCTTCAGAATGTTAAGGCTTTCCCTTTCAATTTTAATTTTCATCAATAACAAAGTTAGGTCCATATAATAGAAAAGCAACATTTACTTTAGACTTTTATTTTACCTAAAAAAAATATGAGTTTTAAGCAATTGCTTAAAACTCATAGAATTTATAATTATTAAATACCTAAATTATCTTTAATACTGGACTCTATTTCACTTAGCGAACTGTCGCTTGGTACAAAATAGTACAAGCCATCGTCTTGAATGCCGCCTTGACCCTGTAATTGGTGTCTATTCACATTATCATTAGCATCATTATATTTACTTCTAATTTTGTTTAATTCACCAATCGATAAATCTGTCTTCACATTATCTTTAATATGATTCATTATGGAATTAAAATGTGGAATAGAACTTACACTTGTAAGTTTGTTGGCTAATCCTTCTATAACAATCTGTTGGCGTTCTTGACGTCCGAAATCTCCGCCTGCGCCTTCTTCTTTACGACTTCTTATAAAAGCCATCGCTTGTTGTCCATCCATATGTGTTTTTTCGCCTTCATTAAATTGTTGGCCGTCATATGAGAATGTAGCATTACTTGTTACGTCAATGCCACCCACTGTATCAATCATATCTTGCATGCCATCCATATCAATTGTCGCATAATGATCAATTGGCACATTTAATAATTTCTCTACCGACTTCACTGCCATGTCTGGTCCGCCATAGGCATAAGCATGGTTAATTTTTTCTGTTGTTCCTTTACCAACAATTTCTGCTTGCGTGTCTCTCGGAATGCTTACAATTTCAGTTGTTTTTTTCTGAGGATTGATAGATAACACCATGATTGTATCACTACGTTGACCACCACCGTTAGCAGTTCTTTTTGCATCAGAATCTACACCAAATAATGCAACAGTAAATGGATCACCATTATTTAAATTGACATCTTTATCTCGTAGCGAGGATTTATTTCTATCTAAAGGATTGTGTATCGAACCACCGACAGAAAATATTTTAAAACCTAGATAGATTACTGCTATTAGCGCTAATAAAACTAATATGCCAAAAAACCATAATACAATTTTTTTGGATAACCCCATTTTTTTTGTTTGTAATAATTAGAGCGACTCACTCTTATCATGCCCCATTCTGTATTCAATTTTCATTTAATACATTCATTATATAGTAATTAGCTTGTTTTGACATAGTGCTTGAGACCTATAGTCCACCTCAACTTGAATAACTTTGTTATGCCCCTTTATTTTTCATAACCTTGTCCAGAATTTAATATTTGTAAAATTTGTTCATGACATGCACGATTACTAATTATAAAATTGCCGCCTTTGGAAAAATCAACTGGTTGGTTATTTAAAGAAGTCATCTTCAGTCCTAATTCACGTGCAAATAAGAATTGCGCTGCTATATCCCAAGGTTTTGGGTTTGTATTTATATGCGCTCCAAATTGTCCATTAATTACTCGAATAGAGTCTAGACCACATGAACCAATGAAACGATAGCTAAATGATGCATCATGCAAGTCATGCATCGTTTCATCATTCATTACTAAAGAATTAAATGAAATGATCGCATCTTTTAATTCAATATTTTCTGGTTGTTTTAATGGTTCTCCATTTACATATGCACCAAATCCTTTTACAGCTTTATAAAGCTTACTATGAGGATAATCATATATGTACGACAATACCGGTTCTCCATCAACAAAATATCCTAATATAATACAATAATCTTCTTGCTGCTTAACTAAATTTGTCGTCCCATCAATTGGATCCATAACCCACACATGGCCTTTTTTGGCATGTACTTCATCGTTCGATTTTTCTTCAGCTAGCAATTGATGTTCTGGAAAATGCTTATTTAAAAATAATTCGAATTTATCTTGAATTGATTTATCCACGTTAGTCACTAAATCAAATCTATTTTGTTTCGTGCCTGTAACCATATCTTGTATGAGTTGTGGAATAATATCATCTAGTGTAGCGAGCCACTCTCTGACAGCATCATCGATAAAAGTTAATTGTTCTTTCTCCATTTCTACACCTCTTTTTAATAATTAAATGTAAGCATTGCTATCAATAGCTTACTATGTATAATTTGTTATATCTTATCATAATATTATTAGTGAAATATATGATAAACATAATTAGATTCAAGAAAATTTAGCCTTATTATTCAACGTCTCACTTTTATGACATAAAAAATAAAACCGACTAGATACTCTAGCCGGTTCAATAGAAAGGAAAGTAAGTAATAAATATTGAAGATGTTTGCTTTAGTAACTCGTACGAATAGGTGTAATCAAAACTATATGTAATAGCCTACCCCCTTGTTACTAACTACATATTATCACAACTTTCCAATTAATGTAAGCGTTTTCTCTAAAGTTTTTTAAAAAAGTTTTATAAATGTCGTCATTGTCACTTTTATGATATAATAAATGTAATATGTAATCATTTGGGAGGTGACTTTCTTAGTGAATAAACGCGAGCGACAAAATAAACTTGTTCAAGCTATTCAAGAGAATAGACAAATTACAGCATCAGAATTGGCAACAAAGTTAAATGTATCGAAAAGAACAATATTAAGAGATATTCAAGATTTAGAAGACCAAGGTGTAAAAATTCTAGCAAAGCATGGAAAACTTGGGGGCTATCAGCTACAGGAAACACCAAATAGTTATGAAATTGAATTAACTGAGAACCAACTATCCGCTTTATTCTTAGTCCTTAACGAAAGTCAATCTATCTCAACGCTTCCTTATAAAGAGGAAATCAATGCAATTATAAAAAAATGTTTAAACTTACCTTATACTAAAATGCGACGTACGCTCAAAAAGTTAGATCGCTATATTAAATTTGATGATCAACAATATACAAATTTACCGGCAATTTTCTCTAATGTTCTTATTTATTGTACCGAAAGGAACGTAATGGCAATGGAGTATGATAATCATAGCCGTGTCATTACAGAAAATGTTATATTCATTGGCTTATTATGTGAAGGTGGCTTGTGGAAAGCAGTCGTTTTTGAAATTGGTCTTGGTAAAACTAATGAAATTCCAATTGTAGATATACAAGATATTTCTTATTCTTTTGAGAAAACGATTAAAACACAAGATATTACTATAAATAATTACCAACAATTTTTAAACCCAACTGAGCCATAACCAATCAGTTGGGTTTTTATATTATATGTTTAATTTAGTGTGTAAATTGTTAATATAAAAGAAATCAAATTATTTAACATATGTAAACTTAAACTTGAAATCAATTTCCTTCCTGATTTTAAATACGCATACACTAATCCTATCGCTAAAATAAAGTAACTTCCAAATTCTAAAGGTGACTCAGCACCAGTCACATGCATCAGTGAGAATAATATCGCTGAAATGACTCCCATCACTTTAAAATTAAATTTCTTCCCTAACTCACCAATAAGTAAGTGTCTAAAGACTATTTCTTCTACAAATGCTGCTGCCACCACCACAAGTAAGAAAGTAAATGGTAAAAATTTGGGATTTTGAAATAAAATATTTAATTCTCTTTCATTTTGAGTTTCATCAAATCCTAAATCTCCAGGTAAATATTGAACACCTATATTATATCCATATGAGCAAATAAACATAGTAATAAATATCATTAATAAAAAGAATACATGACGCTTTAAATAATAGGCATTCGCTTTAAATCGCGGTTCAAAATCATGCCAATGTAGAAAATAAAAACAAAATATAGTGACAACATATGCTAACAATTGGGCAAGTGAACTTAATAGCATGTCACTGCTTTCACTTCGTTCTTCTAAATAAAAAGTACCATAGACTATACTAACATTAGATAATATAAACATAGTCACTATAAATATCACAATTAGAGAAAAATCTTTCCACACAATATCTTTAAATTGAAACTTTTCTTGTTTCATTTTATGTCTACCTCTTTCAACTTTATAATCTTTCAATTTTCATTTTAGCTAAAGTTACTATTTTGGCATTAATTATTTTTAATATGTCAAAAAATAATTAGCCACAGTATACCACTTTTATTACATCATAATAAATTAAAGCCCCAGTAAACCTTGAAGAAAGGAAGTCTATATGTATAATCAAACATTTCACCAATTAGAACAACGTATTTCTAAGTTACTCAACCTTATAGAAATCTATAAATATAGCATAGTTACAAATAATAAAAAGAAAGAACAATATAAAAAAGATATACATGATTTTATTGATAAAGAATATGTCACTATGAAGCAAGATTCACTCCTGCATCACTCATTGATCCATTATAATTATTTCCAATTCATCACTGATCAAAAGACCCAACCTATCGATGAACTTACCGTTGGTCATACAGTCAAGTATATAAACAGCGTTCAACAGCGATTATATCGAATCCATCAATTACTATCATTATTTTTGTAACAATATTTCAAATAAAAAGATATTATAATCGAAAATTGTAATACTATTTCATTTATCGTATAATGAAAGCGATTACTTATATGTGAGGAGTGTTTTAAATGCATGGATTTTCTATTTATCTAAGTCATCCTATAGACAAGTCGTATATAGACAGCATGATTGATTTAGGTTATACAACTATTTTTACATCAGTACAAATTCCAGAAGAAGATGATGACACGAAATATCGCTATTTAATTGAGCTACTAGATTATTTATCAACAAAACAAGTTACGTATATGATTGATATTAACCCTTCGTTACTCAACCATTCTTTTTACCAATTTTTACAACAATATGAGCAAGCTCATTTTATTATCCGTATTGATCATAGCACCTCTATTGATATTGTCACCGAAATCATCAACCACGGTTTTCATTGTTGCCTCAACGCTAGTATTGTCTCAGAACTTTTACTACAACAGCTTTCCTATCAATTAGAAGATTTCTCTCATCTATGCTATTGCCATAATTATTATCCGCGTCCAGACACTGGTTTAGAATCACAATTTGTAAAAGCACAAAATGAAATGATTCTTAAATATAATGCACATGCAAATATTTATGGGTTTATCGCTGGCTCAACACTACGTGGTCCAATATATAAAGGTTTACCAACGATTGAAGCTACTAGATACAAACACCCCATTGAGAGTGCTCAGATATTAAGAGATCATTTCGTTGCACATATTATGATAGGAGATACACAGCTCCATCTAGAATATGCTAAACGACTTATGGATTTCTTACGACACAGACATTTCTCACTAACGATTGAAGTTTTAGATCAACAAGCGCAATATATTTTAGAAAAAACACATACTGTACGTCCAGATAACCCAGGCAAAGTCATCAGATCACAAGAAGCTCGACACTACTGTACAACAGAAATCCAACCCTTCTTAACGAATGAGCGATACTACGGTGCAATTACTATAGATAATATACGAAATGGTCGCTATCAAGGCGAATTACAACTTATAAAAGAACATTTACCATCACATGAACACATCAATATAGTAGGAAAAGTCTTGGCAGAAGACGAATCATTGTTGCATTGTATGCGGCCAAACGACAAGTTTAATTTTATAAATAAATCTACGGAGTTGAGATAATGAATCATTTAATTACAGAATCTAGAAATGAAAATACGATGCAACTAGATGAAATGACTATTCTTCAAGCATTAGAAACTATGAATAATGAAGATCAAAAGGTTCCACAGCAAATAAAACAAGTCCTCCCTGAGTTAACTAGAGTAATCGAAATCACCACACATCAATTTAAAAATGGTGGACGTATCATCTATATGGGGGCAGGTACAAGCGGTAGATTAGGGGTACTTGATGCTGCAGAGTGTGTGCCAACTTTCAATACAACATCGAATGATTTTATCGGTTTGATCGCAGGAGGACAACGTGCTATGACTGTTGCAGTTGAAGGTGCTGAAGATAGTCAGACACTTGCTGAAGCAGACTTATCACATATCCATCTCACAGATAAAGATGTCGTCATAGGGTTAGCAGCAAGCGGCAGTACACCTTACGTTAAAGCAGGATTAACATATGCAAATGAGCTAGGCGCACATACCGTTGCTATATCCTGCAATGTAGGCAGTGAAATAGGTCAGATTGCACAAATACCTATAGAGGTTAATGTCGGTCCTGAAGTCTTAACTGGTTCGACTAGACTTAAATCTGGTACAGCACAAAAACTTATACTTAATATGATTTCAACAATTACTATGGTAGGCGCAGGTAAAGTATATGGCAATCTCATGGTTGATGTAAAAGCGTCGAATGACAAGTTAATTGATCGATCTATAAGAATCGTTCAAGACATTTGCGATATGTCTTATGAAGCAGCTCAAGAACTCTATACTGATGCAGACAAAAACATCAAAACGGCTGTCGTTATGTATTTATGTGATATTTCAAAAATACAAGCTGAAACAAAGTTACGTCAAAATGACTATATTATTAAACAGGCCATTAAAGATTAGTACTCAATAACTCATTCGATTTAAACATTAAAATGATGAAGCTTTGCTATATAAGGAGGTAAACAAATTATGACCAAAGAACAAGTATTAGCAGAACGTATTATAGATGCTGTCGGGGGCATGAATAATATAGATAATGTTATTAATTGTATGACACGTGTAAGAATTAAAATCATAGATGAAACTAAAATTGACTACGACACATTAAAAGCAATTGACGGTGTCATGGGCGTAGTCAAGGATGAACGCATACAAATAGTAGTTGGGCCTGGCACAGTAAATAAAGTAGCCGACCATATCTCACAACTAAGCGGTGTAAAATTAGGTGAAACTATCCCTCACGACACTAAAAATTATAAAGCTGAAGCACAAGCTAAAGCACAAGAAAATAAGACTGCATTTCAAAGTAATCAAAAAAGAGGCAAGTTTAATAAATTATTAAAAACAATAGCCAATATCTTCATCCCCTTAATTCCCGCTTTCATTGGGGCTGGGTTAATCGGTGGTATCGCCGCTGTCTTGAGTAACTTATTAGCTGCTGGTCAGATTTCTGGAGATTGGGTCACACAACTTGTAACCGTATTCAATGTTATTAAAGATGGAATGTTAGCTTATTTAGCAATATTCACTGGAATTAACGCAGCTAAAGAATTTGGAGCCACACCAGGACTAGGTGGTGTCATTGGAGGTACAACACTATTAACAGGCTTAACAGATAAAAATATGATTACTAACATATTTACAGGTGAGCCACTTCAACCAGGACAAGGCGGCATTATAGGTGTTATTTTCGCAGTATGGCTCCTAAGCATTGTAGAGAAAAGATTGCATAAAATCGTCCCAAATGCCATAGATATTATTGTTACTCCAACTGTCACTTTATTTATTATTGGCTTATTAACAATATTTATCTTTATGCCATTAGCGGGCTTTGTATCTGATGGTCTCGTATCAGTAATCAACGCTATTATTAGTATTGGCGGCATTTTCAGTGGTTTTATTATTGGTGCCTTTTTCTTACCATTAGTCATGTTAGGACTGCACCATATTTTTACACCTATTCATATTGAAATGATTAATCAAACAGGTGCAACCTATTTATTACCTATTGCAGCTATGGCAGGTGCTGGACAAGTAGGTGCTGCATTGGCATTATGGGTAAGATGCAAAAGAAATACTACATTGAGAAACACTTTAAAAGGTGCTTTACCAGTTGGTTTCTTAGGTATAGGTGAACCATTAATATATGGTGTCACATTGCCACTTGGTAAACCATTCTTTACAGCTTGTATTGGTGGTGGCATCGGTGGTGCTGTTATTGGCGGCATTGGCCATATTGGGTCAACTGCTATAGGACCTAGTGGTATTTCTTTACTTCCACTTATTTCAGACCATATGTATATAGGGTATATTGCAGGGCTACTTTCAGCATATATAGGCGGCTTCATTTTCACATATTTCTTTGGTACTACTAAATCCATGAGAGAAACAGATAGTTTAGGTGGCTAATAATGACCAATATACTTTATAAAATTAATAAACAATATGATCAATTAACTAAAAGCGAAAGAAAAATTGCTGATTTTATTTTAGCTTCACCTCATGAAATCATAAATATGTCAGTTCAAGACTTATCTGAAACAATCAATACCAGTACCGCCTCTATAGTTAGGTTTAGTAAAAAAATTACCGAAAAAGGATTTCAAGAACTAAAACTTTCTATATCTCGTTACTTACCTGAAGATACCAAGCAACTTAATCACTTTGAGCTAGCTGATAACGAAAGTGTAGCTACACTCAAATCAAATATGTTAGCGCGTGTGACAGACACCATGAATTGCGCATCCGTACAAATCAATGATCATGATATAGATGCTATTTGCAAAACAATTAAACATGCCCGCACAGTATTTCTATTTGGTTATGGTGCATCCATGATAATTGTTACTGATCTTTTCCAAAAATTTTCACGCATCGGTATCAATGTACGTTTACTGCAAGAGACCCACTTATTAATGTCAACATTAGCTTCACATGATGCACATGATTGTATCATCTTTGTAACTAATAAAGGTATTCATAGTGAAATGCTATCGATGGCTACAATCGCATCTAATAATCATGTAAATATCATCACCATCTCTAGTAATGATAATAACCCTCTCGCTAAAATTGCTGATTACACTTTAATCTATGGAGAAACAGATGAGAATGAATTGCGCATGGCTGCAACAACTTCCCTTTTCGCGCAATTATTCACAGTAGATATACTTTACTATCGTTATATTGCATTAAATTATCAAAATTCACTCAATTTGATTACACAATCTAAACTAGCTTTAGATGAGTATCATAGGTACTTAACTACTATCCAATCCAAACATTGACACCGTAATACATTTAAATAATCATCTGGCTTACAGGATAAGAGAAGATAGAGACTTATTCATATTTACAATAAAAAGAGACAAGCAGCTAGGGTTTGCACTGCTTGTCTCTATCTATAAATAGATTAATATTCAATATAGTCTAATTACTGTTGCACATCATTTTTGAAAAAATCAAATATATTTTTAGCACTGTCTGTATTATCAATATTGCCTTCAAACTTATCACTGCCTGGTCCATACGCATATGTGTTTACATCTTCACCCGTATGACCATTCGTAGTCCAACCTGTATGTGATGCGTCATTAATTGGTTTTTGAACTGCATCTTGTAATTTTTGTAACTGATCTTCATACTTCTTATCTGCTTCATCCAATTTTTTCAGCTTTTTAGCTTCATTGCTTATTTTTTGGATTTGATTAGCAGATACTTCAAAACCATAACCTTCTTTAATAACTTTTTCAGGATCTTTACCATCTGCAATGGCTTTTGTCATATATGAACCTGAATGTTTCATTTCTCGTATAGCTTTAGGGTTCCATAAATAGTCTTTACCTTTAGCAATTGTCATACCACCTGTTGAATGATCGGCAGTAGCGACAACTAATGTATCTGGATTTTGTTTTGCGTAATCCATAGCGTAATCAAATGATTTCTCAAAACCTGCCATTTCTGACATAACTCCAGTAACATCATTTGGATGGCCCGATTTATCAATAGACGCACCTTCTACCATTAAAAAGAAACCTTTATCATTTTGTTGCAAACGTTTAACTGCACTATCAGTCATATCTACAAGTTTTGGATTTTTATCAGGTGCATCTACTTGTAAAGGCATATCGTTATCCGCGAATAAACCTAATACTTTTTTATTTGTTGAATTTTGTAAATCTGTTTTATTATCTACTACATCATAACCATCTGCCTTGAATTTATCAGCAATATTTCCATTTTTTTCACCAAAATATTCAGCACCTCCACCAAGTAAAACATCTACTTTGTGTTCACCGTTAATTTTGTCATTATAAAATTGCTTTGCAATTGCTTCCTTTTTATCACGGCTGTCTACGTGTGAAGCATAAGCAGCTGGCGTCGCATCAGTAAGTTCAGCAGTTGAAACTAGCCCTGTAGATTTACCATTCTCTTTTGCTTGTTCTAAAACAGTTTTAACACTCTGTTTGTTTTCATCTACACCAATAGCACCATTATATGTTTTATGTCCAGAACTAAAAGCAGTTGCCCCAGCTGCTGAATCAGTTACATTCTCTTTAGAATCATTAGGATTTGTACGCTGTGTACCTGTTAAATGCTTATCAAATGCTGTTTTTTCCATTTCTTTTGTTTCTGGTTTATCAGCAAAATAGCGATAAGCAGAATTGTACGAAGGTCCCATACCATCTCCAACTAAGAAAATAACATTTTTAGGATTTTTAGTATTTCCCATATATGATACATCCTCTTTATTTGTCGGCGCTTGTCCTCCACTTGAAGCATATGTAGTTGGTGTATTTCCCAATGCACTACCAACAAAAATTGCACTAGCTATAGAAACAGTTGCTAACTTATTATGAAATTTCATAAATTAATAACTCCTTTAATATGTATTATCTTACCTTTACATTTAGTGTACTGAAAGTTTTTTGAGTGATCATTTTTATTTTGTTAAGTTTATGTAAAATAAATATTATTTGAATTTGAAAATGCTAATTATAATTTCGAAATATTACACTCTAAAGGAAGATAATTAAACTAAATTCCATACCTTCTCAAAAAAATAGTTACACATCGATTGTTTTACTATCGACATGTAACTATGTATTTATATTTATATTTAAAATGATTAATGTTCTATAATATCAAACTGCTCAGCTATGCTTAAATTTAAATTTGTTCATCTTTACTTAACTTATGATATCCCTTAATGAAATAGAACACAGTCATAAATGCTAGGAAGATAATACCTATAACAATAGATACTACTGTTTCTTTATTAAACAACATTCCGATTAATACCATAATAAAGAATGCCATTGTTATATAATTAGTAAATGCACCGCCAGGCATCTTAAATGGATGACCTTTAACCTTTTCAGGGTATTGCTTTCTAAATCTCAAGTGACTAATTAAAATCATGAACCAAGGTACCATACCCGGTAAAATAGAAGCACTATATACATAAACAAAGATACTATCTGCACCTTTAATAAATAAAGGTAAGATGACATTTAATAAAGCACCCACTAAAATGCCAAGTGAAATTGCGCTCACAGTCCATACTGGAACACCATTTTTCATTACTTTCGTAAAGAATTTAGGCATTTGTCCATTTTTAGCTAATGTAAGTGTCATACGACTAGCACTGAATATACCTGAATTACATCCGGACATAGCAGCAGTCAATACAACAAAGTTAATTAAACCAGCTGCAAAAGTGATACCAACTTTAGAGAATGTAGCAACAAATGGGCTACCTATATTGCCTAATTCGTCCCAAGGATAAACTGTTACAATAACAAATATTGCGCCTAGATAGAAGATTAATATACGCCAAATTACGCCATTAACCGCGCTTTTAATATTCTTTTGTGGGTCTTTTGTTTCACCGGCTGTAATACCGATTAATTCAACACCTTGATAAGATCCGATAACGATTGAAAGGGCAAAGAAGAATCCAAGCCAACCATTAGGCATAAAGGCACCATGTGACCATAAGTTTGAAATACCAATAGCTTCTCCACCGTTACCTAAACCAAAGAATATAAGTCCAAAGCCAGCAACAATCATTAATACAATCGTCACTACTTTTATCATTGCAAACCAGAATTCAAATTCACCAAACGCTTTTACTGATACAAGATTAGCACTTGCTAATAAAGCAACTACGATGACCCCAGGTATCCATTGTGGTAAATCTGGGAACCAATAGTTCATATATTCACCGACCGCAATAACTTCACTCATCCCTACGACAATCCACTGGAATATATTGCTCCATGCAGTTAGATAGCCTGCCACAGGATGTATGTAATCACTAGCAAAGTTAGCAAAAGAGCCTGATGTTGGATCTAAATACACCATTTCTCCCATTGCTCTCATAACTAAAAATAAAAACATACCTGCAATCAAATATGCAAATATTACAGAAGGACCCGTCCACTTTATAGTGCTTGTTGCACCCATAAATAGTCCTACCCCAATTGTTCCGCCAAGCGCAATCATACGCATTTGACGTGCACCTAATCCCCTTTGCAGTTCATTATTCTCTTTCATTATTCAAACCCCATCTCTTTCAAATATAAGTATAAAAAATCACTTATCATGTCGCTATTATACTATAAATTCTAAAAATTAAAACAATTATCTTTAAAAATGTAAGCCCTTACATTTCCCGCTATCTATTGTAGGCGATTTTACAATAAAAAGCAAAGTATATTAGAAGATTCTTTTATTATCTCGCCGTTTTCAAAATATAGTTATGCTACCCAATACCTTTATATCAATATAATGTGTATTTATTGTGAAAATAATCACAATAAATACTTTCCATTGTATAATTAATCTGTAGAAAGTGAGGCGAAATAAATTGAACGAAAAAAATATTAAATGGGATAAAATATTTTATGGTAAGGTCTGGGTTACCCATGTAGTTGAAACAATTAGAACGAAAGATATACTTCAGAGTTTCTATTTCAAGCGCTACCTGTTGCGCGCTATTATGGCTGGCTTTATATTGGGGACAATAACGATATTTGTATTGTTGCTAAAAGCATCACTCAATCATGATATACCTCCTAGTGTTGTTAATATCATAGCTTCCGTAGCATTTAGTTTTGCTTTAGTTTTAATACTATTTACTAACTCTGAATTATTAACTAGTAATTTTATGTATTTTACAGTTGGTCTGTATTACCGTGTAATAAAGCCTTTACGTGTATTAAATATTTTTGCTTTATGTTTTATAGGTAATGCACTTGGCGGTCTTATATTTTTCTTATTATTAAGATGTTCAGATGTCATGTCTCCTGAAATGTTTAATCAATTAGAATCAACTATTATACATAAAACATTAACAGCAAGTTTTATCTCAATCATTACAAAAGGTATCTTTGCTAATTTTTTTATAAATATTTCTCTAGTTATCGCTATGCAAATAGAAGATATTTTAGCTAAGATGTTTGTCATGATGTTTGGAGTTTCAATATTTGCTTTTATGGGTTATGAGCATGTTGTATATAATTCCGTATTATTTGCTGGTGGCGTTGTCTATCAAAGTCATGTTCTATCATTTATACCTGCTGCAATAAATTTGATTGCCGCTGCAATAGGTAACTATATTGGCGGTGGACTTATCATTGGTTTATTCTATGCTTATTTAAATGACCATCATCAATTTGATACGAACCACAAATCGTAATTTCTAAAACTCTATATTATATCCTTAATATGTTATAATTTTGTTTAGATTTGATCACAAAGGAGTTCGCTATGAATAAACACTTAATCAAACGAACGATTACCATTTCAATTGTATTTGGTGTGTTATTTTTCTTATTAAATTATTTTAGTAGCTCACACCATAATGCAGTTGGTCAATTAATTTTAAAATCTTTACTTGCTATGATCGTCTTAGGCATTTTATATTATGTTTTATTTTCTATAGTCAATTCTCCAGAACGCAAATATAAATTTGGTATCACTATCCCTATTGCCCTATTAGTTGCAATTATTATCTGCTCGATAGTAGCCACTATCAAAATAGGTATTATTGTTGGTTTACTCATCGGTGTGATTGCAGGATATATGTGGGAATTTATAGAGAAAAATAAAAATGGTGGTGATCACAGATGAGTATAATTCTAGGTATTATTATCATTATTTTATTGGTTGTCAGCTTAATTCCCAACTTTAAAGCAGTTAAAAATTCTAAAGCAAACGGCGAAAAGAATCCTCGTTTTGCTATTATGGTTGGTATCGATGCGATACTCCTTGTATTAGTGGTAGTCACACTACTTTTTCAATTTTTAAATTAAATAACATCCTTATTGCTTCTTTAATAAAGAAGCAATAAGGATGTTTTATTTGTCTATTCCCTTTTAAAATCGGTCTTGTAACACTAAGTAATATAAAACAACAGCACACAATAAATAAATTACTGTTCCAACCATAAATGACCTAAATTGTATGGTGAATGGTATTTTTTTATTAAATATAGGTCCCAAGACTAAATTACTGAGCGCCAAAACTACAGGGCCAGCTAAAAAAAATAAAATTAAGTATCCATTCATGTATCTAACTCCTATTTTTTCTCAAAATAACTCGCAATCATTTCATTTACTGTTAAATCTCTACCTGAATATGCAACTTTACTAAAATCTTGTTGCTCCGTCATTTCATTAGTATTAACAATAACATCTAACCCTGCAGTAACAGCTGCTGTGGCTCCATTCACTGAATCTTCTATCGCTAAACAATTACCCGGAGCGTAGTTAAGTTGTTGTACTGCAGTTAAATATAACTCCGGATCAGGTTTCACAGATTCAACATCTTCTCTAGCCACGATAATCTCAATATATGCATCTAGTCCTAAGTTCTTAAAAGTTGGTAGAATATCTTTTCTATAACTACTTGTAGCTACCGCCATAGGTATATGACGTTTCTTACAATAATCCATCAACTGTTTAACATCTGCAATAATAGGTAGGTCAACGCTAGTAAGATTATGTTCTTCATAAATTTTTTGCTTGTTATCTATACCTAGTTGATTTTCTAAATAGTTATGTAATTCTGTTGCAGCACCACCAATAGATTGTCGATAATAATCTAGCGAAATTTCTGTTAAACCATTTTGCTTTAAATGTTTATTAATAATTTGAAATAAGTGCTTTTCTGTATCAATAATAGTGCCATCAAAATCAAATATTACTGCTCTATACATAATGATTCTCCCTTTTCAATTTATCGTTTGAGTTTAAACAAATTATAAATGCTTATATATCAATCACATTTAAGCATCTATTTATCTTGCCTATTCAAAATGAATTTACTAAAAGCTTATCATAATATGACTGATAATTATGTATTCCCACCTTATTTTTAGTTCTTACTTCATAAAAAAACTCACTCAATTAGAGTGAGCTAACTTATAACGATGTTTCTTACACAAAGTAATAAATACAATTATTTTTTGTGCCAGTATTTTGCTAATATAGGTCCAGTTATATTATGTACCAAACTAAAGACTGCCCCAGGTACTGCCGCCAACGGGCTAAAATGCACAGTAGCTAACGAAACCGCTAAACCAGAGTTTTGCATACCTACTTCAATTGAGACAGCTTTTTTATCCGCTCTTTCAAGTTTAAATATTTTTGCTAATGTATAGCCTAATGTATAACCTATAATATTGTGTAATATGACTACTGCAAAAATTAATAAGCCTGTTTGTAAAATTTGTGATTTACTGCCCCCTACAACTGAAGCCAATATTAATGAAATTGCTATAACAGATACGATAGGTAAAGCAGTCGCTGATTTTTCAGCAAATTTCTTAAACACTTTCTGTAAAATAAACCCTATAATGATTGGGATAAGTATGACTTGAATAACTGACCAAAACATACTCATAAACGAAACTTGCAACCATTGATGTGCAAATAAGTAAATAAGCGCTGGCGTTAATATTGGGGCTAACAATGTAGAAACACTTGTAATAGCCACAGATAATGCGACATTTGCATTCGCTAAATAACTCATCACATTACTCGATGTACCACCTGGGCAACAACCTACTAAGATTACTCCAATGGCAACTTCTGGTGATAAATGGAATAACTTAGCAATTAAATATGCTGTAACTGGCATAATTGTATATTGTAATATCACACCAATGCCAACTGCTTTAGGTGATTGAAATACGATTTTAAAATCTTTAGGATCAATTGTTAAACCCATACCAAGCATAACAATACCTAATAAATATGGAACCCATCCACTCAACGTAGCGAGTTGATTTGGGAAAAAGAATCCAATTATCGCTGCGATTAACATCCATACCAAGAATGTGTTTGTTGCAAATCTACTTACTTTGGATAACATCTTTAAACACTTCCTCTATGTATTAATAAAGAAAAATGTATCACATTTTATACAAGTTAACAATATAATTTTCTAAATATTCAAAATCTTTTCGACCGAGGCAAACACTGCATTGTCGTATAATTTCAACTTCGTTCTAAAGACCTAGTGCTAAGGTTAAAAAAGAATGGTACAATTTAATAGAAATTAAAACAGGTAAAATTTAAGTACAAAAGAATATTATGCATAATATCCTAAATGTGACTTTATATAGAGGTGGAGGTATAATATGTTTTTAGATAGAACAGAAACATTTGTATTAAATATAGGCGGACTCAACCAACGCGCCACACGAAAACAATTAACTAAACTATGTAATCAAATTAATTTTTGTGATACATTCAAATTTACAATTTTCAAAGAAAAAAACTTGTATGCTTTAAAGATTAATTTACCAAAGCAGCAACTACCATATATAATTAGTTTCCTTAGCTTCCATAACTATACGATTTATCAAATTTTAGAAAATCATCATATTGAAGAATTATTAGATCCAACCCATTTACTATCATCATCCAAACGTTTTGAACTATCCATTGATGGATTACGTGATGCTTTTATTAAAGATAAAATGATAGATATTATGAATTTAATCAACAATACAGAACAAGTCATGTATACCTTCAACAGAGATAAGATTAATGTCTCATGTTCGCCCTCAACATTTGCTAAACTAATCTATCAAATTGCTACACACAACATAGATATACACGGTGCAATTTATCAACCGCGTTTAATCACTAAAGCTAGAATTTCTTAGAATTTATATATCATTTTAATAAAAAGCACAAACTCTCAGTAGTTTCTTTACTGTAGTCTGTGCTTTTTTAAGTTTATTTAAGTCAATAACGTCTAATGTTGACTAATTTTCTTCATTTCCAACAAGATGTTCAAACGCTTCTCTAACTTGAGGTACAGACATACCAACAATGACTTGGACATTTTTTCCACTTTTAACTAATCCATGGGCCATTTGATTATGGATAAAGTAATCATTATGTTCTACTTGTTCCATATCATTGACTGTCAATCTTAAGCGTGTTGCACAATTAGTGACATCTTTGATATTATCTTTGCCACCTAATCCTTCTAAATAATATATCGCTTTATCTTCAAACTCATTGCCAGCAGTTCCTTGCGGTGACTGGTCAGATTTTTTTCCTTTATAGTCTTGCTTACTATAAAGCTTAACACCTTCTTCGTCTTTTTTACGCCCTGGAAGTGGTATATTAAATTTTAAAATTAAGAAACGGAACACAACGAAATATATACCTGTAAATGCGAGACCTATAATCAGTTGTATTACATAAGTTAACCAATGATTCTGTGCAAGGGGGATCCAATTTGTTGCAAAGAAATCGATCAACCCACCACCAAAATTACCTACAAGCCCAAATCCATACATCAATGTATCCATTGTCGCTGAAAGTATTGCGTGTAGTACGAATAAATATGGAGCAATAAATAAAAACGTGAATTCTAAAGGCTCAGTAATACCTACCACTACAGCAGTTAATGTTGCAGGTATAAGTAATGCCGCAATTTTCTTTCTATTTTCTGTAGGCGTCGTCGAATACATTGCTAGTGCAATACCTATTGCCCCAAAGACTTTACCATTACCTTGTAACATAAAACCATATGGAAATTGCTCTTTTAATGGTTTTGTACTCTTCGCAAAATCATTAACATGTTCAAACCATTCAGCTTTTAAGCCTTGATTTACAACAACTGGACCTACTTCAATAGGCGCATAAATAAAGTGATGTAGTCCTGTTGGAATAAGTACTCTTTCTAAAAAATGGAATAGCCACACACCAATATAACCCGAACCAATAATAAAGCCTTGTAATGATGAAATACCATCTTGAATTGTAGGCCATACAATGCAAGTGATAACCGCTAATGGTAACATGATAAAAAATGAAATTGTGACAACAAATGTTAATCCTTGGAAAACACCTAACATTTCTGGTAATTTTTTACTGTAAAATCTATTATGTACCCATGTCACAATACTAGAAATAACAATGCCACCTAAAATATTTGTGTCTAACGTTTCAATACCTGCAATAGCCTTAAGACCAGTAACATTTTCAACACCTTTTTCTAAGTTAGCGCCAAACGTGTGTGGCCATTGTGTAAGTATTGCATTGATAAATGTATTGAACATTAAATATCCCATTAAAGCTGCAAGTGCCGCATGGCCTGGCGCTTTTTTCGCTAATGACAGTGGCAGCCCTACGACAAATACCATTTCCATATGATCAAATATTGTCCAACCGCCCGCTTCGATTACGGACCAAATCTTAAACCACGTGGTTCCGTCATTGGCGATACTTCCCATTATTGAAGGGTTTTTAAATAAAGTAGCAAACCCTAATACAATACCAAAGAATGCAAACATAAGTACTGGTACAATCATTGCACTACCAAATCTCTTAATTGTGTTCATAGAACTACCCCCATTTATGACAAATTGACTCACTTACATTGTAAATGAATGATACAGCTACAATATTTCAAAAATAATATTTAACGCTGCAATCAATGCTTTTAATTCTTATTTTAATCATAAAGGTAACGCTTACATTTAAACAATAGTTTGACGCCATTCCGAATAATTTTGTATAATCAGATTATATTTTCAATATGTGAAAATATTTTCAGGAAGCGCGAGGTGATCTAATGTTTTTAGACAGTCGTATTAATAATAATTTTAATAAATTAAACGAAAATGACTTACATATTGCTCATTTTATCAACACACATATAAAGGCTTGTAAGACAATGAAAATACAAGACTTGGCTGAGCATACGCATGCTTCCAATGCTACAATTCATCGTTTCACACGCAAATTAGGCTTTGATGGATATAGTGATTTTAAATCTTATTTAAAATTCGAAGCTGAGCAATCTCATCAACTTCCTTCTGATTCTATTGAAGGATTTAAACAAGAAATTGAAAATACATTTTCATATTTAGATCGTATCGACTTTGAACTGGTCACTAATAAAATTAATCAATCAGAAACCATTTATCTATATGGTACAGGTTTAGCACAAATGAATGTCGCGCAAGAAGCACAAAGAATCTTCCTCACCATACATAAAAACATTATCGTATTACATGATATACATGAATTTAAAATGATTTTAAATAAAGCAACATCTAAAGACATCTTTTTCATCATTTCACTGTCAGGAGAATCCCATCAACTGTCAGATATTACGAATTTATTGCAACTACGCCAAAATTACTTTATTTCAGTGACTACTTTAAAAGATAATATGCTTGCTCAACGAGCGAATTATAATATTTATGTTTCTAGCAATACATTTTATTTAGAGGATGGGACGGACTATTCTAGTTTTATAAGCTATCATATATTTTTTGAAACCCTACTTCGTAAGTTTAATGAACGTAAAGAAAACGGGGAGATCATTTAAAACTACCTCATAGCTTTATTTGCTATGTTTAAATAAAAAAGGCTTATCGCATCCACTAAAAGTATGCAATAAGCCTTTTATGTATCACAATTAATCTTCAGCGCCATATACAGTTATATTTCAAACTGGGTATTATAGTCCCGCTTCGAACTCTTCTAACGTAAGTTGTAACTTATCAAACATAGTTTCAAAGCCATGAGCCGTAGAATCATGATATTCTTTTTTCTTTTGTTTATATTCTAAAGTTGTATATCGTCTTTCTCTTGGTACTAAAGCAATATAATTAAAAATCATTTGTGTAATACCTGGTTCTCTTTCAAATATTTCCACTTCAATCGTATCTTCCGAATCACTTAATTCTGGCATACCAATTGTCATGACAATATATTCATACGGTGTTAATGTAATAAAAGCACCTTTTATCACATTTTGTTTTCCGTTACGAGCATCAATAATTTCATAACTGCCATTTTGCTCTGTATTTACTTGTATAGATTTATTCGTTCTTGCAGTTGTCATAAACCATTGCTTAAGAAATCGTTGATCTGTCCATGCTTGATACAATAATTCAGGTTCGACTTTAAATAATCGCTCAAGTCTTATTTCAACGTTTTCATTTTCTACATTATATTTAGCCACGCTTGTTCACCTACTTTCACTCTTAAGTCTATTCTAACTTATTACACGAGACTTCTAAACTATAATCATGATATTTACAAAATGTTCATTGTATTTATACTAAAACAGGCGATTTACATATTTTGTTTTCTAGAAAAGTGAATGAATTTATTAAAAACAATGCTATTTTATAACTATATATTACACTATAATCACTCTAATTTTTAAAAATTAAGCTTATATATAAAGTAGGAAGGCATGTTTAACAAAATTTTGTTTAGAGAGGCCTTCCCACAATGCATTCATATTTATTTTTTATCTAATCTAGGCAATCCAAATACTATTGCAATTAATCCACACACACCTAAAATCATTGGATAAATAGAATATGGGACTAACTCAAACGGTGATATAGACGCAACGCCCGCAGCCGCTATAAGTTGAGGGCTATAAGGTAATAATCCTTGGAAACAGCTTGCAAACATATCTAAAATACTTGCCGACTTTCTCGGGTCTACATCATACGCTTCTGATATATTTTTAGCTAAAGGTCCTGCCATCAATATTGAAATCGTATTATTGGCTGTTGCTATGTCAGCAGTACTTACTAACCCAGCAATACCTAACTCTGCGCCACGTTTAGATTTAACTCTTCTACGAACGAAATTGAGCAGCCATGTGATACCACCGTTATGCTGAATCAGAGCTACAAGGCCACCAATAAGTAATGCTATAATAGCAATGTCCTCCATACCAATGATACCTTTAGAAATAGAGGTTAATAACCCTGACCATCCAAATGATCCATCAATTAAACCAATTACTGATGATAATACAATACCGCCAATCAGAACAATAATTACGTTGATTCCAATGATTGCTAATATCAATACTAATAAATAAGGTACAACTTTAATAAAATTGTAGCCGTAGTCTTTAGTTGCATCGATGTGAGCACCTTTTGTTAAGAACCATAAAACAATAATCGTAAAGATTGCCCCTGGTAATACAATTTTAATGTTCACTTTAAATTTGTCACCCATCTTAGTTTTTTGGGTACGCACGGCTGCAATCGTTGTGTCGGAAATCATTGATAAGTTATCACCAAACATTGCTCCACCAACAACTGTTGCCATTGTGATTGCTGCTGAAACATCTGTCGCTTGACTTAATCCAAATCCTACAGGAGCAATAGCAGCAACTGTACCTACAGAAGTACCCATCGAAACAGAAACAAACATACATATGATAAATAATCCTACGATAATTAGGTTTTCAGGTATTAATGATAAACCTAAATTAACAGTCGATTTCACGCCTCCCATGTCCTCTGTAGTTTGTGAAAAAGCACCTGCTAATAAGAAGATAAGCATCATCAATATAATATTAGAGTGCCCAGCGCCTTTCGTGAAAACCTCTACTTTTTGAGCGAATGTTTCTTTACGATTTAATACTAAACCTACAATTGATGCTACTATAATAGCAACATTTAACGGCATTGTTGAAAAGTCTCCTGTGCCAATGCCAACACCTAAAAACAAACCTACAAATACAATTAAGGGAATTAATGCCCATACATTGCCTTTCTTTGTTTCCTCCATACCTAACCAACTTTCTCCAAGGATAATATCACAATACTTTCATCGCACTAACATGTATACATATAAAAATTAAAAACTCTTTCCTACTTCATTGAAGAAAAGAGTATACGTTTATAATTGATTGCTATCTTCTAGCATTCATCCAAGCTATTGAAATTAGCACATGCATTACCATGTTGTCGAAGTATCGACAGACCTGCCCTATACCTCTCTTGATAAATATTTCAATGATTTTCTTACAGTACTTAATAGCTCATCATACGACAAATACTGCTAAATGTTAATATGGTATATACTTTTTGTCAATACGATATTAGAGCTGAAAATGACAAATACAAGAATTTATAATAAAGCATTAACTTAACTTTGGCATAATAAGAAGCTAGAAAATCTGTGGTATGATTTTCTAGCTTCTAAATTTGGTCTATAAATTTAGTCTAACTGCGTGCCTCCAGTTACACCGTATACTTGACCTGTAGTATAACTTGATTCTTCAGAAGCTAAATGGACATAAACACCTGAAAGTTCTACAGGTTGCCCTGCTCTACCCAGTACTTCTTTTTGCCCAAAGGTTGGTATTTTAGATTGTGGTTGACCACCCGAGATTTGTAGCGGAGACCAAAATGGCCCTGGTGCTACACAGTTTACTCGGATACCTTTAGCTCCCAATTCCTCTGATAAACTCTTGGTTAATGAGATGATAGCAGCTTTTGTAGCGGCATAATCATGTAAAATAGGACTAGGATTATAGCCCTGTACTGATGAAGTTAATGTAATCGTTGCTCCTGCCTGTAAATAGTCTAATGCTTTTTGAACTGTCCAAAATATCGGATAGACATTGGTTTCAAAAGTTTCCGAAAATGATGCGGTATCAAAATCTTTTATACTATTTTTGTATTGTTGATGACCTGCAACAAGTGTGACATTATCTAAACCACCCAGTTTATGATAAGCTTCTTCAACCAAATCATAATTGAATTGTTCATTACGTAAATCACCTGATATTAAAACAGCATGTCGACCTTCATTTTCTATGATTTCTTTTACCTCTTTTGCATCTTCTTCTTCATCGGGTAAATAGTTGATTGCTACGTCTGCTCCTTCTTTTGCATAAGCAATTGCGGCAGCACGACCAATAGCTGAATCGCCACCTGTGACTAACATCTTATAGTCTTTCAAGCGTCCATATCCCTTATAAGAGGTTTCACCACAATCAGGTTTAGGATCTAATTGTTGTTGTAGTCCAGGCGCCTGTTGTTCTTGTTGAGGGAAATCCGCATTTGAAAATTTTGTTCTAGGATCTTGAGATGCCATTATTAACACTCCTTCAATTAATGTCGTCTTTCATCCTTACCCAATTTTCATTTAATTTAATACATAGATACATCTGTTTTCTAGTTAGTTTTCATTCAAAAGCTTTAGTACAAATGTAATAAAGTAGTCTGGCACTTTTTCTAAAATGCGTTCATCTGGATCATACTTAGGGTGATGTAAATCATATTCACTATTTGAACCTATAAAAACAAACACACTAGGATATTTTTGTGAAAAACCAGAAAAATCCTCTCCTATTGTTAATGGTTTGTCCATAATCTCAACGTTATAACCTACTTGTTTTGCAACTTCAATCGCATCATTAGTTAGCTTTTCATCATTTTCAACAGCTCCAGGCAAGCGATGATAAATCGTTTCAATATCAACACCAAAAGCCTCTGCCAACCCTTTACCTATCGATTTCAAACGTGCTTCTATATAATCTCGTTTCTCTGCATCAAAAGTTCTCACAGTACCTTGAACATAGGCTTGATCTGCAATAACATTCCATGTATTACCACTTGAAACTTCACCGATTGTGACAACAGCACTATCGAAAGCTGATAAGTTTCTGCTAACAATAGACTGGATGCTATTTATTAATTGGCCCAGTACGATGGTAGGATCATTCCCTTGTTCAGGTTTAGCTGCATGAGCGCCTTTGCCTTTGATTTTAAATTCGAAACGATCTACTGATGATGTGATAACACCAGGTTTTACTGCAAAGTGTCCAATGTCTAACGTTGGATAGTTATGATAACCTAAAACAGCTTTAGCGCCATCAATAGCGCCAGTATCTGTTATGTGAAACGCTCCATAGCCCAATTCTTCAGCTGGTTGAAAAATAAGACGCACACGCCTATTGAGTTGATCTTCAATCGCTTTTAATCTCGTGGCTACAGCTAACACACTAGCCATATGTATGTCATGACCACACGCATGCATCACTCCTTTATTTGTTGAAGTGAATTCATGAATCACCTGTTCATCAATAGGCAAGGCATCGATATCAGTTCTTACAGCTACAAATTGCTCCCCTTGTCCAACTTCAGCGACTAATCCAGTCTCTAAAGGTAAATCTAATACTTTTATATCATATGATTCTAAAATACGTTTTAATCTTTTTGTTGTTTCATATTCAACATCCGACAATTCTGGAAATTGATGAAAAGTTCTTCTCCAATTAACGTAATCTTCATATTGTGGCATTATGTGTCACTACCTTTCTTTTTTAAATTATTAACTATATAATAACCAATTGTTACCAAAACAACACCAACTGCAAGGTTATTCGTAATTAATATAATAACGAATGTTAATATTACGGTACTACCATTAAGTATTGGAGCGCGTTTTATAAATGGTATTGTACGACGGTCAAAAGTATTAAGTGAAATGGTAATTAATACCGTAGATAAAACAGCCATTGGTATTTGACCAATGATTGCTCCAAAAATAAATATACTCACCAGTAAGAAACTGCCTGTTATAAATGTAGAAAGTCTGGAACTTGCACCCATTGACACATTGAATCGAGATTGTCCTACAAGTGCACTGCCCCCATAACCGCCTAAGATACCAACAATAAAATTTGCTATGCCTTGTCCAATAGACTCTTTATTTTTATCACTTTTTGAAGCTGTCACATCATCCATCATACGAGCTGTTAACGTTGTCTGCACGATAGCTACGATAGCCATTGTCACGCCATATACAAATGTAATCATTAAAAAATGCCAATCCCATACGTCTTTTGGAATAGATGGCTGTGGTATCTTTATATGAATTGGTGCCATATCACTAACTACTTTAATATTCGGTTTGAAGACCCAGGCAAACACAGTTAATATGATGATTGCTATTAAAGGTGCTGGTATTATTTTTATAAACTTAGGCGCAATCCAGATAAAGAAAAATGAAACAATCGTAATCATATAGGTTTCTATTGAGATATTGAAGATATTTTTCAACTGAGATGTAAATAATAGTATACCTAAAGCATTCATAAATCCAATTACAACACCTAAAGGAATCAAATCTAACAATTTATTAATATTGCAATATCCTAAGATGATTTGTATCGTCCCCATAAAAATTGTTGCCATAATTAATGCCTGCAAACCATGACTCGCTGCAAGTGGTGCGACTACAAGTGACACCCCACTGCTTGGTGCAGATACCATCAATGTCCTATTGCCTGTCACACTAATCACAAGCATCATCAGCCCTGTGCTTATCAATCCAATCGTCGGGCTAACACCCGCAATGAAGGAAAAAGCTATCGCTCCAGGAAGTAAAGCCAATGCAAGTAATATACCGGATAATATATTGTTACTTATATTTCCTTGCCACTGTTTAACATAAGTGGTCTCGCTCACATTAAACGTCACCTCCCCATACCTTTAATACTTATGTTATCATAATTGTCAAAATATTTAATCAATTATAGTTTATCCTTATTTCAACAAAAAAATGCAGTTAAGCTTTATATAGCTTAACTGCACTTATCTTTTATAAACTCAATTTATTATCAATAATAACTGCACCATCTTTAATCACTTTTTCAGCATGATTAATGCCATAGTGATATGGAATATATTCATGATTAGGCGCATCCCAAATAACGATATTTGCCTTATCGCCTTCGTTAATAGTACCTGCATCTACATCTATTGCTTTAGCAGCATTAACTGTAACTGCATTCCAAATTTCATTAGGTGATAATTTTAATTTTAATGCTGCAATTGACATAATCAGTTGCAGATTATTCGTTACACAACTTCCTGGATTGAAGTCTGTCGCAATTGCTATCGCACCATTATTGTCTATCATACCTCTTGCATCGGCATATTGCTCTTTGCCTAAATAAAATGTCGTACCTGGTAATAATACAGCTACAGTATCACTATCTTTCAATTTCATTTTACCTTCTGTACTTGAAGCCACTAAATGATCTGCAGAAATAGCTGCTTCATCAATGGCAAGTTCTAAACCACCAAGAGGATCAATCTCATCTGCATGTATTTTAACTTTGAAACCTAATGCTTTCGCAGCTTCCATATATTGCCTAGACTCTTCAACTGTAAACACTCCAGTTTCACAGAAAATATCTGCAAAATCTGCGTATCCTTTAACTTTTGGCAATAAATCTATCATTTCTTGCAAGAACGCTTGATTTGATTTTGCATCTTTCGGCACAGCATGCGGACCTAAGAAGGTATGTCTCATATCTAAGTTATATTTTTCAGCTAAGCGATTAGATACACGTAATTGTTTTAATTCGTTATCCTTATCTAATCCGTAACCGCTTTTACTTTCGACAGCTAGCACACCATGTTGAATCATCGTTAATAAGTTTTTCTCTGCTTTGTTAAACAGTTCATCCTCTGTCGCATTGCGTGTAGCTTCAACAGTAGATAAAATACCTCCACCTTGCTCAAGTATTTCTAAATAAGAAACACCTTGTCTTTTAAGGGACATTTCGTGTTCTCGAGAACCGCCGTGTACTAGATGTGTGTGTGCTTCTACAAGTGCTGGCGACACCACCTTACCTGTTGCATCGATTGTTTCTTTGGCCTCATAGTTATCAGTATGTGTCCCCGAATATATAACCTTGCCTTCATGGATGACTACTGTTCCATTCTCAACAATCTCTAGTTCGTCTAATTCCTTTCCTTTTAAAGGACGATCTGTAGATTTAGGTAAAATTAATTGTTTAATATTTTGAATCATTAAATCGTTCATTTTTTATCTCCTTTGCCTGTAATCATTGGAATTTTAATACCTTTTGTTTTTGCTACATCGATAGATGATTGATAACCTGCATCAGCATGTCTCACTACACCCATACCCGGATCTGTCGTCAATACACGCCCTAAGCGACGATCAGCGCGTTCTGTCCCATCTGCTACTACAACCATACCAGCATGTAAAGAATAACCCATGCCAACGCCACCACCATGATGGAATGAAATCCAAGAACCACCTGCTGCTGTATTAATCAAAGCGTTCAAGATTGCCCAATCCCCTACAGCATCAGAACCATCTTTCATACCTTCTGTTTCCCGATTTGGACTCGCAACTGAACCAGAATCTAAGTGATCACGGCCTATAACAATCGGTGCCGAAATTTCACCGTCTCTCACTAATTTATTTAATGCTAACCCCATTTTGGCACGTTCTTCATAACCTAACCAAGCAATACGAGAAGGCAAACCTTGAAAGGCAATTTTTTCTTCTGCTAAATCTAACCAACGAATTAATTTTTCATTATCAGGGAATAATTTTCTCATTTCTTTATCAGCACGCGCTATATCTTTCGGGTCTCCACTCAATGCTGCAAAGCGAAATGGTCCTTTACCTTCACAGAATAATGGGCGAATATAAGCTGGAACAAACCCTGGAAAGTCAAAAGCATTCTCTAATCCATTATTAAATGCAACTTGGCGAATATTGTTTCCATAATCAAATGTAACTGCACCTTTTTCTTGAAATTCGAGCATCAATTGGACATGTGCTTTCATTGAAGCTTCTGATTTTTTCACATATTCTTTTGGATCTTTATTGCGCAATGCTTTTGCTTCTTCTAAAGTATAGCCTTGTGGAATATAGCCATTTAATGGATCATGTGCACTCGTTTGATCAGTGACTATATCAATTTTAAAGTTTTTATCTAAAATTGCTTTGTGTGTATCTACAGCATTACCAACTAAACCAATAGAAAGCGGATTACTTTGCTGACGTGCCTCTTCAGCCAAGCGCAAAGCTTCATCTAAATCATGTGTTTTAACATCGCAATAACGTGTTTCAATACGTTTATCTATTCTTGTTTCATCTACTTCAACGCCAATGACTACACCGCCATTCATTGTAACCGCAAGTGGTTGTGCACCGCCCATGCCTCCTAATCCCGCAGTTAAAGTAACTGTGCCATTGAGTTTTCCATCGTAATGTTGGTTTGCCAGCTCACCAAATGTTTCATATGTGCCTTGAACAATACCTTGTGAGCCAATGTAAATCCAACTACCCGCCGTCATTTGCCCATACATCATAAGACCTTTTTTATCTAACTCATTAAAATGATCCCAGTTTGCCCATTCTGGTACAAGAACTGAATTTGATAGTAATACGCGTGGTGCTTCTTCATGTGTTTTAAATACTGCAACAGGTTTACCCGATTGGACTAACATAGTTTCATCAGCTTCTAAAGAACGTAATGTTTCTTCGATTGCTTCAAATGCTTCCCAATTTCGAGCCGCTTTCCCTATACCTCCATAAACAACTAAATCTTCTGGGCGTTCAGCAACTTCAGGATCTAAATTGTTATACAACATTCTCAGCACTGCTTCTTGTTCCCAACCTTTACATTCAATATCTAAACCTTTTTTCGCTACTATTTTTCTCATGAACCATCACTCCTTGTGTTTAATAAAATACCTTATTCCAGTAAAAAATTATTTTTAAATACGCATGTTAACTAAGAAAATCATTTTAATGATTACGAATGTGATGATACAAAGTCTGTACTTAATGTTTGTAAGTCGTTCAATGAATCATTGATTTATTTCTTGATTGAATACTTTCAACAACCAAGCACTTAACTATTTCATACCAGCTCAGACATCTCATTCGAAAGCATATTTTCTTCTATATTTCTTAGTATAATATGTTAATATATAGACTACCAATATAAATAAACTAATCACTTATAATTCAAAGCTATAAATCAACTAATTATTATTAGGAGGATGTACATGAAGATTATTCAATTAGAATATTTTGTCGCGGTGGTAAAATATAATAATTTTACAAAAGCAGCTAACTTTTTACATATTAGCCAACCTTCATTAACCGCTACTATTAAAAAATTAGAGAACGAACTAGGTTATGAACTTTTCATACGCACGACAAAAGATATTAAGATTACTGAAAAAGGAATACAATTTTACAATTATGCCGAAGAACTCATACAAACTTATCATCAAACTGTTGAAAAAATGCATGATCTCAATACTAGCCAAGAACCTAAAATCAAGTTATCCATATTAGAATCATCTAACCAATGGGTGTCACAAGTTATTGCTGCCCACCATAAGCACCATATGAACCAAACTTATCTCGTTTCAGAGATTCACGATCAAAATAAAATTCTTGAGCAGTTACTAAACTTCGAAAATCATATTGCTTTTACCAACGAACAGATTACACATGAAGCTATAGAATCTATACCATTATATGAAGAATCCTATGTCTTGATTGCACCTAAAGATACATTTCCAAAAACGAAAGCATTATCTATTCAATCATTACCACTCATATTACCAACTCAAGGTTCTCAAGTACGTAAACATCTAGATGATTACTTTAAACGGATGAATATACATCCCGAAATCATCATGGAAGTTGATCGTTTTGAAGCGGCTACTAATTTTGTACATAGAAGATTAGGCTATGCTGTGATTCCTCGTGTATACTATCAATCATTTAACGCCCGTGATTTAGATGCCATAGATATCCGACCACAAATTGGGCGTACCATCTATATTAATTATTTAAAAAAACGAAAGCACTCTGAACGAGTACTTTCGTTAATTGAACATTGCATTTCTTATTGGAATATTAAAGAATAAAATGATGGAAAAAATGAGCTGTCAATTTTGCAGTACGATTATCAACGTCATACTTAGGATTGGTTTCAGCGATACTAATTGTTGAAACCTTTTCATTTGGAATAATACGTTTAGCTAGTTCTAATACAACATGAGGGAATAAACCCAAAACTGCATTGGCGCTCACACCAGGTGCAAATGCACTATCAATTACATCCATACAAATTGTAAACATAATAACATCATGATCATGTATAAAACGTTCAATTTTATCTTTTATTGGAGGAGATATTTGATGTAAGAGTTCATCAGAATATACATAGCCAATATTTTTCTCTTCTGCATAATCAAAAAGCCCTTGTGTATTGCCTCCTTGCTGGATACCTAATACTAGATAGTCAGCGTTATTATCTTCTTCTAAAATTTGTCTAAAGCTAGTACCAGATGTAGATTTTCCTTCTTCTCTTGTATCAAAGTGGGCATCAATATTAATTACACCAATCGATGCATCTGGATATGCTTCTCGTGTCCCGAGATATTGCGCATATGCAATATCATGTCCTCCACCAAGTAAAAAAGTTTGGTTATGCCTTTGAATTGAAGTTGCTACATAATGTCCGAATTCTTGTTGTGTTTCCTCTAATGTTTCATGATCGTGTTCAACGTTTCCATAATCATACACGGCACATTCACGCACAACAGGAAGATTGGCAAAGTTTTGTTTAATGGCATCAGGCCCTTCACTAGCCCCTAACCTTCCCTTATTCAATTCAACACCTTTATCAACTGCATAACCTAATATCCCTACACCATGTCGTGATTCATTGGATTCTTCCTTTATATTTCGGAATTGGATTGTTTGAAAATGTCTAAACTGCTTTTCATCTGTTTCACTGTCAATTCTACCTGTCCATAATTCACGTTGTGCTAACTTATACATAGTCTTCCTCCTTTGAAATGCTACAACACATTTAAGTATACGCTTACATTTTTGTCAATTCAATTTATACTTACCTTTACCCGATAGTCCCAAATATAATATTTAAAATACACTTTAAATATTTCATTTACATGTTAGTTTACGTAAAACTATTACATTTCAATGATAAATACTTTAATTTAATTTATTTCTGTTTAATAAGTATGTATAATTAAAAACAAATGATTTTTCTGAAACCCAAATGGAGGTTACATAATGAATAAAAAGCGTATACCCGGTTTTCAATGGGCAATGATGATATTTATTTTCTTTATCATCTCTTATGCATTACCAATTATACTAAAAGATTTTCAAAATACAGTGCCGTTTAAAAGTTTTGTTTTTGATATGAGTGTCTTGGCACCGTTCATCGCTACAATTCTATGTATTATCGTTTTCAAACATAGAACGACTCAATTAGGTAGTTTGAAATTCACAATCAGCTTAAAGGTGATTGAGCGAATCTTATTAGCACTCATTTTGCCATTAATCATTTTTATTATAGCAATGGCAAGTTTTAATGTCTTTGCTGATAGTTATGTTTTATTACAATCTGAAGATTTATCAGTATCTATTTTCTCAGTTATACTCGGACAGTTAATAATGGCATTCTTAGTGGAGTTGGGTTTCCGTTCTTACTTACAACATATCGTTGAAACTAAGATGAATACCTTATTCGCTTCTATTTTAGTCGGTATTATGTATGCAATATGGAGTATTAATATAGCATTCAGTTTTGAATATACGTTATATAGTTTCTTATATTATTTCGCATTTTCTATGATTATCGGTGAGCTAATTAGAGCTACAAAAGGTCGTACAATCTATATCGCTACAATATTTCATGCAGCAATGGCATTTGGCCTAGTATTCTTGTTCAATGAAGAATTAGGTTATGTATTTTCTATGAAAGTCATCGCGCTTTCTACAACAGTAGTAGCAGTTATCTATATTGTGTTAAGCTTCATTATTCGTGGTATTTTCTACTTCTTTACTAAACGTAACTTAGACGAAGTAGATGAAAACAATTACTTAGATCATGTTAACGAAGACTCTGAAAATGATAATGCCGCGGCACAATCTCATACAAAACATGATGATAAATCACAAAAAAGTGAGCCAGCTACAACTCAACATGATAAACAAGTAGAGGACACACCAGTAGACAATGACAGTACACAGCAACAAGACTCGCAACATGCAAAGGATTCACGTGCTAATCAACAATCAAATCACGCAAGCACAAACCATACATCGCCTGTTGATGAACAAGACCTTGAACATCGTCATGATGAATCAAAAGCTAATGCCAATAATAATCAAGACATACAGAATGATTCAATCAATGATGATAGTCGTGCAAATATTATTTCACAGCCTACATCTGAGGATAAAGAAGATTCAAATCAAACAAAGCAAGTAGATAGTAAACAAAAACGCTATAGTCCTGTTGAAGCTTCAACGGAAAAAGCACACACTGATACTTCAAAAGGTACACAAGATGAAACAATTATGAAAAAAAAACGCTACGGTTCAAACCGTAAATCTTCTGCGGTGAAAAACGCTAAAGCATCTATAACGGAAGATAATGAACAAGATTCAGCTGAACCACAGCAAACAACTCAAAATGAAGAGTCAAATAATAATAAATCGGCACAGCGTTCTCCTTTTAAACTAAAAAGTAAACGTGGCCATCGTCGATAGTGTAGTGACACTTAACTCATAGTAAAATATCAAAAAAAAGACAAAGCAAGTGCTAAAAATAGCATTTGCTTTGTCTTTTCATTTATCAAATACAATGTTGCATAATGACCGTAGAGTCGCAGCCTTTTTACAAGACTAATTACCATTTTTAACTTCATAGAAGGATTTTCAGGCTCATTCTTGAAGGAAAAATAATAACTAAACATTATAAAGTAAGACAATACTCTCAGAAAATATCCACAAAAAAACTGCCACAAAGTCAGAACGCTGGTCAACAATCTTAAACTTACATTGTTTTAATGTGAAGGTTTTCATATCGTTAAAGATAAATTATTTTTGAATCACTTTCACGCCTGCTTGTGTACCAATAATCACTTGGTCAGTTACATCTAGGAAATATCCTGTTTCCAATACGCCTACAAGATGAATAAGATATTCATGCATAGCATATGGATCTATATTTTTATGCAATACAATATCAAGTATGTAATTCCCATTATCTGTTATAAATGGTACATCATCAACCACACGACGAATCGTTTTTACATTTTGGTCTGCTTCAATTTTTTTGGAAACGAGTAACCAATTAAATTTATCTACCTCAACTGGTAATTTAAATGTTTGGCCTAGGTAGTCTACACGTTTAGATTCATCAACTAATACAATAAACCTATCTGCCATTGCATCGATGACTTTTTCTCTAAATAACGCTCCCCCGCCGCCTTTAATCAAATTTAAATTTTCATCTACTTCATCCGCACCATCAATTGCAACATCAATTCGATCAACATCATTCACATCCACTACTCGAATACCTAATTCTTTTGCTATAAATGCAGTCTTATTCGATGTACATACGCCTGTAATATGAATGTTTTCTTGATCTAGTTTGCTAGCAATTTTGGGAACAAGCAATTCTATTGTTGATCCAGAACCAATACCCACAATCATACCGTCTTTAATTTGGTCTAACGCATCATTAAATGTACTTATTTTCAACTGTTTCTTATCCATAATGCTTCCCCTTTACACACAGTACTTTTCCTTTTATTGTACATGAGATTTATAAAAATACATAGTTAAAAAAGAATTTTCACTTCTAATTTATTGGTTTAGTTTGCATAATAGGAATATTGTTTTAAAATTATAATAATTAGTCTTTAAGGGGGAAAATAATGATATATGCCTTAAATGCAATCTCAACTGGTAAAATTCAAGATTTACCTTATAGTAAGAAACGCCCTATGCGTTCAGCACTAAACAAAGAAAAATTTCAAGGTACAATGTTACTCACTAAAACTGGATTTATTGAAGATGAGCAAGAATATAAAGGACATGGTGGTCCTAATAAGGCAGTTTGTGTTTACAGTAAAAAGAATTATAAATTATGGAAAGACGATTTACCAACTTTACCTAATTACGCTATGTTTGGGGAGAATTTAACTGTCCTTGATTTAGATGAAAAAGATGTCCATTTTGGTGATCAATTCTCACTCGGAGAAGCCATTGTCGAAGTTGCTGAAATCAGAGAGCCTTGTTGGAAAATTCAGGAGAAATATCAAATCCCTGACTTAGTCAAACGTATGTCCCGTTCATGTAGAACAGGCTTTTATTTCAGAGTATTGAAAGAAGGTGTGGTACATGATTCTTCTAATTTAAAATTAATAAAATCAGCCGATAAAGCTACATCACTCTCTGTTTTTGAACTTAATGATATTTATTACAATGACAATAAAAACATATCTAGATTAACATATGCATTAAATAATCCATACTTAACTGACGAACGTATTTCTAAGTTAGAGAAATTCTTAACACGTGCACAAACCCTCGAAAACAAATAAAACCTATTCATATATAAGCGCATAATAATCAATTAAAAAGAACATACCACTTCAATGGTATGTTCTTTTTAGATGATCTTATTTATTTTTCAAAAATCTTATAAGACGTTTTAGAGTAATATGGTTTATTAGCTTCTAAGATTGAAGGTGCTTTATCTCCTAATAAATTAATATCATTAGGTATACATTGCGTTTCAAGTGTAAAACCAGAATGTGCTTTATAAATATTAAAGTCACTTTGCCAACTTGTAGTATCGTTAAATGTGAATATCACAATATTTGGCATATCAGTTTTTACTTTTAATAAAAAATGTTTGTTTTCGACAGTCATTTCATTACTTCCTAAATCAAATGGATGATCGATACCACCAAAACGATTCATTTGTTCTTTAATTACTGAATCTTCACTATTAAATATATCTTTAAATTGTATATTCTCAGAATTAAATTTATTCACTAAATCTACTGGCTCTAAACTTTGAACAATATTGTCTTCATTCAATAAATACATATCTAGCTTGGAACTTGCAATACTGTGATTATCAATAACCTTATTATCTCTATTCAAGTTAAAGTACACATGATTCATTGGATTAAATATCGTCTTTTCAGTAGCTATCGCTTTATATTCAATTGTCCATTTATGATCAACATCGTACGTATGTATGACTTCTAAATCAATATCTCCAGGGAAATGGTCAACTGAGCTCTTAATTGTAGTTTTAAAAATAACTTTCACTTGTCCAACTTGCTCTTCAACTTCATAATCAAAAAATTGTGTATCAAGTCCGTGTGGACCGCCATGAATATTATGTTGGCCATTATTGGAATCAAGTTGATACGTTTTTCCATCTAATTGGAAAGTTGCATTGGCTATTCTACCACCATAGCGACCAATTGTAGCACCAAAATTAAATGGATTTTCTGTGTAAAACTCATCCGCTTCTACTACATTACCAAGTACAATATTATTATCATCAAATTTCCATGAAACTATTCGTGCACCATAATTCGTAAAAACAATTTTCGTTTCCTCATTATCAATTTTTATTAAATCAATTCCATTACTTTGACTTTCTACTTTTGCAAACATCATCAATTACTCCCTTTCAAACCAAACATTTTCTCTTTATATCAACGCATGGTTTTATCATGAATAAAACATCAATTACAAACGTAACCTATAACCAATGCAAACGGGGTTATGTATCGGTTATAGGTAATTCTTAAATTCGCTAAAATCATCAACTGTCATACTACTACATGTTTCTGTATCCGAATGGGTGCTCTCATGCTTCCCTTAAACATAAGTGCATTACTGAAAGAAATTTAACATTAATCATAACTCATAGTATGAATGCATTCCTCTTACTTTTAATTCGTTATACTCTTATATTGTAACAATTTATACAAATATATATCTATACTAATCGTCAATTCTATCAAACTATTTCTAAAATTGTTATACTTTTTTACAATACTATGTATTTTCAACGCAAAATTTCTTTCTATTTTTAACATTTTCAAATTATAAATCATATATTACTTGTCTATATTTATTATATATTTAGGTTTTAAAAAGAAACGGTTACTTCCCTGGTTGGGGTTTAACCGTTTCTAAACTTTAATTTTTATTAAAGATATTTTTCATAGAATTCATAAAACCTTTATCAAAACTTAGTATCGTATCTTTATAACTTCGTACTGCTATCCATAACAACACAAAAATTGTTATTATCGATAACGCAATACTCACTAAAATTTCCCAAACAGCTACATCAGGCGTTGAAGCACGCACAAACATTACAAACGGAGAGAGTAAAGGAATAAAGCTTGTGATTTTTGCTAATAATGTATCTGGGTTGGTAGCACTAAAAATCGAGATATAAAAAGCTATCATACTCATTAAAGTCATAGGCATGAGTGCTTGATTGATATCTTCAATACGTGCAGTAATCGAACCTAAAATAGCTGCCAAAATAACATACGATAAAATACCGATAATCCAAGAAACGATACCTACAATCGTCAACTGCATCGTTAATTCATTAGGCTCTATATTAAATCCTTTGAGCATCTCTCCGATATCAAATATAAAGAAACAGATAACGCCTGTTAATATAATAATCACAATTTGTGTTAAAGCAACTGCAATGACAGCTGAAATCTTAGCAAGTATATGAGTCACTGGAGAAACGCTTGTTATAATCATTTCAATGACGCGTGACGTTTTCTCAGTTGCAATCTCCATCGCAACTTGCCCTGCATAATTGATAATGATAAAGAACATTAACATTATCCCTACATATACCATTACAGTATTAAATGTTTTTTGTGCTTCACTTAAATTTGACTGACTACCATTATCAGAGATAAGTTCTGTTGTCACCTTACTTTGTGATTGTAATTGTTTCAGTTCTTTTGGAGTAAGATCTAAATTCGAAGCTATAATTTGTGTTTGAATGGTGGTTAAAGTACCTTGTAATTTTTGCTTATCTTCTTCTGATACAGGATCTTTACTCAAAATGTTTCCCGATAGCTTGTTATCTTTATTTAAGTGGATCATATAAGCCTTATCCAACTTCTTGTTCTCTATTTGATATTTAGCTTGTTTCTCTGTTACTTTCTTAAACTTAGTATCATCATCCATTTGTTTGCCTTGTGCCTGAATAGCTTTATAAATATCATCATTTGAAGTAACGACTCCTACTTTATCTGGTCCGTCATCAAACACATCCATGATTTTATTTACATTTGAAGCGGCAATTATTAAAATAATGACAATTGTTGTGAATATCATAAATGATTTCGTCTTGATTTTGTTTTTGTATGTTAAGGAAAAGGTCGAAAGAAATTTATCCATGCAAATCACCAACTTTATCTATAAAAATCTCATTAAGTGATGGTTCAACAACTTGGAACCTTTTTACAAAACCATATTGTATAACAACCTCATAAATACTTTCAGCAATTGCTTCTGATTCAATCATCGCTTTAATCTCTTTCTTATTTCTTTCTACCTGAAGTACACCTGGTAAATTATCAATTTCTTTCATTTCGTGTTCTGTTTCTATAATGACGCTCTTGTTGCCATGGTTGGCCTTCACTTCGTTTATGGGCCCTGATACAACTAATTTCCCCTTATTCAATATACATACATCATCACAAAGTTCTTCTACATGTTCCATTCTATGTGAGCTATAAATTATTGTTGTACCAGCATTATTTAAATCTTGTACTGCTGATTTTAATAGCTCTACGTTAACGGGATCTAAACCACTGAAAGGCTCATCTAAAATCAGTAACTCAGGGTTGTGTAACATGCTTGCTAAAAGTTGAATCTTCTGTTGATTGCCTTTTGATAAAGCTTCAATTTTCTTTTCTCTATTTTCGCTAATATCAAAACGATTTAACCAGTAATCTATAGCTTTTGTTATTTCTTTTGCTTTCATACCTTTTAAAGTAGCGAGATAACGTAACTCTTTTTCAACTTTCATCTTAGGGTGTAAGCCTCTTTCTTCCGGTAAATAACCTATCCGGTTATATAAACTTCGATCGATTACTTTGTTATTATAGGTTATTTCTCCCTCAGTAATAGGCGTTAAACCTAATATCATCCGGAAAGTCGTCGTCTTCCCTGCACCATTTCTACCTAAAAAACCCAACATTTTACCTTGGTCTAACGATAATGAAATATCATTGACCGCAGTAAAATCTTTATATCTTTTAGTAATATGTTCGATTTTTAATGACATTTGTTCGACACCTCTCTTTTGTAAATAATATACCTTGATGATACCACTTCAAATTTAAATACACACTACTTTATAGGGTGTTATTTTTTATGTCACTTTCTAATCTTTCATACAATCTATGCCTTCTTTCACCAAAAAACATATTAGGTATATAAACTTTACATTATATTATGTAAGCACTATCATTATATTAAAATAGATTGTTCTTTATTTTCACTACTAATTATTTAGGAGGCTTCACAACATGAGTTATAGTATCGGAATCGATTATGGTACTGCTTCTGGTCGTGTATTCTTAGTAGATACATCGAACGGAGAGATTATTTCTACTTATATCAAAGCATATCCACATGGTACAATTTCAGGATCACTAAATGGTAAAGAACTTCCTCATAATTATTTTTTACAACATGCAGAAGACTATACAAATATACTTAAAGACGGTGTACAACAAGTAATTGATGACAGTAAAGTTGACCCTACTGCCATCATTGGTATCGGTATTGATTTCACAAGTTGTACGATTGTATTTTTAGATGAAGCATTTAAACCATTACATATGCACGATGATTTAAAAGATAATCCCCACGCGTATGTAAAATTATGGAAACATCATGGTGCACAAGATGAAGCCACTCATATGAAAAAAATCAGTGACGCTATTGATCCTTCTTGGTTAGATTACTATGGGCATAGCGTGAATAGCGAATGGATGATTCCTAAAATATTAGAGGTCAAACATCAAGCTCCAGAAATCTTAAAGCAAACTGCTTATATTATGGAAGCAGGTGATTATTTAGTTAGTTTATTAACTGGTAAAAACATTCGTTCTAATTGTGGTATTGGATTTAAAGGCTTTTACAATGAAGGTGATGGTTTTAATTATAAATTTTTCAAAGCAGTAGATGCTGAATTACCTGATATTATTAAATCAAAATGTGAAGGTGAAGTAATTAACATCGGTGAAAGTGCGGGAAGTCTTTCTCCATATTTCCAAAGTTTGTGGGGGTTATCTAAAGAAGTCCAAATCTCTCCATATATCATCGACGCACACTCTGGTGTACTTGGGGTTGGAGCAATTGAGCAAGGTGAATTTACTCCAGTCATCGGCACCAGTACGTGCCATTTAATGCTTGATGCTAAACAAGAAGCGATTCCTGCCATTACAGGTTCAGTAAAAGATGCAATTATTCCAGGTTTATATGCTTATGAAGCAGGACAAGCAGCTGTAGGTGACCTATTTAATTATTCTGCTAGCCTAGCACCCAAACACATCGTTGATGCAGCCGAAGCTAAAAATATGACCGTCATTGAATATTTAGAAATATTAGCCTCTAATATTTCTATCGATAAGCAACACGTCACAGTGCTAGATTGGCATAATGGTAATCGTAGTATTTTAAGTGATAGTCACCTCACTGGCAGTATCTTTGGTTTAACATTACAAACACCTTTTGAAATGATTCATCGCGCATATTTGGAATCTACTGCTTTTGGAACAAAAATGATAATGCAACAGTTTGAGAATAATAACATTCCAGTCCATACCGTCTATGCAGCGGGTGGTATTCCTATTAAAAGTAAACTTCTTGTCGATATTTATGCAAACGTACTTAACAAAGAAGTCGTCGTCATAGATTCAAGTAATGCTACTGCATTGGGGGCGGCTATGCTAGGAGCCCATGTTGGCGGCGCTTATGATTCTCTAAAATCAACCGTCATGCATATGAAACAACCTGTATATTATCGTAAATATCCTGAACCAACAAAAGTTAAACAATATGAACGGCTATTCGAACGCTATCAAGCTTTACATGATTTATTAGGCATATCACACCCTGAATTGTCTTATATTAAATAATAATAAAACGCTGTAGTCTTATATAATTAAAGGCTACAGCGTTTTATTATTATTATTTAAAATTACCTTGTGATTCACCCATTATTTTATTTCTTAGATTACATTGGTTTTTAATCTACTATTTCTTAATTATAAATATCTACGTTACCATGACTTACTGGTTTAAGATGATTACCATATTTATGGCTCGGACCATATTTGTTTGTTCTTCTCTCACTATCTAGACAACAAATCACTATGTTATAGACACCCACAACTATATACATCACATAACTTACAATAACAATAATAGTACTTGATAAATACTGGTATTCAGGATCTTGATAATTTATTATCGACATTAATATGCAAGTTATAATTAATATAGTTAAAAATATAAGCGGGAGTACCATTGTTCTCCCTGTATCATGAAAACGTCTGATCAACATGGCCCAATTCGGAATTAATGTCGCTAAATTATAAATAGCGATATATATCCAACTTATAAATAATAAAATAAGACCTACCATTGCTGTAGTTGAATTATATGTGGAAATGCCTGTAATCATAGTCGTTAAACCAATTAATAATAAGATAAGACCCGGAACTATAAAAATAAGATGCCACAGCGCCATATACCAATACTCACTTCGACGTGCACGACCTTTAAAGTTAATATAATTCTTCCAAAATAGTTTCAATGCTTGGCCAAAGCCTATTTTTCTCTCCATATAATACCCTCATTTCACATACGTTAGTTCATTAGCTAGATTTTAGTTTTGTATTAAATTTTGATACATTATATATAAATGAAACTCATCCCAATATACTTAGTTTAACAAAACACAACGGGATTGATAATATAATTTTTAATAATTTTAAAAATAAATATTTTTTTAAAATTAAAATGGAGGCACAATCAATGGACTTTGTAAGTAGAGATACAATTACTATAGCTAAAGATTTATTAGGTATACGTATCGTCTTTAAAGATGAGCTGCAAACCTTTACTGGTTATATAGTGGAAACGGAGGCATATGTAGGTGAACAAGATCAAGCTGCACACGGTTATAAAGGAAAAAGAACGCCAAAAGTGGAATCGCTATATAAAAGTGGTGGTACAATCTATGCACATGTGATGCATACACATCTTTTAATTAATTTTGTTACAAAAACGGAAGGTGTTCCTGAAGGGGTTTTAATTAGGGCTGTCGAGCCTGAAGAAGGTATTGAAGTTATGCAATTAAACCGAGGTAAAAAAGGGGTCGAACTAACAAATGGTCCTGGGAAATGGACAAAGGCTTTCAATATACCTCGACATTTAGACGGCTCTCGTTTAAATGAAGGCCGTTTACTGATAGATACAAAACATAGAAAATATCCTCAAGCCATTGAAGAGAGTGGCCGTATTGGAATCCCAAACAAGGGAGAATGGACATTAAAACCGCTTCGTTTTACAGTAAAAGGGAACCCTTATGTCTCTAGAATGCGAAAGTCAGAGATGACAAATCCTGACTTTACATGGCGAACATAGTATCACAAATATTATTTTATATTAGTTTAAAATAAGTTTATCCCTGTAACAATGGTATAATTTAATTATACTTAACCCATCCTTATGTCCTGTCATTAATTCTTAACTAGCATTATGATTCTCACATCTGTATAATAACAATCACGGCGTTTTGTAAACGCTTTTAATAATCACTTTTTTATTTATAAATCATGTACCAATCAGCTTGATTCGTATATTAAGGGGGAATGAAAATGCTAGAACTAGATGCTATTACAACTTTAGCACTGGCATGTGTCTTATATCTTTTAGGTATATTTATAGTTGACCATGTCTCTATACTGAGACGATTATGTATACCTGCACCGGTTATAGGTGGTTTGTTATTCTCGATAGTCGTTGCAATTTTACAATCAACACATATCATAACAATTAAACTAGATTCTGAATTTCTTCAGAATTTCTTCATGCTTGCGTTCTTTACAACTATTGGACTCGGCGCGTCACTCAAATTGTTACGCTTAGGTGGGAAAGTCTTAATACTGTATTTTATCTTTTGTGGATTACTTGCCGTTTGCCAAAATATTATTGGCGTCTCTTTAGCCAAAGTGCTCAATATACCTGCCTTACTTGGTCTAACAGCAGGTTCAATGTCAATGGAAGGTGGCCATGGCAATGCTGCCGCATATGGTCAAACAATACAAGGTTTGGGAATCGATTCTGCTTTAACTGCTGCTTTAGCTGCTGCTACATTAGGACTTGTAGCTGGAGGGTTAATTGGAGGACCTGTAGTTAAATACTTAATTAGTAAGTACGATTTAAAACCACAACATGCAGATGAAGCGACTAAAGATTATGGAAATGTAAAATCAAATCATTATTTACATAAGCGTATGAAACCTACGACTGTCTTCTTTATTCAATTTACAATTGTGGCGATTTGTATGGCAATTGGAACTTACATTGGCAATACTTTTACTGATTTAACAGGAATTAATGTTCCTATATATGTAGGTGCTATGTTTGTTGCCGTAATCATACGAAATATTTCAGAATTTAATAATTTAAATCTTATAGATATGAAGATTGTAGATAGTATAAGTGATGTATCATTGAGCCTTTTCTTATCTATAGCTTTAATGAGTATTCAACTAACTGAAATCTATAAATTAGCTATTCCTTTAATTGTTATTGTATTAGTGCAAGTTATATTTATTGTTTTATTCTCAGTATTTGTTGTGTTCCGTGGCTTAGGTAAAAATTATGATGCTGCAGTTATGATTGGTGGTTTCATTGGTCACGGTTTAGGTGCTACACCTAACGCAATGGCTAACTTGGATGTTATTACGAAAAAATTTGGTGCTTCACCAAAAGCTTATCTTGTCGTACCAATCGTTGGCGCATTTCTAATAGATTTATTAGGCGTCCCTATCGTTACTACGTTCATTAATATTTTTAAATAGTTAACAGTGACTTCAATATATTAAAAGTGCCATCAAACTCAATTGTTTGATGGCACTTTTTATTATTAAATATTTAAATTTCTCTGTTCAATCCATGATTGAAGTTTAGGACTGAAAATCATTTGCGCATGTCTTAAATCTTCTATGTCTTTAGCATTAAGCATTGTCATAATTTTCTTCATATGATCAGAAAATTGTTCAACATATTCTAACGTAGCTGTAATACCATTATTTTCAACTTGATTTAAAAATGGACGTGACATTCCAACTGCACTTGCACCTAAAGCCAGACACTTCACTGCGTCTAATGGTGTACGTACGCCACCGCTTGCAAGTATATCCATGTCTTGTTGTGCGCCTGTACTTTCTAACATAGACTCAACTGTAGTTTGTCCCCATAAACCAAGATAATCCATATCTTTATAAGCACGTCTTTCATTTTCTATATCAACGAAATTCGTTCCTCCGCGTCCACTGACATCAACATAACGCACGCCTATTTCATTTAATTGTTTAATAGTTTCCTTACTCATTCCGAAACCAACTTCTTTAACGATAACAGGTACATCTACGTGTGCTACAATTTGAGATAAATTGTCCATCCAAGTGGAAAACGTTCTATTTCCTTCTGGCATCACAAGCTCTTGTGGTGCATTTACGTGGACTTGGAGTGCTTGCGCATCCAGTAGTTGTACTGATTCTTTTGCTTTATCTACAGGTACATCTGCACCAACATTACTGAAAATAATCCCTTGTGGATTCATCTCTCTCACTACAGTAAAAGAAGAAGCCATTTTACTATTACGTAATGCTGCATGCGTAGAACCTACAGCCATTGCCATTCCGGTTTCTCTAGCAATAACCCCTAGTTTTTCATTTATTTGCTTGGTCCATTCACTCCCACCAGTCATCGCATTAATATACAACGGATGCTCAAGCGTAAAGTCTTTCAACTGGCTTTGTAAATTAATATTCTCCACATCAATATTAGGAATAGAGTGATGTACAAACCTAATTTCATCAAAGTCTGAAATTGTAGAATCACTTTGTGCCATTGCAATTTCTACGTGTTCATTTTTTCTTTGTTCCCTTTTTAAATCGCTCATCTTTTTTGCTCCTACTTTCAATACTTTTTATATTTAAACTATAATTTTCTTTACCTTACAACAAATAATTAAAACCATTTCTTCCGTTTAAAATAAACAATACAAACTAGACTAATCAACAACATTATCGTGAGTACTATATAATAACCATAATGCCATTTGAGTTCTGGCATATGCGCAAAATTCATCCCATAAATACCCGTAATTAATGTTAAAGGTAGAAATACGACCGATACGAGTGTGAGTATCTGCATAATATTATTCATTTTAAACGATGTATAGGAAGCATAATTATCCCTAATTTCATTCGTCATTTCTTGTGACATTTTCAATATGTTTACCTGTTTAATCATATGGTCATCTATATGTTGAATATACATATGATTTTTATCATCTACAAGTAAAAGACTGTTTTCTTTTATATTATCTACTAATTCACGCATTGGATAAATCAAACGCTTTATTTTTATAATATTAGAACGTATTTTAAACACATTGTCCATAACTGTTTGACTTGAGTTATCATTAACATGTCTATCTTCAAACTCATATACTTTATCTTCAATAGCATAAATCGGTTCAAAGTATTCATCAACGAATTTATCTAATATATATAAAACAACATCAGATGCATCTAAGTCATTTTGAAAATGATTAGAAATCGAAGTATTTACCGTATCCAATATATCAAACGGCTTGTGATGATAGGTAACCAGCATGTCATCTTTAATAAATAAATTGAGTGCCTTAATCCCCTCATATTTATTATCAATACTATGAAATACAAGGTATTGATATGAATCATAAGCTTTATACTTAGCTCGTGGCGTTCCATTCACTGTATCATCGATTTCTAATTTATTAAAGTTAAAGTATGATTTTAGTAGCGTATCTTCTGATTCAGTTGGCTCATTAAAGTCGCACCATATAAATGTTGCGGATTGTGGAATCTCATCAAAGTGTGAAACCTCCTTTAACGAGATATCAGCAGTCTGATATTTTATTGTGACACTCATCATTTCACACCTCAAATCATTTTCTTTATTTTACCATGAAATACAACCCGTGTAAGTTTTGAGTATTTTTAGTAAACTAGCCTTAAAATATAAATTTCAAAATATAATTTTTCTAATAATCAAGGAGCTGTTTGGTATGGAAACACCTTTTACAATGTATCAACACGTCACTAACGATATGATTGATCATAATGGCCATGTACATGATGCCAATTATAACATCATATTTAGTGAAGCTATTAATCAATTTAATTATCATCATGGCTTGTCTTTAAAAGATCGCACACTATTGAACTATACGCTTTTTACAGTAGAAGAACATACATCTTATCTTTCTGAATTAGTTGAAGGTGATCAATTTAAGGTGACAATTTATTTATACAATTATGATGAAAAAAGAGTGCATTTCTTTTCCATTATGACCCAAGAAAATGGTACAACTGTAGCTACCAATGAAGTAATGATGCTAGGTATAGATAGCGTAATAAAAAAAACCGCTCCCTTTCCACAGCAATATGCACATCAAATCAAGCAATACTATTGTCAGCAACCGCATATAGTTTGGCCAAAACAACTTGGTCACCGAATCAACATACCAAATTAAGGAGCTGTATTTACATGACACAAAGCATAAATGAAATTGTCCAATTACAACTTTACGATTTATTTGATGATACTAAATTTAAACTTAGTGAATTAAATCAAAATAAAAGTTTAGATATTAATGGTCCAGATAGTAAATTAATTAAGCGTGGATTAGATATTAGTTATTTGCAAGGACAAAAAAAAGCTATTGATGCAATTAATACTATTTTAAAAACATACCCTGCCACACAAGATTTCATCAATTACTACAATCAATATGCAAAAAATTATATACAGGAGTTTGAATCATCGAAGACTCAATTTCAAAATATGATATATCCACAAGATGAATTCGAAATTTTTTTAGCAAATTATTATCAGTTACTGGGTCAAAAATCAATTATTAATACAATCAATACGCTTGTAAACAACTGATTCAGCGTTAGAAATTCCTAATTTCATGCCTTTTTTATTTCTTTAGTATCCTATTTATTATAGGCGTAGTATTTTATGGCAAGCATACTTTTATATCACTGTACTGTTTTTGTAGCATTCATGCTTAGCTTATCCAAATGCTGTGGTTTTGTGCATAAAAAATTAGCGAATCGAGCCATATGAATTTAATATACACATTTAATTCATACGCAGAAAAAGCACACTTTCATTTAAATGAAAGTGTGCTTTTTCTTTTACCTATGGATATTTACATCTCAAATTCTATACTCATTTCTATATTAAATCCATTTTACGTATTAAGCGTCTCGACTATATGTTTCACGACCTTATGTGACTCTCTTATTGGTAATAATGGAAATGCGTTCACCATTCTCTTATATTCATAGAGATGTATAGGTTGTTGTTGTGCAGTCATCATATTCGCTAACTTGTACATATCAGGTAAATAAACCTCTCTTTCACCACCAAACAAATATAACGGTGGTAGATTGCTTAACTCCCCATAAATAGGCGAAACTTTAGCATCATTTAGTAATAAACCATCTGCCCAATAATTCATGATTTTTTGCACACCATCTCTATTAATAATGACATCTTTTTTCTCTAATTCTGGCGTTATTGACTCATTATTTAAGTTAGCGTCTAACAATGGAGAAAATAAATAAAGTTTGTTTGGCAATGGTTGATTCTCAATTTTTAATTGCTGTACGAAGCTTAAAGCTAGTGCGCCTCCCGTACCATCACCCATAACTACAATATCTTTATGACTAACTTCTGAGAGCAACTGTTGATACACATCTCGAATCGCTTGGAAAGTATCATTTATATGATATTGTGGTGCTTTAGGATATATTGGCATAACAACTTCATATAACGTACTTAATGCCAATTTATCCATGAACCTCCAATGAAATGCAGAAGGCTGTAAAATATTATATCCTCCGTGGATATAAAGTATTTTTTGCTTTTGGCTATGTCTAAATCTAAATCTAAAAAGTTGTATATCACCAATAAACTGTTTATCTAAATCTGACTTAACATTTAAGGTTTCTGGTTGCTTGTGTTTTTCTTTATTTAATTTCAATCGTAAATCTAAAAATTTTTCAAAGTCTTGATTGTCTTTAAACGTTATAGATCTATGAGGTAATAAATACTTATTAATAAATTTAGTTGTCAATCCTGATTTCATGTATAATCAACCCAATCTCAGTTTTATAATAAATGTTCAATCCAATGGAATTTTTTAGTATAACTTAGTTTTCAAAATAAATATTATGGTAAAATTAATTTAATGACATTAAAACAATAGTTATAATATAATGCGAGTAACTTAAAAATAGCGCTTTTAAACACTATATAAATTTAAATTGTTAACACCAATAGTTACTATTTATCAGTTATTGCATATTATAACAAAACAAAAATAAAAGTCATAAAATAAGTCGATGCTATTGTCCCCTATAGAGAAAGGAGCAGTTTATGCCTGAGAATAACCGTCAATTCAAAGATTTCGAACATACGCTAACAAGTGAGCCTATGCATAGAGGCAACCCCTATGGAAAAAAGAAAAAATCTTGGATGAGCATGATCATTCAATTTATAGTGCTGATTTTAGTGGCTATTACAGGTTATAGTATGTTTAAAGAACCTATATTTAATCTTGAGTTTGCAAAAGAGGCTGTCACTTTCCATCAACTTACAAACTTTCAAGAAACGGTTAATAATATAACAAATTTAAATATAAATATTGAAAACATTGATAACTTGCAATCTAAAATTGATTTGTTAATTTTAGTATTTTATGTATTTTTTGCCGCTTGTATCTTGAGTTTAATATTAACCATTTTCACTTTAGTTTTTAATAGAACTATTTTAAAAATTGTTAATTTATTCATTCTGGCAATTATGCTAGTTATTACATTTGGTTTTTCATATCTTATTAAAAATATTGCTGTTCGTATTTCTGACTCAATGAGTCAATACTATGTTACTGTAAAGCCTGAACAAATATTAACAGAATCTGATGCTATTCATAATGCTATTATTCTATTAACTTGTTGTATCGCATTAATTATTATAAGTCTCTTTTTTAGAAATAGAAAACCTAAACTTCACTCATAGTATTTCATGATTTATAGCTTAATCTAATAAAAACAGGAAGCCCATATATGAGGCTTCCTGTTTTTTTATCATCTCTTAATTTTCTTTTGACATATAATGTGATTTGCCTTTTAAGAATAAACTTAAAATAAATGCAAGTGCACTTAATCCTGTTGCGATTAAGAATGCACTATTCACACCATTAATCGAAGCGAGTTTTTGAACAAATTCAAGCACTTGTTGTGTAGCCATTTGATCTCCACCCATTGCTTGTCCCATTTCTTGTAAACGATCTTTTAAGAACGGATTCGTTTTATCAAGATCTTGTGTATATGTTGCTACATGTTCTGTTGTTTGCGTAGACATTACTGTAACTAACAAGGCAGTACCAATAGAACCAGCCAATTGTCTTAGTGTATTGGATAAAGCATTACCATGTGAAATTAAACGTGGTGGTAATGAATTCATACCAGCCGTCATAATAGGCATCATGATAAAACTCATACCGAATGAACGTACAATATAAATCATCATTAAATGACCATATGTCGTATTCATATTTAGTTTAGTCAATTCCCAAGTGGCATAAGTCATAATACCTGTACCTACGAGTGCCAATGGTTTAATACCAATTGTATCTAATAATTTACCCGCTATTGGACCCATTAATCCCATAATTAATGCGCCTGGCAGTAAGAGTAAACCTGATTGAATTGGTGAGAATCCTCTTAAGTTTTGTAAGTATAGTGGTAAAAGAATCATACCACCAAACAAACTCATTGTAACAATCATATTAATGACTGTTGTTAAGGTGAATCCTGAATATTTCAGTACTTCCATACTTAACATCGGTACACGCATTGTCAATTCACGAATAACAAATGCTGCGATAAAAATAACACCTAATATGAGTGAAATCACAACAATTGGTGAGCTCCAAGTATTATTACCGGCCTCACTAAAGCCATATAACAAGGCTCCAAAACCTATTGTACTAAATATAATACCTGGTACATCCGCTTTTGGATTTGTTGTAACTTGATAAACTCTAAACCAAATATATGCAATTGCTAATGACACTAAACCGATGATAAACATACCATAAAACATTACGTTCCAATGATAGTTCTCAACGATATAACCTGATAATGTTGGTCCAATTGCTGGCGCTAATATCATCGCAATACCTAAAGTACCCATTGCTGCCCCACGTTTTTCTGGTGGGAAGATTGTCATGAATACGTTAGTCCCTAATGGCATTAATACACCTGCACCAATCGCTTGTAATACACGACCTGCCATCATCATTGTAAATGAACCTGATAAACCACAGACTAGCGATCCTAGTGTAAACAATGTCATTGCAACTAAAAATAGTTTACGGTAAGAATATTTATTAAATAAATACGCACTGATAGGAATCAAGATTCCGTTCACTAACATAAACCCTGTCATAAGCCACTGACCTGTATTGGCAGAGATATTGAAATCCGTATTTATTCTAGGCAAGGCTACATTAAGTAAAGTTTGGTTTAAAATTGCAATAAACATCCCGAAAATCATCGCAATTAAAACTTTACCTTGTGATGTCCCTTTTCCAAACATAAATGAACTATGTTTTTGTTTAAGCTTTTCATTAACGATAGCTTCTTCTGAGTCTGGATTGATACTTTCATGATCAACATCTGTAGGTCGTTGATCATCATTCACATCTGTCTCGAATGCTTCATCACCAGATTGTTGTAATTCAGATACTTCTTCTTCATCGTCATTCATCTTGCTTTTTGTTACTGACGCCTCAGTTGATTCTGTAGAATCTGCACGGTCTTTAACTTTAAATTTAGATTGATAATCTTCGTTAGACGCATTATTTTTATGCTTTGTTTGTTCCATTTGTCGATTAGCTTGTTTTTTTCGACTTTTAGTGAAAATTACATTAATCAAACCGACAAGAATGAGCGCTATGACTACGTAAATAATAATGAAGGTCATTGTCATTTTAGACCCCCCTTAATTTTTGTGAATTTTAACTTCAGCGTTCATTCCTGGAACAACGTTTTTAGATGGTTTTGAATCAAGTGAAATTTTCACAGGTACAACTTGAGATACTTTAGTATAATTACCATCACTATTTGATGAAGGCATCATTGAGAAGCTTGCAGCTGTTGCTTTACCAACTTCTTCTACTTTACCTTTAAGTTCGGCTTTTTCACCGTCAAGTTTTACATTTACATCTTTACCTTCTTCAACATCTGCAATATCTTTTTCATCAACATTTGCAGTAATATAAGTATCATCTAAATTATAAGCATAAGCAATTGGAGTCCCAGCTTGAGCCATTGAACCCTCTATACCGTCAGTTTTAACGATTGTACCTTTTTGTGGCATTTTAACATCCATATTTTGTGACTGGCCATCTTCACCTTTAGCTGCGATTTTTGCAACTGTGTCGCCTTTACTTAATTTGTCATTGTTTTTAACGTCGAAAGATTTTATTTCTCCAGATGCGGGTGCAGAAACCTTAATTTGCTCTCCATCAACTTTAGCATTGTCAGTACTTACATATCCTGTAGCTTGATTATAAAAGTGGAAACCAACTACTCCTATAATTACAAGTACTACAATGGTAATGACATTTACTAATACCATTTTCTTCATTACACTATTCCTCCTATTTGCTTTTAAATTACACTTTGTCTATTATAGAGACATGTAAAATAAAAAAACACCAACACATCATTAAAATGTGTCGGGTAATCATCATAAGTTGTTTTTTTGAAGGAGAAAAAATGAAACAGAATGCCAAAAATAAAATTATCAAAAATATGATTATCCTCTTAGAAGAGCAACCTTTTGAAAATATTACTATTAAAATGATTTGTGCCTATAGTGGTATTAACAGAACTACATTTTATGATTACTTTTTAGATAAATATGATCTGCTGTCTACAATTCAAAAACATCATTTACAGAAATATACCCATTTATTAAATGCTTTATACTTTAGCTATGATAAGTCAGAAATCAATCACTATAAACTATATAAATTCTTCAAAGTTATACTATCTTATATTAGTCGTCATTATGGTTTCTTTCATGCCATTTTAGTCGCTCATCCAAATCGAGATTTATTCTCTGAATACATTCAAACTACCAAAGAAACTTATACAAAAATGTTAGAAGACTATACGACTGTATTAAATAAGAAGCAAGTCGTCATTTATGCTGTGGGTGGACAAATCGGTCTTGTCTATTATTGGATTCGCGAAGGTTGTCCTGAATCTGAAGATGAATTGGCACAAATTTTACTATCTAATACGATTAAAATGAGACGCTAGTTGATACCAATAAAAGTATTTAATCAGAAGCATCCAAAAATAATAAGACCACTCAACAATCTGAGTGGTCTTATTTTTCTAATTATGTTTGTCGAGGCACGTGTCTAAATACAAAATAATTCAATGTTTGTAAACTAATTAATAAAATACCAGCAATAATAATGATTGTAATATAAGGCATATAGCTTTCTTCCCCCATCATACCTACAAGCGGGGAAACAAGTCCACCTAACAAAGATTGAACTAATCCTAATAAACTAGAAGCACTTCCATTGCCACCTGTGCGTTCTTCCATAGCAATTGAAAACCCTAAGGTAGCCACACCTGTCACAGGTGCTACAAGAATAATAAAACTTATAAATAACAACCAAATCGATAAATGTGATAATAAAGTCAACACGACCAAAACAACACCTAGCAATTGAATCATCGTTAATATCCGTAACAATACTTGCCTATCAATATAATCCACTAACTTCCCTGTCAGTTGACTCGAAAATATAAGACTAATGCCAATAGCTGCAAACATGTAACTAAATTGTTGTGCAGTCATTCCATATATATTTTGTGTAATAAAAGGAGAAGCCGAGATATAACTAAACAACATAATAAATGTTACACCCTGTATTAACATTGGCAATACAAATCGAGGTGTAATTAATAATTGTTTGAAACCTTTAAAAATTCTACCAAGATGTGGACTGTCGCGATGATCAGTTGATAGTGATTCTTTAACCTTAAATATAGAACCACACAGCATTAACAATCCAAATATTGTTAGTATGACAAAAACCATACGCCATGTTGAAAAAGTTAAAATGATTCCGCCCAAAGCTGGCGCAAGGACTGGGGCAACACCATTTACCAACATGAGTAATGCCAAAAATTTAGTTAATTGCTTTCCACTATATAAATCACTTGAGATTGCTCTTGAGATTACAGCAGCTGCACCTCCGCAGAATCCTTGCACAAAACGAAGCGCAATCATCAACCAAATATTGTCTACAAATATAATACCAATACTAGCTAACGTAAATAATAACATTGCTATTGCTAATGGTTTTTTACGTCCGATTCCATCAGATATTGGTCCAACGAATAAGTTACCTAACGCTAAACCAATCATAAATAAAGAAAGTGTCAGTTGTGTATTTGAAGTTGTCGTGCTAAAATCCGACTGTATTTGGGGCAAGCCAGGTAAGAACATATCGATAGATAATGCTCCTATAGCAGTCAGCGCTCCTAATATAATAATAAACAGTAATGACTGCTTATGTTGTTCTTGATTGTTAGTCATACTCATGCTCCTTGAATTTTATAGTGAACTATTTATTTAGTTTTTAGAGTTATATCATCTACAGATGATTACTCACTTTTTAATACGTTCTTCATTTAGGTAAGTTATTTTCTTTGTATGTTGCTATAATTATAGCTTTTGCCAGAACAATTTTAAATAGCTTAAAGTAGATTACTTATAAAACATAAAAAAACACTAAGCAAATTTATAAAATGCTTTGCTTAGCGTCTTTAAGTTCTATTCAAATATAATCTGCTGAGATAATTTATTCTGAGTATTTCACTACTTTTAAATTACTTGCATTATCATTGCCCTCTAATTGGTAGTCCACTTTACCATATTGGCCATCCGATTTAATCGTTTGTGCAGTAACATAAAACGTTTTACCTTGCTTTACAATTTCAGTAATTTGCGGTTGTTGGAAATATGTTAAAGTTTGTGACGTTACGTTATTTTTAGTTTCTTTGTAGCTTTCCGTATCTTTCTTTAAATAAGAAGAAATTACTTTAAAATCACTTTGACTATATGCATTATTCAGCGCCGAAGTATATTTCCCGAAAAAATTAGTCACTTTATTTCTAAAGCTATTTTCTTCTTTTTCCTTTTTTTCGACATACGTTTTAATCTCATCACTATCAAAATTCAAAGTGACATGCGTTTGATCTTTAAGATTATCCGTTTTAACTATAGTTTCACTTGATTTAAATGTTTTTTTCTTCGCTTGGCCTTCTGCAGAAATCGTTAATTCTTTTGTTTTTGGATATGGTCCAATTTCTTTAGCCTTTTCATAATCAAACATTTTATCATTTATTTTAATTTTAAGCGTACGTTTATCTATTTCACTCGCACCACTTAAATCTATCAAGACATGAGCTTCATTAAAATCTTCATTAACTTCTATTGTTTCATTATTACTATCATTAAAGTTAAACTTAAGTTCACCATTAAACTGGCCATTAGCCATTTCTTTCTTTGCTTCAAGTATGTAACTACCTGGAATAAAATGACCTAAGGACGTTGCTTTATTTTTATCTGCAATAACTGTTTTTTCTTTATCATCAGCTTTAAATTTATACTTTGTATCGTACTTGGGCTTTACAATTGCCTCTTTTGTTGGTGCAGTAAAATTCATGTTATTAAATAAGAAATAACGTCTCCCATTTTTACTGATGCGCAATACTTTTTCCCCATTTTTAGCTGTGACAAAATTCGCTTCTTTATTCTCACTCTTATTTAATTGTTTAATTTGACTATTTACATCATTCACAAAGTTTTTCATGCCAACTTCTTTTTTAATATATTTAGTATAAGCCTTAGCCTCATTTTCATCTACACTATTGTCTTGTGTGCTTAATAGCGTGGCAAGCTTCTGTGTATCATTGTTATCTACTGCATTTATTAAGATTTCAGATTGTGCTTCAGGTGAATTGAAATTTTTCAATAAAAAGAAAATAATAATGAGTAGTATAATGATAAAGAATGCAATTCCCCAAGGAATAATTTTACGTGCACTAATGTTTGTGGTTTTATTACCTTCTTTAGATGCTCGTGTCATTTTTTCAGAGTCATTTTGACTAACCTGATACCCACAATGACGACATAATTTCTGTCCATTTCTCATGTTTCCCCCACACTTAGGACACTTTTGCATTTTATCACCTCTTCATACTTACATTTTTTACACCATCACATTATTTTAACATAACATGGGTCGAAACCATATGATTGTATTAACACTGTCACAGTTGAAATAGTATTGTAATTTGGAGAAACTTCTCCTATTTTATTTCTATATTTTTAATTATATAAGGCGTCATAAAAAATAGATATACATATTTAGTCTAATATGGTTGGCCCTATAATGCTGATATCATCAGTAAACAAATAACCTCAAAAAATACCACTTCTACTAACAATAAGAAGTGGTACTATATCGTAATAATCTATATACATACTCACATAAATGACTAAGTATTATTATAGCTTTTTCAAATTGTTTTACAAATGGCCTCCAACATTAAAATTCTTCAAACGTTGGTCTATAACCTCTAATACGGAACGAGCTTGTTCAATTTCATCTTCGGATAAATCATGTAGAATATCACTTACGATGTTACTTATTATAGACTTACTTTCACGGTTAAACTGTTTTCCTTTTTCAGTCAATTTTATATACTTTAAGCGTTGATCTGCACTTTCTTCAGACTTATCCCACTGAACTAATTCTGCTTGAATTAATTTTTTAATCCTTCTACTGACAGCAGCTTTATTCACGCCTTGTCTCTCAGTAATTTCTGTTAAAGTCATTGCCTTTTCTTTTTCTAACATTAATATAACGTTCGCTTGCTCTTTTGATATATTATAAACCTCGCGTAATTCTTTTAATAATTTAGCTAACAATGTATTAACATCATTGATAAATTCTCTCATAAATTCTATATGATCTTTTATATTTTTCACCGTATTTGCACCTCTATCATCCGACTAAATACAATTCGTTTTTTGATTATTCAATATTCATATTAATATTATCAATATTCCCATCTTTATAAAAGGTAGAAATTTCAGAACTTTCACGCTACAAAACGTTGCTCAAACAAAATACGTGTAATAACATAGATACATTTGATTAATTCAAATCTTTACTCTACATTTAATATACAATAAAAAATCGGGGTGTAACATGGACATTTTGTCATTATTTTGCTGTTTAATTATTCTAATTCATTTCGTAGCCCTATATTTAAATTTAAAATATTCGGCAAACATCCGTTTCTTTATTTCCCAGGCAATATTAGGTTATATAGTTATAATATTGAATATCGGATATCACACATTACCACTCTATTTAATCGTTGCCATGGTTATAGGTTGTTTATTACTTCACTTTAAACATAAGCACTTATTCCAAGAACGTCAAAGTGTACTATTTATAAAACGTTTATATATGATTATTTTTAAAGTTATTATCTTTATGGTGGCATGTGCTTATATTTCCTTGATTCCAAATGCTATCAACATCATATTTTTATGGCTATCTGCTATAGCTTTAAGTGCACTTTATACTTTTCTGTGCTTTATATCTACTTCTTCACGTTATCTAAATACCAATCATATCAAACACTTTGACATAATTTTCGTCTTGGGAGCAGGTATATTTAGTGAACAAGTCACACCTATGTTGGCCAATCGTCTTGATCAAGCATTAACACTCTTCCGCCAACACCCTAATGCACATTTTATTGTGAGTGGAGGCAAAGGTAATGATGAACCTATTTCAGAAGCGTTAGCTATGCGTCGTTATTTAGAAGCACAAGGCGTTGACTCATCACGTATATTAATGGAAGACCAATCTACCAGTACCTATGAAAATATTAAATATACAAAAGCACTTATAGCGCGCACCTATGATATTACACCAAACATCGTCTGTATAACTAGCCAATTTCATATTATGCGTGCCTTGCGATTCGGACAAAAATTAAACCTTAAATTAAATGGTGTCGGCAGTACTACGCCTTATCATTTTTTTGAAATTGCATTGATTCGTGATTTTTTAGCCTTAATGTATCAATATAAACTTTTATTGACCATATATTTTGCCTCATTATTTTTAATCTGTGCACTCACATTATGGTATATACCGAGATTTTAATACTTAAACTATAAATAAGAGGACAACCAGATTGAACTGGTTGTCCTCTTATTAGTTTCTAAACTTTATGCCTTAATATATTCTTTTGATATTTCTAATGTTAAAGTGCTAAGTTATAGTTTATGAATTTACAATAACTCCATCATCTAATTCTATAACTCTATCTGCATAATCAAATAATCGCTTATCGTGTGTAATCATGATTCCAATCATTTTTTTATTTTGAATTTGCGATTTTATCATTTCTATAACTTCTGTAGCTCGCTTAGCATCTAAACTTGCTGTTGGTTCATCTGCAAGTATAATTTTAGGATTATTCATAAAAGCACGCATTATTGCTACACGTTGCTTCTCGCCTCCCGATAACATATGAGGGAAAACGTTCAAGCGGTGTGCCAATCCTATTTGGCTTAATAACATCTCCGCTCTTTGTTCCGCATCTTTTTTTGACATGCCCGCTTCTTTTCCAATCGTTGTCAATTGCGCTTTAACTTTTAAATAAGGTACTAAGTGTGAAGATTGGAATATAAATCCAATCTCATTTAATCTTAAATCTGCCGGCTTATTTTTAACAGAATATAAAGGCTCATCATTATATACAATGTCTCCACTATCTTGTGAAAGTAACCCACCCAAAATAGTAAGCAAAGTAGTCTTACCTGAACCTGATGCACCATTAAGAATTACAAATTCTCCATCATTCACTTCAAAATTTATACCTTTTAATACAGTCGTTTCTGACGTTCCTTTACCAAATGATTTTTTTATGTCTTTAACTTGTAGCGTCATTAATCTGCACCTCCGATTGCTTCAATAGGATCTACTTTGAATAATTTAATAAATGATAATGCTGCTCCAATAATTGCAACAATAATGAATACAGCTACAACTAACAATAGATTTGAAAGTGTAATATGAAATGGCATTGTTACTGGCATCACTAATGATAAACTACTGACAATTCCAACAGATATTAGTACACCAATCATTGTTGTAATTAATATTTGGATAACTAAAGCGCTCAGTAAGTGTTTTGTTTTAATACCTATAGCTTTTAAAATACCTATTTCTGATATTTTTTGAATCGTCATTACGTAGAAAAATGCACTCAATACAATTGCTGATATTACAAACAGACTGACAATCATCATGTTTAATGGCGACTGTTCTGCTTGATAACTTGCAATTTCACTTGTAATTTCATCTTCACTGAACGTTTTTACACCAGCCATTTGGTCTATCTCTTTTTGTTGTTTCTCTGATAAATCTTTTACAGGATACACTGTACTTACTTGTTCATTTAATTTATCGAAACCAGCGTTATTCATCATCACGACTGAACTATGTGAATACATTGTATCATCAAGAATACCCGATACTTTTAATTTTTTGCCGCCTTTAACTTTTACAGTATCTCCAATAGTAATACCACCAGCAGTTAATTTATTGTTTAGCGCAACTTCATTATTATCAGTTGGATAACTACCTTCTTTTAATTTTGGCTTTTCATTATTAACAGTATTAGTCATGATTACATCTTCTTCACTTTTATCAATATTCAATGTCTGAGAAGCTAACTTTAATGGTTTTTGATCAGTAATATCTTCTATTTTCTTTTGTTGTCCTGGCTTAATTAATGATTTTTCAATTTGCGGTTTCTTATTATCTTGTAATATATACTTCTCAGTTTTCATGTTATCTAACATCGATACGTTTTCTCTTGCTAACCCTTGTGCTAATCCACTTATAAACAATACCATTATACCTAGTAGTAAAATGATCAACATGATTAATATAAAACGGAACTTATAAAATTTAATTTCTTGCCATGCTAATTTCATTATTGTTTCTCTCCTTCTCTAAAACTTATAAATAGAGTTTAGGACACTTATATGAACTCAATATGAACAACAATACATTTTTCTACTTTTCAAAATTTGTTATGTACAAAAGTAACGTTTATAATAGCTATAAAATGACTAAGGAGACCTTATACATGACAAGTTGCCTAATCGTCGACGATGACATTAAAATTTTGGAGTATGTTTCAAATTATATTAGTCGTGAAGGTTTAAAAACTATTACCCAATCCAGTGCAGAAGATGCCTTAACTTATCTTGAAACTCAACAGGTAGATATTGCAATCGTTGATATTATGATGGGAGGTATGAGTGGTTTTGAACTTTGTAAATTATTAAAAGAAGACTATAAAATCCCTGTTATTATGCTAACTGCACGTGATGCACTCAGTGACAAAGAACAAGCATACTTTTCAGGCACCGATGATTATGTCACTAAACCTTTTGAAGTCAAAGAACTTATCTTTAGGATTAAGGCAGTACTTAAGCGTTATAACATCAATGCAAATAACGAAATAACTATTGGTAATTTGACATTGAATCAATCATACCTTGAAGTAGCATCTGCCACAAAAGCAATGAATTTACCAAACAAAGAATTCCAATTACTTTTTTTACTTGCTTCACATCCAAAACAAGTTTTTAATCGTGATGATTTAATCGAAAGAATTTGGGGATTTGATTACGAAGGAGATGAACGTACTGTCGATGTACATATTAAACGTCTTAGAAAAAGGTTAGAAAAACTAGAAGCCTCTGTAACAATTCATACCGTTCGTGGCTTAGGTTATAAGGTGGATGATTATGTTTAAATCACTCTATACGCGCATTGCAGTTTATACAGTTATGGTTATGTTATTTAGTGCGATTGTCAGTTTCTTATGTACTAATATTATTTATCACAACCATTTAAAAGCTAATAATGACGCTAAAATCATGCGTACTTTAAAAGATTCAAGTACATATCAAAAAGAATCTAGTATGCACAATTTACCAGCATTTTTTCAACATATGGGCGAAATGAACTATCAAGTCATGACTGTTTCTGAAAAAGGCAAAAAATCCTTTTACGGTACTGCTTTTAGAAAAGATAATATTTCTAAGCAAGAAATACAATCTGTATTACAAGGTCATGATTATCATGGAATTAAAAATCTCCCTTACAATCCTTTTGTAACTGGTTTTTTCGAAAATACCACTAAAAATACAGTAGGTATTACTTTTAATCAAAATAATGAAAAGACTGCGGTGTTTATGCGACCTGATATAGGCAAAACATTTAGTGAGTTTAGAATATTTTTAGCTATTTTAATTACTTTATTGCTTATATTTTCAATTATATTAATAATTTCTTCAACTTATTCGATTATTAAACCGATACAGCAATTAAAACAAGCAACTAATAGACTTATGCAAGGCAACTTTGACACTTCCATTAACATTACACGCAAAGACGAGTTCGGTACGTTACAATATCGTTTTGACAAAATGCGCCTCTCACTCAAACAACTTGATGATATGAGACAACATTTCGTTCAAAATGTATCACATGAAATTAAAACACCATTAACACACATCCATCACTTACTTGATCAAATGAAATATGCAAAATCAAGTACAGAACGAAATCAATATATTGGTGATATATATCAAATCACAACACAATTAAGCGAGTTAACTAAAGAATTATTGTTACTTTCAGAAATAGATAATGGCGCGCATTTAGAGTTTAAAGATCACATCACTTTAAATAAACTTTTAAAACAAATCATCCGTCACGAACAATTTTTAGCAAATCAAAAAGATCTCATCATTATGTCCGATTTAGCAGATGTACAAATTATTGGCAATGAACGATTACTATATCAAGCATTTCAAAATTTAATAACTAATGCGATTAAATATTCAAAACACGGTGGTACCATTGAAGTTACACTCAAACAAAATATTGATACTATCATTTGTACAATTACTGATGATGGACAAGGTATGACAGAAGAAACACAAGCACATTTGTTTGAACGTTTTTATAAAGCAGGTAATAACGATAATAGTAACGGTTTAGGCCTCGCTATTGCTAAAGCCGTTTTTGAACTTCATGGGGGAAGCATCAGTGTGAAGAGCAAAAAAAATAATGGAACTACATTTTCTATCAGTATAGATAATCAATAAAAAAGCGCACCCTTCTTTTAGAAATACATCTAGAAGAACGGTGCGCTTAATACTGTATTGCTTTTATTATTAAATAATTAAAATTAATCTATTTTTAAATATTCTTTAATTTCTTTATTAACCTGCGTGTAGAGTGCTTCATTTTCAGATAGTTTCATACCATACGAAGGAACAAGCGTCTTGATTTTTTCCTCCCAAAGTTGGAATTCATCCTTATAACAACGCTTAAGTAAATCAAGCATAATATCTACAGCAGTAGAAGCTCCTGGTGATGCACCTAATAAAGCCGATAATGATCCATCTTCTGACGTGATAACTTCTGTACCAAACTGTAAGGTACCTTTACCACCATTTTCAGTATCTTTAATAACTTGTACGCGTTGACCAGCAACAACTATTTCCCAATCTTCAGTCTTAGCATTTGGAACAAATTCACGTAAATCTTCCATGCGCTGCTCATTAGATAGCGTTAGTTGTGAAATTAAATATTTTGTTAAATTCATTTCTTTAATACCTGCAGATAACATTGTAATAATATTATTAGGCTTAACAGATTTAATTAAGTCTAAATTTGATCCAGTTTTCATAAACTTAGGTGAGAAACCAGCAAAAGGTCCAAATAACAATGTTCTTTCTCCATCAATGTAACGTGTATCTAAATGCGGTACTGACATTGGTGGCGCACCTACTGAAGCTTTACCATAAACTTTTCCAAGATGTTTTTTTGTAATATCTTCATTTTTACAAACTAAGAATAAACCACTAACTGGGAAACCGCCTATGTGCTTAGATTCTTTGACTCCTGTTTTTTGTAGTAATTGTAAACTCGCGCCACCTGCACCAATAAATACAAATTTACTTTCAACAACCGTAACTTTGTTTGTTTTTAAGTCTTTTACTTTAACTTCCCAAAGCCCATCCTTACGTTGTTTCAAATCTTCTACTTCGTGTTCATAGTTTAATTCAACCTGTTTCGTTTCAAGATTTTTAAATAATTTTTTAGTTAATTCACTAAAATTCACATCTGTTCCAGTTTTATCATATGTAATTGCCATAGGAATATGAGACGTGCGCCCTTCCATTATTAATGGCGTCCATTCAGCGATTTTCTCTTTATCATCTGTAAATTCCATATTATTAAACAAAACGTTTTTATTTAGTCTATCCACACGTCTTTTCAAGAAATCTACATTACGCACCCCTTGAACAAAACTCATATGCGGTACCGGTTTAATAAATGATTCTGGACTATCAAGCTGACCATCTTTAACTAAGTAACTCCAAAATTGTTTAGAAATTTGAAACTGTTCATTAATTTTTACAGCTTTACTAATATCTATTGATCCGTCTTTATTTTCGTTTGTATAGTTTAATTCACATAATGCAGAATGCCCTGTCCCCGCATTATTCCATGCATTAGAACTTTCTTCAGCTGGTGTAGCTAATCTTTCAAACACCTTAATTTCTTTATCGGGTGCAAATTCTTTTAATAAAGTTCCTAATGTTGCGCTCATAATACCGCCACCAATTAAGATGACATCTGTTTTGCTATGTAGTTTACTCATAACAAACACAGTCCCCCTTTATATATGTTTATAGATACGTTATCTTCATCTACTTAAAATTAGAAACCAATCTATTTTTCATAGAATAAAGCGTTTTCTATAACTAAAAAATAAAAAACTTTTCAACGCTATTTTCATCTTAAAGAACAATGTCATAACGATATAAACCTTCTTAACTACTCTAATTATATACGTTATTGCCCTATGAAAAAAGGGATTTCAGTAATTCTACACAAATTTTGTTAATATGTGTTAACTAGCATCGAAGCCATTCGTCCACCTACGATTGCGTCAAAGATTGATTTCATCCTATTTACCATGCTAAAGTGTATCTTTTTTGATGTTATAAGGTGCTTAAAAACATTTCATGCTATAATGTATTTTAATTTAAGTTTAGACAATTTTGGAGGTTTTCTTATGAAATCAATCACATTTTTCATGCACAATGTTTACGCTATGGGAGGTACGGTTAAATCTATTTCGCAATTAGCTAACACACTCGCAGAAAAAGGACATAGTGTAGAGATAATCTCAGTATTTAAAGGAAACGATCGTCCCTATTTTGATCTTCATAATTCTATAAAGATAAAACCTTTAATTAATTATCAATTACATCCATTAAATATTAAAGACCTTGTATTTAATCGCATTAGCAAATACACATCATTTTCTAATCCTCGTCTGCTCTCTCAATATGAGCCAGGCATCAACCAATTCTCGCATTATATTGAAAAAAAAATGATTAAAGCAATTCACAAAGTGAACACTGATGTAATTGTTGGAACAAGAGCAAGCTTTAATATTTTAATTGCAAAATATGCTGGCAAATCTGTAGATAAAGTTGGTATGGAACATATGAATTTGGATGCACATCCTGAGGCCTATCAACGCGAAATCTTAAATGCATATACTTATTTGGATAAAGTAACAACACTTACTTCAGCAGATCAACAAAAATATCAAGCGTATATCCAAACTCCTGTGTTTGTTGTGCCAAATATTTTAAATGAGCCGAGATTCAATAAAACTAAGGAAAAATTAATTACTGCTGCAGGCCGTTTGGAATTTGAAAAGGGATTTGATTTACTAATTAAAAGTATTAATCCCATTCAACAAATTGTTCGGCAGTTCGGTTATCAAGTGCATATATATGGTAGTGGTCAAGAAGCAGCTGAATTACAACAACTCATTGATCAATATCAACTGCATGACATTGTAAAATTACAAGGATCAACACAACAGTTAAATGAGAAACTATCTATTAGTGAAATTACTGTCATCCCTTCTCGAAATGAAGGATTCGGAATGGTTATTTTAGAAGCAATGAACCAAAGTAATATTGTCGTTAGTTTTGATGGTAACGTAGGTCCTGATTCAATTATTAAAAACAATGTGAATGGTTACTTAGTAGAACATGATAATGTCGATGCGCTATCAAATAAATTACGTAGACTGATTAATCAAGAATTTAAAGAAACTGTAATTATTCATAATGCCTATCAAACAGTGAAAGCATATGCACCAGACGCTATTTATCAAAAATTTGAAACACTGTTAAATTATAACGCACCACATTAAGTAAAATTTTATAAGCGAAAGTATTTTCAGCATTGTTAAATTATCATTAAACACAGCATATCAAGTGTCTTTGAATAATTTAAATAACGCAAAATACTTTCGCTTATTTTAATGACTTATAAAATTATTTTAAATCAACAAGTTTAAGATGAATGTCCAAATACAAATGAATATTAATAATGCAAAACTATAGCGTAATGTCATTTTTAACAATTCAGATTCTTTACCTACTTGTTTAACTGCCGCTGTCGCAATTGCAATAGATTGCGGAGAAATTAATTTACCTGATACGCCCCCGACAGTATTAGCTGAAACTAATAAAGAGCCGTTTGTACCTATATTATGGGCAACCGCAGCTTGGATAGGTGCGAACAATGAATTATTATTTACAACTGACCCTGTCATAAAGACACCTAACCACCCAAGTACTGGAGATAGTAGTGGAAATACATTTCCAGTTTTAGCGATACTTTCTCCTAATATTGAACTTAATCCAGCATATGTCATTAATTTTGAAATAACCAATATAAAACATATTGTTAGAATAGATAACCATAATTCTTTAAATGTTTCTTTAAATAAACGACATGCATCTAAAAAATGAACTTGTTTAGACAACAATAAGGTAATTAATATAACAATTAAAATTGCTGTGCCCGTTTGTCCTACGATATTCAATGGCAATACAATCGCTTTGTTAGCAACCTCGCTATAAGTTCCAGGCACTGTTATATTTGCTACTAAATGTGCAAGCGCTCCGTTTGGCTCAAATAAACTTTTAAATTGAGGTGTGCTCCAAATCATAACAATAACTGTCAAAATATAAAAAGGACTCCATGCGTACATTACTGATTTAAATTTATGTTTTACTACTGGTTCTGGCTTAACATCTTTTTGAACTCTGAAAATATGTTTGGGTTGGAATCTTTTAGAAAATAATGCTAATGCTAGCATGGATGCTAACGGTGGAATGATGTCCGCTAATTCAGGTCCAATAAAGAATGTAATCACGCCTTGTAATATTGTATACGTACTGCCTACAACTAATATTGCAGGTAATGTTTCCTTGATACCTTTAAAACCATCTACTATCCATATTAATAAAAATGGAATAAACATATTAATGATTGCTAAAGTCAGTACGGACATTTGTGAAACAGCCATACTTTTAATATCTCCAGTTAAATTAAGTGAATCTATGACTGATACCGGTAATCCAATTGCGCCAAAAGCACCTGCTGAAGCATTAGCAATTAGACATAACATAGCTGCTTGTAAAGGACCAAATCCAAGTTGTGTAAGTAATAATGCACATATAGCTATTGGAACCCCAAATCCTGCTACGCCTTCTAAAAAACCATTAAATGCAAAAGCAATTAACAGCAACTGAATACGTTGATCTTGTGAAATACTAGAGATACTGTCTTTAATTGTATGAAATTGTCCAGTTTCATTTGTTATTTTGTAAAGTAATACTGCCATGATTACAATATAACCAATTGGTAATACGCCTTGAAAAAATCCTTCCACAAATGCTCCAGATGCAATCCCAATTGGTAATTTAAAACATGAAATCGCAATGATTAAAGTTACAACTACCGTAGTAATAGCCCCATATATACCTTTCATCTTAAAAACTGTTAAACATAATAAAAATAAAATAATTGGAATTGCTGCCACTATACTAGATAGCAACATGTTGTTAAAAGGGTTAAAATTATCTACAAACATTTTGACTCACTTCCATTTTCTATATTTATTTATATCTAGCTAGAATATGTAAAAGTTATTGTGAATTATTTCACAATTAGATTATATCACTTTTAACGCTAAAAACAATATGTTTTTTAAAATTCACATTAACTTTTTTACTTGTTTTATATTGTGAATAGTTTCAATAAATTAGACATTTATGTTATATAATCTTGTGTTTTAATTTTTTCTTTTTCCAGTTATAAAGGATTCTTTTATCTAAAGTATGGGACGTGGTAAAATAAAGGGAACAACTATTGAGTAGAGGGATATTAATGATAAAACAAATTGATTTAGATTCGTGGGACCTTTTAGAAGATCAACTTCAAAAAGCATTTTCAGAAGGGTATTCACATATTGTACTAACAAATAATAATATAAAAATATATAAAAATATGATGGCTCATGTGCAATTAGAACCTTGTACTATTGTTCCTGATTATACGATTCATCAACAATATTTAAATGACTGTCGCTATTTCGGTAAAAAAAACATTACTTTTAATGACTGGATTGAAAATATCAATCATTACCCAAATATCATCTTTCATATCGAAACTACCCAATCCATATTAAGTAGTTTTAAGGTCAATCATTTATTCGATTTAGCATTGCTATCTTTGCTACAAGATGAAGTAATCACAGATAGTCATGTTGTCTTTGATTTCTCTTCAGAACTCATAACGAGTAAAGAAGTTTGGAAGGATATACATCGATTCGAACCATTAAACACTACAGCTTTTAATTTGAATAAGCTAGCTTACGCACATAAACATGCATTGCCATTTAAATCTAGTGAAACACTTTCACCAGAACAAATGCGTTTTACTGATAAGTTATTGAAGTCCACAGGTTTTAAAGTTCCCCACTGGATTTTCAACTCAATACATCATCACTTTGTGAAAAAACATCGCGCATTAAGCTATATTTATGAAAAGGATACTTCAAAAATTAAGAATCATATCGTATTTTTAGGTTTTGATTATGGTTTTAGAGGTAATTCACGTTATTTATTTAACCATTTTGCGAAGCATTTTACGAAATTGCCGATTTATTTTATTACTGCTGACGTAAACGGTCCAAATTTTATTAAACCAGATGATCCAAAAGCCAAAGAAATTATTGAAAGTGCACGTGTAGTCATTTTGGAAAGTTATATTCCAGATAATTTAAAACCTAACGGCACAATTATACAACTTTGGCATGGTACTCCAATAAAGAAACTTTTCCTAGATAGTCGAGAACCACAACAAAATTTGAATATATATAATTATCGTGCAAGAAAATATAACAAATGGTTACATCAAGATTATTTTATAAGTGATTGTGAAGATATTATTGATTATTTTAAAACAGCATTCCCACAGCAACATACACATATATTAAATTGTGGGTATCCAAGAATTAGGTACTTATTAGATAAACAATCTGATCAACCATACCTGTCATTCATCAAGCAAGAGCTAAAACTAGATACTAATAAACCAACTTTACTTTACGCACCAACATGGAAAACTGAAACCAACGAATCTGATTTATTACCTATCAGTGATGGGTTACTTAATAAATATAATGTTATTTTTAAAGGTCATATTGAAGATAACTCTGACTATATACCTGAAAATGCTATCCTTGCTCCTGCCCATATTGAGGTCCAAGATTTATTATTAGTTTCGGATATCGTTTTAACAGACTATTCTTCTATTATCTTTGATGCATTAACTATTGATAAAATTGTGTGTCAGTATACACCTGATCACGAAAAATATATTTCAGAACGAGGTGTATATGAGGATGTCATGCACTCACTTGCTACAGTAAGATATAGTGATTCAAAAGCATTGCTCAATGATTTAATCAGTCATCAAATGAAAGACATCCACACTAGTGCATTTGTCAATAAGGATAATCATGCCTTCGAAACACTTTCCCATATAATAAAAAAATGTATTAACACTTAACAATTTTATTGCTTTAATAAGACTAAAAATTATGGCTACATAATTAAAAACTGGACATCCTCATCTATATTGAGGTTGTCCAGTTTTTTATTTAATGTTAACAAACGTAGTCATTATATCTTTTAAAAGCAAAGTATTTTTATTGTTGATAAGCTGGATCTACAACTCTTACAGTACCTTGTTGATCTACTGTAGCAATAGAATAAGTACCTGGTTGTGCTTGATTTTGGAAGCTAAAGATATAACTATAATTACCCTCACTGCCTTCAACACTATAGTCATTGTAATAATTAGACTGACCATTAATTGCATTCACTTCAGCTGTAGCGTTATCTAGTGAATTTTGAAAATTAGGTAAATGTTGTAACGCGGTTTGATTATTGACACTACCTGATGAAATGTTTTGTGATACTGGTACTGCATTCTGTCCTTGATATGGCACAACATATTGTGTTGTTCCATTATTCGAACTATTGTTATTCGCGTTACTATTGGCATTTGCTGTCGTATCTGAATTACTATCTGAACCATTTGTATTACTACTGCTTCCATCTGTAGTGCCACCACTGTTATCACTTGTACCATTTGAACTACCTGCACTGCTACTACCATTAGTGCCATCATTATCTGAATCTGAGCTACTATCAGTACTTGATGAGGCACCATTGCTAGAGTTACTATCGCTATTACTATCATCAGTACTTCCACTATCTGATTTATCATTGCTAGAGTCACCATTTGAATCTTCGCTTGAACTATCTTTATCATCTTTACTTGAGTCTTTGTCTTTATCAGAGCTATCATTATTCTTTTTATCATCATTTTTTGAATCTTTTGACTTATCATCAGAAGATTGTTTATCCTTAGCGCTATCGTCCTTTTTACTACTATCATCCTCGCCACCATTTGAACATGCCGCTAATGCTAAAGATAATGTTAAGAAACCTGCTAATAGTTTTTTCATGATTGAAAGACCACCTTATTTTTAATCTACATTATTGTTATGTTTTCACAAGTCATCTTTTTCACTAGATGAATTTGAAGTAGTTTAAGTATCACTACTTAAACTACTTCTTCTAGACCTTATATATCCTATGATTCAGTGCTTGCTGAGTCTTCTGTTGAACTAGTTGAACCGCTGTCGCTCGTTTGGCTACTTGATGACCCTTGATCTGAGCTTTCTGAACCGCTATCGCTCGTTTGGCTACTTGATGATCCTTGGTCTGAGCTTTCTGAACCACTATCGCTCGTTTGACTACTTGATGATCCTTGGTCTGAGCTTTCTGAACCGCTATCGCTCGTTTGACTACTTGATGATCCTTGGTCTGAGCTTTCTGAACCGCTATCGCTCGTTTGACTACTTGATGATCCTTGGTCTGAGCTTTCTGAACCGCTATCACTTGATTTACTATCTGAACTACTTGAGCTATCTTTGCTATCTTTTTTTTCTTCAGTTTTTTCTTTTGCTTTGTCTTTCGCTTTTTCTTCAGTTTTTTCTTTTTCAGAACCTGCTTTACCACTATCCTCGCCACCATTTGAACATGCTGCAAGTGCTAAAGATAAAGTAAGAAAACCAGCTAAATATTTTTTCATTATTGAAAGACCTCCTAAAATTTTAATACTCAATAACCATGCAATATTTATATTTAATTACACAGTCTTATTGAGCATTAGTACGTTATTCACCTGAAAACAATAAATAAACGTTTTTTATTGGAAATCCATCTCTTTTTATAAAAAAATAATACAAGCTAAATAAACTTTAAATATGCTTTACATAAACTTTAATTGCCCTCTTTTCGACTTTGTAAAAACAAACTTAATGTGTATTATTACTATAACTTAATTTCAGATAATTTTATAGTTCTTTTTCCATAATTAAATCAACGTCTTCAACTGATCCTGTATAAAAATAATGTTTCCCCGTTACATTTAACCCCTGTTTTTTATAAAATTCAAAAGCTTGTTTATTTTTTTCATAGACTCCTAACCATATTTTAATTTTATTTAGCTCTTTAGCTTTTTGTATTGTGAATTCAAATACATGCTTACCTCTGCCACCACCTTGGGCATGTGGTAAGAAATAAATTCGTTGCAACTCAAGATGTGCGTCTCCCATTTTTTCAGTTTGTGCATCATTTATATTTAATTTAAAATAACCTACAACTTCTTCATCTTCTTTATAAAAATATGTAAAAGCATGTTCATCTAATAGTTCACTTGTTAACTGTTTAACACTATAAGCGTTAGCAAAATAATGGCTAAAATCTTCATCTGTATATTGTTCTTCATCTTTAAAAGTGTTTTTAAAGGTTTGAATAGCCAAATTTTGTAACTGCTCGACTTCTGATAGTTTGACTTTTTCAATACTATAACTCATAAATCTTCCTCCTTTTAATATAAATATTTATCATTTATTATACTAAAATGAGCTTGAATTTACTATGAATTATTAGAATATTCAAATAATATTTATTTGTTTTACATTAATTAATTTTTTTGAATTAGAACAAAATTTATTTAATTACAAAATAAAGCGCTTACCTCTAAACGCTGTTAAACAGGCATATTGTGTAATATTCAATTACATGATAAAGTGGTTCTAGTTTTTTAATTGTTCATAAATATATACATAAAGGGAGTGCCTAGTGGCAATGACTGAAACATTTAAAGCTTTTGTGGTCGACGAACAAGACGGCAAAGTTACTAACCAAATTAAAAATATAACTATAGATGACCTTCCAGCAGGTGAAGTGCTTATTAAAGTTAAGTATTCAGGGATTAATTATAAAGACGCACTAGCAACAGTAGAAAATACAAAAGTTGTAAAATCTTACCCTATCGTACCGGGAATTGATTTAGCAGGTGTTGTAGAAAGTTCAGAGACGCCAGCTTTTGAACCAGGAGATAAAGTCATCGTTACTGGATATGATTTAGGAATAAGCCATTTCGGTGGGTTTAGTGAATATGCACGTATCAAAGAAGAATGGATTGTACCATTACCTAAAGACCTAACACTTGAAGAGGCAATGATTTATGGTACGGCTGGGTATACAGCAGGTTTAGCTATTGAAAAATTAGAACACAACGGTCTATCTGTAGAAAATGAAGCTGTGCTTGTTAGAGGTGCAACTGGTGGCGTTGGTACACTAGCCGTAATGATGTTAGATTCTATTGGCTATGATGTTATTGCAAGTACTGGTAAAACAAATACTGAAGCTAAACTTAAATCATTAGGTGCAAAAGAAGTCATTCCTCGTATTACAGAAACTGATAATAAACCACTTGGGAAGCGTACTTGGCAAGCAGTGATTGACCCTGTAGGTGGCGAAAGCTTATCACAAATTATCAAACACCTTGATTACAACGGCAGTGTCGCAGTGATTGGAATGACTGGTGGCAATCAATTTGATAGTTCGATATTTCCTTTCATATTAAGAGGTACAAATATCATAGGCGTTGATTCTGTTTATACAGAAATGAGACAACGTAAACATATTTGGCGCAGACTCGCTAAAGATTTAAAACCAGATCAGTTACATGAAATTAAACAAGTCATTAAATTTGATGATATAGAAGAAAATATAAAAAATGTGTTAAAACATAATAATTCTGGTAGAATTGTTGTTGATTTAGAAGCATAAGTAATATAATCTTCATTTCATTATAATGATTGAAGCATATATTCCATTATAATGAAGCGCTAATGGATTTTGATATGCGCCCTTCAAAGTAGACATAATATAAGTGCCTATTTTGAAGGGCGTTTTTTATTATTAAATTACAAATATTAAATATGTATCCCCTACAATAGCTATCATTTTTAAATATCTATATATCGATATTTAAACCTACTCTCATTAATATTATGTATAATTTTTACTCCCTTTCTTACTTTTATATCTATTTAAATATGCGCACATTTATATTTTAATGACAAAAGTATTTTGTTTGATATAAACATAAAACAACAAATAAAATTCTTATACTTTAACATTTACAAGCAATAAATGTAAGCGTATACTTATGTGTGTCTAAAACAATCAGGAGGGTTTTTATGGGAATTAAAGTAAGCAAAAAACTCATCTTTTTCCTTGGTGCTTTGGGAGGCTTACTCTATGGTTATGATATGGGAGTAATCTCTGGTGCCTTACTATTTATAAAAGATGATATACCTTTAAACAGTGTTACAGAGGGCCTTGTTGTTGCCTCAATGTTAGTAGGGGCTATCTTTGGGGCAGGTGCAAGTGGCCCATTATCAGATAGGCTCGGACGTAGACGTGTCGTATTTATTATAGCTATTATATATATTGTGGGAGCCTTAATATTAGCATTAGCACCATCAATGCCAATATTAGTTATTGGGCGATTAGTCATCGGTGTTGCCGTAGGTGGTTCTACTGCAATTGTGCCTGTATACTTATCAGAAATGGCACCAACAGCACAAAGAGGTTCTTTAAGTTCATTAAACCAATTGATGATTACAATAGGTATTTTATCTTCATATCTAATTAACTATGCTTTCACGCCTATTGAAGGTTGGAGATGGATGCTAGGTTTAGCTGTGTTACCTTCGCTTATCTTATTAATTGGTGTCATATTCATGCCAGAAAGTCCAAGATGGTTACTTGAACATAAAAGTGAAAAGGCCGCTAGAGATGTAATGGGACTGACATTTGAGCACAGTGAAATTGATAAAGAAATTGCCGACATGAAAGAAATCAATCGTATTTCAGAAAGTACATGGAAAGTATTAAAGTCTCCATGGTTAAGACCTACATTGATAATTGGCAGTGTATTTGCGCTATTCCAACAAATTATTGGCATAAATGCAATTATTTACTACGCACCTTCTATATTTAGTAAGGCTGGTTTAGGAGATGCTACTTCTATTTTAGGAACAGTCGGCATCGGCACAGTCAATGTATTAGTTACTATTATTGCCATTATGATTATTGATAAAATTGACCGTAAACGCTTATTAGTAATAGGAAATATTGGCATGGTTGCTTCATTATTAATTATGGCAATTTTAATTTGGGCAATTGGTATCCAATCTTCTTCTTGGATTATTATCATATGTTTAACACTTTTCATTATATTCTTTGGTTTCACATGGGGCCCAGTACTTTGGGTTATGTTACCAGAATTATTTCCAATGCGTGCGCGTGGTGCAGCAACTGGGATAGCCGCATTAGTATTATCAATTGGTAGTCTACTCGTGGCGCAATTCTTCCCTATATTGACTGATGTATTACCAGTTGAACAAGTATTCTTAATCTTTGCAATTATTGGTATTGGGGCTTTAGTTTTTGTTGTTAAATACTTACCTGAAACAAGAGGACGTAGTTTAGAGGAAATTGAAGCTGATTTACGTTCTAGAACTAATGCTACTAACGCTCAAATTGATAAAACAGAATAAATTCAATTCAATATAATAAAAGATGTTGAGGAATAAGTATCTTCTTAGATAATTTAAAAAGATGATTTCTATTTAAGTTTTGCAGAAATCATCTTTTTATCTATCTATTGAAAATATTTTATAATGTACTTATCTAAAACTCTAGTATAGGTGAAAAATCGGCACTTTGTACCACCATCATCACAAGCATGGACAGTTAAAGAATAATATATCGAACATAAAAAAGTACACCTCTGTAACGAAAGGAGGTGTACTTTTACTTTAAAAACAATTGTTCATGTGCTAAATCATTCTGTTTCAATTTAATATTTTCTATACATTCCACCTGAATAAGGTTCAGTAGTTATAAATCCATACTGAGCATAGAGTTTGTCAGCGGGATAATCAGCTATAAGACTAACATAGGTACCTGATTCTGCTACAGAGGAAATATATGCCATTACATGATTCATAATAGTCTTCCCATATCCCATTCCTTGATAGTTTGGATCCACTGCTATATCAATGATTTGAAAGGCTGTTCCGCCATCGCCAATCACTCTGCCCATTCCTATCAGTAACTGATTATCATATATCGTCACATTAAAACAAGCATTGGCCAGACCTTTTTCGGCTGCGGCCTGAGATTTTTCACTTAATCCAGCTATTTTTCTCAAATTACGATAATTTGAAACTGTAGGTGGTTCATGTTTTATTTCAATCATACTTTAACATCTCCTAAAACACTATAAAATGAGTTATAATCTCTCAAAAGTAAATATTTATGTTTTTGAAAGTAACTGTTTTATCTTTAATTCCCAGTTTTTATAAATATTTTTTCATGACTATTTGATTAGATGCTTTGAAAACCTCGTTATGACTTGAGACAAAACCTTCTGGTTTAGCTTGAGGTTCAATATATAATTTTGCTAAATTAGCTGCATTGGCCGCATCACTAAATGCACTAGCAATAAGGTGTGCTTTAGCTTCATGATAAATAATATCGCCACAGGCATACAAACCATTAACACTTGTAGATGTATTACCAAATCCTTTAATTGCATATTCATTAAACATATCTACTTGTGTTGAAGACTGTTCAAGCAAAGTATTTTCTACATCAAATCCATGGCTGATAATTACTTCATCAAAAACCCTTGTTGTTTTCTCTTTTGTCTCAGTATGTTCTAATATCACTTGTTCTATTTTACTATGCGATTGATCACCTATAAGTTGATGTATATGTGTGTTAGGCAACTTATCTATATTTAATTCGCTGAGTATTTTTTTCATGGCTTCATAGCCTTTAATATCTGATTTGCGATAAATAAGCGTAACACTCTTAGCATATCCACTTAAGTCTTTAGCCCAATCCAAGGCCGAATTACCTGCACCAGAAATTAAGACATCTTTATCCTTAAATTTTTTCAATGACTGAACTACATAGTTTAAATTCGTTAGTTCATATCTCTCAGCATCCTTAATATCAAGTTGTTTAGGATTAATAATTCCGCCACCAATAGCTATAATAACTGATTTAGATTCATATATATTTCCTTTTGCCGTTTCAACTTCAAAATGCTGTTCATCTATTTTTCTAATATCTATGACACGTTCTTCTAAGCTAACTTTTGGATTGAAATGCAGACCTTGCGCAATTGTATCTTTTATAACTTCATAACATGGTTTAGGAGCTAGCCCCCCGATATCCCAAATAATCTTCTCAGGATAAACTTGCATCTTACCGCCAAGTTTATCCTGAATATCTATAATGCGCACGCTCATTCCTCTTAATCCAGAATAGAAACTAGCAAATAAGCCAGCTGGACCGCCACCAATAATTATTACATCATCCATAATGCATCCTCCCAAAAATCTATCTTATCTTTTAATCTTCATTATGCTACAATTGATAACTATTATCAATGAAAACGATATTTACAACGCTGATATAGAATAAAATTCACTTGATCATAAAGAAAAGCCTAACTATTCTAATGAAATAGCTAGGCTTTTACTTAACATTATCATTTCGTTATATGACCGCCAGATGAGCCTTACTCATCTTTAGGGTCCTTTACAATCGCATTTCTAAGTAGGAAAAATAATAATATGAATCCTGCTGTAAGCGTTGTATGTCCAATCCCTGCAAACCCAGCAAATGATTCAGGTACTGCAAGTCCTAACACTTGGTACGTTCCTTTCGTAAACATCATACCTATCGTAGTTAAGACGCCGATATTATAAACGATAAAGAACCAATTAAACAGATAATAACTGCTTAATTTAAATATTTTTGTTATAGGTAGTAAAATAAGGTGCATAAACATTCCTAATATCAGTGTGTGTGTATGTACGACCACAAGTTGCGTATCTCCTGTAAAATGATGTGCAACTGTTAATTCTCGATAATAAAATCCACTCAGTAATCCTAGGATTGTATAAACTAAAAATGCATACAATATTCTGCGCATCGATACTCCTCCTTAATGCTATTATAGGCTAACTCACTAATCATTACAGTGATAAATTTCATTAAAATTTCTAAGTTTATGACTTATCGCTCTTTTGCTTAAATAATGCTATTAAAGATAAGATAATAGCTATGATAGATACAATCCACAGTATAATAGGACCATTACTTGCTTGACTACTTTCACTTAATTCTTTTGATGTGTCACTATTTTTTACAACTTTTGTAACTGGCGCTGGCTTTTCTGCCTTTTCGTCACCAATCCATTTTACAGTCTCTCCATCATCATAAGTTTGATAAGCATTCCATTTAAATGAGGCCTCTTTTTCTGGATTTGCTACTTGAATCGGTAAATCGACAAATTCATTGGGTCCAATCCCTTTATCCGTTGCAGTCCAAGTTATTTTTGTTATGTTCCCATTTTTATCCTTTTTTAATTTATGTTCAAATAAAGGGGTCGGCTCTATTCCTACAACACTGAGTCCTTTAGGAACTTTCAATTCAATTTTAGTCGTATGTGCATCTTTTTCTACAGGAACTCTCACATCATATTTTTCATATGATCCTGGTTCACTCGTATCTGGGTTTAACGTTACATGAGCATCCGCATTCTTTGACAATGCCACTGCTATCACACAAAACATTATTATTGATATAATTTGTTTTAACATCGTTTTCACTTCCTTATCCTGGAATATTGATTTGACTCATAATAACACCTACAAGTATCAATAAAAGTCCCAATATGAGTTCTAAATATAAAGCCTTTTTATTCGCACGCTGTCTAATTTTTAAAGCACGCGTTGTTTGATAAAAACCTAACAACATCATAAGTAATGTTACGAGTGCTTTCACTATAAGTAATGCACTCCATGTTTGAATATTTGACCAAATCCCCAATATATTTGTTTGATCTATAGACATTAACACCCCTGAAATGATAATCAACGCCACAGCCGTTATGTTTACTTTCAGTAAGAAACCCCTTATTTGTTTTACATCATATGGTCTATGTGTTTTTATAACAAAGACTAAATAAATAAGCGCCCCTATCCACATTGCAATTCCACTAATATGCATCGTCCTAATCATTATAGACCATAACGGCACACTTTGAGACCATGCATGACCAGACATACTCAACGTCACTAACAATGATATAGACACTAATATATACCAAACATGCATCATATTTCGCAATGTGAAGAGGAAAAGCAATACGATGATTGCAATTATAGTTAAGATGAATGGCGTTTGTGATAATGTAGCTGTTTGTAATGTGATTATATCTGTGACAACATCTGAAGAAAGTGTCATAAGATACATTGCCCCTGTCATAACTGTTAGCATAGCTATTATCCAAATTATAGGTTGCTTATATTGATCAGTAGCAAAGTACATTATCTTTTGTCTTTTTGCTAATTGATTCACTAAAAATACTCCTGTGAATACGATAATACTACCTTCAGTAATAAAACGTATGAGTCCAAACCAAAAATCGGCTTTTTCATAAAGTGGTATTGAGGTATCAATATGACCAGCGGTAGCCTTCCCGATTGAAAAATCAAATGAATTACTAATTTCATGTCCATCTGCTGACATCGTATGCCATTGAACATGATGTGTGCCACTGTCTAAATCGGGAACAGTAAATGATAAAGTTTGTGTTGAAGCTGATGTATCAGGCTTAATTTCAGATATTTGCTTCCCCTTATCATCAAATAATTTAATACTAGAATACTTTGCATGAACCGGTTCATTAAATTGCAGTTCAATGTTATTGGGTGGGTTATCAACTACACTATTTTCCGTAGGTGTCACTTTTTCTAAAGTAGCATGAGCTGATGCTTGCTGAGTTAATCCTAGAAAAACAGTTAAAAAAATGATAATAAATAATATTATCGTTGTTTTGGAAAACCTATGTGCAAATTGCACGATTATTCCTCCCTAGTTATGTCTTTATATTTAATCATATTAAAATCAAAGCCCATTCACAATATTAATTATAATTTGTCATATTTCAGACAAATTGCTTCAAATAATTATTTGAAATAGTATAACTTACTTGAATAAAATACTTCTCCTTATATTTTATAATTGTTGATAAAAATTTGAAAAAGACAAAAATGCATGCCTAATACTTAACATATTAGGCATGCATTTTTGTCTTTTTTCTATTTATTTTCGTCTATTTCTACTTGATCAATTTTATCTACTTTACGTTGGGAGCCACCTTCCCAGCTTACATTAAGATATGCTTCGACATTTTTCTTAGCAACTTCTATTCCAATAATTTGGGCACCCATCGTTAATATTTGGGCATTATTACTGAGTTGTGCACGTTCTGCTGAGTAATAATCATGTGCTAATGCGGCTCTAATCCCTTTCAATTTATTAGCTGTAATGGCTACACCTATTCCAGTACCACAAATGAGTATTCCTCTTTCATTGTGACCTTGTTGGATACTTTGCCCCACTTCTACTGCTACATCCGGATAGTCAGTCTCTGCGCATTGATGACAACCAAAATCTTCTACTTCATGCCCTAATGATTCAACATGAGCCTTAACTGCTTCTTTTAAATCATATCCGTTATGGTCTGCACCAATAGCTATCTTCATACTAATTCCTCCTCATTAATTTGGTTACTTAAATAAATGTTTTAAATTCATCTAACATAAGATACGAAGACATCGCACCCGGATCAACATGCCCTTGAGAACGATAACCTAATCTTTTCGAACGCCCTTTATTCGATATAATATCTTTTGTACTTTCCATTCCAGCTTTGGCATTAGATAAAGCTTCAATATATGCATTGGCAAATGACTTATTTTGAGATTGTGAATCTTCAAGTGATTTATAAAAAGGCTCTAACGTATCTACCATTGTTTTGTCTCCTATTTCTGCCTTACCTCTATCTTTAATCCCTTTGCTAAACGCGATCCAAAAATCATATAAAGCTGTGTCATCTAATTGTGTTTTATTTTTTACTGCAACTGCTGCTTTTAAAAAGCCAGAAGCATATAGCGGACCTACTGAAGAACCAACAGCATCTAAGAACGTTTTACCAACTGCTACACTAATTTTGGCAATGTCATCTTGAGAATGTAATTCATTCTGAAGTGTTGTTTTAACTGCCTGATAACCAATATTCATTGTGATCCCATGATCTCCATCGCCTATTTTACGATCTAATTCACACAATTCATCTTTTTGTTGCTCAAACAACTCTGTTAAATTTAAAATGTATGATTTAAAAGATTGACTTGTTAATACCATAACAACTTCCTCCTAGACTTCCTTAAAGTTTGGGCAATCTACTGGATGATCAATGCAAGATTTTAAAGTTTCATTTAATTTCATTAACGTCACAGAAAAGCCACCCATTTCCATAGACGTAATAAAATTACCAACATATGATTTATACGTATTGATTTCACGTGCTTTTAATATTGCATCTACCTCTTTGTTAATAATATAAAGTTCCATTTGTGATGTAGCGCCTAAACCATTTACAAGTACAACTACATCATCGTTTTCTTTATATAAACCCTCTTTTAAAATATTTTGCATCATAACTTGTACAGTTTCCTTCGCTGTACGAATCGTCGTTTTTTCTATACCAGGTTCACCATGATGACCTAAACCAATTTCCATTTCATTATCTTCTAAATCAAAACTTGGCTTTCCTGTTTGTGGCAAATAGCAAGGGCTCAAACCAATACCCATAGAACGCGTATTATCATTAGCTTGTTGAGCAATACGACGTACTTCTTCTAAATCATAACCAAAGTCAGCGGCCGCTCCTGCAGTTTTATACACTAAAAGTTCTCCCGCTATACCTCTGCGATCATCTATATCTTTGGAAGAAGCGACATCATCATTTCCAATTACAGCAGCTGTTTGAATTTCGTCTTCTATTTCAGTCATTTCACTCGCCATTTCAAAATTCATTAAATCTCCAGCATAATTACCATATATATATAACACGCCGTGACCATTATGAATTTCTTTTGTTACAGCTTGAATTGGTATCGGAGATGGGGAAGCAAAAATATTTCCCACTGCCACACCATCAGCCATTCCTGCACCTACATAACCTATAAATGCCGGTTCATGACCAGAACCACCACCAATTAATATGCTTACTTTACGATTAGGATTCCGTTTTTTACCTATTAATGCTCTTTGATGGAGTTCTGTTCGTCTAATATATTCAGGATATGCAATTATATAACCTTCCATTAGTTCTTCAATAACATGATCAGGGTTATTAATCATCTTTTTCATTACATTTCTCTCCTTTATTTCTCCGCACTCAATCAATTTTTAGTTATTTATGGTACGAGCACTACTTTTAATGATTTATCACCTTTTTTCATTAGCTCAAATCCTTCTTCAAAATCTTTTAGTGCTAGTTGATGCGTTACAACCCCTTCTGTGGGAAAATCATCTTTTTGAATACCGTCAATTACAAGCGGATAACAATAAGGACCTAAATGGCTACCTAATAAATCAAGTTCTTTACGATCAGAAATAATACTCCAATCTACTGTTACAGGCTCTCCAAATACTGAAAATTCTACAAAACGTCCCAGTTTTCTAATTGCACTTAATCCCTGTTCAACTGATTTAGGATGTCCCGTAGCTTCAATATAAATATCACAACCATAGCCTTCAGTCATATCTTTAATCTCTTTAACAACATCTACTTTCGCTGGATTCATGACTATATCCGCACCAAATTGTTTTGCTAATTCTAAGCGATCCTCTTTCATATCTAGTACGACTAATGTCTCTGCTCCAGATTTTTTAGCTGCACCGACCATTCCTAAGCCTAAAGTGCCTGCTCCGGATAGTACAACGAAATCTCCTAATTTAATATTTGCACGCTGTACTGCATGTAAACTACATGCGTATGGCTCTATTAAAATTGCTTTTTCAATTGGCATATCCTCAGGCACCTTATAATTGATGGCCTCTTTGGTAAATTTCATATATTCAGCCATTCCACCATTCACATTATTTTGGAACCCATATAAATCATGCTTTTCACACATCCAATATTCTCCACGGTTACAAAATCTACAGTCCCAACAAGGAACAATTTGTTCAGAAATTACACGATCACCAATTTCAAAATCTTCAACTGCTTCACCTTTATCTACAATACGCGCGATAAATTCGTGACCTGGTATCATTGGCGCCTTAATATATGAAGGTTGTGTTTCATCTCCCCAGAAACTTGGCGCACCACCATAAGCTTTAATATCACCTGCACAAATACCGCAAGCCTCTACTTTAACAACAATTTCTTTTGGGTCATCGATTGTTGGTGTATTGACAGTTTCATATTTATAGTCACCAGGTGCATAAGCTACTACTGCATTCATTTTGTTTGGATAATTTTTATTATTCATCATATCAGCAACTCCCCTTTTATTAGAAAACGCTTTCATTTACAACTATTATTCTAATATATTTTTTTATTTCTTTCAAATATTTTTTCGTTTATTTTCATTTTGTATTTTTTCGCTTTGTTTATATATGATTTATGTTAAAATGAATTACGATACTGAAGAGGATGTGATTCATTTGAAAATGTATGCAGACGAACGTAGAGAGCATATCTACACTTATATCAAGTCGCATAAACGTGCTACTGTAAAGCAACTTTCTGACTATTTAAGTGTTACTGAAGCTACTGTTAGAAGTGACCTTAGACGATTAGAAAGTGAAAATAAATTGACACGAACGCATGGTGCCGCAAAAGTTACTGAAAATATAACTTCAAAGTTAAACTTTTCATATCGTTTAACACAAAAGCATACTGAAAAATATAAAATCAGCAAATTTGCTCTGAAGAAAATCCAACCACAACAATGTATTATGATTGATGCGAGTTCAACGACTTACGAATTAGCCAAACTATTATCAGAAACAACAATGGAACTAACGATTATTACAAATGGCTTAGAAAACGCAGTATTATTAAAAGAAAATCCACACTTAACTGTCTTAGTTGTGGGAGGGTTTGTCTCTCAAGATTCAAACGCAATTACTGGTAATATAGATTCTCAAATTCTGGAAATGTACCATATCGATTATTTCTTTTTATCTGCGAATGGTTTTACATTCCAAAATGGTTTGACTGACTTTTCACTACCAGAAGTACAGCTAAAAAAACAAATGGTTCAAGAAAGTGAAAATGTGATAGCACTTATAGATAAAAGTAAATTCGATGTTTCTTCTACGCTATCATTCGCAAAAATCAGTGATATTACTGAAGTTATAACCGATGAAATGCCAGATAATAAATGGACACATGACATGCCTTTCACATTAACAATTGCTAAATAAATAAAAAATAGGCACACTTTATTAAATAAGGTGTGCCTATTTTTTATTAACTTAATGTGTAATCACTGATTTGCTGTATCTATTTTCTTTATAGGGTACACCTATGTTTTCACGCAATGTATGACCTTGATGCTGCTTAGTGAAGTAGCCTTTTGTTTCTAATATAGGTAATACTTCAGTTAAAAAATCTTCATAAATCTCTCCATAAATATGTGGACCAAAAATAAATCCATCTGCTGCACCTTGTTCAAACCACTCAATCATTAAGTCTGCTACTTCTTCATATGTTCCAGTAAAAGGCGAACGTCGGGCAGTTTCTTCCAAAGCTACATCTCTTAAAGTTAAGTTCCCTTGTTTGGCTCTATTAGCAATGGCATCAGTCGTTGCACGAAAACTATTTTGTCCTACTTCTCCTAATTCAGGAAATGGGGCATCTAAATCATATTGGCTAAAGTCATGATGATCATAATAACGACCTAAATAGTCTAAAGCATCATCGATTGTGGCTAATGATTTTATTTCATCAAATCGTGCCTCCGCTTCGTCATGCGTTTTTCCAATAACTGGTGCTAACATCGGATAGACCTTAATATCTTCAGGATTCCTTCCAAATGCGACAGCCTGCTCTTTAATACTATCGTAATTACTTTTGGCAATTTCTAAAGACTCACCTAACGTAAATACTGCATCTGCATATTTCGCAGCATATGCTTGACCTTTTGGCGAGGCACCTGCTTGAAATATTACTGGTTGCCCTTGTTCTGAACGACTCGTATTTAAAGGCCCTTTCACATTAAAATACTGTCCTTTATAATCTAGTGTATGCATTTTTTTCTTATTAACATACGCATCGTTCTTAACATCAAATGTAAATGCATCATCTTCATATGAATCCCATAATCCTTGTACGACTTGAATATGTTCTTCTGCAATATCATATCTTATATCATGTTCAGGGTGCTTACCCTTACTGTAATTATTTGCGCTACCTTCAAGTGGAGATGTCACCACGTTCCATCCTGCACGTCCGTGACTAATCTTATCGATTGTCGCAAGTTGACGTGCGACTGTGAATGGTTCACTATATGACGTTGAAATAGTTCCCACTAAGCCAATATGCTTTGTTACTGGTGCAAGTGCCGCTAGAAAAGTTAAAGGTTCATGACGGTCTAAAAAATGAGGTATCGATTTTTCATGTATATAGAGTCCATCTGCAACGAATAAAAAACTAAAGCCTGCTTCTTCTGCTTTTTTAGCAATTTCCAACTGAAAATCAAAATTTGTACTCGCATCACTTGGTACTTCTTTTGATTTCCAAGCATGCATATGACTTCCTGGACCGTTCAACATGATTCCAAAATCTATTTTTTTTCGACTCATACTACCCCTTCTCTCTGAAATTTCTTTTTATAAATAGGTGCAAGTTGCTTAACTGTTTTAACCCTTAGCGCATGTTTATATACTGGCATATGCAACATAAATTCATTTATATTACCCTCTTTATTAAGTTGATTTAATTGATCTCTTATGTCGTTGGCAGAACCATTAAAAACTTCTATTTGTTTTTCTTCAATTGTAAACACTTCATTACTTTGCTTTTTAAACGTCTCGACTTGAGATTTTGTATTAACAGTAATTTTTTTACCATCTTTAAAATGTAAAGCGTAATTTGTTCTTCCTTCTTCGACCAGATCTTGATCATCTTGTGTTTCTGTAACAACTGCGGCTACTGCCACAATTACTTTACCTTCAGGGTATATCGATTTATATGTGCTAATTGCTTGTTTCAATACATTGATATTAGAATTAATGAAATATGCATATATAAAGCCGACCTGTTCTTCAGCTGCAAGTTGCGCTGATTGCTCACTTCCTCCAAGTAAAAATATTTTTGGTGCAATTACTTCTTTATTTCGAATTGAGGTTTGTAACTGATTGTATGCATCATCTTTTGAGAATGACTGTGTATTGAATTGATTTAATAAACGAAATTTATCTTCAAATGGTTTTTGTGGGTCTTTCAATTCAGCTTGTAATGCTTGTGTAGATAGAGGAAATCCTCCCGGTGCCTTTCCTATACCTAAATCAACTCTTCCAGGCGCTAAATTACTTATCAAATGAAATTGTTCTATGATTTTAAATGGGCTGTAATGTTGTAACATCACCCCTCCTGAACCTACCCGTATATTCTGGGTGTGATTGAGAATATGTGTGACTAATATTTCTGGACTCGTCCCTACTACTTCTGGCATATTATGATGCTCAGCAACAAAATATCGCTTATAATTCAATTTATCTGCTAATTGTGCTAATTCAACTGAGCGCGCGATACCATCTCTTACAGTTTCATTTATATCAATTGGACTTTGATCAAGGATACTAATAGATGCCATACAATCCCCCTTAAATCTAATTTTAATTTATAGTAATATTAGCTTTCTCATGTTCCTTTGTCAAGTATCCCTATCGCTTTACTAAGAATTATAATACTACTTACGTAAATGATTGTAACTCTATTAAAAATCAATAATTGTTTGATGTTCATAGCCCTTTCATATAAAGAAAACCTGAAATCTGCACACATAGATTTCAGGTTTTCTTTATTGAAGTTATTTATCAAGTTATATTTACTATAGTTTATAAAGCTGTATAACCTCCATCAACTGTGATTACACTACCTGTCACAAAAGATGAAGCATCTGAAGCTAGGTATAGTGCAGCACCTTGTAACTCTTCAGGTATCCCAGGTCTACCAAGTGGAGTGAAACGCATCCATGTATCTATCATGTCTCCACCCTTTGCAAAGTACGACTTAGTTAGCTCTGTTTTCATATATCCAGGCGCAATGGTATTAACACGAATACCATGTTGAGCCCATTCACTAGCTAGACTTTTAGTAAACATAATAACAGCACCTTTTGATGTATTATAAGCAGCTTGAGGTTGTGGTGTATTTACGATAATACCTGACATGGAAGACGTGTTAATAATCGTTCCTTTTTTCTGCTCAATCATTACTTTTCCAACGGCTTGTGATACTAAAAACATACTATTGATATTGACATCCATATTTTTTATCCAACGTTCATATGCCATATCTTCAAATTTAACATGCTCATTAATACCAGCATTATTAAATAAGATATCAATACGACCAAAATGATTCATGACATCGGTTACCATATGCGCTACATCATCTACATCTGTCACATCGACTTTACATGCTATTGCTTTATTACCAGTTTCAGTTTCAAATTCTGTTGCCGTAGCTTTAGCTAAATCATAGTTAATGTCAGCTATCACGAGATGCGCTCCTGCTTCTGCTAAACCTTTTCCCATTGCTTTACCTAACCCTGAAGCACCACCGGTAATGATAGCAACCTGATTATCTAATTTGAACTTATCTAATACACTCATAATAGTAACCTCCATTTATTTCATAAGTTATTTATAATTGTAAGATAAATAACTTATGAATAATAGTGTAAACGCTTACCCTAAACTATTGTTAATTTTTTATAATAAAAAAACGTAAAGGTTCACAATTCAGAACCTTTACGTTTCTACTACATTAATCTTCTAAAGAAAAGATATTATATTCAAAGTGCCTTTGTAATAACATCGCGTTTAGTAGGCCCATTCAAGCGAATGGGGCGACTGATCATCTGTTTCAAGTTCATCTATATTAATCATAGATTCTGAAATATTTCTAGAATGGTAACCAATACGTTCTAATATTGCAATTAAATCTAAATACAATAGACTGCCATCTGGTGAACATTCACCTGAACTTAATCGCTTAATATGTTTTTTTCTTAAATCATGCTCGAGCATGTATGAATCTTTACTCAAATTAACAATTTCATCCTTTTTCACACTGTCATATACATTAAACATTTCAACAGTTTTTTCAAAAGAAATATTTACATGATTATATAATTTATCTATGCTTTGTTCAGCCTTATCTGAAATTTTAATCGACTCTGTTTCTTTTTTCTTTAAATCTAGTAAATACGCCTGTGATAAACCTGCTACTTTTACCATTGTTCTATTTACATCAAATAATACCGACATTCTTTTGGCGTCTTTTTCAGATAATTTTTTCTCAGAAATTTTCGTTAAATATTGTCTAACGTTATCATACATATTCTCCACAGCGCCGTGCTTTTGCATGATTTCTTTTTCAATTTTCACGTCATAATTGTTTACATCATTTAACATCGCAAAAGTCATACGACCAATGTTTTGAATTTCATCTTGTGCTTCTTGTAAAGCAATGCTAGGTGCCCTATCGATAATACCTTTATCTAAGTGTCTTGGTTTATATTTTTCATTTAAATCTTCACCTGGAATAATTTTTGTCACTATCCACGCTAGGACAAATATAAATGGCAATTGTATTAATGTATTTGTCACATTAAATGTTCCATGTGCAAATGCGATAACCATTTCAGGTTTTAACTGTAATACACTTTGCATCCATTCCATAACCCATTGATATAACGGTAAAATGGCTAGGAATATCGTTGCACCTATGACATTAAACAACACATGTACCGCTGCTACACGTTTTGCAGCCATTGAACCTGCTAAACTTGCTAATACAGCTGTAATTGTTGTGCCAATATTGTCGCCTAACAATACAGGTAAGGCACCTTTTAAACTGATTAAATCATTAGCAAAAAATCCTTGTAGTATACCAATAGTTGCACTTGAGCTTTGTATAATGACCGTTACTAGCGTACCTGCAAACACACCTAAAATTGGATTCGCTGACATGTCTAACATGATTTGATTGAATCCTTTTAAGTTTGCTAATGGTTTAACGGCACCACTCATTAATTCTAATCCATAGAAAAGCGCTCCAAAACCAAATAGAATCATACCTATATTTTTAACTTTTCTTCTTTGAATAAAGAAGATTAAAAATGCACCAATTGCTAGAATGGGTAACGCATAAGCACCAATATCAATACCTATAATAAATGCTGTAACCGTTGTACCTATATTCGCCCCCATTACTACTCCAATTGCTTGGCGCATCGTCATGAAACCTGCGCTTACAAGCCCTATCGTGATAACTGTTGTACCTGAACTACTTTGTATTAAAATAGTCACAATCATGCCGGCTAAAACGCCCATAATTGGATTACTCGTAAATTTATTTAAGATACTCCTGAGTCGATCACCAGCAGTCGCTTGAAGACCGTCACCCATTTGTTTAATACCATATAGAAATATTCCTAACCCACCGATAAAAGTGAAAATTATTTCCATCACAGATGAATCCATTGTCACACCTCTTTAAATTATTTGTAAACTATGTGAAGTGTAACTTATTTTTGTTAATTTAGTGTTAAGACAACGTTAAAATTTAAATTTTTTCCTTATTAAACTTGTAATAATATTTCACCATTATGTTTATGCTAACTTGCGGATTACATTTGAATAGGATATCACCTTGTATAAATTTATTTTTAAATATTCTTTAGCGTGTTTTATGATAAAAGAAGATGATACTTTTCAATCTAAAAAGTATCACCTTCCAAAAATAAACCTATTGAATTATGACGGTATTTCTGTACGTTTTTCACTATGTTTTCTAACTATTGAAGCAAGTAACATAGAAAGTATTCCAAAAATCATAAACCCAATAAACATCCACATTGTTGCGTTCATTTGTAATGGTTGTCCCATATATATTAACGCTCTTAAATATTCAGCATAATGTGTGAATGGATTCCAACTTACGATATAGTCTTGGTAAAATTGTGGTAAGAGTTGCTTAGGAAATGTGACGAGCTGCATACTAAAGAACATGAGTATAAAGAAGATTGGAATTGACTTTATACCTAACCATGTCATAACCCCTAGTATCAAACCGATAAAACCAAGTATCGCTATAGTGATATAAATAGCAATTTTATTTATATCTGTAAAATCAAACCCTTGAACACCAGACATAAAATAAACATAACCAAATCCACCGACTAAAGCCGTAATGACTGCTAATATCATTTGCCCTAGAGAAGCAATTAAACGTTGTGAAATCTTAATATTATTACTTTTTCTGAAGGCAAAGAATAATAATAAAGAACTAACAATTGAGCTCATCCAGACTGGCATGAACATTAAGAATGGCGCATTTCCACTACCTTGATGCTTTTTAACTGGATTTACTGTTTGATCATCTATTTTAATAGGATTCGTAATACCCTCAATATCTGTAGCGCTCACTTTCACATGTTGTTTATCCAATGTAGCTAAACTCTGTTTAGAAATTTGTTTATTGAGGTTATCGCCGATACTAGTTAATACATTATTGGCAATTTGAGATGCTTGTAAATTTGCGCCACCGTTTGTTATTGCATTAAATGTCGCTTGCTCACCTGTGATATGATTCGCACTATTAGATTTATCCATCTTCTCTTTCATTTGTTGAGCTTGCTCTCGAGGTATCTGTCCAGATTTTATTTTGTCTTCCATTTCTTGCTTCTTACTATCCATGACTACCTGTTGTGTTTGACTCATAGCTTGTTTAGAAAAGTCTTGTTCAAGGATTGCTACACCAAAATACTTTTGCTCATTTAATCCTTGACGTGCTTCTTTTTCATTATCAACTTTAATCCATTTTATCTTATCTGATTCACTGTCGCTCAATTTATCTTCTAAATTCTCTCCAACATTGATAGTTCTACCTTGTATATCCGTACCTTTATCATGATTTACAATCGCAATAGGCATATCTTTAGGCTGCGGGTTATAGGCAGGATAAAACGCAGTTGAAAATATAATTAATAATATTAAAATTACTATTGGTGTAATCCATAACAATTTATTTTTAAATATATTCATAACCATAAACTCCTTATATATTATCGTATTGGTGATTCATTACTTTGTTTATTATAATAAGGAATATAAGATATTCAATATGCAATGATTAACGTATTGTTCATTTATCAACACATAGACCTAAATTGTCTATTAAGTAGGAAGGAGCATTTATAATGCAGGAAGATCGACGCGTAAGAAAAACGAAAGCTGCTATTAAACATGCATTTATAAATTTATTGAAAATAAAAGCATTAGATAACATAACGATACAAGATATTACATCACAGGCTGATATTAACCGTGGTACTTTCTATTTGCATTATGAAGATAAATATATTTTACTTTCGAATATAGAAGATGAGTATACCTTAGCTTTATCGTCTGCAGTTGATTTCGACAAAGTCATTATGCAGAATGATGACTTAGAAGCTTTTGCTAAGCATTTTACAGAAGACATTTTAATAAAAGTAGTGACTTATTTACATGATCATATAGATTTCTACAAAGTTATTATTAGCTTAGAACGTAAAAGTCAAATTGAAAATAAAATTTCTGATATTATGCTGAATAATATGAAAAAACATGTTTCAAAAAACAATACAATTGCAGATATTCCTTTAGACTATTTCCATAGTTATACTGCAGGGGCTATGATTTCATTGATTAAACATTGGGTACAAGATGAGCAAAGAATGGCCCCAGATACTTTAGTTGAACACATATTTAAAATCATCTTTAACGGCCCTTTACGTCTTTTAGTGAGACCACATAATGAATAGTCGATTTAAATAAATCTTGTCATCTATCTATTTCTTCGCTAATATTAAAAAGAATTTTATAAGAAAGGATATATTTGTATTATGATTAATCCATATAAACACGCAAATACACATGAGATTATTGAATCTAAATTGGATTATAATACTTCTTGGATTAATGTCGTCGATCCGACTCGTGAAGAAATAGAGACATTAATGAATTTATATAATATCCCCGAAGACTTTATAAGAGATCCATTAGATTCTGAAGAAAGTGCTCGTGTAGAATATGACGAAGATACTGGTTACTCACTGATTATAGTCGATATCCCTATTGTTAATGATACCAACTTAAAGGTACTTTCATTTATTACCATTCCTTTAGGTATTATCATTGGGAATAAAAAGATACTAACCGTTTGTAATGTAGAGAATGAATTCCTTGAAAATTTTGCACGTCAAAATATGAACTTGCACTTTCATAGTCGATTTGCACTTAATATCTTATTGACTATTGCTAATCACTATAATAGAAATTTACGTTTACTTAATAAGACACGTTTACGTATCGAACGTAATCTTAAGAATAATGTTACCAATAAACAACTTTATAACTTAATGGAAGTAGAGAAAAGTTTAGTATATTTTCTTGCAGCACTGAAAGGTAATGACAGTATTATAAAAAAACTATTCAGACTTCCTGCAATTAAACGTTTTGATGAAGATGAAGATTTGTTAGAAGATTTAGTGATTGAAAATAACCAAGCAATTGAAACGACCGGGTTGTACACGGATATACTGGAAAGTATAACGACCTCTTATGCTTCACTACTTTCTAATGAAATGAATAATACAATGAAAACACTCACATTATTTACAGTGTTTTTAACATTACCTACTTTAGTTTTTAGCTTTTTTGGTATGAATGTACCTTTACCTATTAATGATCAAAGTTATATTTCATGGCTAATTGTTATCGGAATATCTTTGGTCATAGTTTCAATTGTTGGTGCTTTTCTCTGGCGTAAGCAAAAGTTATAACAATCGTTTTAGAAATTCAATAGAGGATTGGCAGACATCCTGCCGATCCTCTTTGATATTTGTAAACATTATAAAATCTAGATTTTCACTTTGCCGTTATTCTACAGAATCCTTATATACTTTCTTATATGAAAGGGCATACGTAATTGCGAATGCTACTATAAATGTAACAATCATCCCAATACCATAGTGTAGCCATCCATTATTTTGACCACTGATTGAAATAAATCCCGGTATGCCTGCTGTACCTAGTGCAATACCTTTCACTTTAAAAAACGATATATAAGCTGACCCTATCCCTGAACCTATAATAGCGCCAATAAATGGGTATCTCAGTTTCAAGTTCACACCAAACATTGCTGGTTCAGTAATGCCTAAAAGTGAAGATATACCTGCTGCAGATGCCACACCTTTTAATTTCTTATTATTTTTCACAATAAAGAATGCTGCAATTGCGGCTGCTCCTTGCGAGATATTAGACATTGTTGCAATTGGGAAAATAAAAGATCCTCCTGTCGTTGCACTATCAGCAATAAGTTGTGTTTCTATTGCAATGAAGCTATGATGCATACCCGTTATAACGATAGGTGCATAGAGTAAGCCAAATAGTAATCCTCCGATAGCACCACCAAATTCATATAGCCATGTTAATCCGTCAGATAACCAGTAACCTAACGTCCTAGTAATTGGTCCAACAAATAAAAATGTTAAAAATGCTGTAATCAATATAGAAAGTAACGGTGTTAATAGATTATCTAAAACGGTTGGTACAATTTTACGTAGCCCTTTTTCAATGTTCGCCAAAATATAAGCAGCAGCTAACATTGGTAAAACTTGTCCCTGATAACCGACTTGGTTAATTTCTAAACCAAATAAATTCCAATGAGGAATGACTTTACCTTCTTCTAAAGCTTTTGGATAGTCATATGCACTCATCAGGTCTGGATGGACGAGTATCATCCCCAATGCCGCTCCTAGAAAAGCATTACCACCAAATCTTTTGGCAGCACTAAAACCAATTAAAATAGGTAATAAAGTAAAGGGCGCATTAGCAAAAATATTTATCATTTCTGCTAAACCTTTAAATTGATCATGCACATCAATCAATGATTGTTTATCATAAAATATTCCTGGTGCAGTCAGAATGTTATTGATTCCCATTAATAATCCTCCAGCAACAATAGCTGGTATAATGGGTACAAAAATATCTGATAACATTTTCACAAATTTTTGAAATGGATTCATGTTTTTATTGCCCTCAGATTTAACTTCAGAGGTTGTTGATGCTTCTTTCCCTGTTATTAATTCTAACTCTGAAAACACCTTATTTACTGTCCCAGAACCAATAATGATTTGATATTGTCCCCCTGTAGAAAAGGTTCCCTTAACCACATCTAAATTAGATAATTTCTTTTCATCAACTATGCTTTCATCTTTAAGGACAAGCCTTAAACGCGTCGCACAATGTGCCATTGCATCAATATTTGCTTCTCCACCTATTGCATGTAAAATATCTTCAGCTGATTTCTTATAGTTCATATGTAAGCCTCCTATTAAAATAGAACCGGTTCCAAAAATTTCAATAACATCATTGTAATCGGTTTCAATAAATAACGCAATAACTTTTTTATATGATATTGGCTAGAAATGAAGCGTAACCTTTTTATTTGTATAATAGTGTGTCTCTATTTTATTCATTCAATTTCATTACATGAATTGTAATATGATATTTGCACTGTGAATTTCCTGAGACTTCATTTTATAAAGTAACAAACGTCATTCAACATTACTTTTTATATTTAAAGCATTAATATTCATAACGTTTTGTTATATAATGTAATTTATTCAGTAACAAATTACATTTATTATCAGGAGTTGTTAATCAGTGAAAGGTACATTATGTATTCATGAACTTTTAACTACTAATACTCGAAGATGTATAAATCAAGTAATAGTACTATTTTCTTTAAATCATCAATTTAACATTGTAATTAATGGCAAATATGAATCTGTAAATAATGATGTTATCATTATTAATCACAATGATTTATTTCAAATTAAGCATGCAACTAAACTTGTAGAACTCGTATTACCAATACAACAGTTTAATACAGTGCATCAACCGTTTTTCAACACCTATTATAATTTCAAACAACTTACTTCAACTGACGATATTAAACATCATATTTTAACTATGATAGAACAATTATATAATCAATATGAAGTGGATGACCAAACCATTTCTAAGTTGATAGATATTTTAAATAGCGAAACGAAAATTCATTTAGACACGCTCTATATTCCGAGCATCTTATCAGAGAATGCTTTATTAAATAATATTACAGAATTTATAAAAACACATAGTACTTATCCCGTTACTTCAAAAGAAATCACAAATGTCTTTTACATTTCAACATCCTATATTTCCATTCTATTCAAAAAATATTTAGGCATTAATTTCAAACATTATGTTGCAAGTTTAAAAATTGCACTTTCCTTAGACGAATTAATGTATACCCAAAACACCATCCATCGAATTTCAGAACATGTAGGTTTTAATCATTATTCAATTTATACACATCATTTTAAAAAGTATTTAAATATAACACCTAATATGTATAGAAAAAATTGTAACCGTAATAACACAATTCCAATAAAACTTGTTACTGCGGATATTGTTAATTATGCCCCCTATTTCAAGTCAATAGAAATAAATCAACCTACCAAATATAATCAAATAAATGTTGATTTAGATGATTTATGCTATGACACATTAACCAAAGTTCCCAAGGTATTTATTCACATAGATCATATAACTGATATGATTCAAGCTAACATAAACAGTAAAATGAAATTCAGTGATTTTGCGGAAATATATTTACTGTTGAATAACTTAAATAACCTTGCTCTTGAAAAATTATCTCTCACAACTGTGATAACATTTTTGAATTCAGTATTTTCAAATCAAGTTCACTTAGCGGTACGTATTGAAACAATAAATCAATTTATAGCAATCGAAAATATTATTTTACAAATTACAAACTCTACCCTGGCATTTGATATTCAAAGCAATATGGATAACTTACTGTTACTCTTTGATGCAAAACAACTTTCCCTTAAAGATATCAAGCGTTTTTCAAGTAAGATCCGAAATATAAATACTCAAATTAAATTAGCTATAACTGTAGAAGGTGTTATCAATCAATCAAGTTCATTAACTTTGGCTTTAAAGCAGTTACATAATTTTAACTTTGACTTCAATTTCATTGATATCGAAACATCTAACACACGTTCTTCTTTATATGCGCTGCATAAGGATTTCAAAAAAGAAATGAGTTATTTTGAGTGCTATAATAAACTTATTGAAATATCACATATTCCATCTACTAAATTTGTATATACGAAATTAACCAAAAATTGTTTCAAATATTATGAATCCAATATTCCATTAAAACTTTCAGATTTAATGTGTCATATGATGGCTATGCTTACCAATGGTTGTGGTGTGGGTTATTCACTTATAAATAAAAATGAGACAGAGTTAGCAATAATGAACCATTATTGTCTTTATGAGCCGTTAATCTATTTGTATCAATTTATAAACCCTTTTATCGGAAAACGTTTATATATGCATCAAAATTATATTGTTTTTAAAGACGAAAGTAACATACACATATTGTTATTCAATGCATTACATCAACATTTAACAACAAATCACTCTCAAACATTTGTTTTAAAGCATTATGATTTATCAAGACAATCCGTTGTATTCATCCAAACACTTAATAAAGAACATGGGTTAATTGACTATGTATTGCCTCCGTCTTTCGATAATACATATATTGAACGTTCCATTTTGCAACATATTGAACAATCAAGTCAACCTAAAGCTGAAATCAAGCAGCTTACCACACTAAATAATTCCTTAACATTTACAATTGCCCAGAATGAATTAAAATACATTCGCATTTCACCACAATAAGACGTATTCAATGTTACACTTAAAATGGAATATATTAACAATGTGTGTTGATGAAACAATTATTTTAAGTTGGCTTATGTATTCATCTTTTAATTGCATTATTTTACCTTTTTAGATATAACAGAGTAAATAAACATAAAGGAGAATTCAACGTTGAAAAACAATAAAGTATTTGCGATTACTATAAGTGCTATCATGTTGATTGTAGCTATTGTATTAGTCATTATGATGATGTCTGGTGGGCAAAAAGAAACCTATTATGGTTACATGAAAAATGATACTACTGCTGAAAAAATAGTGAGTGAAAAAGATCATAAAGTAGAAAAAAATGTCAAACTTCCTTCTGAATCAGGCTTTTCACCAAAACATGGCGATTTTGTAAAATTAATTAAAACTGACGGCGATGATGCTTTTAGTAAAATGGAAGTTGTAAGTCATGATGATATTCCTCATGGTTTAATGATGAAAATTCATGATATGGGCGAAATGAAAGGTATGTAATTTCATAACCTAGCTCATATTTAAATATCTTCTATTACATTGAATAGCTTATTGATTTTCTAATTGAGCACTAATGTCATATCATTATAAAAACACCAAGTAGTGTATACACTACTTGGTGTTTTAATGTCAGAATTAAAATTTTATATTGTTTTTAAGTATTCTTGCCCTTTTTCTTTATCATAAACATTTTCCCATTTCGCAATGACTATAGTAGATAATGCGTTACCCATTACGTTTACGCATGTTCTTACCATATCAAGCAGACGATCAATCCCTATAATAAGTGCTAGTCCTTCTGCCGGAAGTCCCATAGAAGTCAACGTTGTAATTAATACTACAATGGAGACACCTGGAACTCCTGCCATACCTTTTGATGCAACCATTAATGTTACCATTAACATAATTTGCTGACCGATAGACATATCTATACCATACATTTGGGCAACAAATAATGCTGCAATAGATTGGTACAAAGCAGAACCATCAAGGTTAAATGTATAACCTATAGGCACTACAAAAGATGTAACTTCTTTTGGAGAACCAAATCGCTCCATTTTTTGCATAATTATAGGAAGTACAGATTCAGAACTTGAAGTTGAAAAGGCTAGTAACAATTCATTTTTTAATATTTTCATTATTGAGAAAATATTAACACCACAAATTTTAGCTACAATCCCTAATACAACAACAACGAAGAATACCATTGCACCAACAACGACAAGTAATAATTTTAATAATGGCAGTAGTGCTGAAGCACCAAATGTCATTATCGTTGTACAAATAAATGCGAATACACCTATTGGTGCTAATTTAAGAATTTTATTTATCATCCAAAATACAGCTTCTAAAGCACCATTAAGCACGTCTTTAACCGGTTGGCCCTTGTCACCAACTGCTGACAATGCAATTCCAAAAAATACTGCAAAGAATATAATAGGTAATAATTCACCTTTAGTTAAAGCTTCAAAAAAGTTTGTAGGTACTATATTAACAATTGTATCGATAAAATGATTTCCGTATGTACTATGCTCTGCTGCCTTCGCAGACGATTCATAATTTGAAATATCACCTTTCGGTAATTTGTCCGGATTTAATCCCATACCTGGTTTAAATATATTTGCAAAAATTATCCCTAATGCTATAGCAATAGTTGTTATAATCTCAAAGTATACGATTGTTTTAAAGCCATAACGGCCGACTGTTTTAGATTCACCTACATTTGAAATAGATAAAGCTAGTGAACAGAAAACAACTGGTATAACGATCATTTTTATTAAATTCAAGAAGATATCGCCAAACGGTTGAATATAATTAACGAGTTCATCGTGCCCGTAGAGTAATAACCCTACAATCACACCTAACACCAATGCGATAATAACTTGCATCGGCAAACTAATTCTTCTAAAAATTGCCATGATGTTTCTCCCCTTCTTCTGACATTGCTTAATTATATCAAATTACATTTTCTTTAGATATAAAATTTTTATACAAAAAAGTTATTTTTTTACCTTAAATTTACATTTAACCCTATAATCATATATATAAGTAACATGAAGGTTTTTGCGCCTCACTTTAAAATCTCCTTATAACTACAGTAACAGTCGTTAAACGCATATTTATCTTCCTTTTTTTCTAGTATTTCAACACTATTTATCACTACTCTTTTCCAATTAATTGTATTTGAGTAACATACTATCAAAATGATCTTTAACGCTCCTTGTCTTACCTGAGTTTTGATGAATATTTATAACATTCTTAACTTAATACTTCAATAATATATAGGATAAACAGTGCTTCAAAAACACTATTAATCAATAACACCGACAAAGTATAAAAGCACCTACAATAAATTGTAGGTGCTTTTATACTTTAAATCTTCTTTTATGATAATTAAAACGAGTTAATCTTTAGGTTTATAGTCCTTTTTAAACGCATTGTGCTTTGCATCTTTTACATTTTTCTTCGTTTCTGAATCAAAGCCTTGAACAACAATACCTTTATACGTACTGACAGGTTGAACGACATACGTTAGACTTGAATCATCTTTAAATTTAACCTCTTTATAATACAATCCTTTTTTACCACTATATAATGTTTTTTCGGATTTTATTTGTTCAGTCAAATTTTGTTCTTTCATATAATGGTCAACAAGTTCCAAATTTTTATGACCTTGATACGTTCTTAAGCTAAAGAAAAATACAATAGCAATTATAAGTGATAAAACGAGTAACCCAAAAATTTTAAAAAATGTCTTCATCTTAATTCTCCTTTAGTTGAATCAATATCTTCCTATATTAAAATAAGTCCTTTTGACAACAAATACGAATGATTTAGTCCGCCTGAGTATTCATACTTATTTTCAATCATAATGTTATTAGTATGACTGATTATAATTAATTTATAAAGAGGTATAACATTTCTGTAACAAAATCTCCTTATATTATTATGCTTTAACAATTTTTGAGCTGACATCATTTTTTTAATTGCAGTAATCACATTAAAGTTGTTCACCCTTGCTTTAATCATATTTATAATACTTCATATGACCTTTTATTTTTAACAATTATCTTGTGTATTATGAGTTTATTTAACCTTTTTATATTTATCACTATGTAATCTATTATTAATAGTATAAAAAATTTCCAAAAGAGGCGCACAACCGTTCCTTGACAATGACTATCGTTCATAATAAGGTTAAATTTCAAAAGGGGTGATTAAATGGAGGAAAAAGATAGCTATCTCGAACGACAACTTTGCTTTCTTTTTTATGTTTCTTCTAAAGAAATAATTAAAAAGTATACTTCCTATTTAAAAGAGTTTGATTTAACATACACAGGTTATATTGTCTTACTCGCAATTAAAGCAGATGACAAGATTAATATTAAAACACTTGGTGAACGTGTTTTTCTAGACTCAGGTACACTGACACCTTTATTAAAAAAACTTGAGAAGAAGGGTTATGTCACTCGAACACGTGAATTAGATGATGAGCGTAATTTACAAATCACGCTTACTGATAAAGGTGTAGAAGTACGAGAACCACTCTCAAAAATTTCAAGAAAAGTTTTTAGCGAATTTAACATGGATCTTGATGAAGCTATTCACTTAAAAGAGACATTACAACATTTCGTTAATAAGAATTTTTCTAAAGATATCTAACTATACATGAGGTAATTTAAAAGTAAGGATTTGTAATCATTGCAGCCATTCTTCAACTTTTTATTGCCTCTTTTTTATACCCTTTTCTTAATTATTCACTTTCCATACTCACCTTTCTATTTTAGCAATATCTATTATTATACCCCTATTCACTTACAGCACATTTAAATTTTATACATAAGCCTTGACTTTGACTTTCTTTGACTAATATCTTATAATATGGTTATAAAGTTAAAGGAGAGGTGTTTAAGATGATACAAAATACTAGCACTCGTAATCTTCCAAACGATTTATTTGATAGTTTGTTACCAGAACGCCAAGATTTCAAAGTAGATGTTTATCAAGATGAAAATCAATACTTTGTGAAAGCTGAACTCCCTGGATTTAATAAAGAAAACGTTTCTATTGAATATAATGAAAATACTTTAACAATAACAGCATCGAACGTTAATACTACAAATGAAGAAATATCATCCTATATAATTAAAGAGCGAAACACAAGTGAAGTTAGCAGAAAATTCATATTCAAAAATATTAATGATACAAACATTTCAGCATCAATGGCTGATGGTATGTTGACTGTTAAGCTTCCTAAAAAACAATATAAAAAACAAATTATTATCGATTAAATTTATTTAAAATTAACTATAAAGGAGCAATGTATCATGACTTTTGAAAAAAAATCTTTTAACAATCCATTATTTGACGTGAATCCTAGCGACTTATTCAAAGACTTTGGCCGTCAATTTTTTGAACAATTCCCTGGTAACAGTTCTATTAAAGCAGATGTAAAAGAGTTAGATGATCAATATGTCGTTGAAGCTGAACTGCCAGGATTCGAAAAAAGAAATATTTCTCTAGAATTTGAGAACAATATACTCACAATCGAAGGTAAACAGACAACTGAAAATAAATCAGCAGATGATAACGGGCAAGTGCTTCATCAAGAACGTAGCTTTAATGATGTAAAACGTCAGTTTACATTTAATAATGTAGATGAAAATGCAATTCAAGCTGCTTATGATAAAGGTGTGCTCAATGTGAGATTACCTAAGAAATCAGTTAACGACGAATCAAAAACAAATATTCAAATCGATTAAACAAACTAGTAACTCTGCAATAATAGTAAGTTTGCAACACTATTTCATAAAATAAAAAACCTGGACGAGTGGTCATTGCACTCATCTAGGTTTTTTATTATTGATTAAAACGGTGGATGACCAAGGACATCTTCGTGAAAACGTTCAGGTATAAGTACTTTTCTCATAATAACACCTAAATCGCCATCATCACTTTCGTGTTCAGCATAAACTTCATAGCCACGTTTTTTATAAATATCAAGTAACCATGGATGCTTACGTGCAGAAGTACCTAACGTTACTGCCGGTGCTTTGAGTGTATCTCTTAAATATGTCTCTTCTACATATTTTAATAATTTACTCCCTAATCCCTTACCATCGTATGAGGGTTTTGTAGCAAACCACCAAACAAATGGATAAATAGATATACGACGCTTACCTTCCCATGGATAGCGAACAGTGATCGTAGAAATGATTTCAGTTTCATTTTCTAAAACAAACGTTGTGCTAGTGATAAGATTATTTTTCACTAAATCCACACTGGCATTGACTGATGGCCAATCTATCTCTAATTCTCTTAGTGGGGTGAATGCTTCATACATTAATTTTTGTAATTCTTCAGCATCCGCTTCTACAGCCACTCTGATGTTATATTCAGACATTGAGACACTCCTTTTTTATATGCAGTATATATTTTCTACTATAATTATATTTAAAATCAACATTTCTTTTTATAATCATAACAATACAATATGGGTTCTTGATATTTGAGTCAATTGATACGTTTTATAAAAATAAAATCCTTGTATATCTAGATGTATCACACTTTTTATGTAAGCCCTTCAAATAAAAAACCTCATAATTTTGATTACGAGGCTTTTCGAACATATTTTATAATAATTATATCTACTGCAAACTATCTCTTTTACCATTCAAATAGGCATATAATAAACCTACAAAAATACCACCACCGATAAAGTTACCGATAAATGCAAATGTAATATTTTTTAATACATGTAACCAAGCTACGGCATCAAAGTCATAAAAAATCATCCCTACATAAAGTCCAGCATTAAATACTACGTGCTCATAACCCATAAATACGAAAACAATCACACCACATGCGATAAAAAATGCTTTCGATAAACCATCTTTAAATTGTATTGAGATATAAATGCCAATATTAATAAAAAAGTTACAAAAGATAGCTTTACCCAATATTGCAAACCAAGTGCTATGAACCGTCTTACTATCTACAAGCGCACGCAAACTCTCAATCATTTCGGGTGTCATGATAGGGGTGATTTTCATTATGATAAACAAAATAAAACCACCTATAATATTAAAAAAGAAGCATACTAATGCAATAGCTAACGCTTTATTAAGCGCGATTACTTTATAATACCAACCTACAGTTAAATACATAAAGTTACTCGTTAATAATTCTGAGTGTGTAAGTACAATCAATACTAAAGCTAAACTAAATGCAATAGCTCCCACTAAATTAACTAACCCTTCATTGGCCCCTTCAAATTGCGCCTTGATTGCGAGCATAAATACAGTGACAAGCGCTAATAGAAACCCTGACATTATTGCCTTTAAAGCATAACGCCCTGGCGTTTGACTGAATAATACCGTTTTCATCTGTACCTGACTATTCATATTTTCAATTGTTTCCCTCGACATATATGTATCTTTGATTGCTTTATGATTATCTATCATAAAAGCGCCCCCCTTATACAATTAAATTTCCTAATATGAAATATTACTCATACATTAAAGCCATTATATTATTTTCAAGCTATTTTTAATAGTTCAATATGTCACTGTTTCATATTTTAATACATTGATAGTTCTAAAAAAATGGCGTAAACTTTACTTGTATATAATAAATACACAAGTATCTAGTATTGGAGGCGCTCACTTGAACACACAATTTTCAGTTTCAATTCATATACTTACTTTGTTAGCTACAGAAAAAGAGGCAGTATCTAGTCAATATATAGCTGATAGTATTAATAGTAATGCAACTTTAGTGAGAAAAATATGTCGTTATTTAAAAAATGGCCATTTTATTCATAGTAGCCAAGGTAAGGCGGGGTATAATTTGTCTATACCTGCAACAGAAATTAAATTAGGGGATTTATATCAATTAATATTTTCAGAAACTGCACACTTTGCCAAAATTCATAATGATACAAATCCTAATTGTTATGTTGGGAAAAATATTAGCCATGCCTTAGACGAAATATACAATGAGGTAGATCATGCAATCGTCAATCAACTTAATATATATACTATCCAAAGTGTTATTAATCGCTTTTAAAAAGCTTGTTTACCTTGTGATGTACTTAATTAAAGTTAAGTCATTACAAGATAAACAAGCCTTTTATTTTTGAGATGGAATATAAAAATGTGCATTTTGGTAATGATATAACAAATTTGAACAATCGAATGGTATGCCCGTGGTAGTATAAAATATTTGTTCGTATCTTAAACAAGGGTCTCCATTACTTAATTCTAACTTTTCAGCTTCCTGTGACTTTAATTTATCAACTGCAAAATAAATATCTGAAAATCCTATTTTTACTTTTAAATTTTGCTCTAAATATTTAAACACAGAATTTTCAGCTATAGATTCATTTAAATATAATACAATATCTTTATTAAAGTATGATTGTTCGAAACATAATACTGCTCCATCAACATAAACTATACGTTCCAATACATATACAGATGTATCATGAGATAGCTTTAACTTCTGACAAACATCTTTAGGGGGTAACACCTCTTCTACACGCAACACTTTATTCGTTACATGACTGCCCTCAATTTCATCACTAAATCCACTAGAAGAAAATAAATTAAGATATCCTTCTCTTTTTTGATTACGCACATATATGCCACTACCACGAGCTTGGTAAATATTCCCCTTTTTCTCCAAAGCTTCTAACGCTTTGATGATTGTACTCTTACTCACATTATATTTAGTTTTCAAAGCTTCCACGCTCGGTAATTTATCACCAGCTTGAAAATTTCCTTCTACAATATACTGATTTAACTGTTGAGCAATTTGTTCATACTTGAGCATACGTATACCCCTTTTATAATAAAATTCAAATCATTATAACATGAACTTCATTTTAACATACATCACATATAATTTGTTAGGGTCTTTACAAATTGTACCGGTATAATTATAATGAAGTAAATCGCTTACATTAAAGTGTGTTTAATATATCAATGAAGGAGTTGCAAAAATATGGCAGATAAAAATGAAGTGCTTGCCCAGCAAATCTTAGATGCTGTTGGTGGCGAAGAAAACCTTGTCAATAGTACGCATTGCGCAACTAGATTGCGTTTAGTATTAAAAAGATCTATACCTGATGCTAAAAAGAAAGTGTCCGAAATTGATGGCGTCGTTACAGTCGTTGAAAATAATGGGCAGTTTCAAGTAGTTATAGGTAATAATGTTGGTGAGGTATATCAATCATTCGAATCTTTAACAGGCGCTGATGTTAGAAGTAGCAACCAAGAACAAGAAAATAAAGGCACTGTTATTAACAGAGTTATCGCAACTATGTCTGCAGTATTTGCACCTTTTATATATATTTTAGCTGCCGCAGGTATATTGCAAGGTTTACTAATTGTTATCAACCTCATTGCCCCTACTTTTAAAAATACTGGCACTTATGAAGTGTTTAATTTAATATCATGGGCGCCTTTTACATTTTTACCTATATTCATAGCAATCACTGCAGCCAGACATTTTAATGTAAATATTTATATTGCAGTCGCTTGTACTGCAGCACTCGTTAGCCCTGAGTTAAGTGATATAGTAGCTAAAATCCAAGATGGTGAATCGGTACGACTATTTGGTATTCCATTAACAGAAACGAGCTATACATCATCTGTTTTACCGCCTTTATTATTAGTCTGGATATTATCTTACGTTGAAAAATATTTAAATAAGTGGATACATGATGTGGTTAAGCCATTATTCACACCCTTTTTCAGTATTATTATAATGGTCCCAATCACTTTGCTTGTAATTGGTCCAATATCCACACTTGCTGCACATGGTATTGCGGGTGGCTTTAACTACCTAGTAGCTGTTGCTCCTTGGTTGGCAGGCGCTTTAATTGGAGGATTATGGCAAATATTTGTAATCTTTGGTGTTCATTGGGGAATCACTCCTGTTATTTTAGCCAACTTTGAACAACATAAGAGTGATGCGTTCCAAGCTTTCCAGACAATTGCTGTCATTTCACAATTTGGCGCAGTATTAGGTGTATTCATCAAAGCTAAGCGTACAGAAATTAAGAGAGTGTCATCATCTGCTGGTATCACAGCAATCTTCGGTATCACTGAACCTGCAATGTATGGTGTGAACTTACGCTTTAAAAAACCCTTTATCATCGCATGTATTAGTGGTGCCATAGGTGCCTTCGTAGCTAGTTTCTTTAATCCAAAATATTATGCCTATGCTGGCCTTCCTGGTCCTATAACTATAGTTAATGGTTATAGCGCAGATAATCCTACCTCAATTTGGGGCATCTTAATTGGTAGTGCTATTGCTATTATTTTACCAATTATATTAATTCAAATTTTCGGTTATGGAGATGATACAACAGAGGATGTTAATACTACTAATGCGAATAACGATGATACATCTATGATTTCGCCTCAAAATGAACATCTCGAAACAACGATTTATGCACCAATCCATGGTCAAACCATCGCATTATCAGAAGTTAACGATCCTATATTTTCAGAGGGCATGATGGGAAAAGGAATTGCTATTAAGCCACATGATAACACTATACTGGCTCCTCTTGATGGTGTGATTAGTATGATTGCACCAAGTAAGCATGCTATTGGCATTACTTCTGAAAATGGCGTTGAACTATTAATACATGTTGGACTTGATACAGTTCAATTAAACGGAAAAGGATTTGAATTATTAATTCAAGAAAATGACACGATCACACGTAATCAACCATTATTAAATTTTGATAAAGATACAATTCAGTCACAAGGCTACGATACTGTCATTCCTATTATAATTACAAATTCGAATGAATTTGACGACATTATCGTTGAAGACCCAGCTGAAGTTAAACAAAACGAAGCAATATTTACAATTATAAATAAATAATATAAAGGAGCTTGATTAAAATGACAAAATTACCTAAAGACTTTCTATGGGGTGGCGCTTTGGCTGCCAATCAATTTGAAGGCGGATATGATGAAGATGGCAAAGGGTTAAGTGTAATTGATGTAATGACGAACGGTGAACATGGTCAAGCACGAGAAATCACTCAGGACATTGATGATAATAAATATTATCCTAATCATATCGGAATCGATTTCTACAATCGCTATAAAGAAGATATAGCACTGTTTAATGAAATGGGACTTAAATGTTTACGTACTTCTATCGCATGGTCTCGTATTTTCCCTAAAGGTGATGAAACAGAACCAAATGAAGCCGGACTTCAATTTTATGATAATGTTTTTGATGAGCTCTTAAAATATGGTATAGAACCTGTTATCACACTCTCCCATTTTGAAATGCCATTGCATTTAGCTCGTGAATACGGTGGCTTTAGAAATAGAAAAGTGGCTGATTTCTTTGCACACTTTGCCGAAACAGTCTTTAAACGCTATAAAGATAAAGTAAAATATTGGATGACTTTTAATGAAATCAATAATCAAATGGATACAGATAATCCTATTTTCCTATGGACAAATTCTGGTGTGCAAGTTAAAGCACATGAAGACCCCGAAGAAGTACTATATCAAGTAGCTCACAATGAACTCATCGCTAGTGCTAAAGCAGTGAAAATAGGAAAAGAGATTAACCCAGATTTCGAAATAGGCTTAATGATTTCTCATGTGGCTATTTATCCGTATTCTTGTAATCCAGAAGACATGATGGAAGCTGTTAAAGCGAACCGTCTCCGCTTCTTCTTCCCAGATGTACAGGTACGTGGTTACTATCCAAGTTATGCTAATAAAATGCTCGAACGTAAAGGCTATGATATTGGCTGGCTAGATGGAGATGAGCAAATATTACGTGAAGGTACTGTAGATTATATTGGTTTTAGCTACTATATGACAACAGTGGTTAAGCACGATGCAGAGTCTTATACCGGCGAGAATGTTACCAATGGTGGTTTAGCACATTCGGTTGATAACCCGCATATTCAACAAAGCGACTGGGGATGGGCCATTGATCCTACTGGTTTACGTTATACTTTAAACGTATTATATGATCGTTATCAGATACCACTCTTTATTGTTGAAAATGGCTTTGGCGCTATTGATGAATTTGATGAAAATGGCCAAATACATGATACTTACCGTATTGACTATTTAAAATCACATATTGAAGCGGCTATTGCTGCGGTTGATGAGGACGGTGTAAATCTAATGGGATATACACCTTGGGGCATTATTGACATCATTTCCTTTACTACTGGCGAAATGAAAAAGCGTTATGGTCTTATCTATGTAGATAGAGACAATAATGGCAATGGTACATTAGAACGTAAAAAGAAAGCGTCATTTGATTGGTATCGTAAAGTAATTGAAACAAATGGAGAAGTACTTAATTAACTTAAATATCTACACAAAGAAGTCAGAGCATACATTAGTAATGCTCTGACTTCTTATTATAAAATCAAACTTTAAATTTACTTAAAGTGCGCAAACCATAAGCAAAAATAGCATAGCCCATTAATGTACGTAAAAACCATTTGAACATACGTTTATTTATACATTTTTCATTTATAATACCAGCTGGTATAAGTGTACTCAATGTATATAAGCCAAGTACTTTAACATAACGTTTATTCAATAGACCCACCTCTTTTCATCTTCTATTATAACGAGGTTAGCTTTTAAATAGACGTTGTATTTTCAACATATTTTTGACTTTTCTAAAATGTTTTCACTAGTGCTTCCAAGTTATCAAAAGTACCGTCCATACCTTCTTCAACACCCATATCCAGTAATTGTTGAGCTGCTTCGGCATCTGGTAATTCAGCAATTGATTTAATGGTTGTAGTGCCATCTTTATTATCTTTAATATGAATCGTATTATGCATGCCTGCCATTGTCTTATCGATATTCCCATCTTGATCTGCAAAGTAATCATAGTAATCAATAAGTGTAGGGCGTTGGACATCATTATAATTTGTTACAGTATAACTTGTTCCTTGAGGGCCTCGAATAGCAAAAAATGCATTGCCCTCGGTCTGAACATTAAACGTATATACTTCTGTGATTGCGCCTTTAGGATGGAACCATTGCTCAAATAAAGCTTGTTCCGTATAGGCATTAAATATCTGATCTGCCGTTGCATTAAAATTTCTAATAAATATAATTTTATTTTGTTCAATTTGTATACTCATTTATACATCTCCTTCGTCCATAATGACATATGAGGTTATTGTTTTTACTTTAGCATCTTTCTGGTGACTTTCAAATTCAAAGAAATCTGCAAAATATATCGTTGAACCATCCTTTGCAATTTGAGTACCATGCAACGCACCAAACTTACCATGAGATAAATTTTGCGTAACATTTAATGAAACTATTTCAACTTGGTGTGATTCCAATTCTTCATAAAAAGCATCTAACCCTTGTATCTGAAATGCATCGACTACATTCCAAACAAAATTTTCAGTGACAGTTTTAATTAGTTTTTCCTTTTCAATGAGGGCACAACCAATTAAAAATTCTAACATCATACGCCTTTTAGGTGCATTATCACAATTTAAATCTCCTGTTAACTTAAATGGTAACGCGGGCAACACATCATTTTTAAAACTTAAATCTACGTCCTTTAATGCTTGTTCAAGTATCTCAATAGCTTTAGGACCAATACCATGTATATCTAATAACGTTGTTCGTTCATAACTTGCTACTTCTTCTAAGTTTGTTACTCCGAGTTCTTTTAGTGCTTTTGTGGCAGGAACGCCAATTTCAGGTATGTCCGTAGTCATATTATCGCCCCTTTCTTATCTCCACTATACCCCCTACGCATGATTTTTAATTCAAACATATTATTTTATATCTCTTTATCAAAATATTTTTTACAAGTCATGTTTGAATATTTACTATGTTACTCAATAGGATTAGTATATATTTTTTATAATCAATATTTTATTAGGATATCCACCACTAATAATAAAGAAAGAACTCTATCAGCTTTTAATACCTGATAGAGTTCTTTTATAACTTAGCTTTGTAACATCTATAATTTTATTTTCTTACTTTAAATAATGCATAATATTAATCTTCTAAAGCAAATTCTAAACTCACTTGAAATTTAATATCTTTGCCAATCATAACGCCACCTGTTTCGAGCGTTTGGTTAAATGTAACCCCATATTTGTCACGTTCAATTGCACCATTTACGATAAAACCTACCGTTTCGGCACCATTCATTGGATTTTTACTTTTTCCTTCATAATTCAATTCAAATGTTTCTTCTTTTGTTACATCTTTTATAGTTAAGTTACCAGTAATTGATTTATTATCAGCATGAGTAATTTCAAATTTGATTTCTGGATAGTTTTCAACATCTAGGAAATCACCGCTACGTAAATGCCCATCGCGATCTTCTACACGCGTATCAATTGAATCAGCTTTAATAGCGAACTCACCTTTAAGTGTACTCAAATCATTTACATCGCCTTCTATTTTAGCATCAAAATCATTAAATCTACCTTTAATGTTTGAAATAACTAAATGCTTAATTGAAAATTCCACTGCTGAATGTGCTGGGTCAAAATTAAATGTTGTCATAGAAACATACCTCCAAAGTATTTTTGAATTTTACCACTATACTTATTATATCAACTATATTTTATATATCAACAAAAATGCTTTCTATTTTCACTCTTTAAATTTTATTCCCTTTAAATGTCAATTTACTCATTTTTATTATTAAGGTTTCGTAAAAGTTTAAAACCACCTTATTTATGATTAGTGTGCTAACATCTCCTCTTTTATTTCCTTTTTAGTTAAATCTTGAGGATAATACGTCGGCCAGTTATCTAATTCTTTTAAGACTTTTCCTCTATCATTACCTATAAATATATGAAAATGATGTGATTTTGTCGGCGCTATATTATGATCACTAAATTGCACATATTTAGGTAATGTTTTATCTTCGCCTTCTGTAAGTTTATACGTAAACCTAACACCTCTATTACCTTTTTCATATTTCAAAATATCTTTTCCATCATATTTATATTTACCTTGTATTTTCTTACCATCCTTCGTGAATTCAATCGTATCATTATTTATTTTCAAATTTTCAATATCAGTTTCGTAACCCTTTTCATAATATGCCTTATATTCTTTTTCTGACATTGAATCATCTTCATTAGCTTTATGTTTCATTACTTCATCCAAGCTACCATCTTTTAAGTATGGATATATTGATTGCCAGTCACCATTATAATCTGAAAGCTTTCTATCTTTAACTTGGCTATCTTTAAAATAACCTTCCGATATAGCTTTCTCATGCTTGTTCTTTTTACTGTCATCGTTGACTTTAATATTATCATTTAAAGCCATATTAATATGCTTAATGTTTTTCTTCATTAATGATTGGAAGGTGATTGTTTTATCACTTTGTTGTGCTTTAGTTAATGATTCCATATTATAAAATTTTAATGGTTTTGCCTTAGTTTCTTTACGTATTGTATCTGTCACCTTATTTGAAACGTTATCTTCATAGAGAATATATTTAGTACCAGACTCATTAATTTCTTTTACAATTTTAGTTAAATCTTTTTGTGAAGGATCTTCAGCATTCATATTTTGGACACCTTTTTGTACAAATCCATAACGATTAGCTAGATATCCCATTGATTCATGAGAAATAAATACTGCGTTCCCTTTTTTATCCTTTGTTGTATCTTTCATTTTTTCATCAATTTGTGTTAATTCTTTATTTAATTTTTTATAATTTTTCTCGTATTCTTTTTTATGATTTGGGTCTTTTTTAATCAACTCATCTTTAATTTCTTTCGCAAAGGTTTGATCAAACTTAGGATCTAGCCATATGTGTGGATCATATCCACCATGATGATGATGACCTTCTTCACTACCGTGATTATGTTCTTCTGACTCCTCGTGACTATGTTGGTCTGTCAGTAATTGCGATTTATCCAATTTATCTTCCAATGCCAATTTTTTATCTTGTGTTTTAATTGTGGCTGCTACTTTTTTAGCAACAGGGTCTAAATCATCACCCGTGTAAATGAATAAATCAGCCTTACTCGCGCTGATAATATCTTTTTGTGTTGGTTCAAAGCTGTGCATGTCTGTGCCTTCTGGATAAATAGATTCTACAGAAACATGCTCTCCACCAATTTGTTCTGCAAATGATTTTAACGGATAAACTGTAGTGTTTATTTTTAATTTTTTGTCATCTCCTTGAACGTTACGCTCTGCATCGTCTTTTCCACATGCTGTCATTACAATAGATAAGATAATAACTAGAAATGATATGTATATTGTTCTCTTCATAATTTCCCTCCATCAAATAGTAATCGTTACGATTTAAAATTATAGCCTTAGTTCGTTTGAAAAGCAATACCTTAAAATATTTTTTCGTAATAATTACGATTTAAAAATCATAAAAAAACCCCAGTACAATCTTTTATGAAATTGTACTGAGGCATAATTTAATTATTGCTTATCTAATAACTTTTTATAATTATCATAGTGATAAGGGTCTTCTAGTTTTTTACCAGCAATATAAACTGTAGGTGCAGTATCAATGTGTTTATCTTTGTATTGCTTTTGATCATCTTTAGCTGCTTGCCATGATTTACTATTTTTTGTTTTATATTCTTTTTTTATTTTCTCTTTAGTCGTCTTTTTAATCGCTAATTTATCAATTTGTTTGTCCACCACTTCTTCGGTAATCCATTTTTTTTCTGAATCGGGTTGTTGTTCAAACATTAATGATTGAAATTTTAAATAGCGACTTGGTGCTATTTGTTTAACTGCATGCCCAGCTCTAGATCCAATTATAGAATCTTTTCCTAAAAATGCCATATTTACAAATTGATAGTTTACTTTGTTCTTGTCGATATAATCTCTTTTTAGTTTTGGCATGATATTATGTTCAACTTTTTTACAATAAGGACATTTAAAATCACCATATTCGATGATTTTTATTTTGCCATTACTATCACGTTTGTCATCTTTATGTGCATGCTCTGGATTCGTACATCCCACCAACAGTAATATTGTTGCTGCTATCATTAAACTTATCCATAACTTTTTCATATGCTTATGTGGACACCTCGATTGCCTTTTGAATAATAGCTAAACTGCGGCTTCTTTATTCATTAATATTCATATTTTCTTCTTTATAATCTGCTTCATGAGTTTGTGTATAGCCTTTTGAATTAAAATCAATTAAATATTTAGCTTTTCCATTTTTAAATTTATAAGTATAATAATGCACTTCGGCATCTTCTTTTAATGGTTTATAAGCTAATGTTACATATTTCCCTTTTTCATATACATAAATATTAGCTTCTTTTTTATCGAATTTTTTATGCGCATCGCCTTCTTGTTTCTGAGCTAAATGCTTTTGATATGTTTGTTGCTGATTGACAGCTTTTTCTATTTTGTCTGTATATTTACTACTGCTGCATCCCGCACTTATTGCTACCGATACAACAATCAAAATCAATAACTTTTTCATTACTTACCTCTCCTAAAACATCCCCATTTTTTTAATAGAATTCTATTTTAATATACACCATTATTCCGTATGTAACATCATACAACGAAAAATCCAAATGTTCTAGTCTATTTTGCCCATAGAAATTATGTGAAAAACCACTAACAATTATATGCATCTCACAATTAATCACTATATCAACAATCTTCTTATACAATGTCATTTAACATTAATTTTGATATACTGTTTATATATCAACCAATTTAATAAAAAAAATTTAAATTACCCCTTTAAGGAGGAAAAGAAATCCTATGCAATTTGTGAATATTACCCCTGAAGAATTTGCTGAATTCACACACAATAATTTTTCTCATTATACTCAGACGCGTGTGAATTATGAAGCACAAGATCAATCCGACGCACATTTACTAGGTGTTAAAAATAAAAATGGTGAAATCATTGCTGCTGGTATGTTTACCGAAGCACGTGCTTTAAAATTTTTCAAATATTTTTATAGTCAACGTGGTCCTGTACTAGACTACAATAATATTGCATTAGTTAATTTTTACTTCAAATCACTAACTTCATATTTAAAAAAACATAACTGTCTATATGTATTACTCGATCCTTATATTTTAGAAAATTTAAGGAATGCAGATGGTGAAATCATTAAGTCTTATGATAATCGCATGTTAATTAGTACATTAGACCAATTAGGTTATAAGCATCAAGGCTATCCTGTTGGTTATTCAAAGACTAGTCAAATTCGTTGGCTATCTGTTTTAGACTTAAAAAATAAGACCGAACAGCAATTATTAAAAGAGATGGATTATCAAACACGCCGAAACATTAAAAGAACTGAAGAGATGGGAGTTAAAGTTACAACACTTCCTATTGAAGAAACTGAAAGATTTTTCAAGTTATTTAAAATGGCAGAAGAAAAACACGGTTTCTCTTTCCGAGATGAGCCTTACTTTGAAGAGTTACAAAAAGCATATAAAGGTTATGCTTCTTTACAGTTAGCTTATATTGACTTAAACGAATATATCGCGAGCTTAAAAGAAAAACATAATACCTTAAACAATCAACTACTTGAAGTTGAAACAGCATTAACAGAAAGTCCAAATTCAAAAAAACAAAAAACAAAGCATACACAATTAACACAACAAATTAATAGTGCACAGCGAAAAATAGATGATACAGCAGCAACTATAGCTACAGATGGCTCAATACTAGATTTGGCCGCTGCAATTTATATTTATAACGATTATGAAGTATATTATTTATCAAGTGGCTCTAATCCTAACTATAATGCATATATGGGTGCGTATAAACTACAGTGGGAAATGATTAAATTTGCTAAGAGACATAATATTGACCGCTACAATTTCTATGGCATTACTGGAGATTTCAGTGAGGATGCTGAGGATTATGGTGTACAGCAATTCAAAAAAGGCTTCAATGCTGATGTTGAAGAATATATCGGGGACTTTGTAAAACCTATTAAACCTTTAGTCTATAATATTGGCAAATTAATAGGGAAATTATAATAAGCGAAATATGAGTCGTTCAGTAATCCAATCGACGACGATGTCGATTGGATTTAGTCTGTCGACAAAGATTCCAACTTAGCGTCAGTTTTTTTATACTTTCCACATCCACACACTCTATTTTTAGCCTTGCATCTTTATAGTAGATGTTCGATCAAATAGCTATTATGGACTTGAAAACGGAAATTTGAATTGTAACAAATTCTGAAATTATTTGAAAGACCACTGTTATTTAATAAATAGCAGTGGTCTTTGTTTTGAGTTGATATTACAGTCTATTTACCTAATTATAACCGACATGTTTATCAAGATTATTTTGATACTACACGTATTTTTATAGCTAATGCCCCATAGTTTAATTCATCTGTTTGACTATATATTTGATAAATTTGAGCCAATTTTTGAGATAATTGCATTTTTTCATCCGTGCCAATTTCTTTATTAGAATATGCTTTAAGCAATGCTTGAAACGATATATATTGTATTACTTTTAACACTTCAACTTTAATACTTTGATTCTTCTCAATATTTTCAAAAACGATAAAATCTCCCGCCTGTACTTCTTGTCTCTTCTTATCATTTAGTCTGACTTCAATCGTTTTTGAGCCATTTTCAATTAACCGAAATGGCTTATCATACAATTTCATATTATGATCCATTATTTATTTACCTCATTTATTTTGAAAATAACTTACTATGCTATTTATAGACTTCAAATTATTATGATCCTCTATAAATTATTACTGATAAAGAAAAAGCCGATAGATGTTCTGTTTGAGTTGTCCCCTCGCCCACATATCTATCAGCTATTATATACTTATTCTTGTTCTAAATTCATTTTCTTCTTACTTTTCAACAGGAATACACAAATTAAACTAAGGAAAGAAATAATTACAGCAAACCAGAAGGCGCTATGATAGCCATTTAGCAATGCATCATGTTGCACTTGAGCTGCTATTTCTTGTTTACCCATTCCTTTATAGTCACTCATGTCTGGTGTGAAGTTTTTTGATGATTGACTCATTGTTGTGAAAAGTGCTGCTGTACCAATAGATGCTGAAATTTGTTGTAATGTATTAGTCATAGCTGAACCATGCGCATTCATTTCATATGATAAGAAGTTCATTGTATGCGTCATTAATGGCATTAATCCTAAAGCAATACCCACCATACGGATACCATAAATAGTTGCTAGCATAGTAGCAGATGTATGCTCATCCATAACGACAAAATAAGAAGTCGTTATAACTACAATAATCATACCTATAATAGCTAAAATTCTAGCACCATACTTGTCAAATAATAATCCAGATAATACTGACATCACTCCCATGACTATAGCGCCAGGCAATAATATAAGACCTGATTGTAATGCAGAATCTTTCATAATATTTTGCACAAACATAGGTAATATTGTTTCAGAACCAATCATTGATATCATCGTAAATGACATGATTATAATCCCTATAGTAAATTGATTGATTTTAAATAGTGAAAAGTCGAGTAATGGATTTTCCAATCGTGTTTGTCTAAATATAAACAATGCGATTAAAATGATTCCACCGATGACAGTTGTTAGTACGATTGGATCATTCCATCCCTCACGAGAAATTGTACTTGTACCATATAGTACACTACCAAAGCCTAGTACCGACATAATGATTGAAAGTACATCAATAGGTGCTTTCTTTTTCAAACCAACATTTTTCACAAATTTAAGTGCTGCGAGGAATGTAACAGCAGCAACTGGCGTAACCACATGGAAAAGTGAGCGCCACTCGAAATACTCAACTAGATAACCAGAAAGTGTCGGACCAATCGCTGGTGCTAAAGCAATAACTAGCCCAAACATCCCCATGTATTTACCTCGTTCATGTGGTTCAAATACATCTAAGACCGTAGTCATCATTAATGGCATCATAATTCCTGAACCTAACGCCTGAACAATTCTTGCTATTAATAATATTGTAAAGTTCGGACTGAACCCAGCAATAAGCGTACCGATCAGGAAGATTAATATTCCAGTTAAAAAGACCTGCCTTGTTGTAAATCTTTGTATAATCATTGCTGATAATGGGACAACTACCCCATTAGTTAATAAGAATGCCGTTGTAAGCCATTGTACTTTTGTATAATCTATATTAAATTCTTTCATTATACTAGGTAATGCTGTCGTTAATAAGGTTTCATTTAATAGTCCAAAGAATCCACCAAGCAGCATTACAAATATCATTATTAATTTTGTTTTGTGCTTCATACCTTTCTCCTTTTCTACAATAATATATAAAACTTAAAATTAGCTGTAATAATGAATTATACATATATTTTATTAACATATCATTAAAAAAGTTTGGCATATTGTAAAAAACTTTATTGTTCTAATTAAGTTCAGACACATTTGTTATAAATCGTAATTATTACTATTTACAAAACGCTGTTTTTCCTTCATAATTGTGTTAGTTACTAAAGGAGGTCATTTCCATGAAACTAGATTTACAAACTGCTCGCCGTAATTTAAACAGCCCTAATATCAAAACACGTAAGCTTGCGCGCAAAATTATTCAGCAACATAAACGTAATAAGTCATAATTAAATTACCACTTTTACAATTTTGATTACATATTCGCTTTTGCTGAAAATATGATTAATCTTTTTATACTCAACTATTTTTATATTTTAATGAACCAAATGAACCATTTCTAGAATCTTATACTAACCATTTAAGAATCTAATAGGGTACCTAATGATTAGGCACCCTATTAGATTCTTTTTTATACAACTTTTATATATCAATTTTAATAAATAACATATGTCTCTTACCTTAATAAGAAACTATAATGATATTTGTATCTTCTCAGTCATTCTAAAATTGAATACTTTTATAAGTAATATTTATCTATGACTTGTAAGTCATCAGTAAGTTCAAAAATTAATGGCGCCCCAGTTTTTATTTCATAACCAATGATATCTTCATCAGATATATGTTCTAAATATTTAATAAGTGCACGTAAAGAGTTGCCATGTGCAGATACTAAGACTGTTTTACCATCTAATAATTGTTGTGATATTTGATCGTTCCAATATGGGATTACTCTAATTAAGGTATCTTTCAAACTTTCTGATTCTGGCATAACTCTTCTATCGAGATGCTCATATTTTTTATCTTTTAAGTAATCATTCCTTTGAGATTCACTTTGTTTAGGAGGTGCTACATCATAGGACCGTCTCCAAATATGAACCTGTTCTTCACCAAATTTATCACGCGCATCATCTTTATTTAATCCTTGCAAACCACCATAATGACGTTCATTTAATCGCCATGATTTTACAATCGGTATAAATAACTGATCAGATTCTGATAACAAATGATACGTCGTTTTAATTGCCCTAGCTAATAATGAAGTAAAAACAATATCAATCTCTATGCCTTGTTCTTTTAACTTTTTACCAGATGTTTTCGCTTCTGCTCTACCTTGATCTGATAAATCAACATCTGCCCATCCAGTAAATAAATTTTTTGCATTCCATTCACTTTGACCGTGACGACATAAAATTAATTTTGGCATACACTATCTTCCTTTCATTTCATTAAGTTTGTCACAACTTTTACAAACTCGTTACAGTACAATGGCTTCGCTTCGTTACTACAAAGCCCTTTGCTAAGTCATTTCTCTCTTTTTCTCTAGAATGTACACATTAAAATTATAACAATTTACACTGAACTTTGAAATAATTGTATTCTTTTGTTCATAAATGAAGTCTTTTTTTTATTTTTCTGTAACCTATGTACTAATTTTTGATGTTATAGTTGTAAACGTTGAATTAAGAAAAAACATACAGCACTCATGACGCTTAGTACACATCACATTGCATGTGACTAGAAAAATTAAACCTGACTATCCACGATTATGTATCAGGTAAATCTATTAGGAGGATTTATTTAATGAAAAAATTATTATTAGCATCTTTCGCATCAATCACTATTGCAGCAACTGGTTTCGGAGTAAGCTCTAATATACAAACAGCAGATGCCGCTGAAACACAAGAAGCTACACAATCAACAAGTGAGGTTTACAGCCAATTTATTGAAGCTGGTGGCACTAAATCACTTTGGGATAATGTTGTAATGCCTGAATCAAGTGGTAACCCTGACGCTGTAAACGAATTAGGATATAAAGGTCTAGGACAAACTAAAGAAGCATGGGGAACAGGTTCAGTAGAAGAACAAACTAAAGGTATGATTAATTATGCTGAAGAACGTTATGGCTCAATCGATGCAGCAGTAGATTTCCATGTAGCTAATGGCTGGTGGTAAAATCAATGTTTAGTAGCTTTCTACTAAACATAAATTATGCTAAGAAAACAGTGAAATCGCTTTACAATAGACTGCCTACAAAGTTACTGACTTTGTGGCAGTTTTTTTGTATATTCCCTAAATTATTACTACTATCACTTATAGTTAGTTACTAAAATAATAAAAGCCAGGCATTTACATGCCCAGCTTTTATAGGTTTCTTAAATATGTGCGTTAATTCACTATCATTGAATAGACGCTGGCTCAGGGTGTACATAAACTGAAGAAATCCCCTTCTCATGCATGTGTTGTTCAACAGCATCACATATATGGTGCGCATCTTCTAACGAAAGATCTGATTCAACAACAATTGTCACGTCAACAAATACGCTACTACCGTGATAGCGCCCTTTAATATTTTGAACGTCTATGACATCTTCGATATCTAATACATAGTTTCTATACTCTTCTAACTCTTGTTCATTAAACCCATCACTTAACGTAAAGATAGATTCTTTAAAAATTCCAAACCCTGTATATAAAATTAATAACCCTAAAATGGTCGCTAAAATCGTATCAATGATTGGTAATCCAAATTGAGTAAAAACCAAACCGATTGCAGTACCAATACTTACCAGTGCATCTGATAAATTATCTTTTGCTGCTGAATTTAACGAGCTGCTATTTGTACGCTTGGCTAATCGTTGATTAATGAAAAATACACCAATCATAATGATTCCACTGATAACACTAACATAAATTGTAATAATGTTAGGTGTATGATGTTCATTTGTAAATATTCTAGGAAAATTCTCTATTACGACTTGAATACCAACAAACATGATGATGAATGAAACTAATAATGTTGAAATATTTTCAGACTTTAAGTGGCCATATGGATGATTTTTATCTGCTGGCTTAATTGAGATTTTCAAACCAATAATCACCGCCAATGAAACGATAATATCAGTCATATTATTTAAACTATCCGCTCGTACAGCCGCTGAATTATATAAATAACCTACAGTAAACTTAGCTATAGAGAGTATGATATAGACGAATAGACTTAGATATGCGCCTTTTTGAGCAATTTTTAAATTTTCAGTTTGTGACATGACCTGCGACCACCTTAATAGATATTGGATATATATTATGACCTATTGCAAGCACATTTACAATAATTTTTTATTAAAAAATTATTTAATATAATTGTTCTAATTATTTTTTAGCCTTTCCTAAAAATGATTATTAAATTGCACAAAAATTAAGAAGGGCGCCTCTTCAAATTTAAGATTTGACCCTTCTTATATTAATCTTTAAGTATGTATTTAGATAACACAAATGTGATAGGAATTGTAATGATTAAGCCTACAAATGGTGCGACGACTGATGAAACGTGGAACCACTGTACAAAGATATATAATAACACTGTTTGAGTGCCCATATTGATCACTTGTGTTAAAGGAAATTGAATGAATTTCCGCCAAGTTGGTGTTACTTTATATACAAAGTAGCAGTTTAAATAATATGAAATAATAAAACTAACAATAAACCCACTAATATGACTAACCAAATAATTCAACCCAAGTATTTTTAATAAGAATAAATAAATAATATAGTAATCGAGTGTATTAATGCCCCCTACAATCACAAATTTTATAATCTCATAATGGGTTTTACTTATACTTAACTTCATACATTTACCCCTTTGCACTATGTTAAATATTAAAAATATGCCTTCACTCTATATGTAAAAATTAATTTATCATTAATTATTTACATGATACTTAGATTACGCTTCATACTGTATCATAATATAGTATGAAATGTATGATTCAACTAAAAAGAAACAAATGAACCGAACATAAACGATGATTGCATTTCATAAATCATATGTAATAATTACTTAGTTACAAAGTAACTAAACATGGTTATAATAAAACATTAGAAACATGAAAAAAGGAGAACATAATATGGACAAAACTTCCACACGTCAATTGCCTTTGATGGTCATCATCGTCTTAGGTATTATGACTACTTTTGGTCCTTTAACAATAGATATGTACGTTCCATCATTACCAAGTGTACAGAGTGATTTTAGTACAACTGCATCACAAGCGCAACTATCACTATCATTCGCTCTGATTGGTCTGGCAATTGGACAATTTATCTTTGGGCCACTATCAGATGCATTTGGACGTAAAAAAATTGCATTGATTATTATTGCTATATATGTGCTCACTTCATTTACAGCAATATTCACTTCTTCTATGTCACTTTTATTGATATTACGTTTGATTCAAGGATTAACAGGCGGTGGTGCAATTGTAATTGCTAAGGCGTCTATTGGTGACAAGCATAATGGCAAATCTTTAGCTAAAGGCCTAGCCTCACTACTAGTAGTAAATGGGATTATTACTATTATTGCCCCGCTACTTGGTGGCTATGCACTGAGTATTGCAAATTGGAAAGCCATTTTCCTAATACTAACTATCGTTAGTTTAGTTATATTTTTGTTTGCATTATGGAAAATGGAAGAAACTCATACACGAGATCTTTCAAAATTAAACTTTGGTGCGATTTTTAAAGATTTTGGTTATTTATTAAAGAAACCAACATTTATTATACCTATGTTATTACAAGGTCTAACATATGTAATGTTATTTAGCTTTTCTTCAGCTGCACCGTTCATCACACAGAAAATTTATGACATGTCTGCTCAACAATTTAGTGTACTGTTTGCGGTTAATGGTATTGGGTTAATTATTATGAGTCAATTAACTGCTAAATTAGTGGAATATGTAAACCGCTATGTTTTACTCATTTGCCTTACACTTATACAAATTTCGGGTGTAATACTCATTATCTTTACTCTGACATTACATTTACCTATTTGGGTATTAGTCATTGCGTTCTTTTTAAATGTCTGTCCTGTAACAGGTATCGGACCTTTAAGCTTTGCTTTAGCAATGGAGTCGCGGACTGGTGGTAGTGGCAACGCTTCAAGTTTACTTGGTCTTTTCCAATTCATACTAGGTGGTATTATGTCCCCACTTATAGGGATAAAAGGTGAATTTAACACTACACCTTACTTAGTCATTTTAATTATCACAACCATATTAATTATCTTATTGGAAATATCATTAAAAGTCATGAATAAAAATAATTTGGTACGTTAAAATAAAATAGAGTAGGTTCCAAAAGTAAGAGGATAGAGACTACGCTATAGTCTCTATCCTCTTACTTTTTTATTAGGGTAAGTACTCAACTTAACTATTACAATCTGTCGATTTCTTTTAAGCATTTTAATATGTATATTCACTAAATAAATATATAATATAACCAATAAAAATAATAAAACACAACATATTTCATAAAATGAACTAGGGGTGACGACACCATGAGTCAATTAATTTTACCAGTAAAACCGATTAGTCAACTTTTCCCAATACCTATGGTTATGGGATGCGAAGGCGTATCTGCTGCCATGATTCTACAATTTAACCAACATGCAGTTCCAGCCACTGAAATTATGAAACATTGGCCTAAACATAAAAACAATCCATATAAAGGGTACGTTGGACATCATCTCTGGGTTAAGTGGGGGCATCATCAAACAATATTCCCTACAGCTTTAGTTCCTCATCTCAAACAATATAATAAACATATCGTAGATAGTACAGGACAATCTTTATCAGAATTATGTCAGGTTATTGATCATGGTCAACCCATTGTTATCTATCATACTGTTTTAGGTCAACGCCCTTATAAGCGTATATTTAAATTAGATGAACAACCCACTAAACTTGTATCGAATATCCATGTAACTGTTTTAATTGGTTACGACGCGAACTACTATTATTATATTGATCCTTTATGGTCACATATTGGAAAATCAATTATTTTACCAGCATTCATACCGAATAAATACCAAGTTATTAAAATTAGAAAATCTAAGTTAGAAGCAAGCTACAATGCGCCGGGCCAAATGAGTTTTCATATTCAGTCATAATACTTAATTCGGCTCTTTAAATAACACGTTGCCAATCTCATCACACGTTTTTTAATGAAACACAAAAATTAAAACACTACCCTTTAGTTTTCAAATAAATTTACAATCTATATTTCGGTGCCGCTAAAAATTATAGACCCCCTACTGTGTTAGCTATGGAAAATCGATTTACCAATATATCAACAAGGATTTATCCTTATAACTTCCTTGTTGATTATAAGTTGTATTAACGCGCTTACTTATAATGAGAAACTATACAATGCATGATTGATTTCTTGCTCAATATTAGAAGTACGCCATTCCCGTTGGTAACCTAGACAAGGACATATATATGTTGTGCCGTTTTCTACAAATGTATTCCTAAAATGAACATGGCCCATAATACTATAACGGATATCATACTGCTGATATATCTGATCAAAATCAGATGTTCCAATAAATGCATTAAAGTAATCAAATATTCTGTGTGGTGTGGGTACAGCAAATCTAGGGTGCGTCACAATATGAGTCATAAGAATTATTTTCTTGTCTTTAACTCGTTCAATATCTTTAGTCGCTTGTCTTGCCGCTATATTTGATAACTTTCGGTCTTCCATGGGCCAATCAATCTTCACCTTGTCTTGCCAAGTAGCGCCATAATACTTTCTGCGTGCCACTCGTTCAAGCGAAAATTTCGGATTAGCATAGGTGTAATCATACCACCCTGTATTACCAACAATGGCCCATTCATCATTGATTACATAAGGTTTTCCTATGAGACACGCATCCATTTGTAGATAAAAATCTAAAATTTCTGCAGAGGTCACATCGGTTTCCGTTGCCCAAAAATCATGATTTCCTGGAATAAATAGTACTTTAATTTGCATTTCATACTCAATGTACTTTACAAATTGATTAGTCAACTTGTAATTATTCGAAATGTCTCCAGCAATCAATAATAAATCTATATGACGTTGATATAATACATTGCTTAAAACGTTCTGATAATCTTCAGGTGTCAAAGTTTTATGTCTATCAACATGTAAATCTGAAATCACGCCTATTTCCATTATTTATCACATTCCTCTTTTTTTATAACAATGTCATTATCACATAATTACTTATTACTTAAGAAATAATGCGCTTATATATTATATTAAGCACTATTAAAATCTTTTTATTTTTATTTGCCTTATAAGAAAAACTACTGTTTATGCGTTTTATATAATGGTAAAATAGAACAAACAAAATTATATAGAGGAGTATTTATGTTATTATTAGAAGCATTTTTAATTTTCATCATCGCTGTCATTATCAGCTCAATCATACATAATAAATTCCCTAAAATACCCATGGCTTTTATACAAATTGCACTTGGCGTCTGTGTATACATTCTTCCCATACCTATCCATTTTGAATTTGATTCAGAAGTGTTTATGATGGCTGTCATTGCACCATTACTATTTGTTGAAGGTACCCATGTATCACGCACAAAGTTATTAGAATATCGCAAACCTATTATTCTGATGGCAATGGCTTTAGTATTTACGACTGTTATAGGCGTAGGTTACTTTATTCATTGGTTTTGGCCTGAATTACCTATGCCTGCTGCTTTTGCAATTGCAGCAATCCTATGTCCAACTGATGCAGTAGCCGTTCAAGCCATTACAAAAGGTAAAATATTACCTAAAGGTTCGATGAATATTCTTGAAGGTGAATCATTACTAAATGATGCAGCTGGTATTATTTCTTTCAAAATCGCAGTTACAGCGTTAGTAACTGGCACTTTTTCGGCTTTTCAAGCTATTGAACAATTTATCATTTCAACGATTATCGGTATACTTATCGGGGCTATTTTTGGTTTTGTAATAGTTCGATTACGTATTTATTTATCTATGCATAAAGGTCTCAAAGATAGTAATACAATGATATTCATACAACTATTAACACCTTTCGTTGTATATCTTATCGCAGAAGTTTTTCACGCATCAGGGATTATCGCAGTGGTTGTAGCTGGACTCATGCATGGCTTTGAACGTGATCGTTTGATTCGAGCGCAGACTGAACTTCAAATGAACTATAACCAGATATGGAGTACTTTGAGCTATGCACTTAACGGCTTTGTATTTGTGGTATTAGGTTTTATCGTTCCTAAAGTTGTAGCTGAAATCATCAAAGAAGAACCACAAAATATTAAATTTTTAATTATTACTACACTTTTAATTGCATTAGCCATATATGTTTTTCGTTTTATATGGATATTCATTCTATTTAAACAATTTTATTATCCAAATAATATCCAATCTTATCTTAACGATGAACAAGAAGTGCCGCCTAAGCGTGCACACTATGCGTTTATCATGACCATGTGTGGTATTCACGGTACAATTTCACTTTCTATGGCCTTAACCTTACCAACATTATTGTCGCAAAATCAGCCATTTGAATTTAAAAATGATTTATTATTTATTGCTTCCCTGATGGTGCTTATTAGCTTGGTATCTGCACAGATTATCTTGCCGTTAATTACACCATCAGAACGTAAAATAACTACATCCACAATGAGTTACCCTGTAGCCAAAATATATATCATCGAAAATGTCATTTCTCATTTTAAATCTTTATCTAAAAAGGAACAAACAACAGATTATAATGCTGTGATATCAGAATACTTTGATGAAATGTTCTTCTTACTACAGATGACACCTGAAAATGAAAATTCTAAAGAAGTAAAACGCTTAGAGGATTTAGCTAATGAAATAGAAACTGAGACTTTAGAAAAATTAATCGCTCAAAATAAAATAGATAGACAAACGATTTTAAATTATCGTTCTGCATTAGAAGCATCTAGACAATACCAAGAATCAACCACACTTCATAAATTTAATATTGTCATTAAAATGTTAGTCTTGCGCCTAAGAGCGAAACGCCGTTCAAATATAACTAAATTTGAACAATATAAATCAAACTTCCAAGAAGTGAAAAAGGTAATGCGTATTGTACATCATAATGTTACATTGCGTATAAAAGCCGAACAAACAAACGACAATGTTTTAGAAGTAAGTATCGTCCTTAATCAATATTATAATCGCCTTCGATCAATTAGAAAGAATCAGAACAAACGCTTCCCAACATCTGATTCAACTACAGTTGACCTTAAATTAGAAGGGCTTTATTTACAAAGAAAGCATTTAGATGAACTTATTCGTAACAAACAAATTGATGCATCTATCGCTGCTCAAATAAGAGAAAATATTAATTACAATGAAATTATAGTTACAACAGAATAAACAGAAATCGTTGTTCCATGCTTAGTATTTTTTAGCATTGGTACAACGATTTTTATATACCTGAAATTTCATCTATTTTATTATTTCAAACATGCATTCTATTGCATTGCGTTTATATTTGATAAAGTTTGTATTGGAGTGAATTTTTGATGTGCCTTATATAAATCATAGTTTCATTCGGCATATGCTTTCAATCAATAAATTACTTATAATTATTTTAAAAATTGTTTTTCCAAAATTATTGATGCTATAATAAAATCAATTTAGTATGTAAGGGGGCTGTTTATGGAATTCACAATTAGAGAGCTGACAGAAAAAGATAAACATAGTAAAGCCATTGTCCATTATGAAAGTTGGTTAGAGACTTATAATCATATTTCTGTTAATGATTACTTAGAAAATCTTGATAAAGAACAGTTTATAAAAAAATCCTCCTTACATGATGTGCCTACCCTAGTCGCTGTCGTAGACAATGAAGTTGTTGGATTTATTTCTTATGGTAAGACGCATAACTATACTGCATCTGATAATTGGAGTGAAATTTATGCTTTATATCTATTAGAAGAATATCAACACCATATGATTGGTTTTGCGTTAACACAGCGTGCACTTGAATTATCCTATCCAGACAATGTTACACTTTGGGTTGTAGAAGAAAATGAAAATGCAATCCAATTCTATGAACAAGTTGGATTTAAACAAACAAACCAAAAGGAACCTGTTTACTTCGGGAAATTATATAATGAAGTGCGTATGAATTATGTACGTATAGATCATGATTATTAAGAAACGCACGCCGTGATTTCATACGACGTGCGTTTTGTTTTTGTTATAGATTTCACTTGTTTAGTGACTCAGGTCCAAAGCTAAAATATTATTGAATTTCACCTAAAGGCTTCTTTATATCTTCATTCGTATCTACTATCGTTGCTATTGCTGCTTGTAATCCTCTTTCCATCATTTCTAATGACATGGACGGTTGATTCACTTTGTTCACAACCTGTTCAGGGATAAATGGCACATGGATAAAACCAAATTTCATCTTAGGATATTGGGTATCTTGTAAGAAGCCTAGTTGATATAAAATGTGATTACATACAAAAGTCCCAGCTGTATTTGATAAACGTGCAGGTATACCTTGTGCTTTAATCGCTGCTGTCATACTTTTTACTGGTAAATTTGAAAAATATGCTTGTGCTCCGGTAATTTGTATCACTTCATCAATTGGTTGATTTCCTTCATTATCTGGTATACGTGCATCGTCAATATTCATAGCTATGCGCTCAGGTGTAATTTCAAATCTACCACCTGCTTGACCAACTACTAATACAATATCATATACTTTTTGCTGCAATTTCCCTTCAATGACTGTTTTACTTTTATGAAATACAGTAGGTATCTCTAGTTTATCTATAACACTCCCGTTAATTTTTTTCGGCAATAATTTTAAAATTTCCATAGCTGGATTAATTTGTTCATCACCAAATGGATCGAATCCTGCAACTAATATATTCATATTAATTTTCCCCTCCTTAAATATGAAAATGGAAGCATTCATTCCTATAAACGAATACTTCCACATTTACTAACATTTAGTAGCGGCCCTTATTTAAATACTCACCTTTGAAAGATTACATTATTAATGTATGTAACAATATTTATAACCATTTTAATTGTTCATCATCCACATGCCGTGAAGGTAATAATGTTATTACGATGAGTATCAGGGTACAAATCACTGAAATTATATTTAATGTAATCGCAATACCATTAATTTGACTGATATCAAAACCAATATCTACTAGTATGGATGTAACAATTAATATAACGGCAGATATTCTTTTTCTACCGGCATCATAAAAACGACGTAAAGTCACAGCAAACATAGGTACTAGTATAGCTATAACAAACATTCCTACCAAAGCAGACAAGATCACTCCTATAATAAATGACCCTGCTATAAAACTAAAAATACCAATCACTGCGATAATGAACAGACCAATAATATGAATTAATACTGGTGTCCAAAATTCTAATCGATCAGATTTACCTTGAAAATCTATGTATCTTTTCCAAAATTCCTTATACGCCTTTAACATATTGCAACCACTCCATTTTCTTTGTTGTGGACATTGCCATGTATTTTACATTAACTAATATATCGTAATACCCTTTAGATTAAAATCCATGCACAATAATATATATTTTCACAAACTGTAATATATTAGTAATAGCTGTTTACGATTTAACTAAGTTTCATCTATAAAACTTTTTATAATCTGCTCTAAAACTATAGGTAATTCTTCAAAAGCACTTTGTTTATGCAAACGTTCACTCACTTTATGTGCATCTTTACCAATTGGACCACATAATAATGTGGGTGCGCTTACCTTCTGCATTGACTCAAAAGGTATTGTGTAGGTTTGGTTAAAATTTGGTGCATTTTGACTATAGGTTGCCATTTGTTCTATGTTACCATCAAATTTCAAATAACTTGAGTCACTGATTCCATTAAAATAATGGATACGTTGGCTCTCATGATTAAATTGGTTTCGTAAAGTATGATGCACAATTGCGATAGTATCCTCAACTCGTGCGTCATAAGAAGCGTTTACAGCAGGATAATACGGTGTAGCAAAAAATGTTACAACGGCTGGTGCAATATTTCTACATAATTGCATTAAAGCATCAACTACATTAACACTTTGCATATGTAATGCTTGCGTGTGTTGTATCGCTTTGTCAATTTGTTGATTCACATATTTTTCACCATGCTGTTTAATCGCATATTGTTTTAATTGATTATATGTTAGGACATTAATTTTTGTGTCGAATTGTATGTCCTCTTCTTCTAAAATTGTTAACCAGTCACTTTCGCAACGTTCTATAGCCCGAATCACATTATCAATAAATTGTCTAAATAATTCATCTGGTGTTTTTTTAAATAAAAACATATTAAAGAGCCCTATTGTTCGAAAAGGCGTTTGTACATCATATGTCGATTTTTTGTCTCGCGTTACTAGTGAAACAGGTACAGGCGTCGCTTCATCTTCAAAATGCTCTTTAAACGCAATATTATATTCGATAGCTTGAGTAATATAACTCATCATAAAGTTGGAACTTAGCCCTTCAAGTGGATTACCTACATGTGTTTCTTTTCCATAACATAATACACCAGGCATGATTTTCCCTATAGAACCTGAATAGGTATAATGCTTTTCATCTGAACCTGCTTGTTGAAATGTCGGTTCACTATTTAAATGTAACTGAAAGTCCAATTGATAACGCTCTTTTAATTCAGCAATTGTTTCTATAGCTTTTCTCATTCCCGAAGAATTGACCTCTTCATCAGGCACTGTAACTAATATTAAGTTAACATCCCATGCCTCGAGGCTAGCACGTTCAATTAAGGATAGATGTAACATTAATCCTGCTTTCATATCCATTGTTCCTCGGCCAAATAAATACGTGTCATCGTTCAAATCTTTAATTGCTTGTTCATTTAAATAACTATCATTTTGTTTGAATAAAGCTGTTAATGCATCCGAATCAAATGCTTCAGCAGAAAAATAGCCATAATCATCCACACTTACCGTGTCATAGTGACTGATTAAAGTAATCGTTTTAGTTGAAGTATGTGCCTTATAAAATGCGACTACCGCTTCTTTATCATCTTCCGTTTGAACCATTTGTATATGAGACTTATTCATTTGAAAATATGTAAGTTGTAATAATAGTTGCTTTATAAAACTAGGAAATGTTAATTCACCTTCTGTATTGGTAACTGTTTGGTGCTTTACTAAACGATTTAATAAAGTTGCTCTATCTTCGTATGATTGCCACAATGCTTTTGTCACTCAACGACCCCCTTGATGTAAGCGTTATCCAAATTATAATACATGATACTTTTATAGCCAATCGATTCATTGTAATTTTAAATATAATTTGTAATTTATGCTATATTACTTTGTTCTTTTTTTCAAATAGTATTCACTTAATTGCTTCTATAAAGAATAACTGCCATCATTAAAACAATATTATCGTCATTGATGATTATCATTAATGAACTATTTAAAAAAAGAAGTCTGCTGTATAATAATATAAACAATCTATTTAAAAAGGTGTCTATCATGTTAAATTTATTTATTTTATTACTTGAGCGGGTAGGACTGATTATTTTAATCGCCTATATCCTCATGAATATCAACCATTTCAAAACAATGATGAATGAAAGGGATAAACGCTATGCGCAATGGCAACTCATCATCATTTTTGGCTGCTTTTCTATGCTTTCAAATTTCACTGGTATTCAAATTCAAGGTGATCAAGTGATTAATGGATCCGTATACAATCATTTAAACCCTGATGCTTCATTAGCAAATACACGTGTGTTAACAATTGGAGTTTCTGGTTTAATTGGCGGACCGATTGTAGCATTAGCCGTAGCTATTATTTCTGGACTCTATCGTGTATATATCGGCGGTGCCGATGCTTATATCTATTTAATTTCTTCTATTATTATTGCACTCGTATCTGGATACTTTGGCCATAAAGCTATGTGTGAACGTCGCTATCCTACGATTTTCAAAGGTGCACTCATTGGAGCTACTACCGAAGTCATCCAAATGCTTTGTATACTCATATTTTCAAACAACACTGAGCATGCTTGGAATTTAGTAAAATTAATTGCACTTCCAATGATTTCAATTAACTCAATTGGTACTGCAATCTTTTTATCTATTATCTTATCAACCATTAAAAAAGAAGAAGAAACACGAGCGATTCAAACACATGATGTTTTACAATTAGCAAATCAAACACTTCCCTACTTCCGGTCTGGTTTAAATGAACAATCAGCTAAACAAGCTGCTGAAATTATTCTAAACCTTATGCAAGTTTCAGCTGTCGCTATTACAAATCGTAAAGATATACTAACTCATGTAGGTGTAGCAAGTAATCATCATGTTGCTCAAAAACAAATCATTACTAACTTATCAAAAAAAGCGATTCAAAGTGGTACGCTTAAAGAAGCCTATTCAAGCGAAGAAATTGGTTGTAATCATCCAGGGTGTCCATTACAAGCTGCCATCGTCGTTCCTTTACATGTAAAAAATGAAGTTGCTGGAACTTTAAAATTGTATTTCACTGACAAAAATGATGTCACTTTTTCAGATAAACAACTTGCTACTGGACTTGCTGATATATTTTCAAGTCAACTCGAACTCGGTAAAGCCGAAACACAAAGTGCCTTAATTCGTGATGCAGAAATAAAGTCCTTGCAAGCACAAGTTAATCCTCATTTCTTTTTTAATGCGATTAATACAATTTCTGCTTTAGTCAGAATCGATAGCGAAAAAGCACGAGAATTACTTTTACAATTAAGCCAATTTTTCCGGTCTAACCTCCAAGGCGCCCGTAATAATATAATCTCTTTAGAAAAAGAATTACAACAAGTCAGTTCTTACCTATCATTAGAACAAGCACGCTATCCAAATCGTTTTGATGTTGATTTCGAAATAGAGTCGTCTTGCTATGATGCACTCGTACCACCATTTGCAATTCAAATACTGGTAGAAAATGCCATCAAGCATGCTTTTAAAAATCGTAAGCATGATAATAAAATACTCGTTAAAGTAATTAAAAATGAAAATGGCATACAAATATCTGTTTCTGATAACGGATTGGGTATACCAAAAGACAAACTGAATATACTTGGTAAAACAAGTGTGTATTCAGACTCTGGTACAGGCAGCGCCTTAGAAAATTTAAACCGCAGATTAGATGGCCTATTTGGTTTAACTGCAAAACTCAAAATTGATTCTAACCAATTGGGTACAAATGTGAGTTATACTATTCCATATTATACTTCTGAGGAGGATAACAATTGAAATCAATCATTGTCGATGATGAACCTTTAGCGCGTAATGAACTTCGCTATTTATTGAATAAAATACGCACATTCGAAGCTATAGACGAAGCTGAAAATGTAGCTGAAACCTTAGAATTACTTTTGTATGAGGATTACGATGTGATCTTTTTAGATATAAATTTGATGGATGAAAGTGGATTAGATCTCGCTAAAAAAATTAAAAAAATGAAGCATTCACCTTATATTATTTTTGCAACAGCACACGATACATTTGCAGTTAAAGCTTTTGAATTAAATGCCATTGACTATATATTAAAGCCATTTGAATTACAGCGTATTACACAAGCCATTCATAAAGTAGAAATTGCTCTAGAAACATACTCTGTTAAAAGTAATAATGTTGATTTATCGCATAATGCACAGACACATACTGACAGTATTGAATTCCCTCAAGCTGTATTACCAATTGAAGTTAACGAACGTATTCACATTATTAATCTTGAAGATATTATTGCAATTTCCGTAAATAATGGTATAACCACGATACACACTAAAACGGAAGATTTTGAAACAAACGAACCACTTAGTCAATATGAAAAACGTATTTCTAACCAACAATTTATGCGTATACATCGTGCAACCCTTATTAACAAAGCACATATTCTAACGATTGAGCATTGGTTTAATTACACGTACCTACTCACTATGACTAATCAATTAAAATTTCAAGTCAGTCGCTCTTACATGAAACCGTTCAAACAAGATATGGGATTATCTTGATTTTCACATTCTAATTTATGCATTTCAGAGATAACGTCTAGTAAGTCACTTTAAAACCACACATAAGTAATCGCTTTCATTTTATAATTGACCCAAGATCATTACGGGAGGCAATTTATTATGAAAGCTAAAAACCTACAAGATACAGAAAATAAACATCCATCAAAAACATATCATTTTTTCCACCAAGCACTAGTAATAGCAATCATAATGTTTGTATCAAATATTATTGAAAGCTTTATGCCAATTCCAATGCCTGCTTCAGTAATAGGGTTAGTGCTACTGTTCATAGCACTTTGTACAGGAATTATTAAACTAGGTGAAGTTGAAAAAGTCGGAACAACTTTAACAAATAATATTGGGTTCTTATTCGTACCTGCAGGCATATCAGTCATTAATTCACTTGGTGTTTTAAGTACGAGTCCAATACTCATTATTTTATTAATAATTATATCAACACTATTGTTGCTATTGTGTACAGGATTCTTTTCCCAAATGCTTATTACCAAATCCTTTATTCCCAGAAAAAAAACACACAAAAGACTTGCGGAGGATAAGATATGATTGAACATTTAGCGATTAACACACCCTATTTCGGTATTTTACTATCATTAATACCTTTTATTATTGCGACTTTGTTATTCAAAAAAACAAAAGGTTTCTTCCTATTCACACCATTATTTGTATCTATGGTTGTAGGTATTGCATTTCTAAAATTAACTGGAATCGATTATGCAAATTATAAAATTGGCGGAGACATCATTAATTTCTTCTTGGAACCAGCAACAATTTGTTTTGCTATTCCATTATATAAAAGACGTGATGTTTTAAAAAAATATTGGAAACAAGTACTTGGAGGTATTACACTCGGTACAACAGCTGCACTAATTTGCATTTATTTAATAGCAGAAGCATTTCAATTTTCTAATGGCATCATTGCATCTATGTTGCCTCAAGGCGCTACAACTGCGATTGCACTACCTGTATCAGCAGATATCGGTGGTATTAAAGAATTAACATCTCTTGCCGTGATTCTGAATGGTGTCATCATTTATGCTTTAGGTACAAAACTTATTAAATTATTTAATATTACTAACCCTATTGCTCGTGGTCTTGCACTCGGTACCAGCGGACATTCCCTTGGTGTATCATCTGCGCAAGAATTCGGTGAAACCGAAGCATCAATGGCATCCATTTCATTAGTCATCGTAGGTGTGATTGTCGTAGTTGTTGCCCCTATTCTCGCAACTTTATTATTGTAATTATATGATACGCAACTATTACACTGCCTTGAGATATAGGCAATGATTTATATCAGTACTTTAACTATATAACCTAAAGTTATTTCGTATCATAATATAATAAAAAGCCTCATGCTTTATCGGTACATTGTTGTGTACCAATGGCATGAGGCTTTTTATTTTTTTCAGTTAGCGTTAGTTACGCTACAAACCATTCAATTGCACGTTTAATAGCTTGATCCCAATAAGCATAATCATGGTTACCAGGTCCATCTTCAAATTGATATCGTATCCCTTTATCTTCTAAATAATTTATAAATTGTTTATTATCCTCATAGAGCATATCTTCTGTACCACACATAATAAGTAACTCAGGGATGCTTTTATCTTTATTTATAGCTTCATCGACTAAATAATAAGGATCTAGTTCTGTCCCCTTAGTTGTTTTATCAACACCTGCAATGGCTTGTCCTGAAAAATCGTGCCAATCAATATCCATGAATGCTTGTGCATTAAATACAGATGACAGTGGACAGGCTTTTGCAAAGCGATGTCCATGAGTTAAAGCATATTTTATCGTTCCATATCCACCCATTGAGTGCCCTGCGATAAAATTATCTTCTCTTGCATGTGATAATGGTAAAATTTGGTGTGCATAATCTAACACTTCCAACACATAGTCAAAGTATTTATGACCAAATTCCATATTACTATAACCACTATGATCAGCATTTGGCATAATCACTGCCATTTGATGATCATTAGCATAACGTTCAATACTTGTATAACGCATATATGATGTTTCGTCACTTGATAAGCCATGTAATAATAACATAGTTTTTAATTGTTTCGGTTCTTTATCGGTATTAAAGTAACTTATATCTTCTGGTAATATTGCTATAAATTGATGATTCATACCAATCGTTTTCGACTTATAATTGATAGTTAACATTGCCATATCATTTCACTACTTTCATCATTGATTAATCCCTTGAGGTTTTTGTTTTTTCTGAGTTCTAGTTGTAGGATCTAATCGTTTTTCTAAAAATCTTAACCCAACATCTATTAGAATTGCAATTAATGCGATCGGTATTGCACCTGCTAAAATAAATGTCGTCCCATCAGTAGCATTCGTACCTCGAATTACAATATCACCTAATGTTGGCGCACCTATAAATGAACCAACAGCTACAACGCCGATAGCTACAACAAGCGCTATTCTTAAACCACCTAAGATTACAGACAAAGACAATGGTAATTCAATCATACGCAATACCTGATTGCGTGTCATTCCCATGCCTTTACCAGCGTCTTTGATATTTTCATCTACACCGACAATACCGGTAAAAGTATTTTTAATAATCGGGAGTAATGCATATAAGAACACCGTTACCACTACTGTGGTAGGGCCTAATCCCATAACTAACATTAAAATCGCTAGCATTGCAATGACTGGTACTGTTTGTATAATATTCGCAATCGTAATAATCGCCCATGATAGTTTCTTATATCTAGCTATAATAATACCTAGTGGAATACCCACAATTGCTGCAAATAACACACCATACACAGACATAAGTAAATGCTTAATAAATAAATCCCAAAGGTAGCCAAAGTTTACTGAATAATATTCGACTAATTGCTGTAATAAATTACCCTCCATTAGTTTTGACCACCCTTCTTATCATTTTCAAAATAGTTATATTTTTTCAAGAAGTTTTCTGCAACAACTGCTGGCTCTTTACCTTTACCATCAGCTTGATAATTAAGCTCTTGCATTTCACTTGTTGAAATCTTCTTCTCTAACTTATTAATAATCGGTTTTAATTCAGGATATTTATCTAATAATTCATTTGTTGCTACAGAACTAGCTGCATAAGGTGGGAAAAAGCGTCTATCATCTTTCAATACTTTTAAATCATATGCCGCAATTCTCCCATCTGTTGAATACCCTACTGCTACATCAAGGTTTTTAGAATTTAATGCATCATATACTAAACCAATTTGCATCGGTCTAACTGTATTAAATTTAAATCCATATTCTTTTGTAAACCCTGGATAACCATCACCTGCACGATTTAACCATGAACTATCGACACCTAATTTTAATTCATCACTATGTGCTTTCAAATCAGACACTGTTTCCAAATTATATTTTTTAGCTGTTTCTTTTGTAACCATAAACGCATATGTATTTGCAAAACCATATGAATTAAAGAACGTTTGATTAAATTTCTTTTGGAAACCTTCTTGGGTAGCTTTCATTGCTTTTTCTGGATCTTTAATAGGATCTTCATTTAATGCACCTGTTAAGTCTGTACCATTGTAACGAGCACCAGACATATTAGCATCACCATTTACAAGAGCGTTGTGCTGAATTGTACTCGATCCTAAGTTATTTATTAATGTTGGTTTAATCTTTCCATCTGTATCATGTTCTATTAAAAGCCTCAACATATGAGACATAATTTGTGATTCACTCGTCGCAAGCGCTGTAATCTTAACTTCGTTGTCTGAGCTATTTCCACCTAAACCGGGTAAACTACATCCAGATAACACCGTCAGACACAGTACAAGTGCGATACAATACTGTTTCAATCGTTTCATAATGTCCTCCTTAATTTATCTGGATACTTTTAATCCTTTTGGCACTGCCCATTTTTCAACTAATGATAGTAACACATCAACAATTAGGGCTAATGCCGTTACTAATACTGCTGCACTTACAATCATTAATGGATCATATAAATTCAAGCCGTTAAATACAAAGTCACCTAAACCGCCAGCACCGACATAACTCGCAAGTGTAGCCCAGCTGATTACATAAACTGATGATAATCGAATACCACCTAAAATCAACGGTAAAGCTAATGGCAATTCCACATCTTTCATTAATTGAAAACGAGTCATGCCCATACTTATTGCCGCTTCTTTAATATTACTATCGATATTTTTAACACCTAAAACAGTATTATTTAATATTGGTAAAAGTACATAGATAAATAAAGCTATGATTGCTGGTAATTTTCCAACACCAAAAATTGGTATCATAACCGCAAGTACAGCCAATGTAGGAATCGTTTGTAATACACCAGCAACTGTAAGCACAATGTTTGAAGTTCTCTTCATCTTGGATAGAATTATTCCTAAAGGCACAGCTACTACAATGGCAATCAACAAAGCGATCATTGAGATATAAAAGTGTTCTACTGTTTTAGAAATCAGTTGACCACCATATTGCTCTATGAATTGTTTCATTATATATCAGCTCCTACATTATCGGGCTCTACAATTGCATCTTCAGTAGCGCTAACATCTTCATCTAATTCTCCCCAAATACTGTCATAAACGATATCTACTAAGTTGGCTCTCGTAACTAATCCAATCAATGTTTTACCATCACTATCCACTACTGGCACATTTCTTACATTTCTCTTAAGAATAGTACGAACAGAGTCTTGTAATTTACTGTCTATTCTCACTCTATAAATATCACGTTGCATCATATCAATAAGATCCTTATGCGTTCTTAAACCTTGATTGATATCTTCAATATCTAAGTAGCCTAATAATCTGCTATTGTTACCTACTACAAAAATAGTATCGACACGACGTGCCCTCATAATTTCTACCGCTTCATTCAGTGTACTATCTGCATGTACTGTAACTGGTTTAATCATCGCATCTTTAACCGTACGCATGTTAGGTCTATCTTGTATCAATCTATTTTGACCAATAAAGTCACGTACAAAGTCGTTTGCTGGATGACGCAAAATATTGTCAGGTGTGTCATATTGAATCACTTGTCCTTCTGACATAATACAAATTTTGTCGGCTAGCTTGATAGCCTCATCCATATCATGAGTGACAAATATAAATGTTTTACCTAATTTTTGTTGTAACTCTTTAACTAAATCTTGTAGCGTGTCTCTAGTAATTGGATCTAATGCCCCAAAAGGCTCGTCCATCAGAATAACATCTTGTTCAGCTGCCAATGCTCTAACAACACCTATACGCTGTTGTTGACCACCAGAAAGTTGTGATGGGTATCTATCTAAAAACTCTTCAGGTAAGTCGACTAATTTAATTAATTCTTTTGCCTTTTTTTCTTTCTTTTCTTGTGACCATTTCAATAACTTAGGTACTAAAACAATATTTTCTCTAATAGTCATATGTGGCATCAATCCGATTTGTTGTATAACGTAACCAATTTTTCTACGCAATTCCACTGGATTCATCTTACGGACATCTTTGCCATTAATTGTAATTTGTCCCTCAGTTGCTTCTATCATCCTATTTATCATTCTTAAGGCAGTTGTCTTACCACTACCACTCGTACCAATAAATGCTATAAATTCACCAGATTCAACCTCTAATGAAATATTATCCACAGCTTTTTTACCGCCGCCATAGACTTTAGATAAGTTTTTAATACTTAACATGGGTCAATTCCTTTCTATGTACATATTCAATTTCAACTATTCCCTAATAAATTTAGGGCTACCTGTGGATGTTATACAAATTCTAAAATAAGTAAAAACATGAGCACATATAGCCCTAATTTATTCATGTTTCGCTAAATACATATAAATAAATAGCCATTTTTGCTTAGATATTTTATCAACCTATATATAATAAGATACATCAATTAATAAAATTAAACAATTTATAATAGCGAACTTTGTTTCTTCACACATTCAAAAAAACTTTTATTCAATAGCCTAAAATTTATTTTCGTTTGATTCCAATATGATGCCCAAGTTCTTCTGGTTGATGTTGAATTAATGCAATATCTGCATAAAATTCAACTGCTTTTCTAATAGTTTCTGGAAATGGCTTCGGTTTATTAGATTCAGTATCCATACCCATTAGCATCACTTCATATGTCGCACATCTGTCATTTTGCTCATTTTTTAATGTCATAAATACGTGTAAACGCTTTGCGTCAAAATCAAACAATTCTACTGTGACAGTGATGAACTCATTTACTTTTATTTCTTTTAAATACATCACGTGATTTTCAAGCGTGAATATTGTATATTTCAATTGTTCAATCGCTTGTAAATCTAACCCTAAAGTAGCTAACCACGCGTCTGTTGCATCGCTGAATACTCGATTATATTCAGCATCATTCATATGACCATTATGATCTACCCAAATTTGTTTTACGGTTGTCGTATATTCAAATAGTGATTGAGTCATATTAATACACCGACTGAGTATTGCTTTTTTTCATTGAAGGTGTATCTTCTGGCCAATATGTTTCTGCAAGTTGTTTCACTTTAACTAAAAATTCATTTCGTTTTTGGTCAAGTTCTGACATTGTTTGTCCTTGTGATGAAGATTCACATCCATTGACGACTTCATCATAAAGTTCTTGTGTTAATTCAGGAGCTAATAACTTAGTCCAAGGTTTTTTCAATGCAGGGCCAAATTGTTTTAACATATGACGCATACCGCCCTCACCACCAGCTAAATGGAATGTCATAAACGGACCATATTGTGCATAACGCAATCCAGCTGCGTGGGTAAATGCTTTATCTACTTCTTCTGTAGTAGCGATGCCATCATTGACTATATGCAATGCTTCTCTCCATAAAGCCTCCATCAGTCTGTCAGCTACATGTCCTTCAATTTCATGTCTCACATGTAGTACATCCATACCAATACTCTCGTAAATTGTTTCAGCTTTTACAGTTGTTTCTTCTGTAGTTAATTTACCAGGAACAATTTCAACTAATGGTAAAATATATACAGGATGGAATGGATGCGCTACCACAAGCCTTTCTGGGTGTTGTAAATTCTTTTGTAATTCTGAAGGCATGATACCTGATGTACTAGAACCTATTATAGCATCAGGTTTTGCATAGAAATCTATCTCAGTTAATACTTGATCCTTTAATGATTCAATTTCTGGCACATTCTCTTGAATGTGATCTGCATCTTTAACTGCTTCTTCTAAATGAGGGGTAAACGTTAAATTTTCTAAGGATGCATTTTCTGCTAAGCCAATTTGTTCAGCATATGGCCAATTTTGTTTCACTTGTTTCAACATACTTTCAAATGCATTTTCACTCGGATCTGTCGCAATGACTTCATGTCCATGTGCTAATATTCTTGTAATCCAACCGCTACCTATTACACCCGTACCTACAACTGCAAACTTCATTTTGTACCTCCTTGTGGCGATCTAAGCTGATACTTTTCACGCGCCTCTGCCGGTGTCATCGGCTCAATGTCTAAATCTTTGAGTATTTCCACTGCTTTTTCAACAAGTTGTTCGTTAGATGCTTTTACACCCTTTGCTATATATAAATTGTCCTCTAACCCAACACGAACGTTACCACCACGTTTTGCTGCTTCCTCTACTGTTGGAAATTGCATTCTTCCAATACCAAATGCTGACCATTCTGCATTTTCAGGTATACGTGTTTTAAAATATTCGATGGTTTCTGGATCATTTTCAGCGCCCCATGGAATACCTAAACAGAATTGGAATAGCGGTGTACCTTCAATAAGCCCTTCATTTATCAATTGTTTTGCAAAAGAAATATGACCACTATCAAAGCACTCTAGTTCTGGTTTAACCCCTGCATCCTTGACCAATTGAGCTTGTTTCCTCAACCAATCTGCAGGACTCAAATAAATAGCGTCGCCCATATTGACGCTGCCACAATCTAATGTACACATTTCAGGTAATAACGTACCAACTGGTTCATGTCGCTCATCAGGGGTTTGCATATCGGATCCTTTTTCTGCTTTATACGGATCTTCGAGGCTTGGAATAAAATCTCCGCCTCCACCTGATGTAATATTAATAATGATATCTTCATCTGCTTCTCTAATTAGTCTTACTGCTTCTCTAAAAAACTCCACATCATGACTAATCCCCCCTGTTTTTGGGTCTCTCGCATGAATATGTGCTACAGTAGCACCAGCCTTTGCACATTTAATTGCAGAATCAGCAATTTCTTGTGGCGTCACAGGGACATGCTTATTTTTATCTACAGTATCTCCAGCACCTGTCAATGCTGCTGTTAGCATAACTTTTTTCATTGATATAAACCTCCAAGAGAGTTTTTAATACATCGGTTAGTGTACCAACTGGACGGTTTAGTTTCAAGTCCTTGAAAATTTAAAAAAAAGAATAATCAACTTTAACTTGTTGATTATTCCTATACTATTGCACCTTATAACGTATTTTATTTTTTATAATTCTTTTTATATTTTTATATTTTTAAGTATTTGAATTGTCTGTATAAGTTGTTAAACGATCTAACACTTGTGCTCTCATAGACTCATCAAGGGCATCTAATCCAAAGATTTCCGATAACCATAAACCATCTATCGCCAACCTTATTATCGTAGCGTCAACCTTATCAAGACCGTCATGCTCAATTTTGTTTTGCCATGTCTTATAAGTGTCTTGCAATGGTAATAATAATTGACTGTTAATACCTTGCGCTGCAAGCATCCCTGAAGTTATAGAAGCATTTTCTGAACGATGTTCCCGTGTCGCTTCAATAAATGCCCGTACCCACTTACCTTGTTCTTGTGGATCTTCTTGCACACGGTGATTCACATTACTTCTATACAATTCATCAGCATGATCAACGAGTCCTTGTACTAATGTTAATTTATTTTTAAAATGATACAGTAATCCACCTTTACTAACCCCAGCTTTCTTAGCAACCGCATCCAAAGTTAAGTATTCACTACCTTGTTCATTGACAATTGCCGCCGCTGCTTCAAGTAATTGTGTTCTCTTAGAAACTCTTGGCATGCGTACATCTCCCTTTCAATTTCCTAGTCACCTAAAAATTTATTTATTCGAGCAAACTATATATGATATAGTACCACGTTGCAACTTATCTTTTTTACCACTCGTCTATACACATTGTATTAACAAGTGTTTAACGTTTATTTATCCTTCAAGCCTTTTCCATCTAAAATATGTGTTACATACTTTTCTACGCGTTGTTCTCGTGTTGTCGATCTTTTAGCCTGTCCAATATAAAACATGTATTGCCGTTGTCTTCCTGGAGTTAACTGATTAAATGCTTCTTTCAGTTCAGGCATAGTTTCGAGTTTCGCTTGCAACTCATCTGGCATAGCATAATCTTCGGTTTGCTTCATAGGTACTTGTTTTCCAGATTGTTCTATACGTATGGCTTCGTCTAGATACCACTTAATTTCATCTTTACGTCGCTCTATTTCTTCTAAATTTTTAAATCTCAACTGTCTAGCAGCTTGTACATTTTTGGTTTGTTGAATCAATGATTCATAAGGATCATCCATAATTGCCCCTTTTTCAAATAATAAAGCACAATAATGTTTAAAATCTTGGACAATTACAACATTTTTATTTTCAAAAGTATAGCATGGATGCATCCACTTATAATCTTCGATTAATTCTGTTTTCTGAATGATTGTTCTGAGTGTTTTGAACTCCTCTTGCCATTGATTTAACCGCTCTATAAAAGCATCTACCTTTACATGGTGTTGTTGATTAGCCATTAGATATCCCACCTTTTCATTTTATTTATATTTACCCTCATTTTACTATGATTCTCTTTTATTTATCTATGTATATGAGGTAAATCCAAAATAAACAAAGTATTCCGATTGACTTACTATGAATTAATAAAATATTATGCTATGATACTTTTAATTATTTTATTACATACATTTTCAGGGGTGATTGAGTGCAACAAACAACAAATTTAAAAAAAGTATTAGGTTTAACTGATGTTATGGGGATTGCAATCGGACAAATTATAGGGGCAGGGGTCATGTCACTCACTGGCATCGGGATTCAAATGACTGGTAGCGGCATCACACCAGCATTTATTTTATCCTCAATTATAACGTTACTAACAATGTTTCCTATCGCAATTTTAGGTTCAACGTTACCTACAACAGGTGGAATGTATCAATATACAAGTCGTTTATTATCTCCAAAAATCGGAATATTTTGGTTGCTCCTTTTCATTTTCATACAAATTACATTATCTCTCTATGCACTTTCATTTGCTCAATACCTTGAAGGTTTGTTCCCTAGTATACCAATTAGAACAGCTGCATTTGTGTTATTGACACTTCTATTTATAGTGAATCTTGTAGGTGTAAAATCAGCCTCTATCGTTGGTAATTTAATGGTTATTACCTTAATCATTGCACTTTCATGCTTCATCATTTTTGGTATGCCTCATGTTAACTTTAATGTATTCACACCGGCTTCAATGTTACCTGACGGTTTCACAGGATTCTTTACTGCGGTAGGCTTAGTATCTTTTGCTACAGGTGGCGCTCAAGTTGTAGCTGAACTTGGTGGTGAAATGAAAAACCCTAAACGTGATATACCTATTGTTATAATAGTTGCGACGATTTTTGTAGGTTTACTGTACGCATTTATTGCGTCAATAGCTGTCGGCGTACTACCTATACCGGAAGTCTCTGGGAGACCATTAACAAGTGTTGCCAAAGAAGTATTACCTACACCCATTTTTATTTTCTTTATGGTAGGTGGTGCAATGTTTGCATTGGCAACCACGTTAAACTCTACATTTACATGGGTAACCAAAAGTTTACTTATAGCCATACAGGATGGTTACTTACCCAAAGCCTTAGGTAATGTAAATAAACGCTTTGGAACACCTCATTGGTTATTATTCATCTTTTATATTATAGGCGCTTTACCTATTATTTTCGGCATGTCTTTAAACGTCGTTGCTCAACTCGGTACAGGCATATCACTTATAGTCTTTGCATTTCCAGCGATTGCTGTCACACAATTGCCTAAAAAATATCCTAAAGCATATCAGCAATCTCCATTTAACATACCGTATCCTATATTATTAATCATTGCTGTTATAGCAGTTATTGTATTAATATATCAATCCTATTTGCTCATTTCTGATTTGAAATTAATCTATATTATTGGAACTGTCACCTATATTGCACTTTCAGCATTGATCGCGCACTTTTCTAATCGTAAACTTAATTTAAAAATTAATTCAATAACTTTTAATACAGCTAAACAATCTAAAGAAACAATTAAATCTTGATTCATTATCTGCTATATACTGATTAAAAAATTAAAATAGCAAAGTGCATTAAAAAAACTTTGAAATTATAATGAAATTAGCCAAATTAAGAATTTAATAAAAAAACAAACCAAACTCTACTTTTAGCGCTTGGTTTGTTTTTGCTCTGGCATAAAAGTTTAACTTTGTTTTAAATTAAACGGGCATATCAGTTGTTTGGTATTTTTAGAAACCTTCCAAATGTTCAACTTTTGTCTATACTCTTTTATGCATGATTATATTTTGAAATATTTTTCAAACTCAATACTAAGATAAGAGCCACAATAGCAATTGCAGCAGAGAAATAAGTAGTCGCAAGTACGTTGAGGTTCGACACGACTAATCCTCCAACTATACCGCCAATACCTATACCGGCATTAAGACTGGACATATTCCAGCTCATTACTTGGCTTGTATCACCTTCGACATGTTCGATCATACCACTTTGGATAGCTGGATTAGTACTCCATTGCATAATGTTCCACATAAATATCACCAATAATAGTAAACCTGTTCCTGGCAAGAATATATTCAATATCAATAGCATGATAATAAAAATGGTTGTGGCAATCGTTAACCAACGTTTACTTGTTAATTTATCTGATAAGAAACCACCCATAGAAGTCCCTATTACACCTGCGATACCATTAATGAGTAACGCTATTGATACAAATGATAAATCATGACCTCCAGATAATATTAACGGATTAATATAAATAAATGTTACTGAATTAGCTACAAGTAATAAGAATGTGATACCTAGGAATTTCACAATTTCTGTAGGTCGTAAAATTTTAGATTTTGTACTTGAGTTTTCTCTATTATTACTCGTTTCAGTAGTCTCTTGAAACATTGGTTTAGGCACATATATAAACATTAACACGCCTACAATAAGACTGACAGCAACAATAAATAAAAAGGTATAACGCCATCCTACAAGATCGCCAATAATTGTCCCAATCGGCACACCAAATACATTGGCACCACTAAAACCAGAATAAACGATACCTATCATTTTCCCACGATGTTGAGGCGCAGTTAACAATGCTGTTAAAGCAAGAATTTTTACAACGATTAAAGCTGCCGCTGCAGATGATAATATACGGCCCAACACTAAAATTGTAAAATTCGGCGCTATTGCGATAATTACGTTGCCTACAATAAAAATCGCAAGCGCCGATAATAAAACAGGTCTTGGTGAAAAACGATTTGTCAGTTTAACTAATATAGGACCAGCAATTGCAAAAGTGATGGCATATAATGTCACCAACTGACCCACTATAGCTTCAGATACATGAAGATCATTACTCATTAAATTCATAATACCGGCTACCATCATTTCTACCATACCCACGATAAATATACTTAAAATAAAGGTTATGATACGCATAGCTGACATACTATACACTCCTTTCTCGAGTTATTTTTAAAATTTTTCATAACTCTTATATTATAAACCATACGTCAACACATTGACGCTTTATCCTTATATAAGATTAATAATTTAATTACCTTTTATTGAGAAAAATATGAACTATATAACTTAAAATATCTTGCACATAGAAACCCCCTTTAATACGACTATATTAAAGAGGGATAAATATGATTTATAACAATATCCAGATTTAATTTTCATAACTTTTTTTCTTTCAATAACTCTCGCCCTATAAGTTGATGACGTTCATTGAAAAATTGTTTATAACTTAAATAAGTTGCAATAAGCGCTGACATAATCGTCGCTGTGGTATGAATAAATACAACCATTAATTGAAATTTAACTGCATCTAATGGCGCAACGCCCCCAATGATTAAACCTGTCATCATTCCTGGTATAGATACAATGCCATAAGTCTTTACTGAGTCAATAGTTGGTACAATTGCAGTCTTTACACTATCACGAATCGTTGCTTTAGAAGAAATTTTGGGGTTTGCTCCTAATGCCAACTTCGCCTCAATCTGACTCATTTCTTTTACAAATTCTCTATCTAAATTCTGATATGCCAAATTGATTGCAATCATCCCATTACTCCCCAACATTCCAGATACAGGTATTAGTTCATTAGGTTTAAATTGAATTGCTCCAGTTAATATAACACCTGTTAAAGGCAATGCCACACCAATAAAAATCGCAATGAATGATATCCAGAAAACATGATGCATTACAGGTGATGCCCTACCTATCGTATTCCAAGAAGCATTTATAATGATGACTAGCACAAATAAGAGTAAGATCCATTTTTGATTCACATTAAAAATAAAATGCAATAAGTATCCCAAAATCACAAGCTGTACAACAGCACGTATCGTGGCAATAAGTAAGTCTTTAATAATATGTAATTTCTCTTTATACGATACAATAATTGGAAAGAGCAACAATAATCCTGTAAGTGCTAACGCGGTTGTACTCATCGTAAATGCTCCTCCTTCTCAATTTTGCCATCAACGAGTCGAATACGCTTTTTAAAATGTCTCATACTTTGATTATTACTATGTGTAATCCACAAAACAGAAATGCCTTCTTCAGCTAATTTAAATATAATTCTTTCAATATTTTCGCTATTTTCAGTATCTAAAGCACTTGTTGCTTCGTCTAACAACAGCATTTTAGGTGTATACATCAATTGTCTAGCGATTGTAATACGTTGACGTTCTCCACCAGATAATCGCTCTACTCGAGTATTAAAATGATAATGTCCTAATCCTACTGCTTTCAATAATGATTTGGCTTTTTTTCGATCAAATTTATCACCCCTCGCAATAGATGGAAATGCTAAATTTTCACCTATGGTTCTATCAAATAAATCACTTTCTTGTAGTAAATAACTGATATCCATGCGTAATCTTTCCGGGTTAATTTGATTGTATGCTTTGCCGTTTAAATATAATTCACCTTGCGTAGGGCTAATTAGATTACTAATAAGGCGTAACAAGGTGCTCTTACCACTTCCAGAAGGCCCTATAATAGCAATTGTGTCACCTTTTTCTATCTTTAGGTTAAGATCATTAATAATGACTCGATTATCTACCTTATATGAGATATTTTCTAATTTTAACATCTTATAACCTCCTATCATTGATACGCCATTTAAATGATATCCCAAACAGATAGCGGTATTAATAAAGCATTACTATATATGCTTTATTAACATGACAAATGACTATCATTCTGATTGCTAGGATATATAAGTCTTTATAAACAACGCTCTGCGTTATACTTTTATTTAAAAACGATTGTAGCTATAAATGAAATAAAATTAATTAATGCATGTAGCGAAATAGATACCGCCAAATTCATACCACTCTTAAGATAAACAAAAACAAGACCTGTAGCGATAATGATATATCCACCAATTTCAAATGGAGAAGTTGCTCCCAATACGTGAATGCTTGCAAAGAGAATCACAGAAAGCATTGCTGCCAAACTATATGTAATTTTTTTGCCTAATTCATGAATAATTAAATGTCTAAATAATAATTCCTCAATCATAGGTGTAAGGATTACAATATCTAAAAACACTAACGGTAATAGCCACTTCTCTTTAAACATACCGTTTATTTCTTTTTGATTCTCTGTTACCCCATATTGCAATGCTTTAGGTAAAAAGGTGATTAACCATTCATATATAGGTGATAAAATAATAATGAACATATAGGTCGCTATTATAAGTAATATATATCTAGTTACATTTTTAAACCGCTTTATACCAATATAAGCAATACCCTCTTTATGATGAAAGGCATAAAAACTTAATAAAATAATGATTTCAGCAAGTAATCCACCTAAAATTGTAATCGTATTAGTTGAAATTAAAGCTTCATTTTTCATATTTAAGGTTAACATTATAATATAGAGAAAAAGAAATAACATTGTAGGAATAATAGTATAAGTAATTATATAAATAGGAATTAGCCAAAAATCTTTTTTTACAACTTTATTTTGTCGCCAAATATTCATTTCATCTGTAACATCTCTTTGTTGTTTTAATTGTTCTGTCATGTAAATAAAACACCTTTCTCAATAATATATACAATATATCACGATTTATTCTAAATATGTACATCTCATAAAATGAAAGTTTATATATTTTTATAAAAAATATAATATTAAAAGATATATTTTTTCGTTGATAGAATTGTTGTAATATTTGTTTTTTGTTGTAGTATATACATAAATAGGAGGGGTATGAAATGGCTATATTAACTGTATTGCAATTCATCGTGAACATCACTATTGTTTTATTTTTATTAAGTATGCTCATCATTGGCGTACTATTACTATTTAAAGATAAACGTCAAAAACAACATAGCGTGTTACGAAATTATCCTTTACTTGCGCGTGTACGTTACTTCGTTGAAAAAATAGGCCCAGAACTCCGACAGTATTTATTTTTGGCAGATACTGAAGGTAAGCCCTTTTCACGTAATGACTTTATTAATATTGTGATTGCAGGAAAATACAATACGCGCATGACAAGTTTTGGTACACAACAAAAATACGAAGATGGCTTTTATATTCAAAATACAATGTTTCCACTTCAAACGACTGAATTACACATCGATCAATCACCTATGATTTCAACGTTTGTATACCACATTGATAATGAACGTTTATTGGATCGTGAAGAACATCGTAATAAAACTGAAATAGATCCCTATTATTTATCTGATGAAGATGCCATAATACTCGGTAATGACCTTAAGTATCCTTTCAAATTGAAGCGGTTAGTCGGTCAATCTGGTATGAGCTACGGCGCCTTAGGTAGTCACGCTATTACTGCACTTTCAAAAGGACTGGGACGCGCTGGTACTTGGATGAATACAGGTGAAGGCGGATTGTCAAAATATCACCTTTCAGGGCATGCTGATATCATCTTTCAAATAGGCCCCGGTTACTTTGGAGTAAGAAATAAAGCAGGTGAGTTTGATTTAAAAGCATTTCTACAGCTTGCTAATAATAAAGCAGTAAAAGCATTTGAAATTAAGTTGGCGCAAGGTGCAAAAACGCGTGGTGGACACATGCAAGGCAACAAAGTTACAGAGGAAATAGCAGAAATTAGAAATGTTGAACCTTGGAAAACAATTAATTCTCCTAATCGTTTTGATAATATAGATACACCAGAAGCATTGCTCAATTGGGTAAATAATCTACAATATCATGGTCAAAAACCTGTTGGCTTTAAAATTGTCATCAGCAAAATATCTGAAGTTGAAGCGCTAGTTGATGCTATGATTCAGACTCAACAATATCCAAACTTTATTACTGTTGATGGTGGAGAAGGCGGCACAGGCGCTACCTTCCAGGAATTAGAAGATGGTGTCGGTTTACCATTATTTACTGCTTTACCTATCTTAACAGCAATACTTGAAAAATATGGAATCCGAGATCGTATTAAAATTTTCGCCTCCGGTAAACTCATAACCCCTGATAAAATTGCGATTGCACTAGGCCTTGGTGCTGATGTAATAAATGTAGCTCGTGGGATGATGATTAGTGTTGGATGTATTATGAGCCAACAATGTCATATGAATACTTGTCCTGTTGGAGTGGCAACGACTGATCCTAAGAGAGAAAAAGGTTTGAGTATAGATGAGAAAAAATATCGCGTAACTAATTTTGTTACAAGCTTGCACGAGGGATTATTTAATATAGCAGCTGCAGTGGGCGTAGAATCTCCTACAAAGATATCTAAAGAACATATTATTATTAAAAAGAAAGATGGCGGCATTCAATCCGTCCAAGACTATAAATTAAAATTAATTGAATCTACTAAATAATATAAAAAGCTCTATGATATGCATCAGTACCCAACATACTGTTCGTAGTCATAGAGCTTATTTTTATAAAAAATTATGCTTCATTTATTTGTTGTACTAATTTTGATTCGATGACATTTTGTGTATCTTCTAAGGGATTAAACTCAAACTTTTCACCATTAATAAACACTGTTGGAATTCCGTTGATTCCCCTTTCAAAGGTTTCTGTATGAATTGCCAATGACCGCGCATCTGCCGAATTTCGAGGCGTTAATTTAAATTCTTGCTCCATTTTCCCTTCAATAGCAGCAAAGCTGACTTTCCATTCTCGTTGCGTATCATATAGTTTATGAATGATTTTTAATGTTTCATCTGGTTGGTGATAATCCAAATAAATATTAGCAATTGTACCTTTTAATAAACCTTGCTTTGTTTTATCAAAGTGTTTGATGACGTGTTTCACTTTTCCTTGCTCTATAAGCGGTTGCAGTGTTTTATCTGCAGCTTTAAAATAATTTTTACAATAAGGACATGCAAAGTTTATAAATGATTCTACTGTAATAGCTGCATCGTCCGAACCAAAAGTAAGATGTGTTATTTCTGTCATATAAAAATCCCTCCACTCTTCTTATATTTATATTGAAACATGGCTATTTATTTATTGCACCTTTTTAGTCTTACTTTTTAACTCGGACTTAAACTAAAGTTTGTATTTCTATATCCTAGTATTTATCAACAGCTGTGATATTCAAATTACTATATATTCAATAACTTCATGGTAAAATAAAGTTATCAAATTTTAATGGGAGGAATTATATGAACAAGTCAGTAAAATTATTAAAATCTTTAACAGATGTTGATGGTATTGCCGGACATGAAATGGACGTTAAAGCTCTAATGCATGATTATTTAGAACCAGTGAGCGATGAAATTGTAGAGGACAATTTAGGTGGCATCTTCGGTAAAAAGTCCGCAACTAATGGGACTAAAACTTTAATGGTTGCTGGTCATTTAGATGAAATAGGATTCATTGTTACTAAAATAGATAATGAAGGCTACTTAAAATTCACGCCTATTGGTGGTTGGTGGAATCAAGTCATGTTATCTCAAAAAGTAACTATTACTACTGATGACGGCAGAAAAATAAGAGGCATTATCGGTTCAAAACCACCTCATGTATTATCTCCTGAAGATCGTAAAAAAAATGTCGATATGAAAGAAATGTTTATTGATATCGGCGTTAAAAGTAAAAAAGAAGCCGAACAATACGGTATTGAGGTCGGTAATATGGTCACGCCTTATAGCGAATTTGAAACTTTAGCAAACCAAAAATATTTAACCGCTAAAGCATTTGATAATCGCTATGGTTGTGCATTAGCTGTAGATGTATTACAAAATCTCAAAAATGAAGCAATTGATGTGAACCTTGTCTCTGGAGCGAATGTACAAGAAGAAGTCGGTCTTCGTGGTGCGAAAGTTGCAGCAAATAAAGTTAAACCAGACTTAGCAATCGCAGTTGATGTTGCAGTGGCTTATGACACACCAGGTATGTCTGGTCAAGTAAGTGATACTGCACTTGGTAATGGACCTGTTGTAATTATAATGGATGCGTCAAATATCGGTCATGTTGGGTTTACCAAACATATTAAAGCCGTTGCCCAAAAACATAATATTTCAATTCAATTAGATACAACTGCTGGTGGTGGTACAGATGCGGGAAGTATACATGTAGCCAATGAGGGTACGCCAACTGTATCTATCGGCGTAGCATTACGTTATATGCATTCAAATGTTTCTGTATTACACACAGATGATTATAAAAATTCTGTCGCTTTAGTCACTGAAATTGTTAAGTCATTAAATGATGATGTTATTGATCAAATTATTTGGTAATACTTGGCATTATTCATATATAATATTTCACAGTCTAAATATACGTTTTGTCTATTATATTAGTCATTGCAATAATCTCTTACAATTTTTTGTAAGAGATTATTTTATATGCTTTATCCTCCTATAAATTCATCTCTATCTAACATTTTCTTATAGAATATATTTTAACCCTTTTATTTAAATTTAATGTATTACGTTACATGTTTCCTCCCCCTAATAAAGGGAATATTTTTATAAATAAGTGGATAATTTCAAGAAATTATCCACTTAACTTTTAATCAATTACTTATGATATTTTACTTTTCTTCATTGTTCTGAATAAGGATTGTCTTAATAAAAATATGAGGTAGAGGAGTGTGAAGTATGCCAAAAATCTTATTAACAGGTGCTTCGGGTTATATCGGCGGGCACCTTAAAGAAAACCTCCAAAAAAATCATGAAATAGTTGCTATTTCAAGAAATATAAAAAATAAAAAAAATGAAAAAAATGTGACATGGAAAGCTGCAGATCTATTTGATTTAGATGAAATAAGTGAGGTAATGAAAGATGTTGATATAGCGATTTATTTGGTTCATTCGATGATGCCGTCAGCCAAGCTTACGCAAGCTAATTTTGAAGATATGGATGCTTTACTTGCAGATAATTTTGCTAGAGCTGCACAGAAAAATAGTATTAAACACATTATTTTTTTAAGTGGACTAATTCCAAATACTGACACTTTATCTCCCCATCTGAGAAGTAGATTAGAATGTGAAAAAATACTAGGTTCTTATGGAATACCTGTTAGTACACTAAGAGCTGGTCTAATTATCGGTGCCAAAGGCAGTTCCTATCCCATACTCAAAAAACTCGTTGAGCGATTACCATTACTTGTTTTACCTGCTTGGGCCTATAACATGACATTACCTGTTTCAATTAATGACGTTATCAATGGCCTCACAACTTTAGTTGACAGACAGCCTAAACAAAACGAGTCCATTGATATCGGTGGCCCTGAACATATGACGTATAAATCGTTATTCAGACGCACCTCCCGCGTACTTGAAAAAAATTTACCTATGATTGATATCCCAATCATTCCAATATGGTTAAGTAAATATTGGGTAAAAGTGATTTCTGGAACTTCAAAAGAAATGGTGTATCCTTTAATGGATAGCCTAATTCACGACATGACTAGATCACAAAAACACACCGTAAATGACATTTCAATCGGTAAAATAAATTATGAAGAAAGTGTTGAACGGGCACTAAAAGAAGAAGAAAAACAAAGCTCAAATAAAAGTGCTAATACAAAAAAACAGTTTCAAATCAAAGATGTTAGAGCAATTACACGTATAAAAGTGCCTCACGACTATACAATAAATGATGTAGCAAACGAGTATTCAGATTTTTTAAGACGCTTTACTTTTAACTTTGTTAAAAGCGAAATTAATCATAATTACTTTAAAATAAAAATACCCCTACTGAATAAATTATTATTACTATTAAAAAAAGATCATGAAGCATCTAATACTAATAGAGTCTTATATAGAATTATTGGTGGTGACTTTGCTTATTCAACGAATGGTGGTAAAGCAACGCTGGAATTTCGACGCATCTTAGATAGCGACAAAGCTTTAATTGCGTTGCAAGAATACCAACCTACATTACCATGGTTTGTTTATACTTTAACGCAAGCTAAAATTCACAAAAGCGTAATGAATATTTTCGCACGAAAAATGAATACGCTCTCAAAACCCGACTTTGCTCATACTCATAATATTAAAATTAAAAAAAAATTAATTCAAAACCTTAGTATTTCATTAGGGTTTTTCGCTATTTTAATAACATCCACAAAACTTTTACCAAAGAAAAATATACTATTGAATGTCAAACACTAAGGAGTGTGCCATTTTGTCTATAATTACTAATATATTCAGAATAACTTTACCTCTCATAGGTGGTAAATTCATAGGTGCATATGCAGTAAAAAATGCACGTGCAGATTTAAGAAAAACAAAAAAGCCACCTTTTTCACCACCTGGCTATGTATTTCCTATAGTTTGGTCTATATTATATACATGCATGGGTATTGCATATACTTTAGCAAAAAATACTCAAAATAATTCATCACACATTACAAGCGTACATTATACACAATTAGGATTGAATTATTTATGGTCCTTGTTATATTTTAAATTTAAATTACGTGGCTTGGCTTTAATAGAAAGTTATATTCTATTATTATCAGTTATTGTTATGTGTATGAAGTTTTTTAAAGCACATAAACTTAGTGGCTTAATTATGATTCCTTATGTATTATGGTCTACATTTGCGAGTTATCTGACTACTGGTAATTGGTTTTTAAATAAAGATAATCCTGATTATCACTAATTAGTCAAAATATGTAAAAACGTTCAATCTCACCGTTTCCTAAGTGAAATTGAACGTCTTTAAATTACTCAAATGTAATTGTTTGTGGTGTATCTATATTATCATCATTCATAACTTTTATTGATTTTGGCGTTATTTTTAGTACGCATAAGTCAGTATCTTCCTTAGAATCGAAAAATGTTTTATCTTGCTGTTCCCATAACCAATCAATCGTTGCTTGATCTTTAGTAATTTCCACAAGCCCATCTATTTCAAGAAAACTACGATTGTTCATTTCATCATATCCAAGTAAAACGTGAGTTCTAGGATTATCCTTAAATGCTTTAACTTTAATAGAATCTATACTCGTCTTAGTAAAGAGTGTCAATCCGTCATTGTAGAACACCATATACCTGCTACGAGGTACATTATGATGTGCAGTTGATAAGACGCCAATTTTTGATTGGCTTAATATATTATTTATGGTTGAAAGTATTTTATCATTGTTCATTTTTTAATTCACCTCTATTTAATCATTACCCTAAAAATGAATTGTAAACACCCTATTTAGGATTACCAAGACACACTAAATTGTTTATTAGGAGATAAGGAGTTATTTATGAAAGAAAAACAAAAAACCGAACGTTTATGGCGTACAGAAAAATATAATGTTCTATGGCACAATCATAAAAGTTATTTATACATACGTGAATTATTAAAAGATGACGCCTCCTATCCAGTAGTTGAGAATGAAATTAAAATAGCTTTAAAAACACCTATTACAAAATCCAATGTTATTAACGCCGCTGATCATATGTGGGGATATTTTAAAAAACGAGCATCATTTGAAGAAAAAACGCATTATTTAGAACTTAAATCTGCTTTTAAAAATGATGAAAAAGGCGAAGAAGTACTGAGACTATTTTTAAAGAAGTTAGCGCATCAATATCAAATCCAATATTTAATTGAAAGTACAATACTAAAATAGTTTAAAAGGCAAGGAGGCATTATTATTATGTATTTAGGGGTCTTACTTAATCGTGTTTTTAGAATTAACAACAATCCATTATTTGATTATGTAATACATAATCAAGATAAAATCAAAAAACTATATCTTATTATACCTTTAGAAGACCTTTCAGATGCAGGAAAAGCAAAGCAAGATTATTATGAAAGTGTAGCAAGCGGTTTTATTAACTCCTTACAGCAACATAATATTCACCCTTACATTGTCCCGTATAAAACTTTACCGACATTAGCTAATCAACTAGAGTTAAGTCATATATTAATAGGAAAAGATATAATGAGTTATCACCATGATGAATATGATTTCCCACACCTTAAATCACGTTTCAATAACTTTAATATAAAGGTGATTGGCAAACGCGTGAACCATTATTTTAAACCTTCAAGTACTTTGAATAAGCAATTACATCCTTACAAAATTTTCACAAGTTTTTACAAAACCAATAGAAAATATATTGCGAATCGTTCAAATAAAAATTATGATTTAAAGCAATTAAGTCAAATCGCAGAAAAAGGTTCGAATCAAAGTAAACTATCATTACGTTATACACAAGACTTAGAGGAAATGGCACTAAAAGATTGGCAAAATTTTTTGGATTTTGATATTTCTTCTTACAAAGATTTAACCAATGATATTTCAAACGATTATGTGAGCGGATTAAGTATTTATTTAGCTTTTGGATTAGTTGATATTCAGGAAATCATTAATGATTTGTTAAATGGTTATGATAGTGATGAAGTTAATTATGAAGCATATATAAGAGAATTAATGTTTCGCGAATTTTATTATATTTTGATGACTTACTATCCAGCAACTGCCACTCAATCGTTTAATAAAAAATACCGTACTATACAATGGTCAAATCATACTCAAAATTTTGAAGCTTGGAAAAATGGTGAAACTGGATTTCCAATTGTTGATGCTGCAATGCAAAAATTAAAGCAAACTGGTTTTATGCATAATCGTCTAAGAATGATTGTATCTCAATTTTTAACAAAAGATTTATTTATTGATTGGACCCTCGGTGAATGTTATTTCAGAAAATATTTAATTGATTATGATAATGCGTCTAATGTTCATGGGTGGCAATGGTCAGCGTCAACAGGAACAGACGCAGCACCCTATTTCAGAATGTTTAATCCTGTTCGACAAAGTGAGCGTTTCGATTTACAAGGAGATTTTATTAAGTCACGATTATCCATTTTTAAAAACATACCTAGTAAGTTCATCCATGATCCTACAAGTAATAAAGATATACTAAAAAGTGAGTATAATATAACAGTAGGCACAGATTATCCAAAAGCATTGATAGATCATAAATTGAGTAGAGATTTAGTTATCGAAACCTTTAAAAGTCTCAAATAAAATAATTATAAACAAAGGTTATCTCGTATTTTAAACGAGATAACCTTTGTTGTGTTCAAAACCCAAATATTATTTTTTTAAGTAAACATAATGTTTAAACTCTAAAAACAATAACTCTTTCACTATTTAATGTTTTGTTGCCAACTTTTATCACTTAACATCTCTCCCGGCCATGTATATGCCATCACACCGCCATCTATTGTAATTGACTCACCTGTGATAAATGAGCTGTCATCTGAAGCTAAAAATGCTACGAGTTTCCCCACTTCCTCTGGTGTACCTAATCTACCAAGTGGTGTTACCCATTTTTGATTTTCTCTGAAAACTTTTCCAGCTTCATCTTCAGCCGTCCCCGTAAGTTTATCTACAAGTGGTGTTTCAATTGTTCCCGGTGCAATTGCATTTGCTCTAATATTTTCTCGACCGTATTCAATCGCTGTTGAACGTGTAAAGTTCACAACACCACCTTTAGCGGCATTATATCCAGAACGATTTAAATCTGCCGCATGGCCTGAGAATGAAGCAGTATTAATTATAGAGCCTCCTTGATCCATCATCATTGGAATAAAGAATTTCGTCATTAGAAATGTACCTCTTAAATCAACACCCATAATTTTATCGAATACTTCAACTGGGTATTCATGTATACGTCCAGCAGCATTGTCTACCCCTGCATTATTAAACAAAATATCTATTTTACCGTAGTCCTCTTTAACTGATTCGGCAAAACGTTCTACAGCATGTTCATCAGAGATATCAACAACATACCCGGAAGCCTTTTGACCCGCTTCATTAATTTTTTTTACGATATCATGTACTTTATCAGAAATATCTGCCGCTAATACATGTGCACCCTCGTTAGCCAAAATTTGGGCTGTTGCTGCGCCAATTCCCGTACTTGTACCAGTGAGTACTGCCACTTTATGATCTAATCTTCCCATTTATAATCACAACTCCTTTATTATTATCACATCATTACCTGTATTTCCTTTCTACAAGTTACTAAAACGTCTCTCATCTATTCTCCTTAATAATCTATAGCGAATCATTTTTAAATCACATCAAATTTACCTTAAAAGCAATAAACAATTATTTTCTAATGAAATTTTTCTGAATATTCTTTCTATTTACATGCATAATTTGATATAATTTCGTTAACTTGTTTGGGAGGTCGGTACAATGGCTAATAACTCGAAAGCAAAGATATCTTTTATAAATAAGTTTTTAAACATTGTTGAAAAAGTAGGAAATCGGTTACCGGATCCCAGCATTTTATTTTTTTTAATGTGTTTGGGTCTCGCTATACTTACATGGCTTGTCTCACTATTTCATATTACTGTTAAACATCCCGGTACTGGTGATACGATCACAATTAAAAGTATTTTAAGTAAAGATGGACTCGCGATGATTCTCAATGATGCCATTAAGAATTTTTCGGAATTTCCAGCACTGGGGTTAGTACTCGCAGTTATGCTTGGTATCGGCGTTGCTGAAAAAACAGGTTATTTTGATAAGCTCATGGTTCAAGTTGTACATAAAACACCTCAAAAAATTATCATACCCGTTATTATAATTATTGGTATTTTGGGAAATGCTGCTGGTGATGCTGCTCCAATTGTATTACCTCCGCTTACAGCAATGGTATTTATTAAGTTAGGCTATCACCCTATCGCAGGACTAGCGATGGCCTATGCCGCTGCTATTGGAGGCTTTTCAGCAAATTTCATGATTGGTATGTCAGATGCTTTGCTCTATTCATTTACGGAGCCTGCAGCAAAAATAGTTTCTGATGATGTACATATCAATGTAGCTATGAATTGGTATTTTATTGCTGCTAGCATCATCGTATTATTACCTGCTGTTTATTGGGTAACCATGCGCTTTGTTATTCCAAGACTCGGCAAATTCGATGCATCTCAGTCTGACATTCAGGTGAATGATGCCAATTCCGGTCTGACACCACAAGAGAATCGAGCGGTATTTTGGGCTAATATTAGCTTTTTTGTAGTTATCGCACTAATCATTATCTGTTCTATACCGCAGAATAGTTTTTTAAGAAATGCAAAAACTGGCAGTTTACTGAATGATGCTCCAATTATAAACGGCGTTGGATTACTCATCTTAATACTATTTTTAGTACCTGGACTAGTTTATGGCGTTATGATGAAAAAATTCAGAAGTACAAAAGACTTAGGTAAGATGCTTGCTGACTCAATGTCTTCTATGGGTTCATTTATCGTTATCGTATTCTTTGCTGCTCAATTGCTCGCTTTTCTACAATGGAGTAATTTAGGTATTATTGTAGCTGTTAAGGGGGCTGCCTTGCTTCAAGATCAAAACGGTGTCGTTCTCATTTTAGGTATCATATTATTAAGTGCTATGATTAATTTACTTATCGGTAGTGCTTCGGCTAAATGGGGCATTTTGGCTCCTATTTTTGTACCAATGTTGATGATTGTAGGATTTCATCCTGCTTTTACGCAAATGCTTTATCGTATAGGGGATTCAATCAGTAACCCAATAACTCCAATGATGCCTTACTTACCATTGTTATTATCTTATGCGCAAAAATATGATAACAATATGAAGTTAGGGTCGTTATTATCTAGTTTAATGCCCTATACCATTATTCTAAGTATTGTTTGGCCATTATTTATGATTATTTGGTATTTATTAGGATGGCCACTTGGTCCAGGGGGGCCATTAATGATTAAACATTAAACACTATACTATATTTTCTTACAAAATAAGCAATCGCGAGGCATGCTATTGCGTAGCATAGAAACACCTTCCTCTCGATTGCTTATCTTACTTTTAAAATTTTATTACATATTAAAACGTAAATTCATTCTAATTTTTATTTAATTACAATTAATATATTTGGTTCAAATTATTTTATTTACTGTAATATTAAGGTAATAAACGGGTAAACATATACATAAAAGTATTTAACCATATATGTATAGGAGGCAACCATGGAACGTATAGGATTAATAGATATTGGTTCAAATACCATTAGACTTGTTATTTTTGAATTTGATACTAAAACAGGATTAAACGAAATATTAAACATAAAAACACCTGCCAGATTAAGTCAATATTTAACTCCGGATTTATCCATGAACGATGAAGGTATTTCGGTATTAACTAAGGCATTATATAGCTTTAAAAAGGTGGCTGAAAAATTCAAAGTTAATGAATTACATCCTGTTGCTACAGCTGCCATCAGACAATCTTCAAACCATGACACTATTCTTACTCATATAAAAAAAGAGCTCGATATTCATATAAAAATAATTCCAGAAAAAGAAGAAGCTTTTTATGGTTTCTATGCAATTACGCATACAACAGATATTAATGATGGTATATCTGTGGATATTGGTGGTGGCTCGACTGAAGTCACTTTATTTAAAGATAAAAAATTAATAGAAGCATACAGTTTTCCATTTGGTGTGGTTACGCTAAAAAGAAAGTTCTTTGAAAACAAAGAACATAATGATAAAGCAGCAATAAAATCTATGGAAAAATTTATTTCAAAACAATTTGATCAACTTGCATGGATTAAAAATCAAAAAGTCAGATTAGTTGGTATCGGAGGATCAGCACGTAACGTAGCACGTATTCATCAATCTGAACATGCCTACCCTATTGGGGGTGTACATAATTATACAATGGTTGAAGATAATATTGAGGAAGTCTATTCAATTATCAAAAAAAGCTCGCGAGATGAATTAAAAGATATCGATGGATTAAGTAGAGACCGCGTGGATATTATTTTACCAGCTGTTGCCGTATTCAAGACTTTATTCAATAAAATGAATGCAACACAGTTTACCTTTTCGCGTAAAGGGTTACGTGAAGGTTATGCTATGAAATTAATTAGTGAACGTCATCCTGAAGAATTTAAAAAAGAAAATATTAGAAAAGATGCTTTATATCATTTAGCTAATGAATACGGCATTGAGGAAGAAAGTGCTGAACAACGTGCTAAATTAGCCTATTCCTTATTAAATCAATTGATTGCTTTAAATCAATTAGAAGTATCTAGAAATGAAGTGAGATTATTTGCCGAAGGTGCATTTCTGTATTACTTAGGTCGCTTTATAGATGCTGATTCAAGTTCACCACATACGTATTATATTATCGCCAATTCAATGATTGATGGCTTCTCTCATGAAGATAGAGTAAAACTCGCACTACTTGCCAGTTTCAAGAATAAATCGCTATTAAAATTCTTTAGTCACGAAACAAAATGGTTACGTGGTAAAGAGCTCGATAATATTCAATATTTAGGTGGCATTATCAAATTCGTGAACGCTTTAAATATTTCGCACACGAATTCAGTTGATCGCATTGAGTTACAACACAATAACGACGGTTATACGCTATATGTTTACTATTCTGGAGAACCTATTGCAGAAGAATATCAGGCACAAAGACAGAAAAAACATATTGAAAAAATATTAAAAACGGAACTGTCTATAATCTTTACAAAATCTTAAAACTCATATGCTATGTTATACGTAGCACAATATGTAATTTAGACTATAAGAGGTGTAAAAAGCGCTATGCAGAGAAATTTGGGAGAAAAAGATTTCAATTTACCACAATATTATAATAATAGAGAATTGAGTTGGTTGGATTTTAATTATCGTGTATTACAAGAAGCCAAAGATAAAAATAATCCTCTCCTCGAACAACTTAACTTCATTTCAATTTTCAGCTCTAACTTAGATGAATTTTTCATGGTTCGTGTAGCTGGCCTACAAGATCAAGTTAAATTGGGATACAACAAACCTGAAAATAAATCGCAGTTAACACCATTACAACAGCTTAAACAAATTAAAATTAAAAATAAGAAAAATGTAGAATTACAATACATGCGTTATAATGAATTAGTAGACGAATTACGTCAGTATCATGTTGAAATTGTTAAACCAGAGGAACTCCCTGAGTCACTTCTACCGCAATTACAATCAGAATTTACAAAGGATATACTACCAACACTTACACCGCTAGGTATTGATGCGTATCATCCTTTCCCCAAATTAAATAATAAAAGTTTAAATATATTTGTTGATATAGATACTGAGGATGCAATTAACTCAGCAATTGTCCAGATTCCATCACTAATACCTCGTTTTTGGTCATTAAATCAAGGTGAAAAACAATATATTATCATGGTCGAAGATATTATTACTTACTTTATTAATGATTTATTTACAGGATATGAAGTATTAAATACTTTTACTTTTAGAATAACAAGGAATGCCGACTTAACTATTCATGAAGATGGTGCTGAAGATTTATTAATCGAAATAGAACGCTTCTTAAAAGAGCGTAAAAGCGGTACAGCTGTACGTTTAGAAGTAGATGGAAGACATGCCACTAATGAAGATATTCTTTGGATTATGAATCAATTAGAAGTCCAGGATGAAGATGTATATTTCTTGAATGGCCCCCTAGATTTAACTATGCTTTTTGACTTAGTAGGTCATTTATCACATAAATTAAATCATTTAACATACAACAAATATGTCCCTCAACTACCTAGAGATTTAGGTAATGAAAATATATTTGATGTTGCGTTAAAACAAGATATTTTCTTCCATCATCCTTATGAGTCATTTGAACCGATTGTTGATTTTATTCGCGAAGCCGCCGATGATCCCAACACAATTGCAATTAAGCAAACCTTATATCGTGTAAGCAAAGATTCTCCCATTATTAATAGTTTGAAAGTAGCCGCTGAAAAAGGAAAGCAAGTCACGGTACTCGTTGAACTTAAAGCACGTTTTGATGAGGAAAACAATGTACATTGGGCAAGAATGTTGGAAGATGCTGGTTGCCATGTGATTTATGGCATGACTCACTTAAAAACACACAGTAAAATTTCACTTGTTGTCAAACGTATTAATAACACACTGACTTCTTTTGTTCATTTAGGTACTGGAAATTACAATGATAAGACTGCGAATATTTATACAGATATGGGTTTAATTACAACTGATAAGGAAATCGCGGAAGATGCAATCAAATTCTTTAATTATTTGAGCGGATACTCAGTCAAACCTATTTATAACAAACTTATCGTAGCCCCCTTTGATATCAGGGATGTCTTTTTAGAACGTATTGAATGTGAAATTAGAGCCCACCGTCAACACGGCAATGGACATATCATCATGAAGATGAATTCTTTAACAGATAAAGATATTATTCTGCAACTATTTAAAGCTTCATGTGCAGGTGTTAAAGTTCAATTAATCATTCGTGGCATTTGTTGCTTAAAACCAGGTGTCCCCGGCATTAGCGAAAATATCGAGGTTGTTAGTATTATCGGTCGCTTCCTAGAACATTCCCGTATTTACTATTTCCATAATAATGGTGATGAAAAAATCTATCTATCTTCTGCTGATGCCATGACACGTAATATGATTAAACGTGTAGAAATTTTGTTTCCTATCGAAAACAAATCTATTGCTAAACGCTTATTAGATTACTTGCAGCTTCAATTATCAGATAATCAAAAAGGACGTTATCAAGATCAATATGGTAATTACCATTATATAAATAATAGCGCCTCACCTTTGAACTCCCAAGCTTACTTGATGAAAGAAGCTACAGAATGCGGATTAGAATTTAAAAATGAAATTACGCAACCTCTAGGATTGCCTGTCAATTCAAAGCATAGTTGGTTTTCTAAAATTCGTAATTCTTTCAAAAAATAAGCGTAATTATTATTATTATTACCTTTAAATCAAGAACTGATAGAACATTTTATAGCTCATCTATCAGTTCTTTTTATCGTTGTTAACCTTTACATACTTTTTTCTGAATTTGCTATAATTTTTATTGTAAACGCATAAAAAATTGATAATAACTTATTGGAGGATTTTCATGACAGATTACGTACAGCTAAAAAAAGATTTCCCTTTAATTAATGACATAGCTAACTATACGCCTATTTTTTGGAAGAATCCTAACTTTAGAGCCCCTGCGCCTTTCCCTTTCTCAATCCATGATATTAAAGATGCTGCTGCTCGTCTTGATCGTTTTAGTAGTTATATTCGTAAGGTTTTTCCAGAAACTGAAACAGACCAAGGCATCATTGAATCACCGCTCAAGCAAATACCAAATATGCACAGCGAAATCGCGCGTACAGAAAAATTGAGAAGCTCTGGTAAAGTGTGGTTAAAGTGTGATAGTCACCTCGCTATATCAGGGTCAATTAAAGCACGTGGTGGCATATATGAAGTACTTAAATTTGCTGAAACAATCGCTATGAAACATGGGAATCTCAAATGGACAGATGATTATGCTAAGTTAGACGAACCCTATTATAAACAATTATTCAGCAAATATAATATCTCAGTTGGTTCTACTGGTAACTTAGGTCTAAGCATCGGAATTATGAGTGCTAAGTTAGGCTTCAGTGTGACTGTACATATGTCTAGCGATGCACGCCAATGGAAAAAAGACTTACTGCACGCTCGAGGGGTTAGCGTTATCGAACATCAATCTGATTATCAGTTCGCTGTAGCAGAAGGTAGAAAAATAGCTAAAGATGATCCAAATTGTCATTTTGTGGATGATGAGGGTTCTGTAGATCTTTTCTTGGGTTATACAGTTGCTGCGCTACGCCTCAAAGCACAATTAGAAGCTCAAAATATTCAAATTGATGCTCAACACCCATTATTTGTTTATTTACCATGTGGTGTCGGTGGAGGTCCTGGTGGCGTCGCATTTGGGTTAAATAAAATATTGGGTACACATGTCTATTGTGTTTTTGTAGAACCAACACATGCACCCTGTATGATGCTTGGTATGATGACACAAAGGCATGATCAAATTTCTGTATCAGATATCGGATTAGATGGTCGCACAGATGCAGACGGGCTTGCAGTGTCTCGCCCTTCTCGTTTAGTTGGACAAATTATGGATACACTATTATATGGTTCGTGTACAGTGGAGGATAATCAAATGTACAAGTACTTATATATGCTACATCAAAAGGAAGATATTTTTATAGAACCCTCCGCCGCTTCAGGTTTTGCTGGTATTTCAAGCACAATCAACCAAGCGTTAATAGATGGTATTCCTATAGAAAATGCTAATCATATTGTTTGGGCAACAGGTGGGCACATGGTTCCTCAAGAAGAAATGCAAAAATATTTAGACTATGGTCATAGCGTTGTTTAAAAATACACCTACTTTTTTAAATACGAAATATTAAATGTCATAATCCGTGGTAAATTACCGCACACAAAGCGCTAGGCCGAACTTATAATTGGCTTAGCTTTTTGTATATATTTGGTGATTCACACACTTAATCAGAGATATAATACATCGCAAATATAAACCATCACTATTATTTTCTGAATATTTATTGAATTTAAAAAATAACTGTGTTAAAGTATTGTTTATCGCAAATACTTTAGTTCGGTAGAGAGACAAAGTAAATAAATAAGAGGTGGTCATACCATGGATACAACAACTTTAATCAAAAATAAAGAATACGAATTAGCCTTTTTAAAACATTTTCAACAAGCTGGATATCATCTTGTAGATTTCAGCTTTATTGAATCCTTGTCATGGCAAACACTTACAACTGATGATTTGCAACAAATGACTGAGCGTAGTTTCTGGCAACATGACCATCACATCTTTGCGCTCCGCAATGATTTTACCGATCAACTATTACGTTATTACAGCAATTACCCGCCGCAATATCAAAGTGTCGCATATACAGGACCTATTGTTCGTGATAATGATGTATATACTCAGCTAGGTATCGAACATTACAATCCAACTATAACCGATATGCAAAATGACTTTACAACATTTTATGATTATATTAAAACAACACTCAATGATGATATAGATTTTGTTATACTCGGTCACTATCAATTAATTGATTTACTCTTGACTCCAAAAGAACAGAGTTCATCAATATTAAAGTTAATACAAGAACGCAATATATCTGAACTGACATCGCAGTTGAGTATCTCACACCCTGTAGTTCAACTATTAACAACAAAAACAACAGAACAATTAGATTTATTAAGCCAACTCTTTCCACACGATCACCGTACGATTCAAGCTTTACGTCGTTGGGAACAATGGTTTAAATCACAAAATATTACCGATATTCACTTAGATATTACGCCTCAACCACCACGTTCATATTACAAAGGTGCATTTATGAGATGTCATCTTAAAAATAATAAAACACAGCAATTAACCGGAGGATTTTACAAAGGTCAACTAGAAGGGTTTGGACTAGGATTTATACTTTAACTCATATTTTAAAGGAGAGAACATCATGCTTACTGTAGCTTTAGCAAAAGGTAGATTACTTAAAAGTTTTATTGCTTATTTAAATGATATAAACGCTAATGAAATGGCAGTTGCACTAGAGCAAAGAGATCGCCAACTGCTTATTTCTATAGGAGATATCCAATTTGTCTTAGTCAAAGGCAGTGATGTCCCTATTTATGTAGAACAAGGTGTTGCAGACGTAGGAATTGTAGGTAGTGATATTTTAGAAGAAGGCAATTATGCAATTAACAACTTACTCGATTTGCCTTTTGGTGATTGTCATTTTGCCTTAGCTGCAAAACCTGAAACTACTCATTTCAAGAAAATTGCAACTTCCTATACTCAAACAGCAAGAAATTATTTTGAATCACAAGGTTTAGATGTCGAACTAGTCAAATTATCAGGTTCAATCGAATTGGCTTGTTTAGTTGATATGGTAGACGGCATCGTAGATATTGTTCAAACTGGTACTACATTAAAATCAAATGGTTTAGTTGAAAAAGATACTATTAAAAATATAAACGCTAAGCTTATTACTAATAAACAATCTTACTTCAAAAAATCTAGTGAGATTGATGATTTAATTAAGACATTGGAGGTGTCTCTCGTTGATTATAAATAAAAACACATTTCTCAATGATTATTTAAGTCAATCTGCATTAAATGAAGATTTATATCCAATCGTCAAAGACATTTGTGACAATGTTAAATATCATGGTGATCAAGCCTTAAGAAATTATAACGAACAGCTGGATCATGTCACTACACCGGAACTTGAAATACCTATGCAAGATTTAGAAACAGCCTATAACAATATAGATGAAAATTTGCGCAGTGCACTTCAACAAAGCCACGCCCGTATCAAAGCTTATCAAACGTCTATTAAATGGTCAGACAAACAAGGCTCGTCTGAATGTTATGAAATGTATCACCCCTTAGAACGGGTAGGCGTTTATGTGCCAGGTGGAAAAGCAAGTTATCCTTCTACAGTATTAATGACCGTCACACTTGCTAAAGTCGCTGGTGTCAAAAATATTTCTGTCGTTACACCACCACAATCAGACGGGGTACCAGATATTGTATTAGCTGCCTGCTATATTGCTGGCGCGGATCGTGTCTTTCAAGTGGGAGGCGCACAAAGTATTGCAGCGCTAGCTTATGGTACCGAAACACTTCCAAAAGTAGATAAAATCGTTGGTCCAGGTAATCAATATGTAGCCTATGCAAAGAAATATCTATTCGGTCAAATCGGTATTGATCAAATTGCTGGTCCAAGCGAAATTGCTTTAATTATCGACGATACAGCTGACTTAGATGCAATCACATACGATGTATTTGCCCAAGCTGAACATGATGAACTAGCTCGAACATTCGTAATTAGTGAAGATACACGTTTATTACAACAACTAGAGCAACGTATCCAAGACAAACTGACACAGATTGAGCGTCAACCGATTGTAGAAGCAAGTTTAGCACACAATCATTTTTTAATCTCAGTGGATAATTTTGATGCTGCATGTGACTTAATGAATCAAATCGCACCAGAGCATGCATCAATTCAAACCGCTTCACCGCGAGATTATTTACAACATGTACGTTACGTTGGCGCGCTATTCTTAGGTCACTATTCTCCTGAAGTTATCGGTGATTATGTTGCTGGTCCAAGTCACGTGTTACCAACTAATCAAACAGCTAGATTCACAAACGGTTTATCTGTAAATGACTTTTTAACACGTCATTCAGTTATAGATCTATCTGAAGATACTTTTAACCAAATTGAAAAATCCGCACGTGATCTTGCACATGTGGAAGCACTTTATAACCATGAACAATCTATCAAAGTCCGAACAACAAAGGAGTCTACTGATGATAAGAATTAACAAAAATGAAAGCCCACTACGCCCTTTATCAGCAGCACAACTAGCAACACTTATTCAAGAAGCCTCATTTAATTTTTATCCTGATGATGAATATGAGCGTTTTAAAGCAGCTTATGCTAAATACTATAATATTTCTGCAGCACAAGTCATTGCAGGCAATGGATCTGATGAGTTAATTCAAAAATTAATGCTGATTATGCCTAAAGGCCCGGCACTTACTCTAAACCCAGACTTTTTCATGTATCAAGCTTATGCTGCACAAGTAGACCGCCCTATTGAATTTGTAGATGCAGAACCAGATTTAAGCTTTAGTCTTGAGCGTATACTGCAGCGCATTGATGAAGTTCAACCTGCTTTCTTTATCATGAGCAATCCGCATAATCCAACTGGTATTCAATATAGTACAGCATTTTTACAGGCAATTTCTGACAAAATAAAAGCTATAGGCGGGTATTTTGTCATTGATGAAGCATATTTAGATTTCGGAGAGTCTTATGAATTAACGATGCAACCGCATATCCTGCAAATGCGCACTTTATCGAAAGCATTCGGTATTGCTGGATTGAGATTAGGTGTATTAATTAGTACCCAAAATACAATACAACAAATACAAAAATTAGAGCACCCCTACCCGCTCAATACAATCACATTGCATATTGCTATATATATGTTTGAACATCGAGAAATGACAACTGATTTCGTGAATCACCAAAGACAATTAGCTTTAAAACTTCGTCAAATGTTTACTGATTTAGTTTCTGACATTATGACAGTTTATCCGTCAGCCACAAACTTTGTATTGACTAAAGGTGATGCCGCCCATAACTTAGGACGCTATATAAAATCAAATGGTTTTCTTCCTAGGTTATACGATGAACCATTAATGGCTGACTATGTACGTTATTCTATTGCTACAGATGAACAATTAGACGAATTAAAGGAACTCATAAAAAATTGGAGGTCTCAGTATGATTTATCAAAAAACACGTAATACTGCCGAAACACAATTAAAAATTGCTATAGCTGATGATAATAGTCCGAGTAATATCCAAACAGGCGTCGGTTTCCTAGATCATATGTTGACACTCTTTGCCTTTCACAGTAAATTGACTATCACCATTGAGGCAAATGGTGATACGGAAGTTGATGATCACCATGTTACTGAAGATATTGGTATTGTACTCGGACAACTTCTATTAGAAATGGTTAAATCACGTACAGCTTTCCAAAGATATGGTGTAAGTTATATCCCTATGGATGAATCACTTGCACGTGCAGTGGTAGACATTAGCGGCAGACCTTACCTTTCTTTCAATGCAGAATTAAGTAAAGAAAAAGTTGGTACCTTTGACACAGAACTTGTTGAAGAGTTCTTCCGAGCATTGGTAATTAATGCTCGACTTACAACACATATTGATTTATTACGTGGCGGTAACACACATCATGAAATCGAAGGGATTTTCAAATCATTTGCACATGCCCTCAAAGATGCTCTATCTGATAGTGATTATGACAGCACACCATCTTCCAAGGGTGTGATTGAATGATTGCCATCATTGATTATGGATTAGGTAATATTAAGAATGTACAGCGTGCTGTAAAACATTTAGGTTATGACGTGATTTTAACTGATAAACAAAGTGAAATTGAAGCGGCAGATATCATCATACTACCTGGCGTAGGACACTTTAAAGATGCGATGCAAGCAATTGAACAACGTGGACTTAAAGCTATTTTAAAAAATATTACAGATAAACCAATTATCGGTATCTGTCTCGGTATGCAATTATTATTTGAATGGAGCGCAGAAGGTAATGTAGATGGACTTAAATTTTTACCTGGAAATATTGTTCCTATCCAAACACCTTATCCAGTACCACATTTAGGTTGGAACAACTTAATCAGCGACCATCCTCAATTGACCCGTGATGTTTATTTTGTCCATTCTTACCAGGCACAGATGTCTGAACATGTTGTTGCTTATGCTGATTATGGAACACAAGTACCGGCAATTGTGCAATATAAACATTATATAGGGATTCAATTTCACCCAGAAAAAAGTGGTGCTTATGGTTTAACAATACTCAATCAAGCTTTGAAAGGCGGTTTCTTAAATGATCAAACTTTGGCCAGCAATTGATCTAATCAATGCAACAAGTGTTCGACTTACAGAAGGTAAATATGATTCAGAAGAAAAAATGGCACGAAGCGCTGAAGAAAGCGTTAAATTTTACAACCAATTTGATTGTGTAGACCGTATTCATATCGTTGATTTAATCGGTGCCAAACAACAGTCTTCTGTTGAACAAAATTATATTAAACTGCTCCGTACGCTTACGGAAAAACCAATGGAAGTTGGTGGCGGCATACGGAGTTTAGATACTATCGAGCAATACTTTGCAGATGGCATAGATTATTGTATTATCGGGACTAAAGGCATTCAAGATTTAGATTGGTTAGAAACAATGACTAATCAATATCCTAACCGTTTATATTTATCTGTAGATGCTTATCGTCGCGAAGTGAAAATTAATGGTTGGGAACAAGATGCACAACTTGATTTATTTGAATTAGTTAATAAAATTGAATCCTTACCGCTTGGTGGCATAATCTATACTGATATTTCCAAAGATGGTCGTCTATCAGGACCTAACTTTGAAATTACAGGACAATTAGTTCAGGCTACTCAAAAACCTGTTATTGCTTCCGGAGGGATACGTCATCAAGATGACCTCGCTCAATTAGAAACGCTAGGTGTAGATGCTGCAATAGTTGGTAAAGCTGCCCATAACCCTGATTTTTGGGAGGGCCTTTCATGATAAAAAAAAGAATCATTCCCTGCCTAGATGTCAAAGACGGCCGTGTAGTTAAAGGGATTCAGTTTAAAGGATTACGCGATATCGGCAACCCTGTAGATTATGCCATGTATTATAACGATCAGGGGGCAGATGAGCTGGTGTTTTTGGATATTTCTCGCACTGAGGCTGGTCATGACCTTGTGCTTGATGTCATTGAAGAGACTGCTGAAAAATTATTCATACCACTCACTGTCGGTGGGGGCATCTCAACATTAGATGATATTTCACAATTATTAAATCATGGGGCAGATAAAGTATCCTTGAATTCTAGCGCACTCAAAAACCCACAATTTATTAAAGAAGCCAGTGAAAAGTTCGGTAGCCAATGTATTTGTATTGCTATCGATAGCAATTACGACAGCGAACTTAATGACTATTTTTGTTATACACATGGTGGTAAACAACGCACAGATATACGTGTCTATGATTGGGTGCAAAAAGTCGAAACATTAGGTGCTGGGGAACTACTCATAACGAGTATGACACATGACGGTATGAAGCAAGGATTTGACGTAAAACATTTACATGAAATCGAAAAACTTGTTAATATCCCTGTTATAGCTTCTGGAGGCGGTGGTAACGCAGACCATTTTGTTGATTTATTTAAACAGACTGATGTATCTGCAGGACTAGCAGCCAGTATTTTACACGATAAAGAAACAACCGTTGATGAAATTAAAAAAACGATGTCACAAGGAGGTATTCCAGTAAGATGACCCAACAACAACCTGATTTTAGCAAAGGACTATTACCTGCTATCTTGCAAGATGTAAATACAAAGCAAGTCTTAATGCTTGGTTATATGAATGAAGCAGCTTATAAAAAAACACTAGTGGATGGTGTCGTATGCTTTTATTCACGTTCTAAACAGCGATTATGGACAAAAGGAGAGACTTCTGGTCATACCCAAGTTGTTCAAAATATTTATTTGGATTGTGATGAAGATACTATTTTAATTGATGTAATACCTAATGGCCCTACATGTCATACAGGTAGTCAAAGTTGTTTTAATACGGATGTCCCCTTCAAAGTACAACAATTAGAACAAACTGTTGCTACTAGCGCAAACTCAAACAAAGATAACTCCTATACGAAATATCTACTCAATGAGGGACTTGAAAAAATCACTAAAAAATTCGGTGAAGAATCCTTTGAAGTCGTTATAGGAGCTATGAAGTCAGATAAAAGTGAAGTAACAAATGAAACTGCTGATCTTATGTATCATTTATTTGTATTGTTACACGCTTTAGACATAAAATTTGATGATGTTGAACAAATACTCGCAGAACGCCATCAAACTTCAAATAATTTTAAAGGTGAACGTACTGATGTTGAAAATTGGTAATATCTACTATTAAATTATGCTAATCCCCTTTTAAAATTACTATTCAATATTAAAAAGCATAAAAAATACACATCCGTTTATACACGGATGTGTATTTTTATTATTAAACGCTTGCACTTTTGAATATAAAGTATTTATCTACAATCATGCTTCCAGTCACTTTACATCATTCATTCTTCTTCATTAGTTCTTTTTTGAATACTTCAGCTTGTTTTTCTATTGATATTACATCTGCATAAATTGCTTCATCCATTGGGTAATAAATTACGTTATTATTTTTTACTGCTTCATTGTTTTTCCATACGTCTGATTTAACAAAATCATTATTTGGCTGCTTACCATCTTTTGAAGGTATCATTAAATAATCGCCTGAATAATCATTAAATTTTTCTTTAGGGACCTTCATAAATTTATCTTTAGGCATAGCTGCTTTAGCATCAGCGTCTTCTTTAAAACCAAATCCTTCATAAATCGCTTCACTTCCCCTACCAAATCGAGGACCAAATTGATATATATCTTTTGCCTGGACATCCATTATAGAAAACGTCTTATCCTTACCTATTTGTTTTTTAATCGCTTGACCATCTTCAGCTAATTTTTTAGATAATGTACGTGCTTGCTTTTTAGCTTTTGCTTCTTTACCCACCAATTTACCTATTTCAATATGTGTTTCTTTATAATCCATATTCTGTACTTTTATTGGCACAGTAGGTGCAATTTTTGCTAATTTTTTATTATTTTTATTTTCTTTATAAGTAATGATTAAATCCGGTTTTAGTTTAGCTGCAGCTTCTACATCTTCTGGATCAATTTTTTTCACTTTATCCATATTCAAATATTTAGAATTTGGAAACAAACTTGTTATAGCAATAGGTTTAACGCCCAATTTTTTAAAATTACCATAATTAGCTGTTAAATCTAGCACTCTTTTAGGATGTTGAGGTATTTGTATTTCTTTGCCATCATCAGTAGTATATGTACGCTTCTCTTCACCTGTATTTGAATTACTTTTATCGTGATTACCGCAAGCTGCAATAAACATGGTTAAACATAATATCAAGCATAATAATTTTTTCAAAAAATAACCTCTTTCATTTTATATTACCTATATTATAAATGAAAACCATTATCACTTACAACGTTATTAATTTAATTTTTAAAATTATATTATTGAAAATTTTTTCGTTTCCAACTATCCTTCGTTTTATATAATATTATTTGCTATTATAAAATTAGAATAAGGGGGATGATACTATGAAAAATAAATTCTTAGGTATTGATCATGTCCAAGTGGCTGCACCAGCACATCATGAAGTAGAAGCGCGACAATTTTATGCTGAAACACTTGGATTGAAAGAAATTACTAAACCAGATCGATTAGCTAGAAATGGAGGGGTGTGGTTTGAAATTGGACACCAACAACTACATGTTGGTGTTCAAAAAGACTTTATACCATCCCAAAAAGCGCATCCTGCATTACTTGTAGAAAACATTTCAGATATAAGAAGACATCTAGAATCCAAAGGTGTAGAAATAGTTTACGGAGATGAGCTTGAAGGCGCCGATCGATTTTATATCTCTGATCCTTTTGGCAATAGAATTGAAATTATCGAGTGGTTATAGCTAATAGCATATCTTACAACATAATAAATAATATACCTGCACAAAGCTCATTTGATGTGCAGGCATATTATTTATACTTTAGGATTCAAAAAAATAAACGTCATCATAGGATTCAAAATCATCATAATGACTATCTCTTACGAAACCTAATGATTCTGCAGTCTTAATAGATGGCAAATTATTTATTTTTGTACGAACTAATATTTTATTATTTACTTTTGCAGTCGTTTTCACATTCTCAATAACTGCCTTACATGCTTCTTTAGTATAACCTTTACGCGTATGTTGCGTTTCAAGTCTATAAGCTAAATTTAAATATGTTTCACCATCTAATTGTTTATAGCTCAATCCACATATTCCTAACATTTTACCTGTTTTCTTTTCAATCATTAAACAATATCCAAAGCTATATCTCAACCAATGATTCATCCATGTTTTAAGCATCGCTTTAGTTTCTTCAATGCTTTGATGTGGCCCATCGGGATTATATAGATTAGTTTTAGGATTAGCATGTAATTGGTGTAGCTTTTCAAGATAATAGTGCGAAGGTCGAATTAAAAATAAACGTTCCGTCTCAATAATAAAGTTTGTCTCCATAATACGGGTATGTTCTATCACGCAGTTTGTTTCCATTCAGTACCCCTCCTTAAATAATTATCCTCATATTGCCATTAAAGTTCTAAACACATTAAATCTTCATCATAATAAACATTTCCATCAAACAATGATTTCGGTTCGATGCCATATCTTCTAAAACCTAACTTTTCATATAAAGCAATTGCATGATAATTGTCCGATAAGACAGATAAAGCGATTGTCTTTACTTTGCCTTGTTGAGTGACAATATCTATAATGTTGTGTATCAATTGTTGTGCTAACCCCTGTCTTCTAAAATCAACATGACAATATACGCCAACTAAATTGCCTTTGTGTTGAACCTTTTCTAAAGTTTCACTATAAAACGTCGCCATACAAATTAATTTTTCATGCTCAAAAGTCCCCATCGTAAATTTTTCTGAGGAAGAGGCAATGCGTGATTTGAACGCATCCATAGGTAATTTAATTTCTCTATCATATGTCGAAGCAAAACCGTTTGGATCCGTCTTTAATGATGTTAAACGTAAAGCTCTATATTGCTCTACGTCATCTTCATTTAAATACCGAATGAACATATTATCACTTCTTTCATTTTTCACTATTACCTGAAGCATTATTTATATTTCATGTATCTTATTTAAACAGGGCGTACTGTTATTTCATTCACGTTAACATGACTCGGTTGTTGTAATGCATATAGCACTGCTTCTGCAATGTCGTTAGGGTCCAGCTTTTTACGTTCTCCCCAATCTGTATCTCCACTCAATGGTGTATCTACCATGCCAGGCGAAATACTTGTAGCTCTCACACCTGTCTTCGCTAATTCCTTTTCTAAACCTTGAGTAATAGAGTGTATAGCTGCTTTCGTTGCGCTATATAGCGTACTTTTTTTTGTGACTTCAAAACCAGAAATAGATGAAATATTGATAATATGACCACTAGACTGTTTTAAAAATTCCGGTAATACTGCATGTATACCATAAAGTGTACCTTTCACATTAACATCAAGCATCGTATCCCAAGCATCTACATCATCATCTGTAATTGCTGATGAAAGCATCTTACCAGCGCTATTTACTAATATATCCACCCTACCAAATTTTTCCTGAGTATGACGCACAAGTCGTTCAATATCACTTTTTTGTGTGACATCTACAGTTAACGTATCCACCTCTGTTTGTACTTCTTCTTGAATGCGTTTTGCCACTGCATTTAAACGTGATTCATTTCGTCCAGACAATACTACTTTCACACCATGATTAGAAAGCGCATGTGCAATACTCGCTCCTATTCCACTACTCGCACCTGTTACAATTGCCACCTTATCCTGTAACTCTATCATTTATATCTTCCTTTCTATTTATTAACTATTAAAACACTTATTTATGCCATTCCCTATTTTCAGTTAATCTATCATCAAATATCATGTTATATCATTACTAACTTCCCTATCCCCTTGTCATCACTCTTAAATCATAATAAAGTGGGTATATATTAATACATAAAATTTTATAAAGGAGGATGCATAATGCATTTTGACTTCGATCAACGTATCAAACAGTTAAGAGCAAATTTAGGACGTACAAGCTTTAACTTTCAATTTGAAGATTTATTTGATAAACAAGAATGGTTAAATATGTCAATACCACAACGTAAAAATTCAGAACGTGAATTTCGTATATTTATAGAAAACCATGACCATTTACGTATTCCTTATACCTCTGAAGATCACATTCGCATGCATATGTATAATTCTTTTTATGATTACAATGAAATAAAAAACAACTTTAAATCGTATGTATAATATATACCCGAATTTTGAGCATAACAAAAGCCTACACTACTTAATTTTAGTAGTTGTAGGCTTTTGTTATTGCTTAAGCGCGTTTCGTAAATCATGAAAGGTGCTACTGGGGAGAAAAATATGCAATATCTTAAGACACTATTATTCATTATCTAAGATAATTTCATCCGAGGTAGTATCTTAAAATCACTACACATAGATGTATACAGCGTATTAATTATTCACTAATATCTTTTTCTTTAAACCATAGTTGTAAATCTTTTCTGCATCAACATAAGCTATATAATCAATACTTCTGTATCCATCTTTAATATCATTAATAATACCTTGATTCACACCTGTGTGTGTGTAAATATCATAACTACTTTCATCTGAAAAAATGACCTGTTCAATTACTTTTCTCATCTTGATCACTCCATATTTTAGCTTTCGCTATGCTATATATGCCTCTTACACTTATTATATTAATCGAATCTTGAAGAGAAATAAAGCATTTGTGATTGTTTTCACAAAACTATCACAAATGCTTTTATTTATTTTTTCACGAACTGTTAATAGTTGACATATTTTCACAAAATAATATTATATTTTCATTGGATTGGTAAGTTTACTTTTTATATCCAAAATTGGGTATATTATCCCAACGCTTTTTAAAATAGTGAGCAACTGCTTTAGGTCGTCTTTCACGAGTGAAGATACCTTTCTTATTCCCTTGTACCCTTATTAACCCACTAGCTGTTTCAAAGTCTGCAAAATTCCAAGTTTGTTCACCAATAAATTGTGGATATTTATCAATAACTTCATGATTAGCTTCGTAATAACGAAGTTGATATTCTTCTGTAAATAATTCGTCATTTATAGCATGCATGCCGGCAATTGTATCAGCCCCATATTCTGTAAACATAATTGGTTTATCTGGTTGTTTCTTACTCCAGCCATCCAATTCTATTTTCAAAGCTTCTTTTGCAGCTGTTAAATCCCCCGTTTGTGTATACCAACCATAATACCTATTTAGACAAAGCACATCTATCAAATCTTGAACTTGACATGCATCAGGTTGTGCAGTCAGTATTGTCACAATAGTGACTGGACGTTTTTGCGGATCACATGCACGTGCTAAGTTTACTAAAGGTTCAAAATATTCTTTTGCACCTTCTTCTGTCGAAGCAGGCTCATTCGCAATTGACCACATCACTACACAAGCATAATTCTTATCACGTGCTATAAGTTCCTTAATCACAGCTTCATGTGCTGCTTTTGTACCTATTTCTTCGAATGTTTTACGCGTTGACTCGCCAGATAATATAGCACTAAAGTTAAGATGTACACCGACAGCTGTTGTCTCATCTATAATAACTATTCCTTGTTCATCAGCAAGACGCATCATTTCCTCTGAGTATGGATAGTGTGACGTACGGAATGAATTAGCACCGATCCATTTCATAAGATTAAAATCTAATACATTTGTAACTTCATTCATACCACGGCCATTATAATAGGAATCCTCATGTTTACCGAAACCTTTGAAATAAAAAGGTTCATTATTAATTAAAAATTTTCCATCTTTCACTTCAACTGAACGGATACCAAAACGTTCTGAATACGTATCTATAGCTTTTCCATCTTTAAGTATCGTTACTTCTAAGTAGTATAAATAGGCATTTAAAGGTTGCCATAAATGAGGTTGTGTAACTTCTATTACGCCCTCCGCTCCACTAGTTGTAGCAACGACATTACCTTGTTTATCAAGTAAACGAATTTTAATATCGTTGATTGTCTCACTCGTAGTAACTCTATAATTCACTCTAGCCAAGTCTTCTAAAACTTCTGGCACAATTTCAATATCTTCAACAAATACTTTTGGTGTTGTATATATCTTAACTGGTCTATGAAGACCTGAATAATTAAAAAAGTCAAAATTAGGTGTATTTTTCTTAATTTTATTTCCCTGATTATCTACCGTTTCACTATAATCACCTACAGGTAAGGTTGTTTCATCTAATATATTATTGACACAAACTGTGAGGCGGTGTTGGCCAGTTGAAAATTGAGAATCTAACTCCACTTCAAACGGTAGAAATCCACCTTTATGTGAAGTTATTTCTTGTCCATCAATATAAACTGTCGCAAAATGTGTAGCAGAGCCAAATCGCAATACCTTACGTTCATCACGTAAAATATTGGGAATAGTAAAATTTCTTTCATACCAAACATTTCCCACATGATTACGTATATCAGCAGTTACACCTTGGTCATTATATGAACCAGGCACCGCCATGACTAGTTCAGTATCTAAGGGTTTAGAAACATCGATTTCATCCTTTTCATTTTCTAATTTAAAATTCCACACTCCGTTTAACTCAATAATATTTCTAGTTTCATTTGTCACTGGATATAACATGTAAACATGCTCCTTTCGTTATCTAAATATTGTTTTATTATTTAACCTTAAAAACTTTATAATTCATCTCTAATTGCCAACTCTTTAACAATTTGTTTATGACGATGATCGGTTAAAGGATATGCGAAGAAAAATAAAATTAAAGCTATTAGACATGCCGTAGCAGGAACAACAAAGAATAATACTTTTAATCCTGTTATTGTGTCCGCAGATTGTGCGACATTAGGCACATAACCGATAACTGTTAAAGCAAGTCCTGGTAAGAACCCTGCCAATGCTTGTGATACTTTTCTAGTAAAACTATAACTAGAATAGATGATACCTTCTGACCTTATGCCAGTTTGCCATTGTCCATATTCAACGACATCAGCAATAAAGGCCCAAGTCACTGTATTAGGTATCACTAAGAATAGTGATGCGAGTGAATTTACAACTAAAAATGTCATAGTTTCGTCTGCAAAGAAAAAGAAGTTAATAAATTGAAATACTACAAACCCAGAAACACCAATGATTGCTGTCATTTTCTTTCCAACTTTTTTACTCAAAAATGTTGTAAGTAATAGCCCTGGAATCAAAACTAAAAAGTTTAACGCACTTACAATACCTACTAAATTGGGTTCATCTAATACATATTGGAAATAGTATAGTTGTGAAGACTGTTGTAAAAACAGTGCCATGATTGTTAAAAGTGTATAAATTGCCAATATGATAAATGGTCTGTTTTTCAATAAATTTAAAAAGGCTTTACGACCTATTCCTTTTTCTTTAGGTCGCTCAACAGTATGACGCTCTTTCACACCTTTATAACAAATTAAATGAAATACTACGCCACATATTGCAAGTAAGCCAACCGCAATTGGATACCCTGTTGCATGATTTGGAAATAGATTAACCATAGGAATAACAACAATACCTGCAATAAACATTGCGCCTTGTGACCCTAAGTTACGAAATACTGATAATTGTGTACGATCCTCTGCATTAATTGTCATTGAAGCAGATAATGAACCATAAGGGATATTAACAAATGAATAAGCCATATTAAATAACATGTAAGTTGCAAAAGCCCATATCACTTTTCCCTCGTAACTGATATCTGGAGAAAGGAAAGTTAAGACAGTAAGTAAGGCTAAAGGAATCGTTCCATATAAAATAAATGGTCGAAACTTACCTTTCTTTCCAAAGTTGCGTCTATTATCTACCATTGTGCCTACTCCTGTATCAACAAAAGCATCAAATATTTTAGAAACCAAGAATACTAACCCACCATAAAATGGCGAAATACCTAAAATATCAGTAAAAAATTTAAGTAAATAAATTTGACCCATGTCAAACATCATGCCATTACCTAAATCTCCAAATCCGTATGCGAGTTTCTCTTTGAATTTCAATTTGGGTTCTTGGATTTCTTTGAATTTCATTAACTTTTTATTTGCTGGTTTTAGCTTTGCTGTAACCATGTCGACTACCTCTTTCCACTATCGAAACGTAATGATATTCTCACTCAATGATAAAAGCGCTCCGTAGTAAGTATTAGTGATTGTGGCCATCAATCTGTGCAAATCAAGCATATAATTGTAAGCGTTTTCTTATATGCTTAAATTTTTTTATCTCCATAAACCGAGTTCATATATTTATATAAAATATATCTCTCGTCCGCTTTTTATAGAGATCTTACTTTCATTATATTTTTAATTTTGAAACAGTCAACAACAAAATAACAACGTTGTTATAAAATGATATTATTAAAAATTGATCTTGATCATTTGCAAATATTTACAAACTCTATATCTAAAGCATCTTCGAATATATAACACCTACAGTACATTTTAAATTTGCACACAAGAACTGTTTTTATCACAGTTCATGAAGAGAGCAATTCCTTTTAATTTAAGGCGTTTTTTATAATATTGTTAATATTTTTTATAAAATATTAACATAAAATAAAAAATTACGTTAAGTGATGGTTTCAAAGTAATCTATATTAATAAAATACTTTATGTTCCGTCCGAAACTTCAAAGGTGACTTACCATATTGCTTTTTAAAGCATTGTGAGAAGTAGCTTTGTTCTCTAAATCCTACATAACAGGCAACTTCAGCAATCGTCATGTTTGTTCTAACCAGAAGATCTCGACCTTTTTCGATTCGTAATTCTGTAATATATTGAGAAATTGATTTATGTAGTTCTTGATTAAATATTCTAGATAAATAACTTGGAGCAAGTTCAACATGTTCAGCAAGTTTATTTAGTGTGAGAACACTATTTAAATTACGCTCTATATATTGAATTGCTTTACTTAATTTGGGACTGAAATCATTGAATTTTGCCTTCATTGCTAATTTTGAATAAGCTATAATTGTTGAAGCCATTAATTCATCTAACGTTACTATGTCTTTAGCTTGATCAATACGTGAAGCAAAACTTGTAGAAATTTCATCAATTTGTAACAGACCCACTCCTACTTTTTCTATAGCTTTTCTACATAATGTATTAATCAAGTATGCTTTATAGCGTTCATTTGATAAGTCATCTTTGACTCGACTTAGTCCTACCAGAGATACAGACATCTTATGGAATGTTGCTATTGCTTCATCAACGTTTCCATATTCTACTGCTGTAAGGAGTTGATTTTCCAATTTATAACGATATTCAATATCTTCTAATGTATAATCCATTTGAACTTGGTTAGACGCAATATTTTCTTTCTTTACATGAAAATGAAAATCAATTTTTACAATATCATAAATATTATTTCTTTTCTTCAAAAATTGAATGGCTAATCGACACATTTTTTGAGCTTTAAGCTTATGACATAAGGGAATTTTTAGTAAGTATTGTTTTAAAATTGAAAACTGGCCATAGTCAATATTTAATTCTTTCATAATTTCATAACAGCGGCGCTCATTTGGACGCTTTTCTATAAAGGGACCTATAATATAAATTTGTTTATACTTTTTAAACTTGAACATTAAAAAATTCACGCCAAATTGGTTCTTATAATGATAAATTTTATTACTATTCATATACTTTAAGAAATGCTTCAACTCATCTTTGTATTGTTTGCTTGTTGTCCTTGTAAACGGTGTCCTAATGCAATTACCTATGCCTTTAATATTATTGCTTTCATAACTTTCTAGCCGAATTCCTAATAGTTGAAGTGCATGCATTTGTAAAATCTCCAACGTCTCTTCATTCATAAAAACACCCCCTAATCTTCTAATTCCATTATAGCGAAAATTAACAATTAAGACGTGTCTGAAAAGACAAAATCTACATCACTTTTTAGTACAATCCTTACAATAACAAAAAATCATCTTCCTTTATTAAGTTAGATGATTGGTTGTTAATACTACATTATAATGTTTTTTTACCAAATTTTAATTTAAATGGTGCATAGAATAACACTAAGATTAAGACTAGGCCAAGATAACCAATTAATGGATAAAAAATAGCAACTAAATCTGTGAATCCAACAAAGCTCAATAATAATCCTATAATCACAGCACTAGTGTAAAATATTTTAAAGCGTACTGTATCTACAACTGTAAAACGCGTAGCAAATGCATAAAACATCCCTAAACCTGTGTTAAAAATCATACCAAAGATAACAATTGCCATTATAATTCCAAGTATTGGAGAAATATGATTTACAATTCCTAACATCGGCATTTCCATATCCCCAACAACATCTATTTGTTTGAAAATAGCTAAGTGACTTAATACGATCATAACGCCTAGAGCAATGCCACCAACTAAACCACCTGTAGCTGCTACCTTGGTGTTTTTTTCTGATCCTCCCATGACAATTGCCATAGAAGCACCTACTGCAGTATTAAATGATGCATAATTAATACCTGCAACAAACCAGTTAGGTAAAGATGATGGTTTCGCATTAGATAAGTCATTCAATTGAGATATCGGCGTATCTGTTGAAAGAAAACTATAAAAAGAAATAATCAAAATAAATATGATTAGAAAAGGTGTTATATTTCCAATCACTTTGACTACTCCTTCAACCTTTAACATGCCTGCCAAAATAATGAGTACTGTCATTAAGAGTGTTCCAATAATAGGTGGTAACCCGAACTGTTGATTTAAGTTTGACCCTGCACCTGCAATCATTACAACACCTACACCAAAAAGCGTAAAAATAATCACTAAATCAATAATCCATCCAAGTAATTTTCCAAACGTAGAAGCGCCCGTAATTTGGTGTATAACTTCTTTATGGGAATCTGTTTTTGATTTACTCCCTAACCAGACGAGCATCATACCTACATAAGCAAATAACGCCGTTGTTATAATTGCACCTATCGTTCCCATTAATCCAAAACTCGTAAAATACTGTAAAACTTCTTGACCTGAAGCAAATCCCGCACCTACGATAACCCCGATAAAAGCACTTGCGATTAATAAAATTCTTTTCATTATTCAATCCCCTTTGCTGTAGCTTTTCATATAAATTTTTCAACAAGTATAGTTCAATGCTAACTTCACATACTGTTTATCATTTATATTTTTCAACTGTATCTAAATAAAATGAAAATTTAACAACTACTTCATTTTATCATTTTCTAGTTAAATCGTATCGTATTTATTTATACATTCACCGCTTAATTTTCTATATGTATATAAGTTATCACATAATTATGATTAAGATTTTTATACTTTAACTTCTCTTTAAATGCATAAAATTTATAATCAGTGATATGTTTAATAATAAAAAGACTCATGTATTATAAAAATAAATTTATATACATGGACAATATGCAAAAAAACTGACAATAAGTCATATGACTTATTGTCAGTTTAATAAATGTTGAAATAAAAATAGTTCTTATTATCAATGTACTCAGTTTACACAAATATACTTAATATTAATATAAATACTAAACCAGATACTGAAATAATAGTTTCTAATAGTGACCATGTAAGGAATGTTTCTTTTACCGTTAGTCCAAAATACTCTTTGAACATCCAGAAACCAGCATCATTTACATGAGATAAAATAACACTACCTGCACCAATTGCAAGTACTACTAATGAAACGTTCACATCTGAAGCTTGAAGTAATGGTAATACAATACCCGTTGATGATATCGCCGCTACTGTTGATGATCCTAAGGCTATGCGTAGCACTGCGGCTACAATCCAAGCTAATAGTATTGGAGACATTTCTGTACCTTCAAACATCTTAGCTATAGTGTCTCCTACGCCACCATCAATTAATACTTGTTTAAACGTACCACCGCCACCGATAATTAAAATCATCATACCAATCGGATAAATTGCATTTGATACAGAATCCATAATATCTGCATTTTTGCGACCTTGCTTAATTCCCATTGTAAAGATAGCTAGTAATACAGCAATAAGCATTGCTGTACCTGCAGTACCAATAAAGTAAACAACTGATTCGAAGCCATTTTTAGCTTCTTCATGACCAGTAATTAATTGTACAATTGTTGATAACAGCATTAAAATAACTGGTGAAATTGCTGTTATTAAACTAACTCCAAATCCTGGCATTTCTTCTTCAGAGAACTCTCTTTGTGCACCTAGAGCTGAAATATCACCTTGACGATTATAAGCTGTTGGTGCAATTTTTTGTGCTATTTTATTGAAAATTGGTCCAGCAATAATCGTCACTGGAATTGCAATAATAATACCGTATAGTAATACATGACCAAGGTTTGCTTGTAATTCTTTTGCAATAACTACTGGTCCTGGGTGTGGAGGCAGAAATCCATGAGTTACCGACAATGCTACAACCATCGGTAAGCCTAATTTCAATTGTGATACATTTGCACGTTTAGCAATCGTAAATACTAAAGGTATCAACAATACTAAACCAACTTCAAAGAATAAAGCTATACCGACGATAAACGCCGCAATAAGCATTGCCCATTGTACATGTTTGTGTCCAAACTTTTTAATAAGGGTATCAGCTATTCGCGTAGCACCACCGCCATCTGCAAGTAATTTACCAAGAATAGCGCCCAAACCAAATATTAACGCAATATGTCCAAGTGTACTTCCCATACCTTCTTCGATTGTGTCAATGATTTTATCTAAAGGCATACCGAGTAATATTGCTGTTACGATTGATGTGATAATTAAAGAAATAAAAGTATTTAATTTCAAGAAAATAATAAGTGATAATAGTACAATGATTCCGATTACGACCGTAATTAATGGCCAAATTGTTTCAAACATAATTGTTCTCCCCTTCCAAATTCAAGATAGAAGACACTTCTAATTTAAAGATACTCCACACTTGATAACGCTTTCTTTAATGACTAAAAAATTTTCATATGTTAATTACAACTAAAAGCATATAGTAGGTTCCAAAGACAGTAACATGTATTAACGTTCCCTTATACCACGTTGCATGTCTTTTAGATTTAATCCCACACCTACATTGAATTAGCTTACTATTTTGTATTACTCATGTGTTCTCGTTGGAAAGCCGCTATTTCTGTATAACGCTCTTCCAATGAACGACTTAAATTAATGAAGATTGAAATCAATTGTTGATACATTTGAACATTATCTTGATTCGGTTTGTGTTCATTTGTTGTACCAACCATATCTTCAATGATTGAGAAGTCTTCGATTTCACCAAGTGCTTTCATTCCTAATACACAAGCACCCAAACATGAGCTCTCATAACTTTCAGGTACAATTAAGTTTGTATCGAAAATATCTGCCATCATTTGACGCCATACTTCACTTTTAGCAAAACCACCTGTCGCCTTAATCGTGGATGGTGTTTCGTTCATTACCTCAACAAGTGCTAAATAAACCGTATAAAGATTATAAAGCACACCTTCTAAAGCTGCTCGAATCATATGCTCTTTTTTATGAGTTAATGTTAAACCAAAGAATGATCCCCGTGCATCTGCATTCCATAGTGGGGCACGCTCACCAGCAAGATATGGATGGAATATCAATCCTTCAGCACCAGGTTTCACATTATTTGCAATTCTAGTTAACACATCATATGGATCTACACCAAGACGTTTAGCTGTTTCAACTTCACTTGCTAATAATTCATCACGTAGCCATCTTAATACCACGCCACCATTGTTTACTGGTCCTCCAATAACATAATGATCCTCTGTTAATACATAACAGAAAATACGTCCTTTATAATCTGTACGCGGTTTATCAATCACTGTTCTAATTGCGCCCGAAGTACCAATAGTTACAGCAACTTCTCCTTTTTTAAATGCATTTACACCTAGATTAGAAAGCACACCATCACTTGCACCAACGACTATTGGTGTGTTCTCATCTATGCCCATTAATGTTGCATAGCGTCGTTTCATGCCTTTTAAAATATGGGTAGTAGGAACGACCTCAGGGAGTTGTGACTCATTAATACCTAGTAATGCTAACGCCTCTTTATCCCAAGAAAGTGATTCGAGGTTAAACATACCTGTCGCTGATGCCATAGATTGATCTATAACAAATTTCTCAAACAGTTGATAAAAAATATACGTTTTTATATCAGCAAACGTTGCTGTCTGATTATATATTTCTTGTTGTTCATGTTTCATCCAAAATATTTTAGACAATGGGGACATTGGATGAATAGGTGTTCCCGTTCTCTTGTATATTTCAATACCGTCATGCTCATTTTTAATTTTATCTGCATATTGACTTGCACGATTATCCGCCCAAGTTAAATTCTCAGTAAGTCGTTGATTGCTTGCATCCATTGCTATCAAACTGTGCATTTGAGCACTAAAGGAAATTAATTTAAGGTCTTCTTTAGCAATATTCGCTTCTCTCATAACATATTTAATTGTCATCAATACTGCATCAAATAATTCATCTGGATTCTCTTCTGAGACTTCCACGTTAGGTGTATGCAATGGATAACCAATATTGTGTTTCATTATAAATTGTCCTTTTTCATCATACAGTACGGACTTGGTACTTGTTGTTCCTATATCTACACCTATCATGTATTTCATGATTCTTCCTCCTAATACTTTTCCAGTTTAAAATGCTAATTTAACCAGAAACTATCAATATCTTCGCCGACATCATCGAAGTTCAAATGGAATGCCTCTCTGAGTTTTTCAGCGTCTTGTCTAGCTATGGCTTCTATAAATACCTCGTGATTGTGATGAATACGCTCAAAATCTTCAGGATTTTCATTCATACGCTTACGCATCGAAAGTAGAATAAGCGCTTCCATTACAGGCTTTAAATTATTCCAATACGTCTTTAAATATTGGTGTTTAGAAGCCAGTATAGTCACCTCATGAAATTTCATATCATGTTCAGTGAAAGCTTCTGCATCTTGGAATTGAACGGCAACTTTCATCATTTCTAGTTGTTTGCGTAACTCCTTTACAATCTGGTCATGATTTTTCGCCTTAATTCTACTAAAAGCAAAAGACTCTAACATAATTCTTAAATCATAAAGTTCTTTTTTTTCATTATCATCAAACGGTAATACTTCTGCACCCATACGTTCTAAATGAATTAACTGGTCTTGTTTTAATAATTTAAAAGCATCTCTAACAGGAGAACGACTCACATTAAATTCTTTAGCAATTTGATTTTCTGTCAATAATGTATCTGGTTTAATAGAACCATCAACGATTCTTAATCGAATCTCAGCTGCTATCATTTCACCCTTAGATACGCCATCTAACCATTGTTCGGGATATTCATACTTCACTATGACATCTCCTATTCATTATTGCAATATACTTGTATACAAGTATGGTAATACACAACTTCTATAATTGCAAGCGCTTGCAACAATAATTTCATTATTCTTTTTTATAAAAATACCGACACATTCAGTATTGAACCAAATTTGCCGGCAGTAAAAAATTTTTATAAATCATGCTTTTCATTTATGTACTTTTATATCAATTACTTACAAGATGATAGTCAATTAGTATCTTTTAAACAGCATACGTACGTCTGATATATTAAAATATTTTTGAAATTCCCATACTCTTATCATCGCATAAACACTACTTGTCTTGTACGTTTGAACATTTGATGGTCCTTTTATCACAGTTACATTGCATCACAATTAAGTATTTGCTAAAAAACAAAAGCCTACAAAAAAATTGAAACACATTGTCACTCATAACGAATTTTCAATACTCGTTAATTCAAGTCACAATGCGTTTCAACTTTGTTTATTTAATTATCGAACACTTCTGAGCGTATATTCTGCATTTTACTTTCAACAGTAGAAATTTCTCCCGCACATGTTTTTAATGCTGATCTATAACATTCAGTGTCAGCATTATTTTTGTACCGTATTTTATGTTCTAAACTTGCCCACATATCCATGCCTATAGTTCTAATTTGAATTTCTACCGGCACTGTTTCAACTGAATTTGCTAAAAATACATGGACAGAAACAACAATATGCAGACTTCGATAACCATTATCTTTAGGATTTTCAATATAATCTTTACGTTTCAGTAATTTTACATTCTCTTGTTTAAGTAATAATGATTCAATCACGTATATATCATCGATATAATTGCAAACTACTCTGATACCTGCAATATCTAAGATATGCGCTTTAGCTGCATCAGTACTAATATCATAACCTTTACGATTTAACTTATTAATTAAACTTCTCATTGTTTTAACACGACGTTCCATATGGTGAATTGGATTATGTTTGTACATTTGTTGGAAATTATCATCTAATATATCTAATTTAGTACTTATTTCTTTTAGTGCTGAAGAATATAATTGCTCAAGTGCAACAAATCCAATCAACATATCGAATGCTGATTCATCACTACTAAATTGGCCTATACTTTCTTTTAGTTCCGCCTTCAAATCTTCTATGTTTAATGAAGGCTTTCTCTCTACGTACATATGTTGGACCTCCAAAGTGTTTACTCATTGAAAAACATTTTATCTAATGTAATTTTATATTTCAAATCATAAGAAAACGTCCATCGTCACTGTTTATAAAACGTTTCACGTAATATTAACATTAAATATCGCATATGTTTTCATAATTTATGACAAAAGCATCCACCTATCAATTTAAGATAAAAATATAATGATTTATTCGTCTTTTTTATGCTCAATAATTTCTGTATTTCTATTATCGGCAATATTTCTGGCACGTTTCATCGCATCTGCCTTCCTCTCAAAACTATCAGATGCTTGCTTAGCACTATCAGATTTAATTTTCCATACGTCGTCTTCAAAATAAACATGTACATCTTTTTCATTCAATTGTGGATTAGACGAATCATCCGCGTCATGCTTAGTTATTTTTTTATTTTTTAATTGCTCTAAATCTTTTTCAGAAGCATCTTTATACCAAGATTCAGCTTGTTTAGTAGCGATAGGAATAGCATTCTCTTCTTTATAACCATCTTTTAGCATTGCATTACCAATATCAATCGCTTTTTTGCGCTCCAACTTATCCATATTTTTCCAACTTTGTGGAAAGTCATCCATAGTCCAAGGCATCACAAAAAACCTCCTATACTTTTATTTTCTTTATATAGTGTTTACCTCTTATAAATTAAAATAAACAGTGAGTAAAATTGCATATATCTATATTTTTTTAATATTTCATAGCTATATTTCTGTTTAAATAATTATTTTTAATAGCCATCACTCATACTTCCGTTACACAAACCGTAGACTGCGCGTGTACTCAGCAATTTATATAAAATCATTTTTATCACAACAAAAATAAGCCAAACCACGAAGCAATAATCGTGAATTGACTTATCCTGTTAAAACTGTGATAACGAAGCATTTTATCTAGCATTCATACAATTACTTTGAATATTCGTTAATGATGTCCGTATATTAATATATTGTGGTAATTCTGGTAGATTTTGAATTTGGATATTTGTACCTCTTTCAAAATGTTTCGCTATATTTTCAAAAACAAGTAAATATTGTCCCATTTTTTCGTCGTTAATATGATATCTTTGTTCGTTATTCAATGCCCTATTGAACATAAAGCTTAACTCTTCTAATGCGTAAATACTTGGATAATAATATTGAATCTCACTTTTATTACTAAAAAGTTCGCCGTTCGCATTATTATATATTTGTATCATATTATTGAGTTTAACACTGAGGTTTAATAATTCGCGTTTATCTTGTTTTATAGATGAGTATTTATTACTTGAGAATAGATAATGGAACAACACTGCTTCATTTCTAGCAACATCTGCAAGCGACCCCGGTAACATTGATGACGCTGTTTTTCGTCCAATAAAGAGTAAACAAACCACTGCAATCACAATGCCTACTATCACATCAGTAATTCGTGGTAAGGCGATGACAATAGATAAATGATTAGACGCTAAGCCATTTAACAAAATAACTTGGATTGTGATAAAAATAACCGCAAAAGAATAATTAGCACCTACAAACATCTCTGTTATTGCCGCTGACGCAGCTAACAAAATAATAGCAACCAGTATTGGAGGCGTTGTTAACAATATTAATGACAGCACGAGCACACCAATGATTGTTCCTATACATCTTGCCCCTGCTCGTTCAAAGCTATGTAAAGTAGTGGCACCTACCAACACCGTATGTGTACTCAAAGGAATCCAATATGCTTTATCAAAATCAAACATTAATGCAATAAAAATTGAAATTCCCATAATAATTGCATACTTCAAAATATTTCTAAAGACAAAGGAATCCAAAGTTAGATTAGATAACATGCGGTGTCCATATACTGGCATGCGGACATTCACCTCATGTTCTACACGTTCATTATCAGCATTTATAATAGCATCAACTTTAAATATATTATCAACTAAATTTTGATACTGGGAATCTATTTCTACTTTTTGAGTCCATTGTGTCTTAATATTACCTTCTGAAAACACCATTTTAATGACAAAATCTGCCATCTGTTTAATTTCTTTCGGTAAAGGGCGTATTTGTTTCTCATTCAACTCTAATAATTCTGAATGAATACCCTGAGCTGTATTATGTAATAGCAATAAGCGTTGAAATTCAGGAGAAGCTTTCGATTTAAACGTGCTAGAAGTGATTAATTGATTATCAGAGTTTCTAAATGCACTCACTGCAAACTGTGAAGCTTTTGCAAATGCTTTAGGATCGTCAAAATTATATATCAACTGTTTAATGATATTATAATCACTTTTAACAGCTTTCATTTCTGCAGATTCTTTAGAAAATAGTATAACAATAATAACCATTAATGTGGCTAGTAATCCTCCTGCAAACATGGCCATCCCTCTATACAAAGCATCCTCTGGAGCGAAAGGTAAATTTGTAGGCAAACTAAATGCCACGATAAAAAAGATTGATGAAGGCCCTACAATATTTAGAGAACTGAATATGTAATGCGGAATAATTGTAATAACCAGTAATAAGATACCAAATAATATAGGTTGATTTACAGTGAGCGATCCTAACATCATCGCTATCGATAATCCTACCGTTGAAAAGAAAACAACACGAAGTTTAGATTGCGCTGGTCCACCAAATACATATATATGCGCTAACGTACCAGTGGCAATTAATAACCCTGTAGAAAAATGATTGGTTAAGTAACCAATTATGAGTGGAATAAGCATTAATATACCTTGCCTGAAACCTTTAGCGACGTCAATTTTCATTGTATTAAAACGTATCAGTGATTTTAAATATTTAATCAAAGTTGGAAAGCATCTCCTTTATTAATTTATCTTTTACTTTCTATGTTTTTAAATATACTATAGAAAAAATTGCATACAAAAATACGTTATTTAGCAATAACGTATTTTGGCATAAACATATGTCATTTAATTACTGAAGTGCTATATCATTTATTATCTAATACATTACAATATTAAAATGATGCACATGTTCAAAATCCAAACAATACTCTACTATTTTAACACTAATTTTTTAATCATCTACAGGCTTTATATAAATTTTATAATTGTCATTCTCATATAATAATATGTTTTCTGTCATACCAGTGCTTTATCCAAATAGTTATTCTGTTTCTTTTATATCTTCATTCACAGTCGAATAATCAATGTCTGATTCTAAAAAAGTTTTGTCATTAGTAGGAAAATGTTGCTCTAATGTCTCAATATTACTTAATTCTACTAATCCTTTGTTAACTTCAAAGTTTAATACATGACCACCTAACGTTCTAGCTTCATCAATAAAATGTAAATGAAATCCACTTGCAGCTATGCCATGGAACAGTTGTGGTGTATAAAACCCTACAATGCTGCCCCTTACGTGTTCATATTGAAATTCTGGTTGTCTTTTAGCTGACTCTATAAGTTTTGTATAAGGTTTTTCTTGTTTTGGCATCATTCTAACGTGCATAAACTCAAATTCACCTGTAATTTTAATCGCTATAAATACACTGTTACTTCCAGCTTTACACTGAACTTCATTCAAAACAGCTTCTGAATCTGTAATATTACGTATTTCAAAATGATTATTAGGTTGAAATGGTGTCACTGTAGCATAAGGCGTCATCTCATGACCATCTAATTGTTTAAAATCACCAAATTCATTGGCATGATAAGCCACGCCATCTAATATAATGACTTCCCCATCTGAACCTGTTAACGTCCCAATACCTAGATTGCCATGTTCTAATACTTCATTGATTGATGCAGTACCATCTAATAAACCAGCCATTAATAAGCCTAGTGTACCGTGTTGATATAACATGATTATTTCTCCCCCTTATCAAAACAAATTCCGCTTTATATTAATCGATTAATATGACTATAGACGTTTAAATTTATACGCTGTTATAGTTATTATTATTTCTCACTTTCTAAAAAATAAAACCTAAACTTATACCCTATTAGGTAAGCTTAGGTTTTATCTCATATTATTCCACAAATTTTATTTGCTTTGAGAAACAGTTATAGCAGGCTTTTCAGTAAGATATTGACTTACTTCTTTGAAAAATTGTTGGAAATGCTCCGAATTATTGTGAGCTTCTACCGCTTCTTCATCTTTATATTGCTCGATAAACGCAAATGTATTTGGTTCGTCAGTTTGTTCAAATTGTTTATAAAATAATGAACCTTCTTCTTTACTAGCACCTTCAACTAAAGGTTTCACTAATTCTAAATAATCTTCACGCTTTGATGGATCTACTTTCATTATTGCATTAATTGTAATCATATATTTTCCCTCCTAAGTATAACAATTATACTTAATAATAACCAAAACACAAATAATGTAAACTTTATAGATCTTCTTTTTCAATTAAGAGCGGTTTATCAGGTTGTACAAAGAACCACATAATGATTGCAAATATAACTGGGATAATGACAAGCTCTAATGTGACAGTCCAGCCAACGATATCTACCATCATACCTGCTAATAATGGACTTAATAACGCACCAATATTTCCCCATAAGTTCATCCAACCTGAAACTGAACCAGAGAAATTACGCCCTAAATCAGTTGCTGCTGCCCAGCTCATTCCTGTGGCAATTCCAATACCACCTAAACATAGCGATAACCAGAAAACATTAACTACAAGACTATCTGTTTGTATAGACATAAAGAGTGAAATACAAAAGACTAAAAACCCAATAATTGCTATAGAAGCACGTGCAACAAAGCGAGATTTTCCACTTTGTAAAAGTTTGTCTGAAATCGCTCCACCAAGGAGAATCAAAATAAACATCGCTATCCATGGTGCTCCAGCTGCCCAAGCCATATCAGGATCACTTAATTTAACATGATACTGTTCTGTTAGGTAAGTTGGTAACCAAATTAAAAATAATGAAACAACAAATTGTACTACAAAATATTGTGCTGCAAGTGCATAAAAACTGAATCTTTTTAAAAATAAATTCCAAGGCGCATTTGCTTTTTCAGTTTTAATAACATCACGATTTTCCAATATATACTGTCTTTCAGCTTCATTAACCATTTTATGTTGCTCTGGTAAATCTTTAGAAATAATAACCCATAATACTGAAATCAATAACCCAATGACACCAAAGATATAAAACACTGCTTGCCAACCAAACATATTCACGATAGCGATTGTAACTACCGGTGCAATAACCGGTCCAAAATAGGAACCTGCTAATAAAACACTAGATGCACGTCCCTTTTCCCCTTTTGCAAACCAAAATGAATTGAATACTGCATTCGAAGGATACATTGGTGCTTCCCCTATACCAAATAGGAAACGTACTGCATATAACAGACCATGGTTTTTCACAACGCCCGTCAAAATCGTAAATGCACTCCACCATACAAGTGCAATGGTAAGCATTTTTTTAGAACCAAATTTTTCTGCTAAAAATCCTGAAGGAACTTGCATTAATGCATATCCTAATGAGAAAAATGATGCTAACAAACCGAACTGTGTCTTAGTTAAATGTAAATCTTCCATCATTGGTCCAGCAATAATAGATATATTAGAACGATCCATATAAGCAATAACCCCAATAATAAAAAATGCAATCGCAAAATACCATCTGACATTTGATCTTTTTTGTTCCATATTCTCTCCACACTTTCTCCCTTAAAGTTACTAGTCATCATATGACCTATTGTGTTTCCTAGATATTACCACATCGTGTAATCGCTTACAATCTTTTTTTACATATTACTCTTATAAAAGGAATTTATTTAAACTTATCTTAAAAAATAAATCTTATCTTTTTAGAATGAATTCATACTAAAGTAGTAGTAACTTTTTCTGCACAATTCTCTAAATTGGACTATAATGAATGCAAATGCTTAAAAAGCAATAATAATACGTTCATTTTCAAAGGAGCTCATTTCATAATTATGGAACAAATACTTACTAATTTTATCAGCACATGGGGCTATGCAGCCATTGCGATACTAATATTATTAGAAAATATACTACCTTTTATACCCTCTGAAATTATATTAACCTTTGCTGGCTTAATGTCTGTTAAATCTGACTTATCCATCGGCACGCTGTTTATCATATCTACATTCGCTTCTCTTATAGGATTAATTGTACTCTACTATATCAGTAGACTCGTTTCAGAAAAACGTTTATACCGTTTTGTGGATAAATATGGAAAATGGATTAAGCTCAGAGGCAAAGACGTAGAACGCGCGAATAACTGGTTTAAACATTATGGTCCAATCGCAGTATTTATATGTCGATTTATCCCTGTATTACGTGTACTTATTACTATTCCTGCTGGGATTAATAGAATGAACATTTTTATTTTTGTCATATTATCATTAATTGGTACGACAATTTGGAATTTCGCTTTAATTTATTTAGGTAGTGTGCTAAGTGGCAGTTGGGATGTATTAATGAACGGATTACATACATACTCTTATATTATGTACGCAATTATTTTTTTAGCAATCATTTATATTTTTTATTATTTATTCAAAAAAAATCGTGCACAGTAATTTCTTACTATTAAGGGCTACGTAAGCGTAGTCCTTTTTTGATGTAAAAAAAGACTAACTCCCCCTTTGAAGTTAGTCTTTCACGTTCTCTATATTTCTCCCTTTTTCATCTAGACAATTGATATTAAGTAATACAAATCAAAGAAGTGCTAAGTCTAGTACTTTGTTTAATTATCAATCATAATTTAACCCCTAAATAAATTATAATTGTTAGTTCTTAATGTCACCTTTAACAAGTTGTCGTACTTCCTCTAAATCCGATTCAACATCAATTTGAGGCTTCTTAGTAAACTTACTAATAACAACTGTTACTATCAAACTCGTTAAGAACCCAGGTATAATTTCATATAAATTGAAGAAATCATTTACCTCTCCTAGTGGTTTAACATATACAATCCATAATACAACTACGATTGCACCAGCTAACATCCCACTTACTGCACCAGTTCGACTTAATCCTTTCCAATATAATGACAATAGAACAAGTGGTCCAAATGCTGCACCAAAACCTGCCCAGGCATTACCTACAAGATTTAAAATTGTATCGTTTGGAGACCAAGCAATTATAATTGAAATGATGGCTACAACGATAACAGATAAACGTCCAACAAGTACAAATTCTTTTTCATGTGCCTTAGCTGCCGCTTCTCCACGAAACAGTTTGTAGAAATCTTCAGTTAAAGAACTTGATGTTACTAATAGTTGTGAAGAAATCGTACTCATAATTGCAGCTAAAATTGCAGCTAATAAGAATCCACCAACTAAAGGATGAAATAATATTTGTCCCATTAAAATAAATAATGTTTCTGGATCTTCTAGCGTTACACCGCCTTCATTGACAAATGTAATTCCTACTAATCCAACACCTACTGCACCTAATAAGCTAATTATCATCCACCCTATCCCAAAACGTCTGGCTGTTTTAAGTTGTGCGACTGATTTAATAGACATAAAACGAACAATAATATGAGGTTGCCCAAAATAACCTAGGCCCCAAGCAAAGAACGAAATAATACCTATCACTGTCGTCCCTCTAAATAAATCTAGGTTTGTAGGTTTTAACGCTGCTGCTTGTGATAATGTATCAAGACCACTCAATTGCATCATTGCAACTATCGGTACCATTACCATGGCAATTAACATGATTACCCCTTGAAAAAAATCTGTTATAGACACGGCTAAATAGCCACCGAAAAATGTATATGCAATAACGATTGCAGCTACTAAAACTAATCCAAAATGATAATTTAATCCAAATGCACTATCGAATAACTTACCTCCAGATACCATTCCCGAGTGAGTATAAAGCGTAAAAAACACTACTATAATTGCACCGGAAATAATCTTAATCACATTTGATTGATCATCTAAACGATTCTTAAAAAAATCTGGCAATGTAATTGCATCTCCAGCCTTCTCTGTATATACACGAAGACGTGGTGCTACCACGATATAGTTTATGTATGCGCCAATTGTTAAACCAATTGCTAGCCATGCTGCTGATAAACCAGTTGTATACACTTCGCCTGGCAAGCCCATTACCATCCATCCACTCATGTCAGATGCACCTGCAGATAACGCTGTTACATATGGACCAATATTTCTACCACCTAACATATACTCGCTTAAATTCCCTGTTGATTGTTTATATCCATAATACCCAATAATCAATAACACTAGGAAGTAAGCACTAAGCATAATATATGTCTGCCAATTTGGATTAACTTGGCTCGACAATGTTGCCCCCAATGTAAACATGAAATAACTCCCCTATAAATAATTTTGTTACATGCATTCATTATACAAAAGTATAGAGATTTTTAAAGGGCTTTTTATAAATTAATTCTATATTCAATTACGACAAAACGCACTTTTTAGCTATATATCAACATTTAAAAGGGTTTTATAAGTTACATAACCAATAGTGTATTTAGTTTTTCAATTAGTAATAAAACACATATTAACATTCATTAAAATGAATGTTTTCTACAATGTTTATACAAATAACCATTTTTATATATTTGAGTAACATAATTTCTTTTTCCCTTATTAACACCTTAAAATCATAATCTTTACAGTTGTTTTAACTACTATCCCCCTAACTTTCAATTAATTTATGTTATACAACAAGCCATATTTTAGAATTTAATTAAAATTCATAATATAATAAGAAATAGACAAAGCAGTCAAAATTAGTGCTACAATATACGATATAAATGGAAGCGTTTTACTCAGACGTGTAGACCATATAAATGAAAATATTACAACTGGAGTGACCTAAATAATGCGTAAACCAACAGACAAAAGCGTGAAGGGGAGATACTTAGATCTCTTATCTGAACAATTTAACAATAAAGAAGAGTTAGCTACAGAAATCATTAACCTTGAATCTATACTAGAGCTTCCAAAGGGTACGGAACATTTCGTTAGTGATTTACATGGAGAATTTCATGCATTCCAACATGTATTACGCAACGGTTCTGGAAATGTGCGTTCCAAAATAAATGACATCTTTCAAGATACACTCACACGTAGAGAAATTAATGAATTTGCAGCACTTGTTTATTATCCCGAGGAAAAATTAAAATTAATCAAAAATAGTTTTAACTCTAAATCTGAATTGAATGAATGGTACATTACAACCATTAATCGTTTAATTAAATTAATTACTTATGCATCTTCAAAATATACACGTACAAAATTACGAAAGTCTTTACCTAAAAATTATGTTTTTATCATTGAAGAACTCCTTTATAAAAGTAATAAATATAACAACAAACAATCTTATTATGAAAAACTAATCAATCAAATCATCGAACTTGAACAATCTGACGATTTAATTATTGGGCTGTCCTTTACTGTTCAACACCTTGTTGTCAATCACTTACATGTTGTTGGAGATATTTATGACCGTGGCCCTGAACCTGACAAAATTATGGAAACTCTGATTGCGTACCCTTCTGTGGATATTCAATGGGGCAATCATGATGTTTTATGGATAGGTGCCTATGCAGGATCTAAAGTTTGCTTAGCTAATTTACTACGTATCTGTGCTCGCTATGATAATTTAGATATTATAGAAGATGCTTATGGTATAAATTTACGTCCCTTATTAACACTTGCTGAAAAATATTATGATGGCTCAAATTTAGCTTTTAGACCTAAAAATCCTGAAGCATTGACAGATCCAGAATTAGAACAAATTACTAAGATACATCAAGCTATCGCAATCATACAGTTCAAACTAGAAGCACCTATTATTAAGCGTCGTCCAACTTTTGAAATGGAAGAACGCTTAGTATTAGAAAGTATTGATTATGAAAAAAATGAAGCAACGCTTTATGGAAAAACATATACTTTAGATAATACTTGCTTCCAAACAATTGACCCTGAAGACCCAAATAAATTAATTGAAGAAGAAGCTGAGGTCATGGACAAACTACTATTGTCAGTACAACAATCTGAAAAATTAAAACGTCACATGACATTTTTAATGCAAAAAGGAAAACTGTATTTGCCTTATAATGGAAACTTGCTTATACATGGCTGTATTCCTGTAGATGAAAATGGAGAGATGGAATCCATGACTATTGATGGGGTTAAACATTATGGTAGAGATCTATTAGACCATTTCGAAGATTATGTGAGAGTCGCCTTTGATCACAAAGACATCGAGGATGATTTGGCAACAGATCTTGTATGGTATTTATGGACCGGGAAATATTCTTCATTATTTGGTAAACGTGCTATGACAACTTTCGAACGTTACTTCATAAAAGATAAATCTGCTCATAAAGAAACCAAAAATCCATATTATCATTTACGTGAAGATGTAAATATGTGCAGAAAAATGCTTAAAGACTTTGGACTCGATCCAGATCAAGGCCATATCATTAATGGACATACACCGGTTAAAGAAATTGATGGTGAAAACCCCATTAAAGCTGAAGGTAAAATGATTGTGATTGATGGTGGTTTCTCTAAAGCATACCAGTCAACAACTGGTATCGCCGGCTACACGCTACTTTATAATTCATTTGGTATGCAACTCGTAGCACATCAACATTTCAATTCAAAAAAACATGTATTACTTAACGGTGCCGATGAATTATCTATTCGTCGTGTTGTTGATAAAGAATTGAAACGAAAAAAAATAAGAGATACTAATACAGGTCAAGAAATTCAGGAAAAAATAGACATACTCAAAGAACTGATGCATGATCGTTATGTAAACTAAATACCTAAAACATAAAACAAATTTAAAACCCATTTGCCCAAAAATTTAATTAAGCGCAAATGGGTTTTCATTATATATTTTGATGTAAATATGCATCTTTCAAATAGCCAATTGTGCCATTATCTGCATCAATTAAACTATTATTACGTTTAAAAGTAACAACTTTATTATCGCTAATATGATATAAGATCATGTCATTTTTAGTTAATTGTCGCTTATTTGAAACTGGAATTTCTAATATATTATGATTAACGATAAAACGATTAAACCAATGTGAAGTGAAATTTTTATCAAATAAAATATGGTTTCTAATCGGTCCATCGACATTACTACGAGCGTGTTCATCAGTGAATGACACTGGCATCATGTCGACATTTTTCAATCCGAATTCAGGTACAAGTTCATTAAAGGCTAAACTATTAAAGACAAATGATTGCGTCATAAGTAAACATTTATTATAACGCGTCATATCTGCATAAATACGATCATTACTTGAAAGTAAGTTACCTTCAAATACTTCGAAATCCAAATCTTTGGAACGTTGTGATGTATTATTAAATAAATTAAATGTCATAACTGGTATTCGATGCGCTCTTAGCTTCGCACCGAGATGAAAAGAAAATTCACTTTCGCCTACTATGATTACGCCTGGTGGTTCTGTACTTGAAAGCCGCATAACTTTACTCAATGGCAAGAAACTAAAACCATAAATAACCACTGTTACAAATACCAAGCCAAAAGTAACCGGAGTAATATATTCAGCCATCGGTGTGCCCTTTTCTACAAACAAACCACCAAAGAACTGAGCTACTGTTAGCACAACGATACCTCTTGGTGCCATCATTGATACCATTGCTCGTTCTCGTTTTGAAATTTCAGTATTAATTGTAGCTAACAAAATTGATAAAGGTCTAACTAAAATAATCATAATTGCACAAAAAATAAATAATTTCCACGATAAGATACTTTTCAAGACTTCTAAGGTCAACGATGAAGTAATCAATATAAATACGGTTGAAACCATAATTGTCGACATATTTTCAATAAAGTGATCTGATTCTTTAAATATGAGGTCATGTCGCTTCATTCGAGCCATCATTAAACCAAATATTGTAACTGCTAATAAACCTGATTCTGGTAGGAATTCATCACAAATCGCAAAAGTCAGTAGGATGAATACCAATTGAATCGGTGGCATTAAATTTTGTGGTATAAGATCACGTTTAATTAACCACATAAATAAATAAGATGCTGCAAATCCAACAATGACAGCAATGAATGAACGTAAGACAAAACTCAAAATAATTTGTAAGTTAAAGCCTTGTTCTATAATTTGAAAGACATAAAATGCACCTAACGCTAACATCGGTCCAATAGGATCTAGGATAATACTTTCCCATCTTAATATTGAATCCACACTTTTGCGCACTTTAGCCTGCTTTAATAAGGGTTGAATCACAGTTGGTCCAGTTATTAAAAACAGTCCACCCAAAACCAACGAAATTGCAATTGAAAAATCAAGCACATAGTGCAGCGTAATTGCACCTAAAATCCATGCGATAATTGCACCAATTGTAATAATGCGAACCACTGCTTTGGATATACCTCTTAACTCACGAAAATCCAAATTACTGCTACCTTCAAAAAGTATAATCGCAACTGCTATAGACACTAACGGACTAAACGCTGATTCTCCTAAACTTTCTTGTGGATTAATTAAGCCAAACACAGGTCCCACAAGCAACCCTACTATAGCCATAACTACAATAGATGGCCATTTGATTCTAGAAGCAAACCACTGGCTGAAAATACCTAATGCTAAAAATATAACAATGACTAGCATTAGTGGCAAATTTAGTAAAGACACGTATACTCCCTCTCTCTATTTCATTTAATTATCAAACGTCTACAATCATGCAATTCAACGAACGATATCACTCAAAAAAGCATTAAGCAAACATACTACCAAAATTTGGAGCGTAACGCATTAAAATAAGCTTCATTTATTACTCATAATATACAAATTAAGTTCACTTTTATATTATTTTTCTTTTTGTCTAAATTTACATTATAACTATATACCTATTTAACATTAGATAAACGTCAAAAAACTGAAAGACACAAGTAATGTATCTTTCAGTTACTTCTAAATTTATAACAATTTTTATTACCTCATACTTCTGCTACCTAAATATCACATGATTGTTTCAATTTTAAAGCTTGTTAAAATGTATTTTATATTTCAATTTAAATTGTGATTGGTTTAATTGATACTTTTCTGGTAGTCTAGGCCCACAGCTATTTGTACCAATACCACTTTGTCCCTCATCAATAGTTAAAAATGTATAGGGTTCTGCGGTTAATTCATCATCATGATTAGCTACCGTTAATTGGTAATCTGAATAATGTTTTGCATTAAAACTTATTGGTTTTTCTGCTATCACTTCTGCTTGATACTGGCCATCACTTAATGCGATGTAACTTGTATCAATGTGACTTCCTGTTTCTTGAGGCATAATATGATGTTCAAAATTCTGAGTTACGGTTGTTTCAAACATATCTAAATAACTTGCTTCTCTTTTATCAATATAACTACAGAATGGCCCGAAACCATAATATTTTAATGCTTCAAACTGCTCAGATAATTTGAACGTCATACCGAATCTAGGTAAAAATGGCGCTCTTGCCTCTTTCTTCATATTGTAATCTACTGATATTTCACCTTGATTTAAAACACTCCATGTTAGTGTCCCTGTCATCACTTTAGGTCGACGATCTTCTATAAGTGCTAGGTCGAAACAAATCGTAACGCTTCCATCATGATGTTGCTTCACAGATGTCTCATAAACTCTTGGACGTAATGAATCATAATTCATCTTTTTCCATTCAACTTTGACATGACTATCATTGTCTGTCGGGGCTCTCCATACTGTAAGTTGTATAGGGTTATTGACTAAAATATGCTGCTCGTGCACCACTTTCGATAGAACACCACAATGTTTATCAAAAACATAATACCAATTCTGGTACTTAACAACGACTTCTTGTGATGTGTTCTTGATTAGAGAAACCTTTTCTTGCTGCTTGTTATTCAAAGCAGCTATATCTCTTCGTTTATAAATAACTTGATCGGTACCTAAATAGGTATCTTTTTGTAATAATAATTGATCCTTTTTAACTACATAAGCAAATGAAACATCACTGACTGTATCTAGCATAATATATTCACTCAAATTCATTTCGATAATTGTATGAGGTTTAAATTCAGGTAACTCTAGCTCAAATACAACCTTTTCACCGTCTCGATGAGTTACTGTACAAATTATATTAATTATTTCAGATACATCAACAAAATCCAGTCTATTTTCGAAAATATAATTAGTAGCGTTGTGTTCTTTTAAAATAATAGGACGATGTATTTGTTGAAATTCAAAATAATTATCATGAGGCACCCTATCTGGGTTCACAATGCCATCTACACAAAAGTTACCATCATGTACCTTTTCTCCAAAATCGCCGCCATATCTATATACCGATGTGCCATTTTGGATAGTTGTTTTGATTGCATGATCACACCACTCCCATACAAAACCACCTATAAACGCATCATAATTCTCCATTAATTCATGATATTCTTTAAGACCTCCAGGAGAATTTCCCATAGCGTGTGCATACTCACATAGAACAATAGGTTTATCTAAATCTTCTTTTGATAGATAGCGTTGTACCAATTCATCGGTAGAAGGATACATTCTACTAATCATATCAATTAGTGATAAATCATGATGATCCTCAGCATACAACGCCCCTTCATAATGTAATGGTCTCGTAGTATCTAATTGCTTTGCTTGTTCCAACGCCCTCTCAAAGTTACAGCCAAAACCAGCTTCATTGCCCATAGACCATGAAATAATTGAAGTAAAATTTTTCAATGGGACGATCGATGATACTACTCTTTCTATAATGGGTTTCTCAAATCGTTTATCATCTGCAATGAGGTTATAATCCTCGTTATTCTCTTCACCATATAGTAATACGACACCATGTGTTTCAAGGTCTGCTTCGCTCATAACGTAAAAGCCATATTGATTCGCAAGTTCATAAAAATACGGGGACTTTGGATAGTGCGCTGTACGAATCGCATTAAAATTGCCTGCTTTCATAAGTTTAAAATCCTCAAGTAATCGTTCTTTACTTATTGAATATCCAGTTTCAGGATCACTATCATGGTAATTGACCCCTCTTAATTTAATCGCTTGGTCATTGATTAATAATTTATTATTAGAAATAGTAACTTCCCTAATTCCGATTTTTTGGCTAATTACTTCATCCGCTGTTATTACAAATAATTCATATAAATAGGGACGCTCTGCACTCCATAATTTCGCTTCTGGCACAGTGATTGAAAATCCTTCTAATGCTGCATTATCAACAGCAATAACATTGCCTTCATTATCTAATAATTGATAAGTTACTTCAGGGTTTTGTTTCTGCTTTAAAATCGCTACTTCAATCGTCGCTGCTTCATACTCACCTAATTTTGTCTCTATTTTGAAATCAATAATCCGTTTTTTACTTCTCCCTACCACATAAACATCTCTAAAAATACCCGAATGTCTAAACATGTCTTGACCCTCAAAATAAGTGGCATCCGAATATTTGAACACTAATACTTCAATTTTATTATTTTGTGCTCTTACAAATGAAGAAATATCAAATTCATTAATATCATGTGCAATTTGTCCGTATCCTACAAATTGGTGATTTACCCATACATAATATGCACCAGCTACACCTTCAAAGTTTAAATGATAGTCTAATTTTTCATCGTAATTTTTTATATCAAAATCTTTTTGGTAAAAACCACATGGATTCTTTTCAGGTACATAAGGAGGATCGTATGGAATAGGATATTGTACATTTGTATACTGTAATTGATCATATCCATGTAAATTCCAAACGCTTGGTACAGGAATTTCATCAAATTCTAATAATTCATGCTGCTTTAAAAACTCATTTAAACTCTCAAAATATCTAAATTTCCATGTTCCATTGAGCAACGTTACTCTATTCATATGTTCCCGCTTCGGATTAGAAAAAGCTTCTGTCTTATTAGTATATGGTACAAAATAAGCATGTTTCGGTAATGCGTTTACACTTTGTTTTTCTATATCAGTATGAAATTTAAAATTCAAACAAATCCGCTCCTAACTTTTATCTTCTCCAATAATATATTCAAATATTATTTAATATATATGTGGTATAATAATTTAAAACTAATCTTTATAAAGTGGGTGTCCTCATGCATTTATTATGGAAAAAATTCAAAAAATTTAATTATGAAGCCCAAGTTGATGAATGCGGTATTGAAATAGGCACATCTATTATTGGATATGATTATATTGTTACTCGCCCTGTTGTAATTCACATTGTTTCAGAAGGTGAAGGTGATTTTATATATGATGGCGTAACGCATCATTTATGTGCTGGCGATGTTTTTGTTTTAAAAAAAGGCATGAAAGTTCAATATAACCCTTCAATAAATAAGCCTTGGCGCTATTATTGGGTAGGTATAAGTGGCAAACAAGCACATACCTATTTTTCTCGTTCAGCTTTAGCTGAGCATATTGTAATGAAAAATTATGATACAACACTACTATTTTCAATTATTTCTAAAATATGTGATTTATCCGCAAATATGGATATTAAAAAATCACAAGATATCTTATTAAATCAATACTTATTTGAGTTGTTACATTGCTTACAAGAAACATTTCCGACCCATCAAGACATTCTAGATAACCAACAATTACATACAAATATTCAAGTGGCATTAGATTTTATAAACCAGAATTTCACTTCAAACATTACTATTGATGACGTTGCTAAAAAAGCGAATTTGAGTAGAAGTTATCTTTATAAAATGTTTATTAAGCATTTCAATGTATCACCTAAAACATATTTGATACATCTTCGTATGTATCAAGCTGCTCAACTGTTAATACAAACTTCACACCCTATTAGCTATATTGCTTACAGTGTAGGTTATAAAGACCCGCTCGTTTTTTCTAAGTCATTTAAGCACTATTTCAAAATAAGTGCTACAGCATATAGAGCACGTTACGGTGTTTAATTCGCAATGATACAACGACTAAATATCGGTTTGTTTTTCTTTATTTTTACGCTTATAATATAACGTTTTTTGTATATCACTTAAAAAATCGCCTTTTAAATTAAATGCCTTATGGTAAAGTACACCACAAGCAATAATAAATATGAGCGGTATACCAATCATTTCAATTCTCATTCCTAAAATTGTTCCTGCTGTTTGGGCTTGGTTAGGGATATAACCTACAAGTGAAAGACCAAGACCTACACATAAGCCAGCTATCGCTTGTGCCAACTTCACTAAAAATGTTTGTGTAGATGTAATCACACTTTCATTGCGTTGCCCAAATTTAACTTCACTATAATCTATAACATCTGCTAATGCGACAGTATTTACACCTACTAATGTTCCAGTACCATATCTGATGAGACCACCTCCTAAAATAATCCATAAAGGCGCTTGGGGTGCTACAAATCCTGCAATTAATATGACAAAGAGACCCATAATAACACTTAAAATAGCACTATTAAATACTATGGTACGTCCTAACCTTTTCACTAAAAATGGAAAGACTAACAAAGCTACCATTTCCATAATAATTAATGTATTAAATAGCGAGAATAAACTTTCAGCGTTTGTTACATATTTAAAATAGTAAATAATAATGCCATTAATCATTTGACCACATAAGTTAAATGCAAGAATTACACCAATAATCGCTAATAGTTCTTTATTTTTAAATAAAATACGCCATATATCTTTAAAATTAACTTTAATAGCATTCTGCCTTTCAATTTCTACATCTTCTTTAACAAAAATGACTGTGATTCCTATAGTTATAATAAAAATAACACTACAAATAATAGCTAGTATAAAGATACCTGTTTCCCTAGAACCACTATCAAACAAAGCACCTAATTCATCTATAAACCATAGACCAAAACTACCAATAATTAATGCTGCAAAGCTCGCAAAAAATCGCGGAACTACAGCTATTTCTTCTCTTTCCCTGGGGTTACTTGTTAAGTTTGGTAACCAAGACCAATAAGGAATATCCATAATTGTATATGTCATTCCCCACAGTATATATACAATCGATATATATACGTACATCGAAGTGGTAGACATATCAAAATTGGTAAATAATAATACCGTGATTACTGCATTAATCAATGTTCCTACAATAAGCCATGTTTTAAATTTACCTAGCTTATTACGTGTATTATCTACAATCATCCCCATCACTGGATCATTAATAGCATCCCAAATCCTAGCAACAAAAAATAACACTCCTGCAAAAGCGGGAGATAATCCTAAAATATCACTCATATAAAACATCAAAAATAAACTTACAATGTTAAATACAGCGTCCTTGCCGACTGTACCAAATCCAAATGCATACTTTTGAAATTTAGTTAAATTTCTTTCCATTTACTTGTCACCTACTCATATTCATTTTGGGTTTAAATTGTTGCAATAAATTTTGATTAGAAGGCCTTCCTCTATATGAAAACGTTATCATTTATTTTTAAAAATTACGATAGTTTAATCAATCCTTCACATGTCTTTATGTTTCCTATTAATGATATTATATAATCAATTATTGTCTTACATAAAACAGCTAATATTTGCTGTTCCTACCTTTGATAATGTTAATGTTTATGTCACCTTTACAATATGTTTTGCTGACACTATAATTATTATGAAAATTATATATATAAATTAAGAAATGAGATGGAACTATTGAAGATATAAGATATACGAATCCATACGCGTTACGTCACTTCATTCAAACTTATAATAGTCTTTTCTCTTTTATTGATAGTGGGTAGCTATGCATGCAAGCTTAGTTCCTAATATTTTAAAAATTGAAAGTAAAGAAAGGTGAAGATTTGTGAATAGTAATATTAATTATAAAAAGTTCATTATCCCTGTAGTTGTTGGGCTCATCATCTGGTTTCTTACCCCATTTAAACCAGATGGCGTAGATGCAACAGCATGGCATATGTTCGCTATATTCGTTGCAACGATTATTGGTTGTATTACTCAACCTTTACCAATTGGTGCAGTCGCAATGATTGGTTTCTCACTCACTGTGCTTACGAGTACGGTCAAAATAGATACTGCGGTCGCTGGGTTTGGTAACAGTAGTATTTGGCTAATTGCCATGGCTTTTTTTATCTCAAGAGGATTTGTAAAAACAGGCTTAGGGAGACGTATCGCATTGCAATTCGTCAAACTATTCGGCAAGAAGACTTTAGGTCTAGGCTATTCACTGATAGGTGTTGATCTGATTTTAGCACCTGCAACCCCAAGTAACACGGCTCGTGCTGGTGGGATTATGTTCCCAATTATTAATGCGCTCTCTCGCTCTTTTGGTTCTAAACCTGAAGACGGTACACAACGTAAAATGGGAGCATTTCTTATTTTTACAGAATTTCATGGTAATTTAATTACAGCTGCTATGTTTTTAACTGCGATGGCTGGTAATCCATTAGCTCAATCACTCGCAAAACATCAAGGCGTCGATATTACTTGGATGAACTGGTTCTTAGCCGCCCTCATCCCCGGAATTATTTCTTTAATTTTAGTACCGTTAATCATCTATAAGTTATATCCACCTGAAATTAAAGAAACACCAAATGCCAAAACATGGGCTCAAAATGAGTTAAACGATATGGGTACAATATCTAAGAGTGAAAAATTCATGATCGGTATCTTTTTAATAGCACTCATACTTTGGGTATTAGGTAGCCTCTTAAATATTGATGCAACCTTAACTGCATTTATTGCATTATCTCTTTTACTCATTACAGGCGTACTGACATGGAACGACGTCTTAAAAGAAACAGGTGCTTGGAATACATTAGTTTGGTTCTCAATCTTAGTTATGATGGCAAATCAACTCAATGAACTTGGTTTTATACCGTGGTTAAGTAAAAGTATATCAGGCAGTTTAGGCGGCTTAAGTTGGCCAATTGTCCTCATCATACTAGTGCTCTTCTACTTCTACTCTCACTATCTGTTTGCAAGTTCGACAGCACATGTGAGTGCCATGTATTCTGCTTTACTTGCCGTGGCAATTGCAACAGGTGCGCCACCATTATTCAGCGCTTTAATATTAGGTTTCTTTGGTAATTTAATGGCATCTACAACACACTATAGTAGTGGCCCTGCTCCTATTCTTTATTCTGCCGGCTATGTAACTCAAAATCGCTGGTGGGCAATGAATGCTATATTAGCTATATTTTACTTTGTTGTATGGTTAGGTATTGGCTCACTTTGGATGAAACTTATCGGCCTTATGTAATATAAAAACCCCAAGTTAACGCTCGATTCCCTTGGCTTTAAATGCCAGAACTGAATCTTCGACGATAACTTGGGGCTTTAATTTTATTGTACTGCTGTCCATGAATGTGTTGAACTGATTTCAGCATATCTTGTCAGTATTTCATTCATTAAGAATTGATGCTTTTTACTATTGTTATCAGTGACAGCATCTTCTAATATAGTGATTTTATAGTCTTTATCTGCTGCTTCAACTGTCGTAGATAACACGACTCCGCTCGTACTTACACCTGTTAACACTATATGATTAACTTGAAGGCCTCGTAATAATACTTCTAAATTACTGCCTGTAAATGCACTTAGCCGATGTTTAGTTACAATTGGTTCATCTTCTTTACGATTTAATGATTCAATGATTTGTGTTGATTCATCAGTCAATGACATCTGTTGACCGCTTGCTTGATATTCAGAGAACATTTTGTTATTGGGAGAGACTTCTAGAAATGTTCCATTAAAAGCCACTCTTACAAATATAACTGGTATGTTATTTTGCCTTGCTGCTTCAATAGCTTGCTGATTATGTTTAATTACCTCATCTTTAAATTCTAAACCATTTACAATGCCATTTTGCATATCCATTACTATTAACGCGCTATTTTCCATAATGATGGCCACCTTTAATTTCGTTATATTTATATTTTATAATTGTAGCTTACTTTATTTTGAATATCTAAATATTAGTTTATTTCTACATCTACCACTAACACTTAATATGTTATTTTTCCATTCACTAAAAAAGCGTTGAGACACAAGTTATGCTTTCAGAAAATAGGTTTTATCCTCTACTAAAGCAATATTTGTCTCAACGCTTAAAATTCAAATCATTTAAATGCCACTTACTGATTCAACACTTTTTGCCCTGCTTGTACACCCGCTTGTGTAAGTTCATGGCTATTTACCCATACCTCAGTCACATTCGCTCCGCGATTTTTAAAAATATCAATGACATTCTTACTATCTTCTACTGTGACAATTGGGTCATTTTCTCCCATAGAAAGCAATACATTCATTTGACTTAAGTCTTTATCGTTTGTAATCTCTATAGGATAAAGTGGTGCATACAATAGCGCTGTATTAAAAATAGTATCTTCATGTAATATCATACTAATTGCAATGTTTGAACCATTTGAAAAACCTACAGGTACCGCTTGTGACAAATCAAAATTATATCTTTGAGCCGCTTCTTTTAAAAATGTAATTAAACGTTCAGTTCTATAATTAAGATCTTCAACATCATACTGACCTTCTCCATGACGTTTGAAAAAGCGATTCATACCATTTTCAGAAATTTCACCTCTTACACTTAATACATTATATTTATCATTTAATACTGTAGCCAAAGGTAATAAATCTTTCTCGTCTCCACCAGTGCCATGCAATAAAATAAATGTCGGCGCATTTGCTTCGCCTTCTCTATAAATATGTTCCATATTATTTCAGCTCCTTTTTAAATCAATAAATTAGCCATTGTAGTTAGTTATAATAATAGCCCTTTTACGTTATATACGGATGGGTGGTAATAATTGCAATAACGCTGCTCTTTGTTCTTCAAGTTGAGGTGGTAAGACTAGACTAGATCCCAATTCGTCAAATCGTTCGTCAATAGTAAATCCCGGACCTTCAGTAGCAAATTCAAAAATAATACCGCCACGCTCTTTCATATAAATTGCTTCAAAATAATTGCGATCTTTGACATCAGTAACATGATAACCTTTCCCACTCATTTTTACCTGCCAAGCACGATGTACTTGTGTTGATGGTACTGACCAAGCAATGTGATGTACAACGCCTACACCCCAGTGTACCGCCGTTTCAGGTGTCTCTTTTTTTACCATAACATGATGTTGCCAATCACCAACAGTTTCTAAGTGGATGTGCGTTTCATCTTCGTTTATTTTCTCTAATCCCATATCATTAGTTAGTGTGTGCACTGTTGCCAAGGGATCAGCTGATAACATCGTTACGCCATGAAAACCAATAATATCTTGACTTCCATCGTGCATATCTTCACTTTCAACCAATGCCAATGGTAGCTCATGAACATCATTAAATTCCAATGTTTCTCTATCAAATAGTTGAGTGCGAGAGACTTCTATATCATGTGCTTTCAAATGTTTTTCCCAGTGACTTATTGCATCTTTTGGAATTCTAAAAGCAATTCTTTCAACTTGGCCTGAACCAATACGACCTTTATGTGCATTTGGCCAATTAAAGAATGTTAGAATTGTTCCATTGTCCACACCATCATTAGAAAAATATAAATGATACGTAGATGGATCATCGAAATTGACTGTTTTTTTGATTAATTTTAAATTTAAAATGTCTCTATAAAATTTAATATTTTCTTCTGGATTACCTACAATTGCTGAAATATGATGAATATGTTGGATAGCTTCCATAGTATAACCTCCTTCATTTATAACGCTTTGAAATGTTGAAATATTACCACAACATTCTAAAATAAGCTTATATTTATCATTTATCTTTTTGTATTGAATGGTCGAATTTCTGATTCGATATATTCACGTTGTTTCTCTAAAAATGGTGGTAAAGCTAAGCTTTCACCTAATGTTTCGTATGGCTCATCTCCCATGAATCCTGGTCCATCTGTAGATACCTCAATTAAGATATGTCCAATACGTGCATATAAAGCTTCAAAGTAGAATCTATCAACTAGACCTGAGTTTCCTATACCTGCGGATTGATATTTTTCTAACCATTGTTCAATCGCTTCATGATCTGGTAATCTAAAGGATACGTGATGTACTTCACCATATCCTTGACGTGCTGCCGGTGTTTCTGTATCTTTTCTTAAAATAACTTGACCACCATTGCCACCTTCACCAACTTCTAATAATGCAACATTATCCTCACTTGCGATTTCTTTCATTCCATAAATTTGTTCTAATATTTTTTTGAAATCTTCAAAATAGCTTACTGTTATTTCAATAGGACCAAGACCATATATTGCTTTATCTGTTGGCACTGGACCATTTTTCCATGGTTTTCCAGGTGCTACACCTTTATTATTTTCATCAGAAACTAATTGATAACTTTGACCATCCGCTTCTTCAAACGGTAAAACTTTTTTTCCAAACAATGACTGAATGCCTTCGTGTTTTACTCCATATTCATTAAACCGTTGTTCATAATATGCAAGTGCGTCATCATTAGGTACTCTAAATGCTGCGCGAGAGATTGAATTTGTGCCCGCTGCACCTTTAGGATTATTTGGAAAATCGAAAAATGTCATATCTGTGCCTGGAGAGCCTTCATCATCTGCAAAGAATGTATGATACGTATAAATATCATCTTGGTTCACTGTTTTTTTAACAAGTCTCATACCTAATACTTCTGTAAAAAATTTATAATTTCTTTCTGCATCATCTGTCATTGCTGTTACATGATGAATTCCTAATAATTGATTATTTGTCATAATAAACGCCTCTCTCTTTTTAATTTTATCTCGGTTTCGAAGTATTTTTAGTTAAAAATTTAAGTGCTTATCCTACTTTATAGGTCGCGCACTTAATTTTTTCAAAGCTTTCTGTAAGGTTGTAATCTCTGCATCGGTTAGTACCGAAAATGTTGATTCTAAAGTTTCTGCATGTTCTGGGAATATTTGATCCATCATCGTACGACCTTTCTCCGTAAGCGAAGCATTGGTCACACGTTTATCTTTATTATTGCGTCTTCGAATGACGCAACCCTTTTCTTCTAATTTGTCTACAACATAAGTAATACTGCTACTAGCAATCAATACTTTATTACCAATACGTTGGATAGGTTGATCACCTTTATTATAAAGTAGCTCCATTACTGCAAATTCTGTTATATTTAGCCCATGACGTTGTACATCTTTACGAACAATTTTTTCTAAATGATCAAGTGTACGGTTTAACCCAATAAATGTATTTAATGATTCTTTAGTACGATTCACCACATCACCTACTTTAAATTTATTTCGAATTCGAGATAAATTATAACGCCATACTAAAAATAAGTCAACACATAAGTATAAAAAATATATTACTTTATAAAATCATTACCTTGTTCATCTATTAAACGCCATCTTTAACAATCTTTTTCATTTTGCAAAATAAATATTCTTCTACAAAGGTGACTAGAATTATGTTATTTCTGTTTTCACATTCTTTATAAGTGGTAGAAGTGATAATGTGGAGGTGTCAAACATTGAATAAACTATTTATTAACAATGAATTTATAGCAAGCAAATCGACTGACACAATGGATGTAATTAACCCTGCTACAGGAGACAAGCTAGATACAATAACATTTGCTACCGAATCAGAAGTCAATGATGCAGTAGCAAAATCTAAACAAGCACAGTTAGAATGGGAACAAGTGCCAGAACCTACACGCGCTGATTATGTAAAATTATTAATACCTTTACTAGAGAAGTATAAAGATACATTAGCAGACCTATATGTTAAAGAACAAGGCAAAACGCTAGCTTCAGCCAAAGGTGAAATAGATAAATCAATTCAATTTATAGATTATATGACGAGCTTGAGTATGTCTAACAAGGGCGAAGTTTTACAAAATAGTCGAGAAAATGAAACGATTTTACTTACTAAAAAACCACTCGGTGTGACTGCAGGTATCGTACCTTGGAACGCTCCAATAATGGTCTTAATGAGAAAAGTCATTCCCGCTGTTATCACAGGCTGCTCTGTTGTTATTAAACCAAGTGAAGCAACCTCGTTAATAACATTAAAACTTGCCGAACTTATCCGTGAGTCTACTATTCCTGCTGGATTAGTACAAATACTCCCTGGCACTGGAGAAACAGTAGGTACACAATTAGCACAACATCCAGATATCCAATTAATATCATTAACTGGCAGTATGCGTGCAGGTAAATCTGTTTATGCATCAAGTGCAAATACTGTTAAAAAAGTTAATTTAGAATTAGGTGGTAATGCCCCTGCCCTTGTTACAGAAAACGCTAATTTAGACAAAGCTGTCGACTATCTCGTAGCAGCTAGAATTAATAATGCAGGACAAGTTTGTACTTGTCCTGAACGGATTTTTGTACATGATGCTGTACATGACGCATTTATTAATAAATTAAAAGCCAAAATGGAGAAATTAACAGTTGGCGACCCATTCTCTGAAACTACTGACTATGGTGCAATAATTAATCAGCAGCAATTAGATAGCATCGATGAAAAAGTACAATCTGCCATACAAAATGGCGCTACTTTAATAACAGGTGGTCATAAAATTGATCAAACCGGCTATTTTTATGCGCCAACAATTTTAGACAACGTTAAAACAACGGATAGTGCTTTTAAAGATGAAATTTTTGGACCTGTATTACCAATAGTTACTTATAAAAATTTTGATGATGCAATCAATTTAGCTAATGACACAAACGCTGGATTATCATCTTATATCTTTTCAGAAGATTTAAAAGAAGTTATGCGTGCAACTGAAAAACTTAAATTTGGAGAGGTTTATGCAAATTGTGAAGCTGAAGAAGTAGTTAACGGCTATCATGCTGGTTGGAGAGAATCAGGTTTAGGTGGCGCTGATGGTATTCATGGCTTTGAAGAATATTACAATACTACAGTATCCTATATTCGATATGATTGATACCTAGCTAATCATTTATAGCTGTTAATCAATATTATGAAAGCCTCGAAATCATGTGATTTTTCATCACTATTTCGAGGCTTTTCTTAATATTCATCCTATATTTTTAATGATTTAACGCTTTGTCTAAAGATTTAATATTACGTTTCATCAATGATTGATATGATATATTTCTTTCCTTTTCTTCATCTTTGGATAAAGTTGCCATGTTATGGAAACTTACCGGCGTTGTATTTGATTCTTTCTTGATAACATCAGTTACCTTAGATGAAATGTTCTGTTCATATAAAACGTAGGGTTGTTGTGATTTTTCTATATCTTCCACAATTCCCATTAAAGCTTTTTGACTTGGTTCTTCATTATTCATACCACTAACGCCTTCTTGCTTGAAGCCGTAGCGCTTCGCTAAATAACCAATAGAATCATGTGAAATAATTACAGTGTCTCGTTTTGGTTGATTAGTAATTACTTTTAATTTTTTATCGATTGCGTTGATGTCTTTTGCAACTTTTTTATAATTTGCTTCATAGTAGGCTTTATGTTCCGGATCTTTTTTCACCAAATTATTTTTAATTTCTTTAGCAAATTTTTTATCTAAGACTGGGTCAAGCCATACGTGTGGGTCTTCACTGCCTTCTTCATGAGCTTCATGTTCATGTTCGTGCTCATGCTCGTGTTCATCATTTGCTACAAGGTCATGACTACTTAAATTTTGGGCTAAAGGCAATTTCAAATCATCATTTTTAATAGACTTAGCAATCTTTTTAGCCACTGGATCCATTTCATTATTTGAATATATAAATAAATCATCTTTTGCGATATCAATCATATCTTTTTGTGTTGGTTCAAAAGAATGAATATCTGCCCCTGGAGGATATATTGAATGCACGTCCACATATTTACCGCCAATCTGTTCTGTAAAACTTTGAAAAGCAAATGCAGTAGTAGATATCTCTAATTTATTCTTTGTGCTTACATCTTTTTTTTCTTCTTCGTTTGTGTTTCCACATGCACCTAATACTATACCGAGCGTACATATGAGTAACAATAGTATACTTTTTTTCAAAATCCGCCCCTCCAAATCGAAATTATTCCGTTAAAACTATAAACTTATTTCAACTATATTTCAATGGTTAATGCTCAAATCATACTATTTTATACTATTAATTTGGTTAGAGATAACTTAAACGTTTAGATATAATTGTTTAAGTTATCTCAAAACGTGATATTTAGTAAGTGTTACGTATTATAAAAGGAGTGGTAAAATGGCTGAAATTAAACAAGGTACAAATAAATTCTATATTGGTGACGATGAGAATAATCCACAAGCAGAAATCACTTTCCAATCACAAGACGATAATCAAATTGACATTAATCATACTGGTGTTCCTGATGAATTAGGCGGCCAAGGCATTGGTTCTTCACTTGTTAAATCTGTAGTTGACTACGCCCGCGACAACGATTTAAAAGTAGTAGCATCTTGTCCATTCGCCAAGAGTGTCATTGAAAAGAATCCAGAATATCAAGATGTATATGTAGGTTAAATCTTGATATAACTCTCTTTAAACAAGAAGCACCATTAACTAAAACTATAGTTAGTGGTGCTTTTTTCGTATTTCTATTTCCCAAAAATATTAGTATCAATGATTAATTCGATTGCTTTCTTTGTTGTTCTTGAAATTCATAAAATACTTGAAACAACATTACAAGCATAGCAGGATGATATGTTTCAGTGTATATATCAAGGTCATGACGAGATGCTAATTTGAAGCGCTCCGATTTACTGTGCATAATTTCATGACGCCCCTCCATAACTTTCACACTTCTTGAAATAAAACCTGATTGGAATTTTAAAACATCTCCCTTATTCCCTTCGAATAACATAGTTGCTTTAATTCCCATTTTTGAACGAAACGTTCCAATAACCGTCCCATTTTTCTCAACTTGCCAGACAGTTTTAAACGGTGTTTTAAGCGCACCACGTATTGTTTTTTCTTGTAAAATACGATAAGTAGCTTGGCCATCAGTAATTTCAAAATTTTGTTTATTATTGCCAAACATTGCAAATGCTTCTTGCGTAGCAGATGTATAAAATAACTGTAATTTGAAACACGCTTCATCACTATCATTAAAAACATCAATAGCAGATTTTGAAGTATTAAAAAAATTTTCTTTAAAATAATAATGTGCCATGAACCTATCCCCTATTAAGTATGATTTGTATTCTATACCCATTTTAAATGACTCAATATACAAGAAACAACTTATTTCCACACTCACCTAAAGAACTTAATAGTTGACCTAGTATATTTTTTATATTAACATCAAACTTGTAACTAATAAGAATACAAGTTTGATGTAAGGAGTTTGATATAATGACTTTTCATGATAATGCCTCAACACACGTAACAAATATTACACTCAATGTTTCTGATTTATCTACTATGCGCATATTCTATAAGCAGATATTAGGTTTAACAATTAGATATGAGAACAAAACATCTATCGTTTTTAATATAGGAAAAAACAGTCATACGCTTACTTTAAATGAAATTATCGATGCACGACGCCCTTCTATGAGAGAGGCTGGTTTATTCCATATTGCTATTCTGCTACCCACACGCGCTGACTTAGGCAATTTTTTATACCATGCCTCAAGTATGGGAATTCAAGTTAGTGGTGGCGATCATCTTGTTAGTGAAGCATTATACTTCGCTGATCCAGAAGGTAACGGCATTGAAGTCTATTATGACCGCCCTAAATCTACTTGGGCGTGGGATAACGGTAAAGTCAAAATGGATACACTTGCAGTAGATGTAAATGATTTAGTCGCACAACGTACTGAAACAGGATGGGACAGTATGCCTGACAATGCTAAGATAGGCCACTTACACTTAAAAGTAGCTGATTTAGCGCAAGCCAAACAGTTCTATATGGGGCAACTCGGTTTGCAACACATATCCGACTTCCCTCAAGCTTTATTTATGTCTACGAATAACTATCATCATCATATCGCTACGAACACTTGGCAATCTGATACAGTTCGTATAGATAATTCAAATAGCCTTGGCTTAACGCATGTAGACATCTACAAACCAGAATCTGAAAAACTACTATTACTTTCTCCAGAAGGATTTAGTGTAACTATTCACAGCGACACTTCATGTGTAGCAGACAAAAATTAAATTCATTTATATGCATAGACTTGGGTCACTTCAAGTCTATTTTCGTTTTAACTGATACTAAATTGATTATTATACTTCATTTTCTTTTGACTTATTACAATCTCTTAAACTATATTTAATATACAAATTTTTTATATTAGATAATTAATAAATAAGGGATGTTATTTATCATGAAGATTACTAAAATACTAAATAATAATGTTGTTATTTCTACTATCAATCATGAAGAACGCATCGTAATGGGAAAAGGAATCGCGTTTGGGAAAGAAAATGGTCAGCTTTTAGATAAAAATAAAATCGATAAAATTTTTAGACTCACCAGTAAAGAACAAGAGCATTTGCTTACACTACTAAATGAAATTGATCAAGACATATTAATAACCATTCAAGATATAATTATTGAAGCCAATCGATTATATGAAACACCTATTTCAGAATCAATCTATATTTCACTCACAGATCACGTTGATTATGCAATTAAACGTACAAAACAGGGTCATAATATCGAAAATCCATTACTTTATGAAATTGCCAAACTTTATCCTCAAGAGTTTAAAATTGGTTTAAAAGCCATTAAAGTTATTCAACAGCGTTTTGAGACACAACTGCCTAAAGATGAGGCAGGTTTTATTGCTATGCACATCGTTAACGCAAGTATGGATGAAAATATTTCGAATATCTATGAAATTACTAAAATCACCAAAAGTATACTTGATATTGTACGTTATCATTTTAACTTACACATTAATGAAGACGAACATAATTACTCAAGATTTGTAACGCATCTTAAGTTTTTTAGCCAAAGGCTGATTAATGTAGAATCTTTAAACGAAGTTACAGATGAAAGCTTATTAGATATTTTAAAGCAAAAATATGAACAATCTGATGTTTGTGTTGATAAAATTTCTGACTTCCTCCAAAAACATTACCAACATGAAGTATCAAGTGATGAACGTGTATATCTTATTTTGCATATTGCACGCTTGTTAAAATCACAATGTAAGCGTTGACATTAAATATTTAAAGCGCTATAATGTTTTTAATCTTATATTATTGTTACTTTAGACGTCACTATCGACGTTTGGGGTTGTAACTTTAAGTAGGCAAAACCCAGAGTAATGCATAACGGTACCTTATGGCATCGTATGTGTATTATTCTGGGTTTTTATTTTTGCTATTTTAGTTAAGATCATTTTAGATGCTTGGTAAACGGAAATTTTTCTTCAGTGGCCACAAAAAAATTAAACGTATATCCTCGACTTAAACTGCTCATTTCTTAACTATATAGCTATTCATAACAAATTGGGGTGATTTTATTATGAAATATGAGTTATTAGCTAAAGACATTGTTGAAAAGGTTGGTGGCGTTGATAATATAAATTCTTTAACACATTGTATTACACGTCTTCGTTTTAAGTTGAAAGATGAAGCCAAAGCAGATACGGAATACTTAAAAAATCGGGATGATATTGTCACAGTAATGCAATCGGGTGGTCAATATCAGGTGGTTATAGGTAACCATGTTCCTGATGTATACACTGCAGTTAACCATGTTGCAAACTTTAACCATAGCGATGACGAAGCAAATAGCGATGAACATAAAGGAAACCTATTCAATCGATTTATAGATATAGTTTCTGGTATCTTTCAACCTATCTTGGGTGTACTTGCTGCAGCTGGGATGATTAAAGGATTTGCTGCTTTATTTTTAGCTTTGGGATGGATTACTGAACAATCTGGTACCTATCAAATCTTACATGCTATTGGAGACTCTATTTTTTATTTCTTTCCAATATTTTTAGGATTTACAGCAGCTAAAAAATTTGGTTCAAGCCACTTCCTCGGCATGGCTATTGGTGCAGCTTTAGTATATCCAACGCTAGTTAGTGCTATGGAAATGGGTGCCAAGGGTGCAAGCGCGCTGTTCTCTGGCACTTTATTCGAAGTAGAGTCAAATTTAACCTTTTTAGGATTGCCTGTCATTTCTATGACATATACATCTAGTGTCATTCCTATCATTATCGCTGTTTATTTTGCGAGTAGGCTTGAGCGAAAATTAAAAACTATTATACCTGATGTTGTTAAGACATTCTTAGTTCCCTTCTTTACATTATTAGTTGTTGTTCCTTTAACGTTCTTAATTATTGGTCCAATTTCATCTTGGATTGCCAATTGGATTGGTGTAGGTGCACTTAGTATTCATGCTTTGAGTCCTATAGTTGCAGGCATATTGTTAGGTGCTTTCTGGCAAGTATTAGTTATTTTTGGACTCCATTGGGGCCTTGTAGCAATCATGATGAATAATATTTCTACTTCTGGGTTCGATATTATTCATCCCTTAATATTTGCAGCCTCTTTCGCTCAAACTGGTATTGTACTAGGTATTTTCTTAAAGACTAAAAATACTAAATTAAAATCCTTAGCCTTCCCAGCTACCATATCAGGTATTTTTGGAGTAACTGAACCTTCAATTTATGGTATTACCTTACCCCGAAAGAAAATGTTTATTTATAGCTGTATCATCGCCGGTATTTTTGGAGGTTTTGTGGCCTTCGCTGGCACAAAGCTTTATTTTATGGGAGGTTTAGGCATTTTCGGATACACAGCATATATTGGAGACAATGGATTAGATGCTACAGTTTGGCTCATTGTATTGGCATCTATTCTGAGTATGTTAGTTGCTACAATCGTAGGTTTCATTGCTCATTCTGATAAAAAAGAAGGTTTAACTCAATCTGACGCCTCAACAAAAGACCAATCAACTGATAATAAACATGAAAATACTGACCAAATAACGCAACAAAATGACACGGTGCCACTAGGATCTGATGATTTTATTAAAGCTCCATTAACAGGTGAACTTATTAAATTAGAAAAAGTTGACGATCCTGTCTTTTCATCGCTTGCTATGGGCAAAGGTATTGCAATTAAACCAAAATCTAATGTAATTATTGCTCCATTCGACGCAACTGTTGAAAGTCTTTTCCCTACCGGTCACGCCATTGGATTGAAGTCCAATAATGGAACAGAATTATTGATTCATATAGGTATAGATACTGTGAAATTAAATGGGGAAGGATTCAGACCTCTGGTGTCACAAGGAGATACTGTAACGTCAGGTCAACCATTAATTGAATTTGACAGTCAAATCATTCGAAATGCTTCTTTAGATGACATTGTAATGATTGTTGTGACGAATACAAATATTGCGAAAGATGTTGTTGTTGAAGATAAAAAAGATATTAATACTAAAGATGCTTTAATTTCAGTAATTTATTAAATATTAGGAGGCATAATAATGACTGTATTACACAAAGATTTTTTATGGGGTGGCGCAATTGCCGCTAATCAAATAGAAGGTGCATATGATAGTGATGGAAAAGGATTAAGTTTAGTTGATTTATTACCAGCAGGCGATGAGCGAAAAGAACCTTTATTTAATCCTGCTAAAGCATTGTCTAATCATTTTGACTTTTATCCTAGTCATAAATCCATTGATTTTTATCATCAATATGAGGAAGATATTAAACTTTTTGCAGAAATGGGATTCAAAGCATTACGCTTTTCAATTTCATGGCCTAGAATTTTCCCGAACGGTGACGAATCAGAGCCTAATGAAAGTGGTTTAGCTTTTTACGATAAAATATTTGATACGCTAGAAAAATATGACATTGAACCAATTGTTACCATCAATCATTTTGACACACCTTATTATTTAGCCAAAACATATGGTGGTTGGTATAACCGTAAAACAATTGACTTCTTTTTAAATTATGCCACTGTCTTATTCGAACGCTATAGTCATCGAGTAAAATACTGGATTACTCATAATGAAATTAATATGATTTTACACATTCCTTATATTGGGGGTGGTTTAATTATTAAAGATGAAGACAACGCAAACCAAATCAAGTACCAAGCTGCACATCATCAATTAATTGCTTCAAGTTTAGCAACAAAAATTGCTAAGTGCGTCGATAAAGATAATACTATTGGATGTATGTTAGCTGCTGGTGATGTCTATCCAAATACTTGCCATCCAAATGATATTATGGCAGCTGTTCAAAAAAATAGAGAGCAATATATCTTTATAGATGTGCAAGCACGTGGTGCATATCCAAATTATAGTAAGCGCATGTTTGAGGAATTAGGCGTCACTATTAATAAAGAAGTCGGAGACGATGAAATTTTAAAACAGTACCCTGTAGATTATATTTCCTTCTCTTATTATTCTAGTCGTCTCGAAAGTGGTGATGATGCAATTAATAAACATAAATCATCTGGTAATGCGTTTGCATCACTTAAAAACCCCTACCTCGAATCTTCAAATTGGGGATGGCAAATCGATCCTGTAGGTTTAAGAGTAACTATGAATCAAATCTACGATCGATATCAAAAACCACTTTTCATCGTAGAAAATGGCTTAGGTGAAATTGATGAAGTTCAAGATGATGGCGCAATTCATGATAGCTATAGAATTAAATACTTAAGTGAACATTTAGCACAAATGCTTGAAGCTGTAAAAGACGGTGTACCACTTCTTGGTTATACATCTTGGGGATGTATAGATATTGTATCTGCAGGCAGTGGTGAAATGAAAAAGCGTTATGGCTACATCTATGTAGACCGTGATAATAAAGGCAAAGGCTCTTTAAAACGTACACGCAAAGATTCATTCTATTGGTATCAAAAAGTGATTCATTCTAATGGTGAAGATTTATCTTATTAATACAAATTGAGGAGGAATTCTTTTATGTTTATTAACAATGGATTTAAAGAAGATTTTTTATGGGGAGGTGCTACTGCTGCTAACCAAATAGAAGGTGCCTACAATAAAGATGGCAAGGGGCTGTCTAGTGCAGATTTTGTGGAATTTATACCAAAGTCACAACGTACAGGTGACCACAACATGGATATGACTTATGAACATGTACAAAAAGTATTATCAAATGATTATGATGGTCGTTTTCCTAAACGCGATGGTATTGATTTTTATCATACGTATAAAGAAGATATCAAACTTTTTGCAGAGTTAGGTTTTAAAGCATTTCGCATGTCTATTCACTGGTCTCGTATCTTCCCAAATGGCTATGACCTTGAACCTAATGAAGCAGGCTTAGCATTTTACGACGATGTCTTTGACACTTTATTATCTTATAATATAGAACCTGTTGTAACTTTAAGTCATTATGAAACACCTTTTGGATTAACTGAAAAATATAACGGTTGGGTCAATAGAGAAGTCATCAATCATTTTGTACGTTATGCTGAAACAGTTTTTAATCGTTACAAAGACAAAGTAAAGTATTGGATAACCTTTAATGAGATTAACATTATTAATATCTCACCTTATACTGGAGGGGGCATTATTTCAGGTAAAGAAGATAACCCAATTACCGCTTCGTATCAAGCATTACATCACCAATTCGTAGCCTCTGCCTTAGCAACTAAAAGTTTAAAGCAAATTATCCCTCATGGGCAAATGGGATGTATGTTAGCACGTATGAAACATTATCCTTACACTTGTAATCCAGAAGATGTGCTTAAGGCTCAGCAAGAAGACCAAGCTAATTTACTTTACACTGATGTGCAAGCAAAAGGTGAATATCCAAACTATTACCATAAATTCTTAGCAGACAATAATATTGATTTAGAAATTACTGATGCAGATTTAGCTATTATCCAACAATATCCAGTAGATTATATTTCATTTAGTTATTATATGTCACTGTTATCCTCAGTGACACCTGAAGGGGAAACAATAGGAGGTAATTTAATGAATAGCCTTAAAAATCCTTACGTAAGCGCTTCAGATTGGGGATGGCAAATCGATCCAATTGGTCTAAGAATTGTATTAAACGAACTATGGGATAGATATCAAAAACCTTTATTCATTGTTGAAAATGGTTTAGGGGCGAAAGACGTTTTTGAAGATGGAAAAATTCATGATGATTATAGAATTGAGTATCTCCAACACCATATTTCTGAAGCTAAAAAGGCTGTTGAAGACGGTGTCGATTTAATCGGCTACTTAGCGTGGGGCCCTATAGATTTAATTTCTATGTCAACAAGTGAGATGAGTAAACGCTATGGATTTATTTATGTCGACCAAGACGATTATGGAAATGGTAGTAAAAAACGATTCAAAAAGGATTCTTTTAATTGGTATAAAAAAGTGATTGAAACTAATGGAAATGCACTATAAACATCAAAAGTATAAGGGTATTGAAATATAGACTTATACTTTTCCATTTATTAGTTAAAATCACATAATCCGTTATATTAAAAATCAAAGAGACCTATCAGTTTTTTAAATTCTGATAGGTCTCTTTTTAAGTTTAGAGTATAGATGTCTAGTTTAATTTAGTGCTTTTATTCAAACCATTTCACAACATCTGACTGTGGTTGGCGTATTTTAGCTTTAGGTTCAGTTTCTCTATAACCAAATGCGACCATTACTGAAGGCGCAAAATGTTCTCCATCCATAATACCTTCATCAATTAACAATTGGTTCACTGCATCTAAATCAAACCCTTCAATAGGACAAGAATCTATATTTAATAATGCTGCACTTGTCATCATGTTACCAAGTGCTATATATGTTTGTTTTCTAGCCCAATCCAATAATGTACGTTCATTATCATTGATATGAAATCCGGTTTGGAAATTATCGAATTTTTCTTCTGTTGCTGGAATACTTTCTTCACTATATTGTTTAATATCGCGTAATAAATGTTGCACAAACGGTGATTTAGAAGTAACATTTTTTCGCGCTAAAATTACTACAAAGTGACTTGCAGTATCTAATTGTCCCTGCGCGCCCCAACTTATAGCTTTTAATTTTTCTCTAAGTGTTTTATTTTGTACAACGACAAATCTCCATGGTTCTAATCCAAGTGAGCTTGGAGACAGTCTCCCCGCTTCTAAAATTGTATTAAATTCATCTGAACTAATTTGTTTCGTTGCATCAAAACGTTTCGTTGCATGTCTAAAATTAAATGCCTCAATAATATGTCCTTGCATTTGTGTCATTACTTTATGCCCTACCTTTCCTAATGGTTCATTTTTATATTACTCAGTATAAGCTAAAGTTTATTTCTTATTAAAGTAATATGTTTATAAACCATTAGCATGGCTTAATAGCATTTATAGAAATCTTGCTGGATTGAAAAGACGTCCACAAATAATCTGTATCTATTCTTTGCCGATTGCTGTTAACACGTTATCTTCAATCACTGTTAACACGCCTTGCTCATCATTGGAAGGTGCAATATGATTTGCGATATCAAATAGTGATTTGTCATCACTGTTCTTCATAACATAGCTATGTTTAGCTAGTTGCAACATATCTAAATCATTATTTGCATCACCAAAAGCCATTAAGTTATCCCCTGTCATATCCCATTTGGTCAATAACCTCTGTAATGCATTCCCTTTCGTCATCCCAGGTATAATAAGGTCGATACTATCGCGTCCACTGGAGACCAGTTTTACATTTTCACTGAAATAGTCATTTAAATCTTGGTCTAGCGTTGGGTGCGTGTGTCTATCAATATTTAATGCAATTTTTACGTATTCATCTTCTGGCAATTGTTGAAAGGAATCAATTTCTTCTAATTGATGATAATAAAAATGAGCAATTTCTTTAAACATCTCTGCAGTATCTTTTAAGATGTAAGCACTATTCAAACCACAAACGATGAGATTATCGATGCCTCGTTCAATATTTAAGTAGTCAATTACACTTTGATATTGTTTTCTATCAAACGCACAGTAATCATATAATGTATTACCTTCATATATCACTGCGCCATTTTCAGCAACAAACAACATATCTCGTTGTCCAAAAATGGATTTTAATTTAGCATATTGGTTCCCACTTGCTGCTATAAATTTAATGTCTTGAGCTTTGAGTTTTTGAAAAATACTTTCAAATCTATCTTGATCATAATTTTTCTTTGAATCTAAAAACGTACCATCCATATCAACCGCAATCGCTTTTATCATATTGTCCCCTCAAATCTTCCAATTATTGTAATGTCTTTATTATATCTACTATCTCACGCTATTCAAAGTAACTCTACTACTTCAATTAAATTAAAATAAAAAAATACCTTTGATCGCTTAAAGAAGCTTCAAAGGTATGAATAGCGATATGCCTTATTGTTCTAATTGTTTTATAAATTCCACATATGCTTCTGTATTATTTGTAAGTTGACTTGATGTAATAGTGAGTGCACCATATAATTTATGAGAACCTACATAATTCGCTTTAACAAATCTAGACGTCGCAATCATTGGACTCAATAATTCATCAACCGTATACTTCACATTGCCTTCTAATGTATATGATTCCGGTAACGCACCAATGGATACAGCAAGCGCAATACTTTTTCCTTTTAAAGCATTACCTTCAGAGCCATAGGCCCATCCATAAGTAAGTACTTCATCTAAATATTGTTTCAATAATGGAGGACTACTATACCAATATAGCGGATATTGAAACACAATATGATCATGTGTCTCTAATAACTTTTGTTCTTTCTCAATATCAATTTTGCCGTGAGGATATTCTGGATATAGTTCATGTACTGTTACTATATCTTCATGTTTTGATAAAGCATCTCTCCATTGTTTATTGACTGTAGAACTTGTAATATCTGGATGTGCAACAATCACTAATGTAGACAATTTTCATTTTCCTCTCTTTAATTCAAATTTAATAATTTTATATTAAACTTACTATGACTAAAAGAAAAATAATTTGCCTAAACGCTTACAGTCATTTTTCATACTAAATATAAATAAACATTACTATTATTTTTCTCTTACATGTATTTTGGAAATGTAATTCGACTGTTCATTTTTATCAAAAATAGTTAATCCTTTGATGTCCTTTTTCTTTCCTGGTACTACTAAACTAATCAAGTAGGAAAAGACAAAAGCAACTGCAAATGAAATGATTGAAACAAAGAATGGTGAATTCCCACCGCCTATACCGTTAAAAATATAAGCAAATACTACGCCAAATATCAGCCCCATAATTACCCCAAAGGTATTCGTACGTTTTGTAAATATGCCTACCGCAAATACACCTGCAAGTGGTACACCAACTAGACCAGTAATAAGTAAGAATAAATCCCACAAATCATTAGAGTCCGAGGCAATAAGGTAAATAGACATACCAAAACCAATAATGCCTGATATAATAATCATCCATCTCGCAAAGCTCACTTCATGCTTCTCGTTACCTTTACCAAAAAATCTATGTTTTATATCAATTGACAAACATGCAGAAATTGAATTTAAACTGGATGAAATCGTTGATTGTGCTGCTGCAAAAATTGCAGCAATTAACAATCCAGCTACAAATGGTGGCATTTCTGTAAGAATAAAGTATGGTACTACAGAAGACGTGTTAAACCCTTTCGGCAATGTACTTTCATGATTATAAAATGAATACATCATTGTCCCCATACCGTAAAATAAAGGTGCAGATATTAACGCTAAGGCACCATTCATCCATAATGATTTAGTCGTTTCTTTCAAAGAGTCTGAAGCTTGATAACGTTGTACTACATCTTGACTCGCGGTATATTGATGTAAATTATTAAAAATGTTACCTAAAAAAATAATTGGTATTGCAGCAGCGGCAGAGTTCAATTTCCAATTATCTACACTCACTATTTTTTTGTGGTCAATCGCATCACTGACAACTGTTCCCATACCACCTTGAATATGAATGACGCCTAGGATAATAATGGCTGCAGCGCCACATAATAAAATAACGCCTTGAATAAAGTCACTCCAAACGACACCTTCAAATCCACCCAAAAAGGTATATAATATACATAGTATACCGACAAGACTTGCAACTAAAAAAGGATTTATGTCAGATACAGAAGTGATTGCCAATGTGGGTAAGTAGATTACTATTGCAACGCGTCCTAAATGGAATAGTACAAAGAGCATTGACCCAATTACGCGCACGCTCGGTCCAAATCGTGCTTCTAAATACTCATATGCTGAAGTTACTTTTAGCTTTTTGAAAAAAGGTACATAAAAATATATTAACAATGGAATAATCGCCACAATCGCGATATTACCAACGATATATGACCAATCTGTTAAAAATGCTTTTTCCGGTGTTGACATAAATGTAATGGCGCTTAGTGTCGTAGCATAGATAGAAAAACCTATCGCCCAAGAAGGTAACCGTCCTCCACCAGTAAAGAAGCTATCAGTATTTTGACTTGCACGTTTTGTAAAATAAACACCGACTAATAGCATTATTACGAGATATACAATCACAGCTACCCAGTTCCATAGACCAAATCCTATTTGTTGCATTCATTTCATCCCCTTATGCGATGTCTTATAAGTTATATTTTTTAATTAAAGTTTCTAATTGGCTTCGATTACTTTCATCAAAAGGTTTAAATGGACGTTTAGGTTGACCACCATCAATCCCGCGTGAACTTAATATTTCTTTTAATGTTGGGTATATGCCCATAGCTAATATATTTTCAATAATGTCATTAGTATCATGTTGAATTTGATAAGCTTCAGCAATATCTCCATTTTGAGCTTTGTCAAAAATCTGTCTTGCACGTTTTCCGTTCACATTATATGTCGATCCAATTGCACCATCCACACCAGATATTACTGCTTGCACTAACATTTCATCAAAACCAGAAAGTATTAATTTATTTGGAAAAGCATTTCGAATGCGTTCAAGTAAAAAGAAATTAGGCGCTGTGTATTTCACACCAATGACTTTTTCATGGTCAAAGAGTTCTCCAAATTGTTCAATAGAAATATTTACTCCTGTTAAATCAGGTATTGCATATATAATAAGGTCATTTTGAGTAGCTTCAATTAACTCAAAATAATACGCTTTAATCTCTTCAAATGAAAAAGGATAATAAAATGGTGTAACTGCAGAAATCGCGTCATAGCCTAATTCTGTAGCATATTTACCTAGTTCTATTGCTTCATTCAAGTCTAGTGAACCAATTTGAGCAATCATTTTCACATCTTCACTAACGGCTTCCTTTGCTAGTCTAAATATCTGTTTCTTCTGTTCTTTATTTATTAAAAAATTTTCTCCGGAACTCCCATTTACATATAATCCATCTAACTTTTCAGTTTCAATGGCATTTTGGGCAATTTGTTTTAATCCTTCTTCTTTAACTTGACCTCGTTCATCAAATGGCACTAACAATGCTGCGTATAAACCTTTCAATGTATCTTCCATATAATAACCTCCATTTTTTAAGTCTCATGCCCATACGAACAGGCGTATATTTTTCATTTACAGTTCAAATTGTAAACGCTATCATAGAGAGTGGCAATAGCTTTATGAAAATAATAATCAAATAGTCTATATATCTTTGAAAATATTTTTCATAAAACAACAGACATTCCCCTTCATTTGTGTATGGATTAGTAATTAAAAATCAAGGAGGCTGATTCTAGGTGGAAAATTATAAAATAGCAATAGATATTGGAGGCACCGCGATTAAAGCTGCAGTTTTAGATGAATCATATCATTTCATAGATTATAAAAAAGTACCTACGCCAAACAATATCAATCACTTTATCGTTGATGTCGTATATGACTTAGTAGAAACATACCAACAGCTATATAACATTAATCCTTTAAAAGTTGGTATTTCTAGTGCAGGTGTCATTGATGAGGTTCATGGCAGAGTGGTTTATAGTGGACCAACTATTCCTAACTTCAAAAGTACAAATTTCCATACGTTACTATCACCTTTAAGTGCTCAAGTACATGTGTTTAACGATGTAAATGCTGCATTATTAGGTGAACTCGTTTTCCATAAATACGATCAGGAAAATATATTTTGCCTTACTTTGGGTACTGGTATTGGTGGCGCGTTTTATAATAATACGTTACAGCTATATAATGGTGAACGAAATAGGGCTAATGAAATAGGATATTTATTATATAAAATAGAAGATGGTACAACATTTGAACAACGTGCCTCCACTTCAGCACTTAAATCATTGATGCATGACTATGCGTTTGCATATGCTGATGATGTACCTAAGTTATTCGAAGCAGCAAAATATCATGACAGTACAGCTCTAGCTATACTTAACCAATGGGGGAACGATGTTGCAGAAGGTCTTGCTCAAATACAAATTATGTATGATCCAGGATTAATTCTGATTGGTGGTGGTATATCGACTCAAGGTAACCAATTACTTAAATATATTACACCGAAAATCAATCAATTTTTACCACACCAATTTGGACATGCACCTATTCAAACTGTACGTAGTGAAAATCATGCCGCTTTATTCGGTGCAGTGTCTAGATTTTAATATAACCTGAGAAATATTTGATATTGGAACATCAGTATTTCTCAGGTTAATTTTTTATTCATTCAAAATAACATGCTTCGTTTTTTGATAAACACCTTGCATATACTCATCGTCTAACAATAAATAACTTACGATATCAATTAAAAAAAGTGTAGCGATTTGAGTATTAATAAATCTGGAATCATTGATTCTAGATTGATCTGTTGTGATTAACACTAAATCTGCACATTGTGTTAAAGCACTACCCTCATAATTTGTAATTGCAACGACGTAAGCCCCTTGCTCATGTGCAATTTCTGCTGCTGCGATAAGTTCTGCAGTTTCACCACTATTCGATATAGCTACAAATGTATCTGATGCCGATAATAGAGAAGCAAAAATTTTCATTTGATGGGCATCTGTTGAAACATTTCCTTTCAATCCCATACGCATCATCCGATAATAAAATTCTGTAGCCGATAAGCCAGAACTACCTAATCCAGCATAAATAATTTGTCGACTACGTATGATTTGATTCACGAAACTCTGTATTTTATCATCTGCGATAAATTCACCTGTTTGTTGTATGATATCTTGATGATATTTGTGGATACGTTGTATAAGCGGGCTATTTTCAATTTTTTTATCTGTCATTTCTTGCTGTAAATTGAATTTCAAATCTTGAAAATTCTCGTAATTCAATTTATTGCTAAAACGCGTAATCGTAGCTGGTGATGTACCGATTGCATAAGCCAAAGAATTGATGGTTGAAAATGTATCATCAAAATCATTATTTTGAATATAATCTACAATTTGCTTATCCGTCTTGGTAAATAAGTGATGATAGCGTTGTATTCGGTTTTCAAATTTCATTTAAGTCACCTCTCAAAATAAGTATAAACAAAGTATAAATGAAAATGTTTTTCATAACAAACAAATGTATTGATTAATATTTTCTTGGTGTTATATTGAAATTACCTGCCAAATATAATTAAAATTATTTTTTAAAATTACTAAAGTTATGGAGTGTGTAATTATGTTACCAAAGGGATTAATTGTTTCTTGCCAAGCATTATCTGACGAACCATTGCATTCATCATTTATCATGTCAAAAATGGCCCTAGCAGCATATGAAGGTGGCGCAGTTGGTATTAGAGCAAATTCGAAAGAAGATATTATCGCAATCAAAAAAGAAATAGATTTGCCTGTTATTGGTATTGTTAAACGAGATTATGCTGGATCAAATGTCTTTATTACTGCCACACGTCAAGAAATTGATGAACTTATTACAAGCCAGTGTGAAGTTATTGCCCTAGATGCTACAATGCAAACGCGTCCCAAAGAATCACTTCAAGACCTTGTTGCTTATTTACGAGAAACTGCACCGAATATTGAGCTAATGGCTGATATTTCTACAGTGGAAGAAGCACAGTATGCTGATAAACTCGGATTTGATTATATTGGAACGACTTTACGAGGCTATACACCATATACACAAGGTCATATTTTATTCGAAGATGACTTCCAATTTCTTAAAGATGTGCTCAATCAAGTAAATGCCAAAGTCATTGCTGAAGGTAATGTTATGACACCTGAAATGTTAAAACAAGTCACGGATCTTGGTGTTCATTGCACAGTAGTAGGTGGCGCAATTACACGTCCTAAGGAAATTACCAAACGCTTTATACAAGCTATGAATCAGTAAACAGATAAAAGACCGTGAACATGCATTGTGTAATTAATTACTCAAACATTGATGTCATTGCGGTCTTTATTGATTTATATCTCTTTTGCTATAAATATTTTACGTTTTTCCCATTCCCCTGTTTGTTCATTATAGTTGTCACATGTTATCAAAGTTAATTGTTTAGTAGATGTATCTTGCTCATCTAGCACTTGTACATCATCTGGTTGCACATCAAATACTTTAGTAATCTTATAAGTGCGCTTTTCGTTTCCTACATTGAAATAAACTTTACTGCCTTTATGTACTTTAGGTAAACTTGAAAATTGATAATCAGAAGATCCTTTAACTGTATGTCCTGCAATCGCAATATTTTGATCGTTTAGTGACTCATTTCCTTCAGCAAAACTTACCCCTCTATCAAGTTGATTCGGCGTAGCAGGACCAGGATAAACTGGCGTCTTTATGTCAGCATCTGGTACCGAAATATAACCGACCATTTTTGTTTTATCTTTAGGTATAGCGGTGGATGTATGATGTCGCTGCCTACGTTCGTATTTTTCAACTTTTTTTTCATTATCTTTGACAGCAAAATAGTGTTGAATGGATGGTTTAGCAAACATATAAACAGCAGTTAATATGAGTAATATGCCAACAGTTGTAATGAGTCGGTCGCCCCATTTTTTCATGCTCTAATACCTCCCTTTACAGTTACATTTATTACTTTAAATATAGCGCAACACTTTATCATATATATTTATATTTATCATACCTTATCGTGATATTTTCGTAAATTTTATTACAATAAATTGCACCTTAATCAAAATAAGTGTTAAATATAAATAAATAGATAATTTATAATTACATTACCTAAAATAATCGAAAAAGGATGGTTTGCTTATGATACGTCATGCTACTAAAACAGATTTACCAAATATATTAGATATCTATAATGATGCAATCTTAAATACTACTGCAGTATATACATACAATCCACAAACTATTGAGGCACGTGAAGAATGGTTTGAAAAAAAAGCAAATAATCATGAACCTGTACTCGTATATGAAGAACAAGGCGAAGCAATCGCATTTGCAACTTATGGGTCTTTTCGTGATTGGCCAGCCTATCAATATTCCATTGAACATTCTATTTATGTAAATAAGCACCATAGAGGTAAAGGTATTGCTTCTCTATTGCTTGCTGAAATTATTCAAACTGCACGTGATCATGGATATAAAACATTAGTAGCTGGTATTGATGCAACTAATGATTATAGTATCTACCTACATAAGAAGTTTAAATTCACCCATTCAGGCACAATTCATAATGTAGGCTATAAATTTAATAAATGGCTAGACTTAGCTTTCTATCAACTCGACTTAAGTAACAACGAATAAATCGCTCATTTAAGGTGATTTTTATTGCAAAAACATTATGTTTAAAGATAATGACATATATTAACTTAAATTTCTAGATAATGATTGAAGAAAGCATACAAAAAAACTGCCACAAAGTCGGGAACCTTGTTGGCAGTCTGAAACTAAACATTATATGCTGTGACCTTATATTTAATGGTATATTTTACTACCTTCGGACACAAATTCTTCTGACTTTTGTTTCAATCCTTCTGCTTTCAATTCGGGGTTTTTTCGTAAATCATGAGAGATACGCATTGAACAGAATTTCGGCCCACACATACTACAAAAATGCGCAACTTTTGCTGATTCTGCCGGTAACGTCTCATCGTGAAATGATCTCGCTTTATCAGGATCTAAAGAAAGGTTGAATTGGTCATACCATCTAAATTCAAACCGTGCCCTACTGATCTCATCGTCTCTTTTTTGGGCACCTTTCATACCTTTTGCTAAATCAGCTGCATGTGCCGCTATCTTATATGTGACTACCCCTTCTCTTACATCATCTTTGTTAGGCAATCCTAGATGTTCTTTAGGTGTAACGTAACACAACATCGCAGTGCCATAACTCGCAATCTGTGCCGCTCCTATTGCAGAAGTAATATGATCATAAGCTGGGGCAATATCTGTTGTAAGCGGTCCTAAAGTATAAAATGGTGCTTCTTGACAATAAAAATCTTCAAGTTCCTGATTTTCTTTTATTTTATGAATTGGCACATGGCCTGGACCTTCAACCATCACTTGAACATCATACTTCCATGCAATAGCTGTAAGTTCTCCTAATGTTTTTAATTCCAAGATTTGGCTTTCATCATTTGCATCATAAATTGATCCAGGTCGTAAACCATCGCCTAAAGATATTGCAATATCATATTCTCTTAAAATTTCACAAATTTCGCTAAAGTGCATATATAAGAAACTTTCTTCATGATGCGCTAAACACCATTGTGCCATAATTGAACCACCACGCGAAACAATACCCGTTAAACGACTCACTGTAGTTGGTACATATCTTAATAATACGCCTGCATGAATCGTAAAATAGTCTACACCTTGTTCAGCTTGTTCGATTAAGGTATCTCTATAAATTTCCCAAGTAAGATCTTGTGCGTTACCATCTACTTTTTCTAACGCTTGATATATTGGAACTGTCCCAACTGGAACAGGAGAATTACGTAATAAAAACTCACGTGTTGCGTGAATATTTTTACCAGTTGAGAGATCCATAATTGTGTCAGCACCCCAGTGAATTGACCATACTAATTTTTCTATTTCTGCTTCTATTGAAGAACTCACTGCTGAATTCCCTATATTAGCATTAATTTTCACTTGGAAATTTTTCCCGATAATCATTGGTTCTGATTCTGGATGATTTATATTATTAGGAATAATTGCGCGTCCACGTGCAATTTCAGAACGTACATACTCAGCTGATATATCTTCTCTTGTTGCAATAAATTTCATTTCTTTTGTAATAATACCTTGTCTTGCATAATGCATTTGTGTCACATTTTTTCCAGGTTTTGCTTTACGTGGTTTATATTCAAAGGGTGTTTCTACGAATTTTTTATGGTTATCTTTTTTAAAACCATTATCCAATGAAACGACTTTACGTCCTTCATAAAAGTTCGTATCGTCACGTTCTTCAATCCACTTGGCTCGTAATTGTGGTATGCCTTTTTGAACATTCACTTCATAATCATCATCATGATAAGGTCCAGCAGTATCATAAACAACTACTGATTCATTAGGCGTTGTGCCTTGCTCTGTGACAGTCGGTGATAGTTCTATTGACCTAAAAGGCACTTGAATATCTCGTTCTTCACCGCTAATCCATAATCGTTGACTAGATGGAAATTGTTTCTTTAATTCAATTTTATCTTGTTCCATAAAAAAACTCCTTAGCATGTATTATTGCTAGGAGACCTGGTCAGAAATCGCATATATAGTGAAGTTAAACAACAAACAGTATCAAATTACATTTTGAAACTGCTATGTTATGCTTCCCTACGCTGGTATTAACCAGATCAGGTTCAAAGGGTTGAGACCAATGTCTCTTTCAGCTATTGAAAAGCACCCCTAGCAATTGATATTAAATTCTGATTCAAACTTAACACTAATCATTTTTAATTACAAATAAATTTATAAAAAATATTCATATTCTTTTTCAAAAATTCATCATATTTTTCACTGTCTAATTTATCAGTGCGCTAAATCCTGTAAAAAAGCCAGAAGATATATAGTACTTCAATATCCTCTAGCTTAAACTTATTTTGAATATATATTAACTTCAAATATTACATTTTGTACGTATTCAACTTATTAATCATATAATCTGCTGCAATCATTAGCATAAAAATTAACATAAACGACATCGTAACGTCGCCTAAAAAATGGGCACCAATACGTAAACGACTGAGACACATAATAATTGTATACGCCAATCCAATATTGAATATCACTTTTTGCGATTTTAACTTTTTAAAATAAAAGGCTATAAACATAAAATATGCCGCATCAGTCGTATGCCCTGAAGGGAAAGAACTATGTCCAGTATTACCATTTATCGTTAACCAATTTGTAAAATGCGCTCCATGAGTGCCGATTTCATATGGTCTTGCGCGTCCCCATAATTCTTTTAAACTATCAATAGTTTCTAATCCAACAAGTAATACAAAAAAACTAACTAGCGCTACTTTAAACAACCTTTCTATTTCATTTTGATCTATACGTTTTAACCAAAATTGATAGACAACTAGTATAATAATAAGCAAAATAATAAATGTAATTAAGTACCCTGCACCTATAGATAATGCACTTCCTGCATCACCTTCATTACTAGCCACGCCTATCGGTTTATGCTTCTTAATATTATCTAAACTTGATACGACATACTGCACTGTTTCTGATAGAAGTGAATTAGTTTTTATTAAAGTATAAATAAATGTCATAATTAGAATGATATATTTAGCTAATTTGCTATGTAATCTTGAAAATATATAAAAATTTAAAATAATCATTGAAATAATTAATATTAACGTAGGCGGAAATAACCCTAAATCTTGAAATATTGTTCCAAATACAGAATTCTGATTCATAAGAAATTGTGAAACAGGTAAGTCAATCCATAAAGCCACAAGTAAAATGCTACTAAGTATGACTAGAATGAGTGTCGCTAATCTTTTCGAAATAACCATATATCCTCCAGACTTCAAATAACCAAAATTTTAAAAATTATTTATTTGAATTAAAAATATTTTCCAACTCATCATTACCCTTAACAAAGAAAAATATGTTTGAAATTTAAATATTATATTGTTATTCATCTTTATTAACGCAGTAAACTTAGCAATTTAAGATTAAATTTCATAATTATAAATATTCCTCATTTTTAGTTAATGTGACAGTACTGTAAGGTCACAAATCTCCTATAAAATGATATATTAAATGAGTAGCGAAAATTATTTTCATAAAAAGTTCTTCATATACTGAGTTATGCTCAGTCAGACATAAAACGACAGACCTCTATAACATGAGATCTGTCGTTTTACTTTGTTTATTATCCATTATAATATAAATGTTCTTTTAGAATTATTTATTCATTTCCAGCCACTTTACCATTTCATTAAGATTGTTCACTGTAATAGTAGGTTGCTGACCATTTTCATCAAACACTTCATTTTTTCGATTTACCCAAACCGTGTTAAATCCAAAATTGGCAGCGCCTGTAACATCCCATGTATTCGATGATACGAATAAAATATCTTCACGCTTTAATTTATAATATTCTAAAACGAGTGCATAGCTAGCAGGACTCGGTTTATATTGTTTAATTTCATCCACGCTAATTACGGTATCGATATATTCAGCTATCTTTGAATTATCAACTAATGGCATGAGCATATTATCACTACCATTTGAAAGCACACCCAAATCTATATTCTTTGCTTTTATATCTGATAATGCTCTAGGGATTTCCTTAAAATAGGTTAAATCTAAATATGCTTCAAATAATCTATTAACGTCCTCACGATTATATTGAATTTCATGAACATCTAAAGCGTAACGTAATGTCTCTTTAGTCAATTCATCAAATGAAATATAACGTTGCATTGCTTGCCTTAAAAACATGTGCCTCATTTGCGTCTCTCTCCACAACTTTGCAATAGAGGTCGCTAAATCATCATCAAAATCTGGCATATTATTTTTTAGAGATGATATATCAAAAATTGTGCCATATACATCAAAGATTATAGCTTTATACATATTAACCCTCCCTCTTACAAATAAAAAATCAAACTTACTTACTCTTATACACTTTCACAATAATTTAAAACAGGTTCTATTGTATTTTCAATATTTTTTTATGGGGCTCTTTGTAAATTTTGTGTAAATTTACAAATTGCAACATTAACATTCTTAAAATCGGATATAGAAAAGTAAGAGAGGAGGCTGGTTGTTATGAGAAAATTATTTGCACATGATTTATTCAATCTCTTTTTCATCGCGTTCTGTTATATGGTCTTGATTACTTTAACGCTATTTGTATTTGATATTTTTGAAGTAAAAACAACCGGTTCTGTATTTTTAGAAACTTTAAGTTCAATTACTATTTTTAAAATTTTTAACAACACTTTGTTTAACGGTTTATTCACTTTATTTTTAATCATTTCATTCGTGCTTGTCGTTTATAAATCTTTAGACCTTTATATAAAAAAAAGATAGCACTTTCAAAAATTAATTTTATATTTTAGCTATATTAACAACTTTCGTAGTTCTTTATAGCCTACTTTAAGTTGTATGAATTATAATTCTAATAAAAATTATATTGTAACATTACAATGCAAGTTATATAATATTCTTAGAGAATGCTTTAGTGTTTTATATCAATTCTATCAATGTGCCATCTATCATCATAGTTATATTCCATTCCCAGAATTAAACTTTATGCACCCATTAAAAATACATGATATAAAACCGCATTCTTATCAAATTCAAGCTTATACACAAGAAGCTTATTTGAAAAAAGAGATCTAAAATCGCTTTCAGGCAGTGATTTTAGATCTCTTTCAATATTCGTGTGTTATTCACTCATGTATGTTTTAAAACTGCTGATTCTCAAGTTATACTTCGTAACACAATATAATTATTAACCACTCATACATTTAAATGCACTTTCCATGTGAAACCTGTTTTTCATATATTTAACCGAACACTTTCTCTTACAACTATTCCTTTAACTCACTTTTAGTAAATTTATTAATCAAACCTATATTTTTTTTACTACTCTCTCTTTAATAAGTTAAAAATTATCTTTCCAACTTCTAATTATTAATTCTAAATATACCTTTATTAATCTTTGTTAATATCCATTCATTTTTAAGGGCTTACAGTTGTAAAATAGTTTTATTACTTATTAATAATAGTACCATTTGAGGCCAAAGGTGATATTTGTGATTAGTTCTATATCTATAAGAAACCATTACTCAACTGAATTAGCACGATGTATAAATGAAACCATGATATTAATACCGTTAGGAGATCCCTGTAAATTATTTTTAAATGGGGCTGTTGTTACCATAGAAGACGGCATAATCATTAATAATGCAGACTTATATCAATTGTTAGATGTCCATAATCTTATTGAAATAAAAATACCGTTACCTTTATTTATGACAAGAGATGCTTACCTAGTCAATGCTTATTTTGACTTTAACCGTATTAAGCATATAGATCAATTTAAAAATATGATTTTGCAAGAATTACACAAAGATTTTTCTAAAGAAGCGCATCTCACTTCCTATATTTCTAAAATAATAGATTATTTAATAAAAGAAGCCAAAGTGCCTTTGCAGAATATATATTTACCTCAACTACATACAAAACATCCTTTATTAAATAAAATCATTCAATATATACATAAAAATATATTTGGAACACTCACGACCCAACAAATTTCTAAGGCGTTTTATATATCTCAATCTTATATTTCTATTCTATTTACAAAAGTATTGAATATTAATTTCAAATATTATACTACTTCCTTAAAAATAGCTTTGTCTTTGTATGACTTGGCACAAGACAATAAAAATATTTATGATATTGCCGCTAAATATAGTTTTAAAAATGTAAGTACATATACAAAGCATTTTAAATATTATGTTAATATGCCACCTAAGCGATATATCTACCTCTTTAGATGTGGAGAGTTTGATATCCCTTATCGGCCTGTAACTGATCATATAGTTTTGTCCAAACATATCTCTGAATTTTATAAACATACTACTTCTAATAATGAAGCTGTTAACGATATAGATTTAACTCACATTAAATATAACCATTATTTTAAAGATCCTTATATCGTAATTGAGTTAGAAAACATGTACGATTTATTAAATTTCAAGAGAAATAATATAGAAAGTATAATCTATTCACAATTTTCAAAAGTAATATTACTAATTAAAAACATAAACTTTGATTTTATAAATAATCTAGCAATGCAAAAACTATTTAATGCAATTGAATTTCTGACACGGAAACATTGCCACTTAACATTTAAAATCACTAATATCTCTTCATTCCAATCGTTCAACTATTATATATTACAAGCATTTAATACATCACTATCTTACATACAATGTTTAAATAGTATCTCCCTACTATTTGAGCTTACATCTCATAGTATCAATAAGACGAATCACTTAGTTAAACGTCTACAAAAAAAATATTCTAATTTAAAATTAGGCATTTGTGTAGACGATATCATCCTCACTAAATTAACTTTAAGTGACATGATTACAACTATCACTGCTTTCGATGTTGATTATTATTATATTAATCTTGATTTTATTGAACTAGGAACACAATTAAAGCAAAAATCAAAACAAAATAACAACGAATACAATTTAAGAGAATCAATCTTACTCTTTATTAATCGCATGACTAACGCCTATTCACACAAATTAATTTTCAATAATATTACACATCACGCATTGAGACGCTACTTTAATAATCTTAATTGCGAAAGTCACATACTTTTACTCCATTTACTAATTGATTTAAATCAAAAAATTGGTGGTCTGGGTTATCCTTACTACTCAAATGATAAGAATAGACTCATGCTTATTGGAAGTCATCAAAGTACAATGCCAATTGTGCATATTTACAATTTATTACAACCATTTATCAATCAACATATCATGTTGCATTCCTGTGGTATGGTAAGTAAAATAAATAATCACTATCATTTATTTTTATTTACTAATCTCATCAGGAACCCTAGTCAATCATCTATAATTGTTAACATTTATCACCATTATTCTAAAGATTTCCCAATATTCACGCGCCTGCTGAATCAAAACCATGGCATTATAACGAATATGATTTCAGCTGATTTAAATTTAAATTCTATTGAGCCTTCATTGTTAACACAAATTAATAAGGCAAATCATCCATTAGCTAAATTAAGCTTACATAATCATAATCAAGCTATTACATATGCCCTTTCTAATTCATCTATACAATATGTAGTTATTCCACCAAATTAACCACAAAAAGCCCCAGATATTATTCATCTGAGGGCTTCTCTATTTCAAAGAACGTTTGCAATTTTTCTAAGTTATATTCATCTAATCTATACTGTGATACGACAGAACCTGCTTCCAATTGTAATACTTCATCTGCACATGATAGTAATAACTCATAATCATGAGTTATTACTATTATTGTATGCCCTTGCTGGGCCAAATCATTAATAATTTCGCTCATTTCTCTCATTCTTTTACCATCTAGACCACTTGATGGTTCATCAAATATTAAAACGTCTCTTTGGGTTTCCACAGCGCTAGCAATGGCTAAACGTTGTTTTTCACCACCTGAAAGTGCTAATGGATGCCGCTCAATATGACTAGCTATCCCATATCTTGTTAAACACGATTTAATTGCTTCATCACTCAATTGATCATTACTTAATCTCAGTTCTTCTTCCACATTTTCTGCAAATAGCTGATTATTAACATCTTGAAAAACCATATATACATGATTTAATCTCTGGTTTCGAGTTAATACACTCTTTTCATTATTTACTTTACCTTTAAATTTACGTTCAAGACCTGTTAAGCAACGTGCAAACGTAGATTTTCCAGAACCATTGTAACCAATTAAAGCTGTCACTTCTCCTTTAGGTAACTTTAGCTTATCGATATTCAATGCAAGTGGTTGTTTAGCTTTGTATCTGAAATAAAAGTTATGTAAGTTTAAATACGTGGTACTTTTACTTTTAACTCGTTTGGGTTTCATATGAGTGAGATGCGTGTGCCTCAAACCTAATGAAGTCAACGTCTCAAGTGATAATGTATTAAAAGTGTAATTATCATATCTTTTTTTTATAGTTCCTTGCTCCATAACGATAAAACGATCTACTACATCTATTAAATAGTGTAAGCGATGCTCCGCAATTACTATAGTCTTTCCTGTGCTTTTCCAAAGTTCAATCATGCTTTTTAATCTAGTAATCATCTTAAAATCTAAGTTAGATGAGGGTTCATCAAGTATAATCAATGCATGTCCAGAAACTTGAATTGCCGTGCATGCAATAAGTTGCTTTTCTCCTCCTGAAAGGCTAAAAATACCTCTATCTAGTAAATGTTCGAGGTTAAATTGATATGCGCTATATCCAATATCTGATTTTATTTGCGTAGGGTTAACGCCATAATTTTCAGGTTCAAAGGCAAGTTCACTTGTTGTGTTCAAGCAAAAAAATTGAGATCTAGGATTCTGAAATACGGACCCACTTTCTTTAGAAACATCATAGATAGATTGGTCTTTCATATCTTTATTATTGATTATTATTTCACCTTCAATATGCCCCTTAAAAAAATGAGGTATTGCTCCGTTTAATATGCGCGTTAATGTCGTTTTACCACAACCTGAAGCGCCGGTTAAACAAATCACTTCCCCTTTATTTACAGTAAGATTTATATCGTTCAGTGCCTTTTGTTCATTTTCATAATTAAACGATAATCCTTTTATTTCAATCATTTTTTAACCTCACAATAGATAATAAGCAATGTATAATAATAATCCTATACCTAAAAACAACCAATCCAACCAACTTAACTTTAATTTTATGATAGCTGTTCTTCTATGCGTTAAATTCAAGCCACGCGTCATTGCAGCAACAGTCAATTCATTGCCTATTTTCACAACACTACTTAACATCGGTACAATACGATATTCTATGTATTGAATTGGTTTTTTTAAAGCAAATCGCAATGAGATGCCTCTCATTTTCATAGCATCTCTAATTAAAGCTGATTCCACCTTAATTGTCGGTATGAATCTAAACATCACTGATATAGGTATCGTAATCTGTCTAGGTAACTTCAAACTTTCCAACCCAACGATGAGCACTTCTACTTGTGTAGTCTTGAAAATATAATACCCCATAACAAGTGCCGGTAAAAAGCGCGTAACAATACCTGAAGGAATAAATATTGCTAGTGTTGCAAATTGACTCTGACCAACTGTAATGAAGGCTTCTCCATACCAAGCACAAGTAATGAGTACAAGTGCTGATATACCTTTTACATATTTACCTATCATCACTATTAATACGACTGGTATCAACATAATTAATAATCTCACTATAACTTGATTACCAGTTACACTACCGGTCAATGAGATAAGCGATACAATGATCATAAGTGCTAACTTTATTCTTGGGTCCAGATTATATAATTTATCTTGCTTTATTATATGATTATACATATTAAATCATACCTGCACGCTTAAAATGCTTTTTCAATACACCTTTTGCAATATATGCGCCTAACCATGCCCCAACAATTGTTGTAATAATGATTACAGGAATCATTCCAAATGAAAATAATCCTGCTACTGTCGCCTCATAATTTGCACCATATTTTTCTCGAATAAATGATAAATATGAAGTTCTCATAAAGTAGAATGGCAATAAATTACCAACAGACCAAAATGAAAATACGATATAACCTACAATATTATATTTCCAACTTTTATAGCGTCCAACAGACATGATAACATCTGCAATAATTATTATTGGGACACTGAGGATCAATGCTATCCATGGATGTCCCATGATTGCTAATATTAAACTAACCACTATTCCACATATGGTCAGCGCTCCAAATTTTTGAGTTTTACTGAGTAGTAACATTATAGGAATAGCACCAATTAAACCTATCATTGCTGGAAGTAACACCATAAAAATAGGGATAATGCCTAAAATACCTGGTGGTGCTATAAAAATGAAATAGACAGCCGTAAACAATCCAATATTTATTAAGTCTTTAACATCAATCTTATTATTCTTCATCGATAACTCCTTTTAACATCAATCAACATTTGCTTCTTCAATATCAAACACTGTTACAAATATGTAATTAACGATCGTACTCTACATATTCCCACGATACTATAATTGAAAACGATTATCAATAACAGCGCGCTGTATATTAAAGAAAGTGATCTAATATATCATTAGACCACTTTCCATTATATACAATTAATATTTTAAAACTAAGTGCGGTGTTTCAATACGAAAGTCTTTTTTTAATTCACTTGTTTTTATCTTATTTAAAAGCGTCAATTTATATATCATCCATTTTTCATCTGTAGCTGTAGTTAGATAGCCATATGTAAAATCACTTCCTAACATAAGTGCTGTCATACCTTCAGATATTAAATAATTAAATTCTAAACTTCGTAACTGCATCGTATTTTTATCCACAGCCTTCACTTCTATCATATCGTTCAACCTATTTTGTGTTACATAAAACGATAAATTATCATAGTCTTTTGTAAAATAAGGTGTAAAGCGATAGTAGTGGTTCCCATTTTTCGTGATTGTGCTTGTCTCCGCCTCATAAGGATATGCTTTACGTTTATTACCAATACGCTTTTCAATCGTCATATTATCAATACGCATTTCTAAAAATATATCCCACACTTTTTCTTTAATTAAATATGGCATAATCTCGTCCATAGTCACCCCAAATTTAAAGCGTGTTTGATCATTAACTGCTAAAGGTATATAAATCATTTCTTTCTTATTTCGCGAAACAAGTTTTAATTGAATCATAGTAGCTACCTGGTTAGGATTAATAATGGATTTTAAAAACTCTACTTCTAAATTAAAACCTTTATCATTAAAATTAAATTGTGTAAGCATTAAATCAGGTTTAGTAAGTTGTTGAAATTTAAAAAATGGCTCATCTTTATCGAATTGAATTTCTAATCCTTCTTGGTATGCATTAAAGTTATAAAATCCACCATTCTTATAGCTTTCTTCGACAATTTGATAATGGTTCATATCCTTCTTACGTGCATAATATAATAATGGTTTTAACCCATCTTTTAATAATGCATCCACGCGTGAAGGTACTTTTAGGATAAAATCACCTAAGGCATCCATCCACTCTTGTTTTTTATCATCTGCTATTTTTAACGAAAAGTTGTTTGTTCTTGAGAAAGAAAAATGTCTGTCTATGAAATATGCTAATACTTCATCTTTATTATCTAACGTACTATTTATGATTTCTTCAGTAATCAATGACATGACTTGATAAAAATCTTTAGGTGAGACATAAGCTGAACTCATATGTTCCCCTTCACGTTTTGTTGCATAATAATATGGTTTATCACAGAGTACTGCTATTTTTTGAGCATTTATATATGCTTTCATAGTAAATAATTGGTCTTCCGCACTTTTCAAATCTTCTGGGAATACAATACCATGCTTTTTTAGAAGTGAGGTTCTATAAAACTTTGTAGGACTCAATGTGTACATAATTCTAGAATTGGAAAGTGTCACAGAATCACTGGTTCTTTGGAACATTGATTTTGGCACTCCACGACCATTGACGCCTTGCATTTTCACTAAGACTACATCAGCATTATTATTGTCCACAAAACCTGCGACATCTTTTAAAGTATCTGGGTTAATGTAATCGTCAGAATCTACAAAGAATACATACTCCCCTTGTGCAATTTCTAACGCTGTATTTCTTGGTTTACCTGGTCCACCTGAATTAAATTCAAGCTGCTTTACAACCAAATTCAATGTGTTCTTAAAAGGTTCTACGATTTTTAGTGTGTCATCTGTAGAGCAATCATCAACAAGTATCACTTCAAAATCTTTTTTATTAAACGTTTGTTGTTGAAGGCTTTGCATAAGCTCTTTGATATATGCCTCTGAATTATAACTCGGTACTATAATTGAAAATTTCATTACTAACCTCACCTCGTAAAAAAGTGAGTGCCATTACAAAGTCGTATACTGCGCTCAATAAAGATATTAAAAAATCAGTCGCTTGTTAGTTAACAATCCTACTTTATGGATTTCTTAACAATAGTGCTGTTCAATCTTCATATACTTAGAGTTTATATTTTCCTTTGCACTTCACTCACAAAATTTAACCTTATATTTAGCTTATAGATATTCTTAACTTCCGAATAAATGTCTTACCAAACGTTCACTAGAGCGTCCATCTTGATATTTAAAGTGTTTATCTAAGAAGGGCTCTACTTTCTCTAGTTCATAATCTTCGTTGTCTAATGACGTAATTAAATTATCGAATGATTGAACAATCTTTCCTGGAACGAAAGTCTCATATGGTTCATAAAAGTCCCGAGAAGTAATGTAGTCTTCTAAATCAAACGCATAAAATAGCATAGGGCGTTTGAAAACTGCAAATTCGTATACCAAGGAAGAATAATCACTGATTAAAATGTCTGTAATAAACAAGATATCGTTTACTTCTCTCATATCTGATACATCTACAAAGTATTGTTCATATTCTCTAGGAATTCTTAATCTATTTTTAACAAATGGATGCATTTTAAATAATACGACTGCATTATTTTCACGACAATAACGCGCAAATCTTGCAAAATCAATTTTAAAAAATGGATAGTGTGCAGTATGATGACCATTACCTCTAAATGTAGGCGCAAAAAGCACTACTTTTTTTCCTTTAATAATAGGTAATACTTCTTCCATTTCTGCAACTATTTGTTGCTCATAGTTTTTGTCAAATAACGTATCTGTTCTAGGTACACCAGTTGGAATAATATTTTGTTCTTTTATCCCAAAAGCCTCCCCATAAAATGGAATATCTGTTTCTGATGACACAAAGGCTTTTGTGTAATTTCTATGATTAACAGAGTTGAAAAATGGACCGCCCTTTTTACCTGCACGGCTGTATCCAACAGTTTTAAATGCACCTACAGCATGCCAAACTTGAATGATTTCTTGGCTTTTCCTAAAATTCACAGTATAAAGTAATGGGTGAAAATCATCTACAAATATATAATCAGCTTTACCTAGTAAATATGGGAATTTAAATTTATCAATAAAGTTTCTTCTCGCAGAAATATTAGATTTAAATAAACAATGAATTTTGTATTTTTCGTCTAAATTTTGTCTTAACATTTCATTATATACATACTCAAAATTCCCAGATATATCGGCTCTTGAATCAGAAGTAAACAAGACCGTATTCCCTTTTTTCAAATGGAAAAATTTTGTTGTATTAAAAATGAATTTAAACATTGTATTTCGTACATTAAAAGAATATTGATTATATTTTAATTTTAACTCTTTCATCTTTTCTTTGACTGGATTCATTTTAGGTACAGGCACTTTAAAATTAATATTTAATACAAATTCATTTACTTCACTCGAAATCATTGGTCTAACGGTATATTCTGTTGTCTTTGAGTTGCCACCTTTTTTGAATGTCCACTTATAGCAATTTAATAGATAATTGTTTTTACCATTTTCTGTTTCCTGGTTTTCATATGCTTCTAATTGTTCCTCTGTTAACTCATATTCATTTGCATCTAATAATCGTTCATTAATATTTCCAATGTAATCGTAGTCACCTTTATAAATTAACAAATATTCTCCTGATGGAAGGTAGTTTCCATTATCAAGAATTGCTACATTAAAGCGTGCTTTAAATTTATTACCATTTATCTGTACATTATTGGCAAGTAGCTCCTTTGTCTCAGTTAAATTTCGTAATATAAAATTGTGCTTATTCATTATGATGTCATCTACATGACCTTCAATAAATAATTGAATACGTTCCCAGTAGATATTATCAATTATTATTTTAGATTTACCCAATTTAACAAATCCTCTCTAATTGCGTTATGAAGTTTATCTTTCATCTTAATTGTGTAGATTCAAGCGAATGAGTATGATTGCTGAATCGAGAAAGTATATGTGCTAATTACATAATCCATTTAATTACCGTTTTTCCCCATGATGTTGATAAATCTTCTTCAAAAGCTTTCACAGCATCATTAATGTTCTTAACTTCAAACTCATTTCCTTTTAATAAGGCTAACTTTTCAACAACATCAGGATGATTTTTATATAAATTAGCAATATCTTTAAAGTCTTGCACACCACTTCTACTACTACCAAATAGCGTTAATCCTTTTTCTAATACTAAACGCGTATTTACTTCTACAGGATATTCATTTACGCCTAATAAGCTAATCGTCCCTTCTGGAGAAATCAAATCGATGATCTGGTTAATGGCTGATTGACTACCTTTTCCACCTACACATTCAAAACCATGATCAAACGTTACACCTTCAGGTACATCATGTATATGAAAGACCTTTTCTACAAATGAAAAATGACTTAGTTTATAATCTGTTTTACCAAATACGTAAATTTTAGCGTTTGGATAAACTGTGTGAAGTAAGATAGCAGTTATATATCCTAAATTCCCATCTCCCCAAACTGCAAAACTATTCTTATAAGCAATAGATTTACGTTCAAAGCGTTGTATTGCATGCCAACTCACTGTTACTAATTCAGAATAGGCAATCGTACTTAAATCTTCTATACCCTCATCTATTTCAACTACTCTATCATGATTCATAAAAACATAATCTTGCATAAATCCATCATAACCGCTAGACCTAAATTTGCTACTTGCTAAATAGTTCTCAGCAATCACTTCATCTTCTTCTACGGGTGTATTTGGAACCATAAGTACTCTTGTACCTGGATGATATATCCCTTTATTGTCATAAACTACTTCTCCTACACCCTCATGAATTAATGACATAGGTAGCTTTTGTTCTAAAACTTTATGATTTCTACTTCCTGTATAATACCTTTGGTCCGCTGCACAAATAGATAAATACAAAGGGCGTACAATGACTTTATCACTTTTTATATCTTCGTTATTGTACGTTACTTCAAATTGTCTGGGCGATACAAGTTGATATACTTGATTAATCACGCGACATCCCACCTTTTATGATTGAGTTAGCAACTTTAAGATCATAAGGGGTCGTAATTTTAATATTGTATAATTCTCCCATGACAATTTTCACAGGTTTACCTGCCACTACCAGTATCTTACAAGCATCCGTCAATATTTTCTTATTCTCATTTGATAACTCATTGTAAGTATGTTTTAACAATTGAATATTAAATGATTGAGGGGTTTGCCCTTGATACATTTCACTTCTTACAGGGATAGATTGAATGGATTCCCCATCATCCGAAGTAATAATGGTATCTGTAGCTGGTATCACGGTATCAACCGCACCATGTTGAATCACAGTTTCTATATTTTCTTTGATGATACGTCGCGTTAAAAACGGACGTACTGCATCATGCGTTATAATTACATCTTCTTCATTGACTCCATTTTCTACTTCAACTGCATGAATGATGTTCATAATCGTTTCATTGCGGTCGGAACCACCTTGTACAACTTCAATTCTGTCGTCAGTAATATTATGTTTACGTAAAGTATCTTTTGTATGTGAAATCCATTTTTGAGGTGTTGCAATAAAAATTTTATCAAATTCACTTGTAAGTAAGAATTTTTCAACTGTATGAATAAGTATCGGCTTGCCATCTAAATCTAAGAATTGTTTAGGTAAAGGAACGTTTCCCATTCTCGAACCAATACCTCCAGCTAATATACCAGCATATATCATATATTTTCCTCCTAAATATCCGGTTCATTCATAGTTATTATTATTGTAAAATTTATTGAATTTCTCTATATGAATACTTAAAAAAATACCTCCCACCAATAGTGTACAAAGTTAATATTTAAGTATAATATTACCAATTTTCAAATTTCTTTTCTAGTTATATCCATATTGCCTCAAGTTAATCATTGTCATACTTATATTATTTTCTATATTATTTGAACTTCAGTTCACATTACCTGAAGTTTACTCTCTAAATGCAAAAAGCCAGTAGACATCCTGCAATAGGATATCCACTTGCTTTTATGTTTTATTTAAGCCTTTCCTTATCGTAGTTTATAGGATATCTAATCATCTTATATCAACTTGATTATCTATTACCTACATCGTGACCAATTTCTACTGTCTTATCATTTCGATTATATAATGCAGCTTGAACACTTCCAAAGTTAGGGTCATTACGTTTCTCTTCAACTTGGAAACCTAAACTCTTGAAAATATCAATATCTTGCTTGTTCGTCGCATTTTCATAGAAAATTTTGCCATAATCATTATAGAAGCGTGGCTTATCAATAGATTCTTGTAGTGTACCGTTACCTCTCAAATAATCTATAAGCACTTCGTTAATCGTGGTTGGTATTTTATTACCACCTGGTGTACCAATGCCCATATAATAATCCGGTCCAACTACTATACTTGGCGCTGTAAATGACCTAGGCTCTTTATGTTTACCAGCATAATTCGGACTCGCAGGGTTCGAAGAAAAGTTTGATAAAGAGTTGTTCATATAAAAGCCCTCTTTCATAAACTTACCTGTTCCAAAGAAGCTAGATAACGTATTTGTAGTGCTTGTTAACTTACCGTCTTTATCAATAACAACGAAATGTGTCGTACTCGTATTATCAACATTTGTCGTATTAAAATTACTATTAAAGTTAATTTCATTCAACTTGCCTAATAAATAGTCTTGCGATAAGTATTCATCATAATCTTCATCCTGACCATTTACGATATCTCTATTTCTGTACATCAGTGCTCTTGATTTCAATATGCCAGTTATGTAATCTAAGCGATTATCTGGGGCAGCTTGATTATCAGTTGCTTCATCAATTTTTAATCCTTGTAGCATTAATGTGCCACCTAATGGATTAGACGCAGAATATACTTTATTATTTAAGTAATCTGTACTCACAGGTTCTTTTTTCTCTGATTTATAACTCTTAAAATCTTTTTCTGTCAATTTATCATCAAGTTGTTTAGAAATACTCTTACCAACTTTGTCATAAAAATAATCAGGACCTTTATCTCTAATCCCTCTTAATGTTTCAGCTAATTCTGGTTGTTTTATAACATCTCCCTCTCTTTTGGTTTGTTTACCATCAAAGAAAGGAGAATCTCTATCAACATCAGAACCATAAAGCTTCAAACTACGTTCTAATTCAGAATCGACTTCAAATCCATCTTCAGCAAGAGGGATAACGTAATTCATAATTTTCTTTTCATCCATCTTTCCTGCTTCTTTATGGGCATCATGCAGACCACGCACAAATCCTGGGGTACCTGTTTGATCTTTATTTTTAAAATTAAAAGAAGATATATCTTTATATTGCCATTGCTTCGGCGCAACATTAGGTTGACCGTCGTAAGATAACATGGCACCACCACCACCTAAACCAGATGAGTGTGGTTCTGTTATAGCAAGCGCATAGGACACACCCATGGAGGCATCAACTGCATTACCACCGTCTTTCAATATTTTTTCGCCCACACGTGTTGCTATGGGGTTATTTGAAGCAACACCGTAATTTTTGTCTGATGTATCTTGATCATGATCAGCAATTTTATTCTCATATAAATCATCTTTATCATAGTTATCTTTTTTGGTTGCCATAAAAAACAGGATAGAAATGATTATAGTTAGGAGTAATATTACGATGAGCGTTTTTCGATTATAAATACTCATAACTAAGCTCCTTTAGACAAATATTGATGATGAGATGATTTAAGTTCATTTAGCTCATATGGATCAAGTCCTTCATTCGCTTTAGCGAATATAATTAATAGAAAAATGACTAATACTACTGCAATGACTGTAATACTTACCCAATGTTCTTTAATGTTCATATATGTACCCTCCATTCTCTTTTTTAAGCTTCACGCTTTTACTTTGAATATTATTTAGCATTTTAATTTCTTCTACTTTATTAGGGCGTGCTTCAGTAATTTTTCCTGCTTGTGATTTAATTGGTGTAACCATAAATTGCGATTGCTTTCCATTCCAATTTTGTTGCACTGCCAATCCTTGTTTATTCTTAGATAGAAATCCTTCTGATGTAACATTACCCAAACTATAAAAGATGCTTGTTCCTTTATATTTCTCTATTTTTTGAACTACTGTGTTATGTCCAATAATTACATCAGCACCAGCATCTGAAAGTGCATGTGCATATTGTCTTTGCCTCGTTGTAACTGCTCGTTCATCGGTAATACCCCAGTCTACGTTGACGACGACATAATCATTATTTTCTTTAAGTTTTTTTATTAAAGGAATAAAAATATTGGGTTCTAAACTTACTGAGGTTGTATTTTTTATTGGATCTGTATAATCGGATTCAACATCAGTAAATGAAACATTAGCGATTTTTTTCCCTTTAACAGTTTGTTGCACTGTTTTACTATTTATCGGGTTAGAACCATTTCCAGTTAAATAATTATAGCCCGCTTGTGCTTCCACAGCTTTGCTAAAATCTCTAGCTGTTATATTATCTGTAACTTGGTTAACAATATTCAAACTTTTAACGTTTAATTCCTTTAAAAACATTACATTCTCTAAGTTATTGTTAATATTCGTTTTTTTATCATTTGAAAACTCGGAAAGTTTTAAACTTGCTGTTGAATAATCACTTCCTTTTAAAATATCTTTAATAGCACCAAATGATTCATTGATATTATTTTTTCGGATATGGTTATTTAACTCCACATTGCCTAAATAAGTCATCCTTATGTCACCTTGACTTTTACTCATAGCTTTAACGGGGACTATCTTTTCTGAGTTCATAGCAAATACTATAAGTACAATAGCTATTATTAGAATGATACTGGTGTATATGGAGTTGCGCTTTTTATGGCGTTTCGTCCATTTTAATACACGCTCATCTATAGAAAATCGTTTAGAATTCTTCATATTTATGCTCCTTACTAATTGATAAAGCTATATAAGAATAAGATGACGTAAGTGATACATGTTAGCAGCATACATGTAGATAAAGTGATAATGACACCTTGTTTTTGTATCGTATTAGCTATGATTCCTGGAATAACAACACCTATACCAGACATTTCAACCATTTCAAACGGGGTTATAGGATAGAGCAAATCGAATACAAATTTTAATACCATACCCGTTAGTATCATTGCTGCAAATTTCCTGCGCCCGTATAAAATTACGAAACGACTGATGCCATGATTTACTATAAAATATGTAATACAACTAATAATTAGCACGGATAATAACATTATTGGTTGGTCAAATATAAGTGCTAAGTATCCTGGTACAACTAAACCTGCTGGGCTGATACCAAATTTTTCGGCAAAGATTAAACTGAGCACAATGCCTACAAATAATGAAAAATATAACTCTGAACCTATCATATTATTTGATCCCTTCTATATATTGCGCTATTTGTTTACCTGGACCGTGTATATTACCTACACAGAAAATCAGGGCATTTTCAGATTCCTTGTACAACGCATCTTCAACTTGTTTCATATCTTTACCTTCAAAGTTTAGATATTTTTTGTGTTTCTGACCCTTCATTGCGTCAGTGACCATTTGGGTACTTTTACCAGTACAAATTAAAGTGTCAAATTCAACTTCTGTTATAAAGTTCTCAACAAATTGTCTCGTTCGATCCACTCTGTCATCACGACAATTTAATACGATAACAACTTTTCGGTATGGATAATTGTAACTTTCCACTTTATTTAATATCGCTTTTGTTGACTGAGGTTCATTCGCTGCAAATGCATTTACATAAACGTTTGTAGTTTGGTTTGCATTAAAGTATTTAACTTCAACGGCACCTACATCTGGTGGCGCATTGAGCATGCCTCTTAAAGCAGTATCTCGATCAATACCTAATGCTTCTGCTACACCCATAGCAATTGCTACGTTATCTGGGAACACAATGTAACCAAACTTTCTTAAATAAGATTCAGGCACCTCTTCTTTATCTACTACTATAAGTTTTGTTTTACGTCTTTTAGCTACTTTGGCAAAAAAGTCTGTGTAATCATCTTTCATAACTACAAGATGTCCTTTATAAGGAATTGTAGCTGTAAATGCTTCTGCAACTTCTTTCAATGTAGGACCTAAGACATCCATATGATCTTCCATTACGTTAACAATAACGCCAATGTTTGCTTTAACTAAATCTCGTTGGAAGGTAATTTGATAATCTGGATTAACTGCCATACATTCGTTCACAAGTGCATTACCCTTTTGCTTCACAACCTTGCGAATAATGTCACGTTGTTCTCCGATATTAGCACCTTGTGGTTTCCTATAAACTGGATATTCTCTAGGTGTAAACCAATACAGTAAACGTGCATCAGTCCCTGTTGTTTTACCTATTACTCGGTATTTATCTTCACGTAAAATACTATAAATTAATCTTGTTATAGTAGATTTACCTCTAATACCATTAATATTGATGCGTATTGGGATTTTTTCCAATCTGTTGGAATGCCTTTGTTTCTCAACAATGCCCAACCAAAGAATTAACCCTACACATATTATGATCAGTAGCAAATTTTGTCCCTCTTTTCATCAGCGTAGTTAAAGTTTTATGAAATTTTAAGATAGGTCAATCATATGGGGTCATACAATACGTAAAGCTTATGTATTGTTCTCATACTGCTTAATCATTTCCTACCATTCATTACAGATATGCTATCATGCTGTTATTGATTTAGTTTTAACTGTTTAAAGGGGTTGTTAATAATTTGTAAATAAAGATTTACATTTAGTGTAATATTAAACTTAAGACTTTTGAAAACACTTATATGACGGCGTTTTATGGAAATTAAAAAATATCTTTATTTTAATAAAAAAATAAAAATAATAGTTACTACTCTAGCAATAAATTGTAATAAACAAATATGCAAAATTTACTACATCTTTACATGATATTAAAATTTAAATGTTAAGTTATATGTGAAAGTACTAATAGAGCTATTTAGGAGGCAGTTTATGAGTAGACCTGTAAAACTAACCGTTTCAATTTACCTTGTCATTGTATCCGTATTAACTTGTAGCTATTTAATCTTGATTTTAATCGGTAGCATGCAAGGAAATGACATGAAAAATTCGGTTTTAGATACTGATAATTCTAAACGTGTTGAAAACGTGGATCATATCAATAACACTTCTAAACAAACTACAACAGAAACGAATAGCGTGCCTAATGATTCACAATCAAGTTTGATAAAACAAATATCATCTTTTAACTCAATTCAATCTCATACAAGAGCTTTAGATAATCCATCTTCTGAAAACCTTGTATGATTTTTTATTTTTAAGTATCTATAATTACTTTTACATCTAAGTTCTATTCACCTTAATCTTGCTAATGATTTTTATTGTAAACAACGGCTATCTCATTTCAAAAATAAAAGCAACAATAACAAAATAAGCACATCTCAACAAAGGTAGTTGAAATGTGCTTATTTTTTATTTATATACACTTTATAATAGTGTAACCATTTAGAAAACGATATGACTCATCCTATATTATTAGTCTACTTTAATAATCTGCTTTAATTTCAATAGTACTTGTTGACGTTCTGGAATCGGAAACACTTGATAAATGTGAAATAAATTATATCCTGGCAAAAATTCATGCACAATATTTTGTTTATTAAGCAAATCAGATAATTTCACTGCATCTGGATATAATGTTTCTTTTGTGCCTACAGAAATGGTTATATGCCCTAAATCTGTTAAATCACCATTGATGGGTGATATTTTCCAATTATCTAATGGTAGATCTCCTGCCCATAATTTCAAGAAATATTTACTTCCTTCAATACCTAGCATAGGATCAATACGCTCATATTCTTGTGCTTCTGGATTACTAAAAGTTGCATCTAATACGGGGGATAATAGGACAATATGTTGCGGTTGGCTTAATCCTTTGTATTTTAATAACTGTGCAAAGGACAAAGCAATTTGTCCACCTGCTGAATCTCCCATAATGGTTAATTGCTTCCCAGGTTGTATCGTTTCACTTAACTCATCATATATTTCTACTAGCAAATCAAATGTATCTTGATATGTAGCATGAGGTACTTTGGGATAAATAGGCATGATGACTTTAGCACCAAAATGATTCGCCAGCATATCAATATATGCAAAATGGTGGTCTAATGGATTTTGAAACCATGCACCTCCATGTAAATACAAAATAACAGCTTGTTGATTTTGAGATTTATCATTCACAACATATGTAGTTACATTTTGATAAAAAGTCTTTTCTACATTATTTTGAAATTGATACTGTGTTCCTTGATATAAACCTTTTGTATCTTGTTCAACTCCATTTAATGCACGTTGTGCACCTTCTACAGTTAAAAATGCACGTTTCACTCTATTCACTCTTAGCATCATTTCACATAAAAAACTTTTGTAACTACGTTTTTCTTTTATCTTGATGTATAAATATGATGTTGTTAGTAACGCACTTGTTAATGCTATCATTTTCTTTACAACCATAATCTACCTCCTCATGTTATATTCATTTTATATGAGATAGAATAATGATTTCAGCAAAAAACACTTATCTCTAACAATAAACGTAAATTACCATAAATTATCAGATTTTGTTATATTCATTTCATTTAACATCATTGCCATATATAATTCATCATAGAAATGCTCATTCATATAAATAGACTCACGTTTAATACCTTCAATTTTAAATCCTAACTTTTCATAGAATTTTATAGCTGGTGTATTGTAAGTAATCACCGTTAACTCTAAACGTCTTAACCCCTTACGTTGCGCCCATTTAATCGTTTCTTCAAACATTTTAGTCGCCAATCCTTGCTGTTGAAGTTCTTCCACTAATCCTATGCTAATGTAACCAATGTGTTTCAATTTATATAAAGTACTCATATGTACAGACAAATAACCCATGATTTTATTATCTTCTGTTTTGACACCTATATAAAACTGATATCTAAGATGCTCAACTAATTTATCTTTATTGAATGTGCGTTCTTCTGGAAGATAGAGCATATACTGTGCTTCTTGATCTATCTGCTTCATACAGTCATAAAGTGCTTCCGCTTCATTAGGACATATTCTTTCTACGCGCATGATCATCACCTTCATCCAATTGATTAATACCATCATACATTATTATATATAAATAAGATACTTATTATTCAATTTTGCACACTTTTATTTCTAACTACATAAATTGGGTGCGTAAACATCATGTTTATAGCGCAAATTAAAAACGTCTTCTCAAGTTTTCACTCTCAAAGACGTTTATCGTATTATCTCCATATCAATTTCATTTCAAATAAGATTTATTTATCTTTCACATTTATAACTTATGTCTCATTCATGAATAGTCACCATTATAAGTCAACAACTCCAATTGATGCTCAAATTGTTGCATATCAATAAAACGACCTTGTCTATGCATTTCTTTTCCTTTTAAATAGATCAAGTCTACTGGCGCCGTATATATAGATAACTCACTTGCAATTGCTTCTAAATGACTCTGGTTAATCACACCTAATGCCACTTGCGGGAAATCGTTCACAAGACCTTCGATTTGTGGTAATATTGCCCGACATACACTACACCTATCTCTCATCACATGTATTACAGCAAGATCATGACTTACTATAAAATCATGAAAATCTTCAATCGTAACCAAATCTTGTTTCATTGGTGAACACCACCCTTACTGCGTAAATTGTATTCTATTATGAAACATTGTTCCGTGAAGAATCAAAGGATTCACGCTCAATATCAAACAATATAACGTCAAATACACCTATTATTAACTATACTGTAATGGAGTAATGCTATATAAAACTGACTATTTAATATAAAATAAGCATACATGTAAATCGGTAATATCGCGAATATATTCAATTCTTACTTAGTTATTATACTGCATCTGAAATATCAGGTAATAGTTGTTTTATACGCTCTCTCATTTCTTGAGTATAACCATAAATTCCACCTGTATGAATAAATAAGATTGCTTGTTGGTCATCATAGTTCCCTTGTTTTATTTCTTGAACTAATCCACTAAACGCTTTGCCGGTATATATAGGATCCAAAATAATCCCTTCCGTTTTAGCAATATTAATATAGAATTGTAGTTCTTCATCTGTCGCTTGACCATATCCAAGTCCTACATAGTTATCATTGATATGTAATGTATTAAAAGATAGTATATTTTGATCTAACTGTTTCACAATCTCTTTTACTTTTTGTTCAAAGTCCTCTGTGCTTTGATCTACAGCATACCCTATAATCTTAGTTGCCAAGTTGTTACTTGCATTACCGTACCAAAGTCCTGCATATGTGCCACCAGAACCTACAGCTAAATTAATAGAATCGAATTTAATGCCTAATTCAGCTTCTTGCTCAATAATTTCTTCATAAGCATTAACATAGCCATGCGTGCCAATCCAATCTGATGCGCCTACTGGAATAAGAAATGGTGTCTTTCCTTCTTGCTCAAGCTTGCTATATAATATATTCATCGCTTCTTCTCTAGATTCACTCGGTTTAATGATATGGATATGAGCACCTAACATCGCCTCTAAAAATAAATTACCTTCATATTCCGTATTTGTTCCTCTCAATACAAGATGACATTCTATATTAAATTGCGCGCAAAGTGCAGCGGTTGCTCGTGCATGATTCGAAGTGATTGCCCCAGTAGTAATCACAGTGTCATAACCATGATCTAAGACATATTGTATTGTATACTCTAATTTCCGTACTTTATTTCCAGATATTTCTGTCCCAGTGAAATCATCCCTTTTGATATATATATCTTTACCAAGCGTTTGGCTTAAATGCTCTAACTTATGTATAGGTGTGTTTAAATTGGCAATATTTAATTTACGTTGTAACATCTTTAATTGCTCCTTTATTTTTCAGGTATGAATACTTCAGCTTCACTATCTTCTGGATAATAATAGCCATTCGGTATGGTTTGTAATTCTATCAAACTTCCCCATGGTGCACGTACATATACAGTTTTATTGTCTTTAGTATCTTCATATTTTGTATTTGCATGCGGTTCAGAAATAGGGACACCTCCTGCTAATTTTATACGTTTAAACGCATAATCAAAATTATCTACATAAAATGACAAATGTGTGTAGCCTATATCTTGTAATGATTCTGGATTTCTTTGGTTCGCTTCTTTAAATTCAAACAACTCTATATTAGGCCCATGGTTAAATACCAACATACGCTTTTTTATAATTTTCGCTCCTTTTTCTATTCCTAATACCTGTTCTACAAATCTACCTTCACGTGGAGGATTAGCTGTTGTTTGACTATCATACGCAATTCTCCCACCTAAAGCTTCTTTAAAAAATAAAGTTGCTGCTTCAATATTGGGAACAGTTAAACCAATATGGTTAATTCCTCTAGTCGTGTTCATGAGTTACCACCCTTCTCATATGTTCACTAAATATATGCTTTTTTAATCCTATATAACTTGTGGATGATGTTAAAAATAATCTTTTCTCAATAATATATATCGATTCATATCACGATAGGTCTCGCCATCAAACACGTCCTCAAAATCAGTAGATACAAACGTGAAACCAACTTTTTCTGCAACTTTCTTACTCGCTTTGTTCCTTAAGTCTGCCATAATAATAAGTTTATTTAAGCCCATTACTTCAAAGGAGAAATCACAAATATATTTCACACATGTCGTGATAATAGATTTTCCTGTATATCCTTTGGCAATCCAATAGCCAATCTCAGCTTTTTTATTTTTATTGTCAATTTTATGTAAGTCCACTGTCCCTATTAATTTATCATTATGATAGATTAGAAATAATCTCCCTTTATTCTCAACTTGTTGTTGCATCATCATCTTCAAATATGCACTTTCATCCGCAATTGTCATATCTTCTTTCAAAAAGTCTAAAAACTGTGCTAAATGTGAAAAGTTTTCTTTAATCGTATGGTACAATTCTTCAGCCATATATAACTCTGGTTGTACGAGTTTAACTTGAGGCATAACTTCTATTGATAAATGATATTTCATCGTTTCACCTTCATTTTCTATTCGTCATTGTTAGTCATTATAACCCATCCTATTTATTTTTTCAGAATTTTTCAACAGTTAACCAACAAGATAAGTGTATATTTACAAAATAAATTTTCGTTTTTGTTAATTAATACTTCGTTTTTATAAATAAAAGGTATGCATATTCAAGCATTCATAGTTTTATTTTGTTTTCGTTTTTAATCAAAAAAAGTGCACTCTCATATAAATGAAAGTGCACTTTTATTTTTGAATATTGTTATTTATACCTATATATTCATGACGCTATTGGATATGCTGATTTAAGAATCTACTTAATTGTCATCAACAGTTGTTGTGGTTCTATCATATCTTTACTTTCAATTTTAAGTGTACGATTTTCAATATTTGTAATCACTATAGGTGTTATAATACTTGGCGCATGTGCTTGTACATAGTCTAAGTCAACCTTCATTAATAGTTGTCCTTTTTTAATCGTGTCCCCTGTAGCAACCATACGCTCAAAACCTTTACCTTCTAGCTTAACCGTATCAATTCCAATATGAATTAGTAATTCAAGACCATCTTTAGATTCTAATCCAATTGCATGCTTCGTTGGAAAAATTGTTTTCACTGTACCATCAAATGGTGCAACAATTTCACCATCTTCAGGTATCAGCGCAACGCCATCACCCATCATTTTTTGAGCAAAAACTTCATCAGGTACTTCAGAGAGTGGGACCAACTTGCCTCTACCTGGAGAGCATACTTCTATTTCTGATTGTGATACTACGCCATTGTTGTCTTCAGACTCAGATAATTTCACTACTTTACTATCATCTTCTTCTGTTAATGTTGTCTCACTTGGTCTTGTAATTTCACCATTTATGATCCTCGCCATGTCATGCTTGATTTGATCAGATTTAGGACCGAAAATTGCTTGCATATTATTTCCAACTTCAAGTACTCCCGAAGCACCGAGCTGTTTCAAAACATCAACTTTCACTTTTGCTTTATCATTAACTTCAACTCTTAATCGTGTTATACAAGCATCAAGGTGTTTAATATTTTCTTTACCACCCATTGCGTGTAATACTTCAAACGGCAATTCGTTCTTTGCGACAGAACTATTTTGCATTTCTTCATCTTCTCTACCAGGCGTTTTGTAATTTAATTTTTTAATTACAAATCTAAAAACAAAGTAATAAATGACAGCATAGACCAGTCCAACTGGTATAACTAGCCACCACGCTGTTCTATTAGGCATGATATTGAGTAATAAGAAATCAATAAATCCACCTGAGAACGTATAGCCTAAATGCACATTGAGTAAATACATAACTAAGAAACCTAAACCGTCTAATACTGCGTGAATAAAGAATAATAATGGAGCAACAAATAAGAATGAGAACTCTAAAGGTTCTGTAATACCTGTAAGGAATGATGTTAAAGCACCGGATAACATCAACCCGCCTACGACTTTTCTATTTGCCTTCTTAGCTGAATGATAAATCGCTAAAGCTGCAGCTGGAAGACCAAACATCATAACTGGGAATTCTCCACCCATAAACTTACCAGCAGTTAATGGTACATTATCACGAATTTGTTCAATAAAGATACGTTGATCACCATGGATGATTTGACCTGCAGCATTTTTAAAGCTACCAAATTCAAACCAAAATGGCGCATGGAAAATATGATGTAATCCAAATGGAATTAATAAACGTTTAATAAATCCAAATAAGAATACTGCTATTCCAGTATTTGAATCGAGTAACCCTTCACTAAATGTATTAAGCCCATCTTGAATGACTGGCCATACCCACGCCATTGGAAAAGCAAGTATAAATGAGCATGTAGCCATCATAATTGGCACAAATCGTTTACCCGCAAAAAAGCCTAAATAACTTGGTAAGGTAATATTATAAAATTTATTATAACACCATGCAGCAAGTGCACCGACGATAATACCACCGAACACACCTGTTTGTAGTGTGGGAATCCCTAAGACATTGGCATAACCACTTGCTGCATCATCAACATTGTCAGGCGTAATTTCTAAAAATGCGCCCATTGTTTTATTCATAACAATAAATCCTACAAATGCAGCAATAGCAGCAACACCATCTCCACTGGCTAACCCTATAGCAACACCTAATGCAAAGATGATTGGTAAATTATCAAAGATAATTCCCCCCGCACCTTCCATCATTTTAGCTACATTTTGAAATCCCTCTACTTTTATAAACGGTAAATAAGATTGCAACGCTTCCCCTTGAAACGCTGTGCCTAAAGCTAGTAACAATCCAGCAGCTGGCAAAATAGCGACTGGTAACATCAATGCTTTACCAATACGTTGAAGCTGTCCAAAAAGTTTTTTAAACATTTAAAAACATCCCTTCTTTAATTTATATCATCAAACTGCATACAAAAAAGGCATGAGCAAACAGACTATTCCCAATAGTCATTATGTTTGCTCATGCCTGCTTTACCAGTAACACGCAATATGATGATTTGTTTTTTTATATTATATACTATTATTTAAAAATAAACAACAACTTATATCGTTCAACACAGTGAAGTATTACTCAAAATATTAGATTTATCTATTGATATGATATCACTAATATCCAACCACTAATGCAATAGACATGGCAATACTACAAATCAATACCCATACTATAATTAATTTCCACGCAAATTTTAACCATTGTGTGTAAGTAATTTTCCCCACTGCCAGTGCCCCCATGAGTATCGCCGACGTGGGAAATAAAATATTACTAATTGCATCACCATATTGAAAGGCCAATACTGTAAGTTGTCGATTAATATTTAATAAGTCTGAAATAGGTACCATTAAAGGCATTGTTGTTAATGCTTGTCCTGAACCAGATGGTATAAAGAAATTCAATAAAAATTGTAAGACAAACATCGACAAGATAACGATAGATGACGGCACATCACCTAACAAAGTTGACATACCATGTACGATTGTATCAATAACCTTGCCATTTTCTAGTATCACAATAATCCCTTTAGCAAATCCAACGATCATCGCACCGAAGAGTATATCTTTCATGCCTTCAATCATTGCATCAAATGTGCCATTTAAACCTAGTCCACCTATTAAACCTGCTAACAATCCAGCCAACAGGAAGTTTGCACTCATTTCATTAAAAGACCATCCATATCTAAATATGCCAAACACGTTTAAAATAATAGCTGCAATGATGAGCGCTAAACCTGTAGCCTGACTTTTCGTAAAACGTGGCATGTCCATCTTCGTTTCTTTCTTTTCTTCGACTTGTTCTAGTTCGTATACTAAACTCTTTGTCATGTCACCTTTAACTTTGTGTGCATAAATCATTACTGTAATAATAGCTGCAGTTAAAATAAACAGATAAATGATTGTTCTTAAACCCCATCCTGAAAACATCGGCAACTCTGCTACAGACTGTGCAACACCAACTGTAAAAGGATTGAGCATACCACCTATAAAACCACTAGCTGCACCTAAAATAATCATTGCAGCACCTGTAAGTGCATCGTAGCCTAATGTCCGTGCAATAATAATACCAATAGGCACAAATATAATGGTTTCTTCTGCTAAGCCAATAGAAAATCCTAATATAGAAAAAATAACCATAGTCAATGGAATCATGAGAAACTTAAATGAACCCAACACTTGCATAGCTTTGTTAACACCATTTTCAAAAGCGCCTGTCTTATGTACAATTCCAAAAGCACCACCAACCAAAAAGATATAAAAGACTATCTCACCACCACTAATTAAGCCTTCAGGTATGGCCCTAAATATGTCGAAAAAGGACACACCTTGTTGTTGAACTTCTTGATATGAACCTGAAACTACAAGTGTTTGTCCTCCTTTTTCCTCACGCGCATACTCCCCTGCTGGAATTATATATGTCAGTAAACTTGCAAATATAATTATAAGTAACAATAATGCATAAGTATGTGGTGTCTTCAAATGAATATTTTTGAACATTGATTTAAACATTAGCAATCTTCCTTTCTTGATAACAGACAACATATTTCCACAATAGCGTTTGATTTATATATAACCTATTTCTATATAAATATGCTTTGATTGCCTGTTCAATAAGGTGCATGCAACGATGACGTGAACAGCTATTTACTATGACTAACGTACTTAAGTTAGATATTCCATAATAAAAAAGCTATCAAACCCTTTATGGTTTGATAGCTTTGTTCATTTCACTTCATCTCATCTTAGAAGAAACGTTTAACCGCTGTTGACATTGGTGGAATCTCATCAAAGTCTAATTTTTTATCTTCAGTAATGGATCTATATGCCCATTTACCGTAGTTAATTGCTTCATCTTTTACAATTTTACCTGGAAGCGGAGCCGCAGTTGGATCAACGTACACATTCACTATTGTTGGTTTATCTTGTGACATAGCTTCTTCTACTACATCATCGATTCTATTAGGATCTTTCAACGTATATCCTATACCACCACAACTTTCAGCAAATTTTGCTAAATCGATATCAGTGAAATCAATGGCATACTCTAATTCACCAGCTGCTTGCTGTTCATATTTAATGAATGATAATTGTTGATTATTTAATACAAATATCGTCATCGGTAAATCATATTGTACAGCTGTCGCAAAATCTTGCATGACCATTTCAAAAGCACCATCTCCAGCAATACCTACGACTTGACGATTTGGATACGCACGTTTTGCAGCGATTGCACCTGGTAAAGCACAACCCATCGTACCTAACCAACTTGATATAATAAATTTGTTGTTCACTGTTAAGTCTAAATAACGTGTTGACCAAACTGTTGATGTCCCTACATCGATAGAAAAGATTGCGTCATCAGTTCTGACTTGATTGATACTATCCATAAGACGTTCTGGACGAATTGGTGAACTTTCGTCAGCTTTATCTTTAGCCATCCATGAATCCCAAGTTGCTTTTCTTTCTAATGTTTTATTCAAGAACTCTCTATTAGATACATGTTTTACAGAGTCTGTTAATTGTTGTAATGCAATTTTACTATCTCCAATAATACCTACATTGACATCGAAACGATGTCCAATGTTTTCTGGGTTTGTATCTATCTGGATTGCTTTAATATTTTTTTTAGGTAAATAATCAACGTATGGATAATTTGTACCTACCATAATTAATAAGTCCGCATCTTGAATTGTTTGATAAGATGTTTTTGTACCGATTTTACCTAAATTACCAATATTATATGGATGTGCATCAGGTAAAATACCTTTAGCCGGCAACGTGATAATTGAAGGAATCTTAGCTGCTTCTATAAATTCACGTACTTCATCTTTAGCTTTTTTGGCACCTGTGCCAATTAAAATAACCGGACGTTTACTTTTATCTATAAGTTTTGTCGCTTTTTTAATACTACGTGGTTTTGGCGCAATTCGAGCTGGAGGCGCAGTATCAACTTTCGTATTTGTTGTATCTTTCACTTTGTTTGTCAATAAGTTGTTAGGCAATATTAAAACTGCTACGCCTTTTTTCTCATAAGCTGTGCGAATCGCTTCATTTACAATACCAAAGATATCTTTATCATTTTCTGAAATTTGGCGATTATAAACCGCAACATCTTCAACCATTTTACTAATATCAGTTTCTTGGAATGCTTTTGTTCCTAATGCTGTACTATCAGTTTGACCAGCTAATATTAACTGTGGCACATTGTCCATTTTTGCATCATACATACCGTTTAATAAATGAACGATACCAGGGCCGCCGATACTCAAAGCTACACCAATTTTCCCAGTTAATTTTGTGTAGCTTGCTGCTGCTAAACTTGCTACTTCTTCATGACGCACATGAACAAATTCAATATTATTTCTTTCTGTTCTCAAACTATCCACGACTGCATCTATAGAATCTCCTGGAATACCATATAAATGATCTATGTCCCAAACTTTTAACGCTCTTACTAATGCATGATTTGCTTTAATTTTTGCCATTATATAAATAGCTCCTTTCAAATTCCCTGTGTTTAAATATATATTTTATTATTAAAAATAATCTTTAACACTGCTACATTTAATATAAAAAGAGGATGAGTATTGGTAGTAGTATTGAACTGAGTACCGCCGTTAAAATCATACCAATTGAACTAAAAGCACCTGATTCTAAATCTATTTCTAGTGCCCGCGCTGTGCCAAACGCGTGTGATGCATTACCATAAGTTAAACCTCTAGCAATCGAAGTCTTAAATCTGCCCAATTTTAACAGGTAAGAACCGACAATACTGCCAATTAAGCCTGTTGCCACGATAAACATAACTGTAATCGTATCTACACCACCAAGCTGATGGGATACTTCAATCCCTACCGCTGCGGTCATAGATCTTGGTAACATTGTTGCAATGACTTCTTTTGAATAACCGAAAGCCTTCAATATGGTATATACGAAGATGAAATTTAACATTACTGCCGCAAATACACTACTAAAAATAATAGCGGAGTGTTCTAATATTTTATGTCGATTTTGATATAAAGGGAATGCTAAACATACAACTGTACAATTTAATAAATAATTAATCCATTTACCACCTATCATATACCCGTTATAATCTACATTAAATAATAGTAATACAACAACAATACCGATAGATGATATTAAGGCTGGATTTAAAAATGGGCTATTATACTTTTTCTGTAATTTCTTTGCTCCTATAAACATGATAAGTGTTAAACCAATCATTAATGCTGCTTGTAAAATCATCATCTAATTTTGTCCATTCCCGTATCGTGGGCCTTTAACCATTTTTTCAGCGATAAATCCTGAAACAAGCGCAACACAGCAAGTTCCTAGAACAATCATTACGAAGAACAGTATAAAGTTCAAGTTAATTTCAGAAACTACGTCCATGACACCAACAACTGATGGCACAAAGAAAAATACCATAAATGTTAAAAAGAAATTAGAACCTTCACTTACCCATTTAGAAGGAATTATTTTAAATTGAAGTAGCAGGAAAAATAAAATTAATCCAACAATACTTCCTGCGATTGGAATATGCAAAACACTTTGCAAAATATTCCCCACGTATGTGACACCCATTATAATTATTATTTGCAATAAAACTCTAACTACTTTCAGTGATATTTGCAATACTCATCATCCTTTATATTTCAGTACTCTTCGACTGTTTTATTGATTACATACTTCAGTATAAAGCACTAATAATCATAATAAAAATATTGATTTTCAATAGGACACATTACTTTTATCTATGAAAGCGATTTATGTCATTATAATTTATTATGATTACTCAATTAGTGCGTACTAAAAGTCACACGATATACAGTCACCAGTAATAAAAAGAAAGACAACAATCTTAGTATAGCGATTGTTGTCTTTCCTCTTATTATTATAATCTTTTTTTCATAAAATCAATCCACTGCCGCGTTGCATGGCTTAAATATTTATCTTTCTTCCAAATCACGCCAAGTTCCCAACGCATGGCCGGATCATCAAGTTGAATATTTTTAAAACTACTATCTAGCATATTCACAATATTTTCTGGCAATATACTAACCCCAAGGTGGGCATTCAAAAGATTTTCTATAAAATTCCACTGCGAAATTTTTGAAATAGTGTTTGGTATAAAGCCAGCATTTTTAGCCGCTTCTATGATTTTATCATTTAAATAAAAATCTTCATTAAATAAAATAAAGTCCTCATCTTTAAGCATACTCATATCTATTTTTTTATATTCAGCTAAACGATGTTCTCTATTTAAGACCAACTTCAAATCTTCTTGATATAAAGGAATAGAGTGGAAAATAGCTTTATCAACAGGTAGTGTAGTGATGCCTATATCTATTTCATCGTTGATTAATTGCGTTTCTATCATTTTCCCACCATTCTCCACTAAATTATAGGTTACATTTGGATATTTTTGATGAAATTCTCCTAGTATATGAATGAATTTATTCATATTCATAACCGCTGATAAACCAATACTAATGTGCCCAGTTTCTAGCCCTAACAAACTGTTTATTTCTTTTGGTAAATCATTATAAAGCGTGAGTATCTCTTTGCATTTTTGAAAGAATACTTTTCCCGCATCGGTCAGTACAAGTTGTCGTTTACTACGATCGAAAAGTGTCATGTTTAACTCTTTTTCTAAATCTTTTATTGCTTTACTAATTGTGGGTTGCGCAATATATAAAGATTTGGAAGCATTTGTCATACCATTTTGGTTTACAACTTCAACAAAGTACTTCATTTGTTTAATATCCATGCACTTTCTCCTTTACTTAAAATATAATTAATATATTACAGTATACGGTTAATATATAATTTTTCAATATGCAATGATTATAAAAAGTGAAGAGAGAACTGTTTTCTCTCTTCATTCTTAACTATACTTGTGTAGTAAAATTCCTGACCTATTCACACTAACACTTATATTATGCCAAAGTCGTTTCTTTAGCTTGTTTCTTGTCATTCTCTTCTATTTCCTCATCGGTAAGTTTTATAATTTTAAAACCTATATATCCAAATATAATAGAAATTATCGGTACTGTATAATTTAATATTGCGTAGGGTGCATATTCAAATACAGACACGCCAAGCGTAGATGCTATAAATACACCACATGTGTTCCAAGGTACAAATACAGATGTTAATGTACCACCGTCTTCTAATGCTCTTGATAAATTCTTAGCATGGAGCTTTTTTTCTTTAAAGGTACTTGCATACATTCTAGAAGGAACGATAATGGATATGTATTGCTCTGAGCAAGTGAAGTTTGTACCAATACAAGATACTATAACAGAAGCAATTAAACTGCCCGTAGACTTGGCAAACTTCAAAATAACTGATATCAATGCTGAAAGCATACCAGAATATTCTAATACACCACCAAAGGTCATTGCTACAAGTGTTAGTGAAATCGTATAGAACATAGATTCTAGACCACCTCGGTTGAATAATTCATCTACGAGTTTATTTCCAGAATCGATGCTATATCCAGTTTGTAAAGCAGTCATCGCTTCAATCAGCGAACCGCCCTGTATAAATATTTGAGCAAAAAAACCTAGTATAATCCCTACACAAATGGCGGGAACTGCTGGTATTTTAACAACCACTAAAGCAATAACAACTAATGGTATCAGCATTAACCATGGCGTAATTACAAAATTATCTTGCATTGTTTTTAAAATTGTATCTATGTTTTTCGTATCAAAATGACTTGCACCAAAACGTTGACCTATAAAGAAAAAGAACACTAGCGTAATAACCAATGCAGGAACCGTCGTATAAAACATATGTTTGATATGCTCAAACAAATCTACACCTGATAAACCTGACGCTAAGTTAGTAGTATCAGATAACGGACTCATCTTATCACCAAAGTACGATCCACATATAACTGCGCCTGCAACCATTCCTGGTGAGATGCCCATACTTATTCCAATTCCCATAGACGCTACACCTACTGTCGCCATCGTAGACCAACTACTGCCTATCGCTAAAGCTACTATGCCACACAATAATACGACTACCATTAAAAAATAGTTTGGATCAATTAATTGTAAACCATAATAAATCATTGTAGCGACAACACCGCTACCGATCCATGATCCAATAATTAAACCTACTAGAATTATGATTACTATGGCAGGTAAAGCATGACGGATACCCTTATACATCATTTCTTCTACTTCGCTAAATGCATAACCATGTAACATCGTAACCATGATTGCTATAGCAGTACCTATCATTAACGGGATATGTGGTTCCTTTTCTAATACTGCAACTGTAAATAACATCGCCACTATCATTACTGACAAAGTAATTAATGCTGATGTTAAGCCAAGATTTCTTTTTACATTCTTTTTACTACCTGTTTTATAATTTTTTCTTTTCAAGATAATGAGCACCCCCTAAGTTATTTACATCATACCTAAAAATGTATGCGCTTTCAATATCGGTTTTTTATCACGCCTATGTTCCTGAAAACTACAATGATGCATATAAAGAAAGTGGTTAGTATATTTGCTCACATAAATTTATTTTTAAATTACCTGTAATGAATTACAAAAATACTACTTATATTTCATTAGTATTAAAATTAGTTGTATTAATTATGTCCAATATTGTATTGAACGTAATTTCAAATTATACTTATATTATTAAAAATGTCTGGAGAAAAGTATGAATTTTAGAAGTCAAATTGGTCGTATCTTCATCGCTACTACGCTTTTATTTACTGGTTCTATCTCGTACCAATCGCTAAACGAGAATAATATTACCAAAGCAGCAGTAAATTACTATGCAAAATATAACTGTACATGGTATGTATTTAAAAAAAGAGCTTCAGTTGGGAAGCCGGTACCAAATGGTTGGGGCAATGCTAAATATTGGTATAGCAATGCTAAAAAAAGTGGTTACCATGTAGGACGAAAGCCTGCCAAAAAAGCTATTATGCAATCAACTGCTGGTACATATGGTCACGTCGCATATGTCAGTTATGTTTATAAAAACGGGAGTATTAAAGTCTCTGAATATAATTACAATCATCCATATGCCTTTGGTACTCGTATACTAAGTAAATCTGCCGCTTCAAATTACCATTATATCTATTGATTATCGTATTTTATTAAACAAAGAGGTTGAGACACGCTTATTCAAGCTATTTATGTCTCACCCTCTTTTTCTAATGCTTAATCAGCTAAACCTGAAATTGATAACTTTGATGCCCTTTAGCAAAGCCTTTCACTGTAAATAACCAAGATCCGCCGCCCATTTCTATATCATTTGCACATATAATAAGTTGATCCGTCCCTGGAATAAATGCAGGGTGGGTTGATCGCAACATATGGCCACTTTCACGCCCAGGAATCAGAATTTGTCCTATTGGATAGCCTTTCTTATTAAATACTAATACTCTTCCTTGGCCATACATGGCCACATATAAATTATCATCACTATCGATACAACAAGAATCTGGACCTTCATGACCTGTAAAATGATATGGAACAGAAGCGCCAAACGGAGCAATCGTCACCCCATCTTCTAATAAGTCAATTCGATGTAATCGATTCGCATTGGTTTCTGTAACCCATAATGTTTTTTCATCAGTACTTAAAGCCACACCATTTGCAACAGCAAGGTTTTGGATGATAGGCGTAATCGTTTGAAAATCTGGAGATACATAGTACACGCCACCTTTAGGATTTGTAGAATAACCTCTAAAGTCAGTAAAATAAAAACCACCTTTACTGTCGAATACTAAATCATCAATACAATAGGCTGTATCTATATCAGATATAATATCCTCTTGCTTTTCCCCATTTGAATCTACCGCAAAAATTCCCCCTGTGTGGTTAAAATCACCTAAATAACAAACAAACAGCCTACCATCTTTATGAATCTTTACTGCGGCTGGATTTTGCTTATTAGATTGAAACAATTTAGTTACCTTTTTCTCTGGTAATGCAACATGAAAAACCGTGCCCCCAAACACTTCGCATAGCTTTAAATGTCCTTCTCTATCAAAGCATAATCCTTCAAGTTGTAAACCTTCATCAGAAATCTTTAACCACTGTTCTGCCATCACTGTTTGGAGATGTGCCTCATGTGATAATATAGGCACAATATTATTTGTATTTTCTTTATATACTAATGCTGGTATCGTGTTATTTTCCATCAATCCTAACCTCCACATATTTAATACACTCATTATATGACACTGGTTTCTCCATTAAAAATAATAGCTTTATTTCCCAGAAAATAAATGAGTTATCATTTCAAAAAAATCTGTATTTTTTACTAACAATTACAAAGAGACCAATCAGATAACGCTGATTGGTCTCTAATTAATATATATGTTTTACATAGTCAAAACTAATGTCGTTTTGGCATCACCATAAATAATAAAAACTATTATATCGCTTATTTATTGCTTCTTAACATTTCTAATATTTGTTGTGCTACCGCCGTATTTGCTCTTGGTTGTTGCTTTAGCATATCCGCTACTTGAACGATTTCTTCGCCTTCAGCACCTACCACTATGGCTAATGATTTATACTGTAAACTCATATGTCCTTTTTGAATACCTTCCGATACAAGTGCACGACAAGCTGCAAAATTCTGGGCAAGTCCTACCGCAGCTACAACATGTCCAAGTTCTTGTGCTGATGACACGTTCATTAAATCTAATGAAGCTTTAGCAATCGGTAAGACCTTCGTGCCTCCACCCACCGTAGCTAAAGTCATAGGCACTTCAATGGTTCCAACCAGTGTTTGACGTGTTTGATCATAATGCCATGTAGCTAGTCCACGATATTGACCATCTTTACTTGCATATGCGTGCGCACTAGCTTCTGCGCCACGTGTATCATTCCCAGTGGCTAACACAACTGCATGTATACCATTCATGACACCTTTGTTATGTGTAGCTGCACGATGAATATCAACTTGGGCTAATACAGATGCGCGTTCCATTCGTTTAGCAACTGTCTCTCCATCGTGTCCCCCTTTAGATAATGCCGCAACTGCTATTTCACCTTGAACTTTTACTACAGACGCTGTTGCATGATTAGATAAAATACTCATCAGTATATCGATACCTTCTAATTCATTTTTTAAATAAGACGTAATACCTTCTAATATTGTATTAAGCATATTTGCGCCCATAGCATCTTTAGTATCTACAAAAACTTTTAATGATAACATCCCTTCATTTGGGAATTTATCAATTTCTATACGACGATATCCACCGCCTCTTTCAATAATTGAGGGATAAACTTCATCAGCAATTTTTTTTATTTTAGGTTCAAGATTGTTTATTGTTATCTCTAAAGCTTCAGTATCCTCTACAGCATCGAATACAATTTGACCAATCATTAAACGTTCACTTGTGACTATTTTAAAGCCTCCTGTTTGATTGACAAGCTTTGCGCCATAACTTGCTGCAGCTACAACTGATGGCTCTTCTACCATCATTGGTACCACATATGCTTTTTCATCAACAATCATCTCCGGCACTAATCCAACCGGTAGCGTGCCCTGTCCTATTACATTTTCAATCAAACTATTCGCAACTTCTTCAGAAATCAAAGGATTATTAAGTAATATTTCTTTATTTTCCTTACTTAGCCATCCTTTTTGTTCTAATTGTTGTAATTTTTCAAAACGTGATAAATGACGAAATGACTTATCTAATACTTCCATCATTTATCACCCTTTTCAACATATAGCGCGATACCTAAACCGCCACCTATACAAGCAGTAGCAATACCTGTTTGTTTATCTTCTTGCGATAATGCATGAATTAATGTAGAAACTATTCGTGTGCCACTAGCGCCAATTGGATGACCCAATGCAATAGCACCACCATATATATTTAACTTTTCATCTGGAATGGCTAAATTATTTTTAACTGGAATGCTTTGTGAAGCAAAGGCTTCAGTCATTTCAACAACATCTATATCTGTCATTGTTTTATTAGTTTTATCTAACAACTGTGTAACTGCTTGGTATGGGGCATAACCCATATATTCAGGGTCACAACCAATTTCAGCGTGATCACCTAAATATGCTAAAATTTCATAGCCTTCTTGTTTGGCATACGTAGCATCCATCAAAATAACTGTTGAAGCTCCATCATTAATACTAGACGCGTTCCCACCTGTAACAGTGCCATCTTCTTTAAAAATTGTTTTCAATGTTGCTAACTTATCTACACTACTTGTACCACGAATACCTTCATCTGTTGTCATCAATTCTCCATTTACATCTTCTAGGGGAACAATTTCGTCATTAAACTTACCTGCTTCAGTAGCTTCGTGTGCTTTAAGGTGTGAGTCGTTCGCAAATTGGTCTTGTTGTTCACGTGTCACATTATATGTCTCTGCTATTGTTTCTGCAGTAATCCCCATTGGTACATTTAAAAAAGCATCTGTTAATCCATCGTGCATGAAACTTTGAACAGGTGACGCATCTTCATTTAGAATTAATTTGGGTGCATTTGTCATGCTTTCAACGCCACCAACTGCAACCACCTTAGCTTCCCCTAATTGAATCAACTGTTTACCAAGAATAATAGATTTCAATCCAGAACCACATACTTCATTGATTGTCATTGCAGGTGCTGTATTTGGTATACCAGCATTAATACCTATTTGACGTGCAGGATTTTGTCCGCTTCCACTTTGTAGTACATTCCCATAAATGACTTGGTCTACTACTTGTGGATCAAGATGGATTGCTTTCATAGCTGCTTCTAAAGTCTTTGTACCAAGTTCTACTGCAGAATAATTACTTAATTTCCCTTTATATCTTCCTATCGGTGTGCGCTTAGCACTTACTATCGCTATATTATTCATTATGCATTCTCCTTTATCACTCTTTTAAATTATTGTATTTTATAAGCTCGTTTTGGTATGATACAATTGCTTATTTATAAACAGAAAGGTGTCGATACGCTTTATGACAGTTGGTATTGATCAAATTAATTTTTATGTTCCAAGATTTTATGTAGATATGGCTAAACTTGCGGAAGCACGCCAAGTTGATCCAAATAAATTTTTACTCGGGATTGGGCAAACAGAAATGTCTGTAAGTCCAATGAGTCAAGACATCGTATCAATGGGTGCTAATGCGGCCAAAGAAATTGTTACTGATGAAGATAAGAAACAAATCACTATGGTTATCGTAGCAACAGAATCAGCAATAGATTCTGCTAAAGCTTCAGCAGTCCAAATACATAACTTGCTAGGTATTCAACCCTTCGCTCGTTGTATTGAAATGAAAGAAGCATGTTATGCTGCTACACCTGCAATTCAGTTAGCTAAAGATTATTTAGCTCAACGCCCAGATGAAAAAGTATTAGTTATCGCTAGTGATACTGCACGTTATGGCATAAACTCTGGTGGCGAACCTACACAAGGCGCAGGCGCTGTTGCTATGATAATATCACAAAACCCACGTATACTTGAACTAAATGATGATGCTGTTGCTTTCACTGAAGATGTTTATGATTTCTGGCGTCCTAGTGGTCAACCTTATCCTTTAGTAGATGGTGCCTTATCAAAAGATGCTTATATTCACTCATTCCAAGAAAGTTGGCAGGAATATGCTCGACGTCATAACAAATCATTAAATGATTTTGCGTCATTATGCTTCCATGTACCATTTACTAAAATGGGTAAAAAAGCACTTGATTCAATTTTAACAAATGATGTAGATGAACAAACAAAAGAACGTTTAACAACTGGATATGACGCTGCTACGTACTATAACCGTTATGTGGGTAATATCTATACAGGTTCGCTTTATTTAAGTTTAATTTCTTTATTAGAAACACATAAACTTTCAGCTGGTGATAACATTGGATTATTTAGTTATGGTTCTGGTTCTGTCGGTGAATTCTTTAGCGGTAAACTTGTTGAAGGTTACCAAGAAGCACTTGATATTCAAGGCCATAAAGATTTACTAAATAATCGTACTGAAATTTCAGTTGAAGCATATGAATCATTCTTCAATCGTTTTGATGCATTAGAATTCGATCACGAAACTGAGTTAGATAATGAACAAAATACAATCTTCTATCTTGAAAGTATTAATGATCATATCCGTAATTATAATACCTTAAATTAATTCTTAAATCACTTAATCGTATCTCGTTTAATTGCAAGTTTTTAAATTTTATTGTTATTTAATTATACTATTCTATTAAATATATAACCCCTAGTAATATGCACATCTTTCAAAGTGCTTTACTAGGGGTATTTTTATATTTAAATCATATATTGCGATATTATTTTTAAATCATATTTATGAACAGTTAAAATACTAGTATTTCTTTAAGGTTTGGTGCTATGTTTCGGTTTATAATAAGCATTCATATCCATTTGTTCTAATTTAAGAAGTTCAATTTTAGTATCAATACCGCCGTCATAACCTGTTAAATTACCATCTTTTCCGACAACTCTATGACAAGGAATCATTATTGATATTGGATTATTTCCTACTGCCCCGCCAACTGCTTGCGCTGACATTGTTTTTTTCCCTCTTATTTGTGCCATTTGCTTGGCAATTTCACCATAAGTAATCGTTTCGCCATAAGGTATATCTAACAGAATCTCCCAAACTTGTTTACGAAATTCTGTACCTTCAGCTTTTAAAGGAAAATCAATAACTGGATTATTTCCTAAGAAATAATCATCTAACCAGGCTACTGCTTTATTAAAAATGATTAAATCTGCCTCAAACAATTTTTCATTAAACTTTAATTCAAAATCTTCATGATTAGGTAACCACAATCCTGTAATATTTTTACCATCGGATGTCATAGCAAGTTGACCTATTGGAGATTCATAGTATTTCTTATAATGCATCATAACTCCCCCTTTTATATCGATATTCATTATTTTTATCATAATTCTTTCCCACTTTTAAGTAAAGCCACAGAACGATACAAAGGTCTAAATTACGATACACAACATATAATAGAATCTCTCATAGTATTGCAACATGATAAAAACCCTTGCAAACTTCTCACACGCAAGGGCACACTGTTTTTAACTATTTATTTTTCGGGTCGGAAGCACAAATACACTTGTACATATTGCACCGATAATAAGACATGCACCAACTACAAAGCTAATCCCTGCAGCAGTATTTAAATGGTATCCATTTTGAATCATACCTGTATAGATTGAAGTCATAATAGCAATACCAAATGCACCACCTAATGTAGATCCCATTTTAAAAATGCCCGACGCGACACCAACTTTCTCAGAGGGCGTCGTGGATACTGCTGTACTTAGTGCAGGAGTGGCAAATAATCCTGTACCTCCTCCAAAGAAAATTGCAGCAATCAACGCTACAATTATATATACTGAATCATTCAAGAACGTAAAACTGAATAATAAAACTCCCAAAGCTGTAAATATTGGTCCAATTATCATGGCGCGTTTGGCTCCAAATCTTTTTATACTCTTTTCACCAAGTCGTATAATAAGCAATAAAGCAATTAAATAAGGTAACGTCAGTAACCCAGCTTGAAAAGAACTAAGCTTTAATCCACCTTGTAAATATATATTAAATAACGCAATAACGCCTACGCCAGTATTCAATAAAAAATTGGCACATACCGCCCCAATATAAGGTTTGTTCTTAAAAAGTTTCAAATCAATAAATGGTAACGCCTTATCACGCTCGACCTTAAAGAATAAATATATACAAATTAAAAAGACCACTAATAAAGTAACTATTGGAACACTTAACCATCCAATTTTATATCCTTGAGTAATGACAAAACTAATACTTGCAATCATCATTACAAATATGATTAGCCCCATATAATCAAAATCACTTCGCTTAGCCTTAACTTGTTTAGCCTCAGGTAATTTTTTCAACAATAACAATGCAACAATCGTTACAAGTATAGAAAGGATAAATATGGCTTGCCAAGATATAAATGTTGCCATAGCACCAGCAAAGAATGAAGCTAATCCTGTACCTCCAAATGCGCCGATAGACCAAAAACTCAAAGCGCTTTGTCTTTTATCTCCTTCGAAAAATGTGTTCACAATTGAAATCGTAGCTGGCATAATAATAGCAGCAGAAAGCCCCTGAAGCACCCTTCCTAACAAAAGTAATACTACATTGCCTGAAATAATAAGCATAAGTGAACCAATCATACTTAAGACTAGAGCAATACGCGTCATTCTAACTTTACCAAATTTATCCGAAAGATTGCCCGCTACGACCATAAATACACCTGTAACAAACGATGTTAAACTCACAGAAATATTTACTATATCGGGCGTAGTACCATATGTAGATTGTACTTTAGGACCAATATTTAAAAACGTTTGTGCAAATAACCAATAAGTCAAAATTGCTAACACAATTCCCAACAACAGTTTACTACCAGAAAATTGATTATCATCTTTTGTCATATAAGCATCCCCTATATTATTCCAAAATATAAGTAGCATTTAATACAGAAAGACCATTTCAGTCTGTTGAATCAATTAATTAAATCATACATATAAATAAAACATAAATAACATTAAACACATAATTGATCCTTATATTCATGCTACTTGTATTAAATATTATCACGCTTTGGACATAGGTGATACGAATCTCTTGATATTTTTTAGAATTTTCAGATAATATTTTCTGCTAGCTCCTTTTTATATACTAAAATAACTTTTGAACCGCACGCTTAAAATGTTTTTTAAATATAGGTTTTCGGTGTAGTCCTTTTCTATTAATTATAAATTGGAACGTAGTTTTTTCTGAATATAACAATTCATCTAATATATCGACACCATGTTCTGTATCTGTGAACATATTTCGGGTTAGCTCGGTACTATGTGTCCCTTCAAGCGCCCCTACATACCAATATATATGCTTTTCTGTATCAATACTTTCTTGTTTTCTCATAAAATTTATAAAATTGGGGTACCAAACTGAAGGTGAAATTAATATATAAGTACCAAATACATTTGTTTTTTTAAATATTGTATATAGCGAAACTAATCCACCAAACGAAGCTCCAGCGATTGCAATATCAGAATGATGTTGTGATATGTTGAAACATTTTTTTAAATACGGTAATAATTCATCAGTCATCCAAGTCACATAGCTCTCGGCTTCTCCCTCGTACTTTATATTATGAACTACCGCTTCCCAAGGCGTGTATTCTCTTATTCTTTCGTTTGGTACAATCCCAACAAATATAACCTCTTTTTCAATATCTTTAAATAAGAAATTTCCATCTTGAACTACAATGAGTGGATAGGACTTTGAATTTTGCTTAAAATAACTTTTGGGCAATTTTACTCTGATATCGTGATCTTGATATCGAAAGTTAAGCGTTCTAATACGCATAGCATTCACCTCTTTTTCACTTCAAACTAAAAACCAATCGGTATTACATAAAATTATATAACTCGATTTCATTTTCTTTGGCATATTCTAAAGCTAAAATTTCTAAAATGTTAATCATTGCTGGATTTTCTTTAATTTTAATATATTGAAATTTCAAATTTTGTTCTTCAGCATTAATATTTTTCAATTCTGATTCATCAAGATTGTGTTGTTCAACATAAACTTTTCTAAATCTGGCAGTCCCCGCATCCGAACGTAAATTAAATTGCGACAGTTTACTTTCCAAATCTTTTTGAGTTAGTTTGTATCCTGTCATAAATCCCCCAGCTTGCCCAACAAATATTGGTTTTTTATTTTTGAAAATTACAAATATTCCCTTTTGTTCTTGAACTTGACTTCTGCTTGCTTTATCAAATGTTAAAGCACTTGATTTATCATACTTAAAAAGTTTTTTTAAAGGTTTCTTATACTCTTCTAAGAGTCCCGTTAATTGCTTATCTCCATTCATAATTCATCATCCTTTTTCAATTTTTGAATTATATAATATATACACTATATGGCACGATAATAAACTATAAACTTCAAATTTCAATTACATCATACTTTATTTTATAACAAATAAAGGTTTCGACCATCTGATTGAGGTCAAAACCTTTAACTTTAATTATGCTCACTATTTCAAATAATTTAAAACACTAATCCCTACTGCCTCAGCTGCAACGCGTAGTGATTTTTCACTAATATTAAATTTTGGATGATGATGAGGATGGATGTCACCATTCTCTGGTGCAGCTCCAGCATATATAAATGAGCTTGGTATCGCTTTGGCATAATAGGCAAAGTCTTCAGATGGTGGTTGAGCTTCACACATTTCAACACTTTGAAGGGCATCTGTATTCGCATTTTTTAGTGACTCAACTACAAATTGAGTGAATTGTGGATCATTATACAATGCCGGATAATCATCTTGATAATCTAACTCGCAAGTCACACCAAACATGGCTTCTAATCCTTTTGATAGACGTTGCACCTCTTTTTTAATTGTATGCTTCGTTTCATCTGTCAGAGCACGTACGTCTCCTTCTATTTCAATGCTATCTTTAATAATATTAAATTGTCCTTTACCATCGAAGGATCCAACAGTCACTACACCTGTCTCAAATGGATTTAATCTTCTTGATACAATCGTTTGAAGTGCTGTAACAAAGTGCGCTCCGGCGACGATCGTATCATTTGCTGCATGTGGAGATGAACCATGACCACCTTGTCCAATGACTTTGAGTTTAAAGAAATCTCTTCCTGTTTGTACGTTACCTTCACGATAGTATATATTACCTACTGTCATGTTACTCATTACATGCAATCCTAATACATGATCAACACCATCTAACACACCATCTTTAATCATACCTTGTGCGCCGCCTGGAGGCACTTCTTCAGCAGGTTGATGGATGACGATCACCTTACCATTAAATTGATCTTTTAGTTCAATTAGCGTTTCAGCAAGAATAAGCATATAAGCAGTATGTGCATCGTGACCACATGCGTGCATGACGCCTTTGTGCTTGGATGAGAAGTCTAAACCTGTCTCTTCTTCTATCGGTAAGGCATCAAAGTCTGCACGTATTGCCAGTGTTTTACCTGGGTTTCCACTATCAATTGTTACCTTCACACCATTAGGCCCCACATTGGTTTCTACTTTACAATCTTTATCTTTATAGAAATCAGCAATATACTTGGGTGTTTCTTTTTCTTGAAACGATAACTCAGGATATTGATGTAAATATCGTCTTATTTCTATCATGCGTTGCTCTTTACATTTCAACTTTTCAATTAATTGATTCATCATAACCGTTCACTCCTATAATGAAATTCATATTTTTATTCGTTAGGCTGTGTAAATAACATGATACGCCAGATTGATATTCATTGATGTACTCTTATTTTCTTATTGAAGGTACAGTAAAGCAAATAATAAGTAATGATAGCAATGCCATAAAGACATTAAGCCACAAACCAATACATGCGCCTATTTGTACGTTCGTAGCATTTGCTACAATTCCAAACAGAGCACCAGATAATGCTATACCGAATGCACCACCTAATGATGAAGCCATCTTATAAATACCAGAGGCGACACCTACTTTATCTTCAGGAGAATTGGAGATTGCCATATCTGTTGACGGTGTAGCATAAAATCCTAGTCCTAAACCATAAAGTAAGTAACCAACAATACAGACCACTACATAAATCATACTTGGTAAAAATGTTAATGAAATTAATATGATTCCCATCATGTTGAAAAACGTACCGAGGAGCATTGGTTTTTTCGCTCCAACTTTTTGTAATACTTTTTCTCCTACGCGTATCATAAGTAATACAGTGACCAAATATGTAATAGATAATAATCCAGTTTGAAATGCATTAAATCCTAAGCCTTGTTGCACAAATGTATTAGCTACTAAAAGTGCACCAGCAACACCATTTAATAGAAAATTAGACAGCGTTGCCCCCGTATATGCTTTATTACTAAATAATTTAAAGTCTATCAAAGGGTTTTTTATACTATTTTCAATTTTAATAAAGATAACTGTTGAAATAATGAATACTACGATTAATCCTAAAATTAGTGGTGACATTAGACCAAATGCTGCACTTTTTGTAATGATGACATTAATACTTAACATCATCACAACAAATAATATTAAACCTATAAAATCAAAGCTTGCTTTTATATTACTTTGTGATTTAGTCTCGGGTGTTCCCTTTATCAACATCATTGCTACAAGTGCAATGATTATAGATAATATAAAAATCCAACGCCAACCAATAAAGGTTGAAACCATACCCCCAAATAATGATGCTAATCCTGAACCCCCCCACGAACCAATGGACCAATAACTTAAAGCACGTTGCCGCTCTTTGCCTTCATAATAAGTCTTCATAATTGCTAAAGTGGAGGGCATTATAGCTGCTGCAGACAATCCTTGTATAACTCTTCCTAATATTAATAAAACAGGTAAATTCGTGATTATAATTAATAATGAACCAATAATACTTAACCATAATCCTATATACGTAATTTTGACGCGCCCTACTTTATCTGCCAAACTTCCGGCGCCTACTACAAACATCCCTGAGAATAACGCTGTTATACTTACAGCAATACTCACTGTACCAATATCACTACTAAATGATTGTTGTAACGTTGGAACGACATTTAATAATGATTGCGCAAATAACCAAAATGTAACTACGCCTAGTACAATACCTAAAATAAGCTTGTTATCACCTTGATATTTCTGTACATTTCTCACTTGAGTCATTCACTCGTCCTCCTAAATAATTTTGAAAATGACATATTGAAAGTTCAAAAACGTATGATTAACAGCCCATGATTTTTATTAACTTTAATAAAATAGAGTTTTTGATACCTTTCTAGAAGTGATTTTAACGTGCAGTCTTTTTTTTAGATATATAATGTTTGCTGTTTTAGTAGTTTATTTGTAGCTATTTATTTTCATTTAATACTTATGACAAATTTAGATATATTATTTTTGTCTTATTGTCATATTAAAAAATAGACTAATTGAAAAATAGCAGCTCCGTGTATTTTTCGATTAGTCTTTAAGATTATTATGCTTTAATATATCTTCTGAATTCTATCATTTGAATTGCATTAGTCAGCAATTTCAAATGATAAGTCAATACGCCTTTAACTTCTACCTCACTAATGTCTAGTTTAGGATAGGATATTCTATTTACATAATCTACAGTCTCCTCATCCATACCGTATTGCGTATTATATTGTTGCCATACCTTATATAAAGCACCATGATTTTTATCTAAGGTTAAGTGTTTCACTTTGTATGTACCTTGTTTGGCGTGTGTAATATTAATTTGGTACTCTTTATGATTTAAGCTTCCTGTATAATCATTAAGTGTGAAATGAGGATTATAGTGTTCTGCATCCCATACAACTATTTGAAAATGATGATAATCACCTAATACCATACAATTATCATTCATATATAAAATACATCTAAATAATTTTTTGAAAAACATACTTGTAAAAAATGCTGGTCTTTTACCATCAAATTGGTGATATAAGTCTATACCACTTAATTGCGTCGAAGTGTTTTTATGATTAAATCTCTGATGTATTTCATAGTTTAACCAATAACCGACTGTATCTATACGATTATTTATTTCAATAAGTTGTTCAAAAATGATGCCTGCTCTGAAATATTCACCATTGGTTAAATTTGTATCACCTGTTAATGTATTCCAGTTTAGCAATATACAAGGTATATCTTGTGTATCAACCTCTAATAACTTCATCATTTTATTTACTTGCAATGTAATATGATTCTTAGCAATATCATATTGTTTACTTTCTAAAGAGTTAAAATTAATCATATCATTTTGATTTGCACAAAATGCGACACGATCTATGTGATATACGTTTGAATTTAAAATAGCTTTCGCTTTTGAAGATTCCATTGGATCATCTATATTAACATTTAATACGATGGTTACCTTTTCAAAATAGTGTTTAAATAATGTACACATTTTTTGAAATAGATGGGAATCCGCAACTTTCATATAAATAATAATGTGTAACACATTATTATTTATTACTGTATTATGCATATGCTCTAACAAATATGATAATTCTTTATAATAGTTATTAAATTGCTTGTTGCTTTTCGGTGGTTCAATTTCTATTCCCAAACCAATTTGATGTGCCAATAAAAAGTTTAAGCATTCATCTATTTTCATGTATGGATGAGTATTAGGTATCAATTCATCACTTTCAACCCTGTCATTGATAATCTTCCCAACTCTGATCGGATCTTTAATTAAAATATGATTCAATCCTAAACATGCTTTCACTTCTAGTAATTGTGTCCTAAACCTTTGGACAAGCAACGCTTCTAAATCACCTATTTGTATCACATGATTATAATGCTTTAAATATTTATTGTCGTTTCTTAATGAGACATCCCATACTTTTTGTGCTTCTGGAGACTGTACTATTTTTTTAATATTTTGATTTACAAACATTGATAAGTAATACAAATAATGTTGATATGTCGTTTCTTTTTTTCCATTTTCTAACAGTTCAATCTTTTTCAACTTTCGATATTTTTCCCTAAATACCGTAGGAGTCATGTGCATATCTTCTTTAAAATATTTGATTAACATATTTGAATTCGTAAAACCATTTTTAAAAGCAATTTGCGTTATGGTGTCATTGGTATGAATTAAATCTCTTTTACAGTGCTCTATCCTCACTTGATTAACATAATGATTAATGCCAACACCCATATGACGAGTGAAGTATCTGGATAAATACGCATTGCTCAGACCAACCATTTTAGCTATTTCACTTAACGTAATTGATTCTGTATAGTGATTATCTATATAGTCACAAATCGATTCTAACCTATGATCTTTTGTACTATTATCCACACCTTCATTTTGTCTTGTAGGTAAGTATTTCACAATTATAAATAGTAAGTCTATTAACTGTTGTTCAATATACAATCTGTAAAATCGTCCTTTTCTAATATAAACAACACCCATCATTGCTAAAGAATTAATGATTTGCTGATATATGACATCTTGTAATATATGCTTCTTCAAAATAAATTTTTTATCAGTAAAGTCATTTATGTACTGTTTCAAATAATCCCTAGATAAGTGCAGAGACATATAAAGTGTGTCTTTATTCTCAATCATACGAAACTGTTCTCTGTGATTAATTATAAAAACGTCTCCTTTTTGATACACTTTAATACTCTTATGCCCCCATACTTTCAGGGTGCTGTTTAATACAAGTACAATACGAAGACCTTCATTCATCCTTGTGTCATTTCCAAACTGTTCATTAAATTCTATCTCATAAAATTTTTTCATAGTCCACCTCTTTTCAATTTCTAATTTAAATTCAAACGCATTATTATTCCATATTTTTTTGATTTTGTTGATTTTTAGACAAAAAAAGTCTGCCAAAATAATTTGGCAGACTGCTAACATTTAATTGAACTTTTTCTTATTTTTTCTTATTTGTGTTTTGAGATTTTGACATCATATCTTTTTGTAAAGCATGCCCTTCAATATCAATATGTGGCACAATTTTACTTAACCAAGCTGGCATATACCATGACGCTTTCCCAAATAATTTAGTAAGCGATGGTATTAGCAATAAGCGCACGACAAATGCATCAAATAATACACCAAAACCTAATGCGATACCCATTGATTTAATCATAACATCTTCTTGGAAAACGAATGCAATAAACACACTGAACATAATCAATGCAGCTGCAACAACTACAGGACCACTTTCTTTAATACCTACTTTAATAGAGTAGTCATTATCACGTGTTTTACTATATTCTTCATGAATACGAGACATTAAGAATACTTCGTAATCCATAGCAAGACCAAATAATAAACCGATTGTAATTACTGGTAAGAATGCAAGCAATGGACCAGTTGTATCAATACCAAACAATCCAGACATAAATCCTTCTTGCATGATTAATGTTGTAAAACCAAGTGTGGCTGCAAGTGATAGCACAAATCCGAGTACAGCTTTTAACGGAATAATGATAGAACGGAATACTACCATTAATAGAATAAATGCTAAAGCAACAATTACACCAGCAAATAATGGAATAGCTTCATTTAGTTTTTGAGACATATCTATATTAATTACGCTCTGACCTGATACTTCTGTTTTGAAGTCATAATCATCTTGAGCTTTATTATTGTAGTCTCTCAAATCATGAACGAGATTTTCAGTAGATTTAGCATTTGGTCCGTGTTCAGGAATAACCACCACTAATGCATAATCTTTATCCTTACTAAGTTGTGGAGGGGTAACCATATCTACATGTTCTTTATTGTTAATATCTTTACTCATATCTTGTAAATCTTTTTGTAATTCTTGAGGATTATCCTTTTTATCTTTTACATTTACAAGCATTGCGATTTGACCATTGTAACCTTCGCCAAATTTATCAGAAATAATATCATATGCTTTTTTCTGAGTAGAATCTGCTGTTTTCATACCGTCATCCGGTATACCTAAACGCATATCTTTAACTGGAATAGCAACTAGAACTAAGATGATTAAACCGATGAGCACAGCTGCTAACGGCTTACCTACTACAAATTTAGACCAAGCTGTATCAACATCACCTTTGAATTCTGATTTCGTACGTTTGGGCTTAATTTGTTTATGGAAAATACTAATCAATGCAGGTAGTAAAGTGAGTGCACTAATAACTGCTACAAGCACGCTGATTGAAGAAGCAAATCCCATGACTGCTAAGAAATCTATACCTACAAGGGAAAGACCACAAACAGCAATAATGACCGTGACACCAGCAAATATAACTGCGCTACCTGCTGTACCTACAGCTAAACCTACTGCTTTAACATGATCCGGTTCGGTCTTCACAATTTTTCTATATCTAAATAATATAAATAGTGCATAATCTATACCTACTGCCAATCCAATCATCACAGACAGGGTTAGTGTCACATTTGGAATATCAAATATATACGTCAGTAATGAAATAATACCTACGCCAGTGCCTAAACCAAGTAATGCACTTATAATTGGCATACCCGCGGCAATTACTGATCCGAATGTAAGTAAAAGTACGACAAACGCTACAATAATACCTATGAGTTCAGATGAACCACCTATCTCTGTAGATTCCATGCCTGTTCCCATCAATTCAACTTGTACATTGTGATCTTTTTCTAATTGTTTAACTGTGTCTTTAACATTATCTTTAGATTTATCTGTTAAAGAAGTCGCTGATACGTCATAGTTTACATCAGCAAATGCTGTAGTTTTATCTTTACTAATTTGCTTATTATCATAAGGATCTGAAACGTCTTTAATATCTTTATCATCATCTTTGATATCTTTTAACGTATCTTTAATATCCTTCATCATATCTTGTTTAACGATGCCATTATCAGCATCACTTTTCATTACTATTCTAATTTGGGCCTTTTCACTATCTTGACCAAATTCATCTTCGATTTTTTTATTAGTATCTAGTGATTCTAAACCATTCATTTTAATATCATTATCGAATTTAGGTGCGTTCATCGTTAACGTTGTAATGATTGCTGCCAATAATACAACCCAAACAATAATACTCCACCATTTATGTTTTGCAACAAGCGATCCCAATTTATATAAAAACTTTGCCAAACTATTGCCTCCTTATTTAATCAACGTTATAGTTTAAATGTAATGTGTAGATTATCTATAATATCATAATAAACATGCTCCCCCTAATATATAAAGAATTAATTATACTAAAATGTATATTTAAACTACAAATAAGGAGAAATGTAGAATGAATGAAAATGATTTACGCGTCATTAAAACAAAACGTGCACTTTCTCAAAGTTTTTATAAGCTACTCGAAAATAAACTCTTTTCAACAATAACAGTCAATCAAATTTGTGATGATGCCTTGATCCATCGAACAACTTTTTATAAACACTTCTATGATAAATATGATTTATTGATTTATCTTATTACTGATTTAACAAAAGACTTCTTCTCTAGTAATTTCAAAGAACGTATTAACAATCCTTTTACTACTATAGAAAATACAATGAGTAATCTCGATGAATTGAAACGTATTGCAGATAAGCAAAAAGAAGACCAAGCATTCGAACGTACCATTGCTAATCATTTTATACGTATTTTACAAACAGATATCAAAGAAAATGAACATAGAATTACAATAGACTCAAGTGTGCCAACGGAACTTATACTTTATGTGTATGGTGCAAGCCTTTTTGGCTTTATGGGATGGATCAGAGACCATTGTATAAAGCTTCCGGCAAAGGACATTGATGAACTATTTCATAAAATGATTAATATTCATGTCAAAGACGAATAAATAATTTTTCTAATTAATCTCGAAAAACTAAAAAGAAACGAGTGAAAATATATTATCTTCACTCGTCTCTTATTATTCTATATAAAGATTAGAACATTTCTGAAACTACTTTTTGCTCTAAGAAGTTTAATAAGTAGTCTGGGCTACCTGTTTTAGCATCCGTACCTGACATTTTAAAACCACCGAATGGGTGATAACCAACAACTGCCGCAGTACAACCACGATTAAGATATAAATTACCTACATCGTATTCTTCTACAGCTTGAATCCAATTTTCACGATTATTAGTAATAACAGCACCTGTTAAACCATAATCTGTATCGTTAGCAATGTCTAATAATTCTTCGAAATCCTTACCTTTGACAAATCCAACAACTGGTCCGAAAATTTCTTCTTGCATGATTCGGTCACTTGATTTAAGACCTGAAATAATCGTAGGTTCTATAAAGTAACCTGTTGAATCATCGGCACCGCCACCTTGCTCTAAGTTGCCTTCTTTACTACCAATTTCGATATAATTTTTGATTTTATCGAATTGCTTTTGATTAATAACTGGTCCCATATTCGTATTACTCTCAGTATTACCTAAAGTGAGCTCCTTAGTTAGTTTAACTGATTTTTCTAGCACTTCATCGTACACATCTTGGTGTACAATCGCACGTGAACATGCAGAACATTTTTGCCCTGAAAATCCAAATGCTGAAGTAACAATAGCTTCTGCTGCTAAGTCAGTATCAATTTCTTTATCGACGATGATTGCATCTTTACCGCCCATTTCAGCTATTACACGTTTCAAGAATTGTTGTCCTTCTTGAACTTTTGCAGATCTTTCAAAAATGCGTGTACCAGTTGCACGTGAACCTGTGAAAGTTACAAAATGCGTGTGAACACTATCTACAAGGTAGTCACCAATTTCTTTGGGATCACCAGGTACAAAGTTAACAACACCTTTTGGTAAGCCAGCTTCTTCTAAGATTTCCATTAATACATAAGCAGTTAACGGGGTATCTTCAGCTGGTTTTAATAACACTGTATTTCCTGCAACAACTGGTGCTAAAGTTGTACCAGCCATTATTGCGAATGGGAAATTCCATGGTGGAATAGTTACACCAGTACCAATTGGTTTATAGAAGTATTTATTATGTTCGCCTTCTCTATCTAAAACTGGTTTACCATCTGCTAATTCCATCATTGATCTTGCATAGTATTCTATAAAATCAATACCTTCAGCAGCATCGCCTACAGCTTCATCCCATGGTTTACCCGCTTCATATACCATGATTGCTGAGATTTCTTCTTTACGACGTCTAATAATTGCTGAAACTCTTAATAAGAATTCCGCACGATCTTTATGAGACCATTTCTTCCATGATTTATAAGCTTCATCAGCAGCTTTAAATGCATCATCCACATCTTTTTGAGTTGCTTTTGAAACTTCTGCAATAACTTCAGTAGTATTAGCAGGATTGATAGACTGATAAGTGTCTTGTGTGAATTTTTCTTCTCCATTAATAACTAAAGGAATTTTTCTATTCAATTCACCTTTAACTTTTTTTAATACCTCGTTGAATGATTCGACATTTTGACTATTTGAAAAGTCTATGCCTGGTTCGTTGTGATAATTAACTACCATTTTTCTACCCCCATGTAAGTTTGTAAATAGAAAACTGAAATGGATACAATCCATTCTTTTTTCATTGTATATGTATAGCACAATAAATGCAATCGCTTTCAGTTAATTTTCTGAAAACAGATATTTTTCTGTCTAATTAGCAATATAAATTAATTGCTGATATTATATAAAAATATATTCATATGTATTATACCCATTTTTCATTATAATAATTTAATTATTTGTAACCTTATTTTTACATTTAATTTAACTTTTATATGTTAAATTGAAAGTTAACTATAAATATCATTTCTATAATTTATATATAGATGAAAGGAAAAGTTATTCATGAAGACCTACACATCTGTTATATTTTGGATGCGTACAATCGCTTGTTTAAGTATTGTACTTATTCACTCAATAACGACAACCTTTTCTAAAATGGATTATGTTGGCCATGGGACAATAATTCGAATCATTCAGTTATTACTAATGTTCAGTACCCCACTATTTGTATTTATTTCGGAATTTTTACTAGCTAAAAGTTACCATGTTAAAACCAAGCCCGGTTTTTTTAAAAACAAATTGCTTTATTTAGGTATTCCCTATATATTGATTAACTTGGGTATATCATTCTTTTATTTTAAACCTAAAAACTTTAATGAGTTTGTTCAATATGTTGGAGATACAATGTTTCATGGTGGTGCAATCACTTATTTTATTGTTATTATTTTCCAATTTTACATATTACACTTTTTCTTTGCTAAATATATTGTTAAATGGAAACCCGTGCCGGTTATTGTTGGCTCAATCTTATTCACCACTTTGTACTGGGCTTTTAGGGAGTTTGTACCCCAATCACATCATCCAATATTAGGGCTTTTTTGGGAAAGAGAAGGCTGGATGCTTTGCTTTGGATGGATTAGTTATTTCTTACTTGGATTTTATACTGGGGTTTACTATGAGACATTTATGCGCAATATCCAAAAATATACTTGGTACATTATATTAGGTACTTTAGTGTCTATGGCGATACTAATTTGTAACTTTGTATTTGGTATTAGTACATGGGTCGAATCAAAACGCTTCGACATTCCATTTTATGTAACAATGGTTATTTTACTATTTTTCTTATTCTCTTCATATGTAAAATATGTACCGAAATTTATTCTTTTTATTAGTAACTATTCATTCTGTATCTATTTAATACACTACTTCTTTGTTCATAACTTAGGTTTACTAAGAGCCGACAGTTCACTTAGAAATATTGCTTTCAATTTTATTATCACCATAACGATATCGATTTGCTTAGCCTATTTATTTAATTTATTTAAATTCGGTAAGTTCATTGTTGGTGGTATTGGGCATGTAAAGTATGAAACAGTATATGAAAGCTATAAAAACGGTAAAATGGATTAGCCTATAAATAAACCAGCCGATAAGTTGCTTAAGCTTATCGGCTGGTTTATTTTTTTATTATTTATGATGACGATCTTGTCTACGATAATGTCTATGTTCATCGGATTCGACCTTGTCTGCAATATCATTACCTTGCGCATTTTGTTCGTTGTTTTTATGAGGTTGCTCATTAATATCATTGCTAGCGTTAGAGTCATCTTTATTTTCTGTAACATCATTCTCCTTTTGATGTGAAGACGCTGGATACATTCTATCATCGTCATTGATGTTATAGTGTCCATTTTCATATATAGGCTGTTGCGGCTTCCTTACCAATAACATAATACCTGCGATTAACCATAACAATGCTGTGATTAAGTTAAACGTAAATACTGTTACGATAGCTATCAAGATCAATACTACTCCAACTACTTTAGGCAATCTATTAATAAGCAATGCACATATTAATGCTATAATCGTACACACAATCACTGCACCTAAAGCCATAAGGAATAAGCTACTAGCAATGTCAATGTAGCGTGATGGATCAACTTGAGTTACATTTTGATTGAATTCCCCGCTATTATTAATAGCTTGTATCAATGAATCTTTTGCACTTTCATCATTTAAAAATGGAACAATCAGCGCCATTACAAATATTAATAAAAACTGTAAGAGAATCCCAACCCATGTTAATATTTTTTCAATAGTCCTTTTCATAATAATTCCCCCTGTGCGTATACTACTCAATTTATTTATACTATACCCCTCCAACATGAAATCAACGCAAATGTTAGGAGTACATAAGCCTATGTAACGTTAATATACCCATCTGACATAAAAGCTAATATATATTATGCCCATATGGAATGATGTATAGAGCGAACATCTAATTTTATCACGTTTTTTTCTTTATCCAAATGCTTATTCCCTTATAAAAGTTCTTTTTTTGCTAAAATAGATTTAAGAATTAAACTCAAGGGGATGATGATATGAACTTGCAAGATCAACAACCACATACACTTAGAAAAATGATAAGTGATGGACAACTTACTGACCATACTAGTGGCATGGCTAAAGGTTTTATCCAAGCAAATGTTGTGATATTACCCTCTAAGTATGCTTATGACTTTTTAAAGTTTTGTTTTAAAAATCCAAAGACTTGCCCACTTTTAGATGTTTCAGAAACAGGCGAAACATCTTTTCCTATATATGGCAAAGAAGCAAATATATGTACTGAGGTAGCCGCTTATCGTATATATCGTAACGGAGAACTCATTGAAACTACGTCCAATATTTCACATTTATTCACCAAAGATATGGTTAGCTTTTTAATTGGCTGTAGTTTTACTTTTGAACATGCATTATTAGCAGCGGGCATTCCAATACGTCACCTAGAAGAAAAACACAATGTCCCTATGTATATGACAAATATACCCGCAAATACAAGCGGTCAATTCAAAGGTAATATCACTGTGAGTATGCGTCCGATGACAATGCAACAAGCAATTAAAGCAACTGAAATCACCACACATTTTAATAATGTTCACGGAGCGCCCTTACACATTGGAAACCCTGAAGAAATTGGTATAAACAATATCACACAACCTGATTTTGGAGAACCTGTGACAATTAAAGACAATGAGGTTCCCGTTTTTTGGGGATGCGGCGTTACCCCACAATCCGTAGCTTTAGATGCGAAACCTGAACTCATGATAACCCATGCGCCGGGTCATATGTTTATCACCGATATACATGAAAGTCAGTTGAGTAATTAATAAAAAAAGACTTTGGCATATATAAAACTGCCAAAGTCTTTTTTTATTATCGTGCTTCTATATCTTCTTTAGATACGATTGGATAATTTTTAAATAATTTCGAACAAATATAACCTACAATGAGTCCGATGATACCTACGATAGCACCATAAATAAATATCTCTAATGGATTGTTAAAGCCAAACATAACTAAAAATCCTGCTAATGGTGTCGCCGTTCCAGTAGCATCATTGACCATACCTGATGATGCAATAACTGCTCCTGCTAAAGCTCCACCAATAAAATTTGCTGTGTAAATCGGCACTGGATTAGCAGATACAACATCTGCTTGTGATAACGGTTCAATACACACTGCAATTCTAGATTTACGATCGCCTAGTTTCAATTTATTAAACATTATGCCATTAATAAATGAGGAAGCAAATGAAACCATTGCCGCTATAGCCATTGGCATGCCTGTAAGACCTAATAAAGCAGTTAATGCCATAGAACTTAAAGGTGCTGTCCCGACAACTGTAATCACTCCACCAAGTATAAGCCCCATAATAATTGGACTTACTTCTGTTGAACTTTGAATAATATCACCAATCTTCAACAATGAATTATTAACTATAGGCGTAACACCTGTTGCAACTAATCTTGCTAAAGGTGCAATAATAATAATTCCTACAATTAAGTCAATACCATCTGGTACTTTACGCTCAGCATATTTCATTAAAAAACCAATAGCATAACCTGCTACGAAACCAGGAATTAAATCTAAACCACCACATGAAGCTGCAATAGCTAATGCATAAACAGGAGAAACACCTATCGCAAGTGCCACTAACCCTGCAGCAGCAACCCCGCCAAGACTTCCAGCAGCATCTCCTAAATCACCTAAGAATTTAATACCTAATAAATCTCCACCTACATATTTATGAAATGCTTCTACTAAAAAAGTTGCAATAGCTGCATTTGCTAAAGCGCCCATTGCACGCATACCTTGAGGTGCTCTATATGTAAAAAGGGTAAATAAAGCTAATACAACAACTAAAAACAACGTTCCTATCAATATATCCATCTTCGATATTCCTCTTTCCTATTCTTAAAGTCATTATGATTCACATAAGGATTATGTAATTTTTTACTATAAGTCAAATATTCAATATCTACCCTTACATTAGAAATAATCACACTAGTCATACTACTTATAACTTATTACCCCTATCTAACTGCTCACATTTTTTTATTTTATCATATTTCTTAATTATATTCCGAACAATTTTATTATTTTCAATTTAAGCTCCGCGGAATATTTTCCTAAATTATTTTAATTATAATTTCAATATTACACAATTTATTCATAAAACAAGTATCATATTATACCATTAGTAATGAATGTGCTGTTTAAAACAACAAAAAAGCATTCACGTATATCAAAGACAACGAGAATGCTTTTCTTAATGCTCAATTTCATTCATTATTAATATTTTTTACTACTTGTGCTGGTATCCCCATAGCTAAAGTATTTTCTGGAATATCTTTAGTAACGACACTACCTGCACTTATAACAGAACCATCACCAATGGTCACTCCAGGTAAAATAATTACATTCGCACCTAACCAAACATGATTTCCTATATGAATGGGTAACGCCTGTTCTAATCCTTTATCTCTTTCTTTATAAGGAAGCGGATGGTTCGCAGTATAAAGACCACAATTCGGTCCGAAAAACACGTGGTCTCCAATTGTAATTTTAGCACCATCCATAAAATAACAATCATGGTTAATAAACACACGCTCTCCTATGTCAATGTTATAACCATAATCAACTTGAAATGGGCTCAATAATTCTAAGTGCTTTGGTTCATAGCGAAACAATTCTTTTTGAATCGCCAGCCTCCTATTTTTATTACTTAATTTGGTTTGATTCAGTTCTAAACACAAATCCTTTGCTCTTATTCTTTCGCTTGCTAAAGCTTCATCGAAGTTAGCATCATACCACTCTCCAGCTAACATTTTTTCTTTTTCATTCATAATAATCCCTCCTATAAAATTATGTACTATAGCATGACATTTCATATATTACTCTCATACGATTAAATAAATTAGCAAAGTTCATCCTATACTATATAGGTTAGTATTTGATACATAAATGTGCCAGCATAATTCCCAATAACATATCCTAATGTACCAATAATTAGTATAGGACCTACTAAACCTGACCATCCTTTGCCAATCGCCAAAGCTGCTGCAGTCGTAGGACCACCTGCCGTTGCATTACTTGCTAATAGTATTTCTTCAATTTTAAAATTAAATAATTTTCCCACTACAAGACTCAATCCCAAATTAAATATAAGTATAATAATGACAAAAATAAATAATAACGGAGCAGTCGTAATAATTGTCGCAAATGACGCTGGTGTTCCTATAACTACAAAAAATATATAAATAAGAAACGTCCCAATTTCTGTTGCACCCGCTAATTTTTCAAAAAAGTCACCCCATATCGCTACAACAATTAAAGTCAGTGTGGTGAGCAGCAAGTATGAATCTCCAAAAAAAGAAACAATCAACGTTAATATTAAATTACTTTTAGGGACCCATTGTTGAATCAATTCAGCAGCCTTAAAACTAATTGCCACGAGTGCAATTGCACTCGCTACTGAAAATGCAATATCTAGTAATTGTATTTTTTTAGGCTGCCAATAAGACTGCCGAGACTCTCGTGAAACATCTTTCTTATAATCTGTTAAAAAATAATTTTTAATCCAAGGCAATGAAGGCATGGCAATTAATAACATAAAATACAGTGCCATTACACTATTATCAGCAACGACAGCAGAAGAAATCATATCACTCGGCGTTTCAAATTTAGAGCTTAATGCAGCAAAATTCACACCGCCTCCTATGTAACTTCCCGTCATCATAGCTCCTATCTTCGAAAGAAAAGGTATCCACTGATGTAGCGTTAAAAAAGCAACGGTCGTGCCAATCATTGTTCCTATAGAAGCGATTAAGAAAATAATTAATAACCGCCTACTCTCCCTCCAAATCTTCATTATATTAGAACTAAACAATAATAACGGAATAGATAATGGTACAATATAATCCCACACTGTATCATACACTGGAGAGCTTGTAGGAATAACTTTAAAGTTCGATAATAACATCGCACCTACAAGCGCTATGATTGCTCCAGAAATTGTACTTGCCCATTGATAACGTTGTTCTAAAAACAAACTCATCGTTGCCCATACGATAATTATTGCCCATAACATCCATGTATCATCTTTAGCTATAAATGCACCTATAACCATATAAATCTCTCCTCTATTTAAAATTTCCAACTATAATAACTTAATTTTAACAGTATCCGGCTTTAATTTTTATAATTTTCAGAAAATAAATTGTCTTCGTGTTGTGAAATTGCTATTCTTAAAATAATAAACTTATAAACACAGGGGGATTTACATATGAAGAAAAAGATTGGTTTGATTCTTGGACCTTTGTTTTTTATCATCATTTATTTTATACCTGGTATTACAGGTCTTGATGATGCGCCAAGAGCAGTACTTGCTGTTACAGTGTTTGTTGCCACATGGTGGATTACAGAAGCTATTCCAATTCCTGCCACCTCACTTATACCACTTGTTTTATTACCATTAACTGGAGGGACGGATGAAAAAGTTGCATCAAGTGCTTATGCAGATCCTATCGTCTTTATGTATATGGGAGGATTTATCATAGCTTTAGCAATTGAAAAATGGTCCTTACATAAACGTATCGCTATGACAATTATTTCCATGATGGGTTCTAACAGTAACCGCATTATTCTAGGTACAATGATTGCAACATCGTTTATTTCTATGTGGATTTCCAATGCAGCAACTGCGCTTATGATGCTACCAATTGCATTAGCTTTAATTCAAGAAATCAAAGAAGCACAATTTTTAAAACCTGAATCCGCACATAAATTTGGTAAAGCATTACTATTAACCGTCGCCTACTCAGCATCAATTGGTGGATTAGCTACACTGATTGGTTCTGTACCAAACGCTGTTTTCGCAGCTATTGCCGCTTCTAGCTTAGATCGAAAAGTTTCATTTTTACAATGGATGATATTTGCGTTACCAGTGACAATTATTCTATTAGTTGTTCTCTATTTTATGATGACAAAGTGGTTATTTAAAATTGAAGATGCTGATAAAATATCTTCTGACTTTGCCAAAAAAGCTTTACATGATTTGGGGCCAATGAGCAACGAAGAAAAGCTAACTGGTATGGTCTTTCTGTTCGTCAGTCTTTTATGGATTGGTGGTAATTTATTACCAGAAGCTTTACATTTATCTGATACAGTCATTGCTATACTCGGCGCTGTATTATTATTTCTTATACCTGCTAAATCTAAAAAAGGTGGATTACTCATTTGGGATGATATGAGTAAATTGCCATGGGGAATTCTTCTGTTGTTTGGTGGCGGTCTATCATTAGCAGCCGCATTTGAAGATTCTGGTCTTACAAAATGGTTTGGTGGCATGTTAGGTGTTGTAAAACCATTACCTATGATTTTAATCGTAATCGTTTTAACGACGGCAATTTTATTCTTAACAGAAGTCATGTCGAATACTGCTGTATCCAATATGTTAATGCCAATCAGTATTGGTTTTGCAGCTGCGATTAGTAGAGATCCGTTTATTATTATGGGGATTGTCGCATTATCATCAACTTGTGCATTTATGTTACCTATTTCTACACCTCCTAACGCTGCTGTGTTCAGTTCAGACGAATTAGAAATGAAAGACATGGTAAGAGCTGGGTTTATCTTAAATATATTCGCAATTATAATCATCTCTCTCTTTGCATATTTCTGGTTGCCTATAGCCTTTGGTATATAATATTATTAAAGTTGTATACTAAAATATCGCCTTATACTACTAAGGTATGATGAGGCTTCTATACTATGGACGCATGTCATATCGTACAAAATAGTTTAATATTATAGTATAAACTTACAAAAGGAGCCATTTAATATGAAGACACTCTTTAAAGGCGCTATTGCTATAGTACTTATTCTAGGTGTTGTCAAAACTTTCCAAGAACATGATGTAGCGACGGAAGCGACAACGTATTATAATCAAATCAAAAGTGGTGAAATACTACAAAATGTAGAAAACCTAAATTTTGATTCACTTAAAAATATGAATTTTGATAATCTTAAACCTTCAGATTTCTTTTAATTATTAACTAATATGACTTACTTCGTATATTCTAATTACTTGATTCCATAAGAAAAGCAGTATAATACACACAAATTAAGTGTATTACACTGCTTTATTTTTTGTATTAAGAAGTAATATAATCTCCGCCATTTACATGAATAACCTGTCCGGTAATATAAGAACTATCAGCATACGAAGCTAAAAATACATACGAAGGTGCTAATTCTGCTGGTTGTCCTCGACGTTGCATTGGTGTATCGCTGCCTTGATTTTCAACTTTATCTGCTGAAAATGTAGCTGGAATTAAAGGGGTATATATCGGGCCAGGTGCCACAGCATTCACACGTACACCTTTTTCAACCAAAGATGATGCTAAAGAACGTGTAAAAGCAACAATCGCACCTTTAGTTGCGGAATAATCTATCAAATGCGCAGATCCTCTATATGCTGTGACACTTGTTGTGTTAACAATTGCATCTCCTTCTTTCAAATGAGGCATGGCAGCTTGTGACAAGAACATCATACCAAAAATATTGGTTTCAAATGTTTCTTTTACTTGCTCTGGTGTTACCTCTTCAAAATGATCTCTTGGAAATTGTACACCACCATTGTTAACCAATATATTCAGTCCGCCAAAATCATCGATGACGTGGTTAATCAAATCTTGAGATGACGTTACATCTTTTAAATCATGCGCATATGCCTTTGCTTGTACCCCAATTTCCTTCAAACGAGTCACAACTGTCTGTGCATCATCGTGCTCATTGTAATAACCAATCGCGACATTAGCGCCTTCTTTCGCATAAAGTATAGCTACGGCTCGCCCAATTCCTGAATCGCCACCTGTTATTAAAGCTACTTTCCCTTTTAATTTACCACCACTTTTATAATTTTCCATTTCAGACAGTGGTTGTGGATTCATATCTTTTTCGATACCTGGCTGTTGATCTTGCGTGTAACCTTGGATTTGTTTATGAAATTCAGTTAGATTCATATAATTACCTCCATTTTACGTCTTTGTATTGCAAGATACCACTTTTCTCCTAAAGCAAACATGTAACATTTTTCTTAAATTGTAATCAATTTATAATGATTACATGACGCTATTACGAAATATCACTGTATATAATAAGTGTCCAATCAGATTTCGAAATCTGATTGGACACTATACGAAATATAAAATTTTCACTCTGAACTTTTAGCTCATTTTAAATAGAATGTTTTACAATACGACTCGAATGTATGAATGACATAATTGCAAATATAAAGTAAATCACTGAATAAATCACCATGACAATATAAACTGGAAGCATATTTGTAGCACCCATCAATACCATAAAGGCTTTCGCTGCAAAATAAGCATGTAATAGTGAGATAATAAGTGGTAAACCAAAATTAAACAAAATCTTCAAAGCTAATCCTTTCAACATATCCTGATGTGTATACCCTATTTTACGTAGAATTCGGAAATTAGGCATCTCATCTTCTGTTTCGTCCATCTGTTTAATATAAATAATACACCCAGCTGCAACTAAGAAAGCTAAACCTAAAAATGAAGTTACAAATAATAAGATACCCATGCTATCATTAAAATCTTGACGCACTACTTTTTGGGACTGAATATTGGGATCGACTGATTTTGCTAGTTTATTTACTTTGGACCAATCTGCCGAGTTCATTAAATTGTATCCATATTGTTTGTGTATTTCTGTACTATATTTTTTAAGTTGATCATATTTATCAGCACTAACTAATAACACAGGTGCGCTGTAACTCACTTCGTTTTTAAAGTCGACTTCTTTATTCACATCTATAACTTTAAACGATTCTTTTGTTTCACCTTTAATTTCTATATCTTTATTTAAATTATATTTGAGTAAACTAGACGAAGTAGCGAAATTCACCATTTTCGCATGGTTCCCAACAATATCTTTATCATTAAAATATTTATTGCTAGTAATAAATATTCTATCTGTAGCATTATAATTCATTGATTTTTTAAAGAAATCATCTTTCAAAACTTTAACTTCTGATAATTCTTTATATACAGGCGTGTAACGAATATGCGCTTGTTCTAATTTATCTTCAAATTGTTCAGCTTGTTTTGCTTTTATAAAATTAAAATCTTGTGGTGATGATTGATTAACAGTATCATCAATCATCGATCGACTAACAGCTCCAAAACACAAGACTGTAACTGTAACAGCAGAAATGATAGCAATAATTGTTAAAGATAGCGCATTCTTTTTCATTTTATGCATGATTGAAGAAGTGAAGACTACATCAGTAACACTCACATTACCATGTTTAGAACGTTTTAATGTTTTAAATATCAGCGACACCGAACTTCTAAAAAATAAATATGCGCCTATAACTGTTAAAGCTAAGATAATAAACGGGACAAACATAACAATACGAGCGAATTCACCAAACATTTCTGTCGACATATAATAACCAAAGCCAATCATAATAATGCCTAAAACACCTAAAATCACTTCTATAATTGTAATTTTAGGTTTGGTCGCTTCACTTTTCGAATTATCATTTATCATATCTAAGATACTACGTTTTCGTAAAAACAAATATCCTTGTATGAGTATGAGTATAAATGAAACCATTAACAAAATGAATGTTTGTAAGATTGCTGGAAACTGAAATGACAGCGATACACTTGTATTTATATCTAGCACTTTGAGCACAATCATCAAAAGGATTTTCGACCCAAATACGCCTATCACCATACCAATAATTCCTGTAATAAAGAACATGATGAACTGTTCTATAAATAACATTCGTATGATATTTTTTCTAGTTAGTCCAATCAATTGGTACAACGCAAATTCACGTGTACGACGTTTTATAAATAAATGACTCGCATACAATAGAAAAACCACAATAATAAAGAACAGAAAATTAGCTCCTATTTCTGAACCCTTTTGGATAACTTTCATTGAATTTTCGTTGTTAATACTATTTGTATATTTTAATGTAACGAAACTAAAAAATAATACAATACTGACAATTAACGAAAAAATGAACATCGCATAATGTCGTATATTTTTAGTGAAATTCTTTAATACAATTTGATTAAAGTTCATTCGTTACACCACCTAAGGCTGTTTGCATATGAATGATATTTTTATAAAATACTTGATTAGAATCATCGCCTTGGTATATTTCTGAATGGATATTGCCATCTTTCAACATGATAACCCGATTGGAATAACTTGCTGCTACAGGATCATGTGTCACCATAACAATCGTTGCATTCATATTTTTATTCATATCTTCAAGCCTATTTAATAAATCTTGTGCACTCTTAGAGTCTAAAGCACCTGTAGGTTCGTCAGCAAAAATAATTGCTGGTTTATGTACAGATGCGCGGGCAGCAGCTGTACGTTGTTGTTGACCACCTGAAATTTCATTTGGATATTTATCACCTAGATCTTTAATTCCTAGTGCTTCTGTTACTTCATTATAGTTTTCTTCTTTCACTTTTTTAGACATCTTTTGTATCGACAATGGTAGCATAATATTTTCTTTTACCGTCAGTGTATGAAGCACGCTATAATTTTGAAAAATAAAGCCTACTTCCTTTTTTCGAAAATCTGCTAAAGCTTTATTACTCATTTTATTTATCTTATGCCCATTAATTTCCACTGTACCACTGGTAATATAATCAATTGAACTTAACACATTCAATAATGTCGTCTTGCCTGATCCTGAAGGCCCCATAATTGTAACAAATTCGCCTTGTTCAATAGAAAAATCAATACCTTTTAGCACTTCTTGTTGTCGGTGTCTATTGCCATACTTTTTAGTTAGTCCTTCAACTTTTAATATAGACATATTTTCACTCCTTCGTTTGTTTTTATATGTATTTATCATAGCTTAATTTTGAGTTAGATTCGTTCGTTACAACTAACAAAAACAAAGATTCAAATGACAAAGTTGTCACATGCATCATTCATAAAAGTTCATTTTAGGATATTTTATCATCAAAATATTTATTGTATTATTTCAATCACTACTTTTTTCATATGATATAATAGCCTAGTTCAAATTAAAAAAGGAGTATTAGATATGTTAAATAAAATAAAAAAAGAATGGTTCACTGCGCCAGGTACCAATATATTAGCTGGTATTGTAGTCGCACTCGCATTGATCCCTGAGGCCCTTTCTTTCTCAATCATTGCTGGCGTAGACCCTATGGTAGGTTTATATTCTTCATTTATTATTGCCGTAGTCATTTCATTTGTCGGTGGTAGGCCCGCTATGATTTCTGCAGCGACAGGTTCTGTCGCGCTCGTCATCGTACCGTTAGTGAAAGATCATGGTGTTCAATATTTACTTGCCGCCACCATATTAATGGGAATTATCCAAATTATATTTGGTATATTAAAAGTAGGACGATTAATGAAATTCATTCCAAACTCTGTCATGATTGGTTTTGTAAATGCCTTAGCAATTCTAATATTTATGACACAGCTTAAGCATATCTTTGGTATTTCTATCCCTACATATCTTTTCGTTATCTTTACCCTACTTATTGTTTATTTATTACCACGTGTATTCAATAGAATACCTGCACCTCTTGTTGCTATTGTGTTATTGACGACAATTGCAATCGTCAGTGGTGCTAATGTTAAGACAGTTGGTGATTTAGGTGAAATTAAACGTTCATTACCACACTTCTTTGTACCTGATGTGCCATTCAATTTTGAAACATTACAAATTATTTTCCCCTATGCATTATCTATGGCAATTGTAGGACTTGTAGAAAGTTTACTTACAGCTCGTATCGTAGATCAAGCAACAGATACTTATAGTAATAAGAACCAAGAATCACGTGGTCAAGGTATAGCCAATATGATCACCGGTTTCTTCGGCGCCATGGGTGGTTGCGCGATGATTGGTCAGTCTGTAATAAACGTCCGTTCTGGTGCAACTACACGTTTATCTACGTTTACAGCAGGCATATTTTTAATTATTTTAATTATGGTTTTTGGAGAGTGGGTTGTACAAATACCTATGCCAATTCTTGCAGGCATCATGATTATGGTTTCTGTTGGAACATTTGATTGGCGCTCATTTAAATTTATAAAGAAGGCCCCACGTACGGATGCTTTTGTAATGATTTTAACCGTTGCTATCGTATTAATTTCTAATAACCTTGCTTTAGGCGTTATCGTCGGTGTCATCGTTAGCGCGCTATGCTTTGCTACAAAGATTTCTAACGTTGTGGTCCAATATAAAGAAATAGATGGAGCTATCCATTATCAAATCAAAGGACAAATTTTCTTTGTCTCTATAGATGCTTTGATGAACCAATTAGACTTGGAATTAAGAAATCAAATCATCTATTTAGATTTTAGCAATGCACATTTATGGGACGATTCCGCAGTCAATGCGATTGATACTTTAATTGAAAATTATAACAAAAAGAATAATACCATTTATGTACAACATTTAAACAAAGACAGTAGAAAGATTGTTTCTGAACTAAGCAAAGTAAATCAACAACATCTACTTTAAAATAACGACTGAGATTAAGCTATGCAAAATTTTTAAAAAATTTGCGTAGCTTAATCTCTTTTTTTAAACATGTCAATTGACTTTTATACCCTTAGGGGGTATATTAAGCATTAAGATAACACATAACCATAAAATTAATGCAATTTAATATAAAGGAGGTATATATATGGAAGATAGAAAAAAAACAACCTTAGATATTACAGGAATGACATGCGCTGCTTGTGCGAATCGCGTCGAAAAGAATTTAAACAAAATGAGTGATGTTAACGCAAATGTTAATGTTACAACTGAAAAAGCGACTATTGAATATAATCCGCATACTTTAAGCACATCAGATATCACTAAAAACATTGAAAAAACAGGATACGGCGTGCATATGGAAAAAACCGAACTAGATGTGATAGGTATGACATGTGCAGCATGTTCAAATAGAATAGAAAAGGTGCTCAATCGAACGGATGGGGTTACTTCAGCTAATGTCAACTTAACAACTGAAAATGCTGTGGTATTCTATAATCCTAATGAAGTATCTGTAGAAGATTTAATTCAAAAAGTTCAAAAAATTGGTTACGATGCACAACCGAAACGTGAAGCAACAGAAAAAGATTCTCGTAAAAAACAGGAATTAAGCCATAAACGTATTAAACTTATTATTTCAGCTATATTAACTGCGCCTTTATTATTAACAATGCTTGTGCACCTTTTCGGTCTGCCCATACCACATATTTTCATGAACCCTTGGTTTCAAATCACACTTGCTACACCAGTACAATTTATAATTGGTTGGCAATTCTATGTTGGTGCTTATAAAAACTTACGCAATGGTTCTGCAAATATGGATGTACTTGTCGCTTTAGGAACAAGTGCTGCATATTTCTATAGTATTTATGAGATGATAAAATGGCTTACCTTCCAAAATTATGCACCGCATTTATATTTTGAAACAAGTGCTGTATTAATTACTCTGATTCTATTCGGGAAATATTTAGAAACACGTGCTAAGACACAAACAACTAATGCTTTAAGTGAATTACTCAACCTTCAAGCGAAAGAAGCACGTGTATTGCGAAGTAATGAAGAACAAATGATTCCTTTGAATGAAGTCGTCAAAGGTGACATTCTAATCATTAAACCTGGTGAGAAAGTCCCTGTAGATGGGAAAGTCATCAAAGGTAATACTTCAATTGACGAGTCTATGTTAACGGGGGAATCTATCCCTATTGAAAAATCAACAAATGATACAGTCATTGGTTCAACAATGAACAAGAATGGTTCAATTTCTATTGAAGCTACTAAAGTTGGTAAAGATACTGCACTTGCTTCTATCATTAAAGTCGTAGAAGACGCCCAAGGTTCAAAAGCCCCAATCCAACGTTTAGCAGATATTATTTCTAGTTATTTCGTTCCTATCGTAGTTGGTATATCACTAATTACTTTCATTGTATGGATTACACTGATTCAATACGGTGAATTTGAACCCGCACTTGTAGCTTCTATTGCAGTACTTGTCATTGCCTGTCCTTGTGCACTAGGCTTAGCAACGCCTACTTCAATCATGGTAGGAACAGGAAAAGCTGCTGAAAATGGTATTTTATTTAAAGGTGGCGAACATATCGAACGCACACACAACATTGATACCATTGTCCTAGACAAGACTGGTACTATCACAAATGGTAAACCAATCGTCACTGATTTCGAAGGTGATACCGAAACATTGCAATTGTTAGCTAGTGCAGAAAAAGGATCTGAACACCCACTTGCAGAAGCAATTGTTCAATATGCACATACTAACCAGATCACATTATTAGATGTCGATTACTTTGAAGCTATACCTGGTCACGGTATATCAGCTACATTTGACGGTAAATCACTGTATGTTGGTACCCGTAAATTTATGCTTGAGCAATCTATATCTATTGATAAAATGGAGTCACAAATGACTAAATATGAAGAAGCAGGTAAAACTGCAATGCTTATTGCTATAGATGATGAATTAAGAGGGATCATCGCTGTTGCTGACACTGTTAAAGATTCAGCTAATAAAGCAATTCAACAACTTCATAACTTAGGTATAAACGTCGCAATGTTGACTGGAGATAACGAACGTACTGCACAAGCCATCGCAAAACAAGTAAATATTGATACTGTTATTGCCCAAGTATTACCAGAAGAAAAAGCTTCAAAGATTAATGAATTACAGAACACTGGTGAAACTGTCGCTATGGTTGGTGATGGTGTAAATGATGCACCTGCACTCGTTCAAGCTGATATTGGTATTGCAATAGGTACAGGTGCTGAAGTAGCAATTGAAGCAGCTGATGTAACTATTCTAGGTGGCGATTTATTATTATTACCCAAAGCAATTTTTGCTAGTAAATCTACAATACGTAACATTCGTCAAAATTTATTTTGGGCACTCGCTTATAATATAGCTGGTATTCCTATCGCTGCAATTGGATTACTAGCACCATGGGTTGCCGGCGCTGCAATGGCTTTAAGTTCAGTGAGTGTTGTCACTAACGCATTGCGCTTAAAACGCATGAAGTTATAGTTAAAATAATATTAGCTATGCTTCAATTGAATTTAAGGAGGTGATTAATATGAAAACAGAAACAATTAATATTGAAGGTATGAGTTGTGATCACTGTAAACAAGCCGTGGAATCTGCCCTAACAAATTTAGATGGCGTATCAACTGCTACGGTCAATCTTTCAGAAGGGCATGTTGATGTCGATTATGATGACAATAAAGTAACATTTTCTCATATGAAAGATGCAATCGAGGATCAAGGGTACGACGTAAAATAGCTTTACTCAATGTAAAGTAAAATGGTGATTACATATCGACGATGTAATCACCATTTTTTATTTATAACTACTTTTCATAAGTTAATTATACGTACACTTCACGTTGGTACTTTAGCTATTCTAATTCACACGTAGTTGCGTATCCCCTGTTTGCAATACTTCTATCGTTGCATCCAATGCATCAACGATTAAGTTTTCCACAGCCGCATCTGTATAAAATGCGATATGTGGTGATACAATAACATCTCGACGCGTGATTAAATGTTTTAACAACTCATCTTCAAATGTGCCCTCGCGTTGATCACTTGGAAACAAACCTTTTTCACCTTCATAGGTATCAAGTGCAGCGCCTTTAATTGTCCCATTATCAAGCGCATTTAATAATGCTTTCGTATCAACAATCGTACCCCGGGCACAGTTAATAAATACTGCACCTTTTTTAAATTGATTAAATAACGCTTCATTGAATAAGTAGTCATTTTCTTTACTTGCCGGGATATGTACTGTAACAATATCAGCATCTTTAATAGCCTCACTAATACTTGATTCATATGTTAAAAATGATTTTAACGATTCATTTTGAAAAATATCATAAGCAACGACTTTCGTTTCGAAGCCTTTAGCGAAAATTTTAGCAACAATACTCCCAATACGTCCTGTACCAATAACAGCTACTTTTAAATCTTTAATAGAACGTGATAATATTTCAGGTTGCCATCTAAAATCAAACTCTGCTGTTTTTTGTTGAATATCATTATAATTACGAATTAAGTTCAACGCTTGAGATACCGTATATTCAGCTATAGAATGTGGTGAATAGGACGGCACATTAGAGATGATTAAATCATATTTCTTAGCTAACTCAAAATCATAGCAATCAAACCCTGCGCTTCGTTGGGCAATCTGCTTAATACCAAATTCATGTAATTTTTTATACACTTCTTCATCTAATGGAATTTGTTGAGACAAAGATACACCATCAAAACCTTTAACACGATGAACTGTATCTATAGTAAGCAAATCTGTGTCTAAATCAACTTCGACCGCCCGCTGTGTAGACCACGCTTCAATATAGGGTATATCCTCTGGTCTCACTCCAAACAGTTTAATCGTTGTCATAATCATTTCACTCCTAATGTTTTATTGGTATAGATATCTTAATGACTGGATTCTTTTCGCTGCTTCTACTAGCTCTGAATCACTAAGTGCTAATGAAATTCGTACATAATTTTTCCCATGTTCACCAAATGGGATGCCTGGGGCCACTAGAATAGACTGTTCTTGTAATAAATACGTTACAAATGCTTCTCCATCGTATCCTTTAGGTGTTTGTAACCATAAGAATATGCCACCTCTCATTGGTTCAAAAGGAATATGAGCTTCTATTAATTTCTTCTCAAATTCATCTCTTCTTCGTTTAAAAGTTTCATTTTGAGCTTCTAAAAATGAATCATAATGATTTAACGCATATGTGGCAGCATCTTGAAGTGCACCAAACATCCCAGCTTGTGTATGTGTTTGAAATTTTTTCAAGGCTTGTATCATTTCTTTATTTCCAACCGCAAACCCTACTCTAAAACCAGACATATTATATCCCTTAGATAAAGAAAATACCTCAACAGCTAAATCTTTAGCACCTTCAGATTGGAGTATGCTTGGATTTTTGTTATCAAAACCAAAAGCACTATACGCAAAGTCATGTACAATTTTAGTTTTTGTGTTTTTAAATTGAGCTACAGCTTCATCAAATACAGATTGTGTAGCAACTGAACCAGTTGGGTTATTAGGATAAGTCAAATAAACTAGACGTGTCTTTGATAAAACCTCTTTATCTACTTTATTCCATTCTGGTAAGTAGTAAGGTGCTTTGAGTACCAGAGCATGTGGCTTAGCATCAGCTAATAATACACCAGCTAAATAATCTGTATAACCTGGATCAGGGAGCAAAACATATTCCCCAGGTTTAACAATACATTGTGGTAAATTTACTAAGCCGTTTTTTGTGCCATACAATATACAAACTTCGTCTTCCTTATCTAACTCAACTTGATACTGTCGTTTATAAAAGTCGACAATCGCTTGTTTAAAGCTATCTTTACCATGAAATGCTCCATATTTTTGATTCTCTGGAATCCGTATCGATTCACTAAAGCAGTCAATAATACCTTGGGGTGTCTCACCGTCTGGGATGCCCACTGCCATATTAATGAGTGTTTTACTACCATGTTCTACCTTACGTCCCATTGTTTTCCCAAAATAACTATCAGGAATTTGAGATAATTTATCAGAAATCACCATTTTATGTCCTCCTATAAAAATAAAAAAGCTATATACCTTTTAAAGTGGCATATAGCTTTCACATGTCACCTATCTTTCAAGTCATATTACTTGTTGGACGAAGCACAGTACTCGACATGCAAGTCTGTTGCTGAAGTATCAATGGGCCAAATCCCTCAACTTCTCTGGATAAGTTTGTCATTATTAAATTAATTATAATTTTATCAGAATATTCATACTTGTCAATCATCTATTAATAAAAAAAGAGAGTGACTCATAAGAGTCACTCTCTGATATATAGGACTAAATGTTTATCATTTAGTTACTTAAATCTTACCACCAGTTGTTTTGAGCACGGAAAGCAAGTGCTGCGTCAACTGAACCATAACGCTCTTTAGCGTAGTTAAGCATACCTTTAGTTTGAGTAGCTACTGAACCAGTTCCCCATGATTCTTTAGTTTGTCCTAAACCTTGGTAACCTAATTCGTTAACAGCATTTGGATTACCGCTTGATTCAGGCATTACAATTGTATTCCACATAGCTTCTGTACCACCAGCAGCTAAGAATTGAGATTTAACTGATCCACCAGTTGAAGCAGCTGTAGTTTTTGCAGCTTCATAAGTTTTAGTTGCAGTACTTGTTTGAGCTGTTTGAACGTTAGATTTTGATGAAGCTTTAGGTGCTTCAACTGCTTCTACGTTTGTTGTTTTTGTAGTTGCTTGTGAACGAACTTCACTAGCAGCTGTTTCATTAGTATTTGATGAAGCTTGTGAACTTACATCTTGTGAAGCTGTGCTTTGAGAAGTTGTACTTTGAGCACCTGCTACATCATATTTCCATGACCATGAACTACCGTCTGAAGTGAAAGTATATTCGTAACCATTTAATACGAAGTCATAGTTGTACGCACCAGCGTGTAATGGTTTTTCGTTTAATTGAGCAGCTCCACTTTGAGCTAATTCAGCTAAATGACCTTGGTCAATGTTTGATTCTGAAGCGTGTGCTTCATTGTGATCTGTTGATGCATAACCTGTTACACCTAATGCTACTGCTAATGATGATGCTAAAATTGTCTTCTTCATAATAAAAAAATCCTCCATTTAAATCTTTTGTAAGTAAAATTATATTTTTAGTTAAATTATTTATCGTATCTGCTAGTTAACATATCTACCAAAATTGTTTAATTTTTTTATGCGCTATTTTTTCGCCACAAATAATATACCATAAATTTCGCCGATTTATATTACACTTGTATAACAAAACTTTACAAAAGTAATTTCTCTTTGTAATATTGGAAACCTTTTCGTTTTGTTTTATAACGCTTAAATTCTCTTCTTTCAATCTATTTTTATTTATAAACCCTTTCATATAAGTGTTTAATTACATTTTTAAAAACAATAAATTATTTTCTGAATTATTACAGAAACCGTTTTTGTTACATAATTGTAAAATAAAAATTCGACAGAAAAATTATATTTTAGTGCAATGCTTGTAATTATATTATTAAGAAAATATAAAAAGACTACTGTTACGTAGCCTTTTTGAGTAATTTTACTTTTTTTGTGGTGAAGCATAAAACTTTATTTCCTTAACAAAATTTACGTTTTAAACTAAGAATTTGAATATTTCTCTATCATATAATTTTAATACTTTCATATAGAATGTGTTCACCAAATAACCACTAACAAATGGAACTACAAAGAACGCAATAAATACGAGCAGTAAACTTAATAATGGTGAATGATCCATAAATCTAAATCCACTTATCGGACCAACAAGTCCTATAATGCCAAAGCCTGCTGATTCTTTTGTTCCTCCAATGCCTATCAGCGCCCCTACAAAACCCGTAATTAGTGCAGTAGTAAATATAGGTAATAAGATAATGGGATGCCTCACCATGTTGGGAATCATCATCTTAACCCCGCCTAAGAAAATTGTTATTGGCACGCCAGATCTATTTATCTTAACTGTACCTGCAACAAGTACACCTTCACATGCAACGATACCAAGAGACGCAGAGCCTGCAGCAAGCCCACTAATTCCTATAGCCAATGCCGTTGCCACCGTAGATATCGGACTAATAATAATAAAACTGAACACCAATGCAATGAGCATCGACATTAATATAGGTTGTAATTCAGTAAATGAATTGACAAGATTTCCTATGCCTGTCGTAATTAATTTTATGTATGGAAGTATAAGAACACCTATAAGGCTGGCTAACACGCCAACTATCGTAGGTAAAATAATTAAAGTCAAACTACCAAATCGTTCTCCTATCACTAATATAAAGAATACTGCAATTGCAGCTGTAATCATTGTGTTAATTAAATCTCCAACTCCTACAAGCATCCATATACCATCTTTAAATTGTGCTGCACCGCTACCAACAAACGCAGAACTAGCAACGACTGCTGTCGCTAAAGGTGTAAGTTTAAAACGCATCGCAATCAATGCGCCAACTAAAAGGGGCACAGTAAATTGAATACTTTCTACTATTTGTAGTAATGTTTGGAATATAGCATATTTCGGGGCAAATAATTTAAACAGCTCTCCTAAAATCGCATTAGGAATAAGACCTGCAACAATTGCTATTGCTACACCGGATAATACATTATTGATAAATTGTTTCGGGCTCATCTTAATCATAGAAGTTCCTCCTAAGCTGTAGTAAAATATACTATATCATATTTTCTTAATTTTCAGAATATTTATTTTGTAACTTTTTCTTTTACACGTCGACTCGTCATAACATACTAAAACACATCTTTCCAAACTTCCTCAAGAAAGTAAACTACTTTCTTAACTTTAGAAAAATGTGCTTTAGTCAGTTGCTTCAATATTTATTTTTAATACGCTTAGTTATCCATGAGTTTTCCAGTAAGTACGAGACCTTGTGTGTCATTTTCAAAAAATTCTAGTTTTTGCAACTTATTGTTTTGAGGTAAAAATTTTTCAAATTGTTCCCATATCCAAAAAGCAATATTTTCAGCAGTTGTATTCATTTCTGGCAATGTCTCATTAACTAATTGATGTTCTAAGTAGGGCGCAATGTGTGCCTTATAGAGCTTGTCAACTTCATTAAAATCCATAGCCAAGCCATAACGATCTATTTCAGATAAAATCTCTACATTAAATTTATATTGTTGATTTTCCAAGTCTTTGTGCAATTTTTCTGTAAAATAAATTCTATTGTCACATTTAAATTCATAAAAAGTCTTTATTAATACTGCATTATTTCTATATTTAAATGTTTTAGGCGGTAAAATATCATCAAATTGAGTCATCATAGTTCACTCCTTTTCCTTTTATAAACCTATACCCTTTTCTCTTTCTTCTATATAAAACTACAGGAACTTGATGTTTTTAAATATGAATGCGTGGCAAAATGATATATAAATAATTATATATGAGAGGTTGTGACATATGACTATCTATATCCAAAGAATATATGATGATACACAAATTGAAGGTATACGTATACTGGTTGACCGCGTGTGGCCAAGAGGTATATCGAAAGATAAGGCCAATTTAGATTATTGGTTAAAAGATATTGCCCCTACGTCACATCTAAGAAAATGGTTTAATCACGATCCCCAATTATACGCTGCATTTACAGAAAAATATAAAAAAGAATTACGTGAAAATGAACAACAACGCCAAGCTTTCGACGAATTAAAATCTATCATAAAACAGTCTAATCAAGATATCGTTTTATTATTTGGCTCTAAGGATAAAGATCATAATCAAGCTGTTGTTTTGCAAAATTCATTTTACTAAAATCCTATATTTTTAATCCCAAGTGAAATAACAGATAAGCACCGATCCTATTTCATCATCAATGATATTAACGCACGAATAAAGCCTTAGCATATAATCCAAGGCTTTATTCGTGCGTTAACTATTGTAAGCTAATGATCAAATAAACTTTCTTCTCCTTCAGGCAAACTTTCCACAAAGGATTTAGGGTTTACTGCATAATCATTTCCTATGCCATCTTTCATACGTTGAAAGTGCAAATGTGAGCCTGTTGTTTGTTCTCCTGTATTACCTGAAAGTGCAATCACCTCTCCAGCTTTAACCTCATCTCCCACATTCACTTTAAAATCATTCAAGTGCATATACCATTGGTGATAGCGGCCATTTGATTCTGCGATTTGTACTACTTTTCCTCCTAATTCATTATTAAATGTTCTTGTAACTTTGCCATCTGAAGCTGCCTTTACTGGTGTGTCTTCTGGTAAATCATAATCAATGCCGAAGTGTTTGCCATCAAAATCACTATATTTATATTCACCAAATGTTTCTGTTTCTCTACTACGATCAAAAAAATCACTATAAGATGAGGAATGATTACTACGATCATCTCTTCGTTGCTCAGTTAAATTTTTATTTATACTCTCTTGTATGGATTCTAAATTCGTTATTAATAGCACAATAGGTACAATAATAATAACTAAAAGAATAAATGTTCTAAGTATATTTGCCACTATTTGAGTCACCTTCATATTTTTTGCTTATTATAATATTAGTATAATTTTTATATTATAACTTTGCTAATCATATAACTCAAAAACTGCTCATACTTTAGTTGTATAAAACTCAAAATAAAGGCAAGCCACTATTAATTCATTACAAATAATATGGCTTGCCTTTATTTTTATATCTCTCAATTATATTTCATCATTATAAGAATCTTTCCTCTTATGAGTTATAGCTTTTTAACATACTTTCCATCAAGCTCCAAACACGCTCTACATCAACCGCTGTTGCAAAGTAGGCATTTTTTTCACCTTGCGTAATATTATTCAAATCTACAACCATTGTTCCATATGTTAATGCACTCTGGTGCTCTATATCAATATGAGTATGTTGCATTGTAAATAACGTTGGGTCTAATAAATAAAGTATGGTACATGCATCATGAATAGGGCCACCGTCCATATCAAAGTGTGTTTTATATGTAGATTTAAAGAATTCTAATAATTCTACAACAAACCGAGCAATTTGATTGTCTATACATTTAAAACGGTCAATAATTTGAGTTGTCGCAAGCACTTGATGTGTGACATCCAAACCAAAAACGTTTATATGGATGCCGCTATCAAATACACGTTTAGCCGCTTCGGCATCTACCCATATATTAAATTCAGCAGTAGGTGTCCAATTTCCGAACGTACCACCACCCATAATAGTAATTGACTCAATATATTGCGTGATACTAGGATCTTTGATTAATGCTGTCGCTATGTTCGTTAATGGGCCAGTTGCGACAATCGTTACCGGTTCTATACTATTTTTGAGCTGTTCAATAATTACATCGACAGCATGACTTTGAGTAGGTTTAAGCGATGGTACTTCTGGTAATTTCGGTCCATCCAAGCCAGTATCACCATGAATTTCAGAAGCAAAGGAAGCTGATTTAATCAGCGGACGTGTCGCGCCAATAGAAACATCAATATCAGGTCTCCCCATAACCTCTAACACATTTAATGCATTTTTAGTATTTTTTTCAACTGCTTGATTACCAGCAACAGTTGTCACAGCTAAAATATCTAATGTACTTAACTTTGCCCCAGCTAGTATGAGTGCAATTGCATCATCATGACCAGGATCACAATCCATTATAATTTTTTTACGCATATTCATCACTCCTATCTATAGTTCTATATTATTTTATCTTATTATAGTGCCGCATGTTTCTTATACTGACGATACATGAGAGCAAGTACAATCAACCATAATGGCGCAAAAATCACACCAATACGTGTCTCAGGATTTACGAGTAATACCCCAAAAATAAAGATAAAGAATATTATGATACAAACAGCCATATGCTTTCCACCTGGCATCTTATATTTACTTCGTTTATGTAAATCAGGTCGTTGTTTTGTGTATCTATAATAAGCTATTGTAATAAGCGTCCAGATAAAAATATTCAATACTGTCGATACTGTACTAATATATACAAACACTGTAGTTGCATTAGGTATGAAATAATTAAGCAATACGGCAAACATTAAAAATGAACATGTTACGAGTATCGCTGTAAGTGGTATACCTCTACGATTTGTAACTTGAAACTTAGGTGGTGCTTGTTGCCTATCTGCCAAACCAAACAACGTTCTACTATTTGCAAAAATACCACTATTACATGCAGATGCTGCAGCAGTTAGTACAACAAAGTTAATAATTCCTGCTGCAAAAGGTATACCAACTAATGCAAATAATTTAACAAATGGGCTACTTTCGGGATCTAACTCATTCCACGGAATAATAGAAATAATGACAGCAATTGCACCGATATAAAATATTAAAATTCTAAATGGTACATTGTTAATTGCCTTAGGAATAGTCTTTTCCGGATTTTTTGTTTCACCGGCTGTAATACCTATCATTTCAATCCCTAAGAATGAAAATATTGCCATTTGGAAAGACATAAAGAATCCCGATAGTCCATTGGGGAAAATTCCCCCATGACTATAAATATTAGAAACACTTGCTTCTCCATACGGCGTTTGGTAAGCCATGACAATCATCACAACACCTACAGCAATTAATGCCAGTATTGTCGCAACTTTAATAATCGCAAACCAAAATTCTAGCTCACCAAATAATCTAGTACTTAATAAATTGAAACACATCAATAACAATACACATGCTAATGCAGATAGCCAATTAGGTATTTGTGGCCACCAAAACGAAACATATTTCGCAACAGCCGTTACTTCAGCCATTCCAGATATAATCCAAGTTAGCCAATAAGTCCAACCAGTAATAAAACCTGCTAAAGATCCTACATATTCATGTGTAATATCTGCAAATGAATTAAATTTCGTATTAGATAGCAACATTTCTCCCATTGCTCTCATAAACATAAACAATACAAATCCAACTATAATATAAGTTAACAATATCGATGGACCCGCTAAATGTATTGATTGCCCAGCGCCTAGAAATAGTCCTGTACCGATTGCACCCCCAATTGCGATCAATTGGATGTGTCTATTGCTGAGTTCTCTCTTTAATTGCTCTCCCATATATTCTACCCCTTAGATGTAAAGTGCGCACATTATAATAAGTCTTTTTGTAACAAAGTGTGCAACATTATTTAATATTACTTGAAATTACAAAGTCCCCCATCGTTTGTAATATGTATATTTATCTATAGTGTACCCTTGATAATATTTAAAAAACTGATAAATTAAAACTATTAATATTTTTTAAGTGAGGTGTAATTCAATGAGAGCAATTTTAATAGGCATTTTGGGGGCTATGTTTTTTTCTGTTACGTTTATTTTGAATCATGCTATGTCCGATGATGGTGGAAGTTGGATGTTTAGTTCATCACTTCGATTTATCTTTATGTTCCCTTTTCTTTTCATTTTTGTATGGTTTCAACAGCGTCATCATATTATTTTATTACATATTAGAAAACATTTTATGTTGTGGCTCTTATGGAGCACTTTAGGTTTTGTATGCTTCTATGTGCCCATTACATTTGTTTCCAGCTTTAGCCCTGGTTGGCTTATTGCCGCTACTTGGCAACTGACAATTATTTGTGGATTATTACTAGCGCCGTTATTCTATGAATATGTCCAATATGAGCAACAAACCGTTAAAATAAGAGAACGTATTTCGTGGCGTTCAGTCGGGACTTCTACTCTCATGATTATTGGTGTTGTCCTCGTTCAGATTCCACAAATTTCTAATATTGAACTTCACACTTTCATTATCTCTATTGTGCCCTTGATTATTGCTGCTTTTTGTTATCCATTAGGCAACCGTAAGATGATGGTCTTAGTAGATAATAAACTTACTACTATTGAGCGTATGTATGGTATGACACTGGTTACACTGCCAATATGGTTTATCATTTTTGGCGTAGGCGTAGCTAAAAATGGCTTACCTTCCTCTAATCAAGTATTACAAACCTTTTCAGTTGCCATTTTTTCTGGAATCATAGCAACTGCACTCTTTTTCTATGCTACAAACTTAGTCAAACACAACCAAGGTAAGCTTGCTGCGGTCGAAGCAACACAGGCAACAGAAATTATATTCACACTTATTGGTGAAATGATTTTCCTCGGTCTACCGTTACCTGATGCTGTGAGTTTAATTGGTATCTCCTTAATTACACTAGGCATATTTATATATTGCTATCTAAATAGTTTGATTCAAGAAAATAAAGCTGAGCTTTAAAGTTGGAGTCAAATTGTTTCATAAAATAGAGTTCTATTTTATAAAACAATCACACGCATCACTTAAATTTATAATCTAACAAGTACTTTCTTCCAATCAACCACGTTGACATTCACTAAAGAAAACAAGATAATTTGTATAAATTCTATAAATGATGGCTTGTTTGAAGGAGGTATGAAAGTAATGACGACAACACATGTTGATCCGCGAATTACAAGAACTAAAAAATTATTAATGGACGCTTTTCGCGAAATTGCTAAAGAGAAAAAAATCCATACAATTACTGTGAAAGATATTACAGATCGCGCTACTGTCAATCGTGCAACCTTTTACGCTCATTTTTATGATAAATACGATATTATGGACTATACATTATCGCAAACTATTCTTAAAAACTTAAATGATACTTTAGACATTGTATCTGAGCTTAACGCACAAACGCTATGTACTATCTTCATTAAAATCACTCGCTATATTAATGAAACCCATAATGAATGTCAGTTAAATAGCGACGCCTATGGTGAAGTAGTAGAAAAAAGAATAAAAGAAGAATTAGAAGATATCTTCCTAACATTACTCGTACAAGAACATCCAAATGAAGACAGAGAAGCACTTGCTACTAGCGCAAGATTTTTATCGTGGGGACTATATGGTATCGCCAAGCATTGGTTCCATACGAGTGACTTGCCTGCACGCGTTTATATTGATAAAGCATTACCCTTATTAACGACTCAAATATTAAAATAGTATTTAAAAACCCCCTAAAGTACTGTTAATACTTCAGGGGATTTTTATATGTTGTTTATCATTAATTTCGTTATGCTCTATTCTTTATTATTATTAATAAAGTCTAACACATCACCTGTAATTGCAACGGCATTATTACTTTCACCCTCTATACCGCCATGATGTAATCCAATGACTTGATTATTTTCATCAAATACTGGCGAACCAGAGTTACCACCATATGTACTTGCATCATAAGTGAGTTCTGTTCCTTGGTTATCTATGATTTTCCCTGCACTTTCCCACATTGTTGCTAATGGTTTATCACCAGGGTAACCCGTAATCGTTACTGCATCATCTTTCGAAACAGTAGATGCGTCTTTAAGTGTCGCTGGCTGTACTACATCACCTACAGACTGTCCTTCACTATTTTCTTTAAAATGTACAAGCACTAAATCTGCTGAACCAGGATACGGTTGAACATCTTTTTCTGCAAACGTACCATAAGGAAAATCATCTTTTTCTTTAGCAGCTGGTGCAAATGTCATATTACCGTCTGAAAGATTGGCAACATGTTTATTGGTTAGCACCGTATTTTTATCAATCACTACACCTGTTGCAATATTTTGTCCGAGATTAATAAATCCTACGGACTGGTAATGACCTGTTTCTGTATTTTCAATTTGATGTCTATCCTCGTTTGGTAATATAACCTTTTGAGAGACGTTAGATGGTTGATTCGTTTTATTATCATCTTGTTGTACTTCTGTAGATTGCGCTGGCTGCTTGCTTACTTCATTATTTTCTACATCTGCGTTGGCAAAGTGACTACCTGATGCAAGTGTTAATAATAAAGCTAGAGATAATGTAACACTGCTAATCAATTTTCTTAAAAACATAAATAACCTCCAATTAAAAATAATTTGACTCTTTAAACTTATAGAATTTTCCGACAATAATCAAATGATAATAATATTTATCATTATAAATCCACTTATTACAAAAGTATTTAAACACTAATATATAAAATTAATATCAAAGTATTTCTATCTATTTTACTTTAAACAACATAAATGACTATATGTTGTTTATGCAATATATAGCTAAGCATGTCGTTTGCGTTGTATGACAACTCAGTATACAATACATCTATACAACACATGTTAGTTAGTTAATGCGTGTTGTTTAATATTAATGTTAGGAGGGATAGACGTGACAACAATTCAAAAACACAATGGTTTCAAACGGACTTTTCAAGATGGTCATTTAACCTTAGGGTTAATGCTCCCTTTTGATAATTCTGAACATGTCGCATTGTCGTTTGAAGATCAAAGTGATTTAGCACAATATGCTGAAGAACTTGGATTTACGAGCCTTTTTGTGCGGGATAACCCACTATATAGTCCACATTTAGGTAATGTAACGACAAACTACGATCCGTTTGTATTTTTAACTTATTTAAGCGCTAAAACTTCAAAAATCGCTCTCGGAACATCTAGTATTGTTGCTACATTACGTCATCCAATTCACATAGCCAAAGCTGCTACTTCTCTTGACTTAATTTCAAACGAGCGATTTTTGTTAGGAATAGCAACTGGAGATCGACCATTTGAATTTCCAGCATTTAAAGTTAAAACAAACCAATTAAAGCAGTCATTTCAAAGTACCATAACTGCTTTAAATGACTTATGGCAAGACCATTCTCCCCAAATCTCAAATGACTTATTTGAATTGCATGAGGATTCAGGTTTACAAGTGCTACCTAAACATAAACATGTGCCTATGTTTGCGACTGGTTATTCAAAACAAGACATATCCTGGTTAAAAAAACATGTTGATGGATGGATGTTCTACCCACAACCATTTCAACAGCAAAAGGCACTTTTACAAGATTGGCATAATAATGATTCATTCAAACCATTTATGCATCCCCTAGTCATTGACTTATCAAGTCATCCAAATGAACTGGTAAAACCAATTAAAGGTGGATATCGTTTAGGCAGAAATACCTTATTAAAAATACTACAATCCTATGAACGCATAGGAACTAACCATATTATGTTGCAATTTATTACAACAGAAAGATCATATCAAGATTTATTAACAGAGGTAGGAAATTATATTATTCCGCATTTTCCACCTCATCAATTATAGGAGGAAACCATATTATGACATTATTAGATAGAATTAATACACTTGCAAATAAAGAAAAAATTCAACCGTTGAGCACTGAAGAAAAACAAGAACAACAAGCATTAAGACAAGAATATTTAAAAATGATTCGTGGACAGGTAATTAACACTTTCTCAACATTAAAAGTTGTAGATCCATTAGGTGAAGATGTAACACCAGACAAAGTGTATCAATTGCGTGAAGATATGGGTACACTAGAACTCAATTAAAATATTGGTGTTACTGTAATTTAAGAATATATAACAAAAGGTAGACCCCAAATAGGGGTCTACCTTTTGTTATAAGCCTACATTAAGCGTTCTTTTTAAAATACTAATAATATTTCTTAGATTGATCAAATACCATATACTCTGATTGTCAAAATAAGACTAAATCTCTTTCTAACAGTTTAAGTATCAATCTCCTATATTATATCTCATGTCCTACTATCTCTTTTGCTTGTTGGAATGCTTCTTCATTTCTTTTATAGTAAGTATACTTACCAAATCGTCGTGATGTTAATAATCCAGCACGTAATAATATAGATAAATGCTGAGATGCTGTTGATTGTGTAACCCCAAGCTTTTCATGAAATTGGGTTACACAGACCCCTACTTCTTGAAAATCGCTAACTTCTGCTGGTTGTGGCGTAAAATGCTTTTCAGGTTCTTTCAACCATTGCAATATTTGTAATCTTGTCTCATTACCCAAAGCTTTAAAAATGTCTACTGGCTCCACTTTATTCATTAATATCCTCCATCTTTAAGATGCTATATTTAATTTTTACGATAACCTTCTCAAAATATTATCTATAAAAATATTCATACATTAAACATACTTTATCCTATTCTATAATATTAATAAAAACAATATAGCTCAATATAAGATTTATTCCTTTATTTAGCATTATACATAAATATATCTGAAAGAAGTGCGTTATTGCTTCTATAAAAAATATCCTTATTTCCCTAACAATCATAAAAAACTATATATCTTGTTAAAACACACATACTATTTATATGATGATTTTCTTCATTAATAAAATAAAAATGAGGCTATTGCCTCATTTTTTACTTGTGAGACAATAGCCTATCATAAAATGTTTATTTATTTTATAAAATTCGCTTTTTTATTACTCTGAAACCTTAATAACTATTTTTCCAAAGGCGCCACGACCTAAATGTTCATATGCTTCTATTGCTTGATTAAATGAGTACACTGTATCTATGATAGGGTGTATGTTTAATTCATTAAAGGCTTTATTCATATCTGCAAATGCTCTACTATGCCCTACATATATACCTTGAATATGTGCTTGCTTTGCTAATAAATCAAATAAGTTCACTTCTGCAAACATGCTTTTTAGAAATCCAACAACGTATATATGACCTTGTAAAGCAACAGCTTTGATTGAACGATTAATACTTTCTCCACCTACGACTTCAATAATGTGTTGTGCACCTTCACCATCTGTTAATTTCAATACTTCTTCTTCCCAATTAGGCGTGTCTACATAATTGATAATTTCACTTGCACCTAATTCTTTTGCTTTTTCTCCTTTGCTATTGCTACTTGTTGTGACAATAACCCTAGCACCTAAAGCTGAAGCAATTTGGATTGCATAAACTGATACACCGCCTGTCCCTAGTACAAGCACAGTATCCCCAGCTTTGATGTTTCCATACTCTACTAAAGAAAACCACACAGTCAATGCTGCGATAGGTAATGTGGATGCTTCTTCATCAGATAAGTTTGAAGGTGCCATGACAGCTGCATATTCTTCTAATATCATATATTCAGCTAACCCACCATCATTTGGCCCACCAATTGCTGTTGGTGCATAATCTTGACTTGGTGCACCATTAATCCATTTAGTGTATAAATGAGATACCACTCGATCACCTTTTTTAAATTTAGTTACTTCGTTGCCAACTTTCACAATTTCTCCTACCGCATCAGAAACTGGAATAAATGGTTTGTTCATTAAATCTGGTAAATAATCGCCATCAATAATTGACTTATCTCTGAAATTCAAAGATACTGATTTTACTTTTACCAATATTTGTCTAGGACCTGGTTCTGGTGTCTCAGTTTCTACTAATTTTAAATTTTCTAATCCGATACCTTCTTTTCTCCATGCTTTCATAATACATTCACTCCTTCTTTTTGTTTACATTTAAACATTAAACGAAATAACGATATATATAATTTTATATAGTGTTTATTCTGTAAAAGCTTTAGTCCTTTTCATAAATCAATTCATAAATTACGAAACACAGCTAATTACATTTAAACCACAAATCATTAAATCATTTTTATTATATACGCATGATACATCGTCATTTAACGGTTTGTCAATTTGAATGTTTTATATCTTTCAAAATTTCGTATTTTTATCAATGGTAATCAAATAGTAGATTAAAATAAGTTTTAATTCTTCTCTTAAATTTACTCTATACTACCCAAAAAATATTACGATAATATTTTTTTATAATTTTAAAATTTTTTTGTTTTTTTAAGATTATTACGGGTATATGCATAATGTTAGCGGATTACGCTATGCGCACAGTCTTATCTTCAATAAATGTGGTTACAGCATTTTTGAATGTACTGATACTGCGTATTTACTACTTTAAGGAGGTAATACATATGACTGATACAGCTATGCCACTATTATTAAAAATCTTAGAACTGCTTGAAAAAGGATTTTTATAATTAAATCTTTATTTCATAAATAAATTCTAAAGCATTGTCTTGACCTTTAATTAACTTTTGGCAAAGTTAATTAAAGGTCTAATTTATTTTGAGATTTATTTAACTCTAATTAAAAAAAACCCAATCTTAGTTTATTAAGATCGGGGTGAGACGCTATAATTAGTCTTCAATTTCAGTTAATTGTTTAATACGATACTCTAAATCTTCAAAGTCTATGATTCTCGCCTGTCTATGCATTTCTTTATTCTTATAATATAAAATGACCGCTGGGGATGTAAATAGTGATAATTGACCAGCTGCTTCTGGTATTTCATTAATCATAATGTTTACACTGTCTACATTATAGGTTTCAGCTAATGCATTTACTTTAGGAAAATCAGCATGGCAAACGCTACAATTTTCAGACATTACATATAATATAAGTCTATCTTTTGTGTTTATTTCATTCAATAAATCATTATAACTCATTACTTTTTTCAATCTCATACAACTCCTTTTAACACATTTTTATAGTATTAATTCCCAAAAATTTCAAACCAATTATAAATATTCACTTCAATCATCAATTCATTTTGTAATATTATCTACTGAAAGTAAAATATATTGCACCACTTTTAATTTACATATTTCTATCAAAAAAAACCTGGCAACCATTTAAAGTGATTGCCAGGTTTTTATACTTATGGTTCATAGCATTCAAATCATAAGTATTACTTTTTCAGACTACAAAATTTTTCAACTTTATCATATTGTTTTATTTGCCAATTTGAAAAGGGATATTTAGAATTTCTATTTTTTAAACTCTGCATAGGTATATTGATTGTTAAATAAACAACTATAAAATAAACTACAATAGCTATAACCCATGTGAAAATACTAATTAAACCATGTTGATAAATATAAAATATATAATAGATGCTAATTGGTGCAAAAAGAATAACACTAGTAACTAAGCCAGGATTATACCAAGTGCCCATAGCCTTGTTTATTGAGTATCCATGCCCTACAAGTTGCATTAAGTTAAAGATCATTGTAGCCAAACCTAACCAAATAAGTTGAGGAAAGATTAGAGCTAAAATATAAAAAATATATACGCTTAAATTAATAATGCATGTCGATAAAGCATTTGCTGGAAACCGCGAAAAATCACTTTCTTCTTTAAAACTTGCTTTATTAATAGCAATAGGTCCGCCACCAGGTAAAATATATTCCTCAAATTGATGTATCGCCAACGCGATTAGACTATACATTAATATCACTTGGAGATCATTAAGTTGTTGGTGCCCCCATAGAATCATATAAATTAAAAGTATTACGAACACGACAATAGTAAGATATTGCCATTTATTACTCAAAAATTTCATCTAAATACCTCCAAGTTATTTATCCATTTTATTGAAAACTACCTTCTTAATTAAAGGTATCAATCTGTGTGTCTGTATGTTTTTGAATTAAATAAAATAAACACCCATACCACTAGACTGACTGAGGCAGATATTGCTAATACTGAGAAAATAGAGATATTCATTGTATTTAGTCCTGAAATAAGCACATATGATATTGGATCGAATCCAGTCATCGCTAAAAATATCAAACTCATCACACGACCTGTCACTTTTTCATCAGAGAATTCTTGTGCCATTGTGATAAATGGAATATACACAATCGTATACGTTAGACCTATTAAGAATAGTAAGAGCACTTGCCATATTACTGCATTTACCTGTGTGAATACTAGGAACAGTACAAGCATAAATAATAAAGTGAAGAGTGTTATCTTCCCGCGTCCCTTTTTAAAAGTAATAACGCTTAACAGTGCTGTTCCAGTCAACATCCCCACGCCTAAACTTGATTGAAGATAAGTTAAATTAATCGGCGTTCCTCCAGATGCTTCTACTAATATAGGAATACCTACACTTAATGCACCTAGTCCAAAAAAGTTAGCAGTTATCAGTATAATAATACCCGTTATTAAAAAACGTGAAGATTTTACATATCTAAATCCTTCAATAATATCTCTAACCGGCGTATTATTAGAATGCTCAACCGCACTTGTTTCTTTAATTAATGGAGGGAATACAAAAATTGCTGACAAGAATACGAAAATCAAAGCCAAATAAAAACTCGTTGCTATAGAGTAATGTTCCATGACGATTCCAGCGATAATTGGACCAAAAATAAATGATATTTGTGTACCGCCCTGAAACAATGAATTCGCTCTTTGGAGTTGGAACTGCTCGACTACTTTAGGTATCAGTGATGTACTCGCAGGCCCAAAGAAAGCATCTAGCATGCCAAAAAATGCAGCTAAAATCATCAAGGGTACAAGTGATAATTGATCATTAATAATTAAAAAGTAAAGAATGACTAATACTAAAGCTTCCGCAATATTTGAATAATACATTATTGTCGTTTTCTTAAATTTATCAGCTACCATGCCACTAAATGTCATCATTATCAACCTTGGAACTGTTGCAGCCACCAAAATGTACCCTAATGCCATAGAAGACTTTAATTCTTTTACGGCATACCATGTAATTGTCGTTAAAATTGTACTAAATCCAATCATCGCAAAAATACCTGCCAACAACATCAGCATGAACGTACGATTGAATATAAGTTTGTTAGATGTTTTCAATTTTTATCCTCCTATATGCTATTTAGACACCCCTTTATTTTGCGTCTAAAGTGTTTCATTTAATTATGTATAATTTTACGTTAGATTCTAAATATATAACCATTTCAACTTAATTTAGAGAAATTGATGAAATTATATTCATCACCTATGCCTAGATTGTATTTACGCTATCTTTACATGACACTCCATATTTCGTATATTCAACCTTTAAAGAGCCTATTTATTACACTATTATTAAATTTATTTAATTAACATGTTACAAGTATAACAAATATATTTTTAAAATTAAGAAAATTCTAATTAAATATGAAAATTTCTTTAATATAACTTCAACTATTTTTACTTCTATACTTACACATAAAAATAGTAGCCTAACAAGCTACTATTCTTCATAAATATATTTAATATGCTTCTGTTAAAATTTTTTCCATTGAACGATTAACGCTATGGTCGTACATGCTTCCAAATTTTAGTAAGTGCACCATTAATAAATACAATCTATAAAATTCTATACGCGTTTCCGCCCCATGCGCTAAAGGATAATGCTGATTATATTCATCATAAAATGCTTGTGTAAATCCTCCAAAAACAGTAGTTATTCCAATATCAAACTCTCTATCCCCATATAACGGAGCCGGATCAAATAATGCTGGCGTTCCATCTTCTAAAAACATAAAATTACCAGCCCATAAATCACCATGTAAAAGCGAAGCTTTACTATTATGCTGTTCTAATTTATCTACAATAACAGCTCTCACCTGGTTATACCGTCTAACATCTTCATCTGTCCAAAGTCCTTGGTAGTATAATTCATCTTTTAGATGATCTAAACGACGTTCTACAAATAAAGTAACCCACTCGTTTGTCCAACTATTATCAAATGAAATGTTTCCACCTTCATACGGTAAATCAAATCCAAACTTTTGATCTTGTTGTTGCTGACTATGCATCTTTGCCACAAGTTGCCCAAGTTCACGCTGGCTTCCTGTCGCTCCTTCTTGTAAAAATGTTAATAATAAATACGCATCACCATGAATTTCTCCACTGTCAATGACTCGAGGCGCGTTGATATGATATACTTCAAATAAATCTAGTCCTGCTATTTCTGCTTTAAAAAATGATTTGTCTCTGTTCCGTTGCACAAGTAAAAAATAAGTATCTTCTGATGTTTTTACTTGAAAGGCCTCATTTACATCACCGCCACCAACTGGAGATATGGATTTAATATTGTCCAATGGAAGTTGTTCCTGCCATTGTTGCTTCATTTTTTATGCCTCCATTAACTTATGTCATTAAATTTATCACCTTATTGTTATTACCTTTTTATTACCATGTTAATCAACAATGTATGCTTCCATTTAATTAATGTGACACTTCTATAAATTATATAAGTTTACTCTAGGCATACATTGTGTAAAATGCTAGTCTATTAAAGACATCCATTTCACAAACTTGTGACAGTTCATTGTGTAATGTGATTTATATACATATTTTCGAAAGTAATAAATACTAAAATTTGATAAATGGAGCGGTAATATCATGTATAAACTTATTAAACCTATTTTATTTCAATTTGATCCTGAAAAAGCACACGGTATGACTATCGATGCATTAAAATTTGTTCAAAGACACTCAAAGTTATTACCTGTAGTTCGTCAGCTATTCCATTATGAAAATCCAATATTAAAACAAAATATTAAAGGGGTTTCTTTCCCCAATCCAATAGCACTTGCAGCAGGCTTTGACAAATCTTGTGAAGTGCCAAAAGCTTTAGAAAACGCTGGGTTCGGCGCACTTGAATTAGGCGGCATCACACCTAAGCCCCAACCAGGAAACCCTAAACCACGTATGTATAGATTGGTCGAAGATGATGCTATAATCAACCGTATGGGCTTTAATAATATCGGCATGAATAAAGCATTGAGCAATTTGCGTAAATATAGTTATAAGATTCCAGTTGGGTTAAATATAGGTGTTAATAAACTTACGCCTTACGAAGAACGTTACCAAGATTATATTAGAGTCATTGATACTTTTAAAAATGATGTCACGTTTTTCACTGTAAATATTAGCTCGCCTAATACTGAAAATCTGCAAAGTTTCCATGATAAAGATGAATTTTCTCAACTTTGTTCAGCTATTCAATCTTATAAAATAAAGCATGATATATCTGTTCCTATTTTTATTAAATTAACTTCTGACTTGGACTTACCTGGATTGGGACGCATGCTAGATCCTATTGTAGAGACATTTGATGGGATTATCTTAGCAAACACAACGCAACAACGTGATAATTTACATTCAACTAATCGTTCAGAAGCTGGTGGATTAAGTGGCAGACCTTTATTTGAACGCAATTTAGAAATGATTAACTATACTTATAAAAAAACAAACGGGCAATTTTTAATCATTGGTACTGGTGGTATATTCGATACTGATGATGTGATAATGATGTTACGTCACGGTGCCTCACTTGTTCAAATTTACAGTTCTTTGGTATTTGAAGGGCCCGGATTAACTAAAAAACTAAACAAATCGCTCACACAATATCTTGAGTCCCATGGTTATAATCATGTAAGTGAAATTATTGGCTTAGATGTAAAATAGTTTATAATGTTATTAAAGAATAAGTAGCGGTATATTATTACTTTGATTTTAAAAGGGTATTTATATCATAAAGGAGGCACTATTATGTATAAAAATATATTATTGGCCTATGACTTTAACAATACGTTCAACAACGTACCTGAGCAATTACTAAAATTGACTGAACACGCAGATGATGCAGAAATTACTATATTCAATGTAATTCCGGAAGGTGAACTGCAAACTTCTGTACGTTATGATGATAAACACTTTGAAGAAATCGCACAGGAAAAGAGCGAAAAACTTAAACCTTTTGTAAAACAATTAGAAGATAAGGGTTTAAATGTTACAGTTAAATTTGCTACTGGTTATATTAAGCAGATGATTTTAGAAGAAATCGAAGAAAACAATTATGAAATGATTGTGATGAGTAATAAACGTTCAAAACCTGAACTCAAAAATGTACTAGGAAATGTCACTCATAAAATTGCAAACAACGCTAATATTCCCGTTCTAATCATCAAATAGTCTATAAATACAAAAACTCAAAATCTTTCAATCTTGGTCGCTAACGACTTTTATTGAAATAGCTTTTGAGTTTTTTTATAAATACTTTTTAGTTAGCCTACATCCCGCTACTGGTTTACGGTTTCAAGTAAGTCTCAATAACTTGTAAAACACCTGATTCATCATTAGAAGGTGCCCTGTATTTTGCAACTTTCGCAAGTTCTGAACTACAATGCTCCATTGCATAACTATGTTCAGTCAACGCTAACATCTCTAAATCATTATTTGCATCACCAAACGCCAGCAGTTCATTATTTTTCAGCCCCCACTGTGTTAGAAGCGTTTGGATTGCTACCCCTTTATTCACTTCAGGCAAAATTAAATCAACACTGTCATTTCCACTTGTAACAGCTCTCACTTCACCTGCAAAAGTTTCTTCTAAACTTGCGATAACTTTTTTTACTTTAAATTCATCCTTAATTCTAAGTGCTATTTTAACAAAGTAATCATTTTCAACTTGCTTTAAATCTGCAACTTTTTCAATATCGTAATAATAATGTTTTATAAACTCAATAAATTCTTCACTACTATCTTGGCTAATATATGCAGATTTAATACCACTTAAAACGATATCCTTTACTTTATAATCGTGAATAATTGTGTGCAGTAAATCTAAAATAAGTTCACGATCAAAATAATGTGATGCTATAATTTCATCATTAAAATAAGTAACTGCGCCATTTTCTGCAACATACGTAATTGCTTCTTCTTTTCCAGAAAATATTGATCGCAACTGTGCATATTGATTACCACTTGCCACGATAAATTTTAAATTTTTAGCCATAAGTTCATTAAATATCTTTTCAAAATGTGCCTCATCAAATGTGTGATCAGATTTTAAAAACGTACCATCTTTATCTACTGCAATTGCTTTAATCATACATACACGCCTTTCAAATTTTATTTTATAATATAAAATACCATAAGACCGCTGTTGGCTTACATCGCAATGACGTTAAATAAGTGACCATCTATATCACTAAATAAACCACCATAATAGCCTTCATGTCTGGTACCACTTTGCAAAACCTCACCAGCCGCTTCTTTTACTAATTTTAATAATTCGTCAACTTCTTGTTCTGATGATACGGATATAGAAACAAGTGATTCATGCGCACCTATTTCTGATAGTTGCACTACTTTTTCAAACTGGCTATATTCAATTAACATAATAATTTTATTATCTTTTGTTTCAATCCCTATCATTTTATCTATTACGCTTTCTTGTTGCTTAATACCAAAGCCAATTGATTCGAAAAATTTTTCACTTGCTTTAAGATTTTTTACAGGTAAATTGAGCCATGCTGATTGTATATCCATTTCACCACTCCTCTACTTTTCATCAAATTTATATACTTCAATTACAGTAAAACATAAAATTACACATAAGTAATGTTTCTACCATTTATTTGACACATTATCTCTATTAAGTTAAAGTGTTCAACATCTTATTTACTTACCTAAAGTATCTTTGACTGACTTAAGTTAAAACAGACAGTAATCAATGCAACAACTTATATCATGTCACGTCGTAGTTCCTGTATGATGCATCAATTGCTGTAATCTTAACTAAAAAATGAAATAGTATCATTTTAAAATTAACTTAAATGAAGCATTGAACGTGCTTTATTAGACATAAAAACACATATCATTATAGCTCTCGTGTTCACTGCATTCATTGTGGTTCCATTAAGGAGGTAATTAAATTAATGTCTAGTTCAATTCAAGTCCATGTTCTACATACTGGCTCAGTTATTGTAGATGAAGCTTTACCGTTCAACTACAAATCTAATCCACCTTTTGCTTGGACAGGTCTATTTAGATCCAAAAAGAAACAAATGCGTTTACCTGTATCTATTTATCTTATTGAACACCCTAAAGGACTTGTCTTAATTGATACAGGTTGGCACGCAATTAATCGGACAAAGCCATTTAAAAATCTATCTTTAGCCTATCCAATTTACAAAGCTGATCTACCTGAAGGTGAAGCTGTCCATGAACATATTGAGCAACTTGGCTACCAAGTTTCAGATTTAGATTATGTTGTCTTAAGCCATCTACATTGTGATCATGCAGATGGTCTAAGACATGTTTCAACTGCAAATCACATTTTAGTTAGCCAAGAAGAGCTAGATGCGGCTAATCATAATACAATCGGGTATGAACCTCATCAATGGGAGAATATCAATATTGATACCTTTGCATTCACTCATAACGGTATAGGACCCACAGGTAAGTCATTTGACTTATTCGATGATGGTACGATTGAGTTTGTACATACACCAGGTCATAGCATAGGCCAATGCGCGGCACGTATCAAAGCACATAAAGACGATGATGCTTTTTTACTGTTAGCTTCAGATGCAGCATATGCTTCAAAATCATGGAATTATGGTATTTTGCCAGGTCTCGTTAACAATAAGGAAGAAACTATCAACTCTTTAAATTGGATCAAATCTCAAGCGACACATCCTCAATGTATTCAAGTCCTTGCTAACCATGACCCCGATATTAAACCTCAAATATTTAATTTATAAAGTAATGTTCGTTCTGATCTAGATCAGAATGAACATTACTTTTATTTTGATGAGCATATATCATTTCCCCGGTTATATTAATCTACTCCTTATTCATGTTTCAGTTTAGATTAATATAAATCGAAAATCGTAATGTGTGGTTACAATCACATAAAAAAACTGTCGACAAAGTTATAAAACTTTATCGACAGCAACAACCTAAACAAGATTCAACTCTCACTATTCATATTTATTGCGGTAATATAATATTTCATAATATTACTTCACTTCCTCATTGGCTATAAGTGCTCTTACTGCGTTAAGATTCACTTTATTAATTAACTGATTATAAGTTTCTAATGCTAAGTCAATAACTCGTTTTCCTTCATCTGTTAAATAAATATACATTGCACGTTGGTCTGCAGTACATTCTTGTCTAACAACTAATGGTTTCTCTACTTTTTCTATCCTCACAATAAGTCGTGACATTGCACTTTGACTTAAATCTATTATTTTAATTAGATCATTAATTTTATATTTTTTACCTTTTGCTTTAAAAATTTCATAAAGTACATAAAATTCTTTCAAACTTAAATTATATTTTTCTTTCAACGTTTTTTCTATCATCATATCGATATAATGCACGTATTTGGTCACTTCTATCCAATTATCAATTTTTTGTTGTCTTTCCATCGCTTCTCCCTCCAATCACTACTGAAGTTCAGTGTGTTCAAACGACTTTTTACTTTCCCAAATCATAACATGTGCTACCCGTAATTACCTTATTTATTGTTTATATTTAAGTTACACCCTCGGGCACATCTTTATTATTATATTTAAATTTCAATGTTATTTAACCTTATAGTTAACAATTCAACTAAACAGCTATTTCATTAGTATATCGAAAGTAACTGCTTTGTATAATGATGACGTTGTTCATCAAATAATGCTTCTCGTTTAAAATCATCTACAACTGCGCCATCATTCATTACGATAATCCGCTCTACAAATTGATTAAGAAAAGCGATATCATGAGAAATTACAATCATCCCTTTATTTGTTTTAGTATGATAGTCTTTCAATAATTCTATCATTCTCTGCTCTGCAATCACATCTAAACTTGCTGTAATTTCATCACAAATAAGCACATCGGGTTGCAACATGAGCGTGCGTATCATATTGAACCTTTGTAATTGACCTCCGCTTAATTCATCTGGATATCGCTCTAACAACTTAACCTCCAAATGCATATGCTGCATTAATGATTTCGCTCTATCTCTAACGACTGCCAACTTCCCATATTGATAATATTGCATAGGTTCTTCTAGTGATTTTTGAATAGTATATTTAGGGTTAAAACTATCATATGCATGTTGAAAAATAGGTAATAACTGCAAGCCATTTGTATAAATTTTACCATGTTTGGGGTGAAGTAATCCCAACATCATACGTACTAATGTTGTCTTTCCTGAACCACTTTCACCTACAATACCAATAATTTCATTTGAATCTATTGTTAGATTTATATCTCTTAAAATAGTTGTGTGTTTATAATTAAAGTGTATTTCTTTCAATTCAATCATATGCACCCTCGTTTCTCAACTGACTTCGGGCGTTAAATAATTTCAAACTATATGGTTTTATATTACCTTCTGTAAAAGCTGTTACATGATTTGAATCTATGATGTGCCCATGTCTTATAACATGAATCCAATCGCTAAAATGTAAGACATGAGATAAATTATGAGTGATAAGTAATAGTGTCACTCCGTGTACCTCTGTCAAATGTTTAATCAAATGCATCACGTGAAATCCTGTAATCGCATCTAAAGACGCTGTCGGTTCATCTGCAATGAGCAGTTTAGGTTTCAACATGAGCACACTTGCAATTTGAACTCTAGCAAGTTGTCCACCTGATATACTAAAACGATAGCGTTTCATAACCTCATCAGGATTTAAATCTACAGATTCCAATGACTGCCTCACGATTTGTTTGGCAGTTGATTTTTCAACCTTATAATGGCCTCGATAAATCGCAATCAATTGTTTGCCTAATTTTGTATGATCATTAAAACTGTGTGTATAATCCTGAGATATAAAACCAATATCTTTTCCGAGTAACGCTTGCACATTAGTCACATTATGGTTGTTATAACAAAATCGCTCATAATACATGTTTAACATGTCAGGGACTTGTTGAACCATAGCTTTAGCTGTCAGACTTTTTCCTGAACCACTTTCTCCGACTAACACATTGACTTTACCTTCTTTTAGTGCAAGATCAACATTACGTATTAACTCAACACCTTTATTATCCTTAATCGTTAAATGCGTTATTTCAAGAATGTTAGACATCTCTATGTCGGTCCCCTTTCAATAGTTTATCTCGCAACGCATCACCTGCTAAGTTAAATAAGAGGATGGTCACAGTAATTAAGCAAGCAGGCGCTAGTAATAACAGTGGATATGAACTGATGTAATCCCGTCCAGCGTTTAACATTGCTCCCCATTCCGGTAAAGGTGGTTGTGCACCTAAACCTAGAAATGATAATGATGAAATATATAAAATGATTTTCCCAAAATCTACAGTCATTAAAACAATGATAGATGGCATCACCTGTGGCAAGAAGTGTTTGATGATAATTTTCCATGATGGCACATTAAATAATTTAGCCATTTGTATATACGGTTTAGTCGTCTCACTACTGACAATTGCACGCGTCATTCTAGTGTAGGTCATCCATTTAATTACTGTAATAGCTAAAACCAAGTTCCAAATACTAGGTTTAAAAAAACTTGCCATCGCAATCATTAATATAAATTCTGGAATACTTAAGCCTATATCAATCACCCGCATAATTATTGTATCGATGATTCCCTTTTTATATCCTGCCATCAGTCCAAGTGGTACACCAATACATACAGTAATCAACAAAGTAATCAAACTAATAATCAGCGTATACCTTGCGCCCATAATTATCCGAGACATTAAATCTCTACCATAATCATCTGTACCTAGCCAATGCGACAGACTTGGCATCTCTAACGTTTGATTTAGATTTACCTCTAACGCATTATGTGATGACACAAAGCATTGAGCAATAAAAAGTGCAACGATATAACAAGCAAAGACATAGAAAATAATATTCTGTTTGTTTAGACGTCTCATAATGGGGCACCACCTTGACCATCGCCATTATTTTTATGTTTCAAATTCATGTAACGTCTTTTAGGATCTATCCACAATAATAATAAGTCACCTAATGTATTAGCGAGCACTACAAAGCAACCAATCATAATGACTGCACCTTGTACGACAGGATAATCTCTCGCTCTAATACTGTCTACAAGGAATCGACCAACACCTGGAATTCCAAAGAGGTTTTCAATCACAACAGTGCCGCCGATAAGACTTCCTATAGACATTCCAAGTACAGTAATTATAGGTATAATGGCAGGTTTAAATAAATCTTCCCATAATATATAACGTTCTGACATACCTCTCAACCTTGAAGCTTTCACTTCTTTAGACTGGTATAGTTCAACTAAGCTCGAACGCATGAGTCTTACATAATAAGCACTCATACCGATACTAAGCGAAGTTATCGGAAGGATGTAACCTGCAATAGAGTCAACTCCAGAAGAAGGTAATAAACCAAATTTTTGTGAAAAAATATATATTAGCATCGTTCCTAAGAAAAATGATGGCATACTCACCGTGAAAGAGGTCACCGTTCGTATAATTGTGTCTATCCATGTATGGTAATATTTAGCTGCGATTATTCCTAAAGGGACAGCTACTATGAATACCAAGATGATTGTACATAAAGCAATTATTAATGTTGTAGGTGTATAATATATCAGTTCGTTAATCACTGGCTCGCCTGTTTGGTAGCTCTTACCAAAATTCAATCTTATAATTTGTCCCAACCATTGGATATATTGTATTAATATAGGTTGGTTTAACCCTAATTTTTCTTTTGTTGCTTTGATTTGATCATTAGATACATTTGCTACATCTAGATGCAATATTTTATTAACAGGGTCTCCAGGCGTAAGTTTCATTAAAATAAATGTGATTGTAGAAAGGACAAATAATACAATGATCATTTGTCCAATTCTAGATAATATATTTTTTAATATCATTGTTTTTTATTAACCTTATAATCGATAAGATAAATACCCTCTGGTGCAGCTTTTAAATTTTCTACGTTTTTACTTAAACCAACGATATTATCATTGTAGGTAATGTAACTATTTGCTAAATCTTTATTTGTAATATCTATGATTTCATTTGTTAGTCGGTTGCGTTCATCTTTATTCACTGTAGTATTAAAGCGATTAATTAGTGCAGTTACTCTTTTATTACTATAACTGCCAGCATTAATAGCCCCTTCACTTTTATAAGCTTGATTAAAGAAGTATCCTGTATCCCCTCTTGGAATTGTGCCGAAGCTATAAAGTGAAGCGTCCCATTGTTTTTTATCTTTTAAATAACCGTCAATGTCATCTACATTTCTTAAAGTGATATCTATATTAGCTTTTTTAGCATCCGATTGAATTACCTGTGCCATTTTAGGTAGCTCTGGACGTCCATTATATGTAGAAACTGTTAGTTTCAATGGATGTGACTTTGTATATCCTTCTGCTTTCATTAACGCTTTCGCTTTAGCTATATCTTGTGTTTGTATATCTTGATTGTTTATAAAATCTAATTTCGTATTAAACGGCCCAGTTGCTGGTGTGGCATAGCCTTTAGCCACATTTCGGGCGATACTATCACGATTTATAACTTTATCAAGTGCTTCTCGAACAGGTTTCGTCATTTTATCACTTTTATGATTATACATAAGTAGGCCAGTCCTAAATCCAGAAACAGTTGAAACTTTTGAATTCTCACTGTTTTTTAATGTTGTCACTTTTTCAACTGGTACATCAGTAATGACATCTGCTTTACCTGAATCTAAATCACTTGTACGTGCATTACCATCTTCTTGATAAGTTACTTTAATATGATCTAACTTAGGCTTGCCTTGCCAATAATCATCATTACGATCTAATTTAATACTCTGAGACTGTTGATAATCCTTTATTTTATATGGTCCAGTTCCAACCGGTTTCTTGTTGATATTCCCATCGGCTTTCGTATCATAAATTGCAGAAAAAGGACTCGCTAACTCTGACACCAATTCTGGATATGGTGCTTTGGTTGTTATCGTCACCTGTTGCCCCTTTGTTGTAATCGCTTTAATCGGGAGTGACCCTTTAACCAAATCGCTTTTTTTAATACTCTCTTCTATGCTTGATTTCACTGCTTTACCAGTAACTTTTTTACCATTTTGGAATTTAATATCATCCCTTAACGTTAATTCTAATTGCGTTGGTGAAGTTTGATGATAAGACTTAACTAATAACTTTTGAACTTTACCTTCAGCTGTAGCTTTAAATAAAGATTCTGCAGCGCCAACTTTCACTAGCACATCTGTATTATATGGAGCAATTGATGTTGTTTTCAAAGGCAATTCAACATTCAATGTTTTTCCTTTAGATGAATCCCCTGAGCTACTACATCCTGCTAAAACAACTGCAGAAGTCGCTAAAAGTGCAAGCATTTTTTTCATTTATTCTCCTTCTTTCCAAAGTAATCATTGTTAAATGTTTAGATTCAGATAACTTTTGGTTTGACCGAAAACACATTTTTAAATCTCATGAGCTAGCGTTGCCATTTCTCTTCTCTTTGGTTACCTGCAAAAAGCATAATCCAAGTCGCTATAATAAATGGGAGCGTAAATACTGGCAACCCAAAAGGTGTTAATAGCGTCGTCATACTAGCATGTAAAATAACCGTTAGTAAAATACCTAAAATGATACTTATATAACGCGAAATTTTCGTATTAAAGTTTATACCCAATGCTAGCACAGTAAGTATGACATTATAACCAAACAATCCATCATTTATTTGATCGTGATTAGCACCTAATACTATTACCGCTGCAAAACCAATGACATTAGCAATCATGGCAAATACTCCCGCTTTTCTAGAAGCAATGAATATACCTATTAGAATTGATATACCTGCTAGTATACTTTTCAATAAAAATATTTCACTAAAGCCTGATAAAAAAGCATTTATAAAATGTATACTATGGCTCGAAAATTTAATCTCTTGTACAGTGTCAGGTAAAATATTGACATCTGCATTTACAAATTTAAATTGAAATGACATTAATAAAATCATCCAACTTACAAATACATATGGCATCGTTAGCATGGGCACACCAAACGGCTTTAAAAAAACTCTAAACGCTGCCCCAATTGGCATTGTTATAACTATAGCTACTAATATAATGATGATGCTATACCATTTAGGAACTAAAAAAAGTGTTAAAGCAATTGCAGTTAATACAGGATTAAATCCTGCCAATCCCATATTGATTTCTTGTTCTGAATAATTTGTTCTTTTAGCTAGCAATAATGAAATGACACTGGCAATTAAAGCCATGAGTCCTACTTTCCAATTACCTATAAACAAACCAACTAATATAAACAATCCCGTCCATGCATGATTTAACAGCAAAACCTGTGCAATATTCTTCAATACAATCTGCATTGCATTCACTTTGTCACCTGATTTCTAAATATGCTCTAACTTAATTTATAATATATTAATCTATATTGAATTTAAAGCAATACATATTTTTTGTCGCAAAATTACTTTTTATCTGTGAAATGAATTCCAATGTGTAATTCTTGTAGTTCAATCCTATTCGTCTTATTATTAAAGTTCACGTATATATTATGTACAAATTATATAAAATGGGAAGGTAGTGAGGTTCGTGCATTTCACACAACGTGAACAAGATAAATTGATGTTAGTCGTAGCTGCTGATTTAGCGCGCAGACGGCAACAAAGAGGGCTAAAATTAAATTATCCTGAAGCCGTAGCAATTATTAGTTTTGAATTGCTAGAAGGCGCAAGAGACGGAAAAACTGTTGCAGAGCTTATGAGTTATGGCAGACAAATATTAGGTGAAGATGATGTAATGGAAGGTGTTGCTGATATGTTAACCGACTTAGAGATTGAAGCCACTTTCCCTGATGGGACGAAATTAATTACAGTTCATCACCCTATTGTATAAGGAGGAATAGTTTATATGAAACCTGGTGAAATTATTGTAAAACGTACTGAAATTGAAGTGAATAAAGGGCTTGATGCAACGATTATAGACGTTAAAAATACTGGTGATCGACCTATTCAAGTTGGTTCACATTATCACTTTTTCGAAGTTAACCCTGCGCTTCATTTCAATCGTGAAAAAGCTTATGGCAAACGTCTAGACATTCCTGCAGGTGCAGCTGTTCGTTTCGAACCAGGAGACGAAAAAGAAATTCAGCTTGTGGAATATACTGGGAAACGTAAAATTTTTGGATTCCATGGTGCCGTTGACGGACCCATAGATGATACACGTGTCTACAAACCAAATAAAGACGACACAAATATTATAGTGAACCAAAAAGCTAAGCGATCTAGTACTAATGTCAATAAAGAAAGTGGGAATAACGATGAGTTTTAAAATGACGCAATCACAATATACGAGTCTTTATGGTCCAACTGTTGGTGATTCCGTTAGACTTGGTGATACAAATTTATTTGCTAGAGTTGAAAAAGATTATGCTACGTACGGAGACGAAGCAGCATTTGGTGGCGGCAAATCTATTCGAGACGGGATGGCCCAAAACCCTAACGTGACACGTGATGACAAGAAAGTTGCAGATTTAGTCATTACAAATGCAATGATTATTGACTATAACAAAGTCATCAAAGCGGATATTGGCGTAAAAAATGGATATATCATGAAAATTGGTAAAGCTGGCAACCCAGATATTATGGATAATGTCGATATCATTATTGGTGCTACAACAGATGTTATTTCTGCTGAAGGGAAAATCATCACTGCTGGTGGTATTGATACACATGTCCATTTTATAAATCCAGAACAATCCCAAGTAGCTCTTGAAAGTGGCGTTACAACGCATATCGGTGGCGGTACAGGTGCTTCAGAAGGTTCAAAAGCAACAACTGTAACGCCTGGTCCATGGCATCTCCATCGTATGCTAGAAGCAGCCGAATCCTTACCTTTAAATATTGGATTTACCGCCAAGGGACAAGCTGTAAACCATACTGCTTTAGTAGAGCAAATCCATGCAGGTGCTATAGGGTTAAAAGTACATGAGGATTGGGGCGCAACGCCTTCTGCTTTAAATCATGCATTAAGTGTAGCGGATGAATATGATATTCAAATCGCATTACATGCCGATACATTGAATGAAGCTGGTTTTATGGAAGAAACTATGGCTGCTGTGAAAGACCGCGTACTACACATGTATCATACTGAAGGTGCTGGGGGAGGTCATGCTCCTGATTTAATAAAATCAGCTGCTTACAGTAATATTCTCCCTTCATCTACTAATCCAACACTCCCTTATACGATTAATACAGTGGATGAACATCTAGATATGGTAATGATTACACATCATTTAAATGCTGCAATTCCTGAAGATATCGCCTTTGCTGATTCTCGTATTCGCAAAGAAACGATTGCTGCAGAAGATGTCCTACAAGATATGGGCGTATTCAGCATGGTAAGTTCCGATTCCCAAGCTATGGGACGCGTCGGGGAAGTAATTACGCGTACTTGGCAAGTTGCTCATCGTATGAAAGAACAGCGTGGACCGTTAGATGGTGATGGTGAATATAATGATAATACACGTATCAAGCGTTATATCGCTAAATATACAATTAATCCTGCAATTACACATGGCATTTCAGAATATGTTGGTTCCATAGATGAAGGCAAACTTGCAGATATTATCATGTGGGATTCAGCATTTTTTGGAGTAAAACCAGATGTCATCATTAAAGGTGGCTTAATAAATACCGCTATAAATGGTGATGCTAACGGCTCTATTCCTACTTCTGAACCACTTAAGTACCGTAAAATGTATGGTCAATTAGGTGGTAATATGCAAAGTACGTCTATGACTTTTGTATCTACAACTGCCTATGATAATGATATTGGTCAATTACTAGGACTCAAACGTAAACTAAGACCTGTGCATAATATACGTAAACTGAGCAAAGCCGATATGAAAAATAATAATGCAACACCCAAAATAGAAGTTGATCCACAAACATATGAAGTGTTCGTAGATGGTAAAAAAATCACGAGTGAACCAGCTACAGAACTTCCACTAACACAACGTTATTTCTTATTCTAGGAGGATAAATATGATCATCGAAGAAATTGTAGGCAACGTCGCGAATCTATCCGATAGCGAAAAAGGCAAACATATTGAGAAAGTCTATCTTGAAAATTCAGATTTGGTTAAACGTATTCAACGTGTAACTACAGATCATGGAAATGAAATCGGTATACGTTTAAAACAACCTATCGATCTTCAATATGGCGATATTTTATATAAAGATGAGACCAATATGATTATCGTTGACGTTAATACCGAAGATTTACTTGTCATTCAACCACGCACCCTAAAAGAAATGGGTGATATCGCACATCAACTTGGCAATCGACACTTGCCAGCACAATTCACTGAAAATGAAATGCTTGTTCAATATGATTATTTAGTAGAAACTTTACTTAAAGATTTAGGCATCCCTTACAGTCATGAAGACCGTAAAGTGAATCAAGCATTTAGACATATAGGACATTCACATGATTAATCATGCACACTTTCGCCTGTTCCAATTTTGTGATTCACAAGTTCCGACAGGTGCATTCAGTCATTCGTTCGGCCTTGAAACCTATATTCAACGCCGCACTGTTCACGATGAAGCAAGCTTCCAACAATGGCTTACACTGTTTCTAAATGAGCAATTAACATATGCAGATGGCTTAACAATGCGTCTAGTCTATGATGCACTGAATCATCAGGATGAAGCAGCTATTTTACGATTAGATCAACTCCTCTTTGTACAAAGTTTACCTAAAGAAACAAGACAAGGTTCTAAACAAATGGGAAATCGTATGGTTAAACTCGCTCAAGAACTTTATGACAGTGAATGGTTGATGTGGTATTACACACAAATGAAAGAGAAAAAGGCACATTTGCATCCTGCGATTTGTTTTACGATGCTTGGTCATTTTCTGGAATTAGATATAGAAACGATTATTGATTATTATCTTTATCAGAATATTTCTAGCCTCACTCAAAATGCTGTACGGGCAATTCCTTTAGGCCAGACTGCTGGACAACGTATCGTCCATCAAATGATTCCTAAAATGAAAGAAACGAGAGCACATATACTCACTTTAGATGAATCACAACTTGGTATTACTGCACCAGGCCTCGAAATAAATCAAATGGAACATGAAAACGTAAATGTAAGAATATTTATATCTTAGGAGGACTAAATTATGTCAGAAGCCATTAAAATTGGTATTGGTGGCCCAGTTGGTGCTGGAAAAACCCAACTTATTGAAAAAATTGTTAAACGATTATCGAAAGATATGAGCATTGGTGTTATCACTAATGATATCTATACAAAAGAAGACGAAAAAATATTGGTTAACTCAGGCGTATTACCAGAAGATAGAATTATTGGTGTAGAAACTGGAGGTTGTCCTCATACAGCTATCCGTGAAGACGCATCAATGAACTTTGCTGCAATCGATGAATTAATAGAGCGTAATGACGATATAGAACTTATTTTTATTGAATCTGGTGGAGATAACCTCGCTGCTACATTTAGTCCAGAGCTTGTTGACTTTTCAATTTATATTATTGATGTTGCTCAAGGGGAGAAAATACCTCGTAAAGGCGGACAAGGGATGATTAAATCTGACTACTTCATCATCAATAAGACAGATTTAGCCCCGTATGTTGGCGCTTCTTTAGAACGCATGGCGGAAGATACACAAATATTCCGTGCGCATCGTCCATTTACTTTTACCAATCTGAAAACAGATGAAGGTTTAGATGACGTTCTACAATGGATTGATCAAGATGTATTGCTTAAAGGATTAGCTTAATGGCTCAATCCAAGAAAATATGGACTGGCCAATTAGATTTATCTGTTTTTAATAACGGAAAAAAATCTGTGGCAAGAGATATCTTTTTTGAAAAAGCATTAAAAGTGATGCGCCCTGTTTATTTAAATGGTTCTAATATTCCAACATTTTATATCGTCAATGTCGGAGGTGGCTACTTAGATGGTGATCGTTATAAAATGAATTTTAATATAGATTCAAATGCTAAAGTTATTTTAACATCACAAGGGGCTACTAAGATTTATAAAACACTAAAAGATCACGTGGAACAATATCAAACATTTAATATTAAAGATAACGGCTATGCAGAATATGTCGGAGATCCGATTATCGCTTTTGAAAACGCAAAATTCTATCAACACAATACTTTCAACTTAAGTCAAAATGCTGCACTATTTTATACTGATATCTTAACCCCAGGTTATTCTAAAGAGGATAAAACATTTAGCTATACGTATATGCATTTACTAAATGAAGTTTATGTTGATGATACCCTTGTTGTTTTTGATAATATGCTACTCGATCCAAAAAAGAACAATGTTAATGATATTGGCTATATGGAAAACTATACACACCTTGGATCTTGTTATTTCATACATCCTCAAGTGAATCAGAAATTCATCGATAATGTTTATGACCAAATCAAGCATTTTCAGCAAGAATATGATTGCAGATTTGGTATTACACAATTACCTACTCACGGTTTCACGATTCGTATCTTGTCTAATAAGACACAAGTTATCGAGAAAATTTTAACAACTTTACAAAGTTATGTTTTAAAACAAATTTTTGATCGAGACTTAGACTTTTTAAGAAAATATTAAATCTTCTGGGATAGAATTCCAAAAGTAAGAGGGTCATCAGACTGAACTGATGACCCTCTTATCTATATGCCTCGTTTCTTACGCTTCATTAAACACCAAATATTATAATGTACTAAGTAGCCCTATCACACTAATTAATAATAATACAATTGTTGCAATATAAATTAATAATTTCTGTCCTTTGCTTAATGCATTTTCTTTTTTCGTAAATAAACTAAATAATGATCCATCTTTCCCCATTAATAAGGCAATTGAATAAATAAGTAAGACTAAAGATATAAAAAACACTATCAATGATATCAAAAACATCACACAGAACCCCTTCCTATGTATTATAGTACAGTTCTATCGTAACACTATCTCTTTAATTATATTTTCATTTACATACACAAAGCACTACTTTACTTATATATAACAGAATTGGTACACCACCCACTTTTAAATTGCGCTATTTTTTATTTATAATAAAACAAATTGCTAACTTCTTATTTTTATTATTGGTACAATAAATAATAGATATTAACAGTAAAATTTTTATAGGAGTGATCTTATGACTGAACTATATATTTATAAGAACACTGTGCAACAATCTTGGATAGATCATAACAATCATATGCATGACGCACAATATTATTCAGTTTTCAGTGATGCAGTCGTTGGCTTTTTCGATTCAATAGATTTCACAGTATCATATAGACAAAATCAAGCCGTCACTATTTTTAGTGTCGAAGCACATATATCTTTTTTGAAAGAGTTATTACTCGATGAAGCATTTTATATCAAACCATATATTTATGATTATGATCAAAAGAGAGTCCATCTATTCCTTACAATGTATAACTTACAAAATGAACGCATTGCGACTTATGAAGTCATTATGATGTGTGTGGATAACCAAACTCGTCGCAGTACAACATTTCCAAAAGCAATATATGAAAAAATAAAAAGCTACTTTGACAAACAACAACCGTTTGAAATTCCAAAACAACTTGGGCATGTCATAGGTATTCCAAAAATTAAAAGTAACATATAAAATATAGAGGCCTAATCAAAATCTCATAATTTGATTAGGCCTCTTATATTAATATGATAAAAATTTTTATTACAATGACTTGAATTAAACTTTCTATACTTTTCTATATCGTTTCATCCCAAAAATATTTAAAATTAATAGGACAACAAATATGCCGAATAATATCGCTAAGTTCATATAAACATCTTCTATACCATAACCTTTAATCATGACATCTTGCATTGCTTGTCCAGTATAGAATAATGGCATAAGGTGCGCAAAATATTGTAATCCCACATTCATAGATGCGATTGGTATCAGTCCAGCAAATAACACTTGAGGGACAATGACAAGTGGAATAAATTGAATCATTTGAAACTCTGATGATGCAAAGGTAGATAATAAAATACCGAACGTTAATGCTACGAGTGCAGTTAAAATTGTAGTCACTAACACCAACCAAATCGGCCCTTGAACAGCAATATTCAATACATAAATAGCAAACATTACTACCACAAAAGTTTGAATAATACTAAACAGACCATAACCCATGATGTAGCCAAAAATAATTTGACTACGCTTAATGGGTGAGGCCAGTAACCTTTCTAAAGTACCAGATGTTCTTTCTTTTAATAACCCGATTCCTGATATTAAAAACGTAAAGAAAAATACAAAGAAACCAATTAGTATCGGATTGATCATATCGAAGTATGTCGAATCTTTATCACCATATAAATAATGCGTCTTTATATTCATAGGCTCTTTACTCATATCATTATTACCTGCATCTGTTTGAATAACTTCGGGAGTGTTAGCTTGTCTTAAGGCCTTTTGTAGTTGATTTGTATTAGCTTTCATTTGTCCCATATTATGACTAATGACCCATTTTTGATTTGTAGAAGCTAATGTTCCTGACTCTGTTGGATTATCATTAGCTAAAGTAACATGCAAGTTACCACCTTTTTGATAGATAAATCCTGTAAGCTCCCCTTTTTTAATTTTATCAGCTATATTTTTATGGCTCGTATAGTTTTGTGTGGAAATATCTTGTTTATGTAATTCAGCTACAAGCGTTTGTGGCACATTTTGAACGCCTACTTTCACGCCATTTGTATTATCTGAAACGGAAAATATATAATATAGTAATGATAAAATAAGTATTGGAGCAACTAATAACAGCATTAGCGTTCTGATATCTCTAATCGTTTGTTTAAATATACGTTTCGCAATGTGTAATGACTTCATAATTAATCCTCCATCTTCAAGAATACTTCTTCAATTGTCTTTGCATTATATTGCTGCTTTAATTCGTCAGGCGAACCTGAAGCAATAATTTTTCCGTGATTCATTAGTAATAATTTATCACAGCGAGAAGCTTCATCTAGCACATGCGTCGTTACCAATATACTCTTATTTCTTTGTTTCGCCTCCTCTAAATCTTGCCATACAGCTTGTCTCAATTTGGGATCTATACCGACCGTAGGCTCATCTAAAATTAAAATATTAGGGTCCTGTAAAAAGCTAATCGCTAAAGACAGTCGTCTTTTCATGCCTCCAGAATATGTAGATACCTTTTGATTTAACGCATCTTGAAGTTGTACCATTTCACTACAACTTTTAATACGTTCTTTAATATATTTACGTTTCTTAATATAGATTCCAGCGAAGAATTTCAAATTTTCCTTACCTGTTAAATCTTCATATAAAGCATCACTTTGTGCCATATAGCCAATATCTTTCAATACTTTCCTATTTGGAATTTCTCTATCATTTACTGTTACCCAACCTGTATCTGTTTTTTCCATACCCAATATACATTGTATGAGTGTCGTTTTTCCTGTGCCAGAGGGTCCAATGAGTCCGACAATTTTCCCCTTTTCAAAAGTAACATTTATATCTTTAAGTATATGTTTTTTGTCAAATGACTTATTAATATTATGAACTTCTATCATCTCTTTAACCCCTTACTTCGCAATAATTTTCATACCTTCCAAATGTAACACTACACTAAAGTGTGTTAACAAATTATATATACGTATTAATTACCCTATAAGTCATATGCTTAATGACCTTATTTTTATTTCATAGTACTCTCAAAAACAGACTATTTTATATATAGTCCTTTCATATATTCAATCATTAAAAATTACTAAAATATAAAATAACCTAGGAATAATTTCCTAGGTTATTTTATATTAACATCTAACTTTGTGTTATTTATTTAATTTATCTAAAGATTGTTTTAAATCTTCAACTAAGTCTTCAGTATCTTCAATACCTACCGATAAACGAATAAGACCATCTGCAATACCTTCTTTTTCACGAACGTCTTTGGGAATAGAAGCATGTGTCATTAAGGCTGGGACAGAGACTAAGCTTTCTACTGCTCCTAAACTTTCAGCTAACGTAAAATATTGTAATTCACGGATAACTGCCTTAGCACTAGCTATATTAGAAACCTCAAAAGCAATAACACCTGTATGTCCCTCCGCTTGTGCTTGATGAATATCATGATTTAAGTGTGTTTCAATACTTGGATGGAATACTTGTTCTACCGCTTGATGCTGTTGTAACATTTCAATGATTGCAAACGCATTACGTTGTATTTGCTCCATACGCAGACCAAGTGTTTTAATACCGCGTATCAATAAGTAACTATCTTGGGGTCCTAAGACACCACCCGTTGAATTTTGAATGAAGCCGATGCGCTCTGCTAAATTATTGTCGCTTGTAGCAACTAATCCTGAGACAACATCACTATGCCCTCCTAAATATTTCGTAGCTGAATGTAATACAATATCAATGCCTAGTACTAATGGATTTTGAAAATAAGGCGTCATAAATGTATTATCCACTACAGAAATCAACTCATATTTCTTAGCAATTTCCGCTGTTTGTTGAATGTCTGTAACACGTAATAAAGGGTTAGAAGGTGTTTCAATATATAACATTTTTGTTTCTGGTTTAATATATTGCTCTACTTGGTCAATGTGTGTAGTATCAATAAAATCTACCTCTATACCGTAACGCGTAAAGACCTTTGTTAATGCTCTATAAGTCCCACCGTAGACATCAGAATTTAACAATAAATGGTCGCCTTCATCTAATAACATGATTACTGCAGTGATTGCGGCCATCCCAGAACCAAAAGCAAAACCATACTGAGCTTGCTCTAAATCAGCAATAACACCCTCTAAAGCACTGCGTGTCGGATTTGCTGACCGTGAATATTCGTAGCCTTGTCTTAAATCACCAATCTCATCTTGGATATACGTACTTGTTTGATAAATCGGTGTTGTTACCGCGCCTGTGTAAGGATCTGTCGTTAATCCGCCGTGAATTAATTGTGTTTTTTATTCATTATAAATTCTCCTTATAATCAAATATTTGTTTAGACATGTAACGATCACTACCATCTGGGAATATTATTACGATGACACCTTTATTGATGTGTTTCTTTACTTCTAGCGCCCCTTGTAACGCAGCCCCTGAAGAACTACCAACAAATAAGCCTTCTTTTTTAGCCAATTGCTTTACATTATTGAAAGCTTCTTTGTCACTTACTTTCACAATATCACTTACCAATGAACGAGGTAAAAACCGTGGCCATTGTTCCGATCCGATACCTTCAATATCATGTGGATGCTGTTTACCTCCGCTTAATATTGAACCTTCAGGTTCTACAATGACACTCTCGACATCAAATGATGCCAAATATTGAGCAACCCCAGAAAATGTACCTCCTGAGCCGACACCAGCAACAAAGTAATCTATTTCAGGTAACTCTAATGTAATTTCTTTTGCTAAAGTATGCGCATAAGTTCTAGGGTTATCTTCATTTTCAAATTGATTTATATATAGTGCTCCAGTATCTGCTTCATATTGTTTGGCTGCATTTTGAGCCCCTTTCATGCCCAATGCTTTATCAGTTCTTTTAATTTCAGCACCTAAGGCTTGCATAATAGATATCTTTTCTTCTGAGAAACCTCCAGGCACAAAAATAACTGTATGGATGCCAAAATGATTACCTGAAATCGCTAATCCAATACCCGTATTACCTGCTGAAGCTTCTACAATAGTATCACCTTTGTTTATTAACTTCTTCTCCAATGCGCGCTCTATTACAAACTTACCCAATCTATCTTTAACACTCCCGCCAGGATTAAATTGTTCTAATTTAGCATAGATTTGTACATCCTCATTACTAAAAGATGTTAATAATACAAGCGGTGTATTGCCTATTAAATCATACCCAATCATCATAGTCCTCCATACATGCAGTTATTCCTTTTTCTATTCCCTACTATACTGATAAGAATTATAATTAATTATTCCATGTTTTGCAAATATTATTTTTAAAATATTGTAAAATGCCTTTTACAATTCCTAGCTTTTTAGTAAGAAAACTTGAAATAGCATTTAAGCTCTTGTATAGTTGTAATTATCAGAAAATTCAATCTTATAGGAGGATTTGTTTTATGACTCAAAAATCTTGGCATTTAGATACGTTATCTATTCACGGAGGACAAGAGGTAGATGACTTTTCAAAAGCACGTGCAGTCCCTATTTATCAAACTTCCAGTTACGTGTTCGATAGTACAGATCATGCACAAAAATTATTTTCGCTTGCAGAAGAAGGCAATATTTATACTAGAATTATGAATCCTACTCAAAACGTTTTTGAGGAACGTATTGCGGCTTTAGAAGGTGGTGTTGGCGCTTTAGCCACTTCATCAGGTCAAGCAGCTATCCATCTTGCACTTTTAAATATTGTAGAATCTGGTGATGAAATTGTCGCTTCTTCTAATTTATATGGAGGTACATACAATTTACTAAATGTAACGTTTAAAAAACTAGGTATCAAAGTTACATTCGTAGATCCTAGTAACCCTGAAAATTTTGCACATGCAATTACTGATAAGACAAAAGTTGTCTATGCAGAGACAATTGGTAATCCACGTATTGATGTGTTAGATATTGAAGCTGTAGCAAAAGTTGCACATGACCATGATATCCCCCTTATTGTAGACAACACCTTCCCTACGCCTTATTTATTACGTCCTTTTGAATATGGAGCAGATATTATTATTCATTCCGCAACTAAATTTATTGGAGGGCATGGCACGTCGATTGGGGGCGTAATTGTTGATAGCGGTAAATTCAATTGGGATAACGGTAAATTCCCAGGATTAGTAGAACCAGACTCAAGTTATCATGGGGTATCTTATGTTAATGATGTTGGTGATGCCGCTTATATTACAAAAGCTCGTGTTCAATTATTACGTGACTTAGGTTCAGCCGTATCCCCATTTAATGTTCATGAATTTTTAATTGGTTTAGAAACATTACATCTTCGTTTAGAACGTCATTCAGAAAATGCACTACGTGTAGCGCAATTTTTAGAACAACATCCTAAAGTGACATGGGTGAACTATCCAGGGTTAGAAAGTAACGCATATTATGAATTGGGTCAAAAGTATTTACCAGATGGTCAAGGCGCAATACTTACATTTGGTGTTGATGGCAGCGTAGAAGATATTGGTAAATTTGTAGAAAACTTAAAGTTGTTTTCACATTTAGCAAATGTTGGAGATTCAAAATCATTAGTTATACATCCAGCCAGTACGACACATTTACAATTATCACCTGAAGAACAACAGGCTTCAGGTGTCGTCCCAGAACTTGTTAGATTATCAGTTGGTACAGAAAAAATTGACGATATTATTTCTGACATTGACCAAAGTTTTAAAGCATCACTAGGAAACGCTTAAGAAAAATAAATATAAATGTAAACAAACCAAGTGCTGTAATAGCATTTGGTTTGTTTTATTGCTTAAGTTCTATTTATAAATAGTAACAGTATAGAAGTTATACTTATATATCTTTTTTAGATTGCTTAATTGATCTAATAATTTCGTCATTATTTATATTGTGGCCTATAATGACAATATAATTATCCACATTCAAATCTGTCGTTTGTATATTTAACTGATTATTTGCATACTGAATCTGACTTTTCAAGCCGTTCTCACCAAAATCTATAAATCCTTTAACTCTATACACGTATGATGGTAAATTTTGTATCCAATGTATAAAATCATTTTTATGCCAATTCGATGAAAATTGATATAAACAGTGACCTATACTCCCATGAAAAATTTGATCATCACTTTTTTTAATCCATTTTTCTTCTTCAGCTATTGTTATATTTTGTATCTTAATGTCACCATATTTTGTTATAAAGCATTTAATTTTGGGATGTTTACGCTTTAGTACATTCAATATTTCCAATATTTTCTCTGAGTTTAATAAATCAACTTTATTTAGAAGTATATTTGAACAATGTTGTAACTGGACATCTACTAACTTTTGTATCCTTTTCGGTAATTTCTCTAAGTTATAATATAAATGGGCATCTAATACGCCAAGGATACTTATGACCTTTGAGAATGGCGCAAGTACAGGCGTTAAGCATGCGTCTAATACCTCACTTGGATGCGCTATACCACTACATTCTATAAAGACAATATCAGGTTTAAAAGTCATATAAATTTCATGTAATTGTTTTGTGACATCCGTCTTTAATTCGCAGCATATACATCCATTTACGATTTCATTAACCTGTATATTACGATTTATCAAATAACTATCTACACTTTTTTCACCGAATTCATTCATAAGTACTGCTGGTTTCTTACCGTTATTCAGTGCTTCTTGAATTAAATGGTTCAAAACTGTGGTTTTTCCCCCGCCTAAAAATCCACCGATAATAACAATTTCCATATTATCACACACTTCCATTATTTAAATCTTTATAACTCATACTTCCTGTAGTTGTTGATTGTCCTTGATATTTACCTTTATATGATGCTTCACATCTCGTTGTTGTTTCAGCTAATACCATTTAATTTGTTGAAAATATTTCCAAGGAAATGATTAACTGGATAATTCAAGTATATTTTTATAAATAGGAATGATTCCTATTTACATTTTATAAGTATACGTTTAAAGTTTATATTAGTCAATATGACGAATAATATTAAAATGAGGGGAATTTTCAATGAATAACATACCAGTTACCGTATTAAGTGGTTATCTAGGATCAGGTAAAACGACAATAATGAATAATGTATTAAATAATCGCCAAAATTTAAAAATCGCTGTAATTGTTAATGATATGAGTGAAATTAATATTGATAAAGATTTAATTGCAGATGGTGGAGGGATTTCTCGTACAGATGAGAAATTAATTGAATTATCTAATGGTTGTATTTGTTGTACACTACGTGAAGATTTACTTAAAGAAGTTGAGTACCTATGTAAAAAGGGAGGGATAGATCAAATCATTATCGAGTCAACAGGTATTTCAGAACCTGTCCCAGTTGCGCAAACATTTTCGTATATGGACGAAGATATGGGTATCGACTTATCAAAATTATGTCGTCTAGATACCATGGTTACAGTAGTTGATGCCAATCGTTTTATAAATGATATTCGTTCAGAGGATTTACTTATAGATAGACAACAAGGCGTGAGCGCTGAGGATGAACGGACAATTGCCGATTTATTAATTGACCAAATTGAATTTTGTAATGTCTTAATATTAAACAAAACAGATTTAGTTAGCTCAAAGGAATTAGAAAAACTTATAACTGTGTTGCGAAAACTACAGCCTGAAGCAAAGTTCATTAGTACAACTTTTGGTCAAGTAGATATAAAAGATGTGTTAAATACTAAACGCTTTGATTATGAAACATCCAGTAACTCGGCAGGTTGGCTACGAGAACTGACAAATGGCGGTCACGCGCACCACGCACCAGAAACTGAAGAATACGGTATTTCTTCAATGGTTTATAGTAGGACTTTACCTTTTCATGCCGCCCGCTTCAATCACTGGTTGGAACATCTTGATAAAAATATCGTCCGTACTAAAGGTATTGTCTGGCTAGCTCAATACAATCAAGTTGCTTGCCTACTTTCACAAGCGGGCTCAGCAATCGACTTAAAGCCCGTGACATACTGGGTAGCAGCTATGGAAGCTTCTAAACAACGTTTGATCCTAAAAGAACGAGACGATGTAAGAGAAAATTGGGACATTCAATATGGAGACAGACATACTCAGTTTGTCATTATCGGAACCGATTTAGATGAAGAAAAAATAACAAAGGAGCTTGATAATTGTTTACTAAATTCAACTGAAATTGAGCAGAATTGGGGTACGCTTAAAGACCCTTATCATTGGAGCATACAATAAATACTCCCTATGCTCTAAAGAACTTCACAGTAAAGGCGTTTTTAGACATCCCTCTATAAAACGCGCACACAAACCGAAGACTAACCTTTATCAATCAAACCATATAGATTTTAAAACATTCCAATGATTTATACGCTTAGCTTATACTTATTTAGAAAAACAAATATATTCAAAAAACTTCACAATTCACGACGCTTCCCTCAATTTTAATCAGAACTTACAGAGGAAGATTTCGTTGAAATTGTGAAGTTTCTTATGTTTATTTACCTACAAAATATAAACCTGTAAGTACATTAGCCTCTAAGTGACTCACTTCAACATTGAAAGTGCTATTACGAATCAAGTGATGGGCTGTTGCATATGATTTAATGCTTTCTTTATATGGAAGTGAACTTTGTGTGACACCTCCACCAAGAACTATATAATAAATGTTAAACACGCTAAATAAATTGATACAAAGCTGCTGCGTTAACTTAATTACTTCTTCTATCATATCTTTGACTGCTTTATTGTCACCGTCTATATACATTTGTATCGCTTCTCTTGTGCTGACTACTCTATTTAATATTTCACTTGCTTTTCTACTAATGGCTGATCCAGAAATTTCATTTTCCACACAACCATATTGCTGACAAACCGGACACTTATAATCACTGTTACTTTTAATGACAGTGTGACCTATCTCTCCGAAATTACCATCCACACCCGATACAATTTTCCCTTTTCGAACATATGCCATACCTATGCCAGTACTAATCGTTAAATATATAAAATCTTCCACTCCATCTTCAATATATTGATACTCTGCTAGAATTGCAGCATCTGTATCATTAACAAATTGAGGTTTAAAATCACTATGTTCTGTGATATATGCTTCAGCATTAAAACCATTGTAAGCTTGTAAATTAGGAGGATTTAAAAATAAGCCTTTCGTGTAATCACACGGACCAGGCATAGCGATATTTAATACTGTATCATCTATACTTTTAAAATCAGTCACATACTGTTTCGCAATTTTCAAAATTTCATTAAACTGCGCTGTAGGGTCAACTTTATTTGTTTCAAATTTTTTACTGTCTATAATTTTCAAATCTTCATTAATTAGACCTACGATGGTTTTTGTTCCACCAATATCAACACAAATTTTCAACATTTGCTACCAACTCCATTATTTTTTCTCAATATAGTGATGATATACTCCCTCTACTGAAAGTACTTCATTATTTAGTTATAATGCGCCATTTATACATGACTAACTATCATTGTCATGTCACCGTTAAATGCTATATCCTTATCCTCAGTCGTTAATATAAAATGTATCCCCTTTTCTAATTGGTATACTTCCTCTTCAATAGTAACAACACCCTGCCCTTCCACAATGGAGATGAGACAATAATGATAGGGCTTTGTATATGTTAAACTACCTGAAATAATCCAACGTTCAACTGTAAAAAATGTATTCGAAACAAACTGCGTATATGATTGACCTTGAATCATTTCATATTTAGGGATGGTGTTGGGTGTTTGCGTATTGAGATTAATGACAGCTTTACTTTGTTCTAAATGTAAGTCTCTTGTATTACCATCTTTATCTGTACGATTATAATCATAAATTCTATATGTGGTATCTGAGGACTGTTGGGTTTCTAATATTAAAATGCCCTCCCCAATAGCATGAACAGTTCCCGCTGGTACATAAAAAAAGTCTCCAGGCTTCACTTTTACTGTGTGAAATAAGTCCTCAAATTGTGCATTATCTATCATTTGTGCTAATTCATCTTGATCCTTTGCATTCACACCATAAATAATTTCTGCATCTTCTTTAGCATCTAATATATACCAACATTCTGTTTTACCATACTCTCCCTCATTAATTTGTGCATATGTATCATTTGGATGGACTTGGACAGATAACTTATCATTGGCATCTAAGATTTTAGTAAGCAATGGGAATTTTGCTTCACTGGTTTCACCAAACAAACTCTTGTCTTCATTCCAAACTTCTTCTAGTGTTTTATCCTTATGTTTGCCGTTTTCAATTTTATTTGGGCCGTTAGGATGTGCCGATATCGCCCAATATTCTCCTATATGATTATTTGGTAGATCGTAATTAAATGATTTGAGCGCTGTGCCACCCCAGATACGTTCTTGAAACACAGGTTTTAAAAATAATGGCATTGCTTTGTACCTCCATTCTTTATTTTATTTAGTATATCGTATATTAATTTCTCTCGTCTCAGTAATACATTATAACATTTTATTAAAGCGTTTCCATTTTCACCTGTAAAAAAACTGATTTCATATATTAATTATGAAACCAGCTATAGCTTATATTGTTCAAACAATAATATAATTATCACTTATCTGTTTTTAATACTTGGTTAATTGTTTGCTTGATATATTGATGCGCTGCTTTAAGTTGAATCCATTCACTTTGATTTAATTTTATTTCAAATCGTTGAATGACACCTTCTCTATCAATTAGTGTAGGTAAGCTAAATGCACTATCTGTTAAACCAAATTCATAATTAATAGTTGTTAATGGGATAATTGATCGTTGGTTGAGTGCAATGGCCTGTATAATATTTACTGTCACTTTAGAAATTGCAGCATTCGTCCAACCTTTTTGATAAAAAACATCCATAGAAACTTGATCTACTTTCGCACTAATATTTGCTTTATCAATCTCTGGAACATCAGTTAATGCTTCAAATTCATCTAACGACATTCCATGAATACGTACTTTACTCCAAACTGGCACAGCATGTTGTCCATGCTCTCCTATTACAAAGGCTTCAACATTTTTAGGGTCTATTTTATAGTGATTTGCGATTAATGTTTTAAATCTTGATGTTTCTAGAGAAGTACCCGTTCCTATTAATTTATGCGCCGGATAATCAAATCGATTTGCTATATAAGTAATCGTATCTACTGGGTTTGATATTAAGATTACAATCGCTTCTTGTGTAACTTGTTGAATTTGTGACATAACCGCTTCAATCATTTGACGATTATCTTGTGCGAGTAACACACGATCCCCCTCATTCGGGTCTGTCGGTGCGCTTGACGCTATAATAATAAAAGAGGCATCTGCTAATTCTTGATAATCTCCTACATGAATATCTATATTTGTAGAATTTGACAAACCTTGTATATGAGAATGATCTAAAGCTTCACCACTCGCCACTTCTTTATTTGTATCTATCAATATGATTTCGGAAAATAAATTCAAATTTTGAACATCAGTTAATATTTGGCTTCCTACTCTTCCAAGACCTACAATACCTAATTTAGACATTTTATCCCTTCCCTACTTCATCCATTTTAAGTTCTATATGTTTATTGATTTTAACTATATAAAGATTGTAATTTGATTATCTACATTATTTTTGATAAGGTATGACATCTTCTCCATATTTTTGCTCTATAAATGACTTCATGTCTTTAGATTGGAGCACTTTTATTAACGTTTGATATTTCTTATCATCTTTATGTCCTTTTTGTACAGCTAAAATATTAGCAAATGGGGAAGATTTTCCTTCCACTGCTATCGCATCTTTATGTGGAGTTAACCCATTATCAATAGCATAGTTAGAGTTCATTATGACTGCCGCGCCTTCTTTACTATTATATGTTTTAGGTAAAAATTCAGCACCCTGCTGATTATTAAATTTTAAGTTTTTCTTGTTTTCTACAATATCTTCAAATTTAGCATCTTCAATATTTACACCTTTTTTAATTTTAATTAAGCCTTTATTCACAAAGAAAGATAAGAAACGCCCTTCTTCTGCTGGATTATTCGATACATAAATTTTCGATCCATTTGGTATATCTTTGATATCTTTATATTTCTTACTATACACACCCATGGGCGTTGTAAACACTTTTCCTACTTCTTCAATATTGTAATTATGATCTGCTTTTTCAGCTTTTAAATATGGTACATGTTGGAAAAAGTTTGCATCCACATCCCCTTTATCTAATAATTTATTCGGCACTTTATAGTCATTAACTGTTTTTATTTTCAAATCATAACCTTTTTTCTTCATTTCTTCTTTAGCATGTTCAAGCACCTCACCATGCGGCGCTGGTGATGCTGCTATTGTAATTTTTTTATCATTATTTTTACCATTTGTATTACCACATGCTGTAAGCAATAATACAAAAATTACTAATGTAACTGAACTGATTATTTTTTTCATATTTTAGTACTCCTTTATTTTTAATAGTCTAAAAAAATAAGCTTTCTCATGATTTTTAGAGAAAGCTTACACCTTCTCTCATCTCCGAAAGTAACACTACTTTCTGTGAATTAGCACCATTTCGTTAAACGACGGTTGCTGGGTTTCATTGGGCACAATCCCTCCACCACTCTGGATAAGAGTAAAACCTATGTAATTGAATTGTTTTAATCCTAGCATTGTGCTCATGATTAGTCAATAAGTTTTTAGAAAATTCCAAATTATTTAAGCGTATTATTTATGAATTCTATTAGATATTGTTCCATGTGAAACACTAGCTTCACAAATTAAAATACTAGAATATACATTTTATATAAAATGCGTATTTAACTTGAATAAGTGGTATATGTATATTATTAAATAATTAATACATAACTAAGGAGTTGTTTATATGCGTATACTAGTCTTGGGCGCCGGCGGTATTGGTGGCTATTATGGAGGACGTTTGGCTGAAAGTGGACAAAACGTAACATTTCTTGTACGTCCAAAGCGTAAATCATTTTTAGATAAATACGGCTTAACCATACACAGTGAAAAAGGGGATTATAGTTTCAAACCACAATTAATCACTAAAGAGGATCGCGTTGAACCTTTCGATGTAGTCATTTTATCATCCAAATCTTATCATTTAGATCATGCAATTGAAGATTTAAAGCCTTTCGTAAATAGTACGACATCTATCATTCCAGTACTTAACGGTGTTGCGCATATACCAAAACTTCAATCAGCTTTTGGTAAAGATAAAATTTTAGGGGGTTACTGTGTCATTGAAACCACTTTAGACACAGCAGGCGAAATCATTCATACAAGCCCTTTTGACAAACTATATTTTGGTGAAATTGATGGTAATAATAGTAAGCGTTCAAAACATATTGCACAAGCTTTCTCTAATACTAAAGCAGAATTCGTCTTAAACCCCAATATCAAACAAGGTATGTGGCATAAATATTTAATGATTACTGTACTCTCAAGTGTAACGACATTGATGCATGCACCAATCGGTCCAATCCGTGATAGTGAAGGCGGTGGTGACTTTATTGAATCCTTATATAATGAGGCATCATCTATCATGCGTGCTCATGGTGCTCCACTTTCACATAACATCGTAGATCAATATATGAAATCACTTCAACAATTGTCTTATCATTTTAAAACATCTATGCAACGAGATATGGAAAAAGGATTTAACATTGAAGCAGATCATTTACAAGGATACTTACTTCAGTTAGCTAAATATTATAAAATTAATGCCCCTTTATTAACTTGTGTCTATCAAAGTCACAAAGTTTACAAAGAAATGCTACATTAAATAGTAAGCAAAGCTATTAAATATCTATACAGTTTGATTACTCCTATCACGGCAGCAGACAATAAATTCTAAATTTTATTATCCGTGATAGGTTTATAATTCAAAGTACAGCTCATAGTAGTGAAAAAGAGGCATAGTAAGCATATTATATATGCTTACTATGCCTCTTTTTAAATCATATAGATTAAAATTTATATCACGTTAACCTATTGTTCTTTTATTTCTTTTTGGTTTGTACGTTTTTGTAACCACATTGCTAGTGCCGCAATAATAACAATTAACACGATAATACCGATGAGTCCAAGATATTTAGCAATATTGCCTACTACAACACCTACTACTAGGAAATCAGTATCAGAGAAAGTCGTTGCTGCACCACCAAGATCTCCTAAGAATGGTAAAAATACTAGAGGTAAAAATGTAATAAGTATACCATTTAACGCTGATCCTGCGATAGCGCCTTTAATACCACCACGCGCATTTCCAAACACACCGGAAGTTGCACCTAAGAAGAAGTGCGCTACCACACCAGGTAAGATGACTACTCCACCAAACAAGAAGAGTAAAAACATTCCCAATACACCAACGATAAAGCTGACAAAGAAGCCAATTAACACTGCATTTTGTGCATAAGGGAAAACAATCGGACAATCTAAAGCTGGCTTTGTATTAGGTACAAGTTTTTCAGAAATCCCTTTAAATGCAGGTACAATTTCTGCTAATATCAAACGAACACCAGTTAAAATAATAAATACACCTGCTGCAAAAGTAACACCTTGAATTAATGAAAAGACTATAAAGTTTTGACCATCACTAATTTCTGTATGTACATATTGAGGACCAGCACATAACGATGCAACGAAATATAATAAAATCATTGTCAATGATATACTAATTGTACTTTCTCTAAGAAAACTTAAGCCTTTAGGAAAGTTAATTTCTTCAGTAGATTTAGACTTTCCTTTGAATAATTTTCCAACTTGACCAGCAGCCCAGTAACTCACTGTGCCAAAATGTCCTAAAGCTACTTGATTATTTCCAGTTATCTTATGCATTGTTGGCTGCGCTAAGGCTGGCAATATTGCCATAATCAAACCTAAAATAACAGATCCAATAATCACAGTTAGCGTACCAGTGATATGTCCTACTGACAATAATATGGCTAAGAAAGCCGCCATATAGAAAGTATGATGACCCGTTAAAAATATATATTTTAAATTTGTGATACGCGCAATAATTATATTCACTATCATTCCAAACACCATAATTAAAGCCGCTGTTGTGCCGTACTGTTCTAAAGCGATAGATATAATCGCTTCATTATTAGGAACAACGCCTTGCACACCAAAAGCATGTTGGAATATTTTTCCAAATGGCTCTAATGATTGTGTGACAACATTGGCGCCTGCACTCAGTACTAAAAATCCAAGAATTGTTTTAATCGTGCCTGATGTAATATCAGCTGCTGATTTTTTCTGTACAATTAATCCTATCAATGCAATTAAGGCAACTAATATCGCTGGTTGACTTAATACATCTACAATAAAATCTAGTATAGGTTTCATAACGCTACCCCCTTACTTACAATTTATAAAATATTCAATTCACTTAATTTTTCATTTAATTTGTTTTGTAACTCATCTTTATCTAAAATGTTATCTAACACAATGACATCACCTAAATTTTTAGTGTTCTCTTCTAAATCCCTACCACATATAAATAAATCTGCCATTTCTGGACTTGCACTCATAACATCACTATGTTCAACTTTGATATCTGACGGTGCATTTAATTGTTTCAGTGCTTCTTGTGCATTCATCTCTACCATAAAGCTACTTCCTAAACCGTGACCACATACAACTAAAATTTTCATATTAATCATTCTCCTTTAAATATCTTTATAATTTCATTTTTTTCTTTAGAAGCTAATAGTTTTTCTACAATATCTTGGTTCCCTAGTGTTGTTGCTAAGCTTCTCAATATTTCAAGATGACCTTGATTATCCACAGCACTCAATACAAATATTAGAGAGGCGTAATGGCCATCTTTAGAAAATCCCACATGTTGATTAAGCTTTAATAAACTTAATCCAACTTGATGCACATCATCATTGGGCCTTGCATGAGCAATAGCTATCTCAGGAGCTATAACAATATAAGGGCCTAATTTTTCTACACTTTTAATCATCGCATCTATATAACTTTGCTCAAAATAACCTTGATCTAATAAAGGCATTGCTGCAATTGTAATAGCCTCGTCCCAACTAGAAACCTGATCTTGTATCTGAACCTTGTCCGCTGACAAAATTTCCAAACTCACCTATATCCCCTCCTTAATGTTGACTTACTTTATAAATACATGACATTATATCTGGCAAGTGTCCTGAAAATAATGTTTGTCTTGCTTTATCATCCATCACTAATTCACTAAATTGTCTTAGCGCATTTAAATGAATTTGCGGTTGCTCCGTTGCTAACGTAATAATAATATGCACTGGATCATATTGTTGATGATTAAAATTCACGCCTTTTTCAAAATGAATCAAGCTAAAGCCAACTGATTTATTGACATGATTATGTTTAGCATGAATCAGTGCAATGTGTTTACTAATGACCATATATGGTCCAAAAGCATCTAGTTGCTCAATGATTTCATCAGCATAGGCATCATTTACAACACCATCTTTGACTAGCAACGATACACTTTGCTTAATTGCATCATCTCTTGCCAATGTGGGTTGATGTGTTAAAACTCTTGATTGTGGCAATACTTCTTGTAAGGTGGGACCTAGACCTCTTACTTCATTGACATATTTTTCTCTAGCGTGATTGATGATTTCATTGAGCTGCTTTCTATCATCTTTATTTAAAAATGGCGTCACTCGAATGACTGGTACTGTACTTTCTTCAAAGGGAACTGTGGAAATAATATAATCTATACCTTCGTGTCTCAGTAATGTTTCATCAATTTCATATATAGAATAAGCATCTACAATTTCTAATTCTGGATAAATATGATCTATTCGACTTTTCAACAATTGAGATGTTCCTATCCCTGAACCACAAAGTAAAATAACTTTTATCGCATTTGTTGTTATAGCTGAAATACGCTCAATCGCTGATGCAAAATGTAAGGTAATATATGATATTTCATCATCTGTAAATTCAATTTGAAAATTTTCTTCAATTCCCCACATATGTCTTTGAATACCTTCTACAATATGTCGATACTGATTATGAATTTCTTCATTCAATGGGTTCTGATGTGTCATGTCAAATAACATTCTGTGAATTGCAGGTCTAAGATGTACGATTAAACCATTTAATAATTTACGGTCTGACATTAAATCTAAACCTAGTTCCCCACTCATGCGTTCGATTAATTGTTCTGTCAGAATTTCTAAATCATCAATTTCATGATTCAGTTCACCTATTTCTGCTGTTTTAGCACCTAATAAATGTAATGTAATAAATGCTGCTTCACTCTGTGGAAAATGAATTTGAAAAATATCTTCTAGTTTTCGTTGAATTTGTAATGCGATTCGAAATTGTTCAGTATTCTTAAGTTTTTCATATTCTTTGTCTGGAATTTCAAATACAAATTTTTCATTGGCACGATGAATTGCAATTAAAATATGATAAATTAAACCATCAATTGCACTTTGTACCAGTTGATAATTTGCAGCTAACAAAATTGATGTTACCGATAAACGAATTTGTTCTAATTCTTTATTTGAAAAAAGTTGATGCCCTATCTGATGAGTATGCGTTTGAAAATAATCATGTACGCGTATCGCATAAGCTTTACGAAAGGCGCTTTCTTCACCCTGAATTACAAAACCTTTGTTTTTCTTATACGCCAGTTTCAATCCTTGTTGCTCGAGCCATAACTGCACTCGCTTTAAATCTTCAACGATTGTACGTCTTGTTACTGACACTATCGTCGCCAACTCTTGAGATGACGTCGGTTCAATAGATTCAAATAATTTCAAAGTAATATATAATAATCGCTCGTCTTTGGAATAATGTAATGTACCTGCCGTAAATCGTGGTTCTATAGCTTCCACTCGCTTGTTAATTGTACTGATTTTAATACCTTTATATTTATTACGTTGAATGTTTAAATCTAATTGTTGTTCCATACTTTCAATGTACTCTAAATCATATTGAATCGTTCGTTCCGATACATTGAATTGCATTGCTAAATTATGAATTTGAACAAAGGCCTTTCGCTCAAGTAAGAACGTTAGTATCTGATGTTGTCTCTTGCTTAACACATTAGCAACCTCCTTACAGTTACATTGTAAACGCTTTCTATAGATAGTAGATGTGTAATCTATTTCGTAATAAAATACGAAAAGTTGCGCATCAAAAAAAGCATCCTATTTTCAATTATAGAATGCTTTTTTCATATTTGATATGTCTTTTAATTTATCTCCTATACATGCTAAAATCTTTGGAAATTTATATTATCAATTTCATGATTAGCATCTTTGTGCAGTACTAAATCTGCCCTTTTTTTAGTAGGAAGAATATTTTTATTAATATTAACTTCATTTATATTTTCCCATAATTCAATAGCTAGATTCTCTGTTTCTTGTTTATTTAAATCTTTATATTGGTAGAAATGGGATTCTGGATTTTGAAATGCCTCTTGTTGTAATTTAAAGAACCTTTCTATATACCATTTTTTCATTTGTGGTATTTCACTATCTAAATATATTTTATAATCTAAATAATCACTCACTAATTCCTCTGAATAATTATTCGTTTGAAATATATTCACGCCTTCTATAATAAGTATGTCTGGTCGATTTACGTAATAATAATTGTCTTTCAACCTGTCGTATGTCAAATGTGAATATGTATAGGTAGGCACATTTTCATGACCATATTTAATTTTTTTCAAGTCTTTGATTAGTTTTTCTGTTTCATAACTTTCTGGAAAGCCTTTTTTAGTCATTATTCCTTTTTCAAATAGCTTTTGTTTAGGATAAATATAACCATCAGTCGTAATTAAATCAATTTTCCAATTAGGGTTGTATAAACGTAATAGTTCTAAAAATAATCTCGACAATGTACTTTTACCTACTGATACGCCACCAGAAACACCTAAAATAAATGGAATTTCTTTTTTGTTATTTAAAATATTGTCTTGAACATAAGTTAAAAAGGCCTTCTCTTTTTTTACTTTTTCACTTAAATATTCCACTAGTGGTATATAGATATCACAAATCTCTTTTTGTGTTAATTTGTCATTTAAACTTACGATTTTCTGTAAATCTAAATTTTGGATATCAATTGTTTTTGAAAATTCATTTTTGAGCCACTCACTTTTAGTAAAATACATATCTTACTTTAACTCCTTTTGAGTAAATAATTTTTAATTATATTTTCTAATACTGAAATAAATCTTAAAATTACTTTACCACAATATACAAAAATACCCCTAATCATGGATTCGAAATCCATAATATAGGGATATTTGTAATTTATGTCGTTTTATTGATTATTAACAACATTATTCAATTCAAATTTAGACTTCACGAATCATATTCAAGAACCTTTGTAGTTCTGTTGTCTTAGGATGATTAAATAATTGTTCTGGTGGACCTTCTTCGGCAATGATACCATCATGAATGAATACAATTTTGTTGGACACTTCTTTAGCAAAACGCATTTCATGAGTCACGATAATCATTGTCATGCCATCATTTGCCAAGTCTTTGATTACACGTAGCACATCATTTACTAACTCTGGATCTAACGCAGAAGTTGGCTCATCAAAAAGCATTACTTTCGGCTTCATCGCCAATGCTCGTGCAATAGCCACACGCTGTTGTTGTCCACCAGATAAAGCATTCGGACGTTGGTCTTTCACTGCAGTTAAACCAACTTTTTCAAGTAAGACGAGTGCTTGTTGTTCTGCTTCAGCTTTTTTCGTCTTTTTAACGGTTATTAATCCTTCCATTACATTTTCTAATGCTGTCTTATGAGGAAATAAGTTATAACTTTGAAAGACCATGCCCGATTGTTTACGTACTTTAATTTGTGATTTTTTATCTTTATTATTATAAGATTCACCATTTACATAAACCATACCTTCAGTTGGTAATTCTAATGCATTTATCATGCGTAATAAAGTTGTTTTACCAGAACCTGAACGCCCTATAAATGTGACAACTTCACCTTTATCGACACTTAAATCTATGCCTTTAATGACTGATTTATCGTCAAATGACTTTTTAATATTTTTTAATTCAATCATGAACGATACCCTCTTTCAAGATAAGATTCGTAAAAGTTCTGGACGATTGAAATGATAAAACATACAACCCAATACATTAAAGCAACTAGGATATATATCGTTAAATACTCATAAGTCGTCGAAGCAACTTCTTGTGATTTCCTAAACATCTCACCAACTAATATAAATCCTAACAGCGAAGTATCTTTAATTAAACTTAAAAAAGTATTACCCAACGCTGGCACAGATACTCTAATCGCTTGAGGTAAAATAATACGTTGAATGGTTTGTCGATAATTCATACCTATAGAAAAGGCCGCTTCTGTTTGCCCTTTAGGGATAGACATGATACCACCACGTATAATTTCTGAGGCATATGCACCTACATTTAAAGATAAACCTATAATCGCTGCAATCACCGGTGCTAAAGTCCATTGGTTTTCGGAATCGTTTGTGATCAACCTACCGAGTTCTGGAATACCATAAAAGATAATGAATAATTGAACAATCATTGGTGTACCTCTAATGACTGAAATATAAAAACGTGCTATTCCTCTTAAAACTCGGCTTGTTGAAATACGCATTAAGGCTGTAAGTAATGCAATAATCAAACCAAATACAAATGTCACTAACGTAATTGGTATAGAATATTTTACTAACCCTTCAAGCATCGGTATGAACGCTTGACCTGCTGCATCTATTGCATGTTGTTGTTCATCATTAAGATTTAGAAACATCTTCGCCAAACCATTTCTTACTTATTTTTTCTAATTCACCATTATCTTTTAATTTTTTCATTGCTTTGTTTACTTTTTCGATTGTTTTATCATCTTCTTTTTTACTGAATGTTAAAGCTGATTGGCTCTTCTCAGCATTCCCTTCGATGACTTTAACTTTAGCGTTTGGTTTTTGCTTTTTATAATCTAAATATGAAATATTGTCGTTAAATGTACCTTCTACTCTGTTGGATTGTAATAAATCCATTGATTGGTTAAAGCCATCAACTTTTGTAATTTCTGCGCCTTTAGATTTAGCAAGTTTTCCATAATTTGATGTAAACGTTTGTGCTAATTTTTTGCCTTTAACATCATCGAATGACTTAATATTTTTATTGTTTTTATTTACAACTAATACAGCTTCTGAGTACGTATATGGCTCTGAAAATTTATACTTCTCTTTGCGCTCTTTATTAATACCAACTTGGTTTGCAATGACATTAAAACGTCCAGAATCTAATCCGGCAAACATTGAGTCCCATTGTGTTTCTTTGAACTTCACTTTATATCCCATTTCTTTTGCTACAGCTTTCATAACCTCTACATCATAACCTGTTAATTTATCTTTTTTGTCATGGTATGAGAATGGTGCATATGTGCCTTCCGTACCTACTATAAATGTTTTGTCTTCGCTCGCTGTTTTATGTTTACTATCGCTATCTTTTTTATTCGAATTACCGTTTCCACATGCAGCAAGTGCCAAAACTAATATTAATGTTATTATACTGTATAATAATTTTTTCATAATTCGCCCCTCTATTCTTATTATTCTAATCGGAATAAAAGTATTCTATTCCTATCCTTCCCTTTAGTCAATAACTTTTTTATCAAAATTGCAAGTTATTTGTTATTTGGAATCTATTATATGCCCCACAATCTAATTGAGCACTTTATTTTACAGTGTCACAATTTCAACTATACAAAAAGCTACATTTCTATGATTATTGAAATGTAGCTTTTTGTTATCATTTAATTTTTCGTATATGTACCATTATCGTAGTTAATGTTAACACCTTTTTGTGTATTTGATACCCAAACATTTAAATTAATCGTCTGGCCATCATCATTTATAGAATATGCTCTTACATGAGAACCTCTAGGAATTAATTCCTTCCCCTTATACACTGGGGTGATTTGATAGTACACTTTAGTTTGTGGCTGGTCATGTATTGCATTTCTAATCTGTGTTTCTGAATAACCCATACCGCCGCCCTCACTATCTCTATTTGTACCAACGTTTTGTGCGCGTGTGCCTAGTGTTAAATTATGCGTTTCCATATCCCCACCTAACGACCAAGCCAATGAGTGTGACTTATTATAAATATATCCACGATAACCATCTAATTGCAGTATTTTATTGTTTGAATGTTCGCCCTTCCAAGTTTGTTTCATTGGATTATAGATACCATCTTCATATTCCCCAGCAACATGTACGCCATAAGCAAAAGACGGACGTTGTATCACTTGCGATGAATGACTATGTACAGCATCACTCGTAACTAATGCAGTCACCTGTCCTGCTCTCCCTTGACCATCTAAATCAGGATATTCTACCCAAAATTTATGATTGCCTTTTTCTTTTAATTTCTTTTGATCTGTAGTGTTTAGCTCAGTTTTATTATTGTTTATATACGCATAGTTTTCATTATTTGTCTGTGAACCAATTAAATCTTGATCTTCTTTCGTATTCTTTAAGTCTGGTGTACTACTAGACACAAGTTGTTCTACACTATGCGTAACATTTTCAATATCTTTTTCCCATTTTTTTAAATCTGTAAGTGACACATCATGTCCATTGTTATCACAACCACTGAGTATAACTGCAGATAAGATGAGTATAAAAAAAACTTTGATAAATTTCATTCTACGTTGACTCCTAATTATGTATTATTTCAGTATATTTCTTAAAAACCTTATAATGTACTTCTATATATTATTTATACAGACCTTATTTAAGTTAACTATATTATATCAGTAATTCAATATAAATTTATGAGTTTTTAAATATTTTACCATTATTCAAAATAAATAAAACTATGCACTTTAGAGCGCATAGTTTTATTTATTTACTATTAACAACCTAATCTATAACAACACTCAATCATCTCGTTCTTTATATTTCTGAGACCAAATTTCCGTAATCTATTTCAAAGCCCATATCTGAAATCATATCAAAATCCATTTTATTTGGCTGCCCGCCTGTAATTAAATAATCTCCAACAAAAATTGAATTCGCAATCATTAATGAAGTTGATTGTAATGCTTTTAAATTCACCTCACGACCTCCTGCAATTCTAATTTCTTTTGTAGGATTAACTATTCTAAATAATGCTAAAATACGTAAACATTTCATTGGAGTTAATTCATCCATATCTCCAAATTTAGTTCCTTTAATAGGATGTAAAAAATTAATGGGGATACTATCAGCATCTATTTCCTTTAAAGCGAATGCCATATCTATACGATCTTGGCTCGTTTCTCCCATACCACATATCACACCAGAACATGGTGAAATTTGATGCTTCTTCATCGTTTCTACAGTTTCCACACGTTGTTCATATGTATGTGTAGACACTACAGTACTATGATAATTTTCACTTGTATTTAAATTATGGTTATATCTATCTACACCAGCATTTTTTAGTTTTTCAGCTTGATCATCATTGGCGATGCCTAGACAGGCACAAATTTTAAGTTGTGGATGCATTTGTTTGATATCTTTCACAGTGTCAGCTATGTAATCTACTTCTCTATTGCTCGGACCTCTACCGCTCATGACTATACAATACGTACCAATATTATTTTCATGCGCAACACTAGCCCCCTCTGTAATCTTCTCTTGAGAAACAAGGCCATAGCGTGTTTTAACTTTCATATCACGCGATTGTCCACAATACCCGCAATCCTCAGGACAAATACCACTTTTAGCATTCAAAATCATATTCAACTTAACTTTATGTCCATAATAATGTTTGCGTAGTTGATAGGCTTCATGAACCAAATCCAAAGTATCTATTGTTTCGTTTGTATATAATGCCAACGCTTCTTCTTTCGTTAAGGACTCACCTTCTAAAATACGACTCGCTATCTTCATTATTTTTCCCCCTTATCTAATGTATAAAGATTATATCACTATTGTAAACTTTTTTCATTCATAAGTTTACAATAAAAATAGAAGTGTATACATTACTTTGTATAAATAGAGGATTATTGATTTTTTTCTATAAATTACTACCATTAACAACAATTCATTATTACCTTTACAACTCATTAAAAAGAGCGCGATAGAAATTATCGCGCTCTTTTTATTTAATTATTTGCTCCATATGCCTCATCATCAACAATAATTTCAACATTATCATGGCGATGTAATATTGAAGCAGGTAACTTTTCTGATATTTGACCTTCTATCAGCTGTTTGACAATATCTTTCTTACGGCTACCTAAAGCTAATAAAATGATTCGTTTAGCACTCATAATGGAATCTAACCCCATTGATATTGCTTGTTTAGGCACATCTTCAATATGGCTAAAATGATAACTGTTAGCATTGATTGTAGAGGCTGTTAAATCTACGACCCTCGTTTGACTATCGAATGGAGAATATGGTTCATTAAATCCTATATGACCATTTTCACCAATACCTAAAATTTGTATATCTGCCGGCCCTTGATTTCGTAGTGCTTGTTCATAATCAGAACAAGCACGTTGTAAATCTTTAGCAATACCATTAGGTACGTAAATATTACTTTTATTCCAATCTTTATGATGATTAAATAAATGCTGATGCATGTACGTATAATAACTTTGTTTGTGATCTGGAGCCAAACCAATATACTCATCTAAGTTAAAAGTCACGATACTATTTAATTCCATATCATTAGCGTTAATCAATGTGACTAAATATCGATAAACATCCGTCATCGTACTTCCCGTTGCCAACCCTAATACTGCATTCGGCCTTGCTTTCATTACCTTTATGAGTTCCGTAGCAACATACTGGCTTGCAATTGTACGATTTTTTAAATTTAAAATATTCATCTTCTCACCATTCACTTTCTTTTTTCATATGTTTTTCTTATATTAGTGTTGTTATATAAATATCTTATGAACGTTGATACTCTATGAAAGCTTCGACTTCATTTTTGATAGTTGTTACATGGGGACCATAGATAATCTGAACACCATTTCCCTTTTGAATCACACCACGCGCCTCTGTCGATTCTAACAACTTCTTATCAACTGCTTCATTTGATTTTAAAGAAACCCTTAATCTTGTTGCACAACAGTCAACAAGCTCTATATTATCTATACCACCGAGCCCTTTAATAATTGTTTCTGCTCGTTCATTTTTGTCTACGGTTTGTAGCACTTCTTCAGATTCACGTCCTGGTGTTTTAAAGTTGAATTTCGTTATTAAATATCTAAAAATGCCATAGTACACTATGAACCAAACCACACCTATAGGAAGGATCCAAATAAAGTTCGTTTTCGCATTCCCTTGAAGTAAGCCAAATAGTAAGAAATCAATAAAACCACCACTAAATGTTTGGCCAATTGTAATGTTAAAAATATCAGCCATCATAAAAGCTAAACCATCTAGAAACGCATGAATAATATACAGAATTGGTGCTACAAATAAAAAGCTAAACTCCAACGGTTCTGTAATACCGGTTAAAAATGATGTTAATGCTGCGGATAGCATTAGCCCACCAACGACTTTTTTATGTTCTGGTTTAGCAGTATGATAAATTGCTAATGCCGCACCACACAGGCCAAACATCATAGTAATAAATCTACCTGACATATATCTAGAAACACCTTCGTAGTATTTTGTAACATCTGGATCTCCCAATTGTGCAAAAAAGATATTCTGTGTCCCTTGAACAATATGTCCTTTCACCTCTATTGAGCCGCCGAGTGCAGTCTGCCAAAATGGCAAATAGAAAATATGGTGTAATCCAAAAGGTCCTAATAATCTTAAAATAAAACCAAAGAAAAAAGTACCAATGATTCCTGTTTTCTCAACTAAACCACCTACACCAAATATCCATCCTTGTATTGTCGGCCATATAAAAAACATACATACACCTAATAATATTGAAGCTAAAGCTGTAATAATAGGTACGAATCGAGAACCCCCAAAAAACCCTAAATAAGTAGGTAGCGTGATCTTATGAAATTTATTGTGCAAGCTTGCGGTCATTACTCCTGTAATAATCCCACCAAACACACCTGTTTCAACAGTTTGTATACCTAAAACCATGCTTTGTCCTTCTTCTGCTAAATTATTTTTAGCTATCGTGTCGGTAATAGTCAATAAGCCGTTCATTGAAGCATTCATGATTAGAAAACCTAGCATCGCTGCCAATCCCGCTGTCCCTTTATCTTGTTTCGCTAATCCTATTGCCACACCAACAGCAAATATAATCGGTAAATTTTGGAAGACAATATTACCAGCAGATGACATTAAAATAAATATATTTTGCAATAATGCTATATCTAACATCGGATATGCTTTAATTGTATTGGGATTACTTAATGCTCCTCCGATGCCTAATAATAGACCTGCTGCCGGTAAAATTGCTATAGGTAACATAAAAGATTTACCAAATTGTTGCGCTTTATCAAACAATTTACTCATAACGTTAACCTCCTAATCCCCCTAAATATACAGTTAGAGAAAATAATAATCAACAATATTTCTATTTATGAAAAACATTTTCATTTTATAGTTAATTAGCCTTCCCTTATTAATTTTTATTCATAATTATTGAATACTTTTTCAAAAATACAAAAAACCAACAAAGTAAAAATACTTTGTTGGTTTAATTAAAATAATATTATAGAACTTGCTTAAAATCGCAAAACCTGTTCATTTTTTAAAATATATCGCCTAATGTTACAGACATGATTGCTTTTATAGAATGTAATCTATTTTCAGCTTGATCAAATACTACTGAGTGATTTCCTTTGAACACATCATCTGTAATTTCCATTTCTGATAAACCATATGTTTCATATATTTGTTGTCCTACTTCTGTATTCACATCATGAAAAGCTGGCAGACAATGCAATACAATCACATCAGAATTCATTGTATTCAATAACATAGATTCATTAACTTGATAGGGCAATAATTGATTAATACGTGGTTCCAACACAGATTGGTCTTCACCCATTGAAAACCACACATCTGTATAAATGGCATCTGTTTGATACGTCGCTTGTTGAACATCATCAGTGATTAATATCTCACTTTCGGACTGTTCGGCATACTGCTTTGCTAATGCTTGAATAGCTTCATCAGGCTGTAAAGACTTAGGCGCAGCTATATGCACATTAACACCCAGTATAGCACCAGTAACTAATAAGTCATGTGCTACATTATTTCTAGCATCTCCGACATAAGTTAACGTTTTTCCTTTTAATGTTCCCCAATTTTCTTTCAATGTATAGAAATCCGCAATCATTTGCGTTGGATGCCATTCATTGGTTAAGCCATTCCATACTGGGACATTTGCATTTTCTGCCAAAGATTCTACATCTTTTTGATGAAAACCTCTAAATTCAATTCCATCATACATACTGCCTAACACTTTGGCAGTATCTGCAGTCGATTCTTTTACACCTAAATGGATATCACCTTGACCAAAATATTCTGGATAAGCACCTAAGTCATATGCAGCTACACTAAATGCTGAGCGTGTTCTTGTAGATGGCTTTTCAAATAGCAGTGCTAAGTTTTTCCCTTTTAAATATGGATGTGGAATACCACGCTTTTTCTTCTCTTTTAATTCACCAGTAAAGTCAATTAATGTATTTAATTCGTCTGTTGAAAAATCACATGTTTTCAAAAAATGCTTACCTTTAAAACTCTGTAACTTGTTTAATGCTGTTGTGTACGCCCCAATTCCATCACTCCAATGTATTTATAAGATTAATATACATATTAAAGGTAAATAACATAAAAATCAAGTATAAATATACTGTTTTATGTATAAAATTAAATAATCTTATAAATATTAGCTTAATAATACACTCATGCTTTTGTTCATATAATCCAAACAAACGTTTACCACATTTTTCAATGCATTTTTGTATCGAAGATGCTTAAGGAGGTACAATTATGAATTATTTCTTCCGAATTGCGCACTATTTGTATGTACACAATAAATATAAAGTACAATATACATATAAATATTTCCTTATGGAGGTGTAATGATATGTTCAGTGAAATCTTGGCTTTAATCAAACAGATTGTTGCTCAATTTATTTCAGGTGGCTTCCAAGAAAAATAATGCATCATAACTATTTTGTTAATTTTTATTTAAACTCAAAGTAAGTCATGGATCTCTCTTTGGCTGTCGATAAAGTTTATTGCTTTATTGACAGTCTTTATTATGTGCAGTTATCGCTATGATTATCTAAGCACGTTCACTATATGTATTTACTATGAAACGGTTCACCTATTTCGTAAAAATTTTAAGAAAAAGAAAAACCAAACGCGCTGCTCACGTTTGGTTACTTTATAGCTATATCGCTTCTTGCTTTTTGACCCTTGCACGTTCTTCAGGTGTTTTTAAAAATCGAGTCATAATTGCACTCGCTACATACAGTCCAAAAATTAAATACATCATGCCTTGAACGCCAATACTATCATAAAATAATGCAACGAGACCTGGCCCAGCGAACACACATAAACCAGCCCCTAAATTTAATATAGCCATCGCTGGCCCTTTGTCGCCATCTTTAACAAGTGATGGTACAAGTGCAGAAATCGGCACAAATCCTGCTAAACACATTCCCCATAAAAATCCGACCGTTCCTACTACAAATACATTACCTGTAAAAAGTTCTGGGACAAAATACAAACCTAATGTAAACACTGCACATCCAATTCCACCAATATATGATATCGTATTTTTCCAACCAATTTTATCACTCAATGCTCCAAATATTAAATTAAATATGATATTTGCTATAAAAATTGTTCCCCATATATTTAACCATGTGGTAGTAGCAATACCCTTTGATGCCAAATATATCGGTAAAAATAATGGAAAAGCATATTGGGCAGCCTGATTGATGATTCGTACAATACATGCCACTGCTACGCGTGGTTCTCTTCTTAAAATTGTAATACCTGCACTCATTTCTTTTAAATGTTCTTTGAAACCATGTCCTTTATCTTCAATTTCAAATTGATCTCTATTTACAAATACTGCCAAGAATGTTCCTATAAGAACCCATACAATCGCAGTCCACAGTGTAAAGAAATGACCGAACAATTGTATAGCCATTGATGAATAGAAAGAACCTAACACACTCAATCCTCCGGTGAATACAAACCAGAACCAACCAACAGCCGCCCCCAACCTTTTTTGTGGAGAGCGATATGCAACCCATACTAAAAATGAATATGCAAATAATGGATAACCAAAACCTCGTATTGCATATGAAGGAATCATCAAGCCATAATTCATTGAAGGAATTGCAAACCCAACAAATATTATGTGACCAATAATATATAACCCTGTCCCTATTAACATCACTTTTCGCGGTCCAATAATTTCAACAAGTACACCCGAAAGCCATGAACCTATTGCAATTGTCACACCATAACAAGTAGTTAAAATTGCTGTTTGTTGCACTGATAAACCGTGATCATGTAAGTATGGGCTGATCCAAGCAAGCTCTAAACCATCGCCCATCATAAATATAAGTACGCCAATATACCCCCATAATAAAGTTGGTGGCATCCCCATCTTAGCCAATTTTCCATTCATACTTAACACACCCCTATGAAATAAATTAGAACTCTCTATATGCTTAATACATTTTAGAAAACGCTTTCATTTATTGATATAATATTATTTCATTTTTTCTAATAATGCAAATTTATTTTCGTTTTGTTTCACTTTTTTTCGTTATATAATTTTCCAGCACGTTTTCATTTCATCATTCTATCTAAAAGTTTTATATATTACAACGCTACTTAAACAACATATTTTTAGAAATTTGAAATTTATTAAGTATATTTTCACTTTATAAATTCTTAATATTATCATTTTTCTTATTAATTTGATAAAGTACAGTTAAATTACTTAATTATAGTTATGTGCTAAACCTTGGGATGGGATGGGATGAATATATGAAATTTGAAAGTATTACATTATTAACTTCAAACTTTGATGAAACATTACAATTTTATGATGAAACATTGGAATGCCCTGTTCAAGTCATTAATCAAGATACATTTATTGTTCATATTGGGGAAACAGAATTAAAATTTATGAAATCAACAGATTTATCTCAACCATATTATCATTTTGCTATCGATATTCCTTATAATCATTTTTATGATATGAAGCAACACTATCAAAATATATTATTTTTACTTATGGAGGAAGGTAGACATACGGCTTACTTTGAATCATTCGTTGCACACTCAATGTATTTCAATGATCCTTCTGGTAATGTTGTAGAATTGATTGCTAGGGTATCCAACATCACAGATGACCCTGAATTCAGTAGAATAAGTGAGATAGGTTTCGTCTGTAATGATAGCTATGAAGTGTACTGTGCTTTATCACAATATCAGCTAGACACATATGAGCATCGTCCATTTTCTCCTAATGAATTAAATTTCATTGGTGATACACAAGATGAAAGTTATATTTTGCTCACTCCAGAAAATAGAAAATGGTTATTTTCAGAAAAGGTTTCTATCGCTTATCCTATTAAAATTAAAACGCCAGCCTTTAACTTAACTTATGATATAAACGACCAATGGCACTTAACTTCATCCTGAATATATACATAACGCCACGACATTGTATCTACTATTCATATTAGATACAATGTCGTGGCTTATATATTATTATTTACATAAACGTTCCTTTGTATAATTGCTTAACCTTGTACTTGTGATTTATCACTGACAAATTTCTTTAATGTCTTATCTAATCCATTTCTCGCTTCATCATCATATTCGTATGTGCCATCCTTGTTGGTAAAGATATGTTGATCTAATATAAATCTACCTTTATGAATCGTATCTGCACCTAATTCTTTAATAACTGGATCTAAACTATATTGAATTGCTAATACATGTGCAAATGTTCCACCTAACGCTAAAGGTAACACTGTCTTCCCTCTAAATGCATCACGTGGTAACAAATCTAAATACGTTTTTACAATACCTGAATACGCTGCTTTAAATACAGGTGAAACAATAATGATACCATCTGATTCTGCAATAATTTCATGCGCTTTATTAATTGTTGAATCACTAAAATCAGCTGTAATTAAAGCTTGCGCATTCAATTGGTGCACATGTATCACATTTGTTTCGATATCTACATAATCCAAATAATTTTTAGCATATTCTACCACACCGGTTAAACGAGATTGAATTTTATTTCCCCCTGCAATAATTGCTACTTTTGCCATGACTATACACTCCTCTCTATTTATAAAGCTTACTTAACTTTAGTATTTCCTCTTTTCCGTTAATTAATGATTTATGACTCATCATTTATTCCTTAGTCATAAAATGAAAAGCACACGATTACCTATCTATGGCTATTTCATAAATTGATTTGAAGTTAAATTTTCGTATTATTATCATCCTGAAATATATTTTGTGTAATTATTCTTTTTTGACAACTATTATACATTATAATAATAAAATTTTTATAATCTTTTTATTCGCAAGCATTTTACTTATCAAAATATTTATTGAGATGTATACTTTATATAGTTTGTTAAAGGAGTGGTATATTATGAGCACATTTTCAAATGAGGAAAAAGTGCAAATCTTATCAGATATTGTAGAAATGAATACAGTAAATGATAATGAAATTGAAGTTTGCGAATACTTCCAAAAATTATTTGCACAACACGGTATCGAGTCAACAATAGATAAAGTAGATGACCGTCGCGCTAACTTAATTGCAGAAATCGGTGAAGGTAGCCCAGTTATAGGTATTTCTGGACATATGGATGTTGTATCAGAAGGTAATCGTGATCAATGGACTTATGATCCATTTAAACTTACTGAAGATAACGGCTACCTATATGGTCGAGGTGCAGCTGATATGAAATCAGGTCTTGCAGCATTTGCAATTGCTTTAATCGAGATTAAAAATTCTAATGCCCTTAAAAAAGGACGCATTAAGTTTTTAGCTACAACTGGTGAAGAAATGGAGCAATTAGGTTCTCAAAGTCTATATGAAAAAGGTTATATGGATGATGTAGACGCACTTGTAATTGCTGAACCATGCCAAGATATGCTTGTCTATGCACACAAAGGTTCTATGGATTATCGCATCAAGTCAACTGGTAGATCTGCACATAGTTCAATGCCTATTCTTGGCGTTAATGCGATTAAACCACTTATTGAGTTTATCCAAGATATTGACGAATCTTATGCCAAAATTTCTAAAGAAGTTAAAGGTGAATCTTTAGATTTCACGAACTTATTACAAAAATTCAGCAGTGCTTTACCATCTTCAATGGATCAAAATGAAATTGAAGACGTACTAAAAGGTTTAGTTATCAGTAACACTTTAATTAAAGGTGGCGTACAGGTGAATTCTGTTCCTGAAGAAGCAGATGCAGACTTCAATATTCGTACAATTCCTGAATACGATAATGATAAAGTGAAAGCTTTATTTGACGAAATGATTGAAAAACACAATAACCAAGGTGCAGACTTAGAAAGTGACTTATACTTAGATTTAGAACCTGTACTTACAACTGGTAAGAACAGCTTAATTGACACAGCCAAAGTCATTGGTGACCGCACATTTAACAAAGATTTACTTGCTGCTCCAATCGGAGGCGTAACAGATGCTTCTAACTTACTTCGCGGTAAAGATGAATCTTTCCCATTCCTAGTATTTGGCCCTGGTAGTGAGCCACACCAAGTGAATGAACGTGTAGAAAAAGACATGTATTTAAAATTCATTGATTTTTACATCGAATTATTAACAACTTATTCTGAAAATCATTCAGTATAGTTATATTTTTAGCTAGATACCAAACTAAAGCAATCTTAAATATCCATGTAATTGATAACATCGAACAGGGTCTCACTTAATCTAAGTGGGACCCTGTTTGATGTTATCATATAGTCGCTATATTTATACTATTGTTGAATCGTTGTACCAACATTTTGACCGCTTTGGAGTTTCTGAATAATATGTGGTTCATTGCCCGCAGCGATTACTACTTTTTGGCATCCTAGCTCAATGGCTTGAATGGCATCTTGTACTTTAGGAATCATTCCACCATAAATCAATTCTTGATCAATGTATTGGTTAATGCGCTCTGCATTTAGTATTGATTGTACTTTATTATCAATCAACACGCCCGGGATATCACTAAGTAGATAAATGGGTGCATTCAAGGCTTGCGCTATTTTATAAGCCAATGTATCAGCATTGATATTATACAACTGGCCACTATCTTGTTTAATGCCTATTGAAGCAATGACAGGTACAAAACTTTCACCCAATACAGAGATGACGTTTGTATCTATATCTACAGGTTCTCCCACGTAACCATATTTTTTATCCAAAGGTTGGATATCAAAAATTTTCGCATCTAAACCATTGATACCGATACTTTGTAATGTTGTTCGGTTTAGTTTACTCACAAGTTCAGGATTCACTTTACCTATTAAAGTCTGACTAGTTACATCGAGTACCTCACTTGTAGTTACTCTTAAGCCATCTTGAAACATTGGATCCACATTTCGTTGTGCCAATGCTTCATTAATAAAAGGACCTCCGCCGTGTACAATAATAGGGTGATAACCTTGTTGTTTTAATGCTGCGATATCTTCAATGGTAGAATCATGCAAATGTGTCAATGTGCTACCACCTATTTTAATTACAATATAACTCATGTCTTACACCCCTTATGTTCTATATGAAGCATTGATACTTACATAATCATATGATAAATCACAGCCATACGCTGCTGCTTCACCATTACCTTGACCGACTGTTGCTTCTATAACGATATTATCTTCTTGCAATTTTGCTTTTAAATCGGCTTCATCAAATGCAACAGACATACCTTCATCAACAACTGATATTTTAGCTAATGTAACAAAGGTCTCGCTTGGTACTATCGAGTCTGAGGCATAACCCATTGCTGCAACGATTCTCCCAAAATTTGCATCTTCTCCATGGATTGCTGTCTTGACCAAACTTGAAGATACGATGCTCTTAGCAATTTTTCTTGCTTCTTCTGTAGTAATCGCGCCTTTAACTTTTGCTGTAACCAATTTAGTAGCACCTTCTCCATCTTTTGCTATAGATTTAGCAAGGTACTGACTTACAAAGTTAAATGCATGTTCAAATTTATGCCACTCAGGATGTGATGCATCCAATGTAGTATGATTAGCTTGTCCATTAGCCATGCATAAAACCATATCATTCGTACTTGTATCGCCATCTACTGTAATCATATTAAATGACTCATCCACGGATTCTCTCAAACAACCATCAAGTGTGTCGCTTTCAATATTAGCATCTGTCGTAATAAAGCCAAGCATTGTTGCCATATTTGGGTGTATCATTCCTGATCCTTTAGCTGTACCACCAATAGTCACTGTCTTACCTTCAATTTCAACTTGTACTGATAAATGTTTCGTAGCTGTATCAGTAGTAAGAATAGCTTGATTGAAATACTCTCCATGATTATATTGTTCTTCCATTACATGTTCTGTACCATGCTGAATTTTATCCATCGGCAAAAATGATCCAATAACGCCTGTCGATGCAATACCTACATGTTGTTGCGTTATGTTCAATTGCTTCGCTACCCATGCTTGTGTATCTTTTGCGTCTTGCAAGCCTTTTTCGCCTGTACAAGCATTGGCATTAGCTGAGTTAACTACAATAGCTTGTAACACTTGATTATTTTTAATACAAGCTTCTGTCACTATTAAAGGCGCTGCTTTAAAGCGATTCAATGTATAGACCCCTGCTGCATTTGCCTCAGTCGTAGAATAAATCCAACCAAAGTCTTTTCTTGTTCTTCTTAAACCTGCATGTAAGCCGCCTGCGATGAATCCCAACGGAGAACTTACATCACCTTGTAAATCTATATTTAATTGATCTAATGTATCTATCGTTTCAATGTCTTTCATCCCATCGCTCCTTTGTTTTTATGGATAAACTGGCAACTGTTGTAAACCTGTCGCTTCATTCAATCCATACATTAAGTTTAAATTTTGTATTGCTTGACCACTTGCACCTTTAACTAAATTATCTATGACTGACACAATAATCGCTGTTTGACTTTCTTCATCAACATAGATTCCAATATCACAGTTATTACTGCCATAGACTTCTTTAGTTTTTGGATATTCACCTAAATCTCTGATGCGCACAAACGTTTTATTATCATAGTATTGTTGATATACATCATGTAAGTGTTCAGCCGTCATTTGTTTATTAAGTTTCACATATATTGTTGATAATATACCACGTGTCATTGGTACAAGATGTGGGGTAAACACTACCTTTATCTCTTCATTTGCAAGTCGTGAAATATATTGTTCTATTTCAGGTTTATGTTTATGCTTACCTATTGCATAAGCACTAAAATTTTCATTCATTTCTGCATAATGCACATGCTGAGCAAGTGACCTTCCTGCACCTGAAACCCCAGTTTTTGCATCAATAATAATTGAGTCATTCTGTATCACTTTATTATCAACGAGTGGGTGTAGGGCAAGCAATGTTGCAGTAGGAAAACACCCTGGATTTGCAATAAGTTGTAAATCCTTTTGATTTGTTGTGCCCCATTCAGCAATACTATAAAATGCTTGGTCTAGATGTTGTTGTGTAGCTGCTGTTTCTCCATAAAACTGTTTATACACATCTCTGTTTGTTAATCTAAAGTCTCCTGACAAGTCGATGACTTTTATATTTTTTTCAATTAACTTAGGGGCGATATGTTTACTAACGTTAGATGGTGTTGCAAAAAATATCACATCGCAAGTAACATCTTCAATATTTAAATCTTCGTAATGATGTGTTAAATGATTTAAGTGAGGAAAGGTCTTATTGATGGGTTCATCTACCTTTGAATGTGAAAATATATGTTTAATCCTAACTTGAGGATGATGCTCTAATAAACGAATCAATTCGACAGCACCATAACCACTTCCTCCGACAATCCCAACTTCTATCATAACGTTCATTCCTTTCTGAATATTCGGACATTTTTTATTGTTATTTATTACCTTTTTCAAGTACTTCAGTAATGACATTTATGACTTTATTTATTTCTTCTTCATTAATAACAAGTGGCGGTGCCAGTCTTATAATATTTCCTTGTGTTTCTTTACAAAGCACACCTTTTTCAATCATTTCTAAACAATATGGTTGCGCTGATTCGCTAAGTTCGATACCGATAAATAATCCCCTACCTCTCACATCTGTAATGATGTTGCTATCTATGAGTTGTAATTGATTAAGCAACTTTTGTCCCAAATCTGCAGAACGTTCAATCAGATTTTCATCAATCAGTACATCTAATGCTGCAATAGATACTGCACACGCAAGTGGATTGCCTCCAAATGTAGAGCCATGTGTACCAGGTGTTAATACATCCATCACATCATGATTCGCTATAACAGCTGACATCGGATAAAGGCCACCGCCCAGCGATTTTCCTAATAAGTATATATCCGGTTCTACGCCTTCCCATTCCATAGCAAACATTTTGCCAGTTCTACCAAGTCCTACTTGAATTTCATCAGCGATAAATAAAATATTATGTTCGTCGCATAGATGACGTACTTCTTCAATAAAGTAATCTGGGGGAATGTTAACGCCACCCTCACCTTGTATAGGTTCAAGAACTACCGCGGCGGTATTATTGTTAATTAATGATTTTAAGTGAGCGACATCACCAAAGTCAATATAGTGAACATTATCTAAAAGCGGCCCAAATCCTTTTTTATAACTCTTTTGCGAAGATAAAGATAAAGCACCTAAAGTACGCCCATGGAAATTACCATTCATTGCGATGATTTCACTTTTATCATCCGCAATACCTTTAACATCCGAACCCCATTTACGTGCAATTTTAATTGCAGTTTCTATGGCTTCCGTCCCAGTATTCATGGGTAGCACTTTTTCTTTATTAGCTAGTGTGCAAATTTTCTCTTCCCATTTACCTAGATTATCACTATACAATGCTCGTGATACCATGGTAATTTTTTCACTTTGCTCTTGAAACGCTTTTATAATTTTAGGATGACAATGCCCTTGATTGACAACCGAAAAACCTGAAATACAATCAATGTAGCTATTATCTTCAACGTCCCAAACTTTAGCGCCACGTCCTTTTGTCAAAGCCAATTTGAGTGGGCTGTAATTATTCGAACTGTACTGATCTGTTAGTGAAAATAAGTCGTTCATCAAAACCCTCGTTTCTTTATATTTATTCTTAAATTTGAATTAATATTCAAAATAATACACTTTTTTTTACAATTAGTCAAAGGTTAACAATAAAATAAATATTTTGTTTTTATATTAAAAATTGCAAACCTACTGATTTTTATTTTAACAAACCGATGTTCATGCCTTTATAGGCTTGAGATAACCTCACTTTAAAAAATGCATTTATTTTGCATATATTGTATATCATTTTTTGATAATAATTTACAATCTTATTAAATGTAAAAACGAGATATCTACTTTTTAATAAAAAAAGCAAACTGAATCCAACTCAAGTAAGTCCAGTTTGCTTTTATAATTATTTATACTTCACGTCTTTCTTGTGCTTCTAATTTGTCGTTCATATCTTTATTAATTTTCTTCGCACGTTTAAAATAGATACTTTCAAAGTAACTTGTAGTACCAAGTTTATAAAATATTAATGCTACAATAGCAATCACTATGAAATCGTATGGGTAATGGATCCAGTTCATACCATTAAATTCTTTACTACCAATGAATGAGAAAAAGGCCAAAAGAATAAGGTAGAAAATAATCCATAAACTACCACCAATTTGTTTCTTAGTATTTTTCCAATTTGTTTTATATTCATAGAAGAAATATATTGGCAAACCTAAAATAATAATTAATATGACTTCTGCAGTTGTCGGCCACATCGCCCAATAAATTGCTAATGAAGCTAAAACAAATGAGAACGGCGCCATAAATCTCAGCATATTTGCACGGAATGGTCTATGCATTTTCGGTGCCATTTTACGTAATGATATAACCGTCGTTGGTCCTGTAAGATACGCTACTAAAGTCGCTGTAGAAATTACACTTGCCAATGTAGCCCAATCACGGAACAGTGACACCATTAACATACTTATAATTGCATTAAATATGATAGCTACTCGTGGAATATTATATTTATCATTCATTTTACCTAAGAATTTAGGAATATGACCATTTTTTTCCATTGCACGCAATACACGACCTGTCACTGCTACAAATGATACGCCCGTACCAAACGGCGATACAACTGCTTCTATATAAAGTAAAATTGCCAACCAATTTAAACCTAATAATATTGCCATATCTGCGAATGGTGAATTGAAGTTAATACCGCTCCACCCTTCACCATGAATCATGTCGCTTGGCATAGAAGTAATAAAAGTACTTTGCAACACAATATAGAGTACCGCACTCAAAGTAAGTGAAATCGCTATACCACGTGCAATATTTTTTTCAGGCTTTTGAATTTCTGATCCCATATTAATAATTGTTTGGAAAGCATTAAATGAAAAGATAATGCCTGAAGCTGTTGTCGCAGCAAATATCGGCGCAGAACCATAAGGCATAAATTCGCCTGCTGAGTGTCCGTAATTACCTGTATCAAAACCTGAAATCATTAACATAATAATTGTTAATAAGGGCACACCTAATTTAAAGAATGAAATTAAACTTGTAAATGAAGTCAATAATTTCACTGACCAATAATTTAATAATGAAAATATGATAATGATGACGAATACAGCCAATAACCCTGCATTACTAATTGAACCATCCTTCATTAATCCCGAAGTAAATTTCGCCCAATCCCAAGGCCATGAGCTCATGTATTGTACTGCAGAAACTGCTTCAATTGGAATAATTGTTACCAGCGATACCCAGTTTGCCCAAGCCGCTATAAAACCTAATAAAGAACCGTGTGTATATTGAGCATAATTACTCATACCACCTGATTGTGGAAACATTGTACCTATTTCAACGTAGTTATATGCAATGGAACCAATAACTACAAAACCTATAATCCATGAAATAATTGCAGCTGGTCCAGCAATAGAAGACGCTTCCCAAGCTCCGAATAACCAACCAGAGCCAATAAGCGAACCTAAGCCCAATAATACAAGCTGTGCTAAATTAATTTTTTTACTTTCTTCCTGTTTCCCCATAAAAACTCCTACTGTTCATCTTTTATATTCATATCAAGTTATATGTAAAACTTATACACGCTCTTGTATATGTTGCTATTATACTCGTATTAGAATTCAAGTCAAATCAACATTTATCAGCCGGAACATTGTATAATATCGTATATTTATAACTATTAGAGACGGATACTGCATATAGGTTTTGTGCAATCCATTACCTTTCGCCCCCTTATACAAAGTAGATGAAGCATTTTTTATCAATGTTACTCAATTATTCATAAAAGGTATATTAACTCTAAAGTGGTCTTTTTGATTAAAATACGCACAAACGCTTTTATACCAGTACTTGAAGCGCTATATCACCATTAAAAAAAACGAATTTGTACATCTTTACTATTTAATTGTACTTTTACAATATATGTTATTTTCCAACGTTTTTTTATTATAAAATACTTAAAAATCATCTCGTTTTAATGTTACTCAAATATTAAAATTTAAATGTTTGCACATTTGTTCAATAGGATTTCACGCTTTTTATCGATTAACTTTGAAAAAATTAAGAAACGTAGTATAAATTTATTTCTCTATACTACGTTTCTTAATATTAATTTTTCTCTATTTCTTTTTCCCACCACAGTGCATCTTCAGGATTTTTTATGACGTCTTCATACTCTTCTTCTGTTTCTACATTTGGGTAGGACCCTCTTAACGATTTGTTTGAAGTAGATTTAAACATTGTAAGGAAAATGATTAGCCCTATAACATTAATAAACATGAGGTAATAAGAAGGTGCAATTTCTTGCCCTGTAGTTTCTACTAAAGTAGAAAGAATAAATGGTGTTAAACCACCAAATATCGCAGCACCAATATTATATACCAGTGATAATGTACGTAATCTGACTTTGGTATGGAACATGCTCGGTAATAACGATGGCATAACCCCTTCAAAAGTAGACATAAACAACGCAATAATAAATAATCCTACTATAACAAGTGGCAAGATTGGTATACTCATTAACCAAAATGCTAATACTGAAAATAAACTGAATCCTGCTAAACCAAAAATAATTGTACGTTTATTGCCGACTTTATCGCTATACCAACCAAAAAAGAACACAGCTGGTATCATTGCAATCATTGTGACAGTACTTAATATTGAACCCATCGTTCCACCTAAGTTTATTGTCTTATTTAAGAAGGATGGCATGAAAGATAGGACCATATAATTAGCGACATTCAAGAAAGCGACACCCGTGAAGCAGACAACCACGTCTTTCCAATAATATTTAAATATATCCAAATATGAATATTCTAACTCTTCTTTTTCTTCTAATGTCGATTCATATGCAGGGCTCTCATCCAGATTTGTACGTAGCAATATACCTACAATACCTAATGGTGCAGCAATGATAAATGGAATTCTCCAACCCCAATCCATCATTTGTTGATCGCTTAATAACGCATACATTAACCCTGCCATAATCGCAGCCATAATATTACCTACAAGGGTTCCTATTTCAAGACCACTACCTAACTTCCCACGTGTCTTATCGGGCGCAGTTTCAGCAATATATGTCATTGCTCCAGCATACTCTCCACCAGTTGAAAAAGACTGAATCATACGGACAACAAGTAATAGAATAGGCGCCCATATACCAATTTGATCTTGTGTCGGCAATAATCCCAACATTAAAGTTGAAGCAGCCATTAATAAAATCGTCGTTGATAATACAATTTTCCGTCCATATTTATCCCCTAAGTGACTGAAAAATATTCCACCAACAGGCCTAACAATAAATGCAAATGCAAACACCGCAAAAGTTGAGACAATTTGCATTTCTTGAGGCAAATTACCAAAGAAATTCGCACTTAAAATTACAGCTAATTGCGCATATAGCCCGAAATCAAACCATTCAATGGCATTACCAATCCCTGTAGCGACTATGCTCTTTTTCGATTGATCTGGATCAACTCGATTCACTTTCTCTTTTTTAAATTTCACAAACAAAAACACCCCTTAATTTTTTCTTATTCATATAACATAGCCTCTGTAATTTTTTATAAACAATTTCAAAAATATATAAACCACTAATATACTTACGTTATATTGGGGGAAATTGTTTTTAACGGCGTGTTATAGAGAGTTAGACAACTTGTAATATTCAGACTTATCTATTTGATATAATAGATATGAAATCTAATATGGAGGTTTTTAATTATGGAACAAATTTACTTTAATCATGACGGCGGTGTAGATGATCTCGTGTCATTATTTCTGTTATTACATATGGAAAATGTAAATCTAATTGGCGTAAGCGCTATTGGGGCAGACAGTTATGTTGAACCAGCAGTAAGCGCTTCTCAAAAAATTATCAACCGTTTTACACAAACACCTGTTCACGTTGCTACTTCTAAGGAACGAGGTAAAAACCCATTTCCTAAAGATTGGAGAATGCACGCCTTTTTTATGGATGCACTACCTATATTAAATGAACCTACTTCTAAGCAATCTAAGTTACTTAAACACCAAGCTTATGAGGATATTATTGAAAAATTACATAATGCTCAAGAACCTGTCACATTACTTTTTACCGGCCCTCTTACAGACTTAGCAAAAGCGATAACAGTTGCGCCTAAAATTGTTTCAAATATCAAACGACTTGTATGGATGGGGGGCACTTTTCTAGAAAGAGGGAATGTAGAGGAACCAGAGCACGATGGTTCAGCAGAATGGAATGCATTTTGGGACCCAGAAGCCGTTCAAGTGATTTTTGATACAAACATAAAAATTGATATGGTGGCTTTAGAAAGTACAAACCAAGTACCTATGACATGGGAGGTAAGACAAGCGTGGGCCAATGAACGTCACTATCCCGGCGTTGATTTTTTAGGCGTCAGTTATGCAGCCGTACCGCCGTTGACACATTTCCAGACCAACTCCACTTATTTTATGTGGGATGTCTTAACAACGGCTTATATTGGTAAACCAGAACTCGTTCAACAACACATGGTCAATGTATCAGTACATACAGATGGCCCAAGTCAAGGTCAAACTTATATTGATCAAATAAATGGTAGACCTGTTTCAGTCGTAGATAATGTGAATCGCGATGATTTCTTTAATTATATAACTAGCTTAGCTAAAAAAATTACATTGTAAATTTGCAAAAATCATCTTATACAATAAAGGTTGGCACTTACCACTAAGCGCCAACCTTTTTACTATATACCCACAAAAAAAGCACCGTATATTATACGGCACTTTTCATTTAATCTTATTATATATTTTATACGTATTTTGTTACCTTTTCAGTAGGTAATCTATATGAATCGTGACCAGGGTTTTTCTCTTTACCGATTGCGATAATCATTACTGGTTCGTAACGTTCTGAATCATAACCAAATGTTTCTGCGATTTGATCGCGTTCAAAACCACCAATTGGATTTGTATCATAACCGTATGCTCTAGCAACAAGCATAAATTGCATTGCTGCTAAACTGCTATCTATTTTAATAATATCGTTCATTTCTGGTTTAGATAAACTTTTATAGTATGGTAATACTTTACCTAGTAATTCATCTTTTACATCTGCTGGCATCATGCCTTGCTCAACAGCGCTATTATATATTTCTTCTCCGTGCTCATAGTTGTGCATATCTCCAAAGATAACTACCATAGCTGATGAACTGTCATTTTGACGTGTATTAAAACGAATTAACGGACGTAATTTATCTTTACCTTCATCACTTTCTACTACTAAGAATCTCCACGGTTGCATATTCACTGATGATGGTGCTTTTGTTGCTTTACGGATCATTTCATCCATTTCTTCTTGTGGTATTTTTACCTGTTCATCAAAAACTTTAACTGATTTTCTATTCATTACTACATCTTCAAAATTATTATTAATCATTATTCAAGTCTCCTTAATCATTTTATACAAAATCAAATTATACTCAATTTATTATAATTTACAAATCATCTGTTTAGGATTGAAATATTTCTACTATTCTGTGAATCATACTTCTATGCGATGATTAAATACACGCTTTTATATCACTACATATAATCTATAATTTTAATACGTCATAAAATTATAGGTTTTTATTTTAGAAATACTTGCTTCATTTATAAAATATGCTTATTCCCATAATATTCATTCAAACTATTATGTACAGCGTATTTCCAAATTTCATCTCATAACTGGTCTGAGGAAGCATATCGCAATTATATGTATAAACACTACAATCATTGCGGAAATGAATATCAAATTATCAATCATGTCTCCTATTAAAGTCATTGGCTTTCTTTATTTATAATCACCTTAGACATTGTTATATTTCTCTCTTGATAACCTAATTTTTGATATAGCAATTTAGCAAAGTTATTCGCATAAACGTTTAATCTAATTTCACTCATATCATGATCTTGAAAAATTTTTTCAACAAAATTCAATAAACTTTCTCCAATTCTTTGGTTTCTATATATATCTATAACATATAATTCATATATAAAACCGTAATCATGTTGAGCGATGTCATCTTTTTTAAAATCTATAAGAATAAATCCTTTCACTTTTCCATCTTCTACAAATATATAATACACCGCGCCTTGATGTACCAACGCTCTAGACATTGATTGCATTGTTTCATCAGTTAAGTTTATTTTAGTGTCCATAGATTCTTTAAATACTTTTGGTATCATACGGTCAATCATAGCTAAATCACTCTGTGTCGCTTTTCTAATTACCATCTATATCACCGCTCACTTTTAGTTATATCTATGAATGACTTTTTATTAAAGTGTTACTTTTAAAAGTCACTCATAGAACTTGTTACTATTATGCTTGACCTTGTGCATTTTACTTTTCATAAGATTATATTTTTTACACAAGCCTATAACATTAAGCTTAACAAAGAATTTAACATTGTAAAAAAACAAATTCTATTGAAATTATTATAACTTTTTTATTATTAGATAAATAGTTATAGTATATACTTTTGTTAATTTACTGGATATATTATATATTTATAGTAAAATAAAAGAGTTCAATGATTATTTCACAAAGTGTTGCCAGTTATTTTCTTTGTATTATAATAAACATTATCATCCCCATTAAAGGGTTTATGTTTTATTTAATTCTACTGAAAATGCTACAATGTGGTCTTTAGTATCATATAAAGCTATAAAAACAGAATTTTTACTTTAAATTCGTAACATTTCACACACCACAAATCAATTACTATCACTTTATATTTGATAATGATAGTGAAAATTTGCTACATTCTATTTTATATGTAAATATAAGAAAAATTTAAAAAAAGAGGGAAAACGATGAAGTCTATATCCGTTATAGTTACTTATTACAATTCGGAAGATTATATAGAAAGATGTTTAAGTAGTCTTAAACAACAAAGATTTCAAGATTTTGAGTTAATTTTAGTTAATGATGGGTCAACTGATCAATCTAAAACAATTGCTTCTCACTGTCTACAAGATTGGGATATAACAGTCAAAGAAATCGACTTAGAACAAAATACAGGACACGCACATGCAAGAAACGTCGCTTTAAAAGAAATTGATGCACCTTATTTCATTTTCATTGATTCAGATGATTATTTAGCATCATATGCACTTTCATTCTATATGAAGAAGATCCGTCACTATGATGCACTTATCGCACCAATCCATTCGTTCACTTTAGACATCCCACAATACGTGGATCAAAATTTAGTGAAAGTTGAATTTTTAAAAACAGAAAATAAATCTAATCAATTTTTACGAAAACACTCAGTATGTAATATTGTCTTTAAAACAGCAATTGCACGCGGACATAACTTACAGTTTAGTGAAGATTTAAATGTGTTTATCGATTGGTCATTCGTTTTAGAATTTATCAAATATGCTGATAACTTTGTACGTATCAGTCGATTCCCATTTTATATCAAAGGTGAAATCTATGATCCTTTCTTGAAACCAACGTTATCACAACAAGAATTCAGTATCGTTTTTAGTGATTATGTTTCCAGTTTTGCCGACTCTATTAAACGTGCACCTAATAAAGAAAATAAACGTTTCATAAAAAATAAAATGAGACATTTATATAAATATTCTTTCGAACCTTCTTTAAGAAAAACTGACGAAAGATATGAAAATCATAGTGAATTACTACCAAAAGTTACAAGATCTTTAATATTTAATATTTTCAAAAATGAAAAGCCCTTATTTATTTTAGAATCATTAATGTTGATGTTAAACAAACGTGACACCGCTCATAAAATCAACAAGTTAAGAAAAAATACGAGACTACTAAAAAGTGTCGCACTAGGTAGAAAAAATAAAAATCGTGCGCATTATCAACTTACAGATAGTGAAGATAAAGTAAGTCCTAACACAATAGTATTTGAAGCTTTCGGCGGTAAAAACTACAGTGATAGCCCTAAATATGTTTATGAGTATATGATGAAACATCACCCTAATTATGAGTTTATTTGGGTATTTAAAAAGCCAGGTAATGTTTACCTTCCAGGTCCAGCTAAAAAAGTTAAAAAAGGCTCAGCCGCCTACTATGAAGCTTATTCTAAAGCAAAATACTGGGTTGCTAATGCTAGATTACCACTTTATTTAAATAAAAAGCCTAACCAAGTTTATATCCAAACATGGCATGGGACACCTTTAAAACGTTTAGCAAATGATATGAAAGTTATTCGTATGCCAGGAACTACAACAGATAACTACAAACGTAATTTCAGAGAAGAAACGAGTCGTTGGGACTATTTAGTTTCTCCTAATGCTTATTCAACTAAAATATTTGAAACAGCATTTTGGATGCCACCTGAAAAAATACTTGAAGTTGGTTATCCAAGAAATGATTTATTAGTTAATCGTGCCAATGACGAAGCTTATATCCAAGAACTTAAAGAGAGTTTAAACTTGCCACAAGATAAAAAAGTCATCATGTACGCTCCAACGTGGAGAGATGATGAGTTTGTTAAAAAAGGTAAATATTTATTCGATTTAAAAATTGATTTAGACAACTTACAACAAAAATTAGGCGATGAGTATGTTATTTTATTAAGAATGCACTACTTAATCTCTAATGCACTTGATTTAAGAGGATATGAAGACTTTGCTATCGATGTTTCAAACTATAGTGACATCTCTGAATTATATTTAGTCTCAGATTGCTTAATTACCGATTATTCATCTGTCTTCTTTGATTATGGTGTATTAAAACGTCCACAAATATTCTTTGCCTATGATTTAGATAAATATGGCCAAGATTTAAGAGGTTTCTATCTTGATTACAACAACGATTTACCAGGTCCTATTTATCAAGATGCATATAAACTAGCCGAAGATCTTAAAAACTTAGATCAAATCGAAGCTGAATATAAAGATAAAATCGAGCGCTTCTATAATGACTTTTGTGCATTAGAGGACGGAGCATCATCCCGTGCCATTGCTGATATAATTACGCGCAAACAATCTTAATCTCTGTTAAATAACAATTCCAAATGAATTTTTTAAGGGTAGAAAACATAATGTTTTCTACCCTTTTTTAAGTCCCAACTATATGCCCTTATATTTGCTTGATAGTGCGCTCTAAGGTGTACAGTCTCTGTATATTCCAAAGGAGGTTTTTATATGGGAAAATTCAATAGTTTACAAGATAAGGTCGTCGTTATTGCTGGTGGTGCTAAAAATCTAGGGGGATTGCTAAGTCAGTCTTATGCACAAAGCGGTGCGAATATTATTATTCACCATCATGATGAACACAGTCTTGAAGAAGCACAATATACACTTCAACAAGTGAAATCTTTAGGGGGACAAGGCGCCCTTTTTTCAGGTGATTTAACAATTGTAAGCAATATAGAAGCTCTGTTCCAATTTGCAGTAAAAACATTTGGTAAAGTCGATATTGCTATTAATACAGTCGGAAAAGTATTAAAGCAATCTATTTCAGATACAACAGAATCTGATTATAATACGATGCAAGACGTTAATGCTAAACAAGCCTATTTTTTTATAAAGTATGCCGAACAATATATGAATAATCATGGAAAAATAATATCAATTGCTACTTCCTTATTATCAGCATATACTGGGTATTATTCCACCTACGCAGGCGAAAAGGCACCTTTAGAACATTATACACGCGCTGCTTCAAAAGAGTTTATGTCACGTGGTATATCTGTCAATAACGTGGCGCCTGGCCCTATGGATACACCTTTCTTTTATCCACAAGAATCTGATGATGCAGTGACGTTCCATAAATCTCAAGCATTACACAATCAACTCACACAAATAGAAGACATAGTGCCAATTATTAAATTCTTAACTTTAGAAGGTTGGTGGATTAACGGTCAAACATTATTTGCAAATGGCGGCTATACTACAAGATAAATGGAGGTTTTATGATGCAATATTTCGTTGCAAACTTTTCAAATCTAGAAACTCAACTAAGTATTATTGACGATAACAACAAGACTATCGATCAGCAAACCGTACAAATCGCAACAGAAAATTACGTAAAAGATTTAGCACATTATCTTATCGAACTATCACACCAAAACAATTTATATCATGATGATATTAAAGGGATTGGTTTATGCATAACTGATGTTAAATTAATTCATTATGATAATAAAGCAAGGCTCATTGAAGCGCTAGAAAATACTTTCGGCTTTAAAGCCATCATTAATACACATCACGAAACACTCATTAATCAATTAACCAAGTTAAACTAAATTAAAATATGTAGACATTATATAAAACTTCTAGTCTGTCACATATTCATTAAATTAGGAGATTTTCTATATGAATGTTAAAACTGCAGCACAACAAATTGGTATAAGCGCACATACAATCAGATATTATGATAAATCTGGGTTATTTCCTTTCGTAGAACGCGACAGCAATGGTTATAGAGACTTCAAATCTGAAGACTTATACTGGATTGAGTTTATCAAATGTATGCGGCAAACGCATATGCCCATTGCTCAAATTAAAGTAATTGCTGAACTTTATCACCAAGGACCATCTACAATTGAAAAAAGAAAAGCAATTTTTACAGAACATCAAAACAATTTATTAGAGCAAAAAGCGCTCATTGATGAAGGATTAAAAACATTAGAAAATAAATTCAAATTATTGGAACAAGAATAAAGCATTTGTAAACAAAAAAGTAACCGTTAGCCTTGTGATAAGGCCAGCGGTTACTTTTTGTTTACATTTTATTTAATTGTACCTGCATTTTTATCATGTACACCATGACGATAATAATCAACATACTCAGGTTCTAAAGGTTTCTTACCTCTAATGATGTCTGCTGCTCTTTCAGCCATCATTAAGACTGGAGAGTGAATATTACCATTTGTAGTACGAGGCATTACAGAAGCATCTACAACACGTAGATTTTCCATACCGTGTACTTTGAATGTATCTGGATCTACAACTGACATTTCATCAGATTTAGGTCCCATTTTACAGCTACATGATGGATGTAATGCTGTTTCACCGTCACGTTTAACCCATTCAATAATCTCATCATCTGTTTGTACTTCAGGTCCTGGTGAAATTTCCCCACCATTGAATGGATCTAAAGATTTTTGGTTCAAGATATTTCTTGCTACTTTTATAGCTTCTACCCATTCACGTTTATCTTCTTCTGTTGATAAATAGTTAAATACGAAGTCTGGTTTAACAAACGGATCTTTAGATTTAATTTTTAGGTGTCCGCGAGAATTAGAATACATTGGCCCTACATGCACTTGATAACCATGTGCAGTTGGTGCTTTTGTACCATCATATCTTACAGCAATTGGTAAGAAGTGGAACATTAAGTTTGGATAATCTACTTCATCATTTGAACGAACGAACCCGCCACCCTCAAAGTGGTTTGAGGCAGCTGCGCCCTTACGTCCTAAAATCCATTGCAAACCAATGAATGGCATTTTAAGTTTATTTAAACTCGGTTGTAACGAAACTGGTTCTTTACATGCATGTTGCACATAAACTTCTAAATGGTCTTCAAAATTTTCACCAACACCTGGTAAGTGTAAACGAGGTTCAATACCTAATGAACGTAAATGTTCTGAATCACCGATACCTGATAATTGTAATAATTGAGGTGAGTTAATTGCTCCACCTGATAAAATAACTTCTTTTGCACTTACAGTATGCTCTTTGCCATTTTTCTTAAATGTAACACCTGTTACTTTATTACCTTCGAAGTTTAATTTAGTTACAAATGCACGCGTTTGTACTTCCAAATTTTTTCGTTTCATAGCTGGGTGTAAGTAAGCTCTAGAAGCTGAAACACGACGTCCATTATGTACTTGGCTATCGAATGGTCCAAATCCTTCTTGACGGAAACCATTTACATCTGGCGTTTTATTATATCCAGCGTCCACTCCTGCATTGAAGAATGCTTGGAATAATGGGTTTGTAGCAGGACCACGTCTTAATTTAATTGGACCATGGTGCCCACGATATTCATCATCTTTATTAGAACCAAATGTTGTCTCTAAACGTTTGAAATATGGTAAACAATGTGCAAAGTCCCAATGCTCCATACCTTTTGGTTTAGCCCATTTTTCATAGTCCATAGGATTACCTCTTTGATAAATCATACCGTTGATTGAACTTGAACCACCTAATACTTTACCACGTGCATGGCCTACTTTACGTCCATCCATATGTGGTTCTGCATTTGTTTCATAAATCCAATCGTATAGTTTGTTACCTGCTGGATACATTAACGCTGCTGGCATTTGAATTAATAAATCCCACGGATAGTCACTTCGTCCTGCTTCCAATACAAGCACATTATTTGAAGCATCTTCACTTATTCTGCCACCTAATACTGAACCAGCGCTACCCCCACCAATGATAATATAATCATAAGATTGTCTCATTTATATATTGCCTCCTGAATTTTAATTGTGTTGTTTATATGAATAAAGCTTAATTTAAATAATTGTCGCTTACTTACTGCCGAACCAGTTCACTGGTTCTGGATTCGTATTACGTAGAATATGTTTTTCTACTTGATATTCTGCTAAACCTTCTCTACCAAGTTCTCTACCAATACCTGATTGTTTATAACCACCCCATGGTGCTTGTGCAAAGTATGGGTGGAAGTCATTAATCCAAACTGTCCCCATTCTCAATTTATTAACAACACGCTCTGCTTTGTTAATATCATTAGTAAATAGTCCGCCAGCTAAGCCATAAATTGAGTCATTTGCAAGCTCAATTGCCTCTTCTTCTGTTGAGAAGCCTTCAATTGTAACAACAGGCCCGAATACTTCTTCTTGTACAATACGCATTGAAGTATCACAATCTGTAATAACTGTTGGTTCAAAGAAGAAACCATCTTGTAAATCTTCACGTTCAGGACGTTTACCACCTATAGCGATAGTCGCATTTTCAGATTTAGCAACTTCCATATATTTTTCTATTTTTTCTCTATGTTCTGCTGAGATGACTGGTCCCATTTCAGTTTCAGGATCAAAACCATCACCTAATTTAATACGTTTAATTCTTTCTATTAAAGCAGCTTCAAATTTATCTTTAATATCGTTATGGACGATAATTCTTGCGCCTGCAGAACAAACTTGACCTGCATGGAAGAAACCGCCATTTAATGCTTGATCAACTGCAAGTTCAAAATCTGCGTCATCAAAAATAATGTTAGGGTTTTTACCACCTAATTCTAATGCAACATTTGTAACGTGATTAGCTGCTTGTTTCATGATGTGTTTACCTGTTTCAATACCACCTGTAAACGAAACTAAGTCAACATCTTTATGTGACGATAATGGTTCACCAACTTCAGAACCTTTACCTAATACTAAGTTAATTACACCTTGAGGAAATCCAACTTCTTCCATCAATTCAAATACACGAATTGTTGTTAATGGTGTGATTTCACTTGGTTTCATAACCAATGAACACCCTGTAACTAAAGCTGGAGCGATTTTCCATGATGCTTGTAGTAAAGGATAATTCCACGGTGTAATTTGTGTTGCCACGCCTACCGGTTCTTTCACAATTTTACTGTCCGTATTTGGAATCGGTGAATCTATAATTTCTCCACCATCTTTATCGGCTAAACCAGCAAAGTAGTTAAATACATTCGCAATGTCGTCCATATCGGCATATGATTCTTCTAATGTTTTACCAGTATCTAAAGTTTCAAGTCTAGCAAGCTCTTCACGATGCGTTACGATTAAATCAGCGATTGCTTTGACTTTTTTACCTCTATTTTCGCTCGTTTCTTGTGCCCATTCACCTTTATTAAAAGCTTTTTTAGCTGCAACAATTGCACGTTCGCTATCTTCTGAAGTACCTTCAGCTACTTCAAAAATAACTTCTTGATTATATGGATTAATAATTTTTCTTGTTTCTTTATTAGAGCTATCTACCCACTCACCATCAATATATTGACGACGAGATAAATTTTTTACAAGTTCCATTAAAATTACCTCCGTTAAGTTTGTTAAATTTTTATTTAACGAATTTTATAGATTTTATGTTAGCATAGTAAACGAAAGGGTGTCAAACGAGTTTAAATAGAAAATGGTTAGTTTCCTCGCTATTAAGGCAAATTAGCCTAATATTTTAAATTTGTATTTTTTAAAATAATATGTCGGAGGTGTACATTTTGGTACATTCAAACAACCCTGATCACCAATTAAATGAAGCAAAAGACATCGTTATTAACGCAATTGGAGAAACGATGGATCTCTATGGAATTAACCGTAGTGTAGGAAATTTATACGGCACAATGCTCTTTGAAGGTAGTATGACGTTAGATGAAATGCGCGAACAACTTCAAATGAGTAAGCCAAGTATGAGCGCTGGCGTTAAAAGGCTTCAAGAATTTGATATTGTTAAACAGCAATTTACACGTGGTAGTCGAAAACAACATTTTACCGCCGAAAAAAACTTTTTCAATTTCTTCAGTAATTTCTTCACACGTAAATGGCATAGAGAGATTGTTATCAATTCTGAAGCCGTACATGATTCCGTTGCATTACTTGATGACCTTATCAACGATAAAAATGTCGATGAGCCTACAAAACAAGAAGCTCATGAAATCAAACAGCAGTTAATCGATACTTTACCGTATTACGAATGGCTAGAAAATTTGAGTCATGCAATCGAAAGTGGAGAAATATTCGAATACTTTCCAATACCCGAAAAGAAAGTTAAATAATAATTGCTAAAGCACTAAGAAAGTTTAATTTCTTAGTGCTTTTTTTATTTATCTCTAAAAAAATAAAAAGAAACTGCCAACTTAAGCTGGCAGTTTCTTTACTTACATCTATAAATTATCGTCTTCTTTTTTCTCTCTTACTTGTATCATTCTAAGTGAACGTCTTTCCACTTCTTTAAATTTATCTGCACGTCTCTCAAGTTTCAGACGATCACCCTCTAATGTTCGTATAAACGATATCATCATGATAACAAATACCACAATTAAAGGAACACTCGCTAAAAGTGATGCTGTCTTCAAGACGTCTAATGCATTTTGTCCTCCAACTAACATCAATGAATAAGGTAATAAACTTAATGCAAATGCCCAGAATAATCTATTAGCACGTACCGGTTCACCTATTACTTGTTTTTGAGTTGCTGCCGCTAAAATATAAGAAGCAGAATCAAAAGTAGTAACTAAGAATAAGAAAGCTGCTATAACAAATAATACAACAATCAGATTTGGAAATGGTAGTTGATGCATAACTTCAATAATTGTTGATTCTGCACTATGTGAATTCAAGAAATTAATAACATTAAATTGTCCTGAAATTTGCAAATACACTGCATAGTTTCCAAAAATACCAAAGAACATCAAGCAACCTAATGTCCCATAACCAATTGTCCCTAAAATAACTTCTTTTAGAGTACGTCCCTTTGAAATACGGGCAATAAACAAACCAATAAATGGCGCATAAACAATCCACCAAGACCAATAAAATATAGTCCATTGTTGAGGGAAATTCGTATCTTTTCGTCCACCAATGCCCCCAAAAGGTTCAAGCCATGTTGCCATTTGGAAGAAATTCTTCAACATATCACCGAATGCAGTAACTGTTGTTTCCATAATAAATACTGTTGGTCCCACTATAAATACAAATGCTAACAACAGTAACGAAATCCATACATTGACGTCACTTAAGACTTGTATACCCTTTTTAAGCCCTGTATAAGAACTTATGGCAAAGACTAATGTGATTAATAATAGAATAATTGTGCGCATCCACATATTATGCCCATCAATACCTGTTAAACGCTCAATAGCTGCTGAAATCAAAGGTACACCTAGTCCCAATGAAGTTGCTGCCCCACATAATAAGGCCAAAATAAACACGATATCTACAACTTTACCTAAAAACTTATCTGTTTGTCCTTTTAAAATTGGTCGACAAGCTTGGCTAATTTTAAATATCGGTTTCTTTTTAACAAATACTAAATAACCGATTGGCAATGCAGGTAACACGTATATTGCCCATGCAATTGGTCCCCAATGGAACATGCCATACATTGTTGCATACTCTAATGCATGATCTGTCATGCCTTTGCCACCATGTGGTGGTGTTTGATAATAATATGCCCATTCGATAACACCCCAGTATAAAATATCTGAGCCAATACCCGCACAGAACAACATTGAAGCCCAACTAAAATCATTAAATTCAGGCTTATCTGTAGCTTTACCTAATGTGACATTTCCGTACTTACCAAATGCTATGTAAAGTACAAATCCAAAAATTACTAATCCAAGTAATAAATATACTGAGCCAAGAGAATTTGACACGGCTTTATTCAACCCGGTAATTACTTCTTGACTTGCTTTAGGAAACACGATCATTGGCACAACAGCAAATAATAATACAATTACTGTGCCTATAAACGTCGGCCAATCCATAACTTTATTGTTTTTCACTTTTGAGCACTCCTCATAAATTGAATATTATGTAAAAATTTGTCTTATAATCTTCGTTCCTATAAACAAATCATTTAGTTATTCACAAACATGAGCCTAACGAACTTTAAATAATAATGCAACTTGCATTCAAATTTATCATCTTAAAAAGATGAATAATTATATAATCATATTAATTTATCATCTTAAGAAAATTGCCACAATCACAGTGTTAAGTTTAAATTTAACGAATTGAACAAATCTTACAAAGTTTACATTATGTATTTTTATGCAATAAAAATGTATAAATATTTCTTTGTATTTTTTTAGCTTACATGTAAAAATAACAGAATTTTTTAATAAATTGTTGAATTTATATTCTCTTGTTTTTTGATGAAATGAAGTTGTTTTTCATCAAAAATTAAGCCTCCTTTTTCAATATTAATATAGCAATATAGCGTCATATTTTTTAAAATCAATTTTTTCTTATAAAATATTACTATCATCTTTTCTTACTTTCGAGTGAATTTATTCTATAATATGTAGTAGATATTTATAAGAATTTTAACAAAGAGGTCATTAAAATGAATAAAAATAAAATCATTAACTATTGGGACAAGCGTGCACTATCTTTTAGCAAAGATAAACAAGCGGAATTAGAAAGTGCCCATGCTCAAGCATGGATAAAGGAAATTAATAATGTTACATCGATTCAAGAAGGCATGAAAATTTTGGATATAGGTACTGGAGCAGGATTCCTAGCTATTTTATGTGCACAACAAGGTGGCGATGTTACAGGTATTGATATATCTTCGGACATGATTAAATCGGCACAACAAAATGCACAACATTTTCAACAACAAATACAATTTCAAATTATGGATGCTGAGCAATTAGATTTTGAAGATGCAACATTTGACGTCGTTATTGCTCGAAATGTCACTTGGTTATTGTCAAATACACAAGGAGTATATAGTGAATGGCTCAGAGTATTAAAAGCCAATGGCACACTCATTAATATTGATGGAGACTATGGTAAAGATTCATTTGAAGACTATAGTAATATCCCTGATGATCATGCCCACCTCGCATTAGGCGATACTATGTTGCAAGAAAGCGAAGCCATTAAGCAAAGTATTTCAATTAATCAACAACAACGACCACAATACGACATTGAAATTCTGCAGCGTTTAGGTTTTAAGCATATTCATGTCGATGTTGACGTTTATCAACGTGTATATAGAAAAAAAGATGCTTTTTATAACCCAACACCTATTTTTTTAATTGCCATTACTAAGCCTTTCTCCTAAGTATCCCTATTATTTATTAAAGTTAGTATTCTATTTATTATATTTCTAAATCTAAGATGCTCAGAACTTGCGTTATAGTGTAATTTTTATCATACTATAGTTGAAGTTGAACAAAGTATAAGGAGTGGTAAGAATGAATAAAGAACAATTGGATAAAGTAAAAAATGGTAAAGGCTTCATCGCTGCGTTAGACCAAAGTGGTGGGAGTACACCTAAAGCCTTAAAAGATTACGGCGTTACTGAAGATCAATATAGTAGTGAAGACGAAATGTTCAAGCTCGTTCATGATATGCGCACGCGTATTGTATCATCACCTGCATTCAGCTCAGAAAAAATTATTGGTGCTATCCTTTTCGAACAAACAATGGACCGCGAAGTCGATGGCAAACATACTGGCGATTTCTTAGCAGATAAAGGCGTTGTCCCATTCTTAAAAGTCGATAAAGGCTTAGCCGAAGAAAAAGATGGCGTTCAATTAATGAAACCAATGCCAGATTTAGACGATTTATTACGTCGTGCAAATGAACATAAAATTTTTGGTACGAAAATGCGCTCTAACATTCTAGAGCTTAATAAAGCAGGCATTGATTCAGTTGTAAAACAACAATTTGAAGTTGCTAAACAAATCATTGCTGCTGGATTAGTGCCTATCATCGAACCTGAAGTTAATATAAATGCTGAAGAAAAAGCAGAAATAGAATCCTATTTAACTGACGCTATTTTAGAAGAATTAAATAAATTAGACGAAGATCAACTTGTCATGTTGAAATTGTCTATACCTACTAACGTTAACCAATTCCAATCATTAATTAATCACCCAAATGTTGTTAGAGTTGTTGCGTTGTCTGGCGGTTATAGTAGAGAACATGCGAACGAAGTACTAAAACAAAACGAAGGTCTTATTGCTAGTTTCTCACGTGCCTTAATTAATGATTTAAATGTAAATCAATCTGAAGAAGAATTTGACAAAATTTTAGCTGAAACAGTAGATTCTATCTACGACGCTTCTGTTAACAAAAATTTATAATTTTGTAAGCTTACTTTTTCTTTAAATAGTATTTCCTAGGAAATCTTAAGCATTACAAATACTTTAGATAACTTAAAAAAGGAAGGTTTCTATTTTAATATAGAAATCTTCCTTTTTATGTTATTCGAGTTTATTTCTTTTCACTTTCAATATTTCATAACATACTTTGTCCCTAACTCGTTCATCCGTAATACTTATATTAATAAAATTCACTATTCAGGTCGTTCAATTGTAAATGTGTCTCCTGATTTTGCGTAATCATTTCCTGCTAAACGTGCGACAGGTTCAAGTTTCAATGCGTCTATCTTGCTATCCCCAAAATAAATATCTTCATCGATATGATACTTCACCACTTCACCTATAATAAGGTCTGCACCGTCATCTTTTGAACCGATTTCTACAATTCGCTCCAATTTACATTCTAATCGAATCTTCGCCTCTTTTATACCTGGCACCGTAATGTTTTCAGAGTCAACAAGTGTAAACTTAGTGTGGTCCAGCTCATTTTCTTCTGGTTTCAATTGTGCTGCTGTTATATTGACATTTTCCACATTGTTTTCATCAGTAATGTGAACGACAAATTCGCCCACTTCTTCTATATTTAAAGCTGTATCCTTACGTTTACCACCTGCGCGTTGTGCTGAAATTGATATCATAGGTGGTGCGTTATTTACAATATTAAAAAAGCTAAACGGTGCCGCATTCAAGACACCATTATTATTTTGTGATGTTACGAAAGCGATAGGTCTGGGAATAATACTCCCCGATAATAATTTATAATTTTGCACATCTGATAATTGATTTGCTAATAATTTTTTCATTTTTGTATTCTCCTTTAAACAATAACGCTATATATTGTTTTAAAATAAGCAACATGTCTTTAAGCTATGTGTAATTATACTTAATACTTAAAATAATAACAATTGCTATGTTTCAAACATCTATATCATTTATTTTATTCAAGTATTGTTAATAAAAAAGCACATCTTCATTATTTTAGAAGACATGCTTTTTTTATTTATTCTTTTTCTATATGTGCTGGTATATTATAATGACTAGTCGTTTTTCTTTTTTGTGTAAAATAAAGCACAAATGCTATCAAATACCATACAATAACAATTAACCACTCAGATGGCCAAGCTAAAGAAGAAGGCATTCCTGGCAAATAAATTACAATAAATAAAATACTTAAAATAATAGCAATAATTCCCACCGCTCTGCCATTCTTAATACGATAAGGTCGTTCCAATCCTGGTTGGCTCTTACGTAACTTCAGAAATGAAAAAGCAACAAGCAAGTAGCCTAACACCACACCAATTCCTCCCGCATTAACAATCCATAAAAGGGCCGGTCGTCCTAATAAAGGCGCTACAAAAGCTAGAATACCTAAGAATAGAATACCATGTGTTGGTGTTTTAAATTTCGGATGTATATAGGCGAACCACTTGGGAATCATTCCGTTGTTTGCCATTGCATACAATATGCGGCTGCCTCCTATAATAAAGGCGTTCCAACTTGTAATAATACCTGCTACGCCACCAAGTACAAGTAAGACACCAAACCCATTACTGCCAAACAGATTAACCATAGCGTCAGCAGTCGCTAAATTACTGCTTGATAACGCCTTTGGAGAAAGTCCTGTTGCCACACCAAATACGATAAGTAAGTAAAATATTACCGAAGCAACAATGGAGAATATTAAAATGCCACCAATTTTTTTCGAAGGCGCTTTTACTTCTTCAGCAATTTAAGGTATAACATCAAATCCAACAAATAGGAATGGTATCATCATTAGCACAGACATGGTACCGCCCACACCATTTTCAAAAGGTTTTAAATTACTAAAGTCACCGTTAAATCCAGCACCGAATACTAATAATAAACCTACTGCAACAATAAAAATAGTAAATACCGTTTGCATAATAGCTGCTGGTTTGACGCCAAAATAATTCAACGACGTCAATAAAATACTACCTACAGAACCAATTAATACCCACGTAACATAAACATCCCATCCAGCAATATTCCACATTAAACCTTGGTGTTCAAAGGGTACTACATAATCAATTACAGTTGGTAATGCCACAGCTTCAAACGTTATAACTGAAACGTATCCAAATAATACAGACCAACCAGAGATAAATGCGATCCCCGGAGAAAAAGCTTTCTTCACAAAGATGAAGCCTCCACCCGTTTCTGGTATAGCAGAAGCAAGTTCCGCATAAGTTAATCCAATTACTATAACTAAAAATCCACCTAGTAAAAATGCGATAATACTACCTACAAAACCTGCTGTAGACACCCATTCCCCCGAAAGGACAACCCAACCCCATCCTAGCATGGCACCAATAGCAAGGAACAAGACGTCAACAACATTCATCGTTTTATTAAATTGCGATTTCGATTTCATTGAACATACCCCATAACATTCATTAAATTTTAAAAAGTGATAGGTTAAGATTGAAATTACTGTCTTTTTCATCCTTAACCTACCATCAGTTAATTGCTATATTTCATTTATGACTGCCTTTGTTTATATATATTGTTAACTTTCATGTATTTCTATTTTTAGACTTCTACAGAGAGATATTTTGTTTCTAAGTATGGTTCAATACCTTCTGTACCGCCTTCTCTGCCATATCCACTTTCTTTCAATCCGCCAAACGGTGCATGTGCTGCAGATGGTCCACCATCATTCCAACCAATTACACCATAATCTAACTCGTTAAATAATTTTAATCCTGTACGATAATCATTAGTAAAGAAGTATGATGCTAAGCCAAATTCTGTATCATTAGCAATACGAATGACTTCATCTAAGTCACTATATGTCATGACTGGCGCTACGGGACCGAAAGTCTCCTCATACATTGCCTTCATATTTGTATTTGCATTAGATATCACAACTGGTTTCAAGAAATTACCACCTAGTGATTGGATATCATCAACACTTCTAGATAATTTACCACCTTTATCTTGAGCATCTGTAATGTGTGACAGGACTTTTTCCACTGCATTAGCATCGATGACTGGACCAACCTTCACACCTTCATCTAATCCATTACCAATTTTTAAGTCATGGACTTTTTCTGTAAGGCTTTCAATATATTGGTCAGCAATATCTTCATGTACATATATACGGTTTGCACAAATACACGTTTGTCCTGCATTTCTAAATTTAGAAGCTATTGTTCCATCCACCGCAGCCTCTAAGTCCGCATCCTTATGGACAATAAACGGTGCCAAACCACCGAGTTCCATCGTTACATTTTTAACTGTCTGCGCGGATTGTTCAATAAGTGTTTTCCCCACACCTGTCGATCCAGTAAAGGTCACTTTATTGATAAGCTCATGACTTGTAAATATATCGCCAGCATCTTTGCCGGAAGCAATAATATAAGACACAGCATCTTTTGGTATCCCCGCTTCATGCGCAAGTTCTACTAGTCTAATCGTTGTTAAAGGCGTCTTAACTGCTGGTTTACATATAATTGTACACCCTGCTGCCAAAGCTGGTGCGATTTTGCGTGTTATCATAGCTGCTGGGAAATTCCATGGTGTTATTGCACCAACAACGCCTACAGGAAACTTATCTACAACAATCTTCTTAGACGGTGTGTTAGCTGGTATTGTACGTCCATATACACGCTTAGCTTCTTCGGCATACCATTTTACATATGAATTCGCGTAAATAACTTCGCCTTTTGCTTCTGCTAATGGCTTACCGCCCTCTAATGTAATAAGACGTGCAAGTTCATCCTGATGTTCATCAATAAGTGTTGCCCACTGTAATAACTTAGCTGAACGTTCATGAGCATCTTTATATTTCCACTTTTCAAAAGCTTGATGTGTACGTTCAATTTGTGTATGAATATCCTCATGGCTTGTATATTCTAGACGTTCAATGACTTCATTTGTCGCTGGATTAGTAACTTCCAATTGTGTCATATGTTCGACTCCCCTTTTTAACTTTAGTTATACTAAATCATTACCTTTAAAAACGTATGCTTTAAACTGGCTCTATTTTATGTCAATTTATGATATACGGTGTGTCGTTGCAACTTGATCAAATACTTCTTTTAAGATTGTCAATCCTTGGTTAAGTTCTTCATCAGTAATAACTAATGGCGCTAAGAAACGAATCACATTTCCTTTTATACCAGCAGATAATAATAATAAACCGTTTTGGTTTGCTGCCTGTACAATTTTTCCAGTGCGTACTTTATCTGGTTGCCCCGTTTTAGGATCTATAATCTCTAATGCAACCATTGCCCCCAAACGACGAATATTTGCTATACTGTCATGTTTTTCACTTAACGTGTATAAATAATTTTCTAAATTATATCCTAATGTTTCTGCTTTCTCATTTAACTGCTCTTCTTCTATAATATCAATAACTTTTAATGCCGCTTCACAAGCTAATGGATTACCAGCATATGTCCCACCTAATTCACCTGGGGATGCACTATCAACAATTTCCGCTTTACCTACAACTGCACTTAACGGAAAACCTGCAGCCAATGATTTTGAAACTGTGATTAAATCGGGCGCAATATCAAAGTGTTCTATTGCAAATGTTTTCCCAGTACGTGCAAATCCTGTCTGAATTTCATCTACAACAAAAACAATACCATTATCTTCACAAATTTGTTTAACTGCTGCCACAAATTTTGAATCTGGAATAATAAATCCACCTTCACCTTGTACTGGCTCCATAACAATACATGCTACTTCACTTGGATCTACTGTTTCGATAAAGAAATCATGTAATTTATTAATGACTTGATCAATGTATTCAGCTTCTGATAATGATTCGGCTTTTTCAGAGACATTTGGATATGGGGCTTGATAGACTTCTGGAGCAAATGGTCCAAATCCATACTTATAAGGTCTTACTTTACTTGTCATAGACATCGTTAAATTTGTACGCCCATGGAAACCTCTGACAAATGAAACAACTGCCTGTCTTCCTGTATATTTACGTGCAATTTTCACAGCGTTTTCAACTGCTTCAGCACCAGAATTAAGTAAAATTGCTTTTTTATCAAAATGACCAGGTGTAATTTCAGTTAGTTTTTGGGCTAAATTCAAATAACTTTCATACATAATGACATTAAAACCGGGATGTATGAATTTATCTAACTGTTCTTTTAAATGTTTTGTTATTTTAGGATGTGTGTGTCCTACATTCAATGTACCAATTGCACCTGCAAAATCAATGAATGTATTGCCATCTATATCGGTAATCGTAGAACCTTGTGCTTTATCTGCAACATGTAAATTACCGTTACCAACACCGCGTGCTACATATTGTTCTCTTTTTGCTTTATAATATTCAAATTGCTCTGACATAAAGAAACCCCCTACACTTTTATATTCAAAATTTTAATGTTATCTAAAAATTTAGAATATTATTGGTATTGTGTAAAGCACCAGTTTCCCTTAATAGATGGTACCAACTCATCCTAACAATACTTTTTTTAAACGTTGAACAGCTTCTGGTACTTGCTGTTGCTGAATTTTAGAGAAACCTATGATTAGTAATTTAGATTCAGAATTATTTTGAAGCGCTTTCACAGAAAACCTGTTTATTGTATAAAGTTCTAATTTTTGAGCTCTTGCACGTGTTTCAATTTCTTTGTATGTGTATCGAGACTTTGCTTCTACTATAAAATGTAATCCTGCTTGCGTATCTTTAATCGTGATATCAGATTTTAATACTTTATTGAGCTCTGCTATTAAATACGCTCTTTTTTTGCCATAGAGTTGATGCATTTTCTTAAGATATTTTTCATAGTGTCCTTCTTTAATCATTAAATTTAATGTCAATGCATTTAACATAGAAAAATCAGGAATCATATTATGATTCTGTGATTCAAACTTTTTAATTAATGTACTTGGTAAAATCATATAACTTATACGAAGTCCAGGCATAAGTGTTTTCGAAAATGTACCTAAATAGATGACACTTTCATTTTTATCGAAACTGAATAATGAGGGGATATTATCAGTTTCATATTTAAATTCACTGTCGTAATCATCTTCTATAATATAGCTATGGTTTTGACTCGCCCAATTTAATAAATCGATTCGTCTTGAAACAGGCATAATTGTTCCCATTGGAAATTGATGTGAAGGCGTCACAATTACAGCTTGTGGCTGCAGCTGTTTAATTTGATTTATAGATATGCCTTTATGATCTAATTCTATAGGTAAAATGTGTGTCTCTGTTTGCTTTAACAACGCTCGAAACCTCGAATAGCCAGGATTTTCCACTGCAACCTTAACGTCATCTTCCATTAGCTGGATTAACTTCATTAATAATGTATTCGTCCCAGACCCTATAACAATTTGCTCTGGATGGCACTGTATCCCTCTTTGATATGATACTAACTTAGCTATAGACTGTCTCAGTTCTACTGGCCCTTTGATATGTGGTATCGCGGATAAATAATAATCGTAATTTTGAAATACTCTTTTCATTAATTTCGTCCACGTATCTACTGGAAATTCTGAGATGTCGGTACTCATATGAGAAAAAGAAAAATCATAAGCCTCTTCAAGATTACTTTCATGTGCTTCTAATGTAATATGCGCATGTGGATCAATAATTAATTTATCTAAGGGTTCAATAAAATATCCTTTCCGTTCTTTAGTGTAAATATATCCCTCTGCTAATAATTGTTCATAAGCTGATTTCACACTATTGACACTCACACTAAGATGTTCTGCCATTCCCCTTTTAGACGGTAACTTTTCATGGCTATCGTATTTAAATGCAAGTATGTCTTCTTTTAAACGATTATATATTTCTCGATAAATATACTGCTCTGTGTCTCGTTGCATGATTACACCCCTTTAATTCTTTCTATAATTTATATATTATACACATTGTTTAGATAGAGTTGTTAATGAATTTATAAATCGCTCTACATTTTTAATTTCTAATCAAAAACAGCGATTATCCTCTCGATAACCACTGTTTTAAAATACTCATTCATTAATAACATTCAATTTCATTCTATAAAATAGGTGATGCTAACTTTGCTATAGCTTGCTTAAACTTGATCCAATTAGAACGTTGTTCATAACGTTCTATAGTAAGCTCCTTCGATACTTTTAAATCCTCAAAGAAAGCAGCTTTTAGTTTTTTAGCAATTTGTTCATCATACATAAAAGCATTAATTTCAAAATTCAATTCGAAACTACGGATATCCATGTTTGATGACCCTACACTTGAAACTTCATCATCTATAATCATCATTTTCGAATGAATAAATCCATTCTCATATGTGTACACTTTAACCCCATCTTTTATCAATTGCGCCACACTAGTGATGGTAGCCCAATAAACAAAAATATGGTCCGGTTTACATGGAATAATTAATTGGACATCGACACCGGATTTAGCTGCAATGCGTAATGCATTGATATAACCTTTATCAGGTATAAAATATGGACTGTGCATGTATATAGATTCTTTAGCATTCATAATCATTTTCATATAACCAAATTCTATTTGGTGCCAATTGTCACTTGGTGCACTGACCGCCATTTGCATAGATACATCCCCGCCCTGTTGTGCGTTATCTGGGAAATATTTCGCATTATAATCCAATTGCTCTCGTTTTGCTTGTGAATTCCAATCGTGAATAAAACTTAATTGTAATGCATCAACGCCGTCACCTTTAACTCTGAGATGCGTGTCTCTCCAATAGCCAAATTTTTCATTTAAACCTAGGTACTCATCACCGATATTAAAACCGCCTACATATCCCGTCATACCATCAATGACAACTATTTTTCGATGATTTCGGTTATTCACTCTAAAATTCACAAACGGAATTTTAGCTTTGAAAAAGGCTTCAACTTGTCCACCTAAAGATTGAAATTTTTTAAATTTTGATTTATGTACCGTTTTAGATCCTACTGCGTCATAAAGTAATTTAACTTCTAATCCTTCACTAGCCTTTTGTTCTAAAATATTTATGATTTCGGTACCTAAACCATCTAATTCTAAAACATAATATTCCATATGAATATAGCTTTTGGCATTACGTAAATCTGCTTTCATTTGATCATATAAATCATGACCATCTGTATAGATGTCTACTTTATTATCATTACTTAAAAATGATGATTCTTTAGACATTAACGTTTGGGCAATATCTGCATGCTTTCTAACAATCGGGTTTTCCGAATTAAAGATATGATTCGTTGAATCTTGGAGTTGTGCTTTCACCCTATTCATTCCATCTTCAATTTGATTATGTTGAAATCCCTTTTCACGTTTTTTACGAATGCCTCGTCCAAAGAATATATAGACGATGAAACCTAGGATTGGCATAACAAAAAGCAAGAACAACCAAGCCCATGTTGCAGTTGCATCCCTTCTATCTCTGTCTAAAAATACAATTAATAAAGCTAAAACAATATTAATTATAAAGAAAAAAGCTAATACACCTCGATATATCGGGCTTACACTTGCATCAAATATTAGTTGCATCAAATCACCTCATACTTTCTCTTTTCATCTCCACTATAAATTTTCTATAATAATTTCTGTAAGCAATGCATTTTTTATACACCTGTTACCTACTATGAATGGTTTCCATTATATTCTAAAGTGCATACAGTTGCTATTTATTATGCTTTATCTAGATTTATTTATAAATATAATAAAACTATTTTTTCAATGTTTGTTCTATTGTGCGATTACGCCCTGCTTGCGAACCAAATAAAGTTATACCAACCGCTGTAATCAATAATATACTTAATGAAGCAAGCCATTGTCCTGTTAAGTCATGTAATATACCAAATAATAACGGGCCTAATGCTGCAAAAAGATAGCCAACCGATTGGGCCATACCTGATAGTTTCGCTGATGTTTGTATGTGCTCTGTTCTTAAACTAAAGAACGTATTCACCAATCCAAATGCCAATCCTCCTGCAATACCTATTAATATAGTAGAAATAATTGCAAGTGTTGGCATAAATAGCATAATAGCAACCCCTGCAACAAAGAGTAGTCCGGTAATAAACGTCAACAGAAATTGTGATTTCATTTTTGTTGCGAATATTGGTGTAATAAAAGTAAAAGGGATAATAGCTATTTGCATTATAGATAGATACGCACCCGCTTCGCTAATAGAGAGTCCATTTTGTGATAAATAAGCTGGCATCCAATTAATCAAAGAATAAAATATAAGAGATTGCCCACCCATGAGTATCGTAATTTGCCACGATAGTGGGGATTTCCATACATTGACACTTTCATACGATAGTGCCGTAGCAGTTTCTTGCTTGCCTTTTATTTGAAATGACCAAACGACTAGTGTTAGTAGCGTAATCAAACCAATTGCACTTATAGCAATATTATAATTAAACGCTTTAACTAAAGGAGCTGTACCATAAGATGATAGGCCACCAAATACATTCATCACGACTGTATAATAACCTGTCATTACCCCAATATGTAATGGGAATTTTGATTTGATTACTGCTGGTGCAAGCACGTTGCCAAAACCTATCCCAACACCAATCAACACGGTACCTATATAAAGCCATGAAATGCCAGTGATTGACCTTACAATTATGCCGATAAGTATAAGACACAATGCAACAAAAATGGTTTTCTCTAATCCAAACTTATTACTCGTTCTCGCCGCAAATAGAGAAATCACTGCAAATGCTAATAATGGAACAACCGTTATCACACTAACGGCACTATTAGACATCGCTAAATCCGTTTTTATATCAGGTAACGCAACACCAATAGATGTAATAGGTGCTCTAAGGTTTGCTGCAACTAATAATATGCCTATAAATAATAACCAATTAACTGGTTTATTTTTCTTATATGAGTCCATTTTTTGACCGCCTTAAAACTTATTTTTTAAAAACAACACATTATATGGTACAATATGTACGTTATAATGTAAATAGGGAGCGATTATTTGTATAATATCCAAAACATAGTAGCTAAAAATATTTTAAATTATCGTAAAAAGCATCAACTCAGTTTAGATAAATTAGCAACAATGACTGGCGTCAGCAAAAATATGTTAAGTCAAATTGAAAAGGGCGCTTCTAATCCGACCATTACTACTTTATGGAAAATTGCCAATGGCTTGCATTTATCATTGTCACAATTAACTGCTGTAAATGATGAAAGTATAGACTTTATCGATGAATCCGACATTATCCCAATTATCGAAGACCAAGTCGCTATCTATCCTTACTTTCCGTATGATGATCAAAAAAAATTCGAAATGTTTAAAATGCAAATTGAACCTGGTGGAAAAATGATTTCCGAGCCTCATCATCCAGAATCTGAAGAATACATTATTGTAAGTGCTGGTCAGTTGGAAATTGCGATTAATTCTGAAAAATATACAATAAATAGTAATCAAGCGTTTCGTTTTAAAAGTGATGTCACACACACATACTTTAACCCGTTAGATAAAACAGTCGTATTTACTGCTACAATTTACTATCAATAATTCTTATACTTATATATTACAAGTGTTAATAGTATATATATATTTCTTGAAAAATAAAGTGCGCATATGTACTGTTTATTTTCACCAAGTCAATTCCATCCAATAATAGGCCAGTCCACTTTTTGACAAGTGAACTGGCCTATTTTAAATTATAATTATGACTCAACAAACTATTCTATACAAACTATTGTCCATTACAATTTCTGTAATTATTTTAAGCATCAAGCAACTCTTTCACAGTTACTTTCCAGCGTTCAACGACATTTTCAGCGTCATATAATTGTATTGATATACCTGAAATAATCTCTGCATATTTTGCATTATCTTCTTTTACTGTTTTGACCGATGCTTCAAATCGTAACCTGCAATAAATTTCATTGTTCAAGCTAGGTAATACGCTTAAATCCAATTCAATATAATATATTTTTTTAGCGTAAACAATAACAAGACTGCCTTTTCCTGTTTCAACTAAACGTTGTGCTGTTTGGGTATCTGGCCATAAAGCTATTCTTATATTATCAGAATCTATAGCAACAATTTCCCCTACGCTCACCATAGCTGTATGTGGGTATCCTTCAGCTGTAATAGACTGTAACATCATAACTAAATGTTTTTTGTCTTCTAAGTCCTGCCCGTTCAATAATTCAATAATTTCTTTAGGTAAATTCATAATCTATACCTCGCTTATTTATTAATCAAATCAGGAATAGGTGGAATTTGATCTAAATGCTCAAATTCTTCTGGTTTTAATTTGAATTTAGAGCTATATTGTTCAGGATTAGTAATGTTTTCACCTTCTGTATTTCTCCAAGAAAATGTGCAAGTCTCACATATATAGACTTCCCAGGCATTATCTTTAGGTGCTGTCGTTAACAATTCTACTTTTTCTGAATCACATCTTGGACATATCATATTAATCTTCCTTTCCTCTATTTAAATGACTAAGTCTTTCTTTCCATTCATTCGCATCTTTAGGTGTACCAAGTAATTCAGTATCTCGCCCAATATCTGCACCTACTGGTGTTGTAGCATCAATAACTAATTTCGTGTGCAGTCCAGCCGGTTCAGAAGACGGATCTAATGGCATTCCTGGTGCATAAGGCACTTTAAAAACATCTTTATCTGGTCGAACTCGTGTTGTTAGCGCCCACATCACTTGCTCAAGATTAAATGGATCCACAAACTCATCTACTATAATGGCTATTTTGGTATATGGCATTCCATGTGGTGTTGATAGTAAACGCATGGCCACCGCTTTACCATAACCGCCTAATCTAGATTTAGTAGACACGATTGCTCCAATACCATGTGTATACATAGCATTTACTGCTTCTACCTCTGGAAAATCTCTTTTTAATTGTTTATATAGCGGTAAACTTGTGTTCAAAGCAATAAGATAATCAATTTCAGTCCATGGCATACCGAGATACAAGTTTTCAAATATTGGATTATCTCTATGCGTAATCTTCGTGATTTTTACAATAGGTTGCTTTCTTGCACCTGAGTAACTACCAGGAAATTCACCAAATGGTCCTTCTATCTCACGTTCACGTGGCTCTATATATCCTTCTAACACAATTTCACTACGTGCGGGAATATCTAAATTGCCGTACTCACTTTTCGTTAGTTCTATCGGTTCCCCTTTTAGAGCACCTGCAAAGTCATATTCTGATTGAACATATTCAATTGGTGTACTTGCCATAAAACTCAATACCGGATCATTACCAAGACAAATCGCTATAGGTAAACGCTCATTTTTTTCCTCTGCATGTTGTAAATGTACAGCAATATCATGGAATGGTAACGGTTGAATCCCCACTTTATCCTTGCCTTTAACTTGAACACGGTATGTTCCAGCATTTTGTTCTTCATAATTATCAGGTTTATTAGGATCTTTACTAACAATTAGAGCTTTAGATAAATAAAACCCTGCATCAAATTCATTTATTCTAAATAGTGGTAATACATCAAATAAATTTATTCCATCTTCTTCAGTTATAATATTTTCCTTTACTGGTGCATCTTTCGCATCCACCCATTTAGGCTTAATCGGATATCTATCCCATTTTTCTTTTAAAGCAAAGAATTGATCTTTGGTAGGTGTATTTTTAGGTAAGTTAAGCATTAATGCATGATTTTGCCAGCTGCCATGTACATTTAAAACCACAGGCGTATGATAGCCTCTTATATTTTCTACTAGTACTGCAGGTGCACTTTCCATATCTGGTGCGCTTCTTCCAATCGCACTCAAATCAGGTTCTGGCATAACTTCATCTTTTACTCTAATCAATTGCTGTTCCGCTTCTAACAAATCTAAAAATCCTCTTAAATCTTTGTAAGCCATTATTGTATCTCCCTTTCTGAATATATTTAAATATGTTGTGCTTTATTCGAAAACCCCGTCCAAACTTTTTCTTGAGGTAATTGATCAATACCAAATTGTGCAATCAACCGATATATAATGTGATCAATCATATCTGCTAAATCTTTAGGATGATTATAAAAAGCTGGCATTGGCGGGAAAATAGTTACTCCCATTTGTGATAATTTCAACATGTTTTCTAAATGTATTTGGTTTAATGGCGTTTCTCGCGTCATTAAGACTATTTTTTTGCTTTCCTTGAGCATCACGTCTGCAGCACGCGTAATTAAATTATCTGCTAACCCTATGCTTATTGACGCAAGAGATTTCATACTACACGGCGCTACAATCATGCCATCAATGTGGAAAGATCCACTAGAAATAGCAGCCCCTAAATCTTTTGGTGAATATTGATAATCAGCCAATGATTGGACTTCTGCTACACTATAATTTGTTTCTTCAATGATTGTAGTCTTTGCCCAGTTGGACATTACTAAATGTGTTTCAACATCTTCAACATCTCGCAATATTTCTAATAAGCGAACGCCAAAAATTGCTCCTGTGGCCCCCGAAATACCAATAATTAATTTCATTACTTTAACGCTCCTCTCAACAATTAGTATAAAAGTAATAGATATAATACAATAAATATATATTAAATATGCTTTATATACTTTTAAGGTATTAAGGAGGTTATTTGTAAATGGAATTACGACATTTACGTTATTTTTTAGCGATTGCTGAAGCTGGGAGTATCACGAAAGCAGCAGAGAATTTGCATATTGCCCAACCACCATTGAGTAGACAGCTTAAAGATTTAGAAAGTGAACTAGGCTTTGATTTATTTGAAAGAAATAAAAAGAAAAAAGTAACACTAACATTACAGGGTCAATTTTTCTTAAATAAGTCCAAAAATCTATTAAATATATTGGAAGATTCTCTTGTAGAATCTCGAGAATATCATGAACAAATTAACCAAACACTCGCCATAGGTACTACTATCTACAGCTCTCAAATCATGTTTAATCAAATTGAAGCGTTTAAGCAAGATAAACCACATGTAAGGTTTAACATATGGGAATCAGATAGTGTTCGCTTACTTCAGTTATTAAAAGAAAGAAAAATAGATGTGGCTTATATAACCGAAGATGTTCAAGCCGATGGTATAATTACTGAAACAGTTATGAATGATTATTGCGTTTGCGTAGTCCCTCAAAACATTAATGTCTGTATATCTAAAGAAGAAATTTCTGTTGAAGAATTAGCTAATTTACCTTTAGTGCTATTAGTAGCAAATACTGATTCTGGTTTGCACAAACAAATTTTAAATAGTTTTACTCAGCGTAAGTTAAAAGCTAATATTCTATGTGAATGTCATGATTCTTCTATGCTAATACAACTTTTATCCAAAGGCGTTGGCGTAACCATACTCCCCTCCGCTACGATAACGTCAGATATTTTAAATAACTACACAATCAAGCGTATTAAATCTAATCCATGGATTACAAAAACTAAAATTGCTTGGCGAAAAGACAGCTACACACCTAAAATTGCCCAAACCTATTTAAATGAAAATAGAGACTATGACATCTTTTAAATGTTTTATTTCTTCTTACTACCGTTTTTATTTTGACACCTAAAAAAACACTTTCATTGGTATCCATATACTGGATTCAATGAAAGTGTCTTTAGTTTTAATAATGTAATACTATTTGTCACCGTTCTAAAATCACACAGTAATTATTATGACTTTGGATATGTGTAACTTAAATCCCAACCAATATCATATTTATCTACAAGTTTGGCATACTTTGCTCCCCAAAACATATCAGCTAATTCCATTTGTACTTCTCCGCCATCCTTAAGCCTTTCGTACGCTTCTGTTACTGCTGATTCACTATCAAATTCTAAAACAATATAAACATTTCGGTCTTCTAACATCGTTGAGTCATCTTTAGGAATATCTGATAACATAAACATTTGACCATCAATTTCAAGTTGTCCATGAATAATTCGATCGAAATCATCTGTAACTTGTTGATTAGCCTCTCCGTAAGTCATTATTTCTTTGATACTACCCCCTAATGCCTCACTGTAAAAATCGAGCGCTACTTTACATGTACCATTAAAAAATAAATATGGCGTCACACTTTTGAGCATAATATTCACTCCTTATATAGTGTTTAAAAACACACTTATATGACAATACCCAAATAATGACAGGACAGTCATTTGTAATTAATAAACACAATCCAACCGCTTAAATAACATATTTTAAAATAGTTCTATATAAAATAATCAAAGCGTTCAATGCTTAAATAATGATACGCTCATAAAAATTTTTCAATATAAAATGCCGATTCTTCAATAGATTTATATTCAGTATTAATAATAGTTGCATTTAATTTTTCAAAAACTTCTTCTGCATATGTTAACTCTGTTTTAATTCGTTCTATACTATTATAATTTGTTGGACCATGAAGCCCCAATACTTTAACCCGCTCATTACGTATATTTAAAATATAATGTGGACTAGCAGTTAAACCAAATACCTTTAAATTCTTATACTTAAATACTTCATCTGGTATATCAATTTCTGGAACTAATGGAATATTAGCTACTTTATATCCTTTATTAGCTAAATACATACTCAATGGTGTCTTAGAAGTTCTTGATACACCTACGATTAAAGCATCCGCTTCCCCTATATCTGTAAAATGTTTGCCATCATCATATTTTACAGAATACTCTATTGCTTCTATACGTTTAAAGTAACTTTCATCTAGCTTACGTAATGCACCGCTTTCCATGATAGGTGAACAATGGGTCTGTTGCTGAATAATACCTATTAAATTTGACATATAGTCTACATATGGAATATTGTGTTCACGCGCATAATTTTGCCCAACTTTATTGAAAGCAGGATTCACTAACGTCGTAACCACTACTGCTGACTGTATTTGTGCCCGATTTAACACCTGTAATAGTTCTTCTTCATTTTTAATAAATGGATACTTTTTTATTTCAATTTGTGCTAAATCAGGAAATTGTGTCAATGTAGCATGTATCATACGTTGTGCTGTTTCACCAATTGAATCAGATACAACAAATAACCTTAGTTGTGGATTGGAGGTTTTACTATACACGTAATCGACCGCCTTTAACTTCACTTTGTGCGGTAGAAAGCAAGGCTCCTGATACCCTGAATGGTGAGCATGATACATAATCAATGTCTAATGTATTAAAATATTGTATTGATTTATGGTCTCCACCTAATTCTCCACAAACGCCTATTTTAATTGTAGGATTAATCGCTTTTGCTTGTTCTGTCGCAGTTTTCACAAGTTGGCCTACCCCGTGTTGGTCTAAAGTCTGGAAAGGGTCTGTATCCAAAATACCTTGTTCAGCATATGCTCCAATAAATTTACCGGCATCGTCACGTGAGAAACCAAACGTTAATTGAGTTAAATCATTTGTCCCAAAACTAAAGAAATCACACTCTCTTGCTAAATCACCTGCAATAAGACATGCACGTGGCGTTTCTATCATCGTACCAATGAGGTAATGGAGTGACTCACCGTGCTCTTCAAATAGCGTTTCAATACGTTCATTAATTTGATTTTTTAATATCGTGAATTCTGATACTGTTGAAACAAGTGGTATCATAATTTCTGGCTGACAATGAATGCCTTGAGATTTTAGGTATAGTGCACTCTTAATTATTGCTTCCGTCTGCATAATATAAAGTTCAGGATACGTAATTGCTAAACGACAACCTCGATGTCCTAACATCGGATTAACCTCTTCTAAACTTTCTATATATTGTGTCAAAGTTCGACCTGAAACGTTTAATTGCTTTGCAACTACTGCCTTTTCTTCCTCTGACTTCGGTAAAAACTCATGTAATGGTGGATCCAATAACCTAATAATTGTAGGGCGTGATCCAGATAACCTTAATATCTCTTCGAAATCTTCAGTTTGGTATTCTCTAATTTGATTTAATGCTTCAATACGTTTTTCTCGTGTATCTGACAAAATAAAACGTCGCATTTCAACTAATCGTTCCGGCCCAAAGAACATATGCTCTGTACGAACCAACCCAATACCTGTAGCGCAAAACTGATACCCAGCTTGGATATCTTGAGGCGTTTCAGCGTTCATACGTACATCTAACCGTGCTATATCTTTGGACCATTTCATGAATTGTTCAAATGCATGACTACGTTCTGCCTTCATCGTTGCCACTTCTCCAAAGTAAATATCACCTTTAGCACCATCGACAGAAACCATATCCCCTTCTTTTAAGGTACCTGTACCATATTTAACAACTTTATCCACGACATTTATTTCTAAATCAGAACATCCTGTCACACAACATTTCCCCATACCTCTTGCGACTACTGCAGCATGAGAGGTCATACCTCCATGTGTCGTTACAATTGCTTCACTAGCAATCATCCCTTCAATATCTTCTGGTGATGTTTCAGGACGCATTAATATCACTCGTTCACCTTGTTCGTGTTGTATTTTCGCCTCTTCAGCTGAAAATACGATTTTACCACTCGCTGCCCCAGGGCTAGCAGGCAAGCCAAGTTTAGATATTATAGTTGCCTGTTGTAAAGCCTGTGCATCAAAGCTTGGATGTAACAATTGATCTATAGATTTAACTTCAACATTCATAACAGCCTCTGATTGAGTCAATATCCCTTCTTCAACTAGATCGACTGCAATGTGTATTGCTGCATGAGCCGTACGTTTCCCACTACGCGTCTGTAAAATATAGAGTTGCTCGTTTTCGATTGTAAACTCAATATCTTGCATATCTTTATAGTGCGTCTCTAATCTTTGAGAAACTTCTAAAAATTGTTGATGTACATGTGGCATTTGTTTTTTTAATGTCTCAATATCTTTAGGTGTACGAATGCCGGCTACTACATCTTCGCCTTGTGCATTTAACAAATATTCTCCGAATAATTTTGCATCACCTGTTACTGGATTTCGAGTAAATGCAACACCTGTACCACTTCGCTCTCCACTATTGCCAAACACCATTTCTTGAATATTAACTGCAGTACCAATATCGTGCGGTATTTCGTTTAATTGACGATAGACACGTGCCCGATCATTATCCCACGATTTAAATACAGCTTCGATTGCTTCTGTTAATTGTTCTAATGGTTTTTGAGGAAATGGTTTGTAAACTTCATTTAAATATACTTCTTTGAAATAATTACAAATTTCTTGTAATCCTTCAGCAGGAATATCTGCATCATTTTGATAACTATGCTGTTGTTTATATTCCTCAAAGTATGTATCAAAAGATGCCATAGGAATGTTATATACAACTTGGCCAAACATTTGTAACAATCTGCGGTAACAGTCATACGCAAAGCGGCAATCGTTCGTTTTCTCAGATAATTTTTCTACGTTCTCATCATTTAATCCTAAATTTAAAATTGTGTCCATCATACCAGGCATAGATATCTTTGCACCGCTACGTACAGATACGAGTAATAATTGTTCGTTTGAAGAAAATGACTTTCCTGTACGTTGTGAAAATGATTCTAGTTGTGTCTCCAATTGATCCATTAAAGCTTCTGGAAGTTTTAAATCATGCTTCAAGTATTCTATGCAGGCTTCTGTTGTAAGCGTGAACCCATCTGGTACTGGTAAACCCAATCGTTTCATTTCAGCTAAATTTGCACCTTTACCTCCAAGTAAATCTTTCATTGATTTCTGACCTTCATCAAATGCATAAATGTATTTTGTCATACTAAACACCTCTACTCCTAAATATGTTATACTAATTGTTATAGAGTATGTCATAATATTATGAAAATGACAACTCATATATTGAAATTTAACAAAATATATTTCTTTTGTTACTCATAATCCTTCATAAAAAAAAGTCCCGAGCAACTTGTATCGTTACTCGGGACTTCTCATTCCACCAGCTTATTGTCAGTATTGAATGATCCATATCGCATTAAATACGCTTCAATTATGATTTCACAAATATTGGGGGCTTAATCATACGCATTTTCTATAATATTCCATTATGTCACCTTCATATCATCTTATTCGCTTTCAATATAAGTATTGTCCTATTTTAATTTGTTATTCTGGTTATAAACTGGTCGATATATTTAAAAAGAAATTGTAAAGTGGGATAAATAGATAACTTAAACTAATATTATTTGATATGTGGAGACGATAATGGTGGTTTAATTCATTCAATTCGACGGTTCAACTATCAATCAACAGTCTGAAATGGGTAAGTTTTTAATATATAATCATTGCTTTCGTAGTATTAAGAGGAAATATGTTTGAATTATACTATTTATGACATACTAATATTATAATTCAATGTTTTCTATGCTAAATGTAGTGTAATATATTTTTTAACTTGCGTCTTAAGTAATGGATACATTTCATAATATAAAATTCTTATCAATTCATGTTACTCACACTCCTTATGATATAAACTAAATCAATGACATGCCATTGATCTACGTTACTACTCAATAATTCACTGTGGGCGCCCTACTTTACCAAGTTAATCATCTTGATATTTTACCTATAAAATATTTTTTGTAAAAATTATAGAATTATTTAGCAATAACTTATTTTTATTATATTGTCGTTCATGAAGTTTGTAAAGTTATTTTTTTCATTTTTTATTTAATTTTTATCCATACTTATTGTAATTAGAAATATCGCAATCAATTCTTCCAAATTCCCTCCTTTTAGAGGTTGTTTTGATTCTATTTGAAAAGGCAAAACTAATTTAAATTTAAATATAAATACACTTCTAATGAGGCTCCATTCATTCAGTTTATAAATAAAGCGTTAACAAAATGTTTATATATATATATTTATTATACAAATGATATAATAGGAAGAATAACTTTAAGTAAATAATGTAAAGTTAGTGATTTTATTATTTAAAAGTAGGAGAATCTTTATGAAGACCGAATTAAAAAGAGAATTAACTTCTAGACAAATACAGATGATTGCACTTGGAGGAACTATTGGCGTTGGATTATTTATGGGGGCATCTAGTACGATTAAATGGACAGGCCCTTCAGTCATACTTTCCTATTTGATTGCAGGTGTATTTGTTTTTCTAATTATGAGAGCATTAGGCGAAATGGTATATACATATCCCGATACTGGTTCATTTGCTAAGTTTGCCAGCGATTATATTCACCCTTCTATTGGTTACATAACAGCAAGTAGTAGTATATTTAATTGGATTGTCGTAGGCATGAGTGAGGTCATAGCTGTTGGCTCTTACATGAAGTTTTGGTGGCCAGATTTACCTGGCTGGGTCCCAGGACTGATTGTTGTCCTTTTACTATTAACTGCCAATTTGGCTTCAGTAAAATGGTTTGGTGAATTTGAATTTTGGTTTGCATTAATCAAAGTGATAACTATTATTTTAATGATTATTGCTGGATTGGGTATTGTATTCTTTGGAATTGGCAATGGTTTCCATCCAATAGGTCTATCCAATTTATGGAGTCATGGCGGATTCTTTACAAATGGATTTACTGGCTTTTTCTTTTCACTATCTATTATATTTGGATCTTATATCGGTATTGAGTTAATAGGAACGACTGCCGGAGAGGCTAAAAACCCACAAAAAACAGTCGTCAAATCTATCAATGGTGTAATATGGAGAATTCTTATATTTTATATTGGATCTATATTTATTATCGTAACTGTTTATCCATGGAATGCTATTAGTGAACTGGGTTCACCTTTTGTAGCTACTTTTACAAAAGTTGGTATTACTTCAGCTGCTACGATTATAAACTTTGTGGTCATCACTGCAGCTATGTCTGGTTGTAACTCAGGTATATTTAGTACGAGTAGAATGTTATATACTTTATCTAAACAAAATCACGCACCTAAAATATTTCAAAAAACAAATGCTAACGGCGTTCCTTATTATTCAGTCATCGCAGTTTGTGTTGGTATTTTGGGTGGCGTATTACTCAACATTCTTTTACCGCTTATTTTAGGTAAAGGTACTAATATATTTGTCTATGTCTTTAGTGCTGGTGTGTTCCCTGGTATGGTGCCTTGGTTTGCTATATTAATTAGTCATTTATATTTCAGAAAGAAAGAAAAAATTAAGAATCATCCATTTAAAATGCCTTTTGCACCTTATTCAAATATCATCACCTTTATTATGCTCATTGCAGTTGTTATAGGTATGATTTTTAACAGTGAAACGCGGATCTCCGTTATCATTGGTATCGCATTTGTAGCATTCAATACGCTTTATATTTTAATAAGCACAAAAATGTCATCAAAAAATAAAAATGATGCTGAACTCTTTACTGAAAACCTAGAGTAACATTGTAATCTAATCACGTTTAACGCTCTAGTTAAACGTAATCATACACAATACGTAAGACACTTTAAAAAGCCCTCACTGTTTAAATAGTGGGGGCTTTTGATTAACTAAATTTTATAGAGTAAATCTTTACCACCATTCCGGTTATATCATATTTTAATCTTAGCACCACAGCGCTATTTGTAATTTTAAAGCATCTGCATATTTTTTAGGATTTAATCCTGTTATTGCTTCACATTTTTCTAAGCGATAAAGTAATGTATTACGATGAATATATAAATACTTAGCGGTTTTGGCAATGTTTAAATCATTTTTAAAAAAGTGTTTTAGTGTTTCAATACTTTGTAAATCTAGTGAACCAAGTACTCGCTTCTTATAGCGCTCTCTAATTTCTTTATCAATTTGGTAAAGTAGTGTTTTTTCTTCAACATCTTCAAATGACATTAATGGTTGATTGTGCTCGTTTAACATAAAGACAAGTTCACATTCTTCATATGCATTTTTAAAATCCTTTAAATGCTTAAATACAAGACTTGATGCCATTTGAATATCTAACTTTAACCTCTTAAAGATTTGATATATATTTTTAACTTTAAAGTCGAGTTCATTTTGTACCTCGCCTGTAATTAAAATGACAATTCTATTGGAATTTGTAAATGCAATAATAAAAGATTGCGTCTCCAATTGACTTGCTAACGTACGAACAATACTATTTTTAGAAAATATTTGCTTCTCTATATTAACAATAATGCATTTTCTAAAAGTATATAACTGTGTATTTAATTGTTGGGTTAAATACTGAATGAAAGATTTTGAGGGTTCACTTTTCAATAATTCTTCAACTAATAATTCCTGACTACGTATGTTACCTTCCAATTCATATGTAAAATAATTTTGATACAGTAATAGTTCTGTGGACATTTTCACGAGATCTGCTATTTGCTCCAATGCTTTAGGATCCCCTGTAATTCCTATAACACCCACGATATTATCTTGAAAAATAATCGGTAAATTCACACCTGCTTGTGTACCTTGCATACCTTCACTCTCACTATCTGAAAATACCATTGTTCGCCCTTCTTCGATAACCATACATGCCCCTTCATGACGTGTGCCAATTCTTGATTTATCATAAGAAGCAAGAATTTCTCCATTAAAATTCATTATATTGATATTGTGTTGTGTTCTTTTTACAGTTTCATCAACGATTAATGCTGCTATATCTGCTGTTAAGACATCCATACGATTATCCCCTATCCTTTTTATACAAATTCAGTGCACTATATTTGTACATTTTAACCCTATTCTGACCAAAATTAAATCGATACAATAAAATAACAACGCAAAAAGAAATCGCTTACAAAGAGGTGTTTAAATTGAAAATTATTCTAGCTCCAGATTCATTCAAAGGAAGTATGTCAGCTACAGAAGTGACACAATTTATGACTGAGAGTATCAGAGAAGTCTATCCATTAGCAGAGATACACGCCTTACCTGTCGGAGATGGTGGCGAAGGAACTATGGAAGCTTTAGTTAATGCTACTACTGGCCAATTTATCCCCGTTAATGTAACCGGTCCGCTAGGTAATAAAGTGCGTGCACAGTACGGAATATTAGGCGATAACGAAACATGTGTCATTGAAATGGCAGAAGCATCTGGCTTAAAGCATGTTCCAGAGCATCGCTTAAATGCTATGCTGACTACAACTTTTGGTACTGGTGAAATAATTAAACATGCTTTAGACAAAGGATATACTAAATTTATTTTAGCTATCGGTGGTTCTGCAACGAATGATGGTGGCGCTGGTATGTTACAAGCGTTAGGTGCACAGTTAATAGATGATTTTGGTAATCAGATCAATTTTGGTGGCGGTAACTTACAACATATTAAGCAAATTGATTTATCTTCTTTCGATGATCGTATTGCACACAGTGAATTTACAATCGCTACAGATGTACAAAATCCATTCATTGGTCCGGATGGTGCTTCTCATGTATTTGCCAAACAAAAAGGTGCTTCGGAAATTGAGCGCCAACAACTAGATAAATATATGGCACATTGGGCAAATATCATAGAAAGTTACACAGGTATTCGTCTACATACCCTACCAGGCGCTGGTGCTGCTGGAGGACTTGGTGGTGCCTTCAAAGCATTTTTTCCAAGTCATTTTGAAGATGGAATCCAAGTCGTTATTGCCCACACTCATTTAGAAAGCTATTTACCGAATGCAGATTTACTAATTACCGGTGAAGGCAAAATAGATTTTCAAACATTTTTTGGAAAAACACCTATAGGGATTGCGAAATGTGCCAAACGCTATAATGTTCCAGTTATTTTTATCGGAGGTACTGTGGATATAGACATTGAACAATATAAAGATTTCGGTGTAGTTAGTGCTTTTAGTTTATCGGATGGTCCAAGGTCACTTGCAGAGACAATAGCAAATTCGGAAAAATTAATAAAAAAAGCAACTAAGAATATTGTAAGAACATTTTTCCATAACTAATCACATATTTAAGGGGATGTTTGTTATGAGAATCAAAGATACAATAGAAAAAATACCTGGGGGATTAATGGTTGTTCCATTACTATTAGGAGCTACTATCAATACAATTGATCAATTACATTTACCTATTATTATGAATACATTAAAATTTTTAGGCGCACCTGAAACAGAAAATGGCAATTATGAAATGTTGCAAATTGGTGGATTTTCCCAAGAACTATTTAAAGATAGTTCTTTAGTACTCATTGCGCTCTTTATCTTCTGCGTAGGGAGCCAAATGAACTTAAAAATCGGTGGTAAAGCTTTAAAAAAGGGTATATTACTTACATCTACGAAATATTTTTCTGGATTAGGTGTCGGTCTATTGCTCGGTAGTATATTTGATCCATGGTCAGGCTTGTTTGGATTATCTACTATAGCTATCATCGCTGCAATGACTAATAGTAATAGCGGTGTGTATGCAGCTTTGACTAGTTCATATGGAAACCGTTCGGATATAGGTGGATTATCTATACTAGCAATAAATGACGGCCCATTACTGACGTTAATATCTTTAGGCTTTATAGGTACAAGTTTCCCGATAATTTCATTTATTTCAGTCCTACTTCCACTGAGTATAGGTATGATTTTAGGTAATTTAGATTCTAAGATTTCGGATTTTTTAAGACCTGGGGAATCTATACTCATACCTTTTTTTGCTTTTTCACTAGGAGCAGGCATGAATTTAGCTGAATTCTTTAATTTTTCTGTGCTATCTGGTGGTTTAACTTTAGCAGTTTTAACATTTATTGGTACTGCAATTACAGGTATTTTAGCATTCAAATTATTTAAAGAAAAAAGCGTCATCGCTCCGATTTCAGAAGCATCTACGGCAGGTAATGCAGTCTCTACACCTGCAGCTGTTGTAGCTGCAGCTTCAACAGCTTTAGCTAATGGTAATTTAAGTCATAGTGAATTTCAAATGATAGAAAAAGTAGCCCCCATCGCTACAGCACAAATTTCAGTTTCTTCTATTACAACAGCGATACTATGTCCAATTGGCGTCATTTTAATAGATAAATATCAAAAAAACAAAGGAATTATTGGTACAGAAGAACATTTTAAAAAAACTAAACCAAAATTTTATAAATTAAAACAGGTAACTGCATCTCGATATCAGTACCGAAATTAAGTTCAAAAGTTAAGGAGGCCCATTTTGAAAACAAATATATTATATGGTCAATCTGAAATTGAATTAGATTTACCTGAACACAGCATACTAATTGAACCCCAAAATATAGCAGCACTTGACGATGATATTGGAGCAATTAAATCATCTTTACAACACCCTATTGGCACTAAACCTTTACAAGAAATGGTTCGATCTGATCAAACTGTATCAATTGTGATAAGCGATATTACTCGTCCTACACCTAATCACATTTTAGTACCTTTACTCATAGAAACACTGAGCCATGTACCTATAGAAAATTTTGTCATTATTAATGGAACTGGTACACATCGTGATCAAACACGAGATGAACTCATTCAAATGCTTGGCGAAGATATCGTTAATAAAGTTAAGATTGTCCATAACCACTGTAATGATAAAGCTGCTTTGAAAAAAGTCGGTCATAGTCGATATGGTTGTGACGTTTATTTAAATAAAGAATATGTAGAATCTGATTTTAAGATTGTCACTGGTTTTATTGAGCCTCATTTCTTTGCTGGATTTTCAGGTGGCCCTAAAGGCATCATGCCAGGAATTGCTGGTATCGAAACAATTATGACTTTTCATAATGCTAAGATGATTGGTGATATACGTTCTACTTGGGGCAATATGTATGACAATCCCGTACAAAATATGACCCGGGAAATAAATGCTATGTGTAAACCGGACTTTATGCTTAACGTTACATTAAATAAGGAAAAGAATATTACTGCAGTATTTTCTGGAGAGTTATATCAAGCACATGATAAAGGCTGTGAATATGCTAAAGCACATGCAATGTTCAAGTGTGAAAAACGCTTTGATGTTGTTATAGCTTCTAATTCAGGTTATCCATTAGACCAAAATTTATATCAAACCGTTAAAGGCATGAGTGCGGCACATAAAGTTGTTAAAAAAGGCGGTAGCATTATTATGTTTTCAGAGTGTATTGATGGATATCCTGACCATGGTAATTTTGCTGAAATCTTGAAAATGGCAGATTCGCCACAGAAATTACTCGATATGATTAATGACCCTAAATTTGGGATGCTTGATCAATGGCAAGTTCAAAAGCAAGCCTCTATTCAAAATTTTGCAGACGTTTATTTATATTCAACGCTTAGCGACCAACAAGCACGAGATGCGATGATACATCCTATTCATAATATCGCTGACACACTCGAAGATCTTGAACATAAATATGGGCAAGATATGTCTATTGGCGTGATGCCTTTGGGTCCACTTACGATTCCATATGTAGAATCATAATTATAGGAGGAAAAACTATGTTAACTAAAATAATGAATAAAGAACAACAATTGGAAACTATCTTAAGTGACATGGAACGTGTCATTGTTGCTTTTTCTGGCGGTGTCGATAGTAGCCTTGTACTAAAAAAAGCCATCGACGTTTTAGGCACTGATAATGTTAAAGCGGTTATAGTAAAATCTGAACTTTTTAGAAATGAAGAATTTGAACAAGCCTATCGCTTAGCGGAAAATTTAAATGCGCATGTTACTGAAACTGAAATAGAAGAGTTAAAAAACCCTTATATTATTGAAAACACTCCGGAAAGTTGGTATTACAGCAAACGCTTATTGTATACACAACTTGAAAATATCAGAGTAGCTAATCACTTTAATTATGTGTTAGACGGTATGATTATGGATGACTTAGATGATTTCAGACCTGGTTTAAAAGCTAGAACTGAATTCAACGTTAGAAGTGTATTACAAGAATCTAACTTATATAAATCAGAAGTAAGAGCAATCAGCAAATCTAATGGCCTCCCAGTATGGAATAAACCGGCCTTATGTAGTTTAGCTTCCCGTATCCCATATGGAGAAACTTTAACTTTTGCTAAAGTAAATAAAGTGAATGAAGCCGAGAAATTCATTTTAAATTTAGGCGTAGATAATGTAAGAGTGCGTTATCATCATAATATTGCCAGAATCGAAGTGCCTGAAAATGATATTTCTACAATTATCCAACTTCGAACACAAATCACACAACGTTTAAAAGCGCTTGGTTTTGATTATGTGACGATAGACATGGAAGGCTATCGCACAGGTAGTATGAACGAAGTTATTCAAACGCACAATGAAATATAACATAGTGAAGGTGGCACAGTTATGACTGAAAAACATGATCCAATTGAATCCTTGCTTAAAGCAGTCAAACATAATACGCTTTCGATTGACGAAGCAAAACAGCAGTTAAGTCACTACGACGAACTTGGTTTTGCTAAAATCGATTTGCACAGAAAGAAACGTCAAGGATTTCCAGAAGTCATTTTTGGAGAAGGTAAAACTAAAGCTCAATTAATTAAAATTATTGAGAGTTTATTGAAGCACAATGAAATTATATTGATTACGCGTATCGATAAGTCAAAAGCAAATGCTATTATCGCACATTATCCACAACTCGAATATCATACTATTGCCAATATTGTATGCACACCTATAGACTCTATCGAAAAAACCAAACACTATGCTTCAATTATTTGTGCCGGTACGTCTGATTTGCCGATAGCCGAAGAAGCTGCGATTACTGCTGAAGTTATGGGTGTCTCTGTGCAACGCTTTTACGATGTTGGTGTATCAGGAATTCATCGCCTATTCGCACATATTGAGGCAATTCGTAAAGGAAAAGTATCCGTTGTAATTGCTGGAATGGAAGGCGCTTTATCTAGTGTAGTCTCAGGTTTGGTTGATCATCCCTTATACTCAGTACCAACGAGTATCGGATATGGCGCGAATCTAGAAGGTGTTACTACCCTTTTAGCTATGATTAATAGTTGTGCGCCTGGTACAAGTGTGTTGAATATCGATAATGGCTTTGGAGGCGGATATAACGCTGCCATGATTGTTAAAATGATTGAAAGTCATTAGAAGCGGAGTGAATTGCAATGACAAAAACTATTTATCTTGATTGTCACGCGGGTATCGCCGGTGACATGCTATTATCTGCTTTAGTTGATTTAGGTGCAGATACAAATTATATTGAACAACAATTGCAACAATTACCTTTGAGTAATTTTAAACTTAATTTTTCAATTCAAAATAAACAAGGTATACAAGCAACAACTTTATCCATTGATTTTGAGGAAGGACATCACCATCGTAAAGCTTCAGATATCTTTAAAATCATTAAACAAAGCTCCTTACCTAAACGTGTTAAACAAAGAAGTTTAGATATCTTTGAAATCATCGCACAAGCAGAGGCTAAGATTCACGGTATGCCTATAGAAGATGTGCACTTTCATGAAGTTGGTGCCATGGATTCGATTATCGATATTATCGGGGGATGCCTTGCACTTGAATCTTTAGATATCGATAAAATATATGCATCCCCCATCCCTACTGGTAACGGAAAAATCAATATCGCCCATGGTATATATCCTGTCCCTGCACCAGCTACTGCTGAAATACTTAAAGGTATTCCACTTGCTTCATTTGATGTTAATAGCGAACTTACAACACCAACTGGAGCGGGGTTTATTAAAGCTTTGGTTTCCGATGTTTGCGCTTTACCTGCTATCACTATGGAACATATTGGCTATGGAGGGGGTACAAAGGACTTTGATTTTCCCAATGTCTTACGTGTAATACAATATACTGAACCTAAAAGTACTCCCACACAAGTTCAAGTACTTGAGTGCCAAATCGATGACATGACACCAGAAATGCTAGGTTTTTTTATTGAACAAGTCATAGATGATGGTGCATTAGATGCTTACTACACACCCGTTACTATGAAAAAAAGTAGACCTGCTATACAACTTACCGTCTTATGTAGTGTTGAAAATGCGCAACACTTCGAAAACTATATACTGAGACACACCACTTCTTTAGGCTTGAGAAGTTTCGCAGTTCATCGCAAAATTCTGCAGCGTCAATTCCAAAAGATACATACTAAGTATGGTGAAATTTCAGTGAAATTAGGCATATTTCAAGATCAAATCATTAAAGCAAAACCTGAATTTGAAGATGTAAAAAATGCAGCGCTCCAGTCTGACGAATCATTTTCAAATGTATACAATCATATACAAAATGAAATTAAAAATCATATTATGACTAATTAAAGTCTATAAACAAAAGCAAGGGTTATAATAGATCGCGCTATGCGTAAGATGTTAGCGCCCTTTCTGTACGATGAATAAGATACGCTTTGTGTTAGTTAGTATTCTTTTGCTTGGTTTATTCTATTTGATTTTCGTTAATCAAAATAACAAAAAAAGAAGCGGGCGCTCTCCTATGCTCCGCTCCCTTCATACTTACGTTTATGTATATTACTTTATTTCTTCTGCTCGTCACTTTCACTTCTTCATTTTAAATATAAAAAGGACTAATCCATTCTCATATGGATTAGTCTTTTATTTTGAGGATGAAATTTATACCCCATCCTCTTTTAATTATTTGTAAGAAGGTCCTACCTTGATATTCGCGCTATCTAAGGCTAATTCTAATACCTCTATCACATGAATACTATGTTCCAACTGTTGACGCACAAAGTCGTAATTTTTATTTTGAATAATTTCAGTGATTTTTACAAATTCTTCATACATTCGGTGTTCATGTTGATTCACTTTAAATACTTGTGTACCACCGGTATGATATTTTAATTCAAACTCATTGAGTTCATTCGTTGGGCCCTTTATCTGGATCGTTGCCGCTTCACCTTGAATATAAGATTGATTATCAGAACTTGAGTCTTTTGCCCCGATACAAACCACTTTCATTCCATCATAATCAAGTTGTAAAATGCCAGACGTATCTATATGGTTTTCTACATTTGCAAAATACGCCACACCTTTAGGCATACCGAAAAGCCCAATGGCCAGATGGATATTATAAACGTTAATGTCCATCAATGCGCCACCACCTTTTTGAGGATCGAAAGCAGGTTGTATAATACCTTGTTTAAAGTTGTCATATCTTGAAGAATACTGTGAATAGTTAAATTGCGCAATTTTACATGTTCCTATTTCTTTTAGTGATTGCTTCAAGACATCAAAGTTACTTAAATAAAGATTCGTAATCGCTTCAATAATGATTACACTATGTGTTTCAGCTAGAGATTTCAACGTTTCCAGTTCTTCTTTTGTTAAAGTAAATGGTTTTTCACAAATCACATTTTTCTGCTGTTCAATTGCTTTTCGAGCATATGTAAAATGTAAGTGATTTGGTACTGCTAAATATATAGTATCTATATTTTCATCTGCTAAAAATTTATCGTAATCTTCATATACTGTTTTAATGTTAAATTGCTTTTGTAAGGCTTCAACGTTTTGAGGATTTCGCCCTGACGAAACAATACTTTGAAAGACGATATCTGGAATTTGTTCCATAATCGGCAATGCCTCTTTAACAATTTTACCTGCGCCTACTATACCAATATTCATATTCTATACCCCTTTTAACTAGAAAATTTATATTACACTTACTAGTAAGCATAATCGTTATCATATTTTTGTCAATTTTAATAAGTTTCTTTACTCTAAATATGATTTAATTAATTCATTTTTTCATACTCATATAAAAAAGGCTGGGACATTAATAGTTTACGCACTGATATCCGTTGAACGGTATACCAATACAAACCATTGACCCAACCTCTTCTTTAAATGACTAAGCAGATTTCCAGATATCTTCAATTTCTTCTAATGTTCTACCTTTTGTTTCAGGGATAAATTTCCAAATAAATATGCCTGATAAAATACTCATCAACGCATAAAAACCATAAGTCATCGTCCCACTGATATCCATCATAAAAGGATATGTAGATGTTATTGTGAAATTCGCAAGCCATTGAACAGCTACAGCTAAAGCCATTGCTGCACTTCTAATTCTATTCGGGAATATCTCTGACAATAATACCCAGATAATTGGTCCCCAACTCATCATAAATTAAGCTGTATAAATGACCATAAAGACTAATGTTATAACACCAAACGTACCATTAGCAGTTAAAATACTCATACCAAGCATGCCTATTGCCATACCTGTTGATCCAATAATCAATAAAGGTTTACGTCCAAACTTATCTACATAAATGATAGCAATGATTGTGAATATTACATTTACAAACCCCATTACTACAGTTTGGATCATCGATGCATGTCCTCCTGCACCTAAGTTTTCAAAAATTCTAGGTGCATAATACAGCGCAACATTGATACCTATAAATTGTTGGAAAATCGATAAAACAATGCCGATAATAATCACTGTTTTACCGAAACTAAATAGTGGTGCTTTTACATCTGTTTTTTTATTTTTAGTTGATAAAATATCATTCAACACTTTTTGTGCATGTTCTTTTGAAAGATATATTTTATTAAGTACTGAAAGCGCATCTTCATTCTTATTCACCAAAGTGAGATATCTTGGTGTCTCTGGCACAAAGAATAGTAATACGAAAAATAGCACTGCTGGTAAAGCGGCTGTCATAAACATATAACGCCAGCCTGTTGAATCAATCCACTGTTGTGTTTCTCCAAATGTTATACCATAGTTTACAAAATATACAACTAACATTCCAAATATAATCGCAAACTGATTCCATGACACAAGTGTCCCTCTTATCGAGGAAGGAGATATTTCACTGATATACATTGGCGAAATTGCAGAAGCTAATCCAACGCCAATGCCCCCTAAAATCCTATAGCAATTAAACATTAACAATAACCCTAAAGTTGATTGTCCAGGTTCAAAAAATATAAACTCTGGGTACCCAGACAATAATGCAGAAATAATAAACAACACTGAAGCTACTTGTAATGAACGCTTTCGACCTAATCGGCTGGAAAAACTTGAAGATAATAATCCACCAATGACACACCCTATTAAAGCACTTGAGACAGTCATACCATGGATAAAACTTCCATAATCAGCTGTTAGATATTTCTGTAATGATTGCTCAGCCCCTGAAATCACCGCAGTGTCATAACCAAATAACAATCCACCTAATGTCGCTATTAATGCAATAGTAAAGATAAACTTCTTATTATTATAAGATGACATGTTCCCATCCCCTTAGTCACTACTTAAATTGAACTAATTCCTTCGATATTTGCTTAGTATTAAAGTACACAGTCTTATAAATTTTATATAAATCTTTATATAGATTAACGTCGTCGTTATGATATGAAACAAAGTCATTATATTTTATCCACGCTCGGCTAATCTCATCAAAATCTTTAAACCATTGTGCTCCCATTGCAGCTAACATCGCAGCACCATAGGCAGGACCTTGTTCCTCTGTTCTCGTAGTGACTTGTGCTTCAAATATATCAGATTGCATTTGCAACCAGTTTTTATTTTTAGCACCTCCGCCGATAGAAACAATTTCAGAGATACATTTACCTTCTTTTTTTATAATTTCTATACTATCTTTAAGTGAAAATGTTATACCTTCTAATACAGCGCGTTTGATATCAGTTAAATTCGTTTTGGCATCTAATCCTACTATACTTCCTCTAATATCAGCATCATTATGTGGCGTACGTTCCCCTAATAAATAGGGTGTATAGATTAATCCGCACGCGCCAATTTTCGTTTGATTAATATCTTTTAAGAATTCATCGAAACTTTCTTCAGCTGCCATTAATTGTTTTAACCATTCTAAACTATATCCTGCCGATAGTGTCACGCCCATAATATATTTTTGATTAGGTACACAGTGATTAAAATAATGTACTTTCCCATCATTTTTATATTCTTTATCATTTTGTATAGATAACGTCACACCAGATGTACCAATACTTACTAGCTGCATACTATCATCAGTGATACCTGCACCTAATGCACCACAAGCATTATCAGCGCCACCTTGATAAACATGAATAGAATTTTCAATACCAATACTTTCCATAATTTCTTTTGTTAATTCTCCACTTTTCCCATGTGATGCTATTACTTCAGGGCAAATAGATGGCTCAATATCTAATTTTTCTAGAATAGCGTTAGACCAGCTTTCTTCTTTCACATTAAACATAATCGTACCAGCTGCATCAGATGGATCAGTAGATATATGCCCGGTCAATTTATATATAACGTAATCTTTAGGCAGCATAAATTTATATATATTTTCAAAGTGGCTTGGCTCATGATTTTTCAACCATATAAGTTTCGGTAATGTAAAACCTTCTAACACAGTATTTTGCGTGTGTTCTAATAAAAATTCTAAACCGAGTTGTGTTTTAATATTTTCTACTTCATCAGACGTGCGCGTGTCATTCCATAATATAGCTGGTCTAATCACGTCACCTTTACGGTTCACTACAACTAGACCATGCATTTGACCAGAAAAACTTATACCGGATATCAAATTTGAATCGTATTTAGCCATTAAATGTTTCAAACTATCTAACGTCGCTTCGTACCAAATATTAGGATCTATTTCGCTATATCCTGTATGAGGATGTTGTGTTTGATAAGAGATGCTGTAACTATCTACTACCTGACCTGTTTGATTAACAACGATACTCTTGAGTCCACTCGTCCCAATATCCATTCCAATCACATATTTTTCCATATTTAATCCCCATTATTTATATTTAAAATATATTGATTTATTTGTGCCTTAATAACTTCTAAATGGTCTGATTCATTGGTGATTTCAGACAAATTCAAAGCATATTTTTCTAATTCGGCAAATGAAGTTTGGTCATCTACAATTTTCTGACCGATACCTGTCGTATATGATTGATATTTATCTTTAACAATATTTTCAAAGAATTGATCGTCTATCATTTTATAAGCAATTCTTAAACCTAACGCAAAAGCATCCATACCAGCAATATGTGTCAATACTAAATCTTCTTGTTTAAATGAGGTACGTCTTGGTTTAGCATCAAAATTAAGACCACCAGATGACAATCCTCCATTTTTCAATATTTCGTACATGGCTAATGTTGTATCATAAATATCCGTAGGAAACTCATCTGTATCCCACCCTAATTGTGGATGTCCTTGGTTAGCATCTACAGAACCAAGCATTTGATTATCTCTGGCATATCTCAATTCATGTTGGAATGAATGACCAGCTAGTGTTGCATGATTTGCCTCAATATTAAATTTAAAATCTTTGTCTAAACCATACTTTTGAAGAAATGCATGTGCTGTTGCAACATCTGTATCATATTGATGTGTTGTGGGTTCTTTCGGTTTAGGTTCAATTAAGAACTGGCCATTAAATCCTATTTCTTTAGCATATGCTATTGCTAATTTAAAGAATTTTGCTAAATTATCTAATTCTAACTTCATGTCTGTATTTAATAAACTTTCATAACCTTCTCTTCCACCCCAAAAGACAAAATTCTCTGCACCTAAAGTTTTAGCTATTTCAAGAGATTTCTTTACCTTAGCTGCAGCGTATGCGAACACGTCTGCATTAGAAGATGTTGCTGCACCATGTACAAATCTTTGATGTGTAAAATTATTAGTAGTATTCCAAAGCAGCTTTTTACCTGTTTCATCCATTTTTTGTTTAATTAAAGAAACAATTTCATCTAAATTCTCATTAGATTCTTTTAAGTTTTCACCTTCTGGCGCAATATCAATGTCATGGAAACAAAAATATTCAATGCCCGTTTTTTCCATAAATTCAAAAATAGCTTCTACCCTTGCTTTTGCTTTATCCATGTCATTTAACTCATCCCAATCACGTTCTGCTGCTCCCACTCCAAAAGGATCTGATAAGTCAGCTGTGAATGTGTGCCAATAAGCTACACTAAATCTTAAATGTTCTGACATCGTTTTATTTCCAAATTTCTCCTCTGGATTATAATACTTAAAACTAAACGGATTGTTCGATTTAGGACCTTCGTACTTAACTTTTTCAATATCAAAATATGTCATTTGAATTCCTCCTGAAGAATTTTTGGTTAGTTTGTTTATTAAACTAACTAACTTTTTATTTAATATAACACCTCCCTCACTTTTTGTAAACGCTTTCGTTAATTCTAATTAAAAAAAGTCTCTCAACAAGTGTTGAAAGACTTTAATGCTTTTTTAAAAATTAAGTTTGATATGTTCAATATCTAATAATTTTTGCGTTATAGCTAACGCCGCGCCTAGTAATGTTGCATATTGTACATTAGACGTTAATTTTATATGTACTTTTTTACTTGTATATATAATAAATTCATTTTTGATGTCTTCTAATATTTCAGGAATTTCATTAATAAGTGGACAATTAATATATATTGCTTCAGGGCTAATTTGTGTATTCAGATTATGTATTAAGATAGCAATTCTAGTTGAAAATTGTTTAATTTCTTCAGTAATGATTGGATTGTGGTCATAGTATAAATCTTTAATCTTATCAATAGATACTTCGCTTTGCATCCTACTATTGATGGTTTGAATCAATGCTTCCTGTGAGCATAGATCTTCGATTTTGTAATAAACCTTTTCCCCATTTTCATAAGTGGATACCAAAGTTTTACCTATTTCTCCAGCTTCACCATTTGTACCTCTATACAATTTTTTATCAATAATTAACCCTGCACCAATACCTTTATGTATACTCAATGTGATTAAATTATTAATATTTTTATGACTACCATAATCTCTTTCGTAAATAGCTGATAAGTTAGCTTCATTTTCAACAATCACAGGAACATCGGCAATTGTTTTTAATTTTTCAGTTATAGAAATATTTTCAATATCGTGAAATGGTAAATGAGTAATCTCTTGGTTATCATTTACGATACCATGAATAGAAATAGACATCCCCAATAAGCCATAATTTGTTTGATATTTCTCTTCTGAATCAATATGGTTTGCTAACACTTCTAAAATACTACTCATTTTATTATTAGTTAGTGGTATCGATTCATGCTTTAATATCTTTCCATCAAAATAATTATACATTAATTCAATGGAATGGTATGCAATATCCATAGATATGACATATCCAAAATGAGGGTTAATCTCTAAAAGAATTGGTTTACGTCCTCCACTTTTAGTACTTTTACCTTGTCCGACTTCATTAACAAAACCTTTATCCTTTAATTTATTTAAAATATTAGAAATAGTTGCCTTGTTAATTCCCAAGTTTTTTGATATTTGAATTCTAGAAATCAATTTATTTTTAAATATTTGCTGTATCACTCGCTTTTGGTTTTCATCTAATTTAAGCACGTTTAATTCATCCAAATTGCTTCACCTCTCAAAAATAGCAATAAATACAACATTTTCACTTACTATAAACTATAGCATAACGTAAAATAGATTGATAAATAAAAAAAGGCTAACTCATCTATATAGTTAGCCTCATTTTATATTATTATACAAAAACTTTGTCTTTGTCTTTGTCACATTGTTTATTATCACCAATGCTTTCAATTTCTTCTAATGTTTTACCTCTAGATTCTGGAACACATTTTTTAACAAACACTACACCTAACATACAAATTATCCCGAAAATGGCAAACACAATTTCTTGAGAAAAATAAGCTGTCATAATTGGGAACAATAACCCCACCATAAATGATCCTATCCAGTTTAACGAAGAAGCGAAACCAGACGCAAATCCTCTTATTGTTAATGGGAATATCTCTCCAACGATTACCCAAGTAAGTGGTGCCCAAGTGAACGAATAAAAGGCAACATAGATACTTAAAAATACTACAATAATAATTGGGTTTACATTGGGAATAATCATTTTGATAAATACTGGTAATATAAAGGATAATCCCATTACTGTTCCACCTAATATTAACAAAGTTCTTCTGTTGAATTTATCTGCAATACATATAAATAACAATGATCCAAGTACTAAAATAATACCTTGAATAATTGGCCATAACAATGCTGAACTTGCCGAACTGCCTGTTGCTTGTTCAACAATTAAAGGTATATAGTAAAAAATTGCATTCGCACCTTGGAATTGTTGAAATGCTGCTACACCTAAACCTGCAACAACTAAGTATTTATATTTACTATTAAACAGTGTGCTCAAGGTATGATTTGTCGTCAATTTACTTTCTTTTTGAATGGTTGTTTGAATTTCTTCCAATTCATTTTTAATATCACCTTGTTTTCTTAAATTTAACAGTACATGTTTAGCTTCTTCGAACTTTTGATTTTTTATTAAAAATCTTGGAGATTCTGGTAATCTTAATACACCTAAAAATAATATTAATGCTGGTACCGCTGCTACACCTAGCATTAATCTCCATCCTAATTCTACAGGTAAATCTCTTAATAAATAATCGACAATATATGACAAGAGCATTCCAGAAACAATCATAGTTTGATTTAACCCTGAAAGTTGCCCTCTATACTTTGCTGGTGCCATTTCAGACATATATGCAGGTACTAAAGCTGATGCTGCACCAACCGCTAATCCTAAAATTATTCTTGAGAAAATCAAAAAGTAACTACCTTCATGTGGTGCTATACCAGATAATATAGACCCTACGATGAAAATTAATGCAGAGATTAATATCATTTTTCGACGTCCGAGTCTATCTGATAATCTTCCAGCTAATATTCCCCCAAATATAGCTCCTAACATTACAGAAGAAGTAATTAAACCTATAATAAATCCACTTTCTATACCCCAATCTTCTCTCAAAAATGGTAAAGCTCCAGTCATCACACCAATGTCATAACCAAATAGTATACCCCCAAATGCACCAAAGAAATATATAAAACTATTGGACACCTTACTATTCGTTTTCATCCCATTCACCCTCTTTTTGTAATTCGCAAAACAAGTCGCTTGTTATCGTATTAATGCATACTCTGCATCAAACATTTTCATAAGTGTTACTAATTGATTGGTATTGAGTTCAAGTGATAATACCGTATGGTGGCCACCGCCTTCTTCAATCCAGCTTTTCACGCCCTCTTCTAATGATGGTTTGACTTTCCATAATACTCTCGCAACTGGCAAGTTCGGTGCTGGCGCTGTTAATGTTTCCGCAGTGATTTCATTTACGATAAATTTAAAGTGTGTCCCCAAATCTAGCATCGTAACTACTACGCCATCTCCTGCTTTACCATCAAAAACAAGACGGGCAGGGTCATTTTTATCTCCTATACCTAATGGATTTACTACGATTTTTGGTCTTTCTCCTGCTAACGTTGGATCAACTTCTAACATGTGAGAACCTAAAATACGTTGTTGATTACTTCTCAGATCATAAGTGTAATCTTCCATAAATCCTGTTGATTTATTTTGAGTTGCAATTTTCAATAATCTGTCTAACGCTGCCGTTTTCCAGTCGCCTTCACCTGCAAAGCCATACCCTTGTTCATTCAATCTTTGTACCGCTAATCCAGGTAATTGCTTCATCCCATGTAAGTCTTCAAAGTTTGTAGTGAAGGCTGTATATGCGCCATCATCTAAGAATTTTTTAATCGCAACTTCATATTTAATTTGTTCAATGACTGATTCATTGAATTTTTCAACTGAATAATCTCTGTAATCAAAATCATACAGCTGTTGATACGTTTCAAATTGTTCATTAATTTCACTATCTGAAACCTCGTTAACATAAGCTACTAAATCTCCAATTCCGTAGTAGTCTACAGTCCAACCAAATTTGATTTGGGCTTCTATTTTATCTCCATCTGTAACTGCAACATTTCGCATATTATCACCAAATCTTGCTACTTTTAAGTTGAAACTTTCATTATATGCATTTGCAATAAGCATCCATTCTCTGACCTTAATCTGAGTACCTTCATCTTTCCAATGCCCAAATACAATCTCATTATTTTTATTTAATCGTTTGTTTATATAACCATATTCTCTGTCACCATGAGCTGATTGGTGTAAGTTCATATAATCCATATCAATGTTTTCCCAGGAAATATCATTGTAGAATTGCGTCGCTAAGTGTAATAATGGCTTTTGTAATAACTGTGTTCCTTGTATCCACATTTTGGCTGGAGAAAATGTATGCATCCATGTCACTACACCTGCTATTTCTTCTCTGTAATTTACTTCTTTCATAATGTCTGTAATTACATCTGCAGAAGTTGCCAATTGTTCATGCAATTCTAATTTAAAAGGTAAATTGGCATTTTCATTTAAATAGTCAGCAATTACTTGTGCATCTTCTCTTACTTGTTCTAAAGCTTCTTTCCCATACAGTTCTTGTGATCCTATAACAAACCAAAACTTTTTATTGTTAGTCATAAAATTTCCTCCTTAATTTTGTCCATAATATGCGTTTTTTCCATGTTTACGTTCATAATGTTTATCTAATATTTCTTGTGGCAATGCTGGAGCTTCTTGGTTAAGTTGTTTAGAAAATAAATTCATTTTACATACTTCTTCAAGTACTACTGCATTCATCACAGCGTGCGCACAATCTTTTGCCCAAACAAAAGGTGCATGCCCTTGTAATAAAACGGCAGGTACTTCATTTGGTTTAATATTCTTATCTTCAAATGTTTCAACTATGAGTTTTCCTGTTTCATACTCATAATTACTATTTACTTCTTCGGCAGTTAAAAATCGCGCACAAGGTACTGCACCATAAAATGTATCTGCATGTGTTGTACCCATTGCTGGAACATCCATTCCAGCTTGTGCCCATACCGTCGCCCAAGGAGAATGTGTATGTACTACACTTCCAATGCCCTCAAATGATTTATAAAGTACCGCGTGTGTAGGCATATCCGACGATGGATTTAAATTACCTTCTACTACTTCACAGTTCAAATTACAAACAACCATGTCGTCAGCACTCATTTCATCGTAATCAACACCGCTAGGTTTGATGACAAATAGTTGCGTTGCTTCATCAAATCCACTGACATTTCCCCACGTATATTTAATTAATCCTCTTTGAGGAAGTTCTAAATTTGCTTGATAAACTTCTTGTTTTAATTTTTCTAGCATTTTATTCACCCTCTAGATATTTATTCATCGATTGTTCTATAGGCAAGGCTTTTATTGTCTTTTCAATATAATGATTAAAGTTATCCACATCTTTCTTTTGAGGTGTTAGCGTTGTCTCATCTGCAGTAGCAAACACCCTTTCGCTTAAGAATGCTTCTAATGTTGTCTTGTGCTTTAATGTAGCGAACTGTGCTAAGACACTTATCCCCCATGCTCCACCTTCACTGGCATGCTTCATCACTGTGATTGGAGCATCCATAGCAGCAGCTAAAACTGACTGTGCAATACCTTCTGTTTTAAAAATGCCACCATGTGCAATCAGCTTATTTATTGTTATATTTTCATTATTTTTTAATAAATCCATACCTATTTTCAACGTACTGAATGCACTAAATAATTGCATTTTCATAAAGTTTGCTATCGTAAAGTTATGGTTCGGTTCTCTTATAAATAATGGGTAACCAACTTCAACATTGGTAATATTTTCTCCTGATACATATCCATAAGATAATAAGCCTCCTAAGTCATCATCACTCTTTTCAGATGCCTTTAAAATTTGTCCGTACAAATCATCTTGTGAAAAGTTCACGCCCATTGTTTTAAAAAGCTCTTCAAATAAATTCATCCAAGCATTGATTTCTGATGTACAGTTATTTGAATGAATCATCGCTACTTCACTGCTTGACGGTGTAGCAACAATATCAACTTCTGGGTATACCTTTTGAAGTGAATGATCTAGGACAATCATTGCAAAAGCACTCGTACCCGCTGATATATTACCTGATTGTGGCGTAATGGCATTCGTGGCTACCATTCCAGTGCCTGCATCCCCTTCTGGTGGACACATAATACATCCAGGCTCTAAGTTGCCCTCTGGATCAAGTAGTTGTGCACCTTCTTTAGTAAGATATCCCGCTACTTCACCAGCTGATTTAATTGAAGGTAACATGTCACACATTGATTTATTAAATCCATGTGCTTGTAATAACTGGTCAGCTTTGGCTAATAAATCTTTTCTATAACTTTGGTTTTGGACATCTACAGGGAACATCCCCGATGCATCCCCAATACCTAATACTTTTTCACCTGTTAAATACCAATGAATATAACCCGATAGCGTAGTTATATAATTCACGCTTGAAACGTGTGTTTCCTTGTTTAATATTGCTTGATATAAGTGTGCAACACTCCATCTTTCAGGTATATTATATTTAAATACTTCTCGAAGTTTCTGTGCCGCTTCTGTCGTATAGCTATTTCTCCATGTTCTAAAAGGTACCAATAAGTCTTCATATTCATTAAATGCTAAGTAACCATGCATCATACCACTTATGCCAATACTATTTATCGTTTTCAACGTTAAACCATATTGTGTTTGGAATGTTGTTGCCATATCTTTATAACTTTTTTGTATTCCAATCCAGATATCATTTACAGAATATGTCCAATAACCGTTTGTAAATTGATTCTCCCATTCATAATAGCCAGATGCTAAAGTATTGAATTGTTCATCAATCGCAACCGTCTTAATTCTTGTGGATCCAAACTCTATGCCTATTGAAATACCTGAGCTATCCTTCAATTGTGTAGCCCTTTGCATTATTAACACCTTCTCTTGTAATCGTTTTCATTAACATCATAGAATATTTGTCCGTACATGTCAACACAAATTATTTTTTGTCCGTATAAGTAATACATTAAAAAAAGCCTAATACTATTAGGCTTGGGTTTAACTACTATTTAACTGAATTTCTTTCAATAATGTATGTATCAATCAATTCTGAAGGCTGCATTTTTCCGGTTTCAATCGTTTTTAACATCCAATTCGCTGCCTTTTCACCTAGCAACTCTTGAGGATGGGATGTTGTCGTTAATTTTATATCATCTAACTTACTAAGTACTGAATTATCTTCACCTACGATAGATATATCCTCTGGGACAGAAACCCCTATTTTTTCTAGGTTTTTCATAATATAATATGCGATTTGATCGTTATAACAAACTACAGCAGAGATATTAATTTGTTTGTCTTTAACATGTTGAATAAATTGGTTTAACACAGAATCTTTACTTTCTGTATCATAGGTATAGATATATTCACCTTTAAATACTTTATGATTGCTCTCAAAAGCATTGAAATATCCTTTCATTCGTAACTTACCCTGATTGTCATCAATTTTAGTAATTAATGCGATATTATCATGACCTTTATCTATTAAATATTTTGTAGCTAAATGCCCTGATTTAATATCATCAATAGCAATATAGGGTAAATTCAACTCTTCATACTTTGCATTTATAGATAATATTGGGATATGACGTTGTTTAAATAATGAATAGTAAGATAAATTAGGATTATATATATTACTCTTAGTAGGCTCAACGATTAGCCCTTTAATACCTTGATTCAACATCATTTCTAGACATTGTCTTTCATCAATATGATTATTATTAGTGCTGGCTAATATTAATGAATAACCATTTTCTCTTAATACTGTTTCTATACCACGAATGATACTTGGAAATATATAATCAGATAGATATGTGACAATAAGTCCGATTTTCTTTGAATTGTTTTTTTGATCTAAATTCAAATACTCATAACTTACGTACGATCCGGAACCTTTTCTTTTCTTTATGTATCCTTCAGTCACAAGTAATTCCATCGCTTGCCTAATCGTGTATCGACTGACACTGTACATGGTTTGAAAGTCTTTTTCCGTAGGTAATAAAGTACCTACTTGGTAGTCTTTACTAATTATTTTGCTTTTAATTTCATCCGCTATCACTTGATATTTGGGCTTATTCATAAATACAATCTCCTAGTTCTACCGTTATATTATTAATAATTTCAAGTATAGCATACAAAATAAATTCACTTCTTCTCTCTTGTTATAGTATTGTTCTACTATATGTAAAATGATTATGGTTTGTGTGAAATGCTATACTACGATTCCCTTTTCACTTTGCATCATACATGGTTTAATGACACTAATAAAGAAAATTTGATTATAGATTGGTAATTCTATTAATTGAAATATCAACTTTCCAATCATTTAACTGATTTCAAATGACCTTATGACAAATGCACTTTTATTTTACAATATTTCATGTATAAAAAAGCACCAGTAACATCTATCATGTTATCGGTGCTTTTAGTTAACATTATATTTATTTGATTAACCGTTCTGTTTTGCAAATGCTTGTCCAATAGCATTGAGTTTTATTGGGGCATCATGTACGCCCATCTTCACTTCGATTAAATGCATCATATGAGGTTGTTCATTAATTTGGTCAAAGGCTTGTTGCAATGATTCGCTAGTAGAAACATCATGAACACTCACTTCATCAGCACCGCCAAACACTGTAGGTAATAATTTATAGTCCCACATTTTAATGTCATTATACACAGCATGTTCACCATGAATCTTACGCTCTACTGTGTAGCCATCATTATTAATTATAAAGATAACTGGCTTAACTTTTTCTCTAATCATTGTCGACATTTCTTGTACTGTGAGTTGCAATGACCCATCACCAATTAGTAGCACATTTCTTCGATTAGGATCCGCTATTTGTGTGCCTAGTGTCGAAGGTAGTGTATAACCTATAGAACCCCATAGTGGTTGTCCAATAAATTTATTAGTACTGTATAATGCTAAATCATATGCCCCAAAGAAAGAAGTTCCCTGCTCAGCGATAACGACGTCATCGTCTTTAATAAAATCTTGCATCATTTTAAAGTAGGTCGCTTGAGTCAAAGGATCACGATTCAATTCATAGTCTTGTGATTTTGGACGTTGATATTTTGGAAAATCTGAATGATTCACATAATCTATTGAGATTAAAGCATCTAGTAATTCTGAAAGTGTAATATGCTCATTTTCCGTTTCATTCATTTTAAAATTACGATGGTTCATCATTACTACATCATCTATGTCAAATTGGTAAGAATAACCGGCTGTTGCCGAATCAGTCAATTTAGCTCCAATATTTAAAATTGCATCGCTTTGATCTACATAATCTCTAATTCCTTCTTCTGCTAAAATACCGTCATAAACCCCCATATAGTATGGGTGTTCTTCATTAAATGCACCTTTACCTAATGATAATTGTGCAACTGGAATATGTGTTTTTTCTACAAATTCCACAAATTTTTTGTGTAAATTAAAACTGTTAATTTCATGACCTACAATAATTACAGGGTGATCTGCGCTTTGCAATTTTTCTTTAACCATATTGATATATTTTTCAGTATCTTTAAACTGATTATCGTCAAATTGAAATGCTTCAGTTACTTCTATTTCAATCGCTGCTACATCAATAGGTAGATGTATGTGCACTGGTCTTTTTTCATTAATAGCCGCTTTAATTACTCTTGGAATTTCAATTTGTGCGTTTTCAGGTGCGATATACGCTTGTGCTGTTGTAATTGGTTCGTACATTTTTCTATAGTCATCAAAATTCCCTTCTCCTAAAGAATGATGGACATATTTACCTGCACTTTCTACCTTACGTGTTGGCGCGCCAGTAATTTGTATAACTGGGACACGCTCAGCAAAGGCCCCTGCAATTCCGTTAACTGCACTTAATTCACCGACGCCAAACGTTGTAACCATGGCTCCAATACCTTTAATGCGTGCATAACCGTCTGCAGCATAACTTGCATTTAATTCATTTGTATTACCAATCCATTCCATGTCATCTCTACTTATAATATCGTCTAAAAATGTAAGATTAAAATCTCCAGGAACTCCGAAAACTTTGTCCACGCCTACAGCACTAATACAGTCCATTAAATATTGCCCTATACGTTTTTTCATACATCATTTCCCCTTTTTATCTTTCTTTACTACACTACAAACGTAACTCAAACAATAAAAAAGGTCAACTATATTGACTTAAATAAATAGTTTAACTTTCTGCTTTTAATTCTAATTGGTGAATCATATGCATCAACATTTCATTGTTAGGCGTTGGTATGCCAACTTTTTTTCCATATTTTACGATTTGACCATTTAAATAGTCTATTTCTGTTAATCTTCCTTTGTATAGATCTTGATGCATAGATGGATAATGTAACCCTTGAGCCTCTATAGGGTATGCTGCCTCAATCTTATTAACTAAAGTTTCAAAATCAAGTTCCAAACCCCTTGCTTTAGCGACTGCAACGATTTCTTCAATAACAGGTTCAATCATTTGTCGTGTATTAGGATATTGTGAGAATTGATTAATTGTCTTATCTAAAATTGTACATAATGGATTGAGTACACTATTTAACGTTGCTTTCGACCAAATGGATTGAAAGACATCGTCACTAATCTTTGAATTTAATTTAGCTTCATTAAAAACGTTGTTAATCTCAATCGTACGTTGATCTTCGTGGCCATCTGAGCGTTGCAATTCAATCGTACCTGTACCTTCTAAGAGTAATTGGCCCGGCCCTTTAAGACCAGCCGTCCACATCGTTACCGCTAAAAATATTTGGGATTTCGGAACAATATTTGCGAACCGTTCATCATGCCCAAGACCATTCATCATGGTCAGAATTGCAGTATCTTCTTTAATTGCATGTGCTATATTGAGTTTTTTAATCATCGTTTCTGAATCCATAGCTTTAGTCAAAACAATAATTAAATCATAAGTGTCAGTGACTTGTTCTGGGTATCGTGCTTTAATGTCATATTGATATGTACTTGTTTCCGTTTGGACGCTCATACCCTCTTTATTGATACATTCAATATGTTCAGCCCATTCATCCACTAGCGTAACATCATACCCAGCTTGTGCCATTTGTATACCTACACGTCCACCCATTGCACCAGTTCCTGCTATTGCTATTTTATACATCTAAATCCCCCTTTGTTTATCTATCTTTATCGTAGAATGAATTGATTTACCACGCAACCCATCCACAACAATGAAAAAAGCACAGCTCGTGAGCTGTGCTTAACAATATGCTATATGCTTTATTCTATTTCATCTTTTAAGTATTTAACTTCTTGAAAACCTGTGCGGTATGAAGCAAATTCTTCCATAATAGCATACCAATCGTTACCCACTTTTTTTTGAATTTCTTGGAATAAGTCATTTTGTGCTTTATTAAGTTCCTTAACCAACTTTGTACCTTTTTCTGTAGGGTATAACGCTTTAATTCGCTTGTCCGCTTCAGTTTGCTTTTCTATAATATATGCTTCATCTTTTAATTTTTTAAGGGCTGCATGACTACCTTGTTTTGAAATTTCCATACTTTTCAATAAATCTTTGATAGTAATTCCAGGGACTTTTTCTATAAAAAATAAAAATCTATGATGTTGTCTATTTAAACCATACGCTTCAATAATTTCATCCGCTGTATTTATAAATGTTTTATATGCAAAATAAAACAGCAAATTTTCATAATCATTATTATTTCCTTCCATTACTCACATTCCTTTACAACCGATATATACTATTTTAAACATTTTCATCACAATGATACGAACATCTTTATCTTATCACTATTAACCTATTTTTAAAGTATAACTTTCCATTGTTCAATAGAATAAAGTGATAAAAATAGGCTATTGTACCTAGTAATTAGGTACAATAGCCTAAATAATATCAGTAAGATGATAAAATCTTATCTTACTTAGCGCTTATCTTTTTCTGAATCAATTTTATCCGAGAACTTACTTAATTGTTTCTCTGCAAATGCTTTACCACCAATACCAAATGCAATCGCAAATGCTACCGCAACGGCACCTAGAATTAACAAGAATGCTACGTTAACAATGCTTTGAGCGAAGTTCAGTTGATCCAATGTCATAAATACCGAAACAATAATCACTAAATATTTCACAATTTCAGCTAACATAGCGTTACCTGTAGATTTATTGATTAATTTTGATACTAAATTACCACCAATTAATCCTAATGCTAAGATAATAGCCGCTGAAATTACTAATGGTAAATAACCAATAATGGCTTCACCGATTTTATTTAATACTGATAAATTAACAGTATTTAACGCTTGTACTGTGAAAAACAGACCAATTAATGTAGTTATAACCCATCCCGCTGCTGTTGGTATATCAATACTATCTTTGTTCTCACCAAAATTCACATAACGATTAAAACGACTTACATTTAAACTTGCGAGTAAGTTTTTCACTAACGTACCTAAAACTTTTGCGATAAACAATCCTAAGACTAGAATAATTACAGCAACAATAATTTTAGGTGCAAAGTTAAGTATGCTACTTGTCATACCTTTAATCGGTTTTGATACTGATTGCATATTTAAAGTATCAAATACTGATGGTAAGAATAATAGGAATACTAAGAAATAAGCAAGTTTACCAAATGTTTGTATAATACCTGAAGATTCGGACTTGCCACTGTCAGCATCTACTAATCCTTTCTTTTGTAACCAAGATTCAAATCCTAATGCTCCAAGACCCTTGACTATAATTTTCTTAACTATTACTGCGATTATCCATGCAATAAGTAAGAATATAAGCGCGCCAATAATGTTTGGAACAAAGCTAATAATTTTATCTAATACACTCATTAAAGAATCTAATATTTTATTCATAATGATTGCCCCCTTTTTATGATAAGATACCCTAGTAAAAATTGAGTAATCATTTTTATATAAATTTTTGGCGTATATTTTTCATAAAAAGTTATATTTAGATTAAATCAAAATTTTAAATATAAAAAATAGCTTAAAGCAAGGTTACACTATGCTTTAAGCCATAAATACTTTAATACGTATTAATTTTCGATAATATCTAACCCTTTTTCTCTTAGTTCCTTCAAGCCCAAGCCCTCTAGCATTTGATTAATTGTGTCTTCTGAATGACTTTCCCATGTAGCTAATTCGCCAATAATTCTTAATGGTTCAGTTGAACGATATGAACGTGTAGGGTTGCCAGGAAGTTTTTTATCGGTAACGTTAGGGTCATTTTCAAAATCTCCTGTAGGTTCAACAATATAAATATGTTCTTTAGCTGGTCCATCACTTAACGCCGCAGCAAGTTCCGCTCCCCATTTAGCAGTATCTAATGATCCAGTAAAGTAAATATGATTCATGATTCTATCTTGATAATTTGACTTACGTTGTGCATGAAGTAATGTTCCTAACTCTAACGCAGCTTTCGTACCATGAAAGAATGGCCCTTGGTCTAATACATCATTTTGTTCAATCATCACTCAACACTCCGTTTCTCCTTAAGCTATTCATCAGTATAAACCTCTGCAGTCTCAAGAAGTAGTCTATAATAATATTTTTATTTATAGTATAATAAAGACAAAGGACGTTATTTATCTTTATATTTTTCCGTAAAAAAGACCTATTTGTTCGTGTATATCACTTAGCAAATAGGCTTTCATTGATTAAACCATATTTATAAGATACATCACACCATTCACAGCATCTTATAATATTATATTAAGATTTTTCTAAATGAACCATATCATCAGCTTTATCTGTAAAAATGCCGTCTACACCCCAATTTGCTAATTGGTTTGCTCTTAATTTTTTATTAACTGTCCAAACATTAAGTTCATATCCAGCATTTTTTATCATTTTAACACGTGCTTGTGTTAGTTTCGCATCTTCGATATTCACTGTTTTCGACCCACAAAATTCTAATACAGTTCTCCAATCACTCTCAAAGGCCGCTGCTTTAAAAAGCACTGCTCTTTTATATTTTGGCATAATACGCTCAGATAATTTTACTAATGGAATATTAAAGCTCGATATCATTACCTCTAAATGTGCATCTAATACTTTTAATTTTTCTGCAACTTGTGTGACCATACTTTTAGACAACTTTGTACCTTGGTCTCCAGTGACACCTTTTAATTCTACATTTAAATTCACTTGTGCTGAATTCGCAAATTTTATGACATCATCAAATGTAGGTAACTTTTCCTCTTTGAAATTAGGACCAAACCAACTACCTGCTGATGCATTCTGTAATTCGTTATAATTGAGCTGTGTAACCTCTCCTACCATATCTGTGGTACGATCTAAATAATCATCATGGATAATGACTAACTGCTCATCTTTGGTAATTGCTACGTCGAATTCAACCCATTTTAATCCCGATACTTTCGAAGCAGCTTTATACGAAGCCAATGTATTTTCTGGTGCTTTGCTCGGTAACCCTCTATGACCATATACTGTAAACATCTACTCTTCTCCTTAAAAATGTAATTTAAAGTAATTATGAATATGATAAACAGTATATTACAAATAATCAAAAATATGTGTTTATAGTATTTTTATCATTCGACTTCTAGAGACGATTTACTTTTTAGATTTTCAAAATATTCCACAATACTTTCTCTTGTTTTATTAATAATGGGAACCATATTACTTTTACTTTTATAACAAATACCTATCGTTCTATTTGCTACATAGTTTTTAATTGGAATTTGCTTTAAATTTGCAATTTCTATATTTCTTAGATGCGGTAATATGGATATACCCAATCCAGAGCTAATAAAAGCGGCAATAGTAATCGTCTCATCACCTTCAAAATTAATTTCTGGACTAAATTCATATGCTTTGAATATTTCATCTACTTGTTCTCTTAAAACGTAGTCTTGTTTAAGTAAAATAAACTTTTCATCAATGAGTTCCTTTATGGATATCTCTGTTCGCTGCGCTAATGGATGCGTTTCATTCAGTGTTACGTATAACGCTTCCTTTAATAATGGCTCAAATTGGGTGTTTTGTGTAATTTCAGACACAGTGGTAATTACAATATCTGCCTCTCCGTCATCTACCATTTTCAACAGATTTTTAGCATTGTTCTGTACAAGTTTTAATTGAATATCTGGAAATTTAAGCTTAAATGATTTAAGAAATTCTGAAATATAAGTCACACCCACAGAATGTAAAAATCCAATCGTCAGTTTACCATGATAGGCATGCGTAGAATTTATAATATTACTTCTATATATTTCCATCTCACTCATAATATTATTTGTCGTTTGAAGAAATTCTGTCCCATATTTATTTAACTTTATCGTCCTACCTATTCGATTAAACAAAGGGACACCTAATTCTTTTTCCAAATTTTTAATTGACCTACTCAATGCAGATTGGCTTACATTTAAAGTCTTTGCAGTCTCAGACATATTTTCTGATTTCGCTAATTGTTTAAAGTATTCAAAATGATGCCATTCCATTACTTTCACCTCTTATGCACTAAACACATTGATTATATGATAATTATGCATTTTTTATCTTATCTATTCCATGCTAACATAAAATCATCAACCATAAGTGAGGTAAGTGCAATTGGATAATCTAAGTAACAACTATGTTGAAAAGGGTTCAAAATCATACATAAAAATCATTGTTGCCCTCTTCATCTCAGGCTTCACTATATTCTCAATACTGTATAGTGTACAACCGTTAATACCTCATTTCACCAAAACATTTCACGTCAGTGAAACAATGGCAAGTTTAGCTTTATCTTCAACTACTTTAACGTTAGCCATAGCTATGTTGTTTTTTGGTGCTATATCAGAAGTCATTGGTCGTAAACCAATCATGGTATTCTCAGTTATTTCTGTATCTATATTAGCTTTAGTACAATCCTTCATTACAGATTTTAATACTTTTTTAATTATTCGGTTCATTCAGGGTATTTGTCTAGCAGGATTACCTTCTATAGCGATGGCCTATATTGGGGAAGAAATCTCCATCAAAAATTTGCCCGAAGCTATGGGTATCTATATTAGTGGAAATGCTTTTGGGGGTGCGTTTGGAAGAATTTTTACAGGTTTTATTTCAAGTATCTACGGCTACCAAGTAGGCTTACTGTCCATCGGAATTATAAGCGTTATAGCTGCATTACTATTCACAATTCTACTACCACCGTCTAATCATTTTGAAAAGCAACGTTTTTCAATTAAGGATTTATTTTCTAGCTATGCCCAACATTTAAAAAACATTCGGTTATTAAAACCCTTTATGCTAGGTTTTTTACTCTTAGGATGTAATATTGCTGCTTTTAACTATATTAGCTTTGTTTTAGCATCTAGACCTTATCAATTACATGATAGTATCATTAGCTTTATTTACTTATTATTTCTCATTGGCATGTTGTCTTCTATTTTAAACGCAAAATTACGTGCAAAGTTAGGGACGTTAAATGCTTTGAAATTCAGTATACTCATGTTAATTTTTGGAATTTGGATCACCCTCTTACCGCCATTAGGTTTTAAAATAATCGGCTTAGCTTTTAGTGTTTACGCATTTTTCAGCGGCCACGCTATATCAAGTGCAGTAGTCGCTGGACGTGCTGAACACCATAGAGCACAAGCTTCAAGTTTATACTTATTATTTTATTACATGGGGTCTTCTGTCGGAGGAACTTTAGCAGGTTATTTCTATGGTTTATTCCAATGGTCAGGTGTGGTTATGATGATCACATTATTTATGATTATTGCATTCATTATTTCAGCAACAATCAAACAACGCTGAACTTTATTAGGTTAGACCATTATAAAAAAGGGGCTGAAATTATCAGCCCCTTTTTTTATCGTTTGAACTTCGTTAGCTTATACTTATACTGTCTTATAACTATACATACTCGCTAATAAACCCAGAATTAAAATAACTGAAGCAAAAATCAATGCTGCATTATAATTTCCGCTGTTTCCAATCAGTACACCTGATACGGTAGGCGCAATCATCTGACCCAAACTATATATTACAGTTAAAGTGGCTACTAAATTGATTTTACTTTCACTTTTGAACATTAAATTTTGTCCTTCAGACATAAATAATGTTGTTAGACCCAGAAACGTACCTCCAAATAATAGTGAACTAATGATGAGACTGACCATGCTTTCAGAGAATACTGGTAATACCACACCTATGATTTGTAAAATAAATGCTAGATAAATTGCCTTACCACGTCCTATTTTATCAGCCAATACAGACCACAAAATGGTAGAAGGGATAGCACCTAATCCTACAAACATCCAGCTCAATGCCGCATACTCGGACAATGCTGGAATCGATTTAACAATTGCTACTAAGAAGGTCCCTGTAATGATATAACCTGCACCTTCACAAAAATAAGATACAGAAAACCAAAACATAAATCTTTTATTCAGCTTAACCCGAGATGCAGAAACTTTTTCATGTGCTACTGACTCCCTATTATCAAAGGTAGGATTTTGTCTCATTCCCATAACAACAAAACTTCCTATAACCAAAGAACATAGACCAAGTATTATCCATGTCATTGACCATGATTGAGAAGTAGTAAATATAAATACAAATATACTACTTGCAAAAATCCCTAAACCTACTGCACTATACAACATACCTGACATACGTTCTTTGTTAGCTAACCTCAAAGCTTCTAGCGTTATATTCGATGCTAAAACAAACACAGTACCACTTGTTATGCCAGAAATAAGCCTAAACGTTATCCATAATGTGAAATTCTCAGAAATCCCCATTAATAAAGTAGTAATAATATTTATTAATAAATATATTTTTAAGTCTGTCACTTTATTAAATATTATAATCCAAATAGGGATTATTGCCCCAATCAAATAACCTAAATAGTTAATCGTTGCTAGTATACCTGCATTTTGGTCATTCATTCCTTCTACATGTTGCATAAATGGCATAATTGGCGTGTATGCAAAACGCCCAATAGCCATAACGATGAACAAACAAACCATTCCTAATATCAACTGTTTATATGCATGCTGCATCTTTTACGCCCCTTTATATATCATAATGCCATTATACGCTTAACTTTAAATATTACATACATGCGATACTACTTTTTAACAATTTAAATACTTAAAATATACTATATGCTCTTTCATTTTTAAAAACAGAAGTATAGAATAGATAACATTAATGTCAGAATATTCTTTAAATTAAAATTGAGGAGGCTTTGAAATGGAACATTCAAATACACTATGGAAAGACTGGAGGTTACACGGTATTGTGTTGTTGATAATGATTATTTCGGAAGTTATTGGCGCACACAAGATTCCTTTAGGTATGACTTCAATCCTCTTGTTACCGGTAGTCTACGCTGTATTACTAGGGTTAGCTGTTTACTTCACGCCAATTATTAAGCAAAAGCAAGCTAAAAATTCTGAATCTATGGTTTTCATATCAGTTGCTTTACTCATTGCAAAATTTGGTGTTGAAGCCGGTCCTGCATTACCCAAAATTATTGCTGCTGGCCCCGCTCTTATATTACAAGAGTTAGGTAATTTAGGAACCATTATTCTCTCATTACCTTTAGCGATACTACTTGGTCTTCGACGAGAATCCATTGGTATGACTCATTCTATTGGCCGTGAGCCAAACTTAGCACTGATTACTGAAAAATTTGGGATCGCTTCCCCCGAATGGCGCGGTGTAATGTCTATGTATATTTTCGGCACCATATTTGGCGCTATATTTTTTAGTATTTTTTCTGGACTTATCATATCTATTTTACCGTTAAGTCCTATTGCTTATGCGATGGCTACTGGAGTTGGGAGTGGTGTAATGACAGCAGCAGCATTGGGTCCACTAGTTGAAATGTATCCCAATCAGACGAGTACTATAACCGCATTTTCAGGCGTTAGTAATTTGTTAACTTCCGTAACAGGACTTTACATAGGTATGTTGATAGCACTACCACTAACACGTAAATACTACAATTTAATTATGAAAGTTAAAAATAAATTCAGCAAAAGCAAGGAGTGATTAAAGTGTCGGCTAAAATTTCAAATTGGATTCTCACATTAATCGTTGTAGGTTTTATTTCACTTATGAGTAATTGGATTGGCTATGGCACGCTACCTTTCAACGCACTTCCAGGCATAATCGTGCTTATGGTAATAGCTTTAATTGGTTTAATACTTTGCAATATTATACCGCACAATATCCCTAGTATTGCGTATATCGGTATTCTTGGTTTAATATTAACCATTCCAGGCGTCCCCGGCTCAATGCATATCATTGAATGGACTGAAAAAGTTGACTTACTTTCATTAGCTACCCCTGTAGTAGCCTATGCTGGTGTATCTATCGGGAATTCTTGGACAGATTTCGCAAAATTAGGGTGGAAAACAGTAGTAGTAGGAATCGTTATACTTATTAGCACCTACGTAGGTTCTGCTGTAGTCGCAGAAATTGTATTACGCCTTCAAGGCATAGTATAAATCTTATTTTATTGGCTAGACATCATTTTCTTAAACCCAAAATGCCCCTACTTCTCAGTAGGGGCATTTTTTGATACTTACTTTACTAATTTAAAATATAAATGATACATATTATTGATCTGAGGATGTTTTTTTACGACGTTTTCCAAGTAACAATAACGTTCCTATTGTAACGAACAAACTACTCAATAACATACTGTGTGTCTCATAATTAATACCAGTTTTAGGCAATTGCTTATTTCGATGTATTGATTCTTTTCTATTACTTGAATTAAGCGTGGCATTGTCTTGATTCATCCGCTCTAAATTTTGCTTGCTCAATGACATTATATTATTTTTCATCGCATCTTTATCTTTCACTTTAACCAATTGGTCTGGCACATCAATAGTATTATTTTTCGTTTCATCTATTAAATGGTTTATTTGTTTAGTCTTATGCGGCTCGTCTGCTTGATTTGAAATAGCTGTTTGTGCCGTTTTTACAATTATATTCACATGTTCAGAAGCATTACCATTTTTGTCTATAGCTTGTATCATTATAATATCATCAGCATGAAGATGGCCATCTTTAGGTAAAGTAATCACAAAGTGACCATTATTATCAACTACGTGTTTTATTTCTTTTTCATTTGGTAATACGATTATTACTGTGGATCCTGGCTCTGCTGTTCCACTCACTTGCGGCGATTCACTTGTCACTTGATTCACCGTCGGTGCTGTTGGTGGTGTCTTATCTTCTATTAATACTTCTCTCTCTTCCGATTCGTTGCCTGATGCATCAACCGCTGTGATTTGTAGTACTTCTCCGCCTTTATATTTCTCATTCTCTGGTAAATCAATGCTGTAATTTCCTTCATCGTCTGCTTCTGTTGTCAGCTCTTGTCCATTTGGTAATGTTACTTTAACTGTTGCTCCTGGTTCTGCTGTTCCACGAATTTCAGTATCTTCACTTGTCACTTGATTCACCGTCGGTACTCTCGGAGGCGTCTTATCTTCTATCACAACTTCTCTCTCTTCCGATTCGTTGCCTGCTTCATCCGTCGCTGTGACTTGTATTACTTCTCCACCTTCATATTTCTCATTCTCCGGTAAATCAATGCTGTAATTTCCTTCATCGTCTGCTTCTGTTGTCAGCTCTTGGCCACTTGGTAGTGTTACTTTGACCGTTACTCCCGGCTCTGCTGTTCCACGAATTTCGGTATCCTCACTCGTCACTTGATTCACCGTTGGTACTCTCGGAGGTGTCTTATCTTCTATCACAACTTCATTCTCTTCCGATTCGTTTCCTGCTTCATCCGTTGCTGTGACTTGTATTACTTCTCCACCTTCATATTTCTCATTCTCCGGTAAATCGACAATATAATTGCCTTCATCGTCTGCTTCTGTTGTCAGCTCTTGGCCACTTGGTAGTGTTACTTTGACTGTTGCTCCTGGTTCTGCTGTTCCACTCACTTGTGGCGATTCACTTGTCACTTGATTCACCGTCGGTGCTGTTGGTGGTGTCTTATCTTCTATCACAACTTCATTCTCTTCCGATTCATTTCCTGATGCATCAATCGCTGTGACTTGTATTACTTCTCCACCTTCATATTTCTCATTCTCTGGTAAATCAATAGTGTAATTGCCTTCGTCATCTGCTTCTGTTGTCAGTTCTTGGCCACTTGGCAGTGTTACTTTGACTGTTGCTCCTGGTTCTGCTGTTCCACGAATTTCAGTATCTTCACTTGTCACTTGATTCACCGTTGGTGCTGTCGGCGGCGTCTTATCTTCTACCACCACTTCTCTCTCTTCCGATTCATTTCCTGATGCATCAATCGCTGTGACTTGTAGTACTTCTCCACCTTTATATTTCTCATTCTCTGGTAAATCAATGCTGTAATTTCCTTCGTCATCTGCTTCTGTTGTCAGTTCTTGGCCACTTGGCAGTGTTACTTTGACTGTGGATCCTGGTTCTGCTGTTCCATGAATTTCGCTATCTTCACTTGTTACTTGATTCACCGTCGGTACTGCTGGTGGCGTCTTATCTTCTATCACAACTTCTACCACTTCGGATTCATTTCCTGATGCGTCAACCGCTGTTACTTGTAATACTTCTCCGCCTTCATATTTCTCATTCTCCGGTAAATCAATAATGTAATTGCCTTGATTGTCTGCTTCTGTTGTCAGTTCTTTTCCACTTGGTAGTGTTACTTTGACCGTGGATCCTGGTTCTGCTGTTCCATGAATTTCGCTATCTTCACTTGTTACTTGATTCACCGTCGGTACTGCTGGTGGCGTCTTATCTTCTATCACAACTTCTACCACTTCGGATTCATTTCCTGATGCGTCAACCGCTGTTACTTGTAATACTTCTCCGCCTTCATATTTCTCATTCTCTGATAAATCAATAGTGTAATTTCCTTCGTCGTCTGCTTCTGTTGTCAGCTCTTGGCCACTTGGTAATGTTACTTTAACTGTGGATCCTGGCTCTGCTGTTCCATGAATTTCAGTATCTTCACTTGTCACTTGATTCACCGTCGGTACTGCTGGTGGCGTCTTATCTTCTATCACAACTTCTACCAATTCGGATTCATTTCCTGATGCGTCAACCGCTGTGACTTGTAGCGTTTCTCCACCTTCATATTTCTCATTATCCGGTAAATCGACAATATAATTTCCTTCGTCGTCTGCTTCTGTTATCAGCTCTTGTCCACTTGGTAGTGTTACTTTGACTGTGGATCCTGGCTCTGCTGTTCCACGAATTTCGGTATCTTCACTTGTCACTTGATTCACCGTTGGTGCTGTCGGAGGTGTCTTATCTTCTATCACAACTTCTACCAATTCGGATTCATTTCCTGCTTCATCCGTTGCTGTGACTTGTAGTACTTCTCCGCCTTCATATTTCTCTTTCTCTGGTAAATCAATAGTGTAATTTCCTTCATCGTCTGCTTCTGTTGTCAGCTCTTGGCCACTTGGTAATGTTACTTTAACTGTTGATCCTGGCTCTGCTGTTCCATGAATTTCAGTATCTTCACTTGTCACTTGATTCACCGTCGGTACTCTCGGAGGTGTCTTATCTTCTATCACAACTTCTCTCTCTTCTGATTCGTTGCCTGCTTCATCCGTTGCTGTAACTTGTAGTACTTCTCCACCTTCATATTTCTCATTCTCTGGTAAATTAATGCTGTAATTTCCTTCGTCATCTGCTTCTGTTGTCAGCTCTTGTCCATTTGGCAGTGTTACTTTGACCGTGGATCCTGGCTCTGCTGTTCCACTCACTTGCGGCGATTCACTTGTCACTTGATTCACCGTCGGTGCTGTTGGTGGTGTCTTATCTTCTATCACCACTTCTCTCTCTTCCGATTCGTTGCCTGCTTCATCCGTTGCTGTAACTTGTAGTACTTCTCCGCCTTTATATTTCTCATTCTCTGGTAAATCGACACTATAATTGCCTTCATCATCTGCTTCTGTTGTCAGCTCATGGCCACTTGGTAATGTTACTTTAACTGTTGATCCTGGCTCTGCTGTTCCACTCACTTGTGGCGATTCACTTGTCACTTGATTCACCGTCGGTGCTGTTGGTGGCGTCTTATCTTCTATCACAACTTCATTCTCTTCCGATTCGTTTCCTGCTTCATCCGTTGCTGTGACTTGTATTACTTCTCCACCTTCATATTTCTCATTCTCCGGTAAATCGACAATATAATTGCCTTCATCGTCTGCTTCTGTTGTCAGCTCTTGGCCACTTGGTAGTGTTACTTTGACTGTGGATCCTGGTTCTGCTGTTCCACTCACTTGTGGCGATTCGCTTGTCACTTGATTCACCGTCGGTGCTGTTGGTGGCGTCTTATCTTCTATCACAACTTCATTCTCTTCCGATTCGTTTCCTGCTTCATCCGTTGCTGTGACTTGTATTACTTCTCCACCTTCATATTTCTCATTCTCCGGTAAATCGACAATATAATTGCCTTCATCGTCTGCTTCTGTTGTCAGCTCTTGGCCACTTGGTAGTGTTACTTTGACTGTGGATCCTGGTTCTGCTGTTCCACTCACTTGTGGCGATTCACTTGTCACTTGATTCACCGTCGGTGCTGTTGGTGGTGTCTTATCTTCTATCACAACTTCATTCTCTTCCGATTCATTTCCTGATGCATCAATCGCTGTGACTTGTAGTACTTCTCCACCTTCATATTTCTCATTCTCTGGTAAATCAATAGTGTAATTGCCTTCGTCATCTGCTTCTGTTGTCAGTTCTTGGCCACTTGGCAGTGTTACTTTGACTGTTGCTCCTGGTTCTGCTGTTCCACGAATTTCAGTATCTTCACTTGTCACTTGGTTCACCGTTGGTGCTGTCGGCGGTGTCTTATCTTCTATCACAACTTCTCTCTCTTCCGATTCATTTCCTGCTTCATCCGTTGCTGTGACTTGTATTACTTCTCCACCTTCATATTTCTCATTCTCTGGTAAATCAATGCTGTAATTGCCTTCATCGTCTGCTTCTGTTGTCAGTTCTTGGCCACTTGGCAGTGTTACTTTGACCGTTGATCCAGGTTCTGCTGTTCCACTCACTTGTGGCGATTCACTTGTCACTTGATTCACCGTTGGTGCTGTTGGTGGCGTCTTATCTTCTATCACAACTTCTCTCTCTTCTGATTCGTTGCCTGCTTCATCCGTTGCTGCGACTTGTAGTACTTCTCCGCCTTCATATTTCTCATTCTCCGGTAAATCAACACTGTAATTGCCTTGATTGTCTGCTTCTGTTGTCAGTTCTTTTCCACTTGGTAGTGTTACTTTGACCGTGGATCCTGGCTCTGCTGTTCCACGAATTTCAGTATCTTCACTCGTTACTTGATTCACCGTCGGTACTGCTGGTGGCGTCTTATCTTCTATCACAACTTCTACCAATTCGGATTCATTTCCTGCTTCATCCGTTGCTGTGACTTGTAGTACTTCTCCACCTTCATATTTCTCATTCTCTGGTAAATCAACACTGTAATTCCCTTCGTCATCTGCTTCTGTTGTCAGCTCTTGGCCACTTGGTAATGTTACTTTAACTGTGGATCCTGGTTCTGCTGTTCCATGAATTTCGCTATCTTCACTTGTCACTTGATTCACCGTTGGTGCTGTTGGTGGCGTCTTATCTTCTATCACAACTTCTACCAATTCGGATTCATTTCCTGATGCGTCAACCGCTGTTACTTGTAATACTTCTCCGCCTTCATATTTCTCATTCTCCGGTAAATCGACAATATAATTTCCTTCGTCGTCTGCTTCTGTTATCAGCTCTACTCCACTTGGCAGTATTACTTTGACCGTGGATCCTGCTTCCACTGTCCCACGAATTTCAGTATCTTCACTTGTCACTTGATTCACCGTTGGTGCTGTCGGAGGGGTTCCATCTGAAACTATAATTAAATCTGATGGGTAACTTTCTGTTCCATCTTTTTCTGCTAGAGCTGTTACGATTGTTCCAGCAGCTAGTGGTTTTATCAATTTTATTGAGACATCATTTTTTCCTTTCTCAATTTTAGCACTACCTATAATATTTCCATTATCATCTTGTAAAGTAACCGTTGCCCCTTCTATACCATGAATTGTTATCTCTTTATCTGCATCCGTAATAGGATCCAGTGTCGGTTTTAATATTTCATGCATATCAATAATATTAAATTCACTGATTTCATCATTGTCATAATGAGGTGATTCAATAGCAATAGTATATTTCCCAGCCGATGCATTAGCTATATCTATCGTAAAATCTCCATTAGGTTCCACGTTATTTCTACCTATTTCTTCACCTTTTTCATTCAATACTTTTGCTATTTGTCCTACTGCATTTGGTGCAAGGTATACATTTCCTGAGACAACTGTTTCATCTGTAGTTATGTCTGAAACAATAGGTCTTCCTACTAATGGTGATGTTTTATGGATTAAATATTCTTCCCCATCTTTTTTACCATCATTATCCGTATCTTGATTCATAGGATCTGAAAGTGATTGATGTATTTCAAAATTATCTGTAAGCCCATCTTGATCAATATCTTGAATATAGTAAGATGATGTTCCAAAAGTATTGTCAATCATACCACCATCTCTATCAGTCAAATATCCGTAAAAAGTAAAATCTTCTTTGATTTTGGATGTTTGCCCTATTAAATTTCCATCTTGGTCATCAAAACCTGACTCTCTAGTTAATATGTTATTTGGACTTTGATTAAATTTAGCCACTATTCTTATACCAACTGTTTCTGGTAATGCATTATTAAATTCTATAAGTGTATTTAAATTTTCAGCAGATATAGATCCATGACCTTGTGAATCTACTGTAAGGTTAGCAACTTTGTTATTTTCATAATATTTTTTATCAAATCCTGATACACCTTCAAAATCATATCTATGTAACTCTAATGATTCAATAAATGGTAAAAGTTCTGGATCAATTTTATAATTATATGTCCATTGCTTATTTAAACCTAAATCTAGTAAAGGACCGCCATAATTAAATATCCCATTTTTCATTATTTGCTGATCTGCCACAAGACCACCAAATCCACCAATTGATGGATCGTATTGTACCGAACCACTGCTTGCTTTAAATGCACTATTAGCAGCAACAGATTTCGAATGTTTTAAATTATTATAAGTTGTTTCAGACAACGTTAAAAAATAACCACTACTCTCAGAAGTTCTGATTTTTTTATTTTCCAATGAATCTTTCACGTAAATTAAATAATTCATTTTATCGTTATCTAAATTTTCAACTTTCGCTAAAACATTTTCTACTGTGTCATCTAATTCTATTCTTCCTCCTTCAGCAGTGTATTGGCTGAGAATTTCTGCTCCACCAAATAATCCTCCATTTGCTCTAATATAATTTATTTGCCAAATATTAGTCTTCTTACCTACATTATTGATGACACGATTAAATGCAACAATATTTTCCCTATTTGCTGGTTTAATTGTAATACTTTTGACGTGGTCAGCTATAAAAGGATCTAGTTGTAAATTAATTTTATACCTATCCCCTGAATTAGCTCCTGTTAAGTAGCTATGTATTTTAAAAGGAATGACTTTACTTTTCAAAACTTTTTTTTCTGTTAAATTTTCTGGATCAAAAATAAGTGACTGAAACGTATAGTTATCTGAGTAAGGCAATGTTTCCAATGAATTATCCTCAGTAGCCTCTCTTGTCGAAATGTTAGGTGATGTTTTGAAGTTGCGCCTAGCCTTTGGCATGGCAGTTAGTTGCGTGGATCGCGTTTGTCGGAGTGTCTTTCTATTTTCCTTCTTACCTATTGGTTCCTTAGAACTTTGCAAATATGCTTTTGTCATTGATGGTGCGTTTTGAGATGTTTGTACATCTATTATTTTATCCTTAGCATTTTCACTCTCAACATTATGTTTATATTCAGATGATTTTGTATGTACAGTGCTTTGTTTATTAAAGTCATCTTTTGAGGTTTTAGATGTATTGGGTTTATCTAGTTCATCTCTTATATCTTCTTTTACGCCTTCTGTTGTATCATCGGTATTTGAAATAATATCTTTCTCTTTAGAAGGGAGTTGAACATTATCAACCTCCTCCTCTGCATTTATATTCTCTGTATTTTGGCTTTCTGAAGTTATTTGCGATAAGTTAGCCTTTTTCATTTCTACATTGTTAGTTGGTTGATTCTCTGAAGTTGCGTCGCTATCAATGTGTTCTTCATTAACTGTTGAAGCTTCATCATTTTCTTTAAGCGTTTCAGAATTTTCATTTGAATATTCAGAGCTTTGAGCAAATTGATTTTTTTCTATTTCATCTGCTTTTGCCTCTTTATTTAATCCAAATACTAATGTTGCACCTATAAGTAGTGATGCTGTACCAACTGTAAGCTTTCTTATCGAATACTTATTCAAATGACTCGACATAAAATTACAATTATTATTCATTAGTTTCCTCCACATTGTATAATTTGAAAATAATTACATTTTATATGATAGCACAATACGATAATTTTTTTAAGTAATTTCGAAAAGTTTTTAACTTTTAATTATATGATACTCTTGTATAATACTTAGGATTTTTTATATAGCTAAAAACATTAAAAACCCATTGTTTTTCAACAGTGGGCTTTATCGTGCTTAATAATATTTTTAATTGTACGGATTTAATTTCACTACTAATAGAACAAATTAATTTTGATATGAAATTGTTAGTACTCTAATATTCAAAGGCGTTTCGCTTAAAAAATCCCTTCCAAAGGTAAACTTTTGGAAGGGATTTTATTATTATTGGATTATTTTATTTATTAAAATAATCCCGTTGGTTTCGTATCATAACTGACAAGCAAGTTTTTTGTTTGTTGATAATGATCTAGCATCATTAAATGGTTTTCTCGACCAATACCACTCATTTTATAACCACCGAATGCTGCATGCGCCGGATAAGTATGGTAATTATTAACCCACACTCGTCCAGCTTGAATACCTCTACCCGCACGATATGCTGTATTTTGATTTCGTGTCCAAATACCTGCGCCTAATCCATACATTGTGTCATTGGCCATTTTTACTGCTTCATCATCATCTTTAAATGTTGCGACTGAAAGCACAGGTCCAAATATTTCTTCTTGGAATATTCTCATATCTTGAGTTCCTTTAAATATGGTTGGCTCAATATAAAATCCGTTTTCTAAATCATTACTTTCTTTTCTAGTATTTCCACCGACGAGTAGTTCTGCGCCTTCTGATTTTCCGATATTTAAGTATCTCTCTATCTTTTCTTGTTGCTCATTTGAAGTTTGTGCGCCTACCATCGTAGTATCATCTAAAGGATTTCCAAGTTTAATTTTTTTAACTTTATCTATACATAAATCAATAAATGATTCATATATATCCTCATGTATGAGTGCTCTTGAAGGACAAGTACACACTTCACCTTGGTTCAATGCAAACATCACTAAGCCTTCAACCGCTTTGTCTAAAAATTCATCTTTTTCATCCATAATATCTTTAAAAAAGACGTTTGGTGATTTGCCACCAAGTTCTAACGTCACCGGAATAACACGATCACTAGCATTTTTCATAATAATTTTTCCGGTTGTAGTTTCTCCTGTGAACGCTACTTTATTAATATCATTATGCGTCGCAAGTGCTTCTCCCGTTTCTGCACCAAATCCATTTACTACATTTAATACACCTGCTGGTAATAAATCTTCTATCAACTCAATAAAATGCAAAATAGATACTGGTGTTTGTTCTGCTGGCTTAAGTACAACTGTATTACCTGTAACTAACGCTGGAGCTATCTTCCACGTTGCCATAAGTAGCGGGAAATTCCACGGTATAATTTGTCCTACAACGCCGAGTGGCTCTTTATAATGATAAGCGACTGTATCGTTATCGATTTGGGAAATACCACCTTCTTCTGCACGTATCACCCCTGCAAAATATCTAAAATGATCCACGACTAATGGTAAATCTGCGGTAAGCGTTTCTCTAACAGGCTTTCCATTATCAAATGTTTCTATCACTGCTAAATATTCTAAATTTTCTTCTACTCTATCAGCAATATTAAGTAGTAATTGTGATCTTTCGGCTGGAGATTTTTTCCCCCAGTCTTCTTGTGCTTTACGTGCTGCTACAACTGCTAAATCTACATCCTTTTTTGTAGACCTTGGAATCTTGGCATATGCTTCTCCTGTAATTGGCGAAATATTATCAAAATAATTGCCCTCTTGAGGTTCTGTCCATTGACCTCCAATAAAATTGGCATATTGTGATTTAACTTTATACTTTGCATCTTTTTCATTTGGATTAGTAAATATCATAGTATAGCCCCCTTTATTCACTTCTATACCCTTGACGCCCTTATAGTAAGCGCTTACCTTAAAATCTACAAAAAAGACTATCATGTCCCTCATATAAATTGAGACATAATAGCCTAATAAAGCTATGTATAAAAGTAAATCAACGTGTGGTCATTGAGACGATAGAACTGATAACCAATATGATTCCAGTCAAAAATAACATGAATAACAATAGAATAATTGGTGATATAAAAGTAAGTACTAATCCACCCATTATAAAAATGAAGGCGAAACATAATTGCCATATACCAGATAATATACCTGTTGCTGTATATTTAAATACGCCTAATATTAAGGCTGGCAAAAATAATAATAACGTAAATGCAATATTTATCATTAATTCATAAGGCTCATTAAAGCTAATAGCATTCGGTCCAATAGAATAATGTGCTGTTAATAATAAAGTTAAGGTGATTAAAATAGCTGAAGCGAATAATAAACTAATACGATATTTCAATTTGTAACAACCCCTGAGTACTTTTTGTCTACTTTAGTTTATTATTACTCATAACATGTACATTTGTCAAAATATTTTGTGAATTATATTTTTATTTCACATCTTATCTTATGTATAAATTAATACTTATTTATTCTATTTAATCATTCCCATACAAAAAACCCCTTGAAACCAATGAGGCTCAAGGAGTTTTTGATTATATATTATTTAGTTGTAACTCGTTATCACTTGCTTGACGTACTTCTTTTAGCAATGCATAATCCTCAATTAACGATTTGCCATAAGATGGAATCATTTCTTGGATTTTAGGTTCCCATTCATTAATATATTCTGAGAAGTTTTTCTCTATGACTTCTAATGCTACGGAAACTGATGTAGAAGCTCCTGGAGACTCACCTAACAATGCAATAACTGAGTGGTCTTTTGAATTAACTACTTCTGTACCAAATTGGATAAAGCCTCTGCCATGTTCTTTCGTATCTTTAATAACTTGAACGCGTTTACCAGCTTGCATAATATCCCAATCTTCATCTTTTGCATCAGGTACAAATCGACGTAACTCTTTCATTCTATCTGCTTTCTTAGCCAAAACTTCTTGAATAGAATATTTAATTAACGGGAAGTTCTTAACTGCTGATGATAACATAGTAACCACGTTACTCGTATTAATAGACTTAAATAAATCTAAGTTAGAACCATTTTTTAAGAATTTAGGTCCAATTGCTGCAAATGGTCCGAATAACAGTGAGTTTTCATCTTGAATATAACGTCTATCTAAATGCGGTACAGTCATTGGCGGTGTACCTTCTGGTTCTTTTCCATAAGCTTTAACTTCATGTTTGGCTACGACTTCAGGGTTATTACATACTAAGAATTCTCCTGTTATCGGGAAGCCACCTAAATGTTTGCTCTCTGGGATACCAGTTTTTTGTAATAATGGTATTGCTGCGCCACCTGCGCCAATAAATAAATAATCCGTAATGTGATGTTCTACTTTATTCGTGTTAAGATCTTTAACCTTAACTTCCCATTTACCATCTTTACGACGGTTAAAATCCTGTACTTCATGTTTATAGAAGAGCTCTGCATTATCATGTTCATTTAGATTTTTAGCCATTTTTCTAGTAAGCTCTCCAAAGTTAACATCTGTACCTTCATCAATTTTACTAGCAGCAACTTTTTCATTTGGATCTCGGCCTTCCATTACTAATGGCATCCATTCTTTTAACTTATTATGATCTTCAGTATATTCTATACCTTTGAACATTGATAATGGAGACAGTGCTTCAAAACGTCTTTTCAAGAAATTTACATTTTTTTCCCCTTGCACAAAACTAATATGCGGTAAAGGTCTAATAAATTCTTGTGGATTTTGGATTTGTTTACTTTTTACTAAGTATGACCAAAATTGTTTAGAAATTTCGAATTGTTCGTTAATCTCTTTTGCTTTTTCAATATCGATAGAACCATCTTTTTGCTCAACTGTATAGTTCAATTCACATAATGCAGCATGTCCAGTACCGGCATTGTGACGCTCATTTGAACTTTCAATTGCAGGCTTTTCAAGTCTTTCAAAAAGTTTAATATTCCAATCTGGTGCAAGATCTTTTAAAAATGAGCCGAATGTTGTACTTAAAACACCCGCGCCAATTAAAATGACGTCTTTTGAGTTTGATTCACTCATTTTTTTACCACCTTTCATAATCACTTTTTTGAATAAATCATATAAAATACTGAATAGTTTTTCTAAGATACAACAAAAAACAAATCACTTTAATGATTTATTTTAGGCACACCTTTGTACTATTCGAATTATTCTATACTAGTTTTATCGATAAATATCTCTCATAACCTATAATAAATCAACACTCATAAAATGTAAAATGTATATTAAGATAACGCTTACTTTTTATGATTATATGCCTATTAGTATAAAAGTTTTAAGTGTATCATGATTCAATAATAATATTGTCAATCAAACGTGCTTGGCTAAATTTGACGGCTAAAGAAATAAAAATACTTCCGCTGATTTTGGATTGTTCTACTAGTTCTGGATAACTATATACAGCTACAGTTTCTACGACACCACTTGTATGTTGTTCAATATAGTTTTGTGCTTCCGCTATTAATGTCGCACTATTACGTTCGCCTTGATTATATAGTCTTTGGGCTAATTTTAGGCTTTGGTAAAGATGCGGTGCTTCGATTCTCTCTGCTTCAGATAAATAGACATTACGTGAACTTTTCGCTAAACCATCAGATTCACGAACAGTATCAATACCTACAATTTTTATAGGATGATTAAAATCTTCTACCAACTTCTCTACTATTGCTAATTGTTGCGCATCTTTCTTACCAAAATATGCTTGTTGTGGTTTGACGATATTAAATAATTTATTAACTACAGTTACTACTCCATCAAAATGTCCGGGACGTTGTTCACCTTCTAAGACTGATGCCAGACGTCCTGCTTTAATTTCAATAGTAGGCCGTTGTGGGTACATTTCTTGTTCATTCGGATAAAAAATATAATCTACTCCAACTGTTTCGGCTTTAGCCATATCGGTTTGAATGTCACGAGGATATGCTGCTAAATCTTCATTAGGACCAAACTGTAACGGATTAACAAACACACTAATGACTGTCACATCATTTTCTCCAACTGACTGTTTCATCATTTTTAAATGTCCTTCGTGTAAAGCCCCCATTGTTGGTACAAAACCAATGCGTTTTTTGTCTTCAGCGCATTGTCGTGAAATCTGATTCATTTCTTCTATAGTGGTAACTAAACTTGTCATTCTGACTCTTCACCTGCTTCTAACACTTGCTTCTTATATGTATGTGCCGCATCTGGAAATTGTTGTGCTTTGACTTCTTCATTATATTTCGCTAATGCTTCTGTTCCAACGGAAAAGTCGCCATATTGTTTTACAAATTTCGCTTGATGTTCTACCCCATAGTTTAGTACATCATGATATACCAATACTTGACCATCTGTGCTATTCCCAGCACCAATACCTATAACTGGGACATCCAGTTTAAGTGTGATGTCCTGCGCTAAATCACTAGGTACTGCCTCTAGAACTATCATAGATGCACCTGCTTGTTGAACAGCCAATGCGTCATCAACAAGTTGCTGTGCCGCTGCTTTCGTACTTGCTTGCATTTTATATCCAGTGATACCCACACTTTGTGGTGTCAGTCCAAGATGTGACACAATTGGAATGCCCATATTTCTACAGTTTTTAATGTATTGCGTTAAATGTGCACCTTCTGCCTTAAGCGCGTTTGCCTGCGTATCTCGGTATAATTTCACTGCTAGTTCTAAATCATACTGCTCATTTAGACCCACAGCACCAAAAGGAACGTCTACAATCACATATGTATTTGGCGCACCACGTCTTACAGCCTTAGCATGGTGAATCATATCTTCAATCGTCACTTGAACAGTGCTTTCATAACCTAGCACTGTCATTCCTAAAGAATCTCCAACTAATATCGTGTCTATTTGCGCTGCTTCTGCTTGCTTTGCACTCGGAAAATCATAGGCAGTAATCATAGAAATCTTTTCATTATTTTGTTTCATTGTCATTAATTGGTTTAACGTTTTCAATTAAAATCTACCTCACAATTTGTTATATTTATAATACTATCAATATCTTAACGAATCTATATAGAAAAGGAAATAAAAATATGAATAATATTGCAATCATTGGACCTGGAGCAGTTGGTAGCACAATCGCTTTCGACCTTTACCCTAAATACAAATCCTTACTATTACTTGGACGACAAGATTATGACCTGACATACTATGCCAATGGTAATACAAAACATCCATACACATTAACAGTATCATCTTTAAAAGCAAGCTACTCCAAGATTGACGTATTAATCATTGCAGTTAAAATACCCCAACTTGAATCGATACTACCAAAAATAGATGATCTCATCCATGATCAAACGATAATTATTTTAGCACAAAATGGCTATGGCCAATTATCCCGTCTTCAATATCCCAATGTCTTTCAAGCCGTTGTCTATATTAGTGGTCAAAAAAATGGGGCTACTGTAACACATTATCGAGACCACAAGCTCGTTTTACAAGACGCGCCTCAAACACGGTTAATAAAAAAAATGGCCACAAATACTGATTTAAACATTGAACTTACAAGTGATATCAATCAAGCGATATGGTACAAACTGTTAGTTAATTTAGCTATAAATACCGTCACTGCACTTACGAGACAAACTGCAATCGTACTCCAAACACCTGGCATAAAAACGTTATGTCAGCAATTATTGACAGAAGGTGTTAGCATCGCCCAGGCGGAAAATGTAAATTTCAATAAAGATGTCATACAAGATATTATGTCTATATATAACGGCTATCCTAATGAAATGGGTACGAGTATGTATTATGATATTATCTCGAACAAACCATTAGAAATTGAAGGTATTCAAGGCTTTTTATTTAATAAAGCTAGAACTCATAAATTATTTACACCTGTGTTAGATACCGTTTATCCATTATTGTTAGCACAACAAAAATATTAAGTTGTCAGTCATGATATGTTAAGACGTTAACAACTCATTATGACACACTATTTACAGCATTTCTAAATTGCTTTTCAATCATTTGAATACTCATATCCACTTTTATTTAATAATCAAAAATTATTTTCAGTCGTACAGTTGGCCTTCGATATTACTGGTATATAGTGAAGCTTTATGTACTTTTAAACAGTTCATAAACAGTTCACAAAAGTAATGTATATTTCCAGTATTAAGAAATTGGAGGTCGAATAAAATGAAAAAATTAATGTACAGCTCTGCATTTTATACGTTATTAGGATTACTCAGCGGCTTATTTTATCGTGAAATGGCGAAAGGAGAAAATTTTAGTGGTTATTCACAATTAAACATAACACACACGCACCTATTGGTATTAGGTACAATAATGTTCTTGATATTTATGATGATTGAGTACCAACTTAAATTAACTAAACATAGTAAACTATTTAATAGTTTTTTCTATATTTTTCACTTAGGTGTTCTAGTAACAGTAGCTATGCAATTCGTAAATGGTATAGCTACAATTAAAGATTTCAGCGTCAGTCCTGCAATTGCTGGAATCGCTGGTTTAGGCCATATTTTTCTAACAGTGGCTTTCGTATTGTTCTTTATTCTATTGAATAAACGTATCAATATACACACAACAAAATAACATAATATAAAAGTTACAAAATAATTAGAACGAAGTGGGCGATTAAGGTTTTAACACCAAACTCACTTTGTTCTTTTTTTATAAATAAAAATACTAAACATATTAACTATTCATTCAATAATTTAATTCATTAAACTGTTAACGAATTAATTGACACTCTTGCTAACAATTTTCAAAAGTGTAAAATGGCTAGCAAGCGCTTACATTTTGTGATATTCATTCATCTTAAGTTAGGAGAGTTATTTTGCTTACAGAAATTATTGATACGTTAGATAAGATTGTATGGAGCCCACCATTAGTATTTGGGTTATTAATTACTGGACTATTATTTTCAATTGTTACACGTTTTGCACAAGTTAGACAGTTCAAAGAAATGATTCGTCTTTTATTTAAAGGCGAGAAATCTCCTCAAGGTATTTCTAGTTTTCAAGCTATTTCATTATCTTTAGCTGGAAGAGTAGGAACCGGTAATATCGTGGGCGTTTCAGCTGCAATATTTATTGGTGGCCCTGGCGCAGTATTCTGGATGTGGGTTACTGCTTTATTAGGCGCGAGTACAGCTTTTGTAGAATCAACTTTAGGTCAAATATACAAACAAAAAGAAAATGGCGAGTATAGAGGTGGACCAGCTTATTATATCGAAAATGGTATAGGCGGAAAATTTGGTAAAATATTCGCTCTAATTTTTGCAGTCATTACAATTATCTCAATAGGTTTATTAATGCCTGGCGTACAATCCAACGCTATTGCTACTTCTTTACATAGTGCTTTTAACATTCCTAAATGGATAGTTACTATATTTCTTGTAGTATTACTGTCACTTATTATATTTGGTGGTATTAAACGAATTGCGAGTATGGCAACTGCTATCGTTCCTTTTATGGCTATTGCTTATATACTTTTAGCCGCTATTGTAATTTGTTTAAATATTAGCCAAGTGCCTGAACTCCTAACACTTATCTTTAAATCGGCATTTGGTTTACACTCTACTTTCGGTGGAATTATTGGCGCCATGATAGAAATTGGGGTAAAGCGAGGACTTTATTCTAATGAAGCGGGTCAAGGTACTGGTCCACATGCTGCTTCAGCTGCCGAAGTATCTCATCCTGCTAAACAAGGACTGGTACAAGCATTTTCTGCTTATATAGATACACTTTTTGTCTGTACAGCAACTGCATTAATCATCTTGATTTCAGGAACTTTCAATACAACAGATGGCACGGAAAATGCAAATGGAAAACCGAATTTAGTTGAAGATAATGGGGTTTATGTATTAAATGCAGATGGTTCTAAAGACCCTTCTGGCACAGCAATGTATGTCCAATCTGGTATCGATAAAGCATTTCAAGGAGGCGATTATCATTTCGATCCTAATTTCGCTGGTTTTGGTTCTTACTTTATCGCTATTGCACTATTTTTCTTTGCATTTACAACTATTTTGGCATATTCCTATATTACAGAAACGAATACTGCTTATCTCACACGAAAGATGAGTGCCAAAAAATCCAATATTTTTATCACTATAACACGATTAATATTAATTTTTGCCACTGCATATGGAACACTTAAGACTGCTGACGCTGCTTGGGCAATGGGTGATTTAGGTGTCGGTATGATGGCATGGTTAAATATCGTCGCCATTTGGATACTTTGTAAACCTGCATTCCATGCTTTAAAAGATTTTGAACAACAAAAGAAAGCAAAAGGTTCTGGGAAGCTTGCTGTTTTCAGACCGACACAACAAGAAGCACCTAATGCACATTTTTGGTTTGATCGAGCCAAAAATGATGACGCCATGGATAAACATGATTAATTATACTCATTTTATTTTGCATTGATTATAAGATATATGAATTAAAGCAGTCATAATTTTATGACTGCTTATGCTTATATACATCTCTTTAAATTTAGGAGTTAAACTTTGCCATGTAAAAATATCAATATCAGTGTATTAATTTATTCGTTCCAACTACAATAATATTGTAATTTTTAGACATCTTTCCTTCTTGAGTCAGACAAACCGCACACACCTTCGTTGTAATATTGTTCAAAAACAAACAAATAACCTTTTCATTCTTTGAAATATGTCCATAACAAAAGCATCAGTAGCTAATGAAAAGTACGCCTTCTATTAAAAGTATAATGTACTTTTTCAAGATAAAATCCTAACTATATGTCACAAACGTAGATATCTAAAAGTAGATTTAAATCTATAGTCTAGCAATCATATGATTTCTCCTTTGTATCAACTACATTTCAAATACACTACCATATACACCTATTCATGAATTAATACTTTAATTTATATATCATTTTATTGATAGTCTATGACCATAGAAATGACTGTAACATCATCGCCATTATTAATATAGCTATGCTTTACATCTGACTTAAATCTTAAAGCGTCTCTTTTATTTAAATTCAGTACATTACTTTCTAAGTGCATTTCCAATTGTCCTTTGATTACTATAATAGATTCTTCTGAACCGGATAAATGTGGTTCAGAATCTAACTTTGCACCTGGATCAAGTTCTACATAAAAGAATTCAAAAGACTTGCTCTTTTCAAATGGAAAATATGGATATACACGATATTTCCCTTCGTCTTCTGTTACAGGTACAATATCTTCTTTATTTACTTGAGTATAATCTGACTCTGCTTCATTCATTAAACTACTAAATGACAACTTCAAACCGTTACTAATTTTCCATACTGTATTAATTGATGGAATTGTATTGCCTTTTTCAATCTCGTTTAATGACGAAGTGCTCACACCCGTGAGTTTAGATAATTGTTCCAAACTAATTTTATTTTTCTTTCTGTATAAATAAATATTTTTAGCTACTATTTTATGGAACTCCACAATTATGACTCCTTTTTTTATTGACTTTCCAGTATAGCGGATATAAATTCCCTTTAAAGGGAATTTCCTATATACTGGAAATCAATCTAATATATATCCATGATACAGGATGTGATAAGGAGAATGCAATTTGTTCATTTCATTTATAATCTATACACTTTTCATGAGTTATACACCCGGTCCTAATAATTTATTAGCATTAGACGGTGCTCTACGTTTAGGTATCAGAGGTACACTAAGATTTTTAATAGGAATCGGTTTAGGTTTCTTATCACTATCATTAATTTGCCTACTATTTAGCACATATGTCGCTTCATATTTTGACAAGTTCATTACCATTATTAAAATCATCGGTTTTATTTACTTATTATATCTCGCATATTCTGTGTTTACGCACAAACAAAGTGATACTCACAATCATAATTGTTATCGTTTAAGAGATGGCCTATATCTTCAGTATATGAACCCTAAAACAATTGTTTACGTTATCACTGCAATTATCACATATATTACATCACAAACTACCGGAATTTTTATAAGTATTTCTTATACACTTATTATTGCTTTAATAGGTGTATCTGGAGCAATTACGTGGGCATTGATGGGGCTTTGTTTCAAAAAGTGGATTCTCAAATATAACTTGTTCTATAAAATATCCATGGCTTCGTGTTTAGTTATATTAGCATGTATGATGATTTTCGAATAAAGCATCATGATTTCTACATTTCAGCTATAAAACCATACTTATATCTATCAAGTTTATTTTCTCCTTGCATGATAGCCTTTCTTAGCACCTAGTATTTTTATTTTATAATTGATAGTCTTACATGCTTTAAAGAAAGCATCCTACTTCTCTAAATAATAAATCTCCAAACTAATTGCTTGCAATTCATTTGAGCTGGCGTTAACATATAATCAATCGCGCGCGATTAATATATATCAGGAGGTGCTTTATTTGGATGAAACAATGAAACTAACCAATCAACTGTGTTTCTCAGTCTATAATGTCAGTCGCTTATTCACTAAATTTTATGAGCAAGTGCTTTCAGATTTTGGTTTAACTTATTCACAATATTTAGTACTTGTTTCATTGTGGGAACAAGATAATCAAACACTATATAACATTGGTCAATCACTGAATCTCAAAAGCAATACACTCACACCATTACTAAAACGATTAGAGACAGCTGGTTGGATTGAACGAAAAAAAATTGCATCCGATAAAAGACAACTACTCATTAAGCTCACTGACAAAGGCAAATCTCAGCAACATGATATTTATCAGGCTATATCTCAATGTGTCTCAGAACAAATGAATTTACAAGAATATCAAGAAGCTAAAGATATTATGGATAAATTAGAGCTTTCATTAAAAAACATTGTGTCTTAACACAAAAACAGGAGGAATTATACATGTCAGAAACATACAATTATGACGTCGTATTTATCGGAAGTGGTCATGCAGCTTGGCATGCTGCCATCACACTGAAACAAGCTAATAAAAAAGTAGCAATTATTGAAAAAGACAAAATCGCTGGCACTTGTACAAACTATGGATGTAATGCAAAAATTTTACTTGAAGGCCCATATGAAATTTTAGAAGCTGCCCAAAGTTACCCTAATATCATTAATCAAGACCAATTATCTATAAACTGGTCTAATTTGATGAACTATAAACACCAAGTGATATCACCATTATCAAATACTTTAGAACATATGTTCACACAATATGGCATTGATGTATTCCATGGTGCCGGCACTTTAGTCGACCCACATACTGTATCTGTTAATAAAACCCATATCACTTCAAATCATATTGTACTTGCTACCGGACAACACAGTAATAAATTAGATATCGTGGGATCTTCATTCACTAATGACAGTCGTGATTTCTTATCATTAGAGCAATTTCCTAAACGTATGACTATTGTTGGCGCAGGTATTATTGGTATTGAATTTGCATCTATTGCTGTAAAAAATGGTTCAGAAGTTAAAGTCATACATCATTCAAACGAACCGCTAAGAGGATTTAATCGCAATCATGTGACTAAATTAATAAATAAATTATCACAAGAAGGAGTTCAATTTTATCTAAGTACTTCTCCTAAAGAAATTAATAAAACAGATAACGGTTTGGTTATTCAAACCAATAATGGCGATGTGATCAATACAGACTATATTCTTGATGCAACTGGACGTCTTCCAAATGTGGAAGGCATTGGTTTAGAGCATGTTGGTATTGAATATAGTCACAGTGGAATTCAAGTTGATGAATATTTAAGAACAAATATCCCAAATGTTTATGCAAGTGGCGACGTATTAGATAAAACCATTCCTAAGTTAACACCTACAGCCACATTTGAGTCTAATTATATTGCTAGTCACATTTTAGGTACAGAAGTTAACCCTATCACATATCCTGCTATCCCTTCTGTATTATATTCTTTACCACGCCTTGCACAAATTGGTGTGACTGTTGAAGAAGCACAAGATAAAGAATCATCTTATACGATTAAGACGATTCCCTTTGGCCAACAACTTTTATTTGAATATAAAAATGAAGTAACCGCTGAAATGGATATTATACTCGACCAACAAAAACGACTCGTTGGTGTTGAAATTTACGCCAATGATGCGCCAGACTTAATTAATTTAATGACTTTTATTATTAATAAACAAATAACTGCTCAAGAGTTAAATCAAATGATTTTTGCTTTCCCTGGCAGTTCAAGTGGCGTACTAGATTTATTGAAGTTACAAATGATGTAATCAATTAACCCTATCAACAAATAAAAAAATCCGCAGACAACTTATTGTCTACGGATTTTTGCTTATGATTATTGGAAGAAACCAGAAATTGTTTTAACTTCTAAGAATTCTTCAATACCATAGTCTCCCCATTCTCTGCCAATACCAGATTGTTTATAACCACCAAATGGCATATCAGCACTTCTTGGATATTCATTAATTTCAATCACACCAGCTTCAAGTGAAGTAGCTACTTTTTGTAATACTTCCATATCTGTACCATATACATAACCAGCTAGGCCATATTTTGTATCATTTGCGATTCGAATTGCTTCATCAACATCACTGTAAGTAATAATAGACATCACTGGGCCAAATATTTCTTCTTGTGCTATTGTCATGCTATTTTCGACGTTAGTGAAAATTGTAGGTTTTACAAAGTATCCCGTTTCAAGACCTTCAGGTTTACCTTCGCCACCGAATTCAATTGTAGCACCTTCTTGTGCACCAATTTTAATAAATTCTTGAATTTGATTAAATTGTTTGCTGTTTATAACTGGACCCATATCAACTGTAGCATCTTGTGGATCTCCGACTTTAATGTCGCTCATTTTTTCTTTAACTTTTTCTATGAACGCATCTTTGATAGATTCAGGAACAATCGTTCTTGAACCAGCGATACATACTTGTCCAGAATTATCGACAACTTTATGCACAGCTGCATCAGCCGCTTTATCCAAATCAGCATCTTCTAAAATTATATAAGGTGATTTCCCACCTAATTCTAGCGAAACTTTTTTGAAGTCTTTACTTGCTTTTTCCATAATTTTACTACCCGTATTACCTGATCCTGTAAATGAAACCATTCTAATTTTTTCATTTTCAGAAATTGGATTTCCTACACCTAATCCATCACCATTTACTAAGTTGAATACACCTTTAGGCATGCCAACTTTATCAAAAATTTCAGCTAGAATAATCGCTGCAAACGGCGTTTCTTCAGAAGGTTTTAAGACAACAGTACTACCTGCAGCAAATGCCCCAGCTAGTTTTAATGCCGTTTGATTGGTAGGGAAGTTCCAAGGTGTAATTAATCCTGCCACACCAATCGCTTCTTTAATTACGATATTGTTGCCTCGACGTTCTCTGAAGTTGAAGTTATCTAATGCATCTCTAGCTGCTTTAAAATGCGCTAATCCCATTTCATAATGTACGTTTTCAGAAGCAGTAACAGGCGTACCAAGTTCTAAAGTCATCGCCTCAACTAGATCTGCTTTACGATTTTCATATTCTTTTACAATATCGTTAAGCAAATTTTTACGATATTCAATTGATGAATGTCTGAATTCTAAGTAAACACTATCAGCTGCATTGACTGCATCTTCCACGTCTTGTGCATTACCTTTAGCTATTTTACCAAAAGCCTCTTCTGTCGCTGGATTAATGACATCCATTGTTTCATTACTGTGACTTTCGACCCATTGGCCATTAATATATTGTTTTGTTTGATCGAACATATTACCACTCCTCTTAACCTTTTATATTCATATTCAGCTTAAATTACATTCTGATATAAATTAAGACCAATCGAATATTACGCTGATATTAATATCAATTCAAATAATCGGCTTAAGATTAAATGTATTTTTTAATTAAAGCCTTTTAATGCTTTTTATGTATATTTCCTGGGCAATTAAATTGTTATAAGTGGGGTATAGCATATACTATAACTCGTATATGATTGTGCATATTTAAAAATAATATAATACACAAAATTTTTATAGAAGAAGAGGAGCCTAAAAATGCCATTAATTAAAATTGATATGATCAAAGGTAGAGAAAAAGCAGAAATCAAAGAGATATTAGATATATCTTATCGTGTAATGCTTGAAACGTTTGGTGCGCCTGAGGGAGATAGATACCAAATTGTAAATCAACATGAGGATTACGAAATGCAAATATTAGATACCGGTTTAGGTGTTGAACGCACAGAAAATGTGCTTGTGTTTACGATTGTTACGAGACCAAGAACTCAAAGCGAGAAAACAAACTTCTATCAAAAGCTTGCAGATACGTTGCATGAACATACTGACATACGTAAAGAGGACATCATGATTAGTTTAGTAGAAAATACTGATGAAGATTGGAGCTTTTTTAACGGCAAAGCACAATTCTTAACCGGTGATTTATAATACCAATATGGTTAACTGCTAAGTTATTTTCACTATAAAAAAAACAGATTGCTTACTATAATAAGTAAACAATCTGTTTTTTTATAACTTTTTCACTTGTTTAAAATTCCATAAAGCGAATTACACCTTTAATTTATGATTAAATAATTGAACACTTACTTCGTTAATATGCTCCTTCTGAAATTGTAAACGTTGGTTGAACACTTTTCTTCTTTTATAAATTTTGTGCAATGCTTGAATTAACGCCTGTGCCTCATCTTCTTTAGTGAATAAGTTTTCAATGGCAGTAACAGTTTTATTATGTACAATATCTTCGTAGCCCATAATCAACATGTCATAATCAAGCGCTTTTCTTAACGCGTCCACTATTTCTTTACCTTCATTAATATCTAAATAGACATCACACTTTTCATATAATGCCTGAATTGTATCTTCATCTACTGTTGGAAATAGTTTCACATTATTATACTGACTTAAATTCAATAACTTTGAAGACATATCAGTTAACGCAGCGATATGGAATGACACGTATGGTACCGCCGCTACAATAGATTCAATATGTTCTAATTGATCTGAATTTGTCATAATTAATGCATTTTTTGTATATTCATTTCTTTTAACATAGTCATAGAGATACCCAGATTTAAATACACATGTTTTTTCAAATGCTTGCATAGAATTCGTCAAAGTTTGATGTTCTGCATGTTCAGGCACAATGATTTTAAATTGGCGCACCATATCTGCATTAAAAATCAATTTCATATTTCCAGGAATGCTTCCGCCACTTTGTTCTTGCCAAAACAATACATCATTTCCTGATATATTCATATTATATAATACAGCAAATGGAGTTGATAAAGAATTAATCACAAATTGGTTCATTTCGATATTTAAAGCTTGTAAATAGAATAATATGAAAGCAACTTCAGAATCAAAGAAATATGTCTTATCTTGCCATTCTAAAACAATATCTTTTGTTATATAGTTTTCATAAATGACTTCCTTGCCTTCTCGATTCATATATTTTTTTAATATCGCTTTCCCATTTTCATCCAATACAGTTTGAGAAAATTTGATGCCATTTTTAGTATAATGATCTATAAAACGAACTTTCCCATTTTTATCAAGCCATTCTACTCGATTGACAATCCTAGATTTATATTGTTTTTGATAAACAATTTTGCCGCGTATTTCTCCCATATCTTTTATCCATGCTTCATCATTATTACCTTCGATTTCCCAGTATTTTGGAATTTCAATGCCATTAAAAAACATCGACTTATCATTAGCTGAAGTTGGATTATTGGCAAAAAACTGATACGGGGAAGTTATATTATCTGGTAAAAATCCATCATCATGAATGACAATTGTATAATTTTGATGCCCTGCTAACTGCAAGGATTTATATAACACTTGTGTTTTAGAATCAAAGCGTTCAAATAAATTAATCATGCAGCACCTCTTCTATTAGTTTATTCCATTTTTGCTCTATTTGGGCAGTCATAAATGGTTTAGCAATTTCATAAGAAATTTCATGAGGCTGTTGAAGTCCTTTATTAAAATATCTAATCATATATTCAGCTAAGCGATTCACTATAACTTCCATGCCATCATCATTTAGTGAAATTGGAACCAAAAATCCATTCTTATTATTACGTATAAACGTTGGATTTCCATAATTCACATCAAAACCTAACATACTCAATCCGGAACCAACCGCTTCCATCAGTGTGAGTCCGAATCCCTCACTCGTCGATGCGGAGACAAACAATTCATATTTTGCGTAAATATCATCCAATTTAACATGTCCTAACATGTTGATATAACTTTGCGCATTATAATCATCAATTATATGGGTAATGTGTGCTTTTTCTGCACCTTCCCCATATATATCTAATGTTAATTCTGGGACCTCTGCTTTGGCTTTTATTGCAGCCCGAACCAACCAGTCAATATGTTTCTCAGTTGCTAGTCGTGAAGCTGTAACCATAGCATACGGTTTGCGTGGTTGTGTAGGATATTTTAATTGATCCAAGCTTCCCACTGGTATCGTTCGAATTCTTGGTATAATCCCATAATATTTTTTGAATTGCTCTCGTAAAATTTTGTTTTGTAGATCTGTAGCTGTAATAAAGAAATCAATATCCTTCGCCTGTGAAAATTGATACTCATAGTAGTTATTCCATAAGATATGATCATCGTCTTTAATACTTTTACTAAAATGTTCGGCATGTACAACTACGCCAATCCTACTTGAGCCTTTATGTTGTAATACAGCTTGACCAATTTTAGATGACCTATCTAAAATAATAATGTCTTGCTTTGTTAATTGTAATTGCTGGATAAAATAACCAACCAATTCTTCTTTACTATATAATTTAGCATCTTCAAACGCATAGATATTTGAATCACCATCAATATATTCATTATATACAATAGACCCATCTTCATTATAAAATTGCCTCATATAAAGTTTGGATTTATTATCATGTGGTGCGTAATATTCTGAGAAAATTCTTACATAACTATAAAAATCTTTCCTGATGAGCATGCCATTTACTACAAATTCAGCACGATCAACCAAATCTTTATCTACTTCTTTTAAATAACATGTTACAAAGGTTTGTGCGTTGTTTAGATAAAGTCTTTTGATTTTCCCCTTATGCTCAACATGTGTGACCTCTGTTCCAAGCTTACTTTTAATATCTTCAATTGTATAAGACGTTGGCGCTATCTTTATATCTGTAAAATATTGATACAACCATATTACTTCAGTATCATGAAAACCCATATTACTTGTTAGTGTTTGAATATTTTCAGACTGAATAAAGTCTAAAAATATAAACTTCATCGAATGTTGCGTATTTCTTAGCAATTTTGCACGATATGCCTGTGCATATTCAACACCACTACTCGCCCATCCTATGCCAAAATTCATATTATAAATCGTCATTTCAATACACCTCAATAATTATGGGAAATGAATGACTAAATCACCATCTTCGTCATAGGTAATCATACTCTGACAGAGATTTCTAATTATATTTCCCTTGATTTTATAATTCATACTTTCAAAAGAATCTAGCGCGCTTTTGTGATATTCAAAAATCGCATTGCGCTGTCCACTTTGTCTATTATTTACACTACCCTTTAATTGCTGTAAATTATCAACTTGATTAATCCAACCACTATTAATCGCTTTCAAAATAGATTTTTGTGCAAATCTAAGATAGAAATATTCGTTTTTTAAAGCTACTTCCTTCTCCTTTAACTGCTTATTGAATTGACTCATTAAAAATTGGAGAACATTTTCTTTACTCGTTAAATCTATTTAACTTATATCTTCATCAAACTTAAAACTTATATTTTTATAGATACAATCTTCAATTCGCATTAACTAAAAAGACGAAAAAACTGTTTTCAAAAATTTGTGAAAACAGTTTTTTCGTCTTTTTAGGTGAATTTAATCATACCTTTCTTCTTAATCAAATTAATATGTCACATTATTTTTGGGTAGTATCTTCCCCCAAATATTTCTCTGACGATTTTTTTAATTCTCCATCATCTTTTAATGCTTTGATACCTTTATCTATAGCTTTTTTCTTATCTGCATTATCTTTTTTGAATGGGAAACTGGTAGGTTCAACATTGATTGCTTTTTCTATGAATTTAATATCTTTCCCTTTTTTGTTTTTCTCTGCAGATAATACCGAACTGGAATTAATGTAGCCATCTATACGTTTATTATCTAAATCTAACATAGCACTTTCTCTATTTTCATAGGTCTTAGTTTTAATATCATACTGTTTGTCTTTATTAAACTGCTCTAAAGCCTCTGTATGATTTGATCCCATGACTCCGGCAACTTTTTTGCCTTTTAAATTTTGATATTCATTAATGTTTTTAATAAAAATCCAGACCTAAAACAGACTTTTTATCTTTTCTAGTAGATGTTTAGATTTTATATACTAAATCTAAAAAAGCCCTCACTCCCGTATAGTGAGGGCTTTTTTTAGATAGGATTAGGATTAGCATCGCCAATTTTCGCTCAATGATTCAAAGAAGATATGTTTGCGTTACTGAAGTCAGCAATCATGGTGTGAACAAGATAACTTACTGTAAGCTTCAGATTTTTTCTATATAAATATACTGGATTTATTTATCTTATGCACTGTTTTTCCTCGTCTTATAACATTACAATCCTAATGCAGCTACTAAATCAACAATTGGTTTTAATAATCCTGATAACATGTTTATCACTCCATTTCTATATAAATATACTAGCTATTTCATATCTTATACACTATTACTCATGCCTTAAAAATTACAATCCTAATGCAGCTACTAAGTCAACAATTGGTTTCAATACGCCTGATAACATATGTATCACTCCATTTCTAATAGGTATACACATATATTATCTGAATATTCTATTTTTTAAAAATTTGTGTAAAAAAACATAACTTCAAAAGTCATGTTTTCTCACATAAAAGCCTATTCGATGCGCTCTATTTCAGGTTTGAAATACTGTACCTACAACTATAAACACCTATTTCACACCACTAATATTATCTTGTGATACTTTCTTTGTCATAGCGATAATATGCCGCTTCTTCTTCATCAACACGTTGCTCATAATCTTTAAATAGTGAAATATGATTATTTTTTATCTCTACTTGATATCCGAGTGCTTCAGCAAACACAAAAATATCAATATAGCTTTGGTTGTCGAATTTTTGACAAGCATGATTTTCTATATGAGAAATATCGTTTGAAAACACATCAATGGCTACGTCTTGGCGCAACCAATAGCGTTGTTCTGAAATAAGTGTTTGATCATGATAAAGTGGTAATGCTACACGATTTAACGTCACATTATAATCAGCTCCATCCTTAAATTTAATCACTGATGGTTTGTCTCGAACAATATGAACGTCGCCTCCGATAATGACACCTTCTCGCGTATCATCAGCGCCACCTGAGGCTGCATTTGTTTTTTCATCTATCTGTAAACCATGTACATCTCCAATATAAATTTCAGGTTTACGTTCAAATGCATGTCCTTTAGCAATCAGTTTTAAAATTGTACTTTGCGTAAACTGAGGTTCCCATTCAATACGTGATGGGTTACTACTATAAATTCTCGGTTCATCAATCGCTTGTTGAATGGTCATATCAAAGTCAATCACATTGATTAGTGTTTGAACAACACTTGCGATAATACTAATCGCTCCCGGCGCTCCAACTTCAAGTATAGGTTTACCATTTTTAGTAACAATAGTCGGTGCCATGTTGCTCAATGAACGTTTCCGTGGCTCAATTTCATTTATGCCACCTGTCACAACATCAAAGCCATCAATCGTTGTATTTAATAGGACGCCATAGCCCGGAACTGTCATACCCGAACCATAGATCATACCTATAGAAGTTGTGAATGATGCCACATTACCATATTGATCTGTTACTGAAAAATGCGTTGTTTCAGTATGTTTTTCATCAACATCAGTATGTGCTATAGATGAAGGGATGCTAGTGCCGTGCTCGATATCAAAATTCGCCCTGTTACTTTGTATTAAATTGCTACGTTCTTTTAAATAACCTTCATCAATTAAAGCATCTACAGGAATATCATAAAAGTCATCGTCTGCTAAATAATGTGCACGATCACTGTATGCAATATGCATTGCTTGAATTAAATGATTCAAATAATCGGTCGAGCGTGGACCCATTGATTGAATATCAAATTGCTCTAATAATTTTAAAATCTGAATTGTAGTGATGCCACCAGAACTAGAAGGTCCCATTGCATGAATATCATAACCTCTGTAATTAGCTGAAATCGGTTGTTTAATACGTATATCATATGCCGCTAAATCCTTTTCAGTCATTGTTCCACCATTTTCTCGAACGATATTCACGAGTTGATTAGCGATGTCACCTTTATAAAAAGCACTAAATCCCTCATCTCTTAAAATACGAAATGTTTTCGCAAGATCGGGCAATGTTACCCAATCTCCTTCATGGAAATAGTCATCATGTGCATTAGTATATACTTTACGTGTTTCAGCAAATTTATGGATGCGCTCAATTTGATGCCAAGAATATTTTTCAGTAGCCCAGTTCGCTCGATGTCCTTTTTCGGCTTGTTCAATTGCTGGGTTAATTAAATCCTCCAATGATAAATTACTATACTTTGCATGAATGTATTCAAATAATTTAGGAATAGCTGGAACTGCTACTGTTTTACCATGCGTACTTAATTCAAAAAATGTCTTATGTTGCCCTTTGTCATCGAGATAAAATTGACGGTCTATATCTGCTGGCGCTGTTTCTCGTGCATCAAAAGCTGTTATTTCTTTTGTTGTATTATCAAAATAGAGTAAGTACCCCCCGCCTCCGATTCCTGAAGTAAAAGGTTCAACTACATTCAAAGAAAGCTGTATAGCGATGACGGCATCCATTGCATTACCGCCTTGCTCTAATACTTTTTTCCCCACTTCGGCTGCTAGAGGATGAGATACAGAGATAAGCCCTTCTGTAGATTGCGTCTCATTATGTACTTTGTGATTATTTGCTGACATTTAATGCCTCCTTAATCATAATGAAAAGTTAGGACCATTATAAGACCTAACTTTTCTATGAGTTATTTTCTTGTTTGATTCATTTCTTTTTCAACTTGTTCTAAATTTTGTCGTTGCTTATTTCCCGTGTCTAATAACGGCGTAACAGGTGATGCAATTCTAAACTTATCGCCTCTATAGAATTTAATAAACTGATCTTGATCTACTGCATTAACAACTGCTCGTCTTAAGGCAGGTTGATCTTTAAATATACCTCTTTTACTATTCAACATTAAAAATACTGATTTGCGACCGTTTTTACGTGCAATACTTAAATCGCTATCAGATTTAATTAGATCAAAGTTTTTTTGATCCACATCCGCTAACATATCAATCGAATGGTTTCTTACTTCAGAAACTGTATTGTCTGGATCATCATTAAATTTCATCGTTATGTTTTTAATTTTCCCAGGTCCATAGGCATTATTTTCTTTTTCATTAAAACCAGGATTACGTTGTAACGTCGCTTGATATGAATTTTTCTTAGTCATAATGTAAGCACCACTTGCATAGAGTTGGTTTTTCCCACTATCTTTGGATGGTACAGTGCTACTATCACCATAATCTTTTGATTGTTTGTCATCATTCATTTCTGTAACATATTTTTTAGACAAAATACCTGCCGATGAATGTGTGAGGTAATTCACTTCTTTAGGCATGGGTTGATCTGTAGTAATTTTAACCATTTGATATTTTCCATCTTTATTACTTACTTGTGAGTCATCCGTAGTTAAAGATTTGACTTGATGTTGCTTTATCAATTTATCATATACAGATTGATTACCTTTACTTTTGGTATCCTTTAGGTTCTCTATATCGGAATCCGATAACTCACTTATGTTTTTAATATGTTGATGCATATTGTAGGTGTTATTATCAGGAACTGAGTGTTGATCTTTGGCACGATTTAGTGAGAATGTCACGTCGTCGGCAGTTACGCTTTCATTTGTACGTTTAGCTTGACCATTCTCAACTTTCGCAAAGTAATCATCATCACGTAATAAGAAATAAAATTCATTATTCTCTTTATTCGTGGCATAATCACGACTTAAAGAACCTTTAGTTGTAATCTGGTCATTTTCATCTAATGTTAATAACCGCGTATACATATTCATATCTATACCATAAACAGATGGCGCTATTGAACGAATTGGATCCAATGTAGAAATCTCACCATCAGGTTGCGTCATTACAAGCGGTCTCGTATCACGCTCTTTTTTATTTTTATAATCAAATTGTTGCCATATTAATGCGCGAGAGTTTGGTAATCCTACGCTATTTTTATCCAATACTTGATTGTCATAAACTAAATTTTTCTTCGCGCCATATAAAGGTGCCATATAAGCTTTATTAAAGATAACTTCATCTTCTAATGCTTTATATGCTTGTTTGGCTTCTGATTTTTCTTCCGTAGATGCAGTATTAATCATTTGATCTATTTTCTTATTTTTTAACAAACTGTTTGACCCTTCGGAACTAAATAAAGCGCTCATTGAATAGTTAGGATCACCGAATACAGTCGTCCAATCATCGATTTGAATATCATAATTTCCTGCTTCTCGTTGTGTTCGATAGCTTCCATAGTCAGGTTGGATGTTCATTTTCACATTAAATCCTGCCTGTTCTAACTGTTCTTTAACAATATTCATATCATTTTCATAACTTGCTTGTCCTAAAAAACGAATTGTAGGTTTTTTACCTTTAACATCTACTTTTTGGGCTTTATCCGGCAATTCAGATTTGGTAGGAACACTACAACCGCTTAAAATTAATGCCAAACTTAACGTGGCGATACTTATGATTTTCTTCAACTTCGTTCCCTACCCTTCTATTGAATTTTTGGATCGAGTGCATCACGCACTGCATCTCCAATAAAGTTAAATGATAAGACAAGCAACATAATACATAACCCAGGAAATACTGCGAGGTTACTATGTGTTTCAAGATAATTACTACCTGTACGTAAGATATTTCCCCACTCAGGTACTTCTGGCGATACGCCTAAACCTAAAAAGCTTAGACTACTTGTTGTTAATACCACTACACCTATGTTAAGTGAAAAACGTACAATCATTGGTGACAAGGCATTTGGCAGAATATAACTCCATAAAATGCGTAAAGTACTTTCCCCTGTGATACGTGCTGCATCCACGTACTCTGTACGTTTGACTTCTAATACATTGGCCCGCATAGTCCTTGCGAAAGAAGGAATATTTCCAATACTCAATGCAATGATTAGATTCATCGTACTTGCTCCAAATGAAGCTATAATCGCAACAGCTAATAATAAGGATGGAATAGCAAAAATGACATCTAGGAAACGCATAATAGTGTTATCTACCTTCACAAAATAACCAGCAATCATGCCTAAGATCATACCTAATATTACAGATATCACTACAGAAATAATTGAAATAAAGAACGTTAATTTAGTGCCAACCACAATGCGCGTAAATAAATCACGGCCAAAATCATCTGTCCCAAATGGATGTACCAAACTAGGGCGTTTCAATAAATCGTTAAATTGATTTTGTGTGGCCAAAGTGGTATCAAACACAAAGTTAGACGCAGTAGATAAGGTCAACATAAACACTAGAATAATCATACCAATCATAGCAATACGATTTGACTTCATTTTCTTCACAAAAGATTCCCAGCCATTGTAAATACCTTTCATAGAAGTTTGGTAATATCGCAGAACGCTCACAAACATAAGTAATGTAAATACATTTCCAGTAAACGTTGCCGCAATAAGTATCACATAGACTACGTAGCGTAAAGTTTGATTATAACGCCAATACCTTTCACACATTGCAATCACAGCGATTAAAATTGTAAGAATGACAAGTGCCAATTGCGCTATATAAAATGTATCTGCTACATACCCTTTAAATAAATTAATACATCCTGTCAATATAGTAACTATATATGTGAAAACTGCACATATTGTGAAGAAATGTAAGGAAGCTATTTTTGATTTTCTTTGTGACATATAATTACTCCCTTTCCTTAATTTCACTACGAAGTTTTGGATCGACGATTGCATAGAAAATATCAATCGCTAAATTGACCAGCGATATGACAATTGAAATATAAACTACACCGCCCATAACTGCAGGTATGTCAGGGACAAGTTGTTTCTGAACGATATAGCGGCCAATACCATTAATGTTAAAGACTTGCTCTGTTACAGCCGACCCACCAAGTAATTCTGCAACAAGTAAACCGATTAGTGTAATGATTGGAATAATTGCATTTTTCAATATATGTCTAGTGACGACTTGTGTTGTTGACAAGCCTTTAGCATATGCTGTCATCACGTAATCATTTCTCATGACTTCTAATACAGAAGATCTTGTCATGCGTGTGATAGAGGCAGCAATCGCTGTCCCAATCACCAACACTGGTAAAATTAATGATAAAGGATTATCTGGCATATAAGATGGTGGCAGGACGTCTAATTTCAGTGAAAAAGCTAATATAAATAACAAACCTTGCCAAAAATTAGGAATCGATAAACCAATGAGCGCTAGTGTCATAAGTATGACATCTAACCAACTGTTACGTTTTAGAGCGCTCACAACACCAATAGGGATGGCAATTACAACCGCAATAATTAACGCAATCACAGTAAGTAATAATGTAATAGGTATTCTTGAAGCCACAGCATGTGTTACGACTTCATTCCCTTTATACGTCGTACCTAAATCGAATGTAAATACACCTTTAATTGCATCCCATAACTGCACAAGATAAGGACTATTTAAATGGTGCGCTTCATTAAATTGATAGATTTGCGCCTTCGTTGCATCTGGTCCTAATATACTGTATGCAGCATCTAATGGAGACAGATAAAGAATAGTAAATACAACAACTATCACTCCAATAATAACGACAACCGCCATTACTATACGTTCAAATATGTATCGGATCATTGGATTTAAATAAAAACTCAGTACAATAAACAAAGGAATAGCAAATATTATTTTTAATGCAATTAAGTTTTTAAATAAAATACCTTGATAAAATGAAGTAAAATCATTTGTAGTTTTTGTATCGTTATTACGGTAGCGCCGACGATATATTTGATGTGCTTCCTTTTGCAGTTGCATATCAGATCGAAGTTGTTCTAAAAATATATACTTTTGCTTTAATGCAGCAACGATTTCTTCAATTTCAGAAGTTTGTGCTGGCTCAGTTATTTTATCCGCTATGATTAAATACTTACAAATTGCATATATAAAAAGCGGTAAACTTAATAGAGAAAAAAGAATGCGATAAAACGTTTTGTTATATAATCGTTTGAAAGCCTGTTGATAATGGTTAATAAAATATCACTCCTTGTAACTTATACTCGAGTAGATTAGTATGATATATAAAGTATAGATTAAAAGTAACTATTTGTGAATAGGGAGGAATTACCTCATGCCAACTTTATTAGAGGTCAAAAATCTAGGCGTGACTTTCAATTATGAAGAAACATCAATTCAAGCTGTTAAAGACATTAGTTTCAAACTAGATAAAAAGAAAATTTTAGGAATTGTTGGGGAGTCTGGTTCTGGAAAAAGTATTACTGCAAAATCAATTATGGGTTTGTTACCTGATTATCCTGACCATACTTTATCGGGTGAGATTATATTTAACGATGCCCATTTAAATAACTTTTCGAATCAATCCTTTCAGAAAATTCGTGGCAAAGATATTGCGATGATTTTTCAAGATCCTATTTCATCATTGAATCCACGTATTACAATAGGTAAACAAATTACTGAAGTTATATTGCAACATAAGAAAATTGATAAAAAACAAGCAAAAGCGATGACAATTGATATCTTAGAAAAAGTAGGCATTCAAAACATAGAACGTAATTTTAATGCTTATCCCTATGAATTTTCCGGTGGCATGCGTCAACGTGTCATGATTGCAATGGCACTCGTATTAGAACCACAAGTATTAATCGCAGATGAACCGACTACCGCACTCGATGTAAGTACACAAAATCAATTACTCGAACTGATGAAAAGCTTATATGAATACATTGATACATCTATTTTATTTATCACACACGATTTAGGTATCGTTTACCAATTTTGTGATGAACTTATAGTCATGAAACAAGGCGAAGTTGTAGAAAGCGGTAGTGTCGAAACCATATTTCAAAACCCACAATCTGCATATACGCGCCACTTAATTGACTCTATTCCAGATTTATACGCGCCCAAAACGCCGCGTCAAATAAATAGCGATACACTTTTGAAGTTTGAAGATGTGAGTGTCGATTACCCTATAGGCAATGGCGCACAGTTTAGAGCGGTAAAACATGTTAATTTAAACATTAAAAGTGGAGAAGCTTTAGGTATTGTTGGAGAATCCGGTTCCGGAAAATCATCTCTAGCTAAGACGGTCGTCGGTCTAAATGAAATCTCAGAAGGCTATATTTGGTATAAAAATCTTCCTTTAAATCTATTTAGCGCTAAAGAAATGAAAAGTTTAAGAAAGGATATCCAAATGATTTTCCAAGATCCTTATGCTTCCATTAATCCAAGGTTTAAAGTGATTGATATTATTGGCCGACCTTTGAAAATTCACAATATGATAAATGATGAAAATGCATTAGAAACAGCAGTCATTGCATTGTTACATCGCGTGGGGCTTGATGAAAGTTTCCTTTATCGTTTTCCTCATGAATTATCAGGTGGCCAACGCCAAAGAATCAGTATCGCACGTGCGATTTCTATGAATCCAAAAGTTATCGTCTGTGATGAAGCAGTCTCTGCACTAGATGTCTCTATCCAAAAAGAAATTATCCAGTTATTGAAGCAATTACAAGAAGATATGGGTATTACATACATCTTTATAACGCATGACATGGGTGTTATCAATGAAATGTGTGACCGAATCGCTGTAATGCAAAATGGCAAAATTATTGAACTCAATGATACTGAACGTCTTATCACAAATCCACAAGCACCTTACACGCAAAAACTTATATCGGAAGTCCCAACAGTTCCCAAATATTAGGCTATTCATCTGTATTACCGATGACATCCTACAAAAATGACACCAATAGTATTTAACTATTGGTGTCATTTTTTCTTTAACTTCACAGAGATACCTTGTATATTATTTAACTAAAGACATAATGGTATGCACTTCTCTCTTTGCTTAGTATCATTTAAATGGTAGTCCAAAACAAAAATATTTTATGTTATTATAAATAAGGTGTTTTTTTAAATACCATAATATTTTAAAGGGACAGATATCATGTGAATAAGAACTTAGCTTTTATAATACAAGCCTTAACCTTTTTAATTGCTATTGTTTATGCGCTATGGAATTTCTACACGTCATCTTATGTAACTGCTACAGTATTCCTAATTTGGGGAATAGTTATTATCAGTTCTATGATTGTTAAATTTAAAAATAGACATAACGTTGAAGATAAATAAAATTTTGAGTTTAGAAAGAGGATTGTAATTCTAGTCGTAATTGTATGAGTGATTGCTTTTTTCATCAATTTGATAGAAGCACTATATCTCGTATGGAAAACTTATCAATTAAAGTAAACTCATGCTTTAAGAGAATACATACTTGTCATGTTAAATCCAAAAATTAAAGCGATTTATCACATCATTCGCTGACATTTTAGGATAATCGCTTTGATTGGTGCAATCATCATTGTAAACCTAAATTTTCATATAAAATCAGTTACTTCTAGTCTTGTTAACATCGTTTTTTCAAGATAATGGCACTAGCGCTATTACCTTATTTTTTTACACACCACTATGACTAATGCTGTTTTGTTATCACAATATAAAAAAGTGAATGTTGCCATTCACTTTTTCACTAAATTATAATTGTTAGATTATGGTCATGTTATTAATTTTTGAGTATTAATGCTATTATAATTCTATTTTCTGAAAATGTTCAACAATTGGAAATGGTTCATAATAATGGTGTAACATCGTTTTCCATTTTTCATATTTCTCAGATTGGCGAAAACCTATAGTATGGTCTTCTAATCGCTCCCATTTTACTAATAATAAATATTTACCCTCAACTTCAAAACACCTATGTATTGAGTGTTCAATATATCCCTCCATCGAAGCAATAATCTTCGATGCTTCTTGAAATGTTAATTCAAAATTATGCTCCATACCCTCTTTGACTTGTAACATTGCGCCTTCCAGAATCATTCAAAATCCCTCCACTATATATATAATTTCATTACATAATTATTCATTTACTATCCCTTTTTCTACTGTCAAAATGGCCTACTAAAAAATCAAAAGTGCTAGTTGTTAAGTTAATATCAGAACTTAGACGAGTTGCAACTTTTTAAGATTCATCTATAAACGACTTGCCTAAATTATGAAGCAGTACTCAGGGAAATATACATAAAAAACTGCCACAAAGTTGGAAACTTTGCTGACAGTCTAAGACTAGTATTTGAACGAACGTTTAATTATTTTTTGTTTTTTAAGTTACTTTCGATTTTTTCAATTTCTTTTTTGGATAAGTCTATAGGGTACTCTCCATCTTTTGTATCTTTTTTAAGTGCTTGTTGCGGTTCTTTTGAATGATATAGCTTTATGATTTTTTTATATGTTTGATTATTTTTTTCACTGTCTTTTGTCGCTACAACATTAATGTATGGTTTTACTGCATCATTTTTAGCATTTTCAGTATAAATTGGATCTTTCCTAGGATCTAATCCTGCTTTTGAAGCTACCCCATTATTAATTACTGATAAATCAACATCCGATAACGCTCGCGCAGTTTGTTGTGCATCTACAGCTTTAAATTTTAACTTTTTAGGATTTTCTTTAATGTCTTTAATCGAGCCACTTAAATCAAAATCTTTATCTAGCTTAATAAGCCCTGCTGCTTCTAATAATTTTAATGAACGCGCTTGGTTTGAAACATCATTTGGCACAATGACTTTCGCACCATTTCTTACCTTTTTAATATTTTTAATATCATCTGAATAAATGCCCAATGGAGCTAGAACAGTAGTGCTTAAGGATGAAATATCTGCATCTTTATGCGCTTTTTTATATTCATTTAAAAATGCAAAGTGCTGGAATGCATTCATATCGATATCACCATCACTCAAAGCTTTGTTAGGTACATTATAATCAGAGAATTGTTTAATCTCTAACTCAATATCTTCTTCTTTAGCTAAATCTTTAACCTTCTCCCAAGCTTTAGTATCATTTAAAGCAACACCAATAGTCACTTTCTCTTTACTTCCTGAACATGCTGCTAACACAAATAAAGCAGAAAGCACTAAAATTAATAATCTTTTCATATTAAAACTCCCTTATGTTAATTTCTTCTAATTGTTTTAGATAAATAATTGCCTAGTGATTGGATGATTTGTACAATAATTACCAATACTACAACAGTAATTATGATGACCAATGTATCAAAACGTTGATAACCATATACAAGCGCTAAATCACCAATTCCTCCACCACCAACGGCACCTGCCATAGCTGTAGCTCCTACGAGTCCTATGATCGCAGTCGTAATCGCTAATACGAGTGAACCTAGTGCTTCTGGCAATAAGAAGTGCCAGATAATTTGTACTGGGGACGCCCCCATAGCTTTAGCTGCTTCCACAATCCCCTCGTCTACTTCTAATAGTGAGTTCTCTACAAGTCGTGCAATATAAGGAGCTACATACACTGTTAATGGTACAATTGCTGCTGTTGTGCCAATAGATGTACCAACTAATAATTTAGTGAACGGTACAATTGAAATCAATAAAATAATAAACGGAATAGATCTTAATATATTAATCACTGGATTCAATATTTGGTGAACAATCGTATTCGGCCATATCCCCTTTTTTCTGGTAGCAACCAGTAGTACACCGAGTGGTATACCTATTATTGCTCCAATAATCAATGAAACTGTAACCATATATAATGTTTGATATAAAGACTCAAACAACTGTGCGCTATCAATACTTGAACCAAGCATATGACTAAACCTCCTCAAACGTAATAACTTTATTTTGGAAATATTGTTCTACTATATCTTTATTAAAGTGTTGGTCTTTTTCAAATCTCAGCCAAAGGTAACACACCGTTTCCTCTTGAATCGTTGACATAGAGGAAAATAGTACATTGACGTTCAATTGATATTTTTGCGTTAATTCATTTAAAATAGGTTGTTCAATTTGCTCCGTTTCTAAAAATAATTTATAGTCTATGTAATTTTGATCTGGTCGATGGTTAAATACTGCTTTCAGTGACTTGGATGGTTCTGTATTGATAACAGTAGATACAAAGTTTTTAGCCGTGCTTGTTTGAGGATGACTAAATACATTCTTAACATTTCCAATTTCTACAACTTCCCCTTGTTCCATTACAGCGACCCTATTACAAATTTTTTGAATAACACCCATTTCATGTGTAATGATTAAAATTGTAATGCCAAATGTTTGGTTTACACGTTTTAACAAATCTAAAATCGAACTCGTTGTCGCAGGGTCTAAAGCACTTGTAGCTTCATCGCACAGTAAAATTTTAGGATTCGTTACTAAAGCACGCGCAATCGCTACACGCTGCTTTTGTCCTCCAGAAAGTTCATCTGGGTACTGATGTATTTTATCCGACAAATTAACAAATGCTAACATTTCTTCTACTTTTTTCTTAATATCATTCTTATTTTCCCCACTCAAAATAAGCGGCATTGCAACGTTTTTATATACCGTACTTGAATTTAACAGGTTAAAGTGTTGGAAAATCATTCCAATCTCTTTTTTTACAGCTCTCAATTCTTTTTCTTTATATGTATCTAGTGCATGGCCATCGACGACCACTTTACCTTCACTCACACGTTCTAATTGATTTACTAACCGAACTAGTGTGCTTTTTCCAGCGCCACTATAACCAATAACTCCAAATATGTCATGCTTATTCACGGTAAATGATACATTTTTCAAAGCATGAATACGTTCTTTTTTCTTGTGAAATACTTTATTTACATGTTCAAATTCAATCAACGCGTAGCCCCCTCCATTAATCCTTACTAATCTAATAAGAATAATGAAATTATAGGCTATTATCTTTTAAGCGTCAATATAAATTCAGAATTCATTGAATTTTTAAAAAATAATGCGAAAGTTATTTTACATATGCTGTTATAAAAAATATTTCGCTATCATAATCGGAACGTTGTTAATGATATTCTAATAACTTTTCGCCTGTAATTTCATTAAAAAAGACTGCAATTTTTAATAAATTACAGTCTTAGTCGCTTATAAAGTGTTTCTTATTTTATCAAACCATATAAATCGTTAATAGAACTTCATCCGTCGTTCTTGAGGCATAACCAACAAATATTTTTTCCATTAACCATTTATATGGAGTATCATAAGTCTCAAATATCGGTACAGTACGAAAGTAATATAACTCAGAATCAATAAATTCTCCTTTAGTTACTGCCTTTTTATAACTTTCTGGCACTGTGCGTATGCCATTATTCTCTATATAAATCGTTGCGCCGTCAGTTAATTTTATGGCATATCTCGCAGACAATGTGCACTTTCCATCTGAATCAATCAGTTGGCTATCAACTCCTCCAGGCAATACATGCCCAGAAACATGGTTTCCAGATACCGTACCAGATTCAATAGGTATTAACTGTCGTCTCCCCACGATATCATCTTGACCAACTACTATTGGTTTTCCTACTTTCATTCTAATTTCAAATATTTTTTCATTCATTGATAATCATCTCATAACTTTGTGTTTAAAATACTAGTTTGCCATCTCTAATATCTTGAGTCATGCCTTCATATGGCGCTAATGCAACAACTTGTTCATTATCTATGCCGGGCTGTCCTACATATGTTATTGTCGCAAACTCAGGAACAACATATTTAGGATAAGTTTCGTATTTTTCTCTAGATGCTTCCATTAAATCTATATAATCATTTTGGTAACAAACTGTAATATCTGGACGTTCGTGAACCCATTTAGGGAAGAAAATCACGCCATGCATAATATTTTTGTCTGGTACAAAATTCAATGAAACGTCTGTCCCTGTTGGTTCTGTCCAAGAAATTTTATATACGCCTTCAACAATTTGTACAATATCTGCACGTTGTTCTTTTACCCATCTACCTGCAACCATTCCTGAGTGGATACGATAGTCAATGGTATTTTCATTTTTTACGTACATTTCATATTCCCATCCATTATCATAAGTATAAATCATATGTGTGCCTATAAAATCATTTAAAGTTTCCATAATTACCTCCTATATATGTAATTAATTACATGTTTACTTTTACATGATAATCCTTTAAACTAAATCTGTCAAAACATTCAGGAGTGAAAGATATGAAAAATGTTCTACAATACACAATTTTAGGGTTACTAAACAATAAAGCATTAACTGGTTACGAAATTTACAAATCTTTTAGTGAGGTTATTGGTGAGATTTGGACAGCTAAACATAGTCAAATCTATAACGAACTCAAAAAGTTATTACAAAGTGAGCATATCTATATTTCAAACATAGATGAATCTAGCAAAGTTACTAAAAAAGTATATAGTATTACATCACTTGGTAAAGAAGCACTGTATCATTGGATTGAAACGGCAGAAGAGGAAGAAAATAACAAAGATCCTTTTGCTATTAAAATATATTTCTTTGAGCACTTAGACCATGAAGACAAACAAAAATTATTATCCCAAAAGAAAAATGCTAAAACCGAAAAGTTAACTTACTTAAACTCTATATATAATCAACTCGACCCTCAGAATGATTTACAACACATTTTAATATTGAAAAAAGCTATATTACGTGAGCAAGCTTATATTGAATGGTTGGACTTCTGCGCTTCAGAGTTATAGTTAAAAGAGCCTAGGATATCATCCCAGGCTCTTCTATAAATCCAGCTATAATTACAATTAATTTTTTTCTAAAAATGTTAAAAATTCAGCTACTTCTTTTTGAGTTTTTAAAGAACAAAACGTTCCATCCTCATTTCTCAGTCGGTCTTTCCCTGATATTAATAGCATACCTTCCTCTTGCATTTGTGGATTTAAAATTTTCAAATGTTTGAGTAATGATTGATAACATGACTCTCCATGTGGGCTATTTACTATAAAAGAAACAGGTTTATCATAAAGTACAGCTGAAGCTACTAACCATTCTAATGCGTTTTTCAAAGCTGCAGGTACACCTTTTATATACTCCGGAGTGGCGATTACAATATGATCACTTTGCTCTATATCATTCATAAAATTTTTAATAATGGTTGGATAATCTTCGTATTCAATATTAGAATGAAATATCGGAAAATCATAAATTTTATTATAAATTTGAAATGTATGATTTGTAGAAAGGCTTTGCTTTAAATCAAGTAATAATTTTTGATTCTGAGAATTACGATGATTACTTCCACATAATGCCATGAATTTTTTCAACTTACTCCAAATCTCCTTTTCATCCTATTTTTTGTACACCTTTGAAATCTATTCGAAATCATGATTATGTTATTATATTACATTGCGCAATAGCTGATTTGAATTATACCTCTTATGCTATTAATAAGCGTTATTGTACAAGAAAATATCTGTATCATAAAGAAATTAGAATTCAGAAGTAAACATGCCCATTATGAAAGTATCTAAGTCACTATATTTTGTTCGAATCCGCTGCTACACAATCTTTTAACACAGGAAAGGATTCACTTCCTCCGTTATTTTTAACGGTTAGTGCACTGACATGATTGGCAAATTGTACTGCCTCTTTTAAATGATATCCTTGAGTTAAACTATAAACAAAAGCGCCTATAAAAGAATCTCCAGCTCCAGTAGTATCTATAGCTTTGACTTCTTCTGCAGGCACATGAAAAATTTGTTTCCCATCATTTAAGACAACACCTGATTTACCTAGCGTTAAAACAATCGTTGTTTCTATTTTTGAATACAATTCTTGAGCTGCTTCAAACGCTTGCTTGACATTTGATACGACTTTACCCACCATAAATTCAGCCTCTGTTTCATTAACGACCAAATAGTCTAGCTTTTTCAATATATTTTTTTCTATGTTTCGGGCAGGTGCATTATTCAAAATAATCGTTGTATTATCGTTGTATTTTTTTATCACATAATCATTAACATGAGCTGGAATCTCCTGTTGCAATATAATATAGTCTGCGGATTTAAACAATGCGTCCTCTTTTTCAACATCTTCTATATCAAGTAAATAATTCGCTCCTTTTAAAATAGTACTATGATAGTCTCCATCATATAATACATTGACTAATCCTAAACCACTCTGCCCTTTTTGTTTTATTTTCTCAGTATGAATACCTGCTGAACGCATAGAGCCAATCAGTGCTTCACCAAATCGATCTTCTCCAACTTTTCCAATGAGTGTTGTATTTAATCCTAACTTCGCACATTGTACAGCTTGGTTTGCCCCTTTTCCACCTGGTCCTTGCAGTAAACTATCTGCATAAAACGTTTCACCTTTATGTGGTAAACGTTCCTGCGTTAATATTAAATCGTAATTCAAACTACCTAACACAACAACATTTTTATTTTCCATTTGAATATAAACCCCTTTATTCAATAACGGTAGTCTTTAACAACATCACTTGTTTTTATTAAACTTTCAGAGTATTCTTCAGACCCTTTAATAGCTAAATTTGTATAAAGCGCATCTAATATCGTTAACTGTACAATACGTGCAGCTGCATTTTCTCCTGTAATAGGTGTGTTTTGTGCTGTTGAAACAAGATTGACCTCTGCCACTTTTGTAATTTCACTATTCATATAGTTTGTCACACTAATAGTGTGTGCGCCTCTATCTTTTGCTGCTTTGATTACGTTCACAATATGTTGTGTAGTACCAGAATGCGAAACGCCTAACACAATATCCCCTTCATCAATCAATGAAGTGAACATGAGCTGCATATGTGAATCTTTATATACATGTGATACAATTCCTATTTTTAATAATTTATGTTGAAAATCTTCACATATAACCGAAGAACCACCGCTACCGACTAATATAATTTTATTATTTCTATTCTTGTTATTGAAAATTTCACACGCTTTATTGAACGCATCATAATTAAAAATATCTAATGTTTCTTGAAGTGCTAACATCGCATTTAATAAAACTTTTTCTGCAATAAGCGTATTAGAATCTTCTTTCCTGAAATCAGAATATTCTTCATAAGACTCTGATTTGTGCGTGTTTTCAATATATGCTTTTATCGATTTCTTCAATTGTAAATAACCGCTGCATTGCAACTTCTTACAAACTTTTGTAATTGTCGCTTCACTTATTTTTAAATGTTCTGCTACATCGCTAATTGTACTTTCTGCTAGAACTTCATAATTATTTGCAATAAATTGAGCAACTCGACGTTCTTTATTTGCTAGAGAAGGCGAAATGCTTCTTGCATATAAAACAATTTCTTTACCAGTGAATGTTTTACTTTCCATAAGATAGAAAATCCTTTCATTTGGATACGTTTCAATTATGTTATCACAATACCTCAATTTATATCTACATTTTTTATTTTCGATTTTACAAAAGTAAAATATTAACAATTATTAAGCTTACAATAAAATATTTTCGGTAAAATAATTTGTTTTTATTTACTTTATTGTGAAATATTATTAACATTTTCAATAATCAGTGAACAACGTTTGGATACGTAAACACTTTGAAAGGATGACTAATTATGAACTTTTCAGCAAGATTAAATTCATTTAAAACTAAACCCGAACTCTTTTTTAATGAGGAGGACAATATCAATACCGTCTCATTAATTAAACGCATGGCCACAGTGGAGGGGCTGACTCAAATTGAACTCAATTACCCAGAACATTTCAAAAAAAATACCCTTACCGAAATCAATGAAGCATTAGAAAATTCTCATTTAACGGTAAGTGGTATAGCTTTGCGATTTAGTGAAATATATGATGATGGTGAATTTATTAATCCTGATGACAGTATAAGAAATAAAGCCATTAAAACAACTAAAGAGGCTATAGAGACCTGTAAAAAATTAGGGGGAAATACAACTACTATTTGGTTGGCAAATGATGGATTTGATTATCCATTCCAAATAGATTATGAAAAATCTTGGGATAAAACTGTTGCAGCTTTAAGGGATATAGGAGAACAATATCCCGAAATGAATATTAGTTTTGAATATAAACCTTATCAACCAAGGTCTTTTGCTCTCGTTGGTGATATTGGGTTAACACTTTTATTATTAGATGATGTCAATTTACCTAATTTTGGAGTAACTTTAGATTTTTGTCATATGCTAATGAAAAAAGAAAATCCTGCATACGCTTTAGCACTTGCAGCAAGAAAAAACCGTTTGATGGGCTTTCATTTAAATGATGGTTATAAAGATAATGATGATGGATTAATGTTGGGTAGTGTCCACCTTTTACAAACTATAGAGTTTATATACTATGCCATAAAATATAACTATGAAGGTTTAATTTATTTTGATACTTTCCCTATTCGCGAAGATCCGGTTAAAGAATGTGAAATGAATATAGCTATGTATAAAAAACTTGAACAAACTATCTATGAGTATGGAGTAGAAAATATCGAATATTTAATAAATACGAAAGACTCTACAGAAATACAAAAATTCTCTTATTCGCTCTTAAAGTAATAAGAAAATATGAATCATAGTTATTCAAAGGGGATGTTTTACATGCTTAGAAAAATAGGTTTACCTAGTAACTTAATTTGGGGATATATCGGATTAGTATTATTTATGATTGGTGATGGCATCGAACAAGCTTGGCTCGTACCATATTTAGTCGATCAGAATATGTCTGCCTCCGCAGCGTCATTTCTAATTACAATTTATGGTGTTACTGTTACTATTTCCGCATGGCTATCAGGCGTGTTTGTTCAAACTTTAGGGCCTAGAAAGGCTATGATATTAGGTACAATTGCTTTTTTAATAGGTAGCATAGGATTTATTGGTTTAGGGATGTATAGTTTGAATTATTATATCATGGCACCCTTTTATGCCATACGTGGTTTTGGTTATCCTATGTTTGCTTATTCATTTTTAGTGTGGATAAATTATAGTACACCACTAGAAAGAAGAAGTACTGCTGCGGGTTGGTTTTGATTTATGTTTTCTTTAGGATTGAGCGTATTTGGACCTTTATATGCTTCTTTTATCATACCGATTGTCGGACATATCAATGCTATGTGGACAGGTATCATTTTCACGTTAATAGGGGCTTTTTTAGCTATTATTATTAACAAAGATCATGTACCTCAATCAGAAATCACAGATTTCAAAGTTTCAGAATTAATTAAAGCTGTGACCATTATCAAACGTCCCGTGATAGCAATAGGACTCATCGTTAAAAGTATTAATGGCTTTGCTCAATATGGCTTGTTGTTATTTTTACCTTTATACTTAAGGGAATTTGGTTATACAGACACAGAATGGTTAAGAATGTGGTCAACTATATTCACCGTAGCAATTTTTGCTAATCTATTCTTCGGATATATTGGCGATAAGTGGGGCTGGCGAAAAACCGTGCAATGGGTTGGCGGTGTATTTTATGCTTTAGTCATGCTGCTCATATACTTTGCACCTATGACGATTGGCCACAATTATTGGCTAATGACGATAATATTATGTCTGTGTGGAATCGGTATGGCTGGTTATGTACCTTTATCAGCACTGTTCCCAATGCTTGCTCCAGATAATAAAGGAGCTGCTATGTCTGTGTTAAATTTAGGAGCTGGCCTGAGTACTTTTATCGCTCCAGCAATTGTAACTTTATTTTTCGAACCGTTTGGCGCTGGTGTTGTATTATTCATTTATTCAGGATTCTATATTATAAGTGCGATTCTTACGCCTTTCTTAAAAACACCTGAAGAGTTAAATGCTTAAATTATAAAAAGCCACTCACTAGTACTAGTGAGTGGCTTTGATATATTTATAGATATGTGCGGTGCATTAGCTTTAAAATTATAAATTTGGTAAATCGAATTTTTCACGTAACGTACCTGCTTTGTATTCTGTTTGTGTTAATCCACGTGATTGTAAAATCGGAACAACTTTATCAACAAAAAGCTGTAATTGTGTCGGAAAAAGTGGTGGCATAATATTAAAACCATCAGCCGCACCGATTTCATACCAATATTGCATCGTATCAGCAATTTTCTCTGGTGTACCAACAACAATATAATGGCCTCGAGCACCGGCTATTTTTTTCATAACATCTTCTAACGTTAAATTTTGCTCAATGGCTTCTTTTTTAATTAATTCATATCTACTTTTAATACCATTACCTTCAGAAGCATCTATATCAGCAAAGGGTGTCTTAATATCATATTGCATCAAATCAACATCCCCAACATAAGGTGACAATAGTTTTAATCCTATTTCTGGTAAAATCAAATCTTGCAATTCATTATAATTAGCCTGTGCCTCTGCTTCAGTATCACCAATTACTGGAAAAAGACCTGGCATGATAGTGAGGTCTGATTCTGATCTTCCTTGTTTCACCAATTTTGAACGTAATCTATCATTAAATACTTTCGCTTCTTCTGCATTTGTTTGTGCTGTAAAAACAACATCAGCAACACGAGCTGCTAAATCTGTACCGGTCGGCGAAGACCCTGCTTGAATCAATAATGGCTGCCCTTGTGGTGAATGTTCCAAATTAAGTGGGCCTTTAACCTTGTAATACTTACCATCATGGTTTACCTCATGTAATTTTGTTTCATCTACAAACACGCCTTCTACTTTATCCTTTTTAAAGGCATCTGGTTCCCATGACTTCCATAATTTATTGGCTACGTCTACAAATTCTTCTGCTTGCTCGTATCTTAAATCATGATCAACGTTCACATTGCCATTAAAATTTTGTGCAGTATTATTCACTGCAGAAGTTACAATATTCCATGCTGCGCGTCCACCACTAATGTGATCTAGTGAACTGAACGATCTAGCTAGATGGAATGGCTGAGAATACGTTGTCGATACTGTGGCCGCTAAACCAATATCCGACGTCTCTCTCGCTATGATGGACATTAAAGTGAATGGGTCTAAACGACTCATCAGATCTGGGTGTGCTGTGTCATCGATATATAAAGCATCTGATAAAAATACTAAATCAAATTTACCTTGTTCAGCTAACTGACTTATATTGACTAAGTGATCGATATCTATTGGTCCTTTTTCAATCGATTTTGGATGCCTCCAACTTGCAAGATGATGACCATAACCCGCTAAAAAAAGACCTAATTTCATTTCCCCCATTACGCCACTCCTTTTTTCTTATCAATCCGATTACTTTAGTATGTTTTAAAATAACACTTAACGCTTATAGAGTCAAACTATATCAATAACAAAATATAAATATCACTTTTATGAATATACTTATATGTACATAAGATCATTTCAATAGATTCAAAAAAGCTTTTGTAATACGTTCATCAACGTATTACAAAAGCTTCAACTTATAATTATTTATACCATTAAGTTCACGATTAAAATAAGACCTAATCCTACGACTGATAAGATTGATTCGAGTAGTGTCCATGTTAAAAAGGTTTCTTTCATCGTTAAACCAAAATATTCTTTAAACATCCAGAAACCGGCATCATTCACGTGTGAACAGAAGATGCTCCCTGCACCAATTGCTAATACAACCAATGACGTATTAACGTCTGTCGTCTGCAACAATGGTAACACAATACCAACTGAAGATATTGCAGCAACTGTCGTTGAACCCAGTGCAGTACGTAATAAGGCTGCCGCTAACCACGCAAGAATAAGTGGTGACATTTCAGTACCTTTAAATATTTCTGAAATTGTATCTCCTACGCCACCGTCAATTAATACTTGTTTAAATGTGCCACCGCCACCAATAATTAGAATTAACATTGCTATAGGTGTGATTGCATTCGTCACTGTGTCCATAATTTCTTTCATACTTTGTTTACGTCGCACACCCATGGTATAAATAGCAAATAAAACTGCAATTAACATCGCTGTGACTGATGTACCAATAAAGTAAATGAATCCTTCAAATCCTTTAGCATGACCTGCTTCATTCCCCGTAACAAGTTGTACTATTGTCGCTAATAACATTAAAATGACTGGTGCAAGTGCTGTTAATAAGCTTAAACCAAAACTAGGTAACTGTGCTTGTTCTATATGCTTCATCTCACCTACTGCTGCCGTGTTACCTTCCCTCTTAAAAGCATTTGGCGATAACTTAAGTGCTAACTTAGGAAAAGTACCACCTACAATGATAGCTAACGGAACACCTACAATGATTCCATACATAAGCACATGACCAATGTTCGCATTCACTGCTTCAGAAATAGCCACTGGACCTGGATGCGGTGGTAAAAAGCCATGTGTCACCGCAATAGATGTAGCCATTGGTAAACCAACTTTAAGATTAGAAATTTCCATTCTTCTTGCTAACGTAAATACTAGTGGTACTAGCAATACAAAAGCAACTTCTAAAAATAATGAAATACCAATAATAAATGAAGCAATAATCATGGCCCATGTGACATATTTTTTTCCAAATATGCGAATTAATGTATCTGCGATACTGGTTGCACCGCCACCATCTGATAATAATTTACCTAAAATCGAACCTAATCCAAAAATAATAGCGATATGACCTAATGTGTCACCCATACCTTTTTCAATTGTTGTCACAATTGTATCTAATGGCATACCTAGTAATATGCCAGTTACCATCGATGTAATAATTAATGCTATAAATGTATTTAACTTGAATGCCATAATTAACATTAATAATATTAATACCCCAATTACCACTGCAATTAATGGCCAAATTTCTCCCAACATACTATATCCCTACTTCCTATTACTCTTGAACGCGTTTATTCATTTTATAAACTTCTGTTAACGTATCTACATCCCCGATATTTCCCGGGAAAATAACGTATGGCATATGGCTATATTTCGCTTCATCACCTGTTAACCAAACAGGTACCCCTTGTGTTATTTGACCAATAACCTGTGCTTTTTTGATATTTAATCCCTTTGTTGCAACATCGCTAGAAGTGATTCCACCCTTGGCAATAATAAATCTTGGCTTTATTGTTAGACCTTTAACAATTTCAACTAAAGCATTAGAAATATTCGTAGAAATACTTAAGTTATTTGTTAAATCTTCTGTTTTTATCACATCTCGTGATGTATAGACCACTACATCCTTTCCATTTGCAATCAATGACTCAACTTTATGAATTTGTTGTTTAATATAATATGATAATTTATCTTTAGTTACTTCCTTAACATCAAATTCAATCGATGAAATCGCCACATGCTTTAATAAATGCTGCAATTGTGATGAGGTCTTCTTAACGTGGGAGCCCACTATAATAATGCCTCCATGATTGTTATCACTGAATTGGTTAAGATTAATAATCTCACCAGGTGTCGGGCACAGCGCTTTTACAAATGAAGCAGCCGTTCTAAATATAAACTTTTTCTTATTATGTGCTAAGAAATGGGTTAAACAAGCAACAAAATAATCCATATCTTCATCATTTAATGCATCCACGATGACAGCGTCAAAATTTGAAACATCATTGAATACTTGCATGATTGCTTTTTCATTACGCTCACGTATTTGCATTAATGTAATATGACGTACATTTTCTGCTTTAATTTGTCCATCACTTTTCTCTTCTATAAAATCAGCCATATTTTTAGATTTAAAACCAAATGTTGTATCTTTAGCAAATTCACTATCAGCAACTGGTATATATTGGTCATTTTCTTTAAGATAATGTACACCGTTATACGTATAGCGATTGCCTTCAAAAAATTCTGGAAGGTAGAATACACCATCAAATGCGCTATCTGACGCATCGCTTAATACCTTAGGTTCAATGTAAAAGTGTCCCCGTAACGTGGAATCACCTCTACTGATAATGATATAAGGATGATTTAATCGTTGTGATACGCGTTCAATATTATGACTAATTTCTTGATGTAATCGCATCGTTTCTTGCTCATTTAATGCTCTTGAATTGGTTAATATGTAGAACATGTGATTTTGTTGATTAAATCCATCCTCTATCAACGTTTCTGACCATTCTGTATATACCGGTAAATCTTTAACAGTTTGTGTACCTGTTGGATCATCATCTAAGACAATCACTTTATATTTAAAATCCTTTAATTGTTTGTCGATAGCATCATTTTTATATTGGTTAATTAGCTTATCTGTTAACATTGCCTCACCTACATCTTATTTATTTTTTCAAAGTATTTAATAATCCCTGAATGGTCATTCATCCCATTACCATGTGCTACTTCTGATTTATATATTTCTTTAACTTGGTTGGACAAAGGTAAAGTTAAGCCTACTGTATCAGCCGTAGAACTCACATTTTTCATATCCTTTAAATTAATATTTAATGTGCCCCCAGGTCGATAATCCTCTTGTATCATCTTAGGGAATTTCGCATCCATAACGCTTGATCCCGCAAGGCCACCTTTGATGGCTTCATACATACTTTCCAGCTCTATATCAAATTTTTTGGCTAAAACCACAGCCTCGGACAATGCTGCTATATTGGTATTTACGATAATTTGATTTGCCAACTTAACAACACTGCCTGCGCCGACATCACCAACTCTAATCACCGATGATGATATCGGCGCTAACACGTCTTGTATCGTAGCTAAATCACTTTCATCACAACCAATCATCACAGATAACTCGCCTGTGATTGCTAAAGGCTCTCCACCACTTACTGGTGCATCAATATATTTCACAGCTTTCTTTTCTAAAACTTTACTTATCTCTAAAGATTCATTTGGTGTTAGCGAGCTTGTATCAATCACAGATTGTACTTTAATTTCTGATTGCTTTAAAATCGCATCTTCTCCACTATATAAAACAGCTTTAACAATGGCACCATTCGGTAATGAAGTAATAATATGATCTACTTCTTGTGCCATTTGTTCAATTGACACTGATTGTGCACCGTCAGAAACTACTTCTTGCTCAGCTTCTTTGTTTAAATCATTCACATATACATCTATATTTGCTTTCAATAAATTTTTAACCATGGGTTTTCCCATAATACCTAATCCTATAAATCCTACCTTCATCATAAATACTCCTCCTATTGAAAACGTTTACAGTGAATAGTGTATACTAAAATCAATAAAATGTATACATTTTAAAGAGAAATTTTTTATAGTACACTTAAGATGATGAGGTGAATAAATTGAATACAAACGAATTAACGATATATCAAAAGATAAGAAATGATATTATTTCAGGTGCATTGAAGAAGGATGAAAAAATTACTGAAGCAAAACTTGCCAAAAAATACGAAGTCAGCCGAACACCTATACGTGAAGCACTCAAACAATTAGAACTGGAATATTTTATAAAGAACTCTTATATTTTTATTCCTACAACTGAAGAATATAGACAGATTTTTGAGATGCGTATTCTATTAGAAACGCATGCCTTAAAAAAAGCAGCGATTGTTTATACAGATGCTGATTTAGAAGAGTTAAAAAGCTATACAGAAATCGATATGCATCAAGAACATGAAGATAAAATTATCGCAACTAATGATAAATTCCATCAAAAAATTATCGCAGCTACAAGAAATCAATTTATACTCGACACATATCAAAAATATAAAAGTTTCATTTACTTATTTAGCCAAACTGTCATCTACCAACGTCGTCCCGGTCTTATTGAAGAGCACAGAGAAATCGTAGATGCACTTTTCGACAGAAACATTGATTTAGCAGTATCATTGTTAGAAACTCATTTAAAAAATGATCTTGAATTTAGCCTTTATTATTTAGATTTCAAAAAAAGTGAATAGTGTGATTCAGCAGGAAAATTCTAAAATTTTCCTGCTTTTTGTATTAACTATAGCAACAACCAAATAATAGCTGATGCTAATTAACATTAAATATTTATTTTAAATCACAGCACTTGCAATTATCTCGAATTCGAGATATATTATAAACAAGAAGTATATTTTTTATACTCTAACTGTTTTAAATGCCACCAAAACGGATATGGTTATTCTAAATATCTCTAGTACCTTATTTTACTTTTGAAATGAACTCATTTATAGGGAGGTTCACATTATGAACATTATTGGTCATCATCACATTTCAATGTATACAAAAAATGCTCAGCAGAACAAAGCATTTTATACGCAAATATTAGGATTACGTTTAGTTGAAAAATCTGTAAATCAGGATAATCCATCTATGTATCATTTATTTTTTGGAGATGAGATTGGTTCAGAAGGCACACTATTAAGCTTCTTTGAAATCCCTAACTTAGGTAAACCCAGACGCGGAACAGATTCGATATACCGTCTTTCTTTACTCATCCCTGACAATGCATCACTGGAATATTTCAAACAGCGCTTGAATAAATATAAAGTGGCATGGGAAGGTCTCACATATTTAAACCAATCAGCACTATCATTTAAAGATATGGATGGTCTTGAAGTGTTGTTAATTGTGAATGATACGTACCAAACGCCTCAAGCATGGCGCAAAAACCCTTATAGCGATATACCACAACAGTATCAAATACTCGGCATGGGACCTGTAGAGTTAAGAGTGCGCGAAGCCAAACCAACGATAGAATTCTTGACAAATACACTTCAATATCAAATACGTCCTAATACCGATGAAACAACGTTGACGCTCGATAGTAATGGGTTGTATAGCGATTTTGTCATTGTTGAACAACAAGGTGAACGTGCGAGACCCGGTCAAGGTTATATTCACCATATCGCCGTCAATACACCAACTGGTGCTGATTTGGATGCCGTATATCATAAAATAGAGCAACTACCTAAAAGTAACTCAGGTATTATAGATCGCTATTTTTTCAAATCTTTATATTATCGTCAAAATAAAATTTTGTATGAGTTTGCCACAGCAGATCCCGGTTTTACCATTGATACACGCATAGAAGATTTAGGACAATCACTTAATTTACCTGATTTTTTAGAGAATCAAAGGAAAGAAATCGAAAGTAACTTACACGATTTATAAAAGGAGGCACATATCGTGGCACAATTAAATATTAATAAAAATAAAGCACTAGAATTTGGTATCTATTCACTTGGAGACCATCTGCTTAATCCAACAAATGGGCAAAAGATTAGTTACGAGCAACGTATTCAAGAACTCATAGAAGCTAGCCAGTTAGCTGAACAAGCAGGCATGGATGTCTTCGCTGTTGGTGAAAGTCATCAAGAACATTTTACGACACAAGCACACACTGTTGTGCTTGGCGCTATTGCACAAGCCACAAATAGCATTAAAGTGTCTAGCTCTTCATCAATTATCAGTGCAGCAGATCCAGTTAGAGTCTTCGAAGATTTTGCCACACTTGATTTGATTTCACATGGTCGCGCAGAAATTGTAGCTGGCAGAGCATCACGAACTGGTCTGTTCGATCTATTTGGCTTAGACATCAACGATTATGAAGAATTATATGAAGAAAAGCTTAATTTATTATTAGAGCTTAATCAAAACGATAAAATAACATGGTCTGGCAAATTTAGACCAGATTTAAATAATATGAAAATATTTCCTAGACCTATTGATGATGTACTTCCTATATGGCGTGCTGTTGGCGGTGGGCCTGATAGTGCAATCAAAGCTGGACGTCAAGGTATACCGATGATGATTACCACATTGGGTGGGCCTGCTCAAACATTTAAAAACTCAATAGATGTTTATCGTTCAACTGCTAAAGAACATGGTTTTGATACTTCTCCGGAAGTCTTACCTGTTTCAACTGCCAGCCTATTTTATACTGCGAAAACAACTCAGGACGCTTTAAAAGAATTTTACCCGCACCTTAACGTAGGGACATCATTTATTAGAGGCAACGGTTACCCAAAACAACAATTTGATAATGCGCCAGATTATAGAGATGCCTTAATGGTGGGCAGTCCACAACAAATTATAGAAAAAATACTCTACCAACATGAGTTGTATCATCATCAACGATTCATGGGACAAATTGATTTTGGTGGCGTTCCATTTAATCAAATCATGAAAAATATTGAACTTATTGGTAACGAAATTATTCCTGCTGTTCAAAAACATTTAAAAAATTAACTCATTTATCATTAGCAAACGCCTATTGAATTTCAATATAAAAAAAGAGAGTAGTAGTTATGATTATTCATAACTGCTGCTCTTTTAATAAATAATAGCTGTTTTTAACTTTTGATATATTCATATACTCTACGAGAATCAATATTGGGATTTTCATTCACTACCGTTGGAGCTTTATTAACCAAGTTTTTTAAATCTATTTCTAAGTGATTCATATTATCCCAGTTCATTCTCTATATTATGTCTAAAAAATATAGAGCACTATATATAGTTTCAATTCGAAGGTAGGTTGTTAACAAATTTGCAATAACTTTTAGAAATTTTCATGAACTTTAGTTTCTTTCTCAAAAAAGTACAGTCTTATAAATTTTAAGATTATAAGACTGTATCGCTTATATATTCAATATTACGTTGACTTCAACAAGACGATTAACAACTCATCCTATCATTTCAAACATTTAATAAACTTTTCATATAACGATCTCGCTTGTTGCTCATTTTCAATGCCATACACATTCATTCGACCATCTTTAAAAACAGTCATATGACAGTCTTTATAGCGCATTACTTTTGCAAATGGGTTATACCTAACAATTTTAACAGGCAAATAATCCACATGATCAAATATTTTTTGATTAAATCTTAGCAAAAATGCATCTCCACATTGTTTTTCTATTTTACTTTGGCTGGGATGATTCAGTAACTTATATTCACTTAGTTCACAAACATGGCAATCCTCGTTTTTCAACTTATTAATATTCAATGCTTTAAAGTTCATCTTAAAACAATCCATAGTTAAAAGTTTGTGGGAAAAACCATATCCAGATACCCATCTAATTAATTCCGATACTTCTGCGCTGGCAACTTGATAAATCACTGGTGGTAAGACCCCATTAATAGCACAGCTTTCTCCAGTTGAAGGTATAGTTTCTAGTAAACATTTCAAACAAGGGCCTTCATAATCGATACCATAAACAGTACCTTTACTACCTACTGCTGCACCATAAATCCACGGGAGACGATATTTGTGACAAATTTCATTGATTAAATATCTAATCTCAAAATGATCCATGCCATCCATAATGATATGTGGTTGATAATCATTGATTATTGCTTCTATATTAGTATTTGTCAGCTCTCGATAAACTGCTGTAATATCTACTTCACTATTGATACATTCAAGTTTCGCTTTTAGCGCTACAACTTTGGGAAGCATTTGTGCTGCATCTTTTTCATCATATAATGCTTGTCTATGTAGATTAGATTCCTCTACAATATCCATGTCTATAATTGTCAGTTTTCCCACGCCCATACGGGTTAATAATTCTGCGCAATGGCTCCCAAGTGCGCCTGCTCCCATAATCATAACGTGCGTATGTTGCAATTGATGTTGACCGCTCTCACCAAAAGCGTCATATCGAATTTGACGGTTATAGCGTTGTATCATAAGAATCCTATACCTTCAGTTGGACTACTTGCTTGCGCTGTATATTTCACTGGTATTCTTCCTGCTTCATAGCTCATTCGACCTGCATGAATACCTAATTTCATTGCTTCAGCCATTTTCACTGGATCTTGTGCACTTGAAATCGCTGTGTTCAATAAGATACCGTCTGCACCTAACTCCATGGCATGACAAGCATCTTTAGGTGAGCCAATACCTGCGTCTACAATAACTGGTACATTTGCACGCTCAATAATATAACGTAAATTCAAAGGATTATTAATACCTCTCCCCGTACCTATAGGCGATGCCAGTGGCATGACTGCATGGACACCTAATGTTTCTAAACGTTTAGCCAATACAACATCGTTCGAAATATAAGGACATACTATATAACCTTTTTCTAATAATATTTTGCATGCCTCATACGTTTCTATTGGATCTGGTAATAACGTTTCGTCATCACCGATAACCTCTACTTTAATCATGTCACATACGCCGGCATGGTTTGCAATTTCAGCAATACGCACCGCTTCTTTTGCTGATTTAGCACCTGCAGTATTTGGAAAGGTAGTAAATTTCGTTAAATCTACTTTAGCTAAAGGATTCGGTAAGTTTTTGTCATACAAGTTCATTCTACGTACAGCAAATGTTAATACTTCCGTCTCTGAAGCATTAATCGCTTTTGTTTGCGTGACCTCATCTTCAAATTTTCCAGTACCTAATAATAATCTTGAATTTAATGTAAATGGTCCTATATTGAACATCCTATCCGCCTCCTACAAATTCTAGTAATTCTAAACAATCTTTGTCGTTAACTATTTGTGTTGGAAATTGTTTTTGACTGATGAGTTCTTCATTATGTTCTACTATGACGCGTTGCTCATCTAAACCAATCTCATGTATTAATTCTTGAATATTTAATGATCTCTCAAATGTAAAATGATCACCGTTTATGATACATCTCATTTTTTTGGCTCCCTTCAAATTGAAAATCTTCGAGTTGAGTAGGTCTATGACCACTTTGAATCCATCTACCCATCAATGATCCTATGTATGGTGAAAGTAAAATACCATTACGATAATGACCAGTAATCACAAATAAACCTTTATCTACTTCATCCATAATGGGTTGTTCATTTGTACAATACGGTCTGATTCCCGACCATTGTTTTATTAACTGACTCTCTTTTAGCTTAGGCATATATTGTATTGCATGCGTTAACAACCATTGCTTTCCACTTTCTGACACACCAACTGAAAAATCATCCATATAACTAGTAGCTCCAATTAAATAACGATGGTTCATTTTAGGTATAATATAACAACCATTTGTCATAAAGAGCGTGGTTTTTAAATCTAACTTAGTATGTTCAACGAGTAACGCCTCACCTTTGATACCACTGACTTTATTTCGTGGCATATAGTTATTCAATAATTTACCGCTCCAGGCGCCTCCTGCCACTATTACCTTTTCTGATAATAGCACTTCATCTTTTGTCACAACGCGATAACCACCAAGGTGATGGCACTCAATGTTATGAACTTCCGTATTATAAATACGATGAATATGACGATGACTTAATGATTTTAAAAGTGCTTTAGTATATTGATTCGCATTAATTTGATGATCATTAGGAATATGGATTGCTGATAAACCATCTGATATAATACCGCCATTAGAAAGTTGCGACACACCTTCTGAAGATAGCATCTTCACTGAATCGTCGTGCTGGTGTAAAAATTGATATTGTTGTATGACACTGGCATTATCTTCAAGATTTGCAGCCATTTTAATTAAGCCACTACTTAAATATTCAATATCTACACCTACTTCGTCTAACAAATTGTTACGCAAATCTTCGAACATACTTCGAGAAGTTTGAGCTATATGAAAAAGACTACTTTCTTCCGTAAATTCATTCTGTGCGCCAAGCATGCCTCCTGCTTTGTATGAAGCATGCATACCTGGGACATCACGATCTACAACAGCAATATGCATTCCCAATTCACTCATTGTTCTTGCCACTGACATTCCTATAACCCCTGAACCAACAATGATGGCATCATACATATTCAGTCCAAACCTCCTTTAGACGACCTATATTTGTGTCACTTTTCCTCTGAAAAATAGAAATACCTGCTATACCATTGAATCCTTTAGGTAATTGCTTTAAGGTTTGTTGATTAATCCCTCCCAACGCAATAATAGGAATGTTGCTATTAACCGCTTCGATTATTTCAGCCGTTGTTCTTGGCATTTTTCCAACTTTTGAATTGGTTTCGAACACATGACCAAACAATACGAAGTCTAGATTTAATTGCTCAGCATACCTAATAGCCGTCTGACTATGTGTTGACATACTCACTTGAATTTCCGGTTGATTATATTTAAAACGTTTCACGCGTGCATCACATTCTCTAAAATGGATTGCCTTTAAATTACAGCGCCTTAAGACACATACATTGTCGTGGATAATAATTTTGTCTTTAGGAAAACCATATTGTACGAGGTCCGTTATCCATGACACTAACATGGCTGTGGGCATCGGCGTTCTGACAATCAAGTAATCAATATATTGTTCAATGTGTTGATAATGTTTGGCGTCTTGTTTCGACAAATAATCATACTGTGTAATTGCAACAAACAATTTTCTCACCTCAAATAATAAAAAAAACGTTATTTCTCCGGCTGGAAAAATAACGTTGAATTAACGAATATACATTGTCTATAACGCCACTTTCCTACGCCAGTATAAGCTGGATCAGGTTCAAGGAATCCCTCAGTTGCTACTTCGGTCTCAGCCTTTATTAAAAGGCACTTCCAGTGGTCAAGCATCTATTAAATTTTGAATTACATAAATTACACTTGCTTTTAGTGCAAGAATTATTACATTCAATCTAACGCATTATCTTTATTTTTTCAAGTTTCTTTGATAAAAAAGACAAATGATACGTCAAAATATAAGATTAACTTTATCATATCTCTAACAACACAAAATTCCAAATTATAATCATTTTGATCCTTCAGATAACTTTAATAAGCGTTGTGTTAGGGGTTGTGTTTGACGATATACCCCTTCGTACACTTCAAAGTATTTCATGTACAATTGATGATACTGTTGATGTGGTACAAAAGATTTTTCATAACATATGAATTTCTGAATAATTTTTTCGAAATTATTATACCACCCCAATCCATATACTGCTAAGATTGCCGCACCCATGCACGGACCTTCTTCATACTTAAGTCGACTAATCTTTGCATCAAATGTATCCGCTTGCAATTGTAACCAAAAATCACTTTTAGCACCTCCACCAATTGATACAATATGTCGTATATCCTTACCACTTTCACGTAAGTATTTGATGGATTCATAGAGAGAAAATGTAATACCTTCAATCACTGATCTTGCTATATCACTGTTATTATGCAACATACTAAGACCTATAAAGCTCCCTCTAATACTGGCATCTCCATGAGGAGTGCGCTCTCCAGATAAATATGGCGTAAACAGTAATCCTCGACTTCCTAATGGCGATTGACTTGCTAAATCTATAATTTGTTCAAAGCTCAGGTCTGACAATACTTTATTACGTAACCAGTGCAGACTATCACCAGCTGCCAATGTAACCCCCATAACATAAGACATTTGGTCCATAGCATGATTAAAGTAATGTATATTTTGTTTATATACTGCATCTTGTGAATTTTCACATGCCAAGATAACACCTGAGGTCCCTATACTGCACAATGTTTCATCAACCTGAGTAATACCAGCTCCCAATGCACCACAAGCATTATCGCCCCCACCTGCGAATACCGCTACATCGTTATTAAACCCTAAATCATTAGCAATAGAAGTATCGACATAGCCCACGAAATCATGCGATGCGACAAGATCTGGGTATATATCACGAAGACCAAACCGTCCTCCTATTTCTTTAGACCATGCTTTTTCCTTAGGATTTAACAGTAACGTACTAGATGCATCAGAGTATTCCATATTTATTTTTCCAGTTAATTTGAAACGCACATAATCTTTAGGCAGTAAAAAGACCTCTATCTTCTCCCAATTATGTGGTTCATTATCTTTAATCCATAATAATTTGGTTAAAGTAAACCCCTCTAACACAGGGTTTGATAATACATATTCTCCTAATTCCTTTTTAATTTGTTCGCACTGTATAGTTGACCTAGTGTCATTCCATAAAATGGCATCACGTATCGGTTGATGTGCATGGTCTAATATAACTAAACTATGCATTTGACCCGATAGCGATAACCCCTTAACATCAATATGACGCATTTCATGTGTTTTTAATAATTGCTTAATACAACTTTGAGTAGTTTCAAACCAATCGTTTGGACATTGTTCATTAAACCCAGATTGATGTTGAATTATTTTTAAGGGTTCACTTACCGTTTGTATTACTTCACCATTTCTATTTACTGCGATTACTTTTACAGAGCTCGTGCCTACATCAATACCTAATACAGCTTCAGTCAATTTAATCGTCCTTTTTAAGTAGATTTTTAAAAATAATATATAGTCATACAGTTTTGGTTTTTACAAGAACTAGTTATAACACGTTAAAAATAAAAATCAAATGCTTTAAAAATTCCGCTAGAGAAAAAATTTTAAAAGTGATAGCATAAATACCATATTTAATTTTTTAAGGAGGTCCATCATGTTTATTACTGAAGTAGCATTTTCAACAACTAAAGAAAATGAACAAAAATTGTATGATAAAGTCGAAAAAAACGCCAATGAATTAGTGGATGTTGACGGCTTAATCGATGCAGAGGTATGGACAAAATCTAAAGGTGATGAAGTCGAGTACGTTATTGTCAGTAAGTGGCAAGAAAAGCAACACTTCCAAGCTTGGGTTTCCAGACCATCTCATGTGGCTGAACATAAAGAAATGAACAAAAAAGCTAAAGAAGGGGACAAGCCTCAAAGCCCGTTCAAAAAAGTTTTGAAACAATATACAGTTGTAGAATTTTAAGTTAAATATGCCTCATGAACTTCTACAAATAAAAAGGATAACACCATCTTATCAGATGAGTGTTATCCTTTTTGAGTTTGCTTAATATACAAATTCATTAAAATAATATCTTAGAGAGATATATAACTACAACAACCGTAATCGCACTAAATAAAGTGGATAAAAACACCAATTCTGCTGCAAGTTCAGGATTATTATCATATTCTTGCGCAATGACCGAACTATTTACTGATGTTGGCATGGCTGAGGCAATAAACAAGGTCTGGGCAATAATGCCTTCTATCCCCATAAACTTAATAATTACAAGCCCAATTAACGGACCAATGATCAGTCTAATTAATATATATATGTATGAGGCCGACAATTTCAAACTAAATTTAATGTTCGCAATTTGGGCTCCAAGTAATAATAAGGCAATCGCAATCATAGCGTCAGCGACATAGTTTGCTGGCGTCCAAATAAATTTGGGAATGGGTACATGATTATAATTCAATATAATTGCTAGTAACAAAGCATATAATACAGGCATTTTAAAATATCCAACCAAAGCTTTTAATTTACCGATTTGTACAGATTGAATAGCGAAAATACCGTATGAAAATGTAAATATATTTTGCAACGAAAGCACAATTACTTGCACTGACATTGCTAATGGGTCTCCCTTAAACACTAAGTCATTTACAGGAACTCCATAATTTCCAGAATTAAAAAATAAAATACTATTGGTCAGCGTCGTGGCTTCCCCTTTGTCGCCTTTCCTCAACTTCGTTATTACACGCCCTAAAATATACAATACCAGCATGTAAATTATAAAAAATACAACAATATAAAATAATAAACTTAGTTCAAATTTTGTTTTGTAAAATTTAACAAAGATAAACCCTGGCACAAAAACATATATGTTTAGTTTCGCTAGTGTATTTAAGTCTAATGTAAATTTCTTGTGTAAAACAAAACCTAAAATGATCATGATAAAAATGGGCAATAGTACAGTCTGCAAGATGTACAACATTTCACTCATAGCATAACCCCCCTTAATCGAAATTATACATGAGAATATACTGTTTGTGACTAAAACACTCATTTTACAACATAGTAATTTTAAGTATTCTAGTAGTCATTCAAAAATGTTTCACGTCAAACACTCCCATTTGACTTACAACTTCGTATATCTATTTTTCAAAAATTTATAATCTATCAAGAAATCACATTAATCAAGACTACCGTAAGTCTTCGGGAAGACAAGTGTTAGTCTAACTTGGTGTGTATAGCTTTACTTTTCCATAATAATTAGACTTGCATCTCCCCTCCCCTATCTATTGAGCTGTTTTGTTCCTAACATTTATTTTTTTCTTTTCTTTTCTTCCATAATAGCCATTATGATAAAACCAACTATCAATAATGGAGATAACATCACTAATATCATCATTTGACTCACCTCATTTATATAAATAATTATTTAAATTTTAACTAAGTACAATGCTTAAAAATATCATAGCGTATTTTTCTATCTTAAGTCATCTGCTATGACAATAATGTCACTAAAGATACATTAATTCTGTTATTTTAATAATGTATTTATCTATCAAAATCTCTAATTAAAAAGCCTAGAATGCTCCAATTGGCATTCTAGACTTTCTTAAATTAATTATATTTAAATTCTAATTAATACTTATAATTATTATCTCGATCATTTTGGTGTTGAGATGCTGATTGTTCCTCTTTATCCAAATATTCTAAATCATCATCTTGTGTATGAACTTTATTATCATCATTGTCGTTTTTAGGTTTTCTAACTAGTAGCATGATACCAGCTACAATCCATAAAATTGCATTAATCCAGTTTCCTAATATAGAAACAACACCCGCAATAATTAACAAAACTCCAGCCAATTTTGCTTTCTTACCAATAAGTGTAGCAGCAATAATTGCTATGATAAGTACAATAATAGAGAATACCAATCCAAATGTAATTAGACTACTCAATATATCCAATATCTCTGTACTGTCTTGTTTGGTGAAACTACTATCTTGTTCTTGCATACTTTGAACTACTGTATCTTTAAAGTCACTATTCCCCATTAAAGGTAAGAAAAGTGCCATAGCAACGACTCCGATTAGCTGCAAAACAATACCAATCCATGAAAGTACACGCTCTATTGTTCTTTTTATCATAATAAAGTCTCCTTCAAATCATTTTTAGGTAATAAAATTAAGACATTTAACCTCACACTCTATGCTTAATTTCAGTATACATTGAATAACTAACATTATATATGTAAAATGTTGTAAATCTAAATATTTTACTAGCAAATAGCAAAAGTATGCACCCAAATACTACAAAAAAACTGACAGAAGTTCAAGCCATTTCAGACTAGGACTCCTATCAGTTTTAGATTCAAATAATATTCCCACTTTTACTATTTGTTAGTATTAACTTTTGCTTTCTCGAAAAACTTCATCAATATGCGTCAACTGATCTACAAACTGTTCTATCTCATCCGTTGTAAATTTATTCCCTAAACGTGCTTTCACAGCTTTTGTTATCACAGTAGTTGCTTCTTTTAAAAATGCTTCACCTTCCGAGCTTAACATTATCAACTTTATACGTTTATTGTCCGAATGCGCTCTTTGAACATATCCCATATCTTCTAATTTAGCCACACGTTTAGAAGCTGCTGTCTTAAATATATTTTGCAATGTTGCTAATTCATTGATGGTTACTTTACCTTCGGTCTGTATAATTCGCATTGCTTCAATTTGTTCTCTAGAAAGTAAATTTGCTAATCCAGTTTCTTTAACGATTTCGACTATTTCTTTATTCAAACGCAACATGACTACTTGAAATTTATTAATCGCTACTTCAATCGTTTGATCAACATTTTCCATATGTTACTCCCCTTATTTCTGAACTTTACTTAAATTGCATTGAAAACGGCACTCTATCTCTCTTATTAAACCATAACAATACCAAGTATTGTAATAACATCATACCTACAATAATACTTGTCAATACAACTATGATAAAGGCAAAGCTAAAGTGTCCAGCATTCGTAAAGATTGCTTCTCTATAACCTTGAATTGCATATGACATTGGTGAAAATGGGTGGATCCATCTAAAGAACTGTGCTGATTGTTCAATCGGGAACATACCTTCACTAGAACTTAATTGTAATATCAATAACAACATAGATAAGAATAAGCCAATTCTATCTAAAAATAAACCTAAGAATGTCGTAATTGTAATTGAAGCAATTGCCCAAAGCAATCCGACCAATATAAATTTACCTACATTGTCGATAGACATGTTGAATACAAAGATAACCCAACTACTCATAAGTAATGCCGTTAACGAACCTTGGATGATATACAATAACAATTTACCTAAGGCTTGTTTCAATGAAGATACCCCTTTATCAACTGTTTTTCTCAATGGATATATCGCACTGAATGAAACTGCTGATACAAATATACTTACACTAGCCATATAAGGAACGATTGTCTCACCATATTTATCTGCATGTGTAGGGTTGTTTTCATTCACTTTTGTCACATTATTTAAAGCCTTCTCATTTTTACTTTCAAAAGCTACATTTTTTTGCTGTGTAACTGAACTATCGATTTTCTCTTTTAATTTATCATTATTAGCTTGTAACTGATTTAGACCATCTGTCACTTGCTGATTACCAGAAATTAATTGTTGTGCTGGTTGACCAACTGAAGGTGCCAATTGTTTAAGACCATCTGTCACTTGTTGATTGCCATCAATCAATTGTGACTCTGAGTCCGACATTTTACCTAGAGCATTTGATGTATCTTCATAACCAGATTTTGATTTCTTAGCACTGGCAAATAATTCATCTAAGTAATTTGAACGAATATTATCTTTAATCGTATCAGTTACTGTATTAATCGCTTTTTGTGCTGACTGACTACCTGTATAACTAGATCCAGGGTTAACTTGTGTTTCTAAATTTATCTTTTTAGGATGTTTATCTAATAATGTTGTCGCATTATGAGAAGCATCTTTAGGGACGATAATCGTACCTACACTATTCCCTTTTTTCAATTGTTTTGAAGCTTCTTTTTCAGAAACCTCTTGGAATTTAAATTTATCATTATCTTTTAACTTATCAACTAAATCATCACCAATCGATACCTTTTTACCATTCAATTTTGCAGATTCATCATGGTTAACGACTGAAATTTTTAATTGATCTGTTTTGTCGTATGGATCCCAAATTGAACCAACAAACAGTGCAACGTAAAGCATAGACACTATAGCAACTGAAAAAAGTGCCACAACTAACATTTTATTTCTGAATATAAACTTGAACTCATTAAACATATTTTGACTACCTTTCCTTTCTATTGTACACCCCGTGTACCATTAAAATAAAATTATACCCACAGCATCAAAGTTCCTTTGCAATGGGTTTTAAAGATACAATACTACACCTTTTCTACGTCGTGTGCACTATTCACCATACATAGTACACCCCTTGTACATTCACAAATAATACGCCCTTTAAAATCATTTGTCAAGCATATAAAAGCAATATTTTCAGGCTACGATTTACCGTTTCTTTTGTATTTTTTCATTAATTCTATTGGGATGTGACAATAATCTTTAGGAAACTTATCTAATCTATCTTGATGTACTTCTGAGCTTTTCACATAGTTTGTTAATGGTAATACCTCAACAGCAATACGTTTACAATCAGCTCTTTTTGCAATAAAATTTTGAGCTTCATTCAAATGCTGTGATTGCTCACTGTAAACACCAGTACGATATTTTAAACCTACATCTTCACCTTGTTTATTCAAACTATAAGGATCAATAATTTCAAACAGATGTCCCATTAATACTTTAACTGTCACCACTTCAGTATTAAATGTAATTTTCACACATTCTGTATAACCATCGTAAACACCATCGATCGTTTGAGATTTTCCATTTGCTCTCCCTGCTTCTGTGTCAATTACGCCAGGAATTAACTTAAAAAATGCCTGGACACCCCAAAGGCATCCTCCTGCTAAATATATTGTTTCTTTCATTGTGAATCTCCTTCCTTCGCATTTAGTGACGTTATGACAAGCGATGAGCATACTGCAATATGACTATGCGCTATACGTAAGTCTTTATATTCATATCCAATAAAAATAAGGAGCCATGTTTATATACCTCCTCATTTATTATCTATCTTTTAGTCATTAAATCTTTTCGCAAATGAAACTAAGGTGTCTTTAAAAGCCTCTATAGATTCTATATCTGCATATTCACCATCTCCATGCCAGGCGCCACCACTAGGTCCAAATTCAATAGCAGGTACATGATACCTTGAAAAATACCTTGTATCTGCATAGCCATGTTGCCCAAAAATATCCACAGAACTTTCACCAGTCATTTGCTTTATATGTTTTATTAATTTTTGAATATACACGTCATCTACATCATTTTGGACAGCTGCACCTTCTAAGTGAATATCAATATGACCATCCATAATACTTTCAATTTCTTTTATAATTTGTTCTTTATTTTGTGTTGGTAAGTAGCGGATATCAAATGATATATGGCATATATCTGGCACCTTATTATATACATCTCCAGCATTAATTTTAGCTAAATTTATAGAAGGTTGGTCGTAAACCTCTGTAGATTCCTTAGCAAATGGTAAGCTAATAAGCTGTTGATATAATTCAAAAGCTTTTACGACTGCATTTTCTCCTTCCCACGGCCTACTACTATGTGCTGAAGCACCTCTTAATTCAATATCTATTTGTAAGATCCCTTTCGCTTGAAAACCAATACCAAGTTGAGTTGGTTCTGCACAAATAACAAAATCACCTAAATAACCTTGCTCTGTTAAATAAGCGGCACAATTATAACCACCGATTTCTTCATCAGACATCAGCTGTAATTGTACTGTAGTCTCATTCAAATCGCTTTCTTGAAGCTCAGTTAAAGCAACCATCATTGCACTTACGCCAGCCTTCATGTCAGCTGTTCCCCTGCCATATACTTTACCATCTTTAATTTCAGGGCTAAATTGGCTTGCCTTACCACTGACGACATCGACATGTCCATTTAAAATAAGCTTCTTGTCACCTTTACCTACATTACAAACTAACATTTGATATCCATTATTCGATAATATCTCAGGATGAAGTGATGCTTCTTTTAACCAATCATAACAATATTGTATGGTGTCATTGGCTCTTTCTTTAGTAGAGCTATCAAATGCTATGAGATCCAATAATAAATTAAGTGTTTTCGTCATAATATACATTTCCTCCTTCGATAGTAAATTCTTTCAAAGTATAATTTAATGATTGAAAATTGACAAGGTTTTGAAAATTTAGTAAACTTCAACTAAATTAAATGCATGCGTTTTCAGTCGATGCATTATTTTAAAAGTGAATACTTATTGAGCAATGAGGCTTATATAACACATCTATAGGATGGTTATGTAGGTCTTTTTTTATATTAAGGGGGATATTAAATGGTCGAAAAATTTAATTACAATTGGATTAACGGTGAAAAAGTTCATACAGATCAAACGACAGAAGTGATTAATCCAGCGAATGGAAATGTCATCGGTCAAGTACCAAGCATTGATGAAAATAAGGTAAAGCAATCCATAGAATCAGCCCATCAAGCATTTAAAAAATGGTCAAAATACACTGCAGAGCAACGTGGAGATATTTTAAATCAATGGGCTACCAATTTGTTGAACAAGCAAGATGAACTTGCACACATCATGAGTGAAGAACAAGGTAAACCGTTTGCTGAAGCATATGGCGAAATAGGTGTATGTGCAAAATTCATAAAATGGAATGCAGAAGAAGGAAAAAGAATTTACGGAGAAATTATTCCTCCGTCTTCACCTCAACAGCGCATCTCTGTTATCAAACAGCCCGTTGGAGTCTGCGGTCTCATCACCCCATGGAACTTTCCAGGAGCAATGATTGCCCGTAAAGTAGCGCCAGCATTAGCTGCAGGTTGCACAGTAATTGTAAAACCTTCAAGCGAAACACCAAGAATTGCTATTGCAATATTTGATGAATTAATGGCCACAAATATCGATAAGGGCGTGGCTAATATCATAACCGGTCGCTCATCAATGATTTCTAATACATTATTTAGTGATCAAAGAGTACGTAAAATTTCATTTACTGGATCAACTGCTATTGGTAAAACGTTAATGAAACAAGCAGCAGATCAAGTGAAACGGATTTCATTAGAACTTGGCGGCAATGCCCCTACAATTGTTTTACCAGATGCAGACTTAGATAATGCTGCTGATGCAATCGTAGAAAATAAATTCGAAAATACAGGACAAATGTGTAACGGAATTAATACAATTCTCGTGCATAAAGATATTAAATCAGCAATGACTGAAAAAATCGTTGCACGTGTTCAACAGTTGAAAGTTGGTCCTGCAACTGAAGATGGTGTTCAAGTTGGCCCACTAATTAACGCTGCTGCAATTGAAAAAGTAGAAAAATTAGTCTCAGATGCACAAGATAATGGTGCTCAAATTGTAACGGGTGGTCAAAAATCAGCTATCTCAGACTTTGGATTGTTTTATGAACCTACCGTTATTACCGACGTAAAACATACGATGGCAATTGCACAAGAAGAAATATTTGGTCCTGTAGCTCCAATCATTCAATTCGATACTATAGATGAAGCAATCGAAATTGCCAATGCGTCCCAATTTGGCCTTGCAGCTTATTTCTTCACTAATAATGTTAATACTATTTACAACATGAGTGAAAATCTTGAATTTGGCATGATTGGTGTCAATGGCACGCAACTTAGCGTACCTCAAGCGCCTTTTGGTGGCATTAAAGAAAGCGGCATGGGACGCGAAGGTGGACATCATGGCTTAGATGGGTTCCTAGAATTAAAATATATTTCATTATCGTTGCAAGACTAATTACTCAAAGGAGTTAGATATTATGACTGAATCAAACATAACTGGAAGCATTACTAAAGATAAGTTACTCGAATTAATAAAAGAAGAAAAGATTGATACTGTCGTACTTGGATTTTGCGATATGCAGGGACGTCTTATGGGAAAACGTATCACAGGTGATTTTATTTTAGAAAATGATATCTCAGAAGGTACACACTTTTGTAACTATTTACTAGGTACTAATTTTGAAATGGATACAAATGATGGATACGAATATATGAATTGGGACAAAGGCTATGGAGATTATTTAGCTAAACCTGATTTGGACACTTTGAAAGTAGTACCTTGGCTGGAAAGAACAGCTTTAGTATTTTGTGATGTTTACACCGTGGATGGCGAAGAAAAAATTGAAATTGCCCCACGAAATATACTCAAAAAACAAATTGAAAAAGCTGAAGCTCATGGTTTATCTCCACATATGGCAAGTGAGCTTGAATTTTATTTATTTAATGATTCTTTCTCAAATATTAATAAAAAAGGATACAGCCAATTAGAACCAGCTGGCCATCTAAATGAAGATTATAACTTATTGCAAGGATCTAAAAACGAGCCAATTTATCAAGAAATTAGACATCAAATGCATCTTATGGGCATTGTCATTGAATCATCTAAAGGCGAAGCTTACAAAGGACAACATGAAATTAACTTAAAATACTCAAATGCATTAAAAGCTGCCGATCAGCATTTAATGTTTAAACATGGCATGAAAGAAATTTGTATTCAAAATGATAAATCCGTTACTTTTATGGCTAAACCATACGAAGCGTGGACAGGTTCTAGTGGTCATATCCATCTTAGTATGATGGAAAAAGGTACACACAATAATGCATTTTACAATGGTGAAGACGCTGAAAATCCAATGTCCGAAACTATGCGTCACTTTTTAGCAGGCATCATCAAATACACAAGAGATTTTGCATTAATGTTTGCACCATATGTGAACTCCTATAAGCGTTTTGCACCTAACTCATGGGCACCAGTCAGTATTGCGTGGAGTAAAGATAACCGTTCTGCTGGATATCGAATGGTAGGTTGTGGTAATGCATTAAGATTTGAATCTCGCATTGCAGGCGCAGACATGAATCCCTACTTGGCATACTCTGCATTAATCGGTGCTGGTTTATATGGTATAGAACATAAAATACCACTTTCCGAAGAATTAAAAGGTAACGCATATAACCAAGATGACGTTGAACGTATACCTTCATCTTTACATGAAGCTATACTCACTTGGAAAAACAGTGATGTAGTTAAATCAGTGCTTGGCGAAGATGTCGCACAACATTATTTACACGCCGCTCAAACAGAACAAAATGATTTTGATTCATATGTAACGACATGGGAGCGTTCAAGGTACTTTGAACAAAGCTAATTGATAATAAGGAGGAATAATCATATGAGATTACAAGATAAAGTATGTATTATCACAGGTGCTGGCGGAGGTATGGGCCGAGTTGCCGCACAAATGTTTGCGAATGAAGGTGCCAAAATTGCCGTTTTTGAAAGAGATGCACAAGCTGGCCAAACAACTGTAGATGAAATTACCAAAAATGGTGGCCAAGCTCAATTCTTTAAAGTAGATATTGCCAATGAAGATAATGTTAAAAATGCTGTAGAAGCAACAGTACAAACATTTGGAAAGATTGATGTATTATACAATAATGCTGGCGTCATGCCAGAAGCTGATAATTCAGTTGTAAATACAAGTGAAGACGTTTGGGATTTAGTCATGAACATCAATGTTAAAGGGATTTTCTTAATGACCAAATATGTGATTCCCGAAATGGAAAAAAATCAATCAGGCTCTATTATTAATATCGCTTCATTTGTTGCCCAAATGGGTTGCTCAGTCCCTCAAGATGCTTACACTGCTTCAAAAGGCGCAGTTGTATCACTTACGAAATCATTGGCTATCCAATTTAGACCTAAAGGGATTCGCACAAATGCTATCAGTCCAGGACCTATAGAAACACCATTACTTATGGAATGGCTCGTTTCTGACGAAGACGCTAAAAATGTACGCTTAAATAGACAACCCGCAGGTCGTTTCGGTAAACCTGAAGATATCGTAAACTGCGCTTTATACTTAGCTTCTGATGAGTCTGATTGGACAAACGGCGCTAATATTAACGTTGACGGTGGTATTACCGCTAACTATTTCTAAAACAAAAAATATTTCAACAACATAAAACAGCTTATAAACTACCATTCAGGTAATCTATAAGCTGTTTCAATTTGTCTAACAGTAACTGCGACTACCAAACACACAGCTATAACCGATTTTCACAAAATACTTTATACCATGATTAAATGTTATTTTTTAATATATTCATCTGGGCCGATAATCCCTGACTGTCTATCAATAGCTTCAAGCTTCCTTGCTTTTGGTAGACAAAGTAAGTAGGCAAAGATAATTGCTAGCACCCCTGCACTCAACTTTCCTACTAATACTGCTGGAATTAATGTCGGTTGGAAGTTGGCAGTATAAGATAAATGATCTCCTAATAAGAAAGCCGCACATACACCGAACGCAATGTTAATCACTTTATCCTTAGGTGGCATATCTTTAACCAATTTAAACATCGCTAAAATATTAGCTATTGTTGCTATAATGCCAGCACTTCCTACTTCACTTAAACCAACTTTTTTACCTGCCTTAGTTAAGATGCCAGAAAAATATTTCCTTATCAAGTACACCATTGGGAATGCACCTGATAACATAATAGCAATATTACCTGCATTTTCTAAGGCTCTAAAATTATCTTCTTTATCAGCCATAATGGGATCAAATCCCCATACGCCAAATACGTGTGTGAAAAACCCTGTGAAAATTTCTACTACTGAAAAAACAAATACCAGTTTAATTACAGTATCAAGTATTTTACCAAAAATGATAAATAATTTAATCATCATATCAGAGAAGAAATATAAACCTAGCGCCGTTACAACTACAAAAATAATCAATGGTAATAAATTCAAAAATATCGACGTAAAACTTATTGAAAATATATGGGATGCTGCTCCAGCCGTCTCAATGGCCGTACGCACCTTCATATGACTGAGCAACATAATAGTCGTTGAAATAAATACACCAAATGGAATTGCTAGTAATCCAGACATAATACCTAAAGCCATGTATTTATGGTCCCTTTTATCTAACATCGGTAAGCCTAACGGAATAGTAAAGACAATAGTAGCACCCGCCATAAATCCAACAACCATCGCCATAATCCAACCTTCATAACTTTGCTTTAAGACTTCCGCCAGCTGATACCCTCCCATGTCGGTAGCTAGAATAGATGTCGCTGCAATCGCAGGATCCGCACCTATTTTATCAAACATAGGTCCGAATACATTTTCAATAAATTTGGAAATAAACGGAATAGAAGCCATAATCCCAGCAGAATTCGCAAATATCGGCCCTATCGTATATATACCTTCCATAAATTCTTTACCTATACCCTTTTGTGCATTTCTAATTGCGCCAAAAGCCCCCATCACCGCACATGCCATAATAATATAAATAATTATCGTTCCAATATGTTCCATAACTCATCCACCCCATAATTTACAATTTCATATAGAAAACAAAAAGATGCCTATCGGTTGTACCAAATAAGCATCTTTGCTTTAATATATTCACTTTTAAAATTTACTTTTCAATTTTATTGACTAATAACTTTTCGCGCTACGATATCAATACCCACTTGATTATCCATGCTCAGTTTCCTAAGCTTTTGATAGGCCTCATTTTCACTGATTTTAAGCTGTGTCATCAGATGTCCTTTGGCTTTTTCAATGATTTTTCGATTTTCAATCTCAATATAAGATTGTTCGATTTCATTTTTTAATGTTTTCATTTTATCAGACTGTGCTAATGCAATTTCGACTGCTGGTAATAATTGTGATTCTGAAATAGGTTTGACGATATATCCTACAATGTTAGGTTGCTTTGCTTCTTCTACAAATTCACTTTGACTATATGCAGTAAGTATCAGGATAGGTATGTCTTCGTATTTCTTTCCAATAATCTTACTTGCTTTTAGCCCATTTAACTTCGGCATTTTAATATCCATGATAATTAAATCTGGCTTAACCTTTTCAGTTGCTTCAATTGCTTTTTCACCATTGCTAACTGCAGAGGCAATGTCATATCTTGCTGCTTTTAACATTTCCACAATATCTAAACGAACAATTGATTCGTCTTCAACGACCATAATTTTCTTCATATCAGATACGCTCCTTATAATGAAATGTAATTTGTCCTAAAGTACCTATTGAATTCCTCACGATATCAAAAGATCCATCTAAATCATTTTCTGTAATTGTATTAACAATATTCAAACCAAATGATTCTTGAAATTTCGACTCTGCTTCTCCATCGTCTTGAATTGATAAATTTAGCGTCTTTGAATTACTTTCATAAGTTAAAGCTACACATATTCTCCCCACGCTCTGCTGGTTAAATGCGTGTTTCACGCAATTAGTAATCAATTCATTTGCGATTAGAGCTAACGACACTGCCACATTAGAAGGTAAAAATATGGAATCACTCAAGTTGTAAGTCATATGTATCGTTGTATCAGTAGTTGATTCATTATAAACGAGCATGTTCCCTATTTTCTTTATTAATTTTCCTATATTAACTCTATCTGTATAAGATTCGTCTAGTATCACTTCATATACAGAAGCAATACTTAATATACGATTCAGACTTTCTTGAAAATATGGTTTACTATCGTCTGGTAAGCCTCGTCGCATTTGTAATCTTAATAAACTCGCTACAGTTTGTAAGTTATTTTTAACACGATGATGTACTTCTCTAATGGCTACAGATTTGGAAATCAATTCTTTTTCTTTTTCTTTTAAATCTGTAATATCTTTTAACATAATAAGATGGCCTGTCACACAATTATGTTCAAAAAGCCTAATACATTTAACTTGGAAGTAGTATTGTTCCATTTCGCGTTCTTCTATAGTAATAATTTGGCCGTCCGTTAACATATCTTCAATACTTGGAAATAAGTCTATAAACGACTTTCCAGTTTCACAAGTCACATTTAATAAATCTTGCACAAGCTCTTCAGCGGTCAGGTTAAAATATCTTATATTCAAATCCCGATCAATGTTGAACAAACTCTCTTCTATCATGTCTGGAAAAAATATTTGGCTTTCATTGGATTGGGAAACAATACGACTCAATGTGTCGGTAGCATGCGTGAGTGCCTTCATCTTATCTTCTTCCAAAACTTTATTACTCACATCTTTTTCCATAATTAATGCACCAATAGTGTGATTGTTTAAGGTCACAGGCGTTACATTTTGTTCTACGACTTTCCCTTCTTGCGACACTGCTCTGTGCTGGTGTTCTGATTGACCTGTCTTTAATGTTCGAAATACAGCTGGTTCAAATTTCTCGTAGACATTTTGTTCTAATACAGAATTTTGGTACAGGGTTTTCACGTGCTTAGGCGCCGCTTCTGCTACAACGATAATTTGATTAAATTCAACTGCAGGACAATCTATAAATACATCAGCATTATTCAAATCTGCAATTTCTTGTAAATGATCCGCAAGTTGCTCTATTTTTAAAATTTCTAATTCCGTTAAACTTGTATGCTTCTTACATATTTTTCTCGTCTTATTAATCATGCATCATTCCAAACAATATAATGTTGTGAATTTTTAGAAAATTTTATTCTTAACCTATTATGAAATTTTGCTTAAAAAAAGTCAACGAGAAACCAAATAAAAGGAGATATGCCGATACATACCTCCTAAGTGAAACTTTTATATTTTTTTAATATTTTATATATGCTGCACTATACTAAGGCATCAATAATAAATGCAAAAGTAAATGCGATTACAGCTAATAATGTTTCCATTACCGTCCATGTTTTAAAGGTTTCTATGACATTTAACCCTAAGTATTCTTTGACCATCCAAAATCCAGCATCATTTACATGTGATAACATCAGCGAACCTGCACCAGTAGCAATAACGAGTAATTCTAAATTTACGCCAGACATGTGTTGAATAATCGGCGATACAATGCCCGCTGCTGTTGTTAATGCTACAGTAGCAGAACCTGTAGCCACACGTATTAATCCAGCTACTAAAAAAGCTAATAATAAAGGTGAAAGCGAAAGATGTTCTGTCATTTGTGCAATCGTGTTACCTACGCCAGTTTCAATTAAAATTTGTTTAAAACCACCACCAGCACCTATAATTAATATAATAGAGCCCACTGGTATAATACATTCCTCAACTAAATCTTTAATTACATTTTTAGTCATCCCTTGCTTGAATCCTAATAAATAAAAAGCAACAAAACATGAAATTAATAAAGCTATGACTGGACTACCTATAAATAATAACGCATTTTTTAGTATGGTTGGTATCTCACCTAAGTAGGGTGTAACGATAGATAACAACATCAATAATACAGGTAGTACAATAACTAGAAATGATACTGGTACGCTTGGAAATCCATTGGTTTTATTACTAACTTTAATAATATTTGGCGGATTTTCTGGAATGAGTCGTTTACTTATAAACTTCCCAAAGACTGGACCAGCTAATATGGCAGTCGGTAAGGCTATGATTAATGAGTATAATAATACTTTTCCTAAATTAGCATCATAAATACCAATAGCTGTCATCGCGCCAGGATGTGGTGGCACAATACCATGTACAATAGATAATCCAGCTAATAAGGGAATCGCTATAAGTAATATATTTGTTTTCGTCGTTTTATGAATAGAAATCACAAGTGGTAATAAAATAACGATACCAACTTCGAAAAATACAGGAATACCAATTATAAAACCTGATAACATCATCGCCCAAGGTAATTTTTTATAACCTAAAGACTTAATAAGATAATCAGATATTTGCATGCCTGCCCCTGAATCAGACATTAATTTTCCTAGTATCGTTCCTAAAGCTAAAATGCCAACTAAATGACCTAATACATCGCCGACACCTGTCTCGTATGCAGTCACTATCTTTTCTGGTGATAAACCAGCCATAATTGCTAAAAATAATCCAGCAACAGTTAAACTAATAAATGCATGCCATTTCCACCATGCAACTCCTAATATGACAATAACAATTGAAAGTAGCGTAATAATTAATAAATAAATATTAGTATCCATCCCTTTTCCCCCAATAATGCTAGCGCTACCAACAAGTTACAAAAGTTTTACATTAGTCTTTTAAACTAATACTATATTTTTTAAATTTACTATTATAATAACCGATACTATATTCAACAATATCACCTTGCGTTGAATAAGATTCTCTTTCTCTAATTAATACTGGTTCTGATGAGTCAAGATTTAATTCTGTTGTCGCTTGCTCATCAAACCCTACAGAGAAATGATCTTCTATTGCTTCAATTTCTATCCCATCTTCTTCTAGAATTTTATACACAGATAAATCATTATTTTGTTTGAGCTCCGCAGACTCATTTAAACGATTGATCGAATACGGTAAATAATGATTAAATAGAATATAGGGCGTATCATTTAATAGATAGACTCTTGTAATCTTATAGGATTTCACACCAAACATTTGAAATAGTTTACTTTCTTTTTCGTGTGTAACTACCGTAATATCTTTAATAATCTTCTGAATTTTATTCCCTTGCTCTACGAGTTTTTCTGTAAAGTTTTTATTGTGTGTAACACTATTTTGTACTTTGTGATTGATAACCGTCGTTCCTTTGCCGCTTTTTTTCTCTAAATAACCTAAAGCTACTAACTCTTTGATGGCGGCTCTCACTGTTACTTTACTTACATTGAATTCTTTTTCAAATTCAATTTCAGTAGGGATAAGATTACCTACAGTATATATACCGTGAATAATTCTATCTTCAATAATTTGCTTTATTTGTAAATATAACGGGCCTTTATCTGATGATAATTTAGTCATAAATCAATTACCTCTCTATATCATTTTTTTCCTCATTTATGATTTTAATTATATCATCAGTATCAAACAATGGTGTATCTCCCGAAATAGTATGTGCAAGAATACATGATGCAGCTGAAAAGTTAACTGTATCTTGGTGATTCATGTTGGAAAGTGTGCCATGAATGACGCCACAAGTGTATGCATCGCCTGTACCAATTCTATCTAAAATGTCTACATTAAATGATTTCGAATAGTACATCTCATTCCCACTATATAAGTAACCTTTAATGACATTATGATTGCTACCACGAATCGTACGTATTGTTCCAGCAATTGTATTAATATTATATTTATCAGCCACTACAGGTAACAATGACTCTAGTTGTCCCTCTCGAGTTAGTTCAGTTGTTTGTAAACCCAGCGTGAGCATAGCGTCTTTTTCACTCATGATAACTATATCCGCTTCTGCTAAAATCTTTTCATAGAATGGTTTAGCATTGATATTTCCATTATCCCCCCATAATGAGGGTCTAAAATTACAATCAAACACAATTTTTATTCCTTGTGTTTTCGCTAATTTCACTAAACTTAATACGTTTTCTCTGGTAAGTGAATTCATCGCTAAAGTAATACCACAAATATGTAGTACATCGACATTTTCGAGCTTCTGTAAAAGATTGTATTGCGAAATATCAGTCGTGTTAAAACTACTCTGTTGTCTATTGGCATAAGTTACTATACTAGCCCTAGGACCAAATCCTTTTTCTAAAAAATACATTCCTAAATTATCATTATTTTTAATAATAAATTCACTACGAATACCTAGCTTGCGTATCGCACCAATAGCTGCCGTCCCAATAGAATTATTCGGTACAGCACTAATCAAACTTGAATCATATCCAAATTGTGCGAGTAAGCCTGTTACATTAACACCTGTGCCAGTAAACGAAAAATTCAAATTCTCAGATTGTCTTAGTAGTAAATGGTTTGGTGCTTCTAAGCGCATCATTATTTCTCCGTATGCTGCAACATGTTTTTTATTCATAATGATCAACTAAGCTTTTTATTTTATGCGTAAGCCATGCCACATCATCGATATTCGTTAATCCAGTATCTTTATCAATAATCGAAGAATAAACATGAGGAATAATTTTAGGCACATTAGATTCTAATGCAATTTGTAAAATTTCTTCAAAATTCTCCTTGGTAATGCCCCCGGTTGGTTCTAATCCAAAACCTGCAGCACCACATGCTTGTGCGACATATTTATACTCTTCAATTGTTTCTAAACCGTTCATTGGGAAAAATTTAATTGAAGCTCCACCCATATCTTTAATTAATTGAATTGCAGCTTCAACAGGTATAATCGCTTTTTCAGAACATGCACTACTAAAAGGCCCAGTTGAAATATTGACATACCCAGTCTTGCCAGAAGGAGATACTAATGCATTCACCCAGGTATCTTCTCCACTATTGGCTGCCGTTTGACCGACACTCGTGAATACTTGGTTAATATGAGATCCTTGGTATGAGCGTGCAATATCTGATACAACTTTCGCTTGTCTATTATCTCCAGCACCTAGTCCTATTGAAATTGCATCATCTACATGCACACCATACGCACGCATCCCGTCTACAGCTTCAGCTACACTTTCATAATCCTTCGATAAAACCCCTATCACTACATTTTTTTCTGCTGCTTGATAAATATCTATAATGTTTTTCTCACCTTTTGCCAATACATTAAGCGAGACTCTATCTTTATAAAATCTGTTTGAAATTTTCATTTATATTTCCCCCTCTATAATTTGAGTCATCGTTTTAAAAATCACTTCAATTTCACCTTGCTTTAATGGTCTAGGGTCAATATCAAAATACCCTTGTTTCACGCCATAATCACGCGTATAGATTGCAATTTCAGCTTGCTTTAATTTTTCTGTAAATACTTCTGCAGTTAGATTCAATATTTTAGGGGCTACATGCACACGTGTTCTATAAATTGCTCTTCCGGCTTCATCTTGTATCATCTCTAAATTCACACCGTCATAATCATTTAGTGGCTCTAGTTTTTTTAACTCATTTCTTTCATATTGTGAGTTATCTTTTTTCTCAAAATATTCGTCTAAAGCTTGCAGCAGACCAAAGGTTGACTCCTTGCCTACTTTCATACTTCTTCCAATAAAGTTTAATTGTACTTTTACTGATTCAATGAGTAATCTTTTTCCAGCTACAATACCAGTCGTAGGACCTTGAATTGCTTTTGATCCACTGTATATCGCTAAATCTGAATATTTTACATATTTTTCCAAGTCTTCTTCCGCAGCTGCATCTACAATTAATGGGATATGATATTCTTGCGCTATTGCATAAATGTCTTCTACAGATGCCATATTTTTTTGAACTGCGTGGTGTGATTTGACATATAAAATGGCAGCAGTATTATTATTAATAGCCTCTTGTACATGAGTGGCATTCCCTTCATTGGCATAACCAACTTCAACTACTGAGCCTCCACCTAAATAAATCATAGTCTCTATCGGGGCACCATATTGTACATTGTGTCCCTTAAATATAATTATTTCTTTTTTATCTATGTGGTCATTGTGCAAGCGCTGACTCATACGTTTATTTCCGCCTGTAATTACTCCAGCAACTGATAACGCGATACCACTAGAGGCTGAGTTCACAACTACTGCATCTTCAGCATTTATTTTTTCTGCAATATAGCGTCCTGATTTATTAACTAAGTCTGAAATTTCAACATAATTTTGACCGCCAAATTTCATTGCATTCATTACAGTATCAGTTGGTGATGAAACGCCGAGGATACTCATTCTGCCACTCGCATTAATTACTTGTTTTAATCCATATTTAGAGTTTAATGAATCTACCATTTGAAACCACGCCTCTTTCTTTAATTATTTTAGAACTATTCATGATTTGATTATCTGAATCTATCAGTTTTTGGTTGTTGTCCGACACATCAAATATCGTTAAATTAGCTTTAATACCTTCTTTCAATTCTGCTAGTTCAGGTCTATCGATTATTTTTGCTGGCATAGTAGTTACTGCACTAATAATATCTTCTAACGTATAACCCAAACATAAAAACTTAGTTAATACGTTAGATAAACTAAACACTGGCCCTTCGACCCTATTTTTTTTATAAATATCAGTACTAATCGTATTGAATTTTACATGCGCCTTTCGAGCTTGTTGAGCCACTTTAAATGAAAAACTCGCATTACCATGCCCGACGTCTAAATAAACACCTCTATCAACTGCGTCTTTCAATACAGTCAACGGTTCGCCGTTTTCATCAAACAAATTATTCTCCTTACCATTTAAATAATGTGTAATGATATCCCCTTTTCTAAGCAATGGAATAACATCTTCAATTTTTGGCGGCGCCGAGCCAATATGTGTCATGATAGGCAAGCTTATTTCATTACTAATCTCTATCGCTTTTTCTAATGGGATAACGCCATTCCCTTTAACAACACTGCTACTGATACGTGTTTTTAATCCAATAATCATATCCTCGTATAACTTACAAGCTGCTATGCATTGATGTTGATTAATCCAATCTAAGTTGGATAGTTCATCAATTCTTTCGAGGCCAATATTAGATATATTTATAAATGCTAAAACATTCGTTTGACTCTGTTGCGCTCTTTGATATAACTCATTTATTCTATTTGCTCCACAGCTACCAGCATCCACTATTGTGGTCACACCTTGTTTTACTCCTATAGCGTCTATTTCATCACCATATGGGCTAAAATCAGAGAACGCATGAACGTGCATATCAATCCACCCAGTTGACACAAACGAATCAGAGCCATCAAATAAAATGTTCCCTTCTAATGTATCGCCCTCGCTTATTTTCTTGATGATACCCTTTTCAAGTAAAATATCTATCCGTTTTCCTTCTATAGTTGCAATATTTTTGATAAGTCCTGTACTTTCCACAATGTCTCACCTCTCGAAAAAGATTATAACATTATAATGTTTGTAAACGCAATCATTATAATGTTTATTCTTATATCATGAAAGGTTAAACCAATATGCCTTTGATATCTTACTTAATGTATCATTAACAATTAAAATTCATATATTTTTGTTGGTTATCTTTGCCGTTATTTGCTATTTTCATTCAATTCAAAAATTACTTCTTTTATCGGAATTTTTGAATTGAATAATATACCTTTTTTGTTACAATATAGTGAGGAGAATTTTGTTCTTTTATTCAAAGTGACTTAATCGGTGTGATTAAAACTTTTAAAGTTGAAGATAACAGCTATAGATTATATATAACAACCGTTCAAACTTAAATTTTATATAAACAAATAATGAAAAGACTATACTAGAGGAGAATTGAATTATGGATTATAGAGTATTATTGTATTATAAATATACATCACTTGATGAGCCCGAAACATTTGCTACTGAGCACTTAGATTTTTGTAAATCATTAGATCTTAAAGGTCGTATTTTAGTATCAACAGAAGGAATTAATGGTACTGTATCTGGTACTGTTGAAGCAACTGACCAATATATGGAAGCATTACAATCAGACGAAAGATTTAAAGGAATTACTTTTAAAATTGATGAATCTGAAGGTCATGCATTCAAGAAGATGCACGTGCGTGCGCGTGAGGAAATTGTTGCTTTAGACTTAGAAGATGACGTTAATCCTAGAGAATTAACAGGAGCATACTTATCTCCAAAAGAATTTAAAGAAGCATTACAATCAGATGATACTGTAGTCATCGATGCGCGTAATGACTATGAATATGACTTAGGTCATTTCCGTGGTGCTGTTCGTCCAAATATTACTAGATTTAGAGACTTACCTGACTGGATTAAAGAAAACAAAGAACAATTTATGGACAAGAAAATTGTCACTTATTGTACTGGCGGTATTCGTTGTGAAAAATTCTCTGGCTTCTTATTAAAAGAAGGCTTTGAAGATGTTAGCCAACTTGAAGGTGGTATCGCTACTTATGGTAAAGACCCTGAAACTCAAGGCGAATTATGGGACGGTAAAATGTACGTCTTCGATGAACGTATTAGTGTAGAAATCAACCAAGTAGATAAAAATGTTGTAGGCAAAGAATGGTTCGATGGTACACCTTGCGAGCGTTATATCAACTGTAGTAACCCTGAATGTAATCGTCAAATTCTAGTTTCAGAAGAAAACGAAGCACGTTATTTAGGTGCTTGCTCACATGATTGTGCTGCACAAGAAAGCAATCGTTATGTAAAAACGCATAACATCAGTGATGAAGAAAAAACACAACGCTTAGAAAACTTTAAAGACCTTGTACATCAATAGTATTAAAAAATCCTGCCATGCTTTAGCCATGGCAGGATTTTTAATACTATTTAATTATTGTAGATTCATAAAGCCATTACCCAACACATCTCTCACATCATGAATAACAAGAAATGCATGTTCATCGTGTGAATTTACGATTTTCTTTATATGCGAAAGTTGGTTTTGAGGCACGACCACATACAGTACTTGTCTCTCTTTTTGCCCAAAACCGCCTACGCCATTTAATAATGTTGATCCACGACCCGTCTCCCGATTAATTTGATTACTAATCTTCGTATTAGCTTCAGAAATAATGGTAATTGCCTTTTTAGGGTTAAACCCTTCGATGACAAATGACATACTTTTTTCCACAATGAATAACATTACGATGGTATACAATACTTTTTCTATAGGTAAAACAATTAAGAATGATAATACAATCAATGAGTCCAAGACAAACAACGCTTGGGAAGTCTTAATTTCAGTGTATTTATTGATAATCTTCGCAATAACAGATGTTCCCCCAAGTGTACTGCGTGCTGCGATAACTAGTCCTGAACCTATCCCTATTAATACACCAGAAAAGACAGTATTTATAAAATCAGATTCTATGTGTAAATTTAATGGTTCTGTGATACCAATAAAAAAAGAACTTGAAATAACTGTAATTAAAGTATAAATCGCTGTCGTTTTACTTAAATATTTCCAACCGACAACAATCAGAATCAAATTTATAATCAGTGAAGTGAGTGCTGGCGATAATCCAAGTGTATATTTTAAGTTTAATGAAACACCGACAGTACCACCCTCACCTAAATTAGAAGCAATGATAAATGCATTGATTCCAATAGCAATGATAAAAGTCCCTAAAATACAATAGCATATATTTTTAAAATGAATTCTATATAACATATTGCTCCCTCTCTTTCTCAGGTTATTTTTTTAAATCAAAACCCGTTCCCCAATCATTTAACAACCTATCTATAAACATAAAAAAGAAACTCTCTAGTTCGCTACTAAAAAGTTTTAAACATATTTTTATGACGTTCGTTATAATCACACAAGCTACTATACTAGTACATAATCCCCTTCATTTCAAATAGATAAACTAAACAAATTTTAAAAATAACGTAAAATTTCAACTAGAAGCGTTTATATTGTTCTTAAAATTGTCACTTATGAAAGAGTTATAATTTATATAAAATAAAAAGATAGTGTTGATTTATATACGTTCACTTTACTTATAAATATAGAAGAAAATGAGGAGATTCAATTTGGATATATTAAGAAATGAGTTACCTACTACAAAGATACCTTATATTATCGAAAATGGTTCTGGCGAACATTTTATATGGAATAGACAAGTATTCACCTTTTTATCAACAAACAAAAGTACAGGAAATATGTTTGAAGTTGTCACTATTACAGGTGGAAAAAATGAATGTTTTCCTGCGCATCTACATGAAAAAATGTATGAGTCCATATTAGTAACGGAAGGTGTACTTGATATTCATTTAGAAAACAAAACATTAACATTAAACAGAGGTGATTATGTACTTATCCCACCTGGTTTAAGTCATGGCTATAGTATGCAAGCCCACCGTACAAAAATACTAACTTATACGATTGACGGCAACATAACGGAGATGTATCAATTTATAGGTCAACAGTATAGTCATTCCAAACACCCTGCTTATATTAGTCGGGCTGAAACTTTAGCGAAATTAGACTTAGAAACTCAATTTGATATAAAATTTACTGATAAAAATTCCACTGATTCTAAAATTTTATATTGGCCTTCAGGCGAGGGAGACAATGTCTTAACAGGTGATCAGTTACATTCATTAATAACAACTCAAAAAGACACAGAAGACAACTATATTGTCGTGTCTACAGAAGGACCAATTGGAGATGCGATTGTATCTCATTATCATGAAAAACATACAGAAACGTTTTACTGCTTTGATGGCAAAGTCACAATGTGGGTAGGAGAACAAAGTCAGGAAATTGTTTTATATCCTGGTGATTTTTTACATGCACCAGCAGGGACAATACACTCTTATCGTTTCGATGCACACTATAGTAAAATGATTGGTTTATTAGTACCTGGATTATTTGAACCTTTCTTCCGAACATTAGGTGAACCCTATGATTTCACGACGTTCCCTAATGAACCCCAACCTTTAAGCTTTGAAAAGGTCATCGCAAATATTGATACATTAGACCTTAAATTTGTATCACACGACTAACATTTTCCAATGTCATATTATTTATTGAGAATCTTGCGTAAAGCCTAGCAGTTTAATGGATAGCTTTTATTATAAATGATATGATTATTAGTGCTATAAAGCTTGTTCTCTTTCCTATCTACTTCTTATGTAGTGCGAAAATATTTATAGTATAATTTTTTAAATATTAACAAGTGAGGTACTTATTATGAAATTTGATGAATTCTCAATTGGAGATACATTTACAACCAACGATTATAAAGTGACAGATAAAGATATTCATGAATTTGCCAGCGAATTTGATCCACAATATATACATATAGATAAAGAAAAAGCTGAGCAAGGTCGCTTTAAAGGGATTATTGCTTCTGGTATACATACCCTTTCACTTTCTTTTAAATTATGGGTTGAAACCAAAAAATATGGTGAAGACATCATTGCTGGAACACAAATGAATAATATTAAATTTATTAAACCCGTCTTTCCCAATGATTCTTTACATGTTGTTATTAAAGTCATAGATAAACATTCTATCAAACCAGACAGTGGTCTATTAACTGTGCGTTTATCGACATTTAATCAAGACGATGATATTGTCTTTAAAGGTGAATTAACCGCGCTTATAGCTAAATAAAACCAACATAATAATATGTTGGTTTAGCACACAGACAAGTCAAATGCTAAAATGCATTTGGCTTTTTTTAATATTAATTTGTTATCTAATATAATTTTACTACCTAGATTCCAGGTGATTTCTATTTAAAATATTCTTGTATCTATTTTAAATACTATGATACGCGATGTATCAATCATTGTCTAAGCGCTTCTTCCCTTGGCTTTAAAACTGTTTCATAATTATCTATCTTTTTATTGAGAAGCTCTAAAGTATCATTCATTTGTTGTATTGTATTTAATACCGTTTCTCTTTGCTCTGATAATATGGCCAGTCGCTCCGCTTGAGTATCTTCACCTTGCTGAAAGAGCTCTAAGTAATGTGCCAATGCCTCGATTGAAAGTCCAGACTGTCTCATACATTTCGCTAAATTAATCCAATTCAAATCATCTTCAGTATAATTTCTGACACCACCATTTGTTCTAGAAATTTGTGGAATGATCCCAATTTTTTCATAATAACGAAGTGTATCTATACTTATTTCCATTTTTTTACTTACTTCTGATATAAGCAAATTCTCACTTCCTTTATCTCGTTTTATCATACACCCTCGAGTTCAGACCGAGTCAACAGTAATGCATTTTAATTTTATTTGCCCTATATTGATTCCCTATATTTAAAATTCCAAATCCGTTTTCTTTGTATAGCTGATTTATAGTTCTTATCAATTTATAGTAATAACTAGCAATCTCTCCTATCGTTGACTCTAGAGTTAATAATCCTTCTTCAAATTTTCAATTAAAATTTTTAAATTTGTATCTATATATTTATTTTTATGTGTCAGTAAATAAAAATAACGTTCTATGTTTAATGGTTGAACATCTAACTTTTCAAAATCGTATGGTGTAAGCGTTGTTTTTGAAACAATAGCGAACCCATTCCCTGAATGAACCATATGCTTAATTAAACTCGTATTATTAATTTCTACTAAGTTCGGATGTAATTGTAACTGTGATAAGCCAATTTCTTGATAGACACGCGTACCGGAACCTCTTTCACGAATAAAACACGTATCTGTAAGCACTGATTTTGTTTTTTTATGAATTAACACCATTTCATCTTTCGCAATACGTGTACTGTGTATCATATGATCATGAATTTCTTTTTCAATAATCCCTAAATCAATAATGTTGTTTTTAATATTTTGTATCATTGATTCTGAATTATCTAAGTGTACATGGATGTATAGTTCGGGATATCTCTCTGCTAAATCTGTAAGGTGTTGAGATAATCGATATTCTCCATAGGTGAAACTACTTCCTATTGTAATCTCGCCTGAAATTGTATTTGGCTTCATTTTTAAATCATGCCATAGTGCTTCTTCTAAATGTGCACGTTGCAATGCATATTGAAATAACTTTTTACCATCATTTGTTAATGTTAATTGTGCATGTCTAAACTCGAATATTTTTACATCATATTGTGTTTCAAGTCGTTTAATATCTCGACTGATAGATGGTTGAGATGTGTATAAATTCTCAGCAGCTTTAGTGAAACTTTGCGCCTTTACTACTTCAGTTAACACTTTAAATGGATCCACAAGTCATACCTCCTCATTATTATCTCTCATATTATAACAATTTTGTTATGGGTTACATACCAAATATTTATTTCTCGTTATAGAAATATGGTGCTAGACTTTCAATATAAGGAGGAGATAACCGTGATAACTTTTAAAAATAAATCATTCGTCATTGGCCTATTATTTACATTTATGATTGCGATCATTAGTTTATTAGTTACAAAGTTACCAATATTAGATAAAGTTGGCGCCTTATCTATAGCAATATTAATTGCGATTATATATAGACATTTTAAAGGTTATCCAGAAAAGTACCGTCAGGGTATTACTTTCTCTTCTAAACGATTATTGAAATTCGCTATTATTTTATACGGTCTAAAATTAAATATTTATGATGTTATTGGCCAAGGTAGCGGCTTACTATTTATAGATATTGGCGTCATCATTTTGACCATTGCATTTATATTTGTAATTAACATATTTTTAAAAGGTGACAAACACTTAGTGTTACTTTTAGGTATAGGTACTGCTGTGTGCGGTGCTGCTGCCGTTGCAGCTGTTTCGCCTATCTTGAAATCTCGTGAAAAAGATTCCGCAATAAGTATTGGTATTATTGCTCTAATTGGCACTGTATTTTCACTGGCTTATACACTGATATATTCTATTTTTACAATTTCCCCACAAGTTTACGGTATATGGTCAGGTATTAGCTTACATGAAATAGCCCACGTTATTCTTGCCGCAGACTACTCAGGTCAAACAGCATTAGAGCTCGGTTTATTAGGCAAACTTGGTCGTGTGTTCTTATTAATACCATTAAGTATTATTTTGATTATTGTAATGAATTTAAAATCAAAAACGTCTACAAGACCACAACGAATTGATATCCCCTATTTCTTAATAGGATTTGTGGTAATGGCTTTTATTCATACTTATGTTGATATACCCGCAGTATTGATGCAAGTAATCAATATCATCACTACGCTGAGCTTACTTATGGCTATGGTAGCTTTAGGCTTAAATGTATCATTTAAAGATTTAAAAAATCGTGCGTTCAAACCATTAGTCGCTGTCATTATTACATCTATATGCTTATCAATAGCAACATTTTTATTTATCAATGTTATTTATGGGTAGTAAAAAATTGAGTAAAATGAATCCAAAGTGATATATATTTATTTAACTAAGTTAACACAAAAAACCCCCTATCTCTAAAATAGAAATAGGGGTATCTTATGTCTTTTATATTAAGTAAATACTGCTTTTTAAATTATGCAGTAACCCATTGTGATGCACCAGCTGAGTTGTATAAATCTACTGCTGCTTGGTCTTGTACTGATTCTGGTGCTTCAGTTGGTGATACACCTTTATATTCTGCAGGTGCTACTGAATCCCATGTACTTTGTAAGAATTGGTATTTACCTGCTGCACCTGATGAAGGGTTTACAGCTTTAAGATCGCCACCTGATTCACGTTGAGCGATTTGTTGTAAATGAGCGTTAACATTTACTGATGAACCTTCTGAAGCTTGACTTGATTGAGTTGTAGTCGCTTCTTGTTGTGGTTGTTGTGTTTCTGCTGTTTGTGGTGCCGCTTCTTGTTGTGGTGCCGCTTCTTGTTGTGGTGCCGCTTCTTGTTGTGGTGCCGCTTCTTGTTGTGGTTGTTCTGTTTGTTGAGCTTGTTCACTGTTATCTGTAGATTGTTCTACTGAACCATTAGCATCTCCACCAAAGCCCCAGCTAAAGTTTTGACCGTCTGATTCAAAGTGATAATTAACACCATCTACATTAAAGTTATAGTTATATGCACCTTCTTGAATAGGTGATGCATTTAATTGGCTTGAATTTGTTTGTGCTTGTTGCGCTAATTGTGCCTCATTAATCCCTGTTTCTGAAGCATCCGCTGAATTTCCTGCTGCTCCTGCTGTTACCCCAAGTCCTACTGCTAACGTTGATACGATTACTGCTTTTTTCATTATTAAAAAGTCCTCCCAAATAAGATAATTAGTCGTTCGATTAATTTGCTAGATTTACTATAACACCTAAAAATGAGTTGTAGGTTACAGGCAGGTGAAAAAAACAAGTCTTTCTTTACATCCTAATGACAAGAAAAATAATGCTTTTCTTGGCAAAAAGCGATTCAAATACTTTCATGTAAGCTTTAATTACATAAATTACGTTGTATTCCACTGTAACACAAGTGTAACAAGTTACGAAAAATCCGTATTTATACTTTTTTAAATAGATATTTCATTTTTTAAAAACATTTGATGCAAACTATTTTTTGAATATGTATTTTACAAGTAATTATTATTGTTTTACAACAAAGTAAGCCGCCTAAAACGCTTTATCTTAGGCAGCTTACTTTTATTTTGATAATGCTATTTTAATATGTGCTAGATGGTGTGCTTCATGCCAAGCTAATTTGGCTATTTTTTTAGCAACTGAAATTTCACCACTACCCTCAAGCGTAAATATTCGATGTAAATCTGATTCATTCAAACTATTTCCTAACGCTACAATTCGATTATTTAAACCTTCTAACAATTTAATCGAACTTTCTACAGGCAAGGCAGTGTCAGGTTGAATTGCCCACTTTTCTTGATCAAACGTAGTTATTGTCGGATTATTCTCCGTTAAAGCTAGCTTTAAACGCTGATACATATTTAATTGCGAATCTGCAATATGGTGTACAAGTTGACGAACTGTCCAGCTACCTTCACGATATGTTTTAGTCAAGTCTACATCATTCAAGGTATCTACTGTCTCTCTTAATTGGTCAGTATATGTATTTATTTCTCCTAACCAATATTGAACATTGTCTAAAGTTACTACCTCTGGAACTTCTAAAGGTCCAATAGGGAATTTCACATCCATTTCAATCACCTTTTCTCTATAATTAAATATTTAAAAACATATCTATCCTCATTTAATATTCACTTTTTTAGATTTAAATAAACGCTTAACTCTTAATACGTTTATTTATGATAGATTATAGCTACAACATTTAATGCTACTTTATTTCCTCGGAAATCTATACCATAACTTATTTTTTATACGCTATAAAAAACCCGCCTCTATATCGAGGCGGGGATGAAACACTTTATTTTATAATAATTCATTTTTTAGATTATGCAGTAACCCATTGTGATGCACCTGCTGAGTTATATAAATCTACTGCTGCTTGGTCTTGTACTGATTCTGGTGCTTCAGTTGGTGATTGACCTTTATATTCGTCAGGTGCTACTGAATCCCAAGTGCTTTGTAAGAATTGGTATTTACCTGCTGCACCTGATGATGGATTAACTGCTTTAAGATCGCCACCAGATTCACGTTCTGCAATTTGTTTTAAATGAGAGTTAACATTTACTGATGAACCTTCCGAAGCTTCACTTGATTCATTTGATGACTGTGTTGAAGTTGATGCTTGTTGTGGCTGTTCAGTTTGTTCTGTTTGTGGTGCCGCTTCTTGTTGTGGTTGTTGTGCTTGTTCTGTTTGTTGTGGAGCTGATTGTTGTGCTTGTTCCCCTGAAGCTTGTTGTGAACTATTATCTGTAGATTGGTTAGATGAAGTATTTGAACCTTCACCGTAACTCCAGCTAAAGTTTTCACCATCTGATTTGAAGTTATAGTTTACACCATCTTGACTAAAATTATAGTTATATGAACCATCTTGGATAGCTGATTCATTTAATTGGCTTGAATTTGATTGTGCTTGTTGTGCTAATTGTGCTTTATCTACACCTTGTTCTGAAGCGTCTGCTGCATTTCCTGCTGATGCTGCTCCTGTTACTCCTAGACCTACTGCTAACGTTGACGCGATTACTGTTTTTTTCATTATTAAAAAATCCTCCTATAAGGTAATTAGTTTTATGATTAATTTGCTAGATTCACTATAACACCTATAAAACCCTAGCAGGTTACAGTGAGGTGAAAATAACAGCCACTTCATTACACTCAAATGACATGTTATAACTTAATAACTCAGTCTGTAATAATCAAAAAAACTGCTATGGAGGTCTATAATTCGGTAAACGCACAAAATTATATGTAATTCTTTGTAATAAAGGCACGACAAATCGCACCTTTGTAATATATTAATAGTACCAAAGATGCTTTTTTATAATTAACTTTGCCTATTGCAACTTCTCTTATAGGAAGTAAAGGAAATATCTTTTTATTTAAAATGCATTCTGGTTTAGCCACTGTCCGCCATCCATCGTAATACATTCACCATTAATAAAGTCTGCATCATCAGAAAATAGAAACCGTGCTAGACCTGCTATTTCTTCAGTTCGTCCCATTCTTCCTATTGGTATACTTTCAAGTGTTTGTTGACGGGCTGTTTCTGATAACGTTAGTTTCTGGGCGCCACCAGTGTTTTCAATCGGACCTGGTGCAATAGCATTCACACAAATACCATATTTTGATCCCCATTCCACAGCAAGTGTTCTTGTCATAGCTAATACACCTGCTTTGGCACTCGCTGAATGAACAACACCAGGACCAGCTCTCCACGCATATGTTGCTACCATATTGAGGATACGCCCTTTTTGACCATTTTTAATCCATAGCTTACCCACTGCTTGTGTACAATTCCAAGTGCCATTCAATACAATATCAATTACAGAATTCCATCCATTAATAGATAAATCCTCTGCAGGACAAATAAAATTACCAGCCGCGTTATTAACTAAACCATCAATCTTGCCAAATTTTTTAATCGTTTCTTCTATAGTATACTGCACTCTTTCAGAATCCCGTACGTCCATATCAATGCATAGTACTTGTCCCTCATACTGTTCAATCTCTTTTTTTGTCATCTCTAACCGTTCTAAAGTACGTCCCGTTATTACGACCTTGGCACCTTCTTTCGCAAATCGTTGAGCCATTGCTTTCCCCATACCACTACTACCGCCTGTTACCAAAATCACTTTATCCTTCATTAAGCATTCTCCTTTGAAGCTATATTTAAAAGACGCCACCACAGTAAGCGCTTACAATTAATATTTCTAGTTGTTTACCCTCTTTTCTATAGTCAAATCTAATAATTATAACAACTATGTACGATTTACTTCTTGTCTAAAATGTATAGTTTAAACCTATCCCCTTTAAAATCGCTCTAAATAAATGACGCAACGTGCCACCCACCACCATTCGAACGTAACTACACAAAAAATTAAAATTCTTAATAAAACATTCAATAAACTTTAATAAAATTATTATTTTCTTGTTTTACTCTTTTTATAAAAGGGTATTATAAAAGTGTGTTTATTTTTTTAAGAAAATATAATATACTAAGTAGATTCTTTTAAATGATTTTTACAGGAGGGCTTAAATGTCTTTAGAAGGACTTACTTATGCACAAGAAGAGAATATTATCATGGATTTATTGGTTCCAAATACTAACATCAATAATATTTTAACTTTACTTCACATTGATGGCGACTATACTTACAATGCTATTAACGAAAGTTTAAATCAACTTATTGAAAATTATGACGCTTATAGATTACGCATTGATAATTCTCATCAAATCACAAAACAGTATATAACAGCATTTCAATTTCAAGAATTTCCATTAATTGAATTTAGTGATTATACACATTATGAAAACTATTTAAATGAACAGAGACATAGATGTGTGTTTGATTATAATCAACCACTTTATGACTTTAAAATTATTAAAAACGCAAACAATCAATATACTATAATGCTACTTCACCATCATTTAATTTCAGATGGTTGGAGCATGGCTATTACAAATCATTTTATAATGAAACAGCTTACCGGCTATGAAACACAAATCAATTATCACAGTTACCTTGAAACAGTAAAAATAGATGAACAATATCAATTGTCACCACGCTTTGAACGTGACCGTGCCTATTGGTTAAATAAATTATCAAACTATGAACAGAGCGCCTTTCCGATTCCGACAGCTGAGACACCCATCACAGCATCTCGCTCATCACATCAATTAAATAAAGATAGAGCAAGCATGCTTTATAAAATTTGTGATGACTTTTCTATCGGTGTGAGTACATTATTCTCATCTTTACTACATTTATATATGGGATATACGACGAATACAAACAATAATGCTATCAGTTTGTTATTTCATAATAGAAATACTTATCAAGAAAAATCAATTTGTGGTCAATTTGCCAGATTGTTGCCTTTCGTCATAGATATAGACTACAATGCGTCAGTGGGTATATACCTCGAAATGATTCGTCAGGAAAATTTCAGGTTAATGAAACATAAAAGATACCCATTCCTTAAAATTCTTGCTGACAATAAACATGCCAAGGGGTTAAGTTCCTGTTTCGTCTCATATCAAAATCAACAACGTGATAAGGCACTAGACAACAAAGGATTCAGCCACGAATGGTTATCCAACGACGCAATGGGTAACACTTTAAAAGTACACCTTCATAACAGAATTAATTCAGATGTATTAGACGTTGATTATGACTTTAAAACAGCTTTTCTCAATGAAACACAAATTGAACGCATGCATGAGAGTTTAATGCATATTTTAGAACAATTTCACGCTAGTTATAACACGTCATTAACAGATTTAGAAATTACACAACCTGACAAAACTACATCTTATTCATATTAAAAGTGTCACAAAATAAATAAAGCCCTTAAACAAGTTTGAATGTTGTTTAAGGGCCTTTCTTTATTCTATCTTTATATATTCATTACTTATGTTATAGCTAACATGCGCTCTAAAGATTGTTTAGCATAATATGTTGTAGCTGCATCTACTTTAATAATATTATCATGATTACCCTGTTGTATTTTATCTAGACACCACGCAAGATGGGGTAAGTCTATCCGATTCATTGTCAAACATGAACACATCAACCGATTCAATGACTCTATTTCAATGTCTGTATAGGTTTGCTTCAATCGATGAACCAAGTTCATCTCTGTACCAATCACCCATTTACTTCCTTTGGGAGCATGCTTAATGGTATCAATAATATATTTTGTTGACCCTGCATAATCCGCTTTTTCAACGACCTCAAAGGTGCATTCTGGATGAACGATAACATTTACTTCTGGATCACGCTCGCGGGCATAATCAATATGCGCAGGATAAAATTTTTCATGTACAGAGCAGTGCCCTTTCCATAAGATAATACTAATGTTCTCTTCATCGCCGTCATATTCTAGTTCCTTAGTAATAGGGTTCCAAACAGCCATTGCATCTAAATCGATCCCCAATTTATAAGCGGTATTTCTGCCTAAATGTTGATCCGGTAAAAATAAAATTTTGGATCCTTGATCAAGTGCCCACTGAATAACACTATCAGCGTTACCACTAGTAACGCATGATCCCCCATTTTCACCAACAAACTTTTTAATAGCAGCTGTAGAGTTGACGTATGTTAATGGTAATATATCATCACCTAATCGCTCGGTAAGGACTTTGTACCCGTATAAAGCTTGTTCAATATTTGCCATATCTGCCATGGAACAACCCGCAGATAAATCAGGTAAATAAATATGTTGATTGTCATTGGTTAATATATCTGCAGTTTCAGCCATAAAATGCACACCATTAAATATGAAATACTCCGCTTCAGTGTTTTCCTTACATATTCTAGCCAATTCCAATGAGTCGCCCATTACATCTGCAAACTGTGCAACTTCATCCTTTTGATAATGATGCGTTGGCATAAACAACCTAGACCCTAACGTTTCTTTAATCGCCTTTATTTTGTCGATTAATTCAGTTTCTGACATATTAACATATTTTTCTGGTAAAGCTTGAGCATCTTCTAATATAGGATTAAACATTACATGACCACCTTTGCTGATATATCTAATGCACGTTGTGTATAAAAAATGGCACCAATCGAAATATAATTGACACCTGTATTTGCATAATCTATGACATTATTAATATTAATATTGCCAGAAGCTTCTGTCTTAATATTAGAAGGCACGCGGGTGATGTATTGCTGAATCCAAGAAGGAGATCTATTATCAAACATGATGATATCTACGCCTACTTGAATCGCTTCATCCAGTGCTTCAAGCGTCTCAATTTCTACTTCTATCTTATCCATAGGCCCCATCATTGTCTTTGCTTTAAGCACCGCTTGTGATAATGATTCACTATAGGCAATATGGTTATCTTTCAACATAATGCCGTCATTTAATGTACGTCGATGATTATACCCACCACCAACTTGTACAGCATACTTTTCAAACATGCCTAACCCTGGTGTAGTCTTTCTAGTATCTACAATTTGGACGCCCGTGTGTCTAACCTTGCTGACAATTTCATTTGTCATCGTAGCAATACCAGACATACGTTGAATTAAATTTAAAGTGATACGTTCCATTGTAAGTAACGTTTGTACATGCCCTTGTACTATCGCTAGCGTTTGACCTTGCTGAATTGTATCACCATCTTCCACTAATAGATCAATATGAATACTAGGTTCAATTAATTTAAAACTTTCATTAATAATGATAGTTCCACAAAATATACCTTCTGCTTTAGATACAATCGTTAACGTTCCACATTGCTGTACATCAAAAATACTTGTAGCGAGATCTCCATAATGATTATCCTCTATGTAAAATTGCTTGAGTTTCTCTTGAACGTTTAATTTGTTTAACACGTAATGCTGCCCCCATTTCTATTTCAATATCAATATTTTGAAAATTTTTATTGCGCTTTGGATAATCTATACGATAATGTGCTCCTCTTGATTCTGTTCTATTTACAGCTGACATACATACAATTTCCAAAGTTTTTAGTCTGGCATATTTTTGCCAATCCTCTCGTGTGAAGTCTTCTACTATTGTATGTTCCATAAGGCATTGCTGAAGCTCTTTCAAATAGCGCTTCATAGATTGCCCATCTCTTTCTATACCTAATTTGTCAAAGCTCTGTGAGATTAATTGTTCATATAGTCTTTGATCAATTTTTGGAATTCGAAGTTGAGACGGCTGACATCTTGATTTTTGACGTATCGGCAAGTTATTTACGATGGCCGCACACCGTTGTCCCATCACTAGACCTTCCAATAATGAGTTACTTGCTAAACGATTCGCACCATGAAAATTCGTATTACTGACTTCACCAATGGCATATACATGCGCCAGTGACGTTGTGCCATCAATATTCGCCTTAATTCCTCCCATCGTATAATGCGCCCCACACGAAACAGGAATTCGTTGCGATTTATATTCATCCGGAAAGTATGTTATAACGTTGCGGTATATCCCGGGAAATTTTTTGGAGAAGTCTTCAATAGGTTTAATATCAATCATGCATGTATGACCCAAACGCTGTTGGTGAAATATGGTTCTACTGGTAATATCTCTTGGCGCTAGACTTGCCAATGGATGTACTTCATCCATAAATTGCTTTCCATATTCATTAACTAACTTACCTCCATCGCCCCGTACTGCTTCAGATACTAAACCAAATGTTTGCGTGGATGTACCTAATAAAGTTGGATGAAATTGAATCATTTCCATATGTCTTAGTGGGATCCCATGATGTAGTGCTATTAAATGCCCTGTACTTAAAGTGTTTGAAGCACTCGAATGTGTTTGGAATAAATTACTATAACCTCCGGATGCTAAAACAATTTCATCACCTTGAACTACTATTTGATGATTATTTTTATCAATGGCTAACACACCTGAAACTTCACCATTATCATCTCGTAATAAATCCACAACTTCAGTTTCTTCATAAAATGTGACAGCCTTATCTTTAACTGCTTGTATTAAATGTTTCATGATGTATTGCCCTGTTTGATCTCCACCAGCATGTACAATACGCGGCTTTGAATGTGCCCCTTCCATTGCTAATGCCAAGGTTTCTCCATCAATCCGTTTATCAAAATTCATACCTTCATCTATTAGTTGTTGGATACACACATGACTATGCTGTATCATTTCTTGAATAATATACTCATCACCTAATTTGTGCCCAGACATAAATGTATCTTCAACATGTAATCTAGCTAAATCCTTTTCTTGATTGGAAAAACAAACGCCCCCTTGTGCCAAATGACTATTATTTTGTTTCAAAGTGTCTTTTGTCATACATATAATTTGAATGTCTTTATGAAGTGCATGTACAAATGACAATGCGGCAATACCTGAACCAATTACAATAATTTTCTTCAAATTTACACCTAACTTTACATATATGTTAACATTTAGTTTACAACTATATTTACACAAATTACTGTATATTACAAGTGGGGGTAAAAAACAATGATTTATTTAGACAATGCAGCGACAACTCAACCTGATAAGGTAGTACTCGATATCTATCAGCAAACACAGCACAATGCATTTTATAATAGTGAAAGCTTACATACTGGGGGAAATCATGTAGATTATCTCTTGAGAGATTGTAGAAACTATTTAAAATCTTATTTCAATACTGAAAAAGAAGTCATTTTTACACGTAGTGGTTCCCATGGTAATGAAATTGCCATACATAGCTATTTAACTTATAGCACAAGATCCAAAATATTAGTGTCACCATTTGAACATCCTTCTATTTTCTCAGCACTAGAGTCTTTTAAAGATCAATTTACCATCATATTTACTCCACTTAATGACGAGGGAGAAATTGATATTAATCAAACACAAGCTTTATTGAACGGTGACATTGCTTTGATTATTATGCAGCATGTTAATTCCGAAACCGGATATATTTTACCAGTAGATACTATTGCTAAATACGCGCAACAATATTGTATACCTATTCATGTTGACGGTGTCCAAGCTGTAAACAAGTTACCTGACATAGATATATCTATGTTTACCTCTTATGCATTTTCAAGTCATAAATTTCATGGTACGAAAGGCGTGGGGACTTTATTAATTAGCCATGAATATGTAAAACCATTAAATAGTCATTATTTTCATGAACAGTTCACACAAAATGGCACACTAGATACTCCAAGTATTGTGGCAATGACTAAAGCTTTATCTATGACAACTGACTTGAAACATATGGTTCAATTAAAGACGCATGCACTTAAACGCGCACAAGCTTTGAATTTTTCTCCTATTCGATTCAATAAGGAATCCTCTCATATACTGGCATTATTATCTCCTAAATTTGAGGCGCAATATATCATGCAGTCACTTTCGAGTAAAAATATTTGTATCTCTACAGGAACTGCTTGTGGGCATGGTATGTTGTTAAGTGAGGGTTTACAGGTTAAAATAAATACAATAGCTCATGATGCGTTAGACCAATATATGCGTCTGTCATTTTCTAAAAACAATACGATTGCAGACATTGATAGTTGCTTTAACCATTTAGCAATGATTATTTAAGGAGAGATTGTTATGGAAACACCTGATCAACGTAGAAGCCAAATCGTACAATTACTTACCGCTTCACAACAACCTATTAGCGGTAAACAATTAAGTGAACAATTTGATGTTTCTCGTCAAATTATCGTTAAAGATATTTCAATACTGAAGTCGCATCACTATAATATCAATGCTACGAGCAAGGGTTATCATATCGATATAGCACCCCAAGGTAAAGGCTACAAACGCATCATCGTTTGCCAACATGCTCAAGAATCTATGGCTGAAGAACTGCAAATCATACTCGATAATGGGGCAATGATTGATGATGTATCCATTGAACATCCCGTATATGGCACATTAAAAGCCGACTTAATGATAGAAACGCATAAAGATTTACAACAATTTTTAGAACGTATGGACAAATATAAAGGTAAAATGATCGCAAACTTAACTGATGGTATGCACTTACATACGATCTCTGCCCATACTGAAAAAATATTAGACAACGCAGTCCGTGATTTATCAGATCATCAATTTATTGTGGAAGAATAATTTTACTGAGTTTATATTAAGCGCTTATTGTCGTTTCGTTGAATAATTGGATAAAAAAAAGACATGGACGTACAATTAGTTTTCATTGTACATGCATGTCCTTTTATTTAAGATTATGCAATTTATTATTAATATTATCGATAGTTTTTTGATTTTTTGATCGAGCAATAAACCATATAATAAAATAAAGAGTGAGAAATATAATTACAAAACTAAGAAGACTATATATTTTCAAAGGAAACCAGCCTGCCAGTATAGCCATTGGAAAAAATAAAAATAAAATCACTAAAAAATGCGTTATTGTTGCCTGAGTAATATTCATGTCAGTGTGAGAAAAAATCATGCTAGCAAAAGCAAATATAATTCCTATTGCTGCCCATATTAACAACGCAATAACAAAAATTTGTAGGGCATTTAAATGCTTTTCATAAATTTCACCCATGTATGAAGAACTGCTAACTGGATGATAACATCCATCTTTCGCCAAGAACGAAAAGAAAATAGAAATCACTATACCTATAAACCACCCTACTGAAACACCCTTAAAAATTCTTATCATAATTCCAACCTCTCTTTTATAGATTTTAGGTAACGTCTAGATGAATAAGTGACAATATCATTTTTGAAAAAAATTTTAATTTGACCTGTGGTCGTCATTGAAAGGTGATCAAGATAGTGTATATTAATAATTTCTGATTTAGATATCTTTATGAAATGATGATTGATGATTGCTTCAATTTCATAAAGTCTTTTATTAAGCACAAATTTTTTTGTCTCTGTCTCCATTTTTACAACTTTGTTTTCAGTAAAAAACCTATAAACTTCAGATAAATTCACGCGATAAATATGGTCGCCTAATTTACCAATTAATACCTTTGTAGCATCAATTGATTGAACATACTGTATTAAACAATTAATATCACTAGACATCTCAATGGCATCAATGTAGACAGCATTTTCTGTTAAATTGGAATCGATGTTTACTTTCAATTTCATCAAGTTACCCTCCCTAACTAATATTAAATCAAATGCGATGCTTTTTTTAAATATAGCATAGATTAACGGTAATAATTTTAATACAAGTGGTGATATATTTTGCTATGAACGACAAAAAAACTCATCAAACGTAACGTTTTGATGAGCACTTCATTGTTTTAGACTGGTCTTATCAATCTTTAGATTTCTCCAATATTTTTTTCCATTCTTTCTTCAACGTTTTATTTTTCGTTTCTTTGAAAATGACATTCGGCTTTAAGTTTGGATCTTTGTCATTATAGTCTTTATATGAAAAACCACTAGATAGCGTCACAGATTCGTCCGATTGAAAAGCATAATAATATACTTTACCGTTGTCTGCGAACAAATACTTTTTAATGGGTTGTTCCATGTTTGCAACAGATTGGTATCCCTCAATATTTGAGAGCTGCTTTGCCGCTTCATCATATCCTTTAGTTTTATTATTTGATGTGTACATTGAAACTCCCACTAGGTTATGTATTTTAAAATGCTTGGTACCGGGTTTTTTATTATCAATGACTTGAATTTCTCCGTCATTCGTTAAACCGTAAAAATCACTATTAGTATAACTTCCGTTGCTTAAATAACGATTCGACACAGCTAAACCTTGCTTTTTAGCTACTTGATCAGATATATTTAATACGTCTTTTTTAAGCTGCTGTCTTTGTGCCTTTGTAAATGATTTGGTTTCTTTTTTCTGATGTGCTGCTTGTGTATCTTTTTCTGATTTTTCATGATGTTGTTGACTCTGACAACCCGTAGCAGAAAGTATGATACCCAATGATAGCAAACTATAAATTACGCTTTTCATGTCAAAACTCCTTATAATATATGAATATACGAGATTAGCATGGTAATGTCATACCAAACCAATCTCGTATATGATTTAACACACATGACTATTTTTGAGGTGCTTTATCTTTTAAAATTCCGAATTCGTCTACTAATTTAACTTCGCGTTGTTCACCTTTACTGATGTCTCCATATAGCTGATAAATTTTAACTTTAAGTTTATCGCCTTCTACTTCATATACAGAGAAGTTTTGCTCTGAAGCATCACGGTTATTTTCATGACTGTCTTTAAATGCTTTAGATTTATGTGGTTGATTACCTAATGCAAACAAACTGTTATAGTGATCCAGTTGTTTTTGCGTTAAATTACTCAACTCTGGACGTACTTTTTTAATATGCTCTAAGGATCTGTCATATAAATTATCATAAGCTTTTGTGCCACCTGTATTAGGTAATACATAAACTGAACCTTTAGGATTATCATAGTATTCTACATTATCTTTACCTAGAACTTGAGACGCATCTTCTCGTTTCGCATTAACAAAACTATTCTTAGTAGATGTGTGTTCTAAAGGATGTGTACGAGATAACACATGGTCATGACCTTGTAGTACTAAATCTACATCTAATTCATCAATTTGTTTCGTTAATTCTTTTCTTATCTTACGGACATCTTCATCTGATAGTGCATGATAAGATTTAGAATACATTGGTTTGTGAAGATTCAAGACAACCCAGTTCGCTCCATTTGCTTTAGCCTTCTTGATATCTTCTTTAATCCATTTCATTTGTTCTTTACCAATTGCTTTTTCATCTGGATTATCTTTTGATTTTTTATTATCATTCGTATTCGCTACAACCATATGTGCACCATTGTAATCAAATGAATAATACGATCCTCCATTTACAGCGTTATTTTCTTTTGGTACATTGACATGGTTATTATATGCATTTAATAATTTATCATCTTCTTCATTTAATGCGTATTCATCATGGTTACCTGCTGCAGTAGCTATAGGTAAAGACATGAATGATGGTCTTGATTGTTCATATAAATCTAACCATTCATCTTCGACTTGCGCTGTTTCTACATAATCTCCTGTATGTAAAGCAAAATTAGGATTTCCTGCAGTGTTGATGGCTTGGTTCAAAGTATCTGCACCAAACTGCGCTTCATTTCTTACATGTTCGTTCCAATAGGCATTTTGAGTATCTGTGTATTGGACAAACTTAAATGGATCGCCTTTATCTCCAGATGTTTGAAATTGGCCTACTTCACTTTGAGGACCATTTTCACTACCGACTTTATAGTAATACTTGGTGTTCGGTTTCAAATTTTTAGCTTTAGCTTTATAATTATACTCTTCAACATTTGTCATTTCTGATTTACCTTGCATGTCACCACGTGTCCATTCAGGGCCACTAGCGTTTTTATCAGTATAATAGCCGTTCACTTTTTCTTTCCCATTTTCATCTTTAATTGCCTTACCTTCATCATCTTTTTCTATGTCAGCAAATATAAAGTTCCCATTCTTATCTCTTTCTATGTACTTCGACTTTACTTTCTTAGCTTTTGCATCAAATGATTTTGCGTCACTAAAATCACCCGTTTCCGAGACCCATACTTTTGCATCTTTAAATTTATCCGTAGTATACCAATTGAATCCCATCTTATTCTTAGTGTCACCATTAAAATTAGTAATAATTCGATTAGGGTTGTTCTTTTCAGGTACTGGTGCTACCTCTGGTTTATTTTTTAAAATTTTGATTCCCTTATTTTCTTGCTGTGTACTTTCAGTTTGTGTATTTGGCTCGCCACCTGGTGCACTCGCTTCTACACTATTTGTTGGCATTCCGAATGATAACATGAGCAATAAACTCGCTGCCCCTGTTGTTAAAAATTTCAATTTACTTTTCTTCACATTAGCCCCTCCTTTACCTTCTTATATTTTATTATATAAATAAAATGTTAATAATTAGTTAATATAATAAGTCGTTTTATTAATATTATGTAAATTTTATATTCGAAATTTTATAATATATATTTCAGTTGTTTTTTAATATAAAAAACACCCACTTCTATCATTAGAAGTAGGCGCTTTTATCTTATATTTTTATAATATTTCCATATCTATAACAAAACGATATCTTACATCACTTGCTAATATACGGTTATATGCCTCTTGAACTGCTTTAGGATTGGCTTGAATTGTTTCAATCATCGGTAGAACTTGATTATCGGCTGCAAATTGTATCATTTCTTCAGTAATCGCTATACCACCTACATTTGACGCTGTTAATATAGCTTGTTTTCCAAATAAACTGCCTACATGGAATGTTTGCGGTTCGCCAGCGAGTCCAACATAAACCATCGCACCATTTACTTTTAATAAGCTAACATAGGCATCAACATCTAAACTTACCGCTACTGTATTTAATATAAAATCAAATTTACCTTTTAATTTATTAAAAGTTTCAACTTCAGTTGTTAATTCATAGGCATCCGCACCAAATCTTTTGGCTTCTTCATTCTTACCTTTAGAATGACCCAGTACTGTTACTTCGGCTCCCATTTTATGTGCAAATTGGACTGCTAAATGACCAAGTCCACCCATTCCAATAATGCCAACTTTCTTTCCAGGACCTACATTCCATTTTTTCATAGGATTATAAGTAGTCACGCCCGCGCATAGAAGTGGACTAGCCACATCCAAGTCCAATGTATCTGGAATACCAATTACAAAATGATCTTTAACAACAATATCATTAGCGTAACCACCATAAGTAAGTTCGCCATCGTAACCTTTACTGTTAAAGACGACAACTACACCTTCTATACAGAATTGTTCATCACCATTTTGGCAATGTTCACACACCCCACATGAATCGACAAAACAACCTACGCCAACACGATCTCCAACTTTAAATTTGGTTACATCACTACCTACTGCTGACACAACACCAGTAATTTCATGTCCTGGTACTATCGGGAAATTTGCACTACCAAAATCATTATCTACCACGTGAATATCCGAATGACAAATCCCACAATATTTAATATCAATTGCTATATCGTCTTCTCTTAATTCTCTTCTTGTAATTATATTTGTTTCAAATGATTCATAATCTGAAGTTACGGCTTGTATCACACGTGTTTGGCATTTTTCACACATATCAGCATTCCACCTTTATATTTTATATGAAGATCAAAAATGTTAACTATATGTCATTTAACTCTAGTTAATATTACCCGATGCAAAAAAGTGTACACTCTAGAGTTAACTCTAGGTTAATATTAGAAAACTATTTGAATTAATTATCATTATACAGATACTATTATTTATCTATTAACACTCCCGGCACAGTGACCTATATCGGTCTGTTCACTTCTGTTTATTAGAACCTCATACAAAATAAAACCACCTCACTAACTTATAAATCGTTAATAAGGTGATTTTGTAGATTATCTTTCAACAGTTTCTAAACTCAGTTTGCCATCTTCCATAGTATAAACTTTATCGCAATAACTTTTTAATCTTTCATCATGTGTCACAACGAGACACACTTTATTTAAATCTTTTGTTTGTTGTTTTAAGATATTCATTACTTCTAAAGCATTATCAGTATCTAAAGAAGCCGTGGGTTCGTCTGCTAGGATGATACTTGGATTTGTATAAAGCGCTTTGACAATCGCTACACGTTGCTTTTGTCCCCCAGAAATTTCATTGGGTAATTTATTTTTGATAGTTGATAAGCCAAGCTTGTCCATGAGTTCACGTAATGTATTATCTTTTAATACTTGGTTGCTATGTTTTTTTAATAATACAAATTGTTGTTTTACCGTTAAAAATGGTACTAAATTGGTTGCTTGTAAAATGAAACCAATTTCCGCCATTCTCGATTGAGACAATTGTTTTTGATTCATTTCAGTAATATCTTTGCTATTTATAATGATTCTACCGGAAGTCGGTGTCTGTAAAGCGCCTGCCATAGTAAGGAAAGTACTCTTCCCTGAACCAGAAGGGCCAACAATACCTACCACTTCCCCTTTATGAAAAGTTAAATCTGTAGATTTTACAGCTTCAATGGTCCTATCACCGTCTTTAAAAGATTTTGTAACCTTTTTAAACTCTAACATTTTAATCACTCCTTTAGCCTATAGCTTTCAATGGATCTACTTTTCGAACTGTCAATATTGAAAATAAACTGCCAACAATAGATACTAAAATCAATCCTATTCCAAAAAGAATCAATGTTAGTGCATTAAACGCGACAGGAACAGCTGCTGGTATAAAAGCACCTGTAATTAATGTAAGTACTAAACCTATAACAGTGCCTATAAGGGCGATAATAAACGTTTGTGCTAAAACGACTCTAGCTAAATAGCCATTAGTAAAACCTTGTGCCTTAAGTACACCAAATAAACTCGTTTTTTGTAGCGTAATTACATACAAGAAAATACCTATTACAGCTGCAGAAATAATAAACAAGAAGACAATCATAAAATTCAACGTCGTATTCTGTGCTTGGTACCCTGGTAATGATTCCACAAAATCTGAAATGGCAACTGCTTCTAAATTATTACTTAAATCTTGCTCTTTCCAATTTTCATCTTTAATTACTACTGCATTTGTCTTATCCTCATTAAACATAGGATTTATCTTCTCCATTGTTTGAGCATTAGAAAACAGCACCGGAGAAGCATTATACTTAGCACTTTCACTAAAGCCAACGATGGTCAAGGATTCATCTGACTGAGACAACGTTAACTTATCACCTAATTTGAATCCTTTTTCCTTTAAAGTTTTGTCTGCAACGACTTCATTATTTTCCTTAAAAGCATGACCAGAAATTAATTTAGGCATTAAAAAGGATTTAGATGCAACGCCAAACAACAGTGCATTTTCTTTTTCCTTAGCATTGGAAACAATAACTCCTGTTTGTGTTAAATATGCTTCTTTTTTAAAATTTCCATCTACTTCTTTTTTATCAATCACTGACTGTGCTACTGTCTTATTGGCATCTTTATTTAAAATAATGGCATCTGCATGCCACTTATCTATACCTTCTCGGTTCATATTAATTAACCCGTTCGCCAACCCGGATAAAAAGAATAAAAGGTAACTAACCATAACTAAAATCCCAATAATTAGTCCGAATTTCAGCTTATTTCTACGTATTTCATTCCATGCTAAGTACATACACTCACCCCTATTAATAAACATCTATGTTTAATATATTAACTCTAATTATATATGTAGGACAATTGATTTAAAAGTTTTAAAAATTTATTTTGTTAAAAAGTATTATGTACAAATAAAATGCCCTTAAAGTTTTCCCACTCAGTTCAACGACCTTCAATACAGTTGTGAACAACGTTTCAACTTATTTTCTATGGGTACTTATCAAGTTGGCAGGTGATATATAATGAAAAATAAAAAATTATGGATATTTATTATCATGCTTATTGTATTAATTATTGTAGTGTCCTATTTTGTATTAAAACAAACGCATGTAATAGATCAAAAACAACATAGTTCTTACCAAACTTATACGGTAAAAAAATCAAATGCTTTAAAATTAAAAGGCAAGTCCTCTCCACAAACAATTAAAACTTACCAAGAAAATCGAGAAATTGGAGAATACATACGTCCACAAATTCAAAATAACCAAACAGTACGCAAAGGAACACCGCTTGTGTATTACGATACTAATCATAGTATTCGACCGAAGTTAGTTGAAGATGTTAAAAAAATGCAAAACTATATTGAGAGAGATTATGATTTAATTAATAAACATCCTAATAATCAAACGTATCAACAACGATTGAGTAAAGATCAGGATAAATTAAGTCAAGCTCAACAAAACTTAACGTTACATGACAACAAATCAAGTAAAGATATCTACGCCACATTTGATGGTAAAGTAAATTATATTAATAAAGATATTGATAAAAATGGAAATATTCTCCAACTTATCTCTAATCAACCTCAAATTAAAACGACTATTTCAGAATATGATATAGATAAAGTAAAAGAAGGCGATAAAGTAAATATTTCGGTCAATAAAGGGGATAAAAAACTACAAGGTAAAGTGATACAAATTGCAGATTTGTCGACAGAATCACAAAAAAGTGTCGATCATGCTTCTAAAGATAAATCAACACCCATTCAAGATGTAAGTAAGCCTTCTAAATATGCGGTAACAGTTGGCAATTTAAATACACCTATTAAAGATGGCTTTACTGTAGACATGAATATTCATGTAAATACAATTCAATTGCCAACAACTGTCCTAACCAAAGATAACAACGTATTTGTAGTCGACGAGCACAACAGAGTTCACAAACGTGCTATCATAACTGGTCATACAGATGATAAAGTTATCGTTAAACAAGGCTTGAAAGTTGGAGAAAAACTAATTAAGCATCCTAAATCCAATCTTCAAGAAGGTCAAAAAATAAAGCCTTCTGAATAAAAAGTATATTTATCAAAATTAGTTTATAACGAACACGCATTTTTGATTTAGTGCCCCGTGTTATATCGACATCACACGAGACCTATTTACATTATTGCGTGTTTTTTATTTTACTAATGCATTTCTTAAATTTTCTACACTTTATGTTATAACAAGCAACCTATCCCCTCTTACACATTCAAATAATTAAACTTCTTTGATTAAAAATTGTTTTTCGTGAAACATTTTATATAACTATATTTTTGTACATTTTTTCGAATTATCTCGCAACTCAAACTTGTAATATTACTTTTTAAATAAATTTTTATTAATCCTCTCAATCCCACTATTTACGAACACTCTAGCATTTTCACTAAATATTAAAACCATTATAAGCCAAAAAATATTTGACTAGGAAAGGTTTACAATTATAGTGTTTTTAATAACAACTGTTGATTATATTTTAGTAATTTATTGGTTTTTCTTATAAAGAACGGAGGTTTTAATCATAAAACACTCATCAAATGATATAAAAAACAGAAAGATGCTCAAAATTACAATTATTTCTACATTAGGTGGTTTACTTTTTGGGTTTGATACAGGGGTTATTAATGGTGCACTACCGTATATGTCACTTTCAAGTCAACTGGATTTAACACCAGCCACAGAAGGCTTAGTATCGAGTTCGCTCATCTTCGGTGCAGCTTTTGGTGCAATATCAGGAGGTACACTTTCAGATACATTTGGCAGGAAGAAAATGATTATGTGTTTAGCCATCATTTTCTTCTTCGCAACAATTGGCTGTGGATTATCACCTAACGTCTTTTCGATGGTCTTATTTCGAATCATTTTAGGTTTAGCTGTTGGTGGTGCTTCAGTAATCGTCCCTACATTCTTATCTGAAATGGCTTCTAAAGAACAGCGTGGCCGAATGGTTACACAAAACGAACTCATGATTGTTACTGGTCAGCTCACCGCTTATATAGTCAATGCTGTTTTAGGTAATGTCGTCGATAATGAAGGTATTTGGCGTGTTATGTTATTAGTCGCAACTGTGCCTGCAATCTTCCTATGGTTTGGCATGCTCACTGTGCCAGAAAGTCCTAGGTGGTACGCAAGTAAACATAAATACTGGCCAGCTTACAACATTTTACGATCATTAAGAGATGAAAAAACCGCAGAAACTGAAGTACGTGAAATTAAGACACATATTGATAATGAACAACGTTTAAAATTAGAATCTAGAATCTCATTTAAACAACCATGGGTTCGACGTATCCTTTATATTGGTATTGGAATTGGCGTCGTTCAACAAGTTACTGGTGTTAATTCAATTATGTATTATGGGACGGAGATATTAAGAGATGCAGGGCTTGCTACCAAAGCAGCACTCATTGGTAACATAGCTAACGGCATTGTGTCAGTATTAGCTGTATTTGTAGGCATTTGGTTATTAGGTAAAGTTGGACGGAAACCTATGTTAATGGTTGGTCAATTAGGGGTTATTTCTACACTCACTTTGCTAGGTATTTTCCCAATTATATTAGGGGATAGCCCCATATTTCCATATATTGTACTTGCTTTAACCGTGACCTTTTTAGGGTTTATGCAAGGCGCTATCGCTCCGGTAACGTGGTTGATGCTATCTGAAATATTCCCGTTAAAGGTTAGAGGTTTTGGCATGGGGGCTAGTGTATTTTTCTTATGGATTGCTAATTTTTTAGTTAGCTTAATATTCCCTATCCTTCTAGGCAATATCGGTTTATCTAACACATTCATCATATTTGCAGTGCTTAATGTCATTTCAATTATTTTCGTTAAAAAGTTCTTACCTGAAACAAAAGGCAAATCACTTGAAGATATTGAAGATTATTTCAAATCACAAATGAAAACAAAAAAACAAAATACGCAAAACATCGTTAAACAATATAAATGATAAGCGGAGGTATGAATAATGAAACTTGCATATTACACAGATAGTCTTCCTCATATGTCACTTGAAGCAGTATTAAAAAAGATTACACAACAAGGTGTCTATCATATAGAACTGGCGACAGGAGGTTGGTCCCCTGCGCCTCACTTAAATCTTAACGAACTTCTATCCAATGATACAGCACGTGCTGACTTACAATCACTACTTGCTAAGTATGGCGTGAAAATCGTTGCTTTAAACTGCTCAGGTAACCCTTTGGATCCAAGAGAAACTGGTAAGCAACATCGAGAAGTTACATTAAACACATTTAAATTAGCGAAACTTCTCGACGTAAAGACGATTGTTATGATGAGTGGATTGCCTCCCGCTTCACCAAATGATGAAACACCGAATTGGATTACAACCACTGTAAGTTGGCCGCCAGAGTTAAAAGTGTCACTGGATTACCAATGGTATGAAGTAGCTATTCCTTATTGGAAACAGCTCGTACCTATTGCCAAGCAATATGGCATTGAAAAAATAGCGCTAGAAAACCACGGGACACAGCTCGTCTATAATCCAGAAACTTTATTTAAATTAAGACAGGCTGTTGATCCTATGATTGGCATGAACCTAGATCCAAGCCATTTATTTTGGATGGGTGGTGACCCCATTCAATGTGCGCGAAAGCTTGAAGACGCCATACACCACATGCATGGTAAAGATTTGAGAATTGAAGCTGGACCCGTTGGTTTAAATACTGTGCTAGAAACAAAAGATATCAAAGATACTAAAAATAGAGCATGGAATTATGTCGCTGTAGGCCATGGGCATGATTTACAGTGGTGGAAGACTTTCTTCTCTGTTGTTAGGATGGTCGGTTACGATGGTTATGTATCTCTAGAGATGGAAGACTTTACAATGTCTGCTGAAGACGGTGTTGACGTGTCTATAGAAGCTTTGCAACAAGTCATTGTGTAATAAAATTATGCTATTAAATGAAGGGAGTTTTTTATATGAATAATGGTGAAAAGAAAATGGAAAGATCTTTGCGTTGGGGTATGATTGGTGGCGGTAGAACAAGTCAAGTAGGATATAAACACCGCAGTGGCGCTTTACGTGATAGAACTTATGAATTAGTTGCTGGTGCATTCGATATTGATAGTGAACGTGGCAAGTCCTTCGGTGTTAATTTGGGTGTAGATAAAAATCGCTGTTATGATGATTATCAAACGCTAATTGAAGAAGAAGCTAAACGCACGGACGGTGTAGAAGTTGTATCTATTGCCACACCAAATGGCACTCATTATGAAATTACGATGGCAGCACTAGAAGCTGGTCTACATGTAATTTGTGAAAAGCCTTTAGTTTTCACAACTAAAGAAGCTGAAGAGATAAAAGCATTTGCTGAACAACAAGGCCTTATTGTAGGTGTCACTTACGGTTATTCCGGAAATTCAATCATTTTACAAATGAGATCTATGATTGAACAAAATAAAATCGGCGACATCCATTTAGTTGAAATGCAATATACGCATGGATACGCAGGTAATTCACAAGGAGATAAAGACAACGCTGCACAAAAATGGCGTGTCGATCCTAAAATAGCTGGTCCTACATTCGTCATTGGTGACTTATCTATTCATACGTATTATATTTCAAAACTTGTACTCCCTCATTTATCAATCAAGAAATTATTGTGTGATAGACAAAGTTTTGTGGGTTCACGTTACCCTCTTGAAGACAACGCATATGTATTGATGCATTATGATAATGGCGCAGTTGGACGCATGTGGACATCAGCTGTAGATTCAGGTCAAATGGATGGTCAACGCATCCGTATTGTAGGATCAACTGGCAGTTTAGAATGGTGGGATAGCGCACCGAATGAACTCCTTTACCAACCGCAAGGCGCGCCGAATCAAACTTTATATAGAGGAGCAGAATATTTAGATGACTTAGCTAAACAAAATGAACGTCTCGGCATCCTCCATCAAGAAGGATTAACAGAAGCGTGGGGCAACATTTACTTAAACATAGCATTAGCAATTGATGCTAAAAACCGCGGTGATGAAGAAACACTGTCTCAACTCATCTATCCTGATATTAATTCGGGTATTGAAGGCGTATGTTGGATTGAAAATTGCGTGGCCTCAGCAGATCAAGGTTCCCAATGGGTAGAATATCAATAAGTAAAAACTAAAAACACCTTCCTTTTTGAATATTTTCCATCTTATATCCCACTGATTTCGTGGCTCACTTGGAAACATGTATTCAACGAGGAGGTGTTTTTTCTTTTTATAATAAAAGACTAGATGTTTTATTTATAATTCATAAAAGTGCACCTTCATATTGTGCTTAATTCAGCCTATGCATTGATTAAAACATCGTTTAATATTTCCGAGGAAATATTATGATGTACTAAAGAATCACCTCCATCAGTAGACCCTGAAAGGAAGTATTTTTTCATCTTAATAACTTATTCTAATTATATATCTATCAACCATAAAATTTAATTATAATAAACTAAAGACCATAATAACCTTTATTTTCTATTATCGTCATAACATTGTTTTAAATTTCATATAAATTTACCTTATCTTAATATTCCCATCTAATTACCTTTGGTACAATATATTAAAGTTTAAATTTTAAGGGGGAGTTATTTTGAAAAAACTTACATGCTCGATTATTGCATCTATAGCTTTGATGTTATTGGTACCGAATACAATGCACGCAAAAGCTAATCATAGTTCGACTACGACAAAGGAAGCCGGAATGAAAAATGTATCTATTCATGATATTCAAGGAGAAGGATATCAATCACCTTACGACAATAAGAAGGTCAATAATATAGAGGGAATAGTGACTTATAAATATAAATTAAATGGAGCTAATTATTTACATATCCAAACACCTGATAGTAAAAAGGATGATAATCTGAATACCTCAGAAGGGCTAATTGTCTATATGGGGAACCAAGACTATAATGCTAAAGTTGGTGATGCTATAAAAGTTACTGGCACCGTAGATGAATATCATATCGATGGTTATAGCGACAAAAGTAAGACTGACTTACCTGTAACTCAAATCAACGCACGCGATGATAAAGGCGGTAATATTTCAATTGAATCCCACAACCAAAAGCTGCCAAAACCTTATGTCATTGATAAAGTACCAAATAAAATTTCAGCAAATGATCAATTCCAAACATTTGACCGTAATCACTACGCCATTGACTTTTGGGAATCTTTAGAAGGTATGCGTGTCCAAATTGGTGATGTCAGAAGTGTTGCACCTCAGGAACACGGGGAAGTCTTTACTGTGAGCGATGACCAACCGCATGAAACAAATAATGGCGGTATCCGATTAAAAGAGAACAATCAACATGGCGAACGTATCCCACTCAAAATATATGACAATAAAGCAGCACGTGATTTTGATGTAGCTACTGGTGATAAATTTAAAGGCCCAATCATTGGTTATGTAAATTATGGATATCAAAACTATAAATTGAATGTGGATTTTGATGCAATAAAGAAAGCTCATATTAAAGGTGATACTAAACCAAAAGCAACTTCTCTAGAGCCAAGCCAACAAAAACTCAATGTCGCTTCATATAATCTAGAAAATTTCTCAAATAATGCTACTTCTACCACAGACGATAAAGCACAAAAAATAGCAAAAGGTATTACAGAAAATATGAAGAATCCTGATATTATTGGCGTTACAGAAGTACAAGATAACGACGGCCCTAAAGAAGGTGGCCCTAAAGCGAATGAATCTTATGAACGTTTAATTCATAAAATTGAAGAATCTGGTGGTCCAAAGTATAAATACGCCAATATCGACCCTGACATGAATGAAGATGGTGGGCAGCCCAACGCAAATATTCGTGTTGGTTATCTATACAATCCGAAGCGAGTCCAATTTGATAAATCTATTAAATCTGGAGATGCCGATACTGCTGTATCTTATGAAGATGGCAACTTGACATTAAATCCTGGACGTATCGATCCGAACAACCCTGCTTTTGATGATTCTAGAAAACCTTTAGCAGCTCAATTTAAATTTCATGGAGAACAAGTTATTATGTTAGCTAATCATTGGAATTCTAAAAATGGCGATACGCCGATGTTCGGTAGTCAACAACCACCAGTGTTAAAAAGTGAGAACCAACGTGTTGAAATTGCTAAAGCAGTGGGCCATTTCATCGAGCAAGTTCATAAAGACAACCCTGATGCGAATATCATATCTGTAGGTGACTATAACGATTTCCCTTGGTCAAAACCACTGAAAACATTAGAAAGTTATAATATGACAAATATGATTAACAGTGTGCCCCTAAAATCGCGTTATTCATACAACTATCAAGGTAATGCTCAAACACTAGATCATGTACTCGTATCAAATAATCTAGCTGAATTTACAAAATTAGACGCCGTGCATGTAAACAGTGATTTTACTGATATGTCCGGTCGTGCAAGTGACCATGATCCTTTAGTTGCAACAATAGATTTGAAACAAGCCAATCAAAATGCTAAGAACAAAAAATAATAATAAATAAAAAGTGAAGTGGCTATAAAGTCGCTTCACTTTTTATTATTTTAGAATTTTGATTTATTAAATAGCTTTTCTTCTATGTATAATCAGTAATATTAAAATAACCATACTGTATCCAACGGTTGATATAATAGAAGACTCTATGCCAAATTCTCCACCTGTTAATAGGATACTTTGATTATGTAAAATATACTGGAAGGGTTGGTCGTTACTTGCCTTCCCACTAATGAATAGAAGCTGACTTATGTTCCACAGGAAATGCAAAGTAATACTCGCCCAAATAGTGTTAAATATATATGTCGCCATGCCAAACATTAGACCTACTAACGTACCACTTATCAATAGCATACAAAAACTAATTGTATTTAATCCACCATTAAGTAGATGAATAAGAGCAAAAAATAGTGCAGAAGAAACCACAGCTATGTATATGTTAGTTTTCTTTTCAACATATCCCATAAGTAACCCCCTACACACCATTTCCTCAACGATTGCTGCCGCAAAACCGTTCACAAATATAGCCCAAAAGATATTCCTTAAATAATCCTGTGAAAACTCCAATCTTTGTATTAAAAATTCTCCTGGTACAAAAATGACATAAGTACTATAGACCACAATTGGTAACATGAATCCTAATATCACATATATTTTATTAAAACGAGGTAAAGTAATACGATATGATTCTAACACACCGCTTAATACTCTAGTTACAACAAACTTCACTGCAACGTATGCGAAGATAACGTACATAAAGGCAAAAAAGATAGTACCTCTCAAAAAAGGAATTAGACTATCAAATAGCTGAGCTATGCCCTGCGCAATTCCCATAATCACTAAAGATAGCATAAACATTCCAATTATTTTTAAATATTTCATAAAATTCACCTTGTTCTTATATATTATATAAAAATTAAAATACAATTACATACCTAAAATTATGTATACTCAATCCATCAATCAGCAAGATAAAATGCTTGGTTTTGTTTAAAATAAGTTTCAATAAATTGATACATATCAAAATTTGCCTTACCTAACTCTACGTTTTTTATCGAAGATAAGTAGATTGAAGTCTGGATAATTAATTCATCATCATTAATATATGGTAAGTTAAGTTTTTTACACATACTAACTGGCATAAATGCAAAGTATTGTCTTTGTTTTGCTATAGAAGTGATAAATGCATCATCTATATAATTGACATTATTAATTGTAAGATTCATTTCCAGAACCTTATTTTTCGCTAAATTATTATAATCCTCATTATGAGAAGGAAAGACAAATGTTTTATATACATTATCATTATATAAAAAATCAATTGTTTGTTCACTATCAAACTGCTTAGGATAAGTAATGACAATATCTTCATCGATAATAGCTCTACATTCAATATCTGGATGTTGGATTCGCATCATACTCAGTGCAAATTGAATATTATAGTTTAGTAACTTTTCAATTATTTGTCCCATCGTTTCAATTCCACAATTAAACATATATTGTGGATTACGGACTATATAATCATCAAATATATAAGAAATCAATCTACTATGCGAAGATGCAAAATTTATCGTATTCTGTTTACTGTGCTCATTTTTATAAATTAAATCCCCTGCTTTGCTTAATTCATACATAATATTATCTACTGATTTTAATAAAATGTATCCATTGTCAGTTAAAAATATATTTCTTCCTTTTTTATAGAATAATTTAGTATTCAATTCTTGCTCTAATTTTTTTATCATCATACTCAATGCAGGCTGACTAATATTAAGTTCGTGGGCAGCTTTAGTATAATTCAAATGTTCCGCTACATATTTAAAGTACTTTAAATGCAATAATTCCAAAAAATCCCCTACCTTTATATAAGTTTCTATTTATATAACTATCAATAATATATATTAGTATATATGTATCGTTGATTATATAGTAGTCATCGAGGTGATATTTAATGAATATAGCAGTTTATGGATGTGGTTCATTAGGCACAATAATAGGTGCTTATTTATCAACAACGGAACATAGCGTAGATCTTATTGATACATATGATGCACATATCGACACACTAAATAAAGAAGGTGCAACTGTAGAAGGCACAACAGATTTCCACATAAACGTTCACGCGTTAAAACCAGAAGAAATTACGAAGACCTATGATTTAATTCTTTTATTAACAAAACAAACTTATAATTCAACTGTATTACCAATGATAAAAAATATATTAAAAACAGACGGTGTCCTATTATCGTTACAAAATGGTGTACCTGAAGAATTGATTCAGCAGCATATACCTAAAAAAAATATCATTGCAGGAGCAGTTGAATTTGGCGCCACTTTCAAAAGTCCTGGTGTGTCAGCGTTAACAACTGACTTCACAGCCTTTAAAAATTACGCCCTACAAATTGGTGAGTTGAATGGTGAAATAACGCTTAGGCTAAAAACAATAAAAACTATATTAGATAGTATCGGAAACACACATTTATCCGACAATTTACTGGGAACGAAATGGTCTAAATTATTGATAAATAGTGCTTTCAGCGGTCTCTCCGCTGCTTTAAATTGCACATATGGAGATGTATTAAAACACCCTTTAGCATTTAAAATTGCAATGATTATTCTAGATGAGGGCATTAAAGTAGGACATGCCAATCATATAAAATTTGCACATATGGCTAACCATCCCATAGATAATTTCGAAAATCATAATGCCCCTGAAAAGCTAAATTCCTTCATGCAACCTAGTAAAAATTTAGAAGCAAGTATGTTACAAGATTTAAGAAAACAGCGACAGACTGAAATTAATAATATCAATGGATTAATTGTAGAAATTGGGGAAAAAGTAAAAATACCTACACCTTTTAATCAGAAAATCGTTGATATTGTAACCACAGCATCTCAAACCAATCAACTTCCCGAATTTGAAAAATCTTTAAAGAGTTTATTACAAAATGTATAGAGGTGAATCACTTTGAGAAAAGAAGATGTAAATAATATCATTACTACACCAATAAATGCACCAGCATTTCCACCAATCAATCCTTTTTTTAAAAACAGAGAATTTGTACAAGTGTTATATGAAACTGACATAGATGCTTTAAAGGCAGTTGTTCCTGAACCGTTAAAAGTAATAAGTAATTTAATTAAATTTGAAGTAATTAATATGCCTGATAGCACAGGACTAGGGGCTTATCTTGAGGCAGGTCAAGTCATCCCAGTTGAATATAATGGTGAAGAGGGAGAATTCTATTTAAGTATGTACGTCAATAACCAAGCAGCCATTACTTCAGGTCGTGAAATTGCTGCCTATCCTAAAAAAGCCGGTCAACCTAACCTATACACCGATAACGATGTCGTTGTTGGTACTCTAGATTATGGATCATTACGTGTGGCTCAGATGACCATGGGTTATAAATACTTCCCCATAGACAAACAAGAGGCTCAACATATTATATCTAAACCTCAATTTATGTTAAAACAAGTACGCGATTATGATGGAAATCTCGAAAAAAGTGAACTAACACGTAGTCAAATCACAAATCTAGAAATCAAAGAAGCCTACCGTTCACCCGCAAGACTCCAATTATTTGAACACGTTATGGCACCATTAGCAGACTTTCCCGTTCATAAAATCGTAGATGGACAACACATCATTACCGATTTATACTTAGATCGACCAAAACCTATATTCAACTATTTAAGTAACTAGCTCTCAAAAATAGAGTTATTTGAATTTATGTTAAAACGTCATAGTTAATATCATTCAAAAATGAAAAACGTTTTGGGCTGTAATTCCTACTCGTTATTAGACTACGCGAACAATAACGTCAGACAACCCGAAGGCTGACTTTGTATCAAATCAGTATTTTCGCCTTTATTATCCTTTCAAATTAAAAGCCAAGCTAACGGGATTCAAACCTTTAGCTTGGCTATATTGATACCTACGCTTCTCGTAATTCATCATTACATGGTGTTAAAATTGTAAACATTACAATAAAAATAAGCGATGATAAATCATCGCTTATGCTATACATTGAATTTGATTAAATCCCAAGTCATCTCAAATCTCAAGTCATAGTCTGGCTGGTTCCAAGTGTCTTTAAACATAGGCAGAGTAAATGTCGAAAAGGCCGAAAGAATCACTTCTGGTTTATATAAATTACTGTCATCATAACCCATTTTTTGTTGTATACGTATAAAACACGGTTTTAAAATTTCTTGTAATATAAAAGGATCTTTTTCAACATACCGAGTGTTTAAATCAAACATTAAACGATTTGTTTGATATGCCGCCTTTTTAGCATTAACGAATGCCCAAAGATAATCATGTAACCATTGCTGTTTATCTTCATAATCATCATCATTGATATCAATATGATTAATAATATATGTTTCAAACCAGTCCGCACAAACAGCAATCCATAAGTCCTTTTTATTTTCAAAATGTTTATATATTGCTGCGTGTGTAATATGCAATGATGTAGCAATTTTTGAGAGAGAAATTTCGGATTTTTGCGTTTCCTGAATCAATGTATGTGCTGTATCAATAATTAAACGTCGAGTTATTTTCTTTTTTTCCATAATAATCATATTATCATATATTACTAAAATATAAAGCGGTGTTACTTTATGAAATCTATCCAACTTAATAACTATAATAAACATTTAGATATTCATTTGTAATATCATAAAAAATCCACTCACTTATTATTGTAGGAAGTGAGTAGATTATCAAATATATTTAAACAAGCTGTTTTTCTATCTTTTCATTAGTATATATTTCTTCATTAATACTTCTTTTATACTGCTGTTTTATAAGTAAATTATATTTTTCACTCCAATGTTTTAAAGCAAAATAATAACAGATTGTGACTATCACAATTAACAAGAAAGTTACTGGCCAGAACCAGAAAGATACAATATTATGTTGTGAAGCTAGGCCAATTGGAGAAAATAAAATGTATGTGAATACTATTGTGCCGAGTAAAATCACTGTGACAGGCAGAGTATATTTCCAAGGCGTCATATCGACTTTAGGATTGGATTTAAAAGTAAATGGACTCTTTAATGGATTTATCCATCCAATTATCAGCATCACTAAAATTTCTACTACAAACATTAATCCTTGAATGTAAATAAAATTTATAGAAAATTCAATATGAAACAACATCGGCAATCCCCAAATCATTAAATAATACACAACTACATGTGAAATAATGATGATTTTGGGAGCTATTGCAGGAACTTTTTTTGAAAAAATACCAATTAATACAATTGCTATAATAGGTATATTAAAAAATCCCGTAAATTCACGGATAATAGTCCATAAACCTTTAGGTGCATTGATTAACATTGGTGAAATAAAAAATGTCACTAAAGCTAAAATAACTCCAAACCATTGGCTTACATGTATCATTTGTCTATCGCTTGCATTTTTATTTATCATAACTTTATAAATATCATATACAAACAACGTTGAAGCACTATTTAACAATGCATTAAAACTAGAAAACACTGCTCCTAATAATACTGCAAGAAAAAAACCGTTTAAGAATGTAGGGAAAATATCTTTGATTAATGTAGGATAGGCTAAATCCATATTTTTCAACCCTGCGCCATATAAATGAAATGCAATGACGCCAGGAATCATCATTAAAAACGGTACGAGTACTTTAAGAAAACCTGTAAATAACGCTCCTTTTTGACCTTCAGCCAAACTTTTAGCACCTAACGTTCTTTGTATAACATATTGATTTGTTCCCCAATAAAACAAATTTGCAAATATAATACCAGTAAAAATTGTTCCAAATGGCACATCATCTTTACTAGAACCGATGGCATTCAGTTTTTCTGGGTGTACTGTCGCAATTGTCTTCATACCTTCAAGCAAACTCCCATGACCAAGCGTAATAAATCCAAGTATGGGTACTAAAATACCAACTATTAGTAAACCAATACCATTTAAAGTGTCTGATATTGCGATAGCTTTCAAACCACCTAAAATTGCATACAAAGTTCCAACTATTCCAATAACCCAAACGATAATCCATATAGATTGTTCAAACGTTATTCCAAACATTTTAGGTATATCAAATATTTGTAACACAGCTATAGAGCCTGAATAGAGTACAGAAGGTATCGTTATTAGTCCATAACCTACCATGAATAATAAAACGACTAAAAATCGTGTCTGCTGATCAAAACGATGATTAATAAATTCTGGAAGTGTTGTAAATGCACCACCCAAATATTTAGGAAGTAAAATAGTTGCTAGAATAATAATAGAAATACCAGCAGTTACTTCCCACCCCATACTCGATAGATTATTCTTATAACCTTGACCATTTAAACCAATTAATTGTTCAGCAGATAAATTAGTTAAAATTAGAGCTCCCGCAATAAAACTACCGGTTAACCCTCTTCCTCCTAAAAAAAATCCACCTGAACTACTTATTGTATTTTTAGTTTTATAATAAGAATACCAAGCTACTAAACCCATAAAAAATGCACATGATATTAACGTGAACGCTATATACATTATAATTTCCAACCCCTTTTGAAATTATTAAGATGATATTGCTATATTTAATTAAATCTATCGCTCGAAAAAATGAAAGAAAATTCTGACAAATTATTATATGAAATCCCCTTATGCAAATGAACTATAAATAATGAACATTGATTTATCGCGCTATGCGCTATATTAAGCCTAATTTTTCACGTAATGTTCCATTGTTATATTTGTTTTGAACCAATCCTTTATCCTGCAAAATCGGAATGACTTCTTTAACAAACAATTCGAATTGCGTTGGGTTTAACGGTGGCATAATATTAAATCCATCTGCAGCACCTTTTATAAACCATTCCTCCATTCTATCTGCTACATCTTGAGCTGTTCCAATGACTATATGGTGCCCTCTTCCACCAGCAACATATTTCATTACATCTTCTAAAGTTAAGTGATGCTTTTGTGCTGTTTCTTTAATAAGATCTACTCGGCTTTGTATACTATTACTGCCTTCGAGCACTATATTGTCAAAGGGTGTAGTTAAATCATAGTGACTCAAATCAATATCCCCTAAATAGTGAGATAATAATTCTAACCCTATTTCTGGTACTATCAAATCTTGTAATTCTTGATAATTAGCATTTGCCTTTGCTCGAGTTTCCCCAATCACTGGAAAAATACCTGGCATGATTAAAACGTCTTGTTGCGAAGCTCTTTTTTGTTTCACTTGTTTTTTTAAATCTTTTGCAAATGTAACTGCATCATCAATATCGTTTTGAGCAGTAAAAACAACTTCTGCATGTTTTGAAGCAAATTCGATTCCTTTTTTAGAAGAACCCGCTTGAACAAGTAACGGTCGTATTTGTGGTGATTGCTCTATATTTAGAGGTCCTTTAACACTATAAAATTGGCCTACATAGTTAATTGGTTCAGGCCTTTGAGTGTTAATGAATTCTGCGTTTGATTGGCTTATATTTTTCCAAGAATCCCACAATTTCACTGTTACATCTAGAAATTCATCTGCTTGATGATACCTTAAATCATGTTCCATAGTAGTTGTTTTGCTAAAGTTTTTAGCAGCATCACTAACACCAGATGTAACAATATTCCATCCTGCCCTTCCATTACTCAAATGATCTAATGAGGACAAACTTCTAGCTAGATGAAACGGTTCTGAAAAGGAAGTAGATGCTGTAACCACCAATCCTAAATGTTGTGTTTCCATAGCAATAATTGGCATTAAAGTAAACGGTTCAAAACGTGTTACTGCATCTGGATGTGTTTTTTTATCAAGATACAAATTATCTGAAATAAATAAAAAATCAAATTTAGCTTTTTCCGCAATTTTTGCTTGTTCGATAATTTCTTTGAAATTCATTCCTCCATTTTTTTGTGTATTTGGATGTCTATAACTTGCTATATGATGCCCATAACCAGTTAAAAAATAGCCTAATGTCATTCGCTTCAACCTAATCCCTCCAACATCAATTTACTCCGATTGTTTTAGTAAGGATTATGTTATCACTGTGTTAAAATTTAGTCAATTTATTATATAAATTAAAAATAAAACTAATTTTTGAATTTTTGAAACAAAGTGCGAACACACCCAAATGTAAAATTCATTACATATCATTAATATTTAGAGACAAAAATAAAAGAAAAACATATGGAAATTGAATTCGTTACTCTCCTTTAATATTACTCAGTAAATAAAATATGTTTAACTTTTGCTATCAGTGGAATGACATTAATATAACTTTTAAAAGGAGGCATTTATTATGAGTAAATTTGATGAATTCAAAGATCAAGCAGAAGATAAAGCCAACGAAATTAAAAATGACGATGAAAAAAAAGATGAGCTAAAAGATCAAGCGCAAGATAAAGCGAAAGATTTAAAAGATAAATTTTAAGATATAAAATCAACAAACCCAACGGTGAACATATTCACCGTTGGGTTTTTATTTACATATGATCACTAATTTAGCTAAAAATAAATGGACATCCCATAAAAATTTTCACCCTTATAGTTTAAAACTATAAATAATTAACTTTTTTATATTGGTTGTTTACATTTTACCCCTATACAATAAATAATAATAAGTTATCTGAAAAATTCATTTATGAAGGCAAAGTCTTACATGTTTTTGTATAAGGGATGATACAAACATGCTTTGAAGACGCTAAAATAAGATTTCTTAATTCAAAAATTTAGGGTGATATTATGAATAAGGGGTATGTTCAATCACAACATCGCAATATTAAATGGAGATTTTTTGTTTTTAGTTTTATCGGTATTTTATGCTTTTTCGTACCAATTCAAATTAATGGCACAAGTTCTATTATAGTAGATCACGTTCACCTAGCCATTCGCGCTCTATTCGGTGGATTCATGCAATATATCGCGCTAGCTATGATTTTAGCAGGTGCTATTTTACCTTTGATAAGACAAAGTTATAAAAAGTCAATTGCTGATTTTGTCATCATTGTATTTAAAGTACTTGGTGCAGTGATTGGTATCATGTATGTCTTTAAAATAGGTCCTACACTGTTATTTAAAAAGGACTACGGTCCGTTTCTATTTGATCAATTAATGTTGCCATTAAGTGTACTTATTCCTGTTGGTGCCATAGCACTATCTTTACTTATTAGCTATGGTCTACTTGAATTTGTCGGTGTATTCATGGAACCAGTAATGCGTCCCATATTTAAGACACCAGGAAAATCTGCGGTAGATGCCGTCGCCTCATTTGTGGGTAGTTATTCTTTGGGGCTATTAATTACAAATAGAGTATATAAAGAAGGTCTTTATAACAAAAGAGAGGCTACTATCATTGCCACTGGTTTCTCTACGGTTTCAGCCACATTTATGATTATCGTTGCAAATACACTTGGCTTAATGCCACATTGGAATTTATACTTCTGGGGTACGTTAGTGATTACATTTGTCGTAACTGCTATTACAGCATGGTTGCCGCCCATTGTAAATGAGTCAACAGACTATTATAATAATCAAAAAGGTGAAGCCGATGTAGAAATTGTGGGTAGCCGATTAAAAACAGCATATGCCGAAGCTTTAAAAAAGAATGCCACTACACCTTCTTTAGCTAAAAATGTGTGGGGAAATTTAAAAGATGGCTTAGAAATGACTATCGCAATCTTACCTTCTATTCTATCTATTGGTTTCTTGGGGTTACTATTAGCAAACTTTACACCCATAATAGACTGGATGAGCTATATATTCTATCCATTTATTTATATATTCCCAACACCAGACCAAGCATTACTTGCCAAGGCATCCGCAATATCAATTATCGAAATGTTCTTACCATCATTACTCGTTGCAAAAGCAGCGCTAAGTACAAAATTCATCGTTGGCGTTGTCAGCGTCTCTGCCATCATTTTCTTTTCAGCATTAGTCCCGTGTATCTTAGCTACAGAAATCAAGATACCAGTTTGGAAGCTAATCGTAATTTGGTTCTTAAGAGTAGTGCTCACATTATTAATTACCATACCATTGAGTCTTTTGATTTTTTAAATAAACTTAAGAAATTCTATGACTTTTTATCAAGATTATGTATCATATTTATGAATATAAATAAACACTTGAATGTTGCATCTTAAAATCAAGATATCTAATACACACACGCATATTCTGAGGTTCCCCCAAATTTGGACTTAACAATCTAACTTTTGGGGATATTTTTATGTCTAAATACTATCAACTTGAATTTAAAAATAATTATAGTCAATCATATATCACTAGAATGCTTAAATAAAAAGTCATTGTACAAGTATTAGCCTAAATGCGTAGGTTAGCGTTTCTTTCATCATCATCACAGCATTGTACATTATATACAAAAACATTTGTGTCTAACAGTTGTACAACTCTTTGATGACCTGTGCTAAATTAGATTCAACAACAAAGGAGGGAGTTAATATACAAACAGAAAACTTTAATATCATTACTGAAATGATTAAAAACCCCAATGTTAAAGGGAAAGACTTAGAAACGATGTTCAAGATTTCGCGAAGACAGCTTGGCTATCGTATCCAAAAAATTAATGATTGGTTAGTAGAACAAAATTGCCCGCCAATCGAACGTACGAGTCAAGGTTTCTTCATAGTTGATGATATGATTAAAAATTTTCTTAATGTATCCACAACATCTCTCCAACAGGAAAATGAGCAGGTATATACTGCTTACCAACGCGCGCACCTCATTTTGCTGATGTTGTTAAGGGAAGATGAAATGTTATCATTAAATCATTTTGCAATAGATTTAAAAGTGAGTAAGAATACCATATTAAATGATTTGAAAAAACTAAAATCATTACTGACACCTTATGAAATTAGCCTGAAATATTCACGACAGGAGGGATATTATCTCAAGGGTAATGAATTTGAAATCAGAAAACTTTTAACCAATTTAATTGATAGAATCTTTACTTTAAATATCACTCAAGATGATATTTTGCGAAATTTAAAATTAAAAGAAAAAAAACTTCATATCATTGATGATCAAATTAACAAAATTGAACAATATTTAGAGAATAAGTTTATTGATCAAAGTACAGAAACATTGCGCTATAAACTGTATTTCATTATAAGAAGAATTCAACATGGCAAAATCATTTCACCTTTTTCAATTGGTTACGATGATCTATCTGACACTGAGGAATATCAAGCGACTGAAATTTTAACATCAAACTATCCTGATATACCTCGACAAGAGAAATTATTTATTACCTTGCAACTTTTATCTACAAGTGTGCAATGGTCAGAATTAAATGATGCTAAGTATTTACCATCATTACAATTAGCGTTGGAAGCTATGATTAATCAATTCGAGAAACTCACTTTTATTACATTTGAAGACCGGCACACTTTAATCAATCAACTAATGTTTCATATGAAGCCAGCTTTTTACAGGATCAAATATGACTTATCTGATATCGAAAGTTTACAGAATACTCTGAAAGATGATTACAAAGAACTATTTCATTTAGTTAAATTATCTTCTAAACCTATGGAACAGTTCTTTCAACGTCCTTTACCCGATAATGAAATTGCTTATTTAACAATACTTATCGGTGGCACTTTAAGAAGACAAAACGAAGATATCGATAAAAAAGTAAAAGCAGTAGTCGTATGCACACAAGGAACCTCCATTTCTCAATTAATGTTACAAGAACTACGAAATGTGTTTCCAGAATTTATATTTTTAGATGCACTTTCACTACGTGAGTTTAATCACTATACACTAGATTTTGATGTTGTGTTCTCGCCCATGCAAGTCATGACACATAAAAGGCTGTATATTACTAAAGCAATATTAACCGCACAAGAAAAACAAGATCTCCGACAACACGTGTTGGGTCAACTCAATCATACTTTCGAAACAGACATATACGCTGAAAAAATGCTAGCTATCATACGTGAGCATGCTCACATTCATAACGAACAAGTATTGTTACGAGAAATTAAAAATCAATTTGATGATATTCATGCATATGCTTCAATAACATCATCATCTATTTCGTTAAATGGTAATTTGAATTTACAAGATTTATTGCCAATACACCATATCCAGTTTGCGCAGTGCATTTCAGATATGGAAGTAGCAATACGTTTAGCAGCCGAACCACTTTTGACACAACAATATATAGATGCTAACTACATTGATTCAATGATTAAATCCTTTGACGAAACTTATATGGTTATTCACCAAAATATTGCTATACCTCATGCTGAGAATGAACAAAATGTAAATAGAACAGCTATGAGTATGTTGGTATTAGAAGAACCCTTAACACTCAGTACTGGGTTTGACGTTCATATCTTTGTAGTTATCGCAGCAACAGATAAATTCAAACATTTAAGACCCCTATTACAATTACGAGATTTAGCACAAGACCATAAAAGCATTCAAAGTATCATACAATCTGAATCGAAATCACAAATTTTTGAGACGATTAAGACGTTCTCAAATATAGATTAAAGCAAAGGGGTTATGTCATATGCAAGGTTTAAAGATAGATGCCTCAAATATCATTCTTAATTTAGAGGCTAGAACAAGCGATGCAGCATTGAGTGAATTAGCTGAATTAATGTATAGCAATGGCTATGTAAAGGCATCTTATAAAGATGCAGTTATCGCAAGAGAAAAGTCATTTGCTACTGGGTTACCCACTGTGTATTGTTCTGTGGCTATTCCACACACAGATATTGAGCATGTAGAAGCTAAATCCATAGGTGTCGCCGTACTTAAAGATACTGTCCCATTCGTCATTATGGGAGAAGTTAAAGAGACAACTGACGTCAAATTGATATTTATGCTTGCGATGGATAAAGAAGATGCGCAATTATCATTATTACAAAAATTAATGGGCGTTTTTCAAAACGATCAATTACTCAAAACAATCGTAAATGCCAAAACACGCAATGAAATCGCACAAGTTATAGAACAAGAGTTAGCTGAAACGTAAATATTTATTCACTAAACATTTAACAGGATGAGCAATTCAAAGATGGAATGCTCAAAATTAGGAGGAATTTATTATGAAACAAGTATTAGTCGCATGTGGTGCAGGTATTGCAACGTCAACGGTAGTTAATAGCGCAATCGAAGAAATGGCAAAAGAACATAATATTAAAGTAGATTTAAAGCAAATCAAAATATCGGAAGTCAGTGCTTACGTAGATACTGCAGATTTATTAGTCACAACAGCTATGACACAAAAAGAATATGATTTCCCTGTCATTAACGCTCGTAATTTCTTAACAGGCATCGGCGTTGAAGATACTAAAAAAGAAATTCTAGATGTATTAAAAAGCTAATTTAAATGAAATCAACAGTTGGGATAAATATCATAAAAGAAGTTCATTCATTAGAAAATGGCATCTTTATTTATTCCAACATCACTTTATATTAAAGAGGATGGTGTAAGGGATGGGTAGATTTGTAGATTTTATACAAGCATTTCTAGATTTAGGGGCAACCGTTATTCTTCCAATCGTCATATTTATACTTGGATTATTTTTCAGACAAAAAATAGGTTCTGCCTTTAGATCTGGTTTGACGATTGGTGTCGCATTTGTAGGTATTTTCTTAGTTATTGATTTATTAGTAAATAATTTAGGGCCCGCTGCACAAGCCATGGTTAAAAACTTAGGGGTAAGTCTAAATGTGATTGATGTCGGTTGGCCAGCAACTTCTTCTATTGCATGGGCTTCAGTCATTGCAGCCTTTATTATCCCCTTAGATATCATTATTAATATTGCTATGCTATTAACGAAGACTACCCGCACGATGAACGTAGATATATGGAACTTTTGGCATTATACGTTTTGTGGTGCGATGGTCTACGCTGTATCTGGCAGCCTGTGGCAATCTTTAGTTGCTGCAGTTATATTCCAAATCGTCTGTTTAAAAGTAGCAGATTGGACTGCACCAATGATGAGCAAATTCTATGATTTGCCAGGTGTTTCTATTGCTACTGGTAGTACAATTTCTTATGTCCCTGGTATCTTTCTAGTTCAGGGATTACAAAAAATTCCTGGCATCAATAAATTGAATGCAGATCCAGAAACAATTCAAAAACGTTTTGGTGCATTTGGAGAGTCTATCTTTGTTGGCTTAGTACTTGGTTTAGCAATTGGTATATTAGCAGGCTATAACGTAGGAGACGTTATTAATCTGGGTATGTCGATGGCTGCAGTAATGGTATTAATGCCTCGCATGGTTAAGATTCTTATGGAAGGACTTATGCCTGTCTCAGAATCTGCCCGTACATGGTTAAACAAACGCTTTGGAGATCGTGAGATTTATATTGGTCTAGATGCTGCAGTAGCATTAGGACATCCTGCAGTAATCGCTACTGCACTAATTTTAGTACCTATTACTGTATTATTAGCAGTGATTTTACCTGGTAACCAAGTATTACCGTTTGGTGATTTAGCCACGATTCCATTTATTATAGCGTTTATCGTTGGTGCTGCGCGTGGTAATATCATACACTCTGTTATTGTCGGTACCATCATGATTGCTATTTCCTTATATATTGCAACAGATGTAGCACCAATTTTCACAAGTATGGCAGATGGTACGAAAGTCAAAATGCCTTCTGGAGCCGCTCAAATTTCAAGTCTTGACCAAGGTGGTAACATCTTGAATTATATTATTTTCAAATTCTTTAGTTTATTTAATTAATATATAGGAGCTGACTTTACATGAAAGCACTTGTAAAAACTGGATTAGGATTCGGAAACTTAGCATTATTAGATAGAGAAATCCCCTCTCCTACTGCAGATGAAGTCAAAATCAAAGTTCATTATGCCGGTATTTGTGGTACTGATATTCATACTTACGAAGGACATTATAAAGTAAATGTTCCTGTTACACTGGGCCATGAATTTTCAGGAGAAGTTGTAGACATAGGGGCAAATGTCACAAACTTCAAAATTGGTGATCGCGTTACATCTGAAACGACATATTATATATGTGGTGAATGCCAGTACTGTCAAAGTGGAGATTATAATTTATGTAACTATCGAAAAGGCTTAGGCACTCAGCAAAATGGTGGATTTACGCAATACTTAGTAGCACGTGCAGCGAGTGTTCACCATCTACCCGATAACGTTTCTTATAAGGCAGCAGCAATGACAGAACCTTTAGCATGTGCGCATCACGCTGTCTCTAAAATAGAAATAAAACCCGATGATGTCGCTGTAATTATGGGTCCTGGGCCTATCGGATTACTTGTAGCCCAAGTCGTTAAAAGTAAAGGGGCTAAAGTAATTATCACGGGATTAGATGCTGATAAAGCAAGATTAGATAAAGCTACTGAGCTTAATTTAGACCATGTTGTAAATATTCAAAAAACAGATTTAAAAGCGTATGTAAATGAGCTTACTGATGGCAACGGTGCCGATATTGTCTTAGAATGTTCTGGCGCTGTACCTGCAGCCAAACAAGGGCTTGATATCTTACGTAAAAAAGGGTTATATGTGCAAGTTGGCATTTTTAAAGAACCTGAAATTCCTTTCAGTTTAGAAAAAATCGTGCAAAAAGAAATACGTGTAGTAGGAAGTAGAAGCCAAAAGCCCGCTGATTGGGAACCATCACTTCAGTTATTAAGTAATGGAGATGTTGACGCTGAAGCACTGATCACCAATGAACTTGATATTTCACAATGGGATGAAGGTTACAAGCATATTAAGGATGGTGCAGGCATTAAAGTACTACTCCGCCCCATTAATTAATCTGGTTCATTACATTTCATTTTAAAATTCAAATGATAAGGAGATAGTCATTATGGTAGAAATGATGTTAGATTTTATGCTTGGGCCAATGAGAGGAATTACTGACTTTTATATGGATCATTTACTTTATTGTAATGCAGTTGTATTTTTAGGCTATTTTGGCGCTAAATTATTTAAAAAAAGAAAAGTTGTTTCCGAATAAAACTAGAACTTTAAATTATAGAAAATAAAGAGGTGAATCTCTTTGAAAGCTTTAAACCTTTATCATACTGAAGATTTGAGATATGAAGACACTTCCTCGCCCCAAATTATGGCAGCAGACGATGTGATTATCAAAGTCGTAGCCACAGGTATATGTGGGTCAGATATCTCTCGTTATAAAAAATTAGGCCCTTATCAAACAGGCATGACATTTGGACATGAATTTTCAGGTATTGTCGAAAGTATCGGGAGTCAAGTTACACATGTCCAAATTGGCGATGCAGTCACTGGATGTCCAGCTATTGTTTGTCATGCTTGTGAGCAATGCGAAAAAGGAAATTATTCAAGATGTGCACAGCTATTTGTCATAGGTTCCTATCAACCGGGCTGTTTTGCAGAATACGTTAAGCTCTCTGCTTCTAACGTTTTAAAATTACCAGAAAATGTAGACTTTGATACAGCTGCTATGGTGGAACCTTCTGCAGTTGTCGCACATGGTTTCTATAGAACAAGTATGAAACCGGGTGCGACAGTAGCTATCATGGGTTGTGGTAGTATTGGATTGTTAGCCATCCAGTGGTCTAAAATATTTGGTGCTGCGAATATCATTGCTATTGATATTGACTCCCATAAATTAGACATTGCCCAAACCTTTGGCGCTGATTATGTCATCAACTCTAAAAATGAAAATTTAGATGCAGCTATAGCTCGGATTCCATTTAATATAGATGTGGCGGTGGAGTCCGCAGGTTCACCATTTACAATTGGCCAAGTCCTAACACTGCCGACCAAAGGTGGAGAAGTGTTACTACTCGGTATTCCCTACTCCGATATCGAAATGGAACGCACACACTTCGAAAAAATATTACGAAATGAGCTTAATGTGATTGGATCTTGGAATGGTCTGTCTGCGCCTTTCCCTGGAGAAGAATGGTCTGCAACACTCCATTACATGTCTACAGGTGACATCAAAGTCGCCCCTATGATTTCAGACCGATTAGAATTAAAAAAAGGGCCTGAAACTTTTGATGCAATTGTTCATAAAAAGAAACACTTCGATAAAGTGATGTTCTACCCGGAACTATAACATCCTGACTCTAGCATTATAAAAAGCCTATTACCAAATTACGGTATTTGACTTTTAATATTAAATTGATGTCCCAATCGTTTATATGTTAATTAACATTGATACCTATGGTCAAAAAGCATATCTATTTTATTTTGAGTATTGCCTTTAGACAAGTAGTGTTTTAACGAAGCTAAGCAAGTATTTGCTTAGCTTCTTCTTAATTTATTTGCTTCACAGACATCTAATCATTTTTACCACTAATAAAATGCACCTAATACTATCCATGTATTTTACGAGATTTTAATTGTAATACTTACTTTGTTAACTCACAATTATAGTCACTTCCAAAGGTGTCATTTTATTTTTATAGTAACTTAAGTAAATAAAAAAACAGACAAATAGGTGCCTATCTCTGCTAATTATGTTATAACATCATAGTGTAGTGACATGTAACCACAAGTCACTATTCAAAACACTTCGAACATATATAATTTATATAATTAAATATTATATAAATTGAAAACATGGAGGATAAATTCAATGAAAGACTATATATTATCTGAAGCACAACGTGAAATTATTCAGTTAGAGGAATATTATGAAAATACAAGTATTAATAATATTGCAGCGCTTGTGACTATCAAAGATAAAGTTAAAACATCAGATATTGAGAAATCTCTAAATCATTTAATACAAATACATGATAGTTATAGAATTAAAATCAAAAAAGTGAACACCGAGTATAAGCAATATATTGATGCATTTCAAAGTAAAACGTTTGATTATATCGATTTTAATGCCAATCAAAAAGGCTTTGATCAATGGATTCATACACAGGTAAAATCAAATATATTCAATTTGAATAGTGACTTATTTAAATTTGTGATTTTAACACTTCCCCAAGGAGATACCGGTATATTATTACTGCAGCATCATATTATTTCAGATGGATGGAGTATGACCATAGCTGGAAACACCTTATGTGAATCTTTAATTTACGGGAACAAAAATGAGAATTTTGAGTATACGTATTTAAATTGTATTGAAGATGAAATAAATTATAAAAATTCTGGAAGGTTCGTAAAAGATAAACAATTTTGGCTCAAAAAAACAGAAAATTTAGAAGATAATGAGTTATTCGAGAATAACTGGATGCATAGCGCTCAAGGAGATAGACTAAATTATCAATTATCAGACGACTTCACACAAAAAATTATAAATTTTTGTGAAAGAAACACATTAAGTATTAGTAATTTATTTTCTGCAGTTATGCAGATTTTAAAACATAAAAAAACTTCATCAAACAAAAACTCGATTGGATTAGTATTACACAATAGGAATACGCAATTTGAAAAGAAAGTAACGGGCGTTTATTCAAGAGTGTTACCTATCATCGTTGAAATTGATAAACACTCATCTATCGATACTTTTTTACGAACAATAAAAAAGGAAACTTTCAACGTATTAAAACACCGAAAGTATGCAAATAGTTATATATTAGAAGATAGTGGCAATGCTAAAGGCTTACTAGATTTCGTCCTTTCATTCCAAAATACACAACATAATGCTGACTTTATAAAAAGAGGATATTCAGAGGAGTGGTTAGACTCCGGAACTACTAATGTCCCATTAAATCTTAATATAAGTAATAGGCATGGCGAAGATAATTTAGATATAGATTATGATTACCAAATAGATATTGTTAGTAAAAAAGAAGTTATGCGCTTACACACTAATATTATAGAAATTTTAAATGCAATATTAGAAAACCCAATGCAAAAAATCAGTGAAATTGAGATTATTGCAAAAGAAGAAAGGTCACTCGTTTTAAATGATTTTAACGATACACAACTATCACTTAATAATTCAGCGACATTTATAGAACGTTTTGAAAATCAAGTAGCTAAAACACCAGAGAAAACAGCAATCACATATGAAGGTGAAAGTCTAAGCTATCAAGCATTAAATGCTCGTGCGAATCAATTAGCGCATCAGTTACGTAATAATGGCGTTAAACCTAATCGTCTTGTAGGCATAATGACACACCGTCATTTAGAAATGGTTATTGGTATTTATGCCATTCTAAAAGCTGGCGCCGCATACGTTCCAATTGATCCAAATTATCCCAATGACCGTATCGACTATATCCTAGAAGATAGTCGAGCGACAGTATTACTAACCGATTGCGCTATAGACAATGCTATTGAATTTAATCAAACAATTATAGATTTGAAGGACCATGCTAACGCATCAACAGAACCTGTAGAAAACTTGCCGCATGTCACAGATGTAACTCATTTAATGTGTGTTATTTATACTTCTGGAACAACTGGAAAGCCTAAAGGTGTCATGATGTCTTACAGAAGCGTGATGAATAATCTTAATAGAAGAATTCATCGATTTAATATCAGTAGTGATGACAACATTCTGTTTAAAATGCCTTTTACCTTTGATCCGTCTATATGGGAATTATTTGGATGGGCAATGGTGGGTGCACAGGCAACAATATTACCTTCAGGTGAAGAAGGTAACCCAGAACGCATTACTTCATTAATTCAAAATTCTAAAGTAACACTAGCTGTCTTTGTGCCTTCTATGTTTAATCCGTTTATCACTTACATTAAGTCGACAAAACAAGCACACTTACTTTCTAGTTTAAACTATGTCTTAGTTGGCGGTGAGGCAGTGACAGCAGAATTAGTGAATGAATTTAACAAATGGATTGGCCAAACAAACAATACACAATTAATTAATGTGTATGGGCCCACTGAAACTACGATTGATGTTACCAATTTTGATTGTGAAAGCCATGTTACCTATGAGGCTATACCCATTGGTCAGCCTATTGCCAATACGCAAGCGTATATTATGAACGAAGACAATAATCTTATGGGCATTAATATGCCTGGAGAACTTTGTATTGGTGGTGTAGGCGTAACTGATGGTTACTTAAATCGTCCAGAATTAACTCAAGAAAAATTCATCGACAATCCATTCGGTGAAGGTAAATTATATCGTACGGGTGATTTAGCAAAGTGGCAAGATGATGGAAATATTGCATATTTAGGACGTATCGACGATCAAGTAAAAATACGTGGCTATCGCATTGAACTTGGTGAAATTGAAAGTATCTTGCGTCAAATTGAAGATATTATAGATGTTGCAGTCATTGCCAAAGCAATGGCAGATGAAGAATTAGCGATATGCGCTTACTTAGTATCAGATAAAGTAATTGCGTTTGATGCTATTAAAACAGAATTAAGCAAACAATTACCAAATTATATGGTTCCAACATATATAGAACAAATTGAACAAATACCAGTCACAGCTAACGGTAAGTTAGATAAACAACAATTACCTGATATTAAAATTGAAAGTAAAAGTTATGTCGCGCCCACAAATAATACAGAAATCATGCTGACTCAAGTATTTGAAAACATCTTGAATATTGAACGTGTAGGTATAGAGGATAATTTCTTTGATATTGGGGGCCATTCGCTTAAAGCATTAGGTATCATAAACGAAATCGAAAATGAGACCGGTATACGTATACCGGTAAAAATTATTTTTGAAAGACCAACGATTGAACAATTGGCTAAATTTATAAAAAATAGCAGCGACATGAAACATATTCAAGATATTCCAAAAGCTACAGATAAGCCATATTATGCTATTTCTCCAATACAACAGCATATTTATATATTGAACGAAATAGCAGGTAAACAAACGACAGCCTATAATATGCCGGGCATATTTAATATTACAGGTAACGTAGATATTGAACGCGTACAATACGCTTTTCAATCTTTAATTCATCGACATGAAGCATTAAGAACACGCTTTGAAACAATTGATGGATCTCTTGTACAAGTCATCGAACCACATACACAGATTAAGATAGACTATGAAAAAGAACCAAACGCTGATATTGACGAACTTTTAGAAGATTTTGTAAAACCATTTAACTTACAAATAGCGCCTTTATTCAAAGTTAAGATAGTGAAACGTGATGATCAACGTTATATTTTACTATTTGATATCCATCACATTATTTCAGATGGTGCATCCATCTACAATGTCATTAGAGAATTTTCACAATTGTATCAAGGGCACAAGTTAGGAGAAGTCAAATTACAGTATAAAGATTACAGTGAATGGATTAATAATACTGATTTTAGTAAACAACGCACATTCTGGTTATCACAATTTGAAGATACATTACCTATTTTAGACTTACCTTTAGACCGTCCGAGACCTAAGCAACAGACTTTTGAAGGTAAAACCGTTACTGTAAATATGCCGAGTGCACTGAAAGATGCAATGCAAAGTTTAGCGCAAACAACTGGTAGCACCGACTACACGATTTTATTAACTTCATTATTTATTTTATTACGTAAATATACACATCAAGAAGATATTGTCATTGGTAGTCCTGTTTCCGGACGTACCCACAAAAACACTGAAAAAGTCATAGGCGCCTTTTTTAACAGGATTGCTATGCGTGGATACCCAGAAAGTCATAAATCATTCAATCAATTACTATCAGAAATTACAGACTTATCATTAAAAGCTTTAGACAATCAAGATTATCCTATTGAAAAATTGAAAGATGAAGTAACCGAAAAACATGGTTTAAAACGCTCTACATTGCATGATGTAACATTCGCATTTCAAAATATCAATAATACAATATTGGAAATAGACGATTGGGAAATTGAAGAAAAAGAAGTTTCCGGCACCAATGTTAAATTTGATTTACACATGATGATCGAAGGTCATGAGGATTATCAATTATCATTAAAATATGCCAGTGAATTGTTTGATGCAACAACAATCGAACAAATGCTAAATACATTTATTGATATACTGGATAGCGTTACAAAAGATCCCGAACTAAAAATAAAAGAAATTGAAGAACAAACATAAATATAAGAAGTTTAAGGGAGCATTTTAAATAAAATGCTCCCTTTTTTTTAATTTATAATAATATACCCTACTTATTAGTTGTATGACTAAATACGTATCTAGCATCTTATTACTCTGTTCATCGCATTTCTTTATTTTTCTATATTTGCTAAAATAAGTTTTGAAATTGAAATTTAATCTTTAAGTGGAGTTGTTTGCTATGAATCGTAATATTGAACTGTTCAAAGACATTATTGATACTTCCGATAAAATTACATTTTTTACAGGTGCAGGGATTTCTGTGGCAAGTGGCATTCCTGATTTTCGTTCTATAGGTGGTTTATATGACAAAGTTTCGAAAGATGGCTACTTACCGGAATACTTATTAAGTGCAGATTATTTACAAAGTGACCCAACAGGATTTATTAATTTTTGTCATAAATACTTACTTTTTGCTAATAAACAGCCTAATATTGTTCATCAATGGATAGCACAACTTGAAAAAAACCATCAATCCTTAGGTGTGATTACCCAAAATATTGACGGTCTACATACAGATGCAGGCAGTGTGAACGTAGACGAACTACATGGTACCTTAAATCACTTTTATTGTGTGCAGTGCCATAATCATTATTCGAAATGTGATGTCATTGACAATGATTTACGTACTTGTGAGTCATGTGGCAACGCGATCAGACCCGACATTGTGCTGTATGGAGAAATATTAAATCAAAGCACTATATTTAATGCCTTACATAAAATTAAAGAAGCAGATACATTAGTCGTCCTAGGGTCATCGCTCGTAGTTCAACCAGCAGCAGGGCTTATTTCAAATTTCAAAGGTCAAAATCTTATTATTATCAATAGAGATGCTACACCTTATGACAGTCGTGCCAGCTTAGTGCTTCATGAAGATATGGTATCAGTAATTAATGAACTCAATCCTCTAAAGTGATGTCTCTAGTGAAGTTACAGAATTACTAGGCAAAAGTTCAAACCCAATAAGGCTTCATAAATAGAGAGAGAATCAAGTGTAAACACTTGATTCTCTCTATTTATATTTCTACTCCATTTTGTTGTATGACTTGTTTATACCAATCGAAGGATTTTTTCTTTTTACGCGCTAAAGTTCCGTCACCAGCATCATCTTTATCTACAAAAATCATTCCGTAGCGCTTACTCATTTCTCCTGTTGATGCGGATACTAAATCAATAACGCCCCAACTAATATAGCCTAATAGTGGCACGCCATCTTGGATGCCATCATACATCGCTTGAAAATGTTGGTTCATGTAATCAATACGATAATCATCTTGAATGGTTCCATCTGCTTCTATGATATCTTTTGCACCTAAACCATTTTCTACGACAAAAAGTGGTTTCTCAAATCTTTCATATATTTGGTTCATCGTAATTCTTAAACCAAGTGGATCAATGACCCATCCCCAGTCACTCATTTTCAAGTAAGGGTTCTTGGCAGATACAATAATATTTCCTTCATTCTTTTCCACTCTTGAAATATCAGCAATGGAAGTTCTAGATGCATAATAACTGAAGGCTACAAAGTCTACAGTTTGTTTCAATATGTCTTTATCATTTTCACTGATATCAACATGAATACCTTTAGATTTAAAGAATGCATCCATATAATAAGGGTATTTCCCTTTCGCTTGGACATCTACAAAGAATGTATTTGTTCTCTCATCGTTCATAGACTGCCAAACATCTTCCGGATTACAGCTATAAGGATAGAAACTGCCACCAGCGATCATACACCCAATTTTAGCTTTTGGTGTAATACGATGACAACTTTCAACAGCGCTTGCACTTGCGACTAACATATAATGCGCTGCTTGATATAACTTCTCTTCTCTATTCTCAGTATCATCAAAGTATAATCCACCGCCTGAAAATGGACTATGTAACACTACGTTAATTTCATTAAATGGAATCCAGTAATTAACATAATCCCCAAAACATTCAAAACACGTTTCTGCAAACTTAACATATAAATCGATGGTTGCTCGGTGCTTCCAACCATTATATTGCTCTACAATACCCATTGGAATATCAAAGTGCGCAAGTGTCACGAGTAACTCCATATTATGGGCTTTACATGTTTTAAATAAATCAGTGTAATAATCGATACCTGCTTGGTTTGGTGTAGCTTCATCGCCATTTGGATAAATTCTACTCCAAGAAATAGAGGTTCTAAACACTTTCAATCCCATTTCAGCAAGTAAAGCAATATCTTCTTTATAACGATGATAAAAATCTATTCCTGTGTGACTCGGATAATATTCGTTATCACTCATCTTAGCTTTTTTATATCCTAATTTAATGGATTGACGGTCAGGGCCATGAGGGATTAAGTCTATATTACTTAATCCTCTACCATCTATGTCCCACGCACCTTCAGTCTGATTTGCTGCAATAGCGCCACCCCAAAGAAAATTTTCTGGGAAATAATTTATAGTCATTTTTTAACCACTCCTAATATTGATGTATGCGCCTCAACATCAGTGCTGTCGAATGCTGTAATAGCGTCATAATCATCTGTATTTGTAATTACTACGATTGTTGTAGGGTCATAACCCGCTTCAATAATTTGGGATAAATCAAAAGTACCAATGACGTCACCACTTTTTACGTGATCACCTTGTGCAATTGCAGAAGTGAATGGCGCTCCACCTAACTTCACTGTATCGATACCTACGTGAATTAACACTTCAACACCATCGTCACTTGTAATACCAACTGCATGTTTTGTTGGGAAGACGGAAGTCACTGTACCTGTGACAGGCGCATAAATGTTATGACCGATGGGTTCAATCGCAACACTCTTTCCAATCACCTCTCTACTGAATACATCATCTTCAACACTTTCAATTGGTTTCACTTTACCTTTAACTGGAGATTCAACAATCATATTTCCTCTCGTCCCTATATCTAATGCATCATCTTCTGATTCAGGAATATCTTCAAAGCCAAGCACTAACGTTAAAATAAACGACAGCACAATGGATAAGACCATAACGACTATAATCCATATGATACTCATGGGATTATCTTGATCTATAAATTGCACACTTGTAAACAATCCAGGGGCTGCCATAGATCGACTTGCAAGCCCTGCAAGCCCCGCAACCGCTCCCGCAACAAATCCCGTAATCATTGCTGCAATCATTGGACGCTTTAATCGGATTGCTACGCCATATAGTGCGGGTTCAGTAATACCGGCAATAATGGCTGATGATGCTGCTGCCAATGCGGTTTGACGTAATTCTCTATTTTTAGTTTTCAATGCTACTGCCAGCGAAACACCGCCAAGAGATAAATTTGCACCAATCTCTGATGGCATCACCATGCCTTCTTTTCCTGTTTCTGCAATAGTTTGCACAATCGTTGGTGTAAACACACGGTGCATGCCTGTCATAACTAATAATGGCCATAACGCACCAACAATTGCTACTGCTAGAAATCCTAATTGACCATGTACAAAAAATACAATTTGAGATAATCCTGTACCAATTAAAATACCAGTCGGTCCTACAATAACAATCGCAATGGGCGCTGCGATTAATAAGATTAACATCGGTTTCAAAAAGTTTTTCATAACAATTGGCGTAATATAATCTACTAAATCTTCAATGTATTTTAGTAACCAAGTCATGACAATTGCAGGTATAATTGTATACGTGTACTTCACAGACATAACTGGAATATATGCAAATGTTGCTGCTTGACCTTCAGATGCCTTTTCCATAATTTCCATAAATACTGGATGAACCATGACTCCTGCGACTGCTAGAGCTAGGAACACATTGCTGTTAAATTTCTTAGCTGCCGATACTGCGACAAGCATCGGTAAGAAGAAGAACGGCGCATCTCCTATGGTATTTAATATATTATATGTGGAACTTTCTTCCGATAATACCCCCGTCATATTCAAAATCATTACCAATAATTTAATCATTGATCCACCGATAATGGCTGGAATTAACGGTGACATCGTACCAATGATGGCATCCAAAATGTTAATACCAATTTGTTTGAGTGTTAATTTTTTCTTTTTAACTGGTTCATTACTTTTAGCACCACCGCTCACACCTAATTTCATTAATTCAGCATACGTCTTCGAAACGTTATTACCGACGATAACTTGGTATTGTCCCCCTTGTTTACGCAAACCCATTACTCCATCTATATCTTTTATGTTCTCATCATTTGCTTTACTGTCATCTTTTAATACAAATCTTAAACGTGTCATACAATGTGTTAAATTTTTTACATTATCAATACCCCCGATATTTTTTAAAATTTCATCAGCCATTCTTTGATCATTTCCCATTTTTCTCACTCCCATGTGATTTAGAACAATAAAAAGAGACCTAAACCATAAATAGACACACTTATCCTAAGATAAAATCATCTATTAATGGTCTAGGTCTCGCCTGCCGAACAGTTACAATCCTAAACGATTAATTGTTTATTTTGTTTTCTTAACATAAATCTACCACATAATCACAAATTGTCAACGCTTTCATTTCTAGAAATTAATCTTTGCACATGAATAGTTAAATATAACGCTTCGTCATGTGTCATTTCATAATGATATTTTTTCTGTAAAAAAGTTTCAATCTTCTTCACACACTTAAATGCACCTTGATACTTCTCTTTCACAATATCATAAAGTTCCATTTCACTTGTATTGAGTGGCTGCTTAGCATAAATACGTTGCGCAAGAAACTTTAAGTGTGTCACAAACCTGAAATAAGTTAGGCTTTCTTCATCAAACTCTAACCTAAAATGATATTTTACTAAACTTAAAATATTCTGTACCATTTCAGTCACCTGATTGTAGTCTGCTAGATTATTATGCTCTGCATTTAACAAATGAATCGCGATAAATGCCGCTTCATCAACAGGTAATTTAATACCAACACTTTCTTCAATCCATCCTAAAGCACGTATCCCAATTTCATACTCAGTCGGATAGAATTTTTTAATTTCCCATAACAAGCCATTTTTTATTGCCATACCTGTTTGTTGGCGCTCAATTGCAAAGTTAATATGATCCGTAAGTGCAACATAAATCGTATCACTTAAGTCTTTATGATATTCCTTCTTAGTAACCTCAATAATTTTCTCAACTGCTTGAACTACCTCAATAGGAACTTCAATTAATAACGTTTTGAAGCGTTCTGATATTTCTTGGTTACTTAAATCAAAAATCTTATCAATCTTTGATTCTTCTACTATGTCACCTTCTTGCTTTTGAAACCCAATCCCTTTACCCATCACGACACGTTCTTGGTCATTTTGATTGACACTAATCACGTTGTTATTTATGATTTTATTTATTTTCATATAACACCCCTTATGGTAATACATACATTTTGCCATATCGATAGAATGAATATCAATATAATCATCGTCTAAATAAACAGTATTGTTTTATAATGCTCGCACTTTTAATTATTTGTTATCTAAGTGCATACATTAAATTAATACGAAAAGTCATTTCTATTGACCTAGAGTCCACTCCAGGGTCTATGATAAGCAATGAAGAATATTAATGAAAATATTCTATTGTAAAATAATGGAGGAATTAATTTATGATAAATGCCAAAGCTAGAGCTGTAAATAGTCCAGATTCTGATTTTTACGCTACAGAAATTAAAAGACGTGACCTTGATACACACGATATTTTGATAGAAATTAAATACGCAGGAATCTGCCATTCTGATATTCACACTGCACATGGAGAATGGGGACCTGTTCATTATCCATTAGTCCCAGGTCATGAAATCGCTGGTATTGTTAAAGAAGTCGGTTCTGAAGTAAGTAAATATCAAATAGATGACCGTGTCGGTGTTGGTTGCATGGTAGATTCTTGTGGAGAATGTGAACATTGCCAAAACGGTGAAGAACAATACTGTTTAAAAGGAAATGTCGGTACATATGCAGGTACAGATAGATATGGTGAACCAACGCAAGGTGGATACTCAACTCATATCGTCGTACATGAAGACTTTGTACTACGTATTCCTGACAATATTGGTTTAGATGCTGCTGCACCTTTACTCTGTGCTGGTATTACGACTTATTCGCCTTTAAATCATTGGAAAGCATATGAAGGTAAAAAGGTAGCGGTAATAGGTATGGGTGGACTTGGACACATGGCTGTTCAAATTGCACATGCTATGGGTGCTGATGTAACGGTATTATCAAGAACATTAAATAAAAAAGAAGACGGTTTGAAATTAGGCGCATCACATTATTATGCAACAAGTGATGAAGCAACGTTCGAACAACTTGCAAGCTCATTTGACTTAATTATTAATACAGTAAGTGCTAACCTAAAATTAGATGATTATCTTAAATTATTAGCGTTAGATGGCACAATTGTTAATGTTGGAGCGCCAGCAGAACCTATATCATTACGTGTTGCCAATTTAATTGGTCATCGTAGATCATTTGCTGGTTCAGCTATTGGTGGTATTAGAGAGACTCAGGAAATGCTAGACTTTTGTTCAAAACACAATATTGAACCTCAAATTGAAGTCATTTCAGCTGATCAAATTGATGAAGCATATGAGAGAGTCTTATCTTCAGATGTTAAATATCGTTTTGTAATTGATATAAGTACAATGTAATATTATAGAAAATGATGCCCATATCATATGGGCATCATTTTTTATTTATCTTTAACTACATTGTCAAACTGTGTTTTTGCTAGTCTGCATACTTTTTATAGTTCTATATACTTATGCTTTATACTTAACACCAACGAGATCAGCTAATCAATTTAACAAACGTCTTGTATATTTTATTTTAGATAAGGTATGTGCATAACTTTAATATTGATTTACTCATATCGAATATAAGTTACAGTTGTATTTAAATATTCGTCAAAACCATTTACACCATCTGCACCACCAAGACCTGATTGACGCCATCCCGCATGATAGCCAACAATAGCTTCTTCAGCTTCACAGTTAACATAAACTTCACCGAATTTTAGTCTTTCACTAGCTACCATAGCTTCTTTTAGGTTTTCTGTAAAAACATAAGAAGAAAGGCCATAATCAGAATTATTTGCTTCATCTAATACTTCTTCAAAGTTTTCAAAACTTACAATCGGAAGTACAGGTCCAAAAATTTCTTCTTTCATAACTATAGAATCTTTGGAAAGGTTGGTTAAAATTGTTGGTGCGTAGAAGAAACCTTTCCTATCTATGATATGACCGCCTAATTCTATCGTGGCACCTTCAGCTACTGCAGTTTGTACTTTTTCGTTTATAGCGTCTAATTGTTTGTGATTAATAATAGGACCCATTGTCGTATCCTTATCATAGGGATCTCCAGGACGAACTTTATTCATTTTGTCTTTAACGAGTGTTATAAATTCAGCAAATATATCTTTGGCTACATAGATACGTTCAGGACATGTACATACCTGACCGCTGTTATTAATTCTTGCCTGTACAATATAACTAGCTGCTTTTTCAATATCGGCATTCTTCGTAACAATTGCAGGGGCTTTACCGCCTAGTTCCAAGTTCACGCCTTTCACATTATTTGCTGCGCTTGCCATAACTGATTTACCGGCACCAGTACTACCTGTAATTGAAATCAAGTCAATGTCTTCGCTTTGTGATAATAAGTTACCAACTTCTGAACCTGTCCCTGTTATAATTTGGACTAAGCCATTTGGAATGTCAGTCTTTTGAATATATTCAGCAATTTTAAACGCGCCAAAGGGTGTCTCTTCGCTTGGTTTTATAACAATAGAACAACCAGTAACTAAAGCAGGAATAAGTTTCCGTATTAAAACAAAGATAGGCGCATTCCAAGGAATGATACCAGCAGTATTACCTACAGGCTTTTTAGTTAATATAATTGTCTCGTTTTCAACTTCACTTTGTAAAACTTCACCATTATTTTTTCTAGCTAAACTACACATGTAATTAATATACTCAATAGATTTCTCTATTTCACCTATTGCTGCATATAGTGGTTTACCTTGTTCTTCAACATAAATTTCAGCCAATTCATGTTTATATTTTTCCAATTCCTCAGCTAAATCTTGAACAATTTTAGCTCTTTTAACAATATTAACTTTTTCCCATTTCAATTGTGCCTCTTTGGCGCCATTGATTGCTTTTTTCGTATCTTTTTCATTAGCTAAAGTGACTGTATCAATAATTTCTTCTGTAACAGGATTAATAACTGATAATTGATTCGTAGAATCACTTTCTACAAATTGCCCGTTAATAAATAATTTATTCATAATAACGACCTCCTTTTTGTTATAATATAATGCCTATGTACTATATAGTAAATACAGTGTAAAAATAGATATACTGATTATTTTAACAGTATAGATTATGAAAGGATTGAACAAATTGATAGAGTTTAAAAATCAAAGCTTTAATTGCGAAAAAGAGCTTGCACTAAGTATCATTGGCGGAAAATGGAAACTTATGATTGTATGGGAGTTATTACGTGGCGCACCATTACGTTTAAATCAAATTGAAAAAGCTATTCCTAACGCACATCAACGTGTATTAATTAATCAATTAAAAGAATTAGAAAAAGATGCGCTTGTCACACGTACGATTTATCCGGTCATGCCTCCTAAAGTTGAATATACATTAACCGAACTAGGAGAATCTTTAAAACCTTTAGCTGAAGAGTTATATAAATGGGGCATTCATGTATATAATTATAAAAAAATAGGAGATTAAAATGGAAAAACTAAATATTAGAGAAGATGTTAAAAAAAGATTACTAAATGGAGATTATAGTTGTTCTAAAGAGTATACACTTTCAATTATTAGTGGAAAATGGAAGATTGTTATTTTATACCATTTAGGCCATGAAGGTGCTTATCACTTTAATGAGTTAATGCGTTTATTGCCTAAGATTACACATCGTATCTTAACTAAACAGTTAAGAGAATTAGAAGAAGATGGAGTGATTTATAGATATAATGAAACAATCAATCATCGTAAATATACATTTTATGTTTTGACATCAATTGGAGAGAGTTTAATACCTATTATTGATGCCATGTATGACTGGGGAGAGCAAAGAATTGACGCGTTAAAGTTAACTCCTAAATATAATATTTCTGATGATTGAAGATAACGCACAAAATTGTGCGTTATTTTTTTTATGTCTTATTTCTTGTAGAGTAATATATATAAGCAAAATAAAGGAGAGATATTATGGCAAATATAGCTGTATTAGTTACCGATCAATTCGAGGATATTGAATTAACTAGTCCTGAAGAATCTTTAAAAAATGAAGGACATACTTTAACAATTATTAGTGAAGACAACAAGCAAGTTGTAATAGGCAAGCATGGTACAGAATACAAAGTTGATCAAGGTATTGAGGATGCAATTCCATCAAACTTTGATGGCTTACTTTTACCTGGTGGATTTTCTCCAGATTTGCTACGTGGTGATGAAAAAGGAAGATTTGGTTTATTTACTAAACACTTTTTAGAAGAAGATAAACCTTCTTTTGCTATCTGTCACGGACCTCAGTTATTAATAGATACGGACCTTATTCAAGGCAAACAACTTACAAGTTTCATTTCTGTTAGAAAAGATTTGAAAAATGCTGGTGCACAAATATTAGAACAACCTGTTGTTATTGATGGCAACATAATAACTAGTAGAACACCAGATGACCTTAATGCGTTTAACGAAGCAATTATAAATTCACTTAAATAATAATTTAATAACGCTTTTAAGTAGTACGCTAAAAATGTCATTTTAGCGTACTACTTTTATATAAAACAAAATATTTTAATCTTATTTAATTATATTAGCTACGCTTCTTTTATTGTTGTCTATATTCAACATAAAAAACTGATTGCTGCATTTATTTCACAATATCAATCAGTTTTTTATTATAGAAGTATTGTTATAAATAAGTTATCAATGTTTTGAGTATGAATATGAGCCAATAATGAATCCTGCTGGCACACCGATAAACGGTGTGAAAACAATACTTAAAATAATTATAGAAACTATCATTATAACAAAGCTCTTAGACTTAACTTCCATGTTCAGTACATTTTCTTTTACTTGTGAAATATAATCTCTAATTTTCATAAGTAACATCTCCTTAAAATTCAAGTTTTTTATATTTGTATACACTAATCGCATAAAATATTAAAGTGTATGCCAAAAATATACCTATAATTAAAATAAATACACTGCCAAAATTAGAGTTTGTATACTGTTCTTGATACCCATTTGGAAATATGAATTTTAATGATTTTAAAAATGGAGCAATAGAACTTATGATAAAGAAAGCTAAGACCCCTAATATCGTGTAACCATTTGGTAAATTAATAGAAAGTAAGACTGCTAACATAATACATAATATTTGTATACAAAACGTACCTAAAAATTCTATGATAACGTACTGTAAATCACTCATATTAGATGGAAAGACTCTATGTGCAGATAATTCCATGTTATTGATGTGGAAATAGTATAGTATTAAAGAACTAATCAAAAGTATTAATATAAAAATTAAGTATAAATATATTAGAGAAAGTAATTTACTATTAAATAATTTTGCTCTATGAAGATCTTTGTAGAAATACAGTTGCCCTTTAACCTTTTCAGAGTAAAAATTAAGTCCAATAATATAAGTTAATATAACTAAAGGAATAACAGCATTGTTTTGTATCACAAATACAGATGAAAAGAACTCTAAGAAACTTAAAGCATGCTTCTCTCCACTTAACTGCATAAAATTAGTATTAAAGAAAGCTACGATAAAAAGTATTAATGGAAACATACCGAACGCTAGATAAAGCCATGAAGCCTTCATTTTAAGTAAATTTAAAAAAATAGGTTTAAATTTTACCATACTATCTATTTTCTCCTTTGAATTTTTGATGTATGTAGTCTTTTTTATCTTTTATGCTTAATATTTTATATTCTTGTATTAAATCTGAAAGCAACTCATTTAAAATATCTTTTTTAGTCGTTACTTCAATAACATTATTTGCAGAAGTTATCGCGATATAATCTTTATACTTCTCTTTAAAAACAGAAGTTAGAACAAAATCTTTGTTCAATTCTATTATGGTTCCGTCATTTTTTTCGGAATTAAAATCTTCTTTTAGCTCTCCGTTATCTATAAATAAATAACGATTGCAAATTGCTTCTAATTCACTTAGTTGATGACTAGAAATAATTATAGCTGTATCTTGCTTTTGCACCCATTGTTGTAATGTAGAAATTAATTTTTCTACACCATTAGGGTCTAAACCTACAAATGGTTCATCTAATATGAGTATCTTGGGTTCTGTTACTAAACAAACTGCTAATGAAAGTCTTTGTTTCATACCGAATGAAAAATTGTTAGGATTTACTTTTCGTTTCTCCCACAAATCAACAAGTTTTAATACTTCTTCAATGTTTTGATAATGTGTTTCTTTTCCATTTAAACTAATGAAATATTTTAAATGATCTAGCGCATTCAGATGATTAAATAATGCACTCTCAATCATAAATCCAAAATTCTGAAGTCCATTTGACGTAGTTAATATACTCTTTTCGTTAATTAGTACATCCCCGCTAGTTGGTTTGATTGCTTTAGCTATAAGTTTCATTAGTGTGGTTTTACCAGCACCATTTTTTCCTATTAATCCAACTATCTCTCCTTGTTCCACTTTGAAGCTTACATCTTTAAGTGAATACCTGTCGTTTTTTTTAAATTTTTTACTTAAATTTTTTATTTCTAACATTTAAATCCTTCTTTCTAATAAATAGGCTTATTAAAAATAAAGCTATAAAATTTAATAAAAATACAAAGATTAATTGTTCTATATTTGCCAAACCTGTATTAATCTCTATAGAAACATTTCCTGTGTCTATTTGATTTTCAGAAATAAAATAATCAAAACCAGGACGTGAAATGAAATAAATACTGAAAATAAAATAACAAAATGTAGTGATTCCAGAAGTTATTACATAAATTTTTACATTACGTGTACTTTCTATAGAAAGATTAATAATATTATTGAGAATTATAGGCAATAAATATGCTATTAAAATAAATGCTAACAACGACATACGTGTATTCCATAATATTCCAATAGAAAATATGAAAATATTACTAAGTGCTATCAAAAAATATTTTAAGAACATGTTTTGCCTCCTAATATAATAATTTTGTTATGAACAAATTGTATAGCCAATGCGTTATGATAGCTTCTGGTAATCCAAATTTATCTCTTACTAAATATAGAATTATGCTTGAAGGAAACTTAGTTAGAAAATTACCTACGAAATTTCCATTCAAGTGTAGTAGTAAAGAAAAAATCAATGATCCAATAACTATAGATTTGAATTTAGTAAATTTATTTAACAACAAGCTAAACATTAGCCCTCTAAAAAGAAATTCTTCACAAGTAGCCACAATGAAAGGATGGATTATTTCTTCTATGTTTATAGAACACAATGATAATACTATGAAAATAATGATTGTATATATTAAAAATCTCTTTAAATTAAAAATATTTAAAATACTGTAATTAAAACCTATCAAAGATTTTAAAACTAATACTGGAATTAATATAAATCCCAATATCATACTTACACCCGCCCCAATGAGTTGAAGCTTATTACCATTAGCAATTGGAAGTAAAATCATAAACAAGCTTCCTACATTCAGAATAAATACCGCAAGTATTGTAAGTGCTAAACAAAGAAAAATACTTTCTATTTTAGAGTAACTATTTATCTTTAAAATATTCATGTATATGTGCTTCCTCACTTTATAAGAGTGAAGACTGACTCTTGGAGCCAGCCTTCACCTTATTACCAACGGTGCTTTTTGCCTTTGTATTTGTATTTCACAATACCTAAATTCACTTCATTAAGCCCGAATAATTTCAATATAAGGTCCATTATTTTCACCCCTCACATTATGTATTACACAACTTATTATATCACTCCGAAAATTAATTTCAACACAACCTTATATTTTAATTAAACAAAAATTAATTTATATATAACCTACAATTTGTATATGAATAAGGTAATATAAAGACAGTAATGTGTAGAGTATCTTCGACACTAAATCATGTTATTTTATCTGAATTAAGGAAATAATAAATGTTCCTCGTTGATTGGGATGTCTTCTCATCATTGATGGATATTAGACACATAGACATATTAAAAGAGACGCCTTATTAATAAGGCGTCTCTTAATTATTTTAAACTCAAAATGTTCTACAATATCTTCTCTTTTAGTGTGAGCTACTATTTCATTTTCACTTTTCAACTATTGCTACCAATAACACATTTAATAGCTCATTATTTTACTTTTGAGATTACAATGTAATATTTATACGATTAAATTATTTCTCGTCTTCACTTATATCTTCATCATGAGGCGCATCATTTTCAATTGGAACTTCTACTTCCTCATCAGATGATGCATTTTGTTCAAAGGCATACGTTTTCTTTTGATTTGAGACGTTTTCAAGCATCTGAGTTAGATTAAAGCCCGTCATTTGGTTTAAACCTTCTTCAGCATTAGCCATTTGAGATATAATGCCATTTGATAAACTGTTTATACCTTCGCCATTACCACCATCAAGAATACGGATATTCTCAACATTAGATAATGGTTCGGCAATTGCTTTAGCGAATTCAGGTAATGTTTTAATCATCAATTCAGCTAACATAACGTCTTTATTTTCAGCAAGTGCATTAGCTCTTTCTCTTAAGCCATCAGCTTTTGCTTTTTCTTGTTCTCTAATAACTTCAGCTTCAGCCTTACCTTCTTTGATACGTGCTTCATATGATGCTTCAGCTTGTTTAATCTTGATTGCTGCATCTGTTTCTGATTGTTGACGACGCACATCATCTTTTTGACGTTGGATACGTACATCATTCTCACGTTCCATCTGGATTAAATGCAACTCATTTTCTTTCTCAGTACGTTCAACATTCAATTGTTTTTCTTTAATTTCTAAAGCTCTAGACTCTTTCTCTAATTGACCAGAAGCTTCGGCCTGAGCTTGTGCTTTATTTGTTTCACTCAATATGGATTGTTCTTTTAGGTCTTTCTCTCTACGAGAATCGGCTACATTCATTTGACGAGAAATCTTTTCTTTCTCAGTTAATTCAGTGTTTTCTGCTACTTTCATTTCAGTTTCTCGTAAAGCATCACTTTCAGCAATATCAGCTTTTTTCTTAATTTTAGCAATCTCTGGCTTACCTAGATTTTCTAAATAGCCTTCGTTATCGCTAATGTCAGATAAACCTAATGAAGTGATGCTAAAGCCCATATTATTCAGTTGTTCTTGCGCAACCTCAGTTACTTTATTGTTAAATGCTTCTCTATCTGAGTTGATTTCCTCAACTGTCATCTTAGATAGAATAGCTCGTAAGTTTGTATTTAAGACTTGGGATATCTCATCTGATACTTCGTCTTTTGACTTACCTAAGAATTGTTCAGCATATTTAACGATACCTTGTAATTGATCAGCAACCTTAACCGTAGCGACTGCCTCAGCTTCAATGCCAACGCCAGCTTTCGTCCAAACCACAGGTGTTTTGATTTCTAATTGAAATGATTTTAATGAAACCCGTGTTGAAGATTGGAACATTTTCATTCTATAACCGCCGCCACGCACTACTCTCATATGACGACCTTCATCGTCTTGATAAACATTCGACTCAGTTTTTGGATCACCAATATTTGGGCCTGTAATGATTAAAGCTTCATTTGATGGAACCGTCTTAAATCTTGCTTTCATGTAAAGATACCAAACTATAGCGGCAAGTAGCAAAATCCCGACTATAGCAGCAATGCCAATTAATATTAATAAATTCATGTTACTAGTCTCCTAATCATATATGTCATTTAATAATTGTTCACTTTAATTATTTTATTATAAATGTAGTTTTAAGTATATAGGAGACGATATTTATTTTTAGATAGTTTTCTATTTTTTAAAATTATCATCATTTTTAACTATTATTTTTAATTCTATAAATAGCTTTTCTTATGATTTTTACTTTTTAGCTATTTTACTATTTCATATCCTTTTCTAATTGTTCCACAATCTGCCAGTTACACTAAACGGTTTTGAGGATTTTTTACATTTAGTGAATAGGAGATACAACAATTCCATCTTTGCTGTATCTCCTACATTCGATAACCCCTGTACTTATCATCATTCGCGCTCACCTTTCTTTTTCTGAAATCATTACTAAAGTTTAAATAATTAAGTTTCACTTTAATAACAAAACTTTTAGAAAGTATTACAACAAATAATATAACCACCCATAGATCAGTCATATTTTTATTTTCTTAGTAGCACTTATTCCATACCCGTAAAGAATTCCGCCATGGTTTCTGCACCATTTTCTGAGAAGAATATTTCTAAATTATCTTGCGATTCTTTCGCGTGAACTTCTGTAATTTCGAACATTTGTTGCTCATAAACTTTCAATATTTCAGACAGATTATCGTAAGTTTTGAATGACTCCGCTAAAAGGTATGCATCATATAAAGCCATATTTACTCCTTCACCTGCAAATGGACTCATAAGGTGAGCAGCATCTCCAATAATTGTAATATTAGGTTGTGTTTTCCATGTTAATCCTATAGGGAGTTTGTAAATACGACGAAACTTAATATCGTCATAACTATATGCAATATATTTTTTTAGCTCTGTGCCCCACTCAGCAAACTCATTTAACAGTGTGGCTTTTAATTCATCTAACGAAAGGTTGCGGTAATCATCAAGTCTTTCATAGCTCATTTTAGAACTGATGTATGCCATAATACGTCCATCTCCATTACGTTGACCTAATATTGCTTGATCGCCACCTAGTCCCATGACTTTCCCATTTTTATTGAACTTCAGAAGATCTGGATGTTCATTTTCATTTGAATTCATCTCTATCATAGAAATGCCTGTATACTCGGGCTCAGCAGTTGTTAAATATGGACGGATTTTTGAAAATGCGCCATCTGCACCAACAACTAAATCTGTCATTACTGTGGCACCTGATTCAAATATGAGTTCAACTTGGCCATTCTTTTGTGGTATCATCTTTTCATATTGATAACCATATTTCATATGTTCTGGGTGAATTTGTTCAATAATAATATCACATAATTTTCCTCGATCGATTTCAGGTCTTTCACCCTCATCTTCTGCATCTTCATCGTATAATATTGTTCCATCTTTACGTACAATGCGCGTATCTTCCCCTTCATAGCGCGCGTATTTACGGAAATCATCATATATACCTGCTTCTTTCAATGGTAACTGGCCACTTTCCTCATGAATATCTAGGGAACCGCCTCGATCATTGTTCGTGGTTTTATATCCACGTTCATAGATGGTAAAGGGTAACCCTTGGCGTTGTAAGAGTAAACCTAACATCAGTCCACCTGGCCCTCCGCCAATAATTGCTATATGTTTTAAATCTTGTTTTTTCATCATTAAACCTTCTTTTTCAAATTTATTTCTCTTTACGGAATTGTAATAGTTTGTCATTAGTTTCTTTAATAAGTTGCTGAAATGCTTCATATGTTTGCTCGTCTTGCATTGCGCTTTGACCCGCTAACATAAATGATTTGAACAATGCTTGTAATTTATCTCTTGATTCTTGCATTTTATCCATGTCCATATTTTCGAATTGTTCCATACGTTTTGTAAATGCGTCGTTACTACCATTTTCTTTTAAAAATTGTGATCCTTCTTTTGTCACTGTGTAGATTTTCTTTTTACCTTCTTTTGAAACTGAAACAAATCCACGATCTTCTAACATTTGTAGAATCGGATAAACACTACCTGGACTTGGTGAATAAAATCCTTTAAATCGTGCTTCTAGACCTTTAATGATTTGATAGCCATGTTGAGGCTCTTCTTCTAATAACTTTAATATACTAAATTGTAAATTCCCTTTTTTAAAGAAGCGGTCTCTTCCATTCATAGCAGAAAACATTCTTTCAAATCCATCAAAATCACGGCCACCACTACCTTCTTGCTGCATCATTGCAAACCTTTGATTGTGAAATAGTCTATTAAACATTATAATCACCTTTCCTTTTTCGATATATCGTTAATTTAAACGATATATCGAAATGAGTCAAGTTATTGATCATTTTTTAACAAATTCTTTTATAGATCGTTAATAATCATTAAAAAATCACGCTACATCCATTTATGATGAAGCAAATAGCTAGATGCCATAACCTTTCATCATCATAAGTTATAGCAAAAGAGACGCTTTATTAATAAGGCGTCTCTTAATTATTTTAAAATTAGCAATTTGGTTGTATCCTATTGTCTTTTCAATAGCTACAGCGTATGATGAAGCATGTTGCAAAAAAGGAGGAGGTAAAAGCTATGGACGTTGTATATATTATGCCAATTCGATTAAAAAATTATTTAAGACACGAAAAGATACGTTGCCACGGGAGAAATCTATCTATTTTTAATCCATTTATATTCATTACAGCGACCAAATCTTTTATCTTAGCCCATACTCTAATAAATAAGTCATATCTTTATTAGCGTTCGTTCACAGATTAGATATATAGACAACTTGGTCTTCAAGTTGTCTATTTTTTTATGCATTCATAATTTAGAAAAGAGGAATTTCATGCAATCTCATAAACTTTGGACGAAGGACTTTATAGGGTCCTCGTTTATAAATTTTTTCCTAACTTTAGTCTTTTATTTACTGATAGTTACAATGGCTACTTATGCCATCGAACAATATCATGCTTCTATCAGTACGTCTGGTCTAGTTAGTGGTTTGTTCGTTATCGGAGGCTTAACCGGTCGCTTAATTAGTGGCGCTTTAATTCATAAATTAGGTGCTAATCGTTTACTGATAATAACGATTAGCATATGTATTATCTTGATTGGACTTTACTTTATGGATTTCGGTATTGTTTTTTTAGTTTTGCTACGATTTTTACATGGGGTGCCTCATGGAATGGCATTAACTGCAATAAGTTCGATTGTTGCTCAAAATATTCCTGAATCCAGAAAATCTGAAGGCATCAATTATTATAGTATGAGTACTACTTTAGCCACTGCCTTTGGTCCATTCTTAGGGATTTTTATGACTCAACATACAACATTCCCTGTATTATTTCTAGTTTGCTTAATTTTAATGGGATTATCTTTAATGATTAGTTTTTCTGTTAAATTCATATCAGACGATCAATCCCAAGCGATTCATACCAAAGCGCTTAAGTTCAAGGATATTATCAAGAATTCTATAGAAATTAATACGATTCCTATTGGGATTATCATTCTATTATTAAGTTTTGCCTATTCTGGCGTGCTTACGTACCTTAATTTATATGCATCTCAAATCAATTTAACTCATATTGCTAGTTTCTTCTTCATCATGTATTCGATTATGGTATTTTTATCACGACCTTTAACCGGAAAACTAATGGATTATAGAGGACATAATATTGTTATGTATCCAGCTTTTATTTTTTACGCTTTAAGTATGTTTATGCTGAGTACGGTTAACAATGGTTTCGTACTATTACTTATCGGTGGCATTATGGGGCTCGGATTTGGTAATTTACAATCTGCTACGCAAGTCATCGCAGTTAAATCTGCATCTAAATCACGTATCAGCGTAGCGACATCGACATACTTTATATGTTTCGATGCAGGTCTAGGGCTCTCCCCCTATTTATTAGGTTATATCACGCCAATCACCGGTTATGCTCATATGTTTGGACTAATGGCTATTATTATACTTTTAACTGGTATAGTATATTTTTTGATACATGGTCTAAAAGAAACAAAAGAAAAATTAGCAAAATGATAGTTATATATTGATTATACTCAAATCAAAAATGACATATCTTCAATAAACATAAAAAAGACTGGGATACTATTATTTATAATGTCCCAGCTTTTTTTGATATTAAATTATTAAAATTCTTGATTATCCTGAAGTATATTTTCAAATTCTTCTCTTGTCGAGAATGGCTGTATAATTGATACAATTATTTATATATATTCATTTTTTCTATAAACAACTATACTTTGTTGTACATCATTTTTTTCTAATATATAAGAGTCTTACACACCACTTTGAACAAGTGAATTCCTTTAATCCATACCTTTAGTTAAAACATTCATTAAATTCTGATGTAGTATATTACATAAAAATTACTGAGAATTTACAATTTCATTTCTATGCATTTTTATGGATAATAAACCGTGATTATTATTATAAAAATTGTTATGATGTTGAATCGTAAGTGATTAAGTAGAAACAGTAAACATTAAAGGAATAATTTAAATTAAATATACATATACTTTTTTTATATAAAAATTAATCATAAAATTCACTCAAATAACGTGTAGTGTTGGTAACATACGCACGTCGGTATATCAGTAATTCCTTTAAAATACTTGAATAAATGATTCAAAGTACTGCCCACTTAATACCTTGATTATGAAAGCAGAGGTTGAAATATGTTTAAAACTAAAACAAGTATTATAGAAAATGATAAATATGAAGTGCAGCCCATAGACACTCATTATTTGAAGCGAACTCAAAAAGATAATGGCGTAGAACGTTATTTTTGTATAGCACAAAGCTATCCATTAATGATAGAAGCATTAGCAGAGTATGTTAAATCTTCTAAAATGGTTATGGCTCGATTAGGTAAAGAAAATGTAAGAGCTACATTTTTAGATACAGGGAATGGCATCTATCAAGTAACAATTATTTATTTTGATGATTCGCTTAGTGGACTTAAAGAAGCAACTGAAAGCTTAAGCCTGCTACATTCTAAAAAAGCGATTAATTTTATTTTAAATGACGACAATTAAATAGTGTTAATATATGGCATGAGTGTAGGACGTAAAATTCTATTTATCGATTTACGACGTGTGCACTCAAACATTTCTTAATAAACTATAAATAAAGAGAGTGAATTATATATGATTCACTCTCTTTATTTATACATTTAATATTTCTTCACTAGCATCTAAAAGTTTTTTACTATTTGTGAGTCTATGACCATAGTTTCAAATTGACTAAAATCAAAAAACTGTTCCACATGAAACATTATGCCTCAAATATCGTTTGTTTTACTTGGTCCTTTGCAATAAGACTATTATCAAGCATCACTTTAGATTTGTCCTTCAAGATTCAGTCTTTGCTTTCTCCATTAGACATTTCAATAACTGCTACTACTTTACATATTTAAATATATAAACTCTCTCGTTTTCTTTAATAAATTGATTATTTTTTAAAATGTAAATTAAGACATTTGAGTGCGTAATTGATCTATTCAAATATTATTTAGCTTTTTTTAAATATGAGCTATTGTGATATACCTAATTGGTTCGCTACAGTATTTTCTATCTTTGCTGCTACAATTACTCGTGATTTTTTGAAGCAATCTTTTAATAACTGTAAATAAGTAAAGGCAATTATTTATTTCAGTCTCCATTGGTAGCGTCGCCATAGTCCTAATTCTCCTTTTAGACTACTGAGAGACATCCCTCCGTTAAGGCAGTGACGAGTCAATATCCTTTTGTGTAAGTTGTCAATTTATGGTAATATCATCATGGATAAAAAGTCGATATATTAATAGAAAAGAAGGTTTAAATATATTATGAAAGAAAATTTTTGGCGTGACTTACCACGTCCATTTTTTATTTTGGCGCCTATGGAAGACGTTACTGATATCGTCTTTCGCCATGTTGTTAGTGAAGCAGGTAGACCTGATGTATTTTTCACTGAATTTACAAACACTGAAAGCTTTTGTCACCCTGAAGGTATACACAGTGTTCGCGGACGCTTAACATTCAGTGAAGATGAACAGCCTATGGTCGCTCATATATGGGGGGACAAGCCAGAGCATTTCCGAGAAATGAGTATCGGTATGGCAGAGATGGGCTTTAAAGGCATTGATTTAAATATGGGCTGTCCAGTAGCTAATGTTGCAAGCAAAGGTAAAGGTTCTGGCCTGATTCTACGCCCTGAAACCGCAGCCGAAATTATTCAAGCAACTAAAGCAGGCGGTCTACCGGTAAGTGTTAAAACACGTCTCGGTTATTATGAAATAGACGAGTGGAAAGATTGGTTAAAACACGTCTTCGAACAAGACATTGCAAACTTATCTATCCATCTCCGTACGCGTAAAGAGATGAGTAAAGTAGATGCACATTGGGAATTAATCGAAGCAGTCAAAAAATTGCGCGACAACATTGCTCCAAATACATTGTTAACTATTAACGGTGATATTCCAGATAGAAAAACTGGCCTTGAACTTGCAGAAAAATATGGCATTGATGGTGTAATGATTGGCAGAGGTATTTTTCATAATCCCTATGCCTTTGAAAAAGAACCACGCGAACATACGAATAAAGAACTATTAGGCCTATTGAGATTACATCTAGCATTGTTCAAAAAATATTCCAAAGATGAACCTCGACTATTCAAGCCTCTACGTAGATTCTTTAAAATTTACGTACGTGGCATGAGAGGTGCTAGTGAACTCCGCCATCAATTGATGCATACAAATACGACAGACGAAGCTCTCGCATTGCTCGATGCCTTCGAAGCCCAAATGGATGACATAAAGTCATAAGGCTTGCCGTTTCACCTTGAGCATTTGCACTAATGGTACTAAAGCCAATTAGTGGTAGTAAAATAAAGACCCCTCCGAACTTTTCATATTAATATGAATTGATTCGGAGGGGTTTTTTTATAAAAAAGTGGCGTATTGGTAGTAGGATAATTAATATTAATTCATTCATCAAATTATTATTGGTTAACAATAGGACTGTTTATAATACTGATAGGTTTAAGACAGGGATGAATGCTTACACCACCTACAAATGATGATATTTATAATGTTGATAACAAAATAGCATAACTCGTTAATAGTCTATAATTCATCGATTATATTACTAGAATCAGATGGCTGAACTTCTATAATTCAGTTCATATGGGTTCCTAATCCAGCTAAAAATTACAAACCTTGCTGCGATTCATCATTAGATATTATTATTTGGTTTATTTATAATAAATATATAATTGTTCTAAATCTATGAAAATGCCATATTTACTTAACTGATCTTGTCTATCAAGTAATAATTTTTCTAATATTTCTTTTTTCTCCTCTAACCTCCCATAATGAATCAGGTTATGGCAATGGCTACACAAGGAAACAATATTTTCTTTAACGTCTAGGCTTCTATCGAACTCTCGATACTTACTTATTGGAATTAGATGATGAGGCTCAGTATATTCCTTACCATTTTTTCTAGTAAACGTTCTATCTTCTGGATTATATTCACACTTATAATCAGCTAATATTAGAGCTGCCACTGCCTTTTTAGGATTTCTTTTAGGGATTTCTCTTCCAGTTGAATTAGAAATCGTTGTTGTTTGCGGTTCAAATTTCGATGTCTCTGTATCGATTTGATCTTCATTTATTTTATTCTCTAAGTCTATATTGATTAAATCTTTTTCCACTTGATCATATTCTGGATTTTTTTCATCTACAATTTCACTCAATGCTCCTTTTAAATGTAGTAATACTTCAGGATTCTCTTGAATTTCAATCGCTTTTTCTAGAATAAATACCGCATGCTCTTCAGCTAAATTACACATGTATTGCTGCTTTCCTTTACCATCCACCCCAAAAGCACTATTTTTCTTATAATTGTCTATAAGCCACTGTCTAAAATCAGCAGTGCTGATATTTACATCAAAAGGATAATAGATTAATTGAACAAGATATCCTTCGTTATTCCATAAACTTGATGATTCATCTTCCATAAGCTCACTAGGTTGATTTGCTTCCTTACAGTCGTCTTTAGCAACGCTTATGGCAATTACTTTACCATTTTGATTATGGAGGATAAAATCACCTTTTTTAATTTTTGTCATGTTACTATATCCAGCATTCTTTTTCCCATTCTTAGTTAATTGAGGTGACCACACATATCCACCCTTTCTTTCTATATCATACGTTAAACCTTGAAACACATAAAAAACAGCCATATATTCTCCCTTTTATAGGAACACATATTAAAACATATCCCAATTATTATTTTTTTAAAAATTAATATTTATCTCTATTACTAATTTAATGTTTTTATTATTTCTATTTTAACTGAAATTATGTAAAAACGGAATTTCATTGTCACAACAAGAATTATAGCTAATTATATTTGAATATAAATTTCTCTAATATGTAATCCTTACTGAAATTAATTCACTATATTTTAAAGGTAACATCTTCTGAGAAGCATCTATATAGATATCCTACAATTCATTTCTCTAATATTTTATAACTTAAATTTATATGGTATTATTTTTATATAATAAACATTTCATAAAATGAGGAGGCTAATATGAAAGCATATCTATTGTTGTTAGGTGCAGATCAATTTCTTAGAGAACGGTCTTATGCAGGAGGTAAAGCAATCGGAGATTTTCAAATTTGGACAGCTATTAAAAATGCGAAATATCAATATAATTCATATTTTGATTATTGTATAAATGCCAATCCTTTAAGCTATGAAGATTTAAAAAATGAACTAGCTTATCATAAATCTCAAGGTTACGAACCAAAAGCTATCGTTCCTTTAAATGATTGGACGCTAAAAGTAGCCAACAGACTAAATCAAGACTACGGTTTGCCTTACCTTGAGGAACAAGTTATCGATGCATGTAGAAATAAAAGCATCATGAAATCAATATTTAAAAAAGTTAATATTCCCACACCAAAGTCTATGTATTTTGATAATGCTTTACAATTAAAACAGCTAATGAATAAATTCAATTTTCCAGTAATTATAAAGCCAGTTGATTTTGGAGGTAGTGGCGGTGTTTACTTAGCTAATAATAAACAAGAATGTATGGACGCCTATACTAAATCGAAACAAACGATGGAGATTTATGCAGATGACTTTCAAGTATCTAAAAATGAATTCCTAATCGAAGAATTTATTGATAGTGATGACGAAGTTTCAGTTGAAGTATTGTGCGGACACAATTTCTATGAAGTTATTACTGTTACAGAGAAATATTTATCACCTCGACCGTGGTTTACAGAAATGGGACATTTAGTTCCCAGTTTCAGGTATAAAGATAAAAATATTAAAGATCTTGCAATACAAGCGTGTAAATCTTTAGGTATTACGCGTGGAGTCGCTCATGTTGAAATAAAAATAAAAGACAACAACCTCTATGTTATAGAAGTTGCAGCTAGACCTGGTGGCGATGCTATTATGGATTTAGTCGAATCTTCTTATGACATTAACCCCTACAGACTTCATATATCCATGTATATAAATAATGAAGTAAAGCCTACACATGCATTTACGCCCAAAAAAGCATCTGCCATAGCATTTATGAAAGCACAAAAAGGTAAGATAATGCAGATTAATTATCCAGATGTATCAAAAGATACCGAAATCAAAAAAATAAATGTATTTAAAAATGTTGGGGAAACCGTAACTGATCCTGAAAATTGGAGCAATCGTGAGGGGCTTATTCAATTTAACTGGCCTGAGTTACCAACTACCAAAACATACAAACATATTCACAAAGCCAATGAATTAGCAAATAAAATTTTTGATTGCAGTGATGCTCACAATGACTAACTATTTAACCATTACTGCACTATACCGATTTATCTGTGGTGGTTTAATCCTCATTATAAATTGGGAACTAGCAAACCCTGAATCTACCAGTGAGTTAGCAATTGCTACAATTCTTTCATTTGTTCCAGCAATATTCACTCCATTTCTAATAAAGTTATTCTTTAAAAATTATTCAGGTGATAGCCTTACAAAATTATCTTTCTTAATACTATTTTATATAGTCATTGTCATAACGATATGCTATCAAAATGCACTGCAATTAATTATTCTAAATTTTGCTTTATGGATTGTATTTTTTCTATTGGAAACAAGTTTAGAATTTTGGTTTTCACAATTAGTCGAAAAGAAAAGTGAACTATTTATTAACCAGTATAGTTCCCTTTCAATGACAATAAATCAAGTTGCATTAATGATAGGTCCTTTATTTGCTTCAGTAATCATTAAATTTATTGCGCTTCGTTGGATATTTTTAATGTATGCCTTAATCTATCTACTTCTTTACTTTGTCATTAGGAAACAAAATAAGGGTAATAAGCTTCTTTCCAAAGGTGATGAAGTACATAATAAAGAATCTGTAAAATTCACACATTACTTCATAAGTATGCTTATGTGGCCAATATTAGGGACTATCAACTTCATGTTGCCTACCTTTACAAATTTTAAGCGTGGAGAAGTTCATGAAGTCGCACTATTGGACTGTGCTTTAGGTCTAGGAATGGCTTTGATTGGGATGATACTCAGTAAATGGCTATCCAATAATTGGTTGCACTTATTCTTTATTGTAAGTATTTCTACCACTGTCTTGTGGTATTTGGCTGAAGACGCTTTTGTAGTTAAATTGCTATTAATGTTATTGTTCGGTTTCACTTTTGGCGGCGCTAGAATTATTTTCAGGAAAACCATTGTTACAGCATACACGAGTCATACTGTAAAACGCATTTATTCCCTGGGAAATGCTTTAGGCCTCCCAGTTCTTGCACTCTGTATTTATCTAAGTATATTAAATTTAAACTTTGTTTGGTTACCATCATTTATTTTATTAATTGTCTTAATGCTTTTGTTGAAAATTGACCATCACGAAAGGACCACTACGAATGAAAAATTATTTAATTGAAAGTAAAGATATTTATAACAATGTTTATTTCTCGCAGTGCGATTGAAAAAGCAAAAGAAAAAATTGAAAACCTTAATGAAGAAAAGTCTATATTTAGCACTAGAAATGTTCTTTATTTAAATAGATATGAAGACGAAACTTTCGACTTAGCTATGAATATGGGTTGCCTGCACATGATTAATAAAAATTCAGATAGATTATGTCATCTACAAAATGTTTCAAGAATTTTAAAAACCGGCGGCTACTTCTTAGTTGATCATTGTAAATCAGAATAGGGAAAAGGATTTCATACAATAGAAGATTATGAACAAGTTAAAGAACAATTAAAAGATTTTCATAAAGAAAACTATATAGATAGAATAGTCCGAGTAAATGGAGAAAAAATAAAAATACCATTAAAAATTATTCCTTATTTAGAAAAGTCAAAGACAGATCTAATAAAAGAAATTACATGCTTTGGATCCGAAGTAGTAGAAACTTTTGAAAAAGATACAGAATCCTTTGGTAACTCTACATTAGCCCTGTTTAGAAAAACGCCTTAATCGTGTTAAGCAGTAAAAAAACTGTATTAAAACATGATTTTTTGACATTTATGATACTTTGTTTATAACACAAGTATAGAAACTAAAATACGTAAGAAAACCCTCTAACTTTTATTGTAAGAGGGTTTGTGTCAAAAACGAACGTTTGAAAAGCACATTAAAATAGAGAACTTTGCATATTTATTTTTACATTACGTAATATATTACACTGAAATTTTAAATAACAATTATATAAAATTATGATTTTTTATATAATTGTTTAAATTAATATTGGTTTGTGGTATCGTTTGGTTTGCTAATAATATCATAAAAGGAGGGATTCTATGTCAATAATCTTATTATTATTAGGGGTTATATCAATTTCTTTATTAATATTTGGTTTCTTAAAATCTAATAAGTTTATTAAATCTATTGGTTTCATAATACTATTTTTAATAGTATTTATAGTTGTGTACTTTTTATTTTTAACACCTCCAGAAAATATAAAAAAAGGATGAATTAAATGAAAAAAATATTGAAATTAGCATTAGTTTTTTTAATACTTTTACCTGTAGGAGTAAATACTCTTAAAAATAAGGCTAATGCACAAACGCAAAATGAAATACATATAAAATCTAAGCAGTTTATTGAATATCCTATAAAAAAAATGCCCGAAAAAGTAGTACAAGAATATAAAAATAGTGGCTGGAATATTACAGAAAAAGGTGCTTATCGTGATGTGAATTTATCAGAAGGCGATGTTTACATAAATGGAAAAAAGCATGAAATAAATAGCCATGGTATTGTTAAAGTAGATAATATAAAAAATGATAAGTTAAACATATCAAGTGATGGTAAAAATGAAAACAGAGCTACTGTTGTTAGTAATAATGGAGAAAAAACCGCAACTTTTGATATAAATGCAAACCAAATTATAGATAATATGGATAAAGGGACTCACACAGTAACTCAAGAAGCAGGTTATGGAAAAAAATATAAAAAAGGAGAATGGGTGCATTGTAATAGGTTTAATGGTCCACAAAGCGATAATGTACATTATGCCAAAAGTAATCCAAAGGCTATGGTGAATTTTGCTGGAAGTGACTGTGACAAAGCTCTACTTAGAAGCACTAAATGTTATGGTCACAGTTATTGTAATATTAAAGCTAAGGCTGCAGCATGCTCTAGTATTATTGGGCATAGTACTAAATACCATCATCATTAAATAAACATATTATTCTTCACACATAATAATGTGAATTAAAAATTATCCTCTTTTATTTATATAAGTGATGATTATTAGAAAATAGATTAAAAGAGACTCCTTTTTCAATAAGGAGTCTCTTAATCGTTTGAAAATCTAATATCGTCTTAATAACGATCCTGTTGATGATTAATACACAACATAACTCCACCACTTTTTGTTAAGGGCGATAGAGTTATCTTAAAATTCACTTTAAATCTTTGCCAATCATTTTATCTAATTCTTTTTGTTCTTTCTTTTTATTATCTTTTTGAGCACTATTCCACTGACCTAATAAGAATAATAAACCTATTATACCAAAAATAAGAGTTCCCCAAATATTTAATCCTAATTTACCCGTTGTATATAAAAATACTAATGCTATTATAAATAATACGGGTACAATTCCACCTATTATCTTATTTCCTGTCTTAGATAAAAAATACTGTATAGCAAATAATACGGCATATAAAATAGCTGGTGCAAATGTTAATAAATTACTCAAATTCACTCAATCTCCTTTTCATGACTATATATTTCTAATAATTGTTTAGCGTCATTTGATTGTCCAAGGTCCTTAACACATTCAATTTCAAAGCCACTATTTATTAAACTATTGAAAATAGTTTCAATTAGAGGTAAAAAATATTATTGTTTCGTTTTCACATGTTAATTTACATATAAATAGATTGCGACTAAGCAATCCGACGCGAACTTTGTTTGTGAAATTAAAATATATTTACTTGTTTCATATTTGCCTTTTAAGAACTTATATAAGCTTTAAATCAATGAATAAATAAATGATTTATCTTTCAATTAATACTTCTTACTATTTCTACTAGAATGTATTATAGTAAGATGACGTATTCACGACGAGAATATTTATTGATGATAGGTATAAATTGTTAAATAAAATTAGTGATTCCAAAATTGGTTTTGTTGATAATGATAATAATATATTTTGTATCACTTACAATGAATCCTTAAAAAATGATTTGAATATATAGTCTCTTACTTTATATACTAGCACCAGATAAACTAATTGAGTTAGATTTAATTATTCAAGAAAGGGATACTAAGGGTGAAACACTATGTACTTATGTGAATAATCTAGAGTGAGTATGCAAATTTAGTGTAAGGTGAAGGATATTAAATAAGTAAAAGATATGAGGTGATAACAATTAGAGAAGATTTTGAAATAGAAAATAGCAATGAAGATAGATTAGGTTTAGGTAAAGACGCTGATACCTTCATAAACAAATATATTGAAAGTAATTACAAAGGATCAGTACTCTTAAGTGGTAAATGGGGGATCGGTAAAACAAGCTATTTAAGGCAAATAGAAGAAAAAACAAATAAGGATAAAAAATTTGTATGGCTTGATTATTGGGATAAAAACAATCAAACGAAATTTTACACTTATTTATATTCAAAATTAAAACCGAATATGTATGCTTGGCATAAATTCAATCCTTTGCTGTGGGTAATTATTTTATCGGCAGTTCAATTTTTACTAGTTTTAGTTCAATTCGTAATATCTATGTTTAAAGACATGCAGCACTTACCGGATAATAACATGATAATAATGGGATTGATAACATGGTTTATCTTATTTGTAGTGAGCGGAACACTTACTTTTGCGAAGGACAACTATTCCGAAGAAAATAAGTATAAGAAAAAATTAGTTAAATATTTAAAAAAGCATGATGTAATTCTGGTTTTTGACGATTTCGATAGAATAGATAATGAAGCAAAGGATGATTTGTTTCATCATTTGTCAGAAGTTAATTTATTTAAAAAGTCTTTAATTATTGTAGTGGGAGAACACAACAAATTAATAGAAGGTACCGACAACGTTTTCACTCAAAAGATTCTAAATAACGTTGAGCATATGCCTTTAAAAACAAAATCTATAAGTATATGGGGTTATTATGTAGAAAAAGAAATAGAAGAATTAATAGATACTTCAAATAAAACCCGTTCTGATGATTTTCTTTTTAGTGATATAAGGGAACAATTTGTAGCAGATCATAGAACGTTTAGAGAAGCAAAGCAATTATTAAACAGTTTTGAATTTGAATATGTCGAAATAAGAGAGAAAAAAATCAATCCAAGCCAAGCTTTAGCGATAAACTACATTTATCAATTTTATAATCAAGTATATGAAATTATTAACAATAATTTAGATGTAATATATGGAGACGATATGAGACTGGAAGGGTCTTACGACCATGGAAAGATAAGAGGTAATATAGAAAATATTTTAATGGAAAATAATGTAGAATTACCAAAAGCTATTATTAATTTTATATACAATGTTTTTCATAATAATAATGGTACAGGGTTTTATTATCCAAGTATTAGTGAAAGGTTAAATTATACACAATATCAACTCGGACATTTTGAAACTTCATCTGTCAGTATAGAAACATTAAATAATTATCTTCAAGCTAATCTAAATGATTCTTCTGCTATTTTAGCTAAGTTAACCGAAAAAGATTTCGAAAGACTTTATATCTTAATAATTAATAGAATAAGGAATAAAAATTCAGATGAACAAGAATATTTATCATTACTCAATAAATTAATATATTACAAATTTCACGGTAAATATGGAGATAAGAATTTAATTTTCTCGATAAGCTATATTGATAGTCTAATATATAAAGTGAAAAATGAATTGAGTTTAATTCACGGTTTTGTTGCCAATTGTCAATATAAAGAAGTTGTATTGCGCAATAATAAAATAGATATATCTCAAAAGTTACAACTACTTGCTGTTTTTATTCCTAATAATTCTGATAAAGAAAAACAAGAACAAATAAATTTAGTAAAGAAAATCATTCAAGATATTTCTTGGGAAAATTTAATTAGCATGAGTAAACCTATATTAGTTTATCAATTTTATACTGTATATTATAAAGAATTAAAAAATTATACAGATATAGAAAATGAACTATATAGAGTGTTAGAACTTGAAGATATTAAATTTTTTAAATTTATCTATGAGAGATTAGTAAATCATATTACAACTACTAGTAGTTGTAAAAAAGTTGAATATACAAAAGAATTAAGAGTGAACGATGTTTGTTTTAATGAAAAGTTTAAAGAAGCTTTTTTGAATAAAATTGATCAATTAGATGATGAAAAACAGAATATTATTAAAGATATTCTTATTAAGTAATAGTATTAGAATGATGTGGCTCTCTCAAAATCAAACACCTTCATATAAAACAATCAATGGTTATAAGAAGCTATATATACGAAAGACACGCCTTTTTAAAAGACGTGTCTTAAATGTTTGAAAATCAAACATTTAACAAACTACGTATTTTCAGACAAAGTTCGCTTACTTTCATTCTTTTGGCTATGATTACTTTGAATTTTTTTCTCTAACTGATTAGCTTCTTCTCTCGCTAATTTAGAATAATATTTATTCGAAAAGAACATTTGAACGATTAAAAATGCAACATTAATTGTCCAATACAATCCCAAGGCGGAAGCTGATGTGATTGATATATACATGATAAATATTGGAGAAATAATTGCCATCATATAACCGATAGAACGCTGCTCTTTTGGCATGTTTTCAATATTTATTAATGGTTGGATGATGTATAAAATACCAGCGATTAGAGTAACCCAAATATCAGGTTGCGTTAAATTAAACCAAAGAAAATGGGCATGGTCTGTTATTCCCCCACTAGAAGGCCATTTCAGTGAAACGTATAGCCCGTATAAGACCGGCATTTGTACAAGAAGTGGCAAACATCCTAACATCGTCTTCATAGGATTCATACCGTATGCTTTATATTTCTCCATCATTTCTTGGTTCGCAGCCATTTTCTCTTCTTGAGTATTTGCATTTTTAATTTCATCTTGTATTTTAGTCATTTCTGGCTTAACGATGCCCATCTTTTTACGCATCAAGTGTCCATTTTTAGATTGAGATAACATGAACGGTAACATGATAAGTCTAACGATTAATACGATTGCAATAATTGCTAAACCATAGTTATTATCAAACGTTGAACCTAACCAATGTAAAAGGTTATCCATCGGAACTGCAAATATATTATAGAAAAAACTATCTTTATTTTCTGATTTTGAATAATCACAACCGGATAAAGTAAGTAATGATATTAATAGTAATATCATTACCTTTTTCTTATGTATCAATTAGATTCACCCTTTTTGTTATAAATACTAAGTAAATCTTTCTTTATATATTCAAAATTTTCTAAGGTATTAAAGTGTTCGTTTTCCGTAACTAGTGAATATACAGTATTTATGGTGTTTTCGTAATTAGCTGGTAACCTTTCACCTAAGGCTAATGTATCTAACCATTCATCAATCTCATTAAAGAAATCATCTTTTTGATATACAAAATCTCTGACTAAATAATCAAAGCATTTGCAGTATTTTTTTAAATAATCAATAGCACGACTATCAGTCTTCTCAGTGTAATATAAGGCGAACTGATAATAACAATTAATACTTAGATGTGGGTATAAGTAATCCACGTTAAAAGCTTGATTTAAATGGTAAAGCTTCGATTCTAATGATTCTATCGAAACAGAGTGTAAGTCACGTGAAAGCATCAAAGCAAAATCATGCATGAAAATCATTAAAGATTGGTACATATCCGTTTGGATCACATTTTTAGCTTTTGAAATATTATCTTGTTGTAAATAAGCTAATGTTAATGTCGCACTTTCACCAATTTTTAAATCAAAATCTGGAGTGTTTTCTATGACAGAAGAGTAATCACCTTCAAACATATATAGCAATGTTTTGTATCCTTGTGCATGTTTTTTCAAATGAATTGATTCTGAATTATCTTCTGTAGTCTTAATAATTTCGTGTGTTAGTGAGGCTGTTTCCTTTAGTTGCAATTCATTTTCGCAATATAAAATGTTGTTTAATAAAATACCTAATAACGAATTTAGAAATTTAAATTCATTACAATGCGTAATATAGTATTCTCTCAGAGTAGCTAAATATTCAGGATAACTTGTGTGATTAATCGTTTTAGACAGTGATATCGATATCTTTTTTATTTCTTCATCCGTCATAGTAATACTATAATTGAGCAAATCATCAACTGAAATATTAAAAACTTTTGCTAATTTAGGTAGCATTGTAATATCAGGATAAAGTGATGCGTTTTCCCATTTGGAAATAGTTGTTTTCGTTGTATTAAGATATTCAGCTAATGCTTCTTGCGTCATTCCACGTCTTAATCGCTCTTTTTTAATTGTCTTAGCTATTTGAATCATTAATAACACCTCTTGTTTTAAATGATACTAGAAAACTTGAGTAAGGTATATTTCTCATATGACAACTTACAGAAATAAAATTTCCATATGAGAAACAATGACATATTAAAATCCACACAAATTTTTAAAAGATGTGTGGCATAAACATTTTAAATTTAAATTGTGTCTTAATAATAATCGTTTTAAATTCATAATATCTATAAGAATTTTTGATTAAGATTCTACAACTTCAAAAGGTATTAGTATTGCATTTTCTCTATCAAAATATTCTTCAGTAACCGGTATAGATACAATGCTCTGTGATTCATTTATATGAACTTTATAATATTTTTGGTCATTATATGTGTATAAAGACTCTGATTGGTTTAAAAATTCTATAGTCTCCGAAGCTAGATAATATTTATTTGGTATTAAATACGTATTATCACTAGCATATATATCTTGAATTTCATAAATTTTATTTCCGTTAACAAGTAATTTTAATATTTGTGATAGTTCTTCTTTGCTGAAAACACTATCTTCTAAATGCTTAAATGTATCTCTTTTTAATAAAATATCTAATAAAATGATTTTTAATTCTTTGTCTATCATTATTTTTCCCCTTTACTAATTTAATTTACATAATAGGCCGTTATAAGAACCTATATGAACATTTTTTGTAAAAAGCCTTGTTTACGTTTTTTCAATAACTCAAGTTTATTTGATTGATTTTCAATTAAATTATCAACTTTATTAAAGAAATTACCAATTTTGATAGCTTCTTCAGAAGAAGGCATGTCAATATTCAAATCTCTTATAGTACTTAAAGCTATAAATTTTTGTGTGCCTCCTGCATTCATTCTGTAAAATTGCTTTGAAATATTACTAGACTTTAAAAAATTTAGTATGTAGTATTTTTCTAGTAAATCGTTAGTTTTTAATAATGCCACATTCTTTATAGCAAAATCACATTCTTCCAATAATATAGGATTTCCGATTGTACCAATCATGCCAAATAAAATATCTCCAATTTCTACTTTAGACCTCTGGTTAATACTCTCATAATCTTCTTTAGATATAAAATATGACTCAGAAAGATCTAGTTTACTATTTTTTAGATTCTTTGAAGTAACTAATAAATACCCATCTTTACTAGGTTTTGGACTTTCATGGGTACCATCTCTTACATCTATCAGTTCTTTTAAATTTTTTTCTTCCCACTCTGGATAATTATTTCCATTTTCATCTTTAAATCGAAGTTCTTTAGAGAAAATCTTTTGCATATATCCCTTTTTCTGTTCTTCTAACTTCTCTAATTTCTGTTCTTCTAATTCGATTTGTTGATCGAGTTTGCTGAAAAAATCACCGATTTTTTGTTGTTCTTTAATTTGAGGAAAATCTATTCTGTATAACTTAATATCTTTTTTTGTTAATTGAGGTTGAGCTGAACCAAAACTAATACGATCAATTTGTCTTTTACCTTTTGTTGACATTAAAAACTGACTTACAAAAGAAGCCATATCTTTATTATTGCTTCTTAATATTAACATTCCCGAATTAATTCTAGCATAGGGAGTTTTTCTATATATTTCTTCGTCATACCATCCTATGTTTCCTATAGAGCCCCTTGTTGTTAAAACTACATCATTTTTTACTAATTTTCCATTTCCCATTGAAATGGATTTTTTTTCTGTAATGTATTGTTTTAGTGTAAATGAGAATCCATTTTTAGTTACGTTTGATGCATTTAAGAACAATGTATGGCCATATTCTAGAAAATCTGAGCCAGAAGGATAGTTCTTACCTCTGTCACCATCTAAAATAGTAAGAACATCTCCTAACATTTTCTCTTCCCATTCACCACTAAATTCTGGAAATCTTAATTCTGGTACCTTCTTTACATCATTAGTCATGTGTCACCACTCCTAATTCCTTTAAGTAGCCATCTATCTCTTGTTCAACTGTTTTAATTTCTTCTTCTATTGATTTCAAATCTTTTTGGACTTGTTCTAAATCAATAGGTTCTTCTTCTTCAAATGTATCCACATATCTTGGAATATTAAGGTTATAATCATTTTCTGCAATCTCTTCTAAACTTGCTGCATAACTATATTTATCTAATGTTTCTCTATTTTTATAAGTTTCAACAATTTTTTCAACATCTTCAGTTGTTAAATGGTTTTGATTTTTACCTTTTTCAAATGATTGCGATGCATCAATAAATAACACATTTTCATCATCTTCACGACATTTTTTAAAGACAAGTATACTTGTTGGTATAGAGGTACCGAAGAATAAGTTTGATGGTAAACCGATGACCGCATCTAAATAGTTTTTTTCTTTAATTAAGTATTCGCGAATGACACCTTCAGCTGCGCCACGGAATAATACACCATGTGGTAAAACAACAGCCATTGTCCCGTTATCATCTAAGTGATAGATCATATGTTGAATAAACGCAAAATCAGCTTTTGATTTAGGCGCTAATTTTCCATAATTACTAAAACGTGGGTCCTCTAGGAATTGTGCATCCGAGCTCCATTTCGCACTATAAGGAGGATTTGCAACGACAGCTTCAAAACGTTCGTCTGAAATGGCTGGATCTTCTATCGTGTCTCCATTTTCAATTTTAAAATTCGCATAGTTCACATCATGTAACAACATGTTCATACGTGCTAAGTTATACGTTGTACTGTTGTACTCTTGACCATAATATTGACGAACATTAGCTTCACGACCGACACGAAGGAGTAACGAACCTGATCCACATGTAGGATCATAAACGCTCTTAATATCTTTCTTATTTGCGGTTACAATTTTAGCTAAAATCGTTGAAACTTGTTGGGGTGTATAGAATTCTCCGGCTTTTTTACCTGAACTTGCTGCGAATTGACCAATTAAGTACTCGTAAGCATCACCTAACATATCAATCTCCATATCACTATGAACAAATGGTAATGTAGATATCTTCATCATTACTTTTGAAATCAATTTTGTGCGTGCAGCGTTAGAGTTACCTAAGCGTGAAGAATTGAGATCTAAATCATCAAATAAGTTATTAAAATCATCTTCACTATCATGGCCACGTGTGGAATTTTCAATATTTTTAATCGCATTACTTAAATCTTCCATCTCAAATGATTGTTTCTCGATTTTATTAACTAAATGACTAAATAGATTCTGTGGCTCAATGACATAACCAATACGAGAAATGAATTCTTGTTCTAATACCTCTCGGTATTCTTCATTTGCCATTGCAGTTTCATAATCTATATCATCATCTTTTAAGAGTATTTCTGCTTGTTCTTCAATCTTTTCACTTAAGAAACGATAGAAAATCATACCTAGAATATAGTTTTTAAATTCGTTGGCATCCATATTGCCCCGTAAGTCATCAGCGATGGACCATAGATTTTTTTGTAATTCAGCTTGTTGTTGGCGTTGTTTTTCCGTAATAGACATTTAATTGTCCTCCTTGAATAAAGTGTTGGATAAGAATTGTTTTTTTAATCGACTTTGTCTTTGTTTTAATATATTTAATTGTTTTTCTTTAATACCAATTTGCCCAATCAACCGTTGTCGTTCACTTGAAGGCAAGGTAATATGGAGTGATTTTAACTGTTGATGCGTTAATTTTTTAATTGTTGAACCACCCTGCATATATTGCTTATATTGCGATTTCACTTCTGGCGCTAATTGAAACCAATAGACTAAAAAAGCAGGATCCAATAATTCAGACGTAACTTCAATTTTTGTATAGTTATAAGGTAAAATTGAACCGTCATGTTTCGAACTCACTAAAGTACATTCACCTGTCATCATACTAATCACAATATCGTTTTTACGTATAACCGTTGCTCGTGATGTATCTTTTAATTTGATGACTCTTGGTTGATATGCATCGTCTATGATTAGACCTAAATCAATGTCTAACATGTTTTGATCATATACCATATAATGTTTACCTAAATCGCTCTCATCAACTTCTAAACGTTGTATTAATGAACCACTTTGATAATTGACATAATCTTTTAACATACCAAACCTCCTGTAGTTATGTTTTTCTACATAACAAATATACCATCTCTCCAAAATAAAAACAAGTGTAGTTTTCAAAAACTACACTTGTTTTACGTTAAACACTATATTTTTTAACCATGTCTTTGATAAATGATTTAACACGCTTTATTTTTTTAGTACGTATTAAAAGACCGCCTGAAACGCCTTCTTCAATTAAGTTATTATTTAAATGACCACTAAACTCAAATTCCTTAACCAATGATTTCAATAATTCTAACGGATAATCCGTTTCCTCAGAAAATTGTTCTAACTCCCCGACCTTCACTTTCGATTCATAATTATAATAAGCATCATCAATTGAATCTCCTTCATTTAAGTTCGGTACGACTTTATCTAGGAATGTTCGAATTAAATCAGATTTCAATCTCAATTGATCATCGTCAGCTTTATCAAGCACTTTACGAATCTCTTTAATATCTTTTTCTTGTTGCTCTATATCACTCAAATCAATTTGGTTTAATAAATCTAAGATATATTGAACATTAATCAAATCATTGCGTAATATCTCTATATTAAAGTCAATATTCTCTAATATAGATTCACCTTCTGCAGTTTCCCTATCAGGTCGTATCACTTTATCATAGATATCTAAATATTTACCTTTATAATCTTCATATGTTTGTTCATCAATACCTAATATTTCCTTATCAAATGCAAATTCATCAAACGTTTTTAACTTTTGCATATGCTTCGCTAACTCACGATAAGCAATTACAAAGTCACGCTGGTCTTCTTCGCTTTCTAATTGGTCTACAGCTTGAGGTATTTCAGCTAATTCAAATAGTTCAATCAGGGTCTGTTTGAATTTCGTTAAATACGCTTGGAACGATAAGCTCAATACCGTATCTGTATTATCCGTTTTAGAGAAGAGCTCAATAGCCTCATCCGTTTTTTCTTTTAAGTTTCTATAAGCAACAATATTTCCGTAGGGTTTCGTTGGTTCTTCCACACGATTGGTGCGTGAATAAGCTTGAATAAGCGTATGATGTTGCAAATTACGATCAACATATAACGTATTAAGTTTTTTACTATCGAAACCTGTTAAGAACATATCAACAACGATAAGGATATCTAATTTTTGATCGGGTAATCCTTGTTTGACACGGTCAGAAACATCATTAAAGTAACCATCAAACGTATCCGTTGAGAAATTTTTATCAAAGGTCTGGTTATATGTTTGAATGATATCTTCTAATATATCTTTTCTCGTTTGTTCATTCATATGATCTTCTGGATCTTCATTATCTTGGTAACTAAATATTGTAGTAACGTTAAGGTCATGTAGACCTTGTTCTCTTAACTTTTGAAAAATACGATAATATTGAATTGCCATTGGAATACTTTGAACAGTCAACATACCTGTGTACATTTGATCACGTGTTTTCTTATTATGATTCGCAATAATATGTTTCGCCACATTTTGAACACGTTCTTCTGCCATCCAAATCTCTGCTTCATTAATCTTATTAACATATTCATCTTCAGTAATTTTTTCACTACGATCAAACGTATTCATATATTCAATAGAAAAACCTAGCACGTTACCATCTCTAATCGCATCTTTAATCAAATAATGATGTAAGCACTCACCGAAAATGTCTGCAGTCGCGCGTCCATCTTGACTCGCATTCTCTTCAAATCTAGGTGTTCCTGTAAAACCAAAGTATTGGGCGTTTCCGAAATGTTGCCTTATGATACGATGCATTGAACCAAACTGTGTTCGATGGCACTCATCAATAATGAAAACAACTTTATCTTCCTTATAGCGTTCCATAGCTGGATCACCAGATTTAATTGCATGATCCATTTTTTGAATCGTAGTTACAATCAGTTTTCGTGTGGGATCACCCATTTGTTCGAGTAATTTCTTAGTATTAGACGTCTTATCAACAGAATCTGACTCGAATTTATTGAATTCTTTTGAAGTTTGACCATCTAAGTCTTTACGATCGACTAAGAATATAACCTTTTTAATATCTGTTTCTTGCGCTAAGATTTGACTCGCTTTAAATGACGTGAGGGTTTTACCACTCCCCGTCGTATGCCAAATATAACCATTGTTATTAGTTTCTATAGCACGATTTAATAAAGCTTCCACTGCATAGACTTGATACGGTCTCAAGGCCATTAACATTTTATCTGTTTTATTAATAATCATGTATCGACTAATCATTTTAGCAATATGGCAAGGTTCTAAAAAAGATTCGATGAAGTCTTTAAGGACATTAATGCGCTCATTTTTTTCATCGCTCCAATAGAACATGTTACTTTTCATGATTTTTTGATCACTGTTAGCGTAATAACGCGTTTCCATTTTATTACTCACAACGAACATTTGTATAAATCTAAATAGCCCCGTATAGTTTTGTCGACGATAGCGTTCAATTTGATTAAAAGCTTCTGTAATCGCAACCCCACTACGTTTAAGCTCAATTTGAATAAGAGGTAGCCCATTAATTAAAACTGTTACGTCATAACGACCTTTATATGTATCTTGAACACTCACTTGATTCGTAACTTGGAATTTATTTTGACACCATTTTTGTGTATTCATTAAACTCAAATAAACTACTGTTTCATCGTCACGTTCTAATACATATTTATCCCTTAATATTAAAGCACTTTCAAATACACTTTTATCACTAATATCAATCATAATACGTTTAAATTCACTATCTGATATAGGCGTACCTTCTAATTTATCTGTATTTCTTTCATTTAAAATATGTCTGAAGTTCTCTATCAGTTGTGTCTCGTTTCTCAGTGTTACACGCTCATAACCAATATCTTGTAGCTGTTTAACTACATTTTCTTCTAAATCATATTCACTTTGGTATCCCAAACAAAATCCCCCATTTAAATACTAAATTATAATTTACAAACACTTATTTAGTCTAATTATTCATTATTTTTATAAATTGTTCAATAGTTACTATCCACATGCTTTATAGAAGAAAGGTAAATACCTCTTTTATATAAATTTTCCGTTTATTATTTCTTCATATTACTTATTTATACTATAATTTAGTTAAAAGGGGATAAATAATGAATACAACTACTTTTGAAAGGTTATTAAATGATTATGCTAGTCTTAATAATCCAAGGGAAACAACAGCAATTAAATATAATGGCACTTTTAATAATGTACAAATACATATTTATTTTGATGCATGGGATGACAACAACTACAATTTCCAACTCATTATTCATGACAATTTAGACTACTATTTAACAACCTTAAATATAATGGAAAATAGTTTCACTTCTAAATATTTAGCTGGTATTTCATCTAACTTATTAAAATCTATTTCTATAGATCGCAGCTTAGAAGATTTTTATTTAAAATTAGAAGATATCATTGAGAATAACAAATGTATTTTCATAAATTACAATAAAGACTCAATGTATACAAATACATCTAAATATAACCCGCCCTCAGATAAAATGTATTTAAAAACGCTTAGCCATAAAAATATGACAGATAAAATGTTTGAATGGGCAAGATACAATACTAACATTGATTTAGACACATTAAATAACATCAGAAGAAGTAATTTAACATTTATTAGGACACCTGATATAAATAAAAGGAAAAGGCTAAGAGTGATTTTTAAAAACTATAACATTAATTTATAGTTTTCTAATTAAACTTTTTAACCTTTCTTTTAAAAGATAATCTATAAATCATATTTCATATCATCTATCCTTTTTCTTAATGGGATTTTCTGTTTTGATAAAATATTGGATAATCTCGAATTAACAATGTTTTATATAATTATCAAATTTACTGATTTATAGATATATTAATTCGATAGCTTTTTTAGTCTTTTCTTTATCTCGCATTATAAAAGATACTTCAACTAATTTACCTAACACTGCAACGTAATTAACTTCTTCTTTATAATGGGCGAATAACCTCAACAAGACTTAATAGTAAATATTATAAAATCTCATATTTTCTTTTGTTTTTATTATTTCAGAAATACATTAAGTTATGGTACATTGATATAAAAATAAAATTTCGACCCATCATTTATGATACGCTTCTACTTAATGATTAATTTTTACAAATGCTTATCAAATTTTTATTAGCTTAAAATTTATTATATATATTATAAATTTTAAAAGATAATATGTTATTAAAAAATCTGGAGAAATTTGGTCGAATTGCCGAATCCTTTTGGAATTATTTAGAATCCAAGAAAATTAGGCAAGTTTTAATGTCGAAGATTGCGAAATAAAAATGACCCTTGAATTCAAAGGTCATTTTCAGAAATATACTTTTGTAGTTATTTATTATTATCATGGATATCTTTTAGAAAAGTAGATTAATGTTGTTAATTTACAGATATATTTATTTTAATTTAATTAAGTTTATTTATAATTGAATAAAAAACATATTTAGTATTTCTTTGTTTTTTATTATACTACTTTTATTAATGATAAGACTTTCATTGTAAATTATAAGTTAGAGAGAAAATCTAGTATGTGTAAATAACCATTATCAACAATAATCCATTTGATTATGAAAAATATAGGTAATGGTAAAACAATATATAGGAATCGTTTTGTTGAATCATTAAAGCTTTTGCTGTAATTTGGATGGTTAAACAAGTATGAAACTAATGGTATGTTATTAAAACCTATAATTCCAAAAGATATCATTAAAAATATCAATATTAAATATCTTTGCCAATTTGGATCTTGAGATACTTCCAATACATTTTCACTTAATTTATTTACATTGAACCATATAATAATATTTGTACCTATCATTATAATGCTTGCTATACTATCCCTTATTTTATTTTTATGAAAGAATATGCTTAAAATTATAGCACTAATGCCTATAACTATGCTTGCAATTAATAAATTTAAAACACTATTTTTTAGGGTGAATAAAATCATATTAAATATAGTATATGATACTTCGTCTACTGTATTTATGTTTAGTGTATACATATTTATTTTAATAAATTTATGGTTATAAAAATAAATTATGTTAAGAATTAATGATATTATAAATAAACTATTGATAAGAGTGAGCAATACTTTGATGTTTGTATTTCTAGAACTTTTTGTTTGTTCTATTTCTTTTTCAATCTCATTAATCTCAGTATTATTTTGTCTAATGTTATATTGATTTGAACTATTATCTTCTAAAACAATTAATAGTTTTTCTAGGTTTCGTTGTTTCTTTTCCTTAAAAAATGCAAGGAATGGCGAAATAATTGTTATAATCCCAGATATTATAGCTACTATTGTCCCAATATTTTCTAAATTAATTATTAATTCACTCCTCTCTATTAACTTACCTTATTTATCAATTCTTTTTGTAACTGCCCCTTATTTTTTAAACCTAAAGCTTTCTCAAGGTCTTTTTTGGTATACGTTTTTTGTATTCTTGTTCTAAAGTTAGTTTTTGTCATAATATTCATATCACATTTCATATACATTTATACCTATATTATTAAATCCACTTTTGAAGTTCTTCTTTATTTTCTTTATTTAAAACTCCACTACATATTGCACTTACATGCTGTTTATCTTTATTATAAATTATTCCAATCACCTTTCTTATTGCCTCATGAACTTCTGTGACAGATAAATCATTATAATGATTATCTATAAATGATATTCCATGAGAAAGACTATTAATAATATCTAGACTTTCTTTTAAGTCTTCAATGCTTTCATTTGGTATATCATAATATTTTGATAATTCAATAGCTGAAGCAGCCGTCGCATATTCTATTTTATAATGGCTTCTAGCATGCGATTCTAAAATAAATCTCACTTTATTTGCATATTTAATATAATTATCTATCTTATTGACTTTACTTTTACCTTTTATAGCAAATGACATTACTTCGTTAAAAACTGTCCTATAATAATCACTATAATTGCTTAACTCTTCTTTAGATAATTTATTTACTTTACTAATTCCATCAATTTTTTCAATATACCAATAGGAAGTTTCCTTGGTATTATTCTTTCCTTTAAAAGCAAAATTATGGAAATCAAAAGACGAATGTGTAAACACAAAAATCTGTTTATTTACAGATTTGGAAAGCTCAATAAATTGATTGATAATTTTAGTTAAATGATATCTATTTTCTGTATCTAAACTAGTAATCGGATCATCTATGATTATATACTCAATATTTTCTTTCATCTCACTATCTGCTATCATAAATAAGTTATAATAAAAATGTAAGAAACCTATTAATCGTTTTTCCCCCTCACTTAAATCAACTAATTTAAGTTTTTCTTTTGTTACTCTATGTAAAACTCTATAACTCTTAATTTCAATATTAGGCTCTAATTCAATATTTATATCAAGTGTTTCAAATCTCTTATTTACTATTTCACTAAACTGTTTCAAGTTAGATGAGTTTGTTTTCAACTTTGTTATCCAATCATTATTCTCTGTTATACATTCTTCTGATTCTTTTATTTGTTTGCTATTACTATTAATGTTAGAAATTTCCATTTGAATTTCTTCATCATTTTTTAGCTTCTTGCCAATCCATGATTTCACAAAATCCGCAATTGAATCTCTAATCTTTTTATCATTTTGTATTTCTTTTTTTAAATTTTCAATATAACTATTAACGATATTATCTATTATATTTATTGATTCCCAATTATCCATAGGGTACTCAAGATGTTCATATGTCTTTACTTCCTTATCTTCCAATATATGTAACAGTCTAATAAGTTCTTCTTTTTGATTTGAGTAATCTACTAAGTCAATATCTATATTTAAATCTTCTAAATTACTTAATGATTTATTTATTTTTGTTTTATAATTATTTAAATTTCCAATTAAATAATTATATTCATTTTTTATTCTTACATCTATACTTTCTTTTAGCAATTCTACATCAAATATGTTACCGCAAAACTCACATGCTTCCTCTTTTGATTGCATGTTATGAATTTCTAAGCCATCTTTTAGCCATTTAGAAACTTTGTAACTTACGCTACTTGTAGGTTTAATTACTTCTTTCATCAGTAATTTTACCATATTACTAAACTCATCATAATCAAAAGCTAAAATAGGCGTTTTTATATTATTTAATAAAACTTCTTTGCTGGTTATTCTTTCTTCTAATTCATCTAAAGATTCTATAGTCGTCTCTTCAATTATATCGTTAGCATTTTTCTTCCAACTATAAAAAGCATTAACAGGATCTTTGTCAGCATTCTTCTTCTGCTTAACCACATTACTACCGATTTCAAATTTTTTTCTAGCTTCATTTAGTCTAATATTCATTTTATCGTAAATTCTTTTTTTTGAATGCATAATTTCATTATCTTTCCGAGTAATAAAATTTTCTAAATTATTTATAGCACCCTTTAAATGTTTAATTTGGTCACTATGATTTATAGATTCTTCTCCAATAACCAAACTCACACCACCGATTTCTTCAACTTGTTCAATGTTACTTTTTAAGTAACTAGTATTAAAAATAACGCTTTTTTCATTATCTAATCTTCTTAACCACTCACTTAATGAACTTTTTCCACTCCCATTTCTTCCAAAGAATATATTTACTTTAGTCAAATTATCGTTACTAGTGTAATTATCAAATGATTTATAACTAACATTTTCTAATTTATTTAACATCAAATCAGCCCTTTTTATGTTTAAAATACATTATATACAACTTATTTTTAGTTTTATTTATGATAAGCTTCTCCTCGCATAATCTTAAATGCACGGTAGATCTGCTCTATCAACACGACGCGCATCATTTGGTGTGGGAAGGTCATTTTACTGAAGGATAATGCATAATCGCTACGGTCTAGCACATCTTTATGTAAGCCGTTGGATCCACCGATAATAAAGGTGAAGTCACTTTGTCCTCTAGTCATGCGTCCTTCCAGTTCTTTAGCTAATCCTTCTGAAGTCAACATATGCCCTTTAATTTCTAAAGTAATGACTGTGGATTGTGGTTTTACTTTTGCTAATAAGCGTTGGCCTTCTTTGTCCTTAACTTGTTCAACTTCTTTGTCGCTCATATTTTCTGGTGCCTTTTCATCTGAGACTTCAATTATTTCAATTTTGGAGTATGCACCTAGTCTCTTTTCATATTCTGCAATTGCTTGTTTCCAGTACTTTTCTTTTAATTTACCTACTGTGAGTATTGTAATTTTCATTATGAGCCTCCATGTTTATAAATGTAATAAGTTATTATAGTTATCCACAAGTTATCAACTTATTCACACTCTTCCCTCTTATTATAACAAGATTGTATACTAAAAATTAATATAAATTACGCTTTATTCACAAAAATTCAGTAATATGTCATCTTTTTGTGGATAACTCTGTGTATAATGTGGGTATTTACCTGTGAATTGTGCACATCTCTGGATAACCGTGCACAAAAACGTGGATAACTTGAAGGTCGTCTTACATACTTATTCACAAATTTTACATTCTTTTTACAATTATATGCTGATAACGCTTGAAAATCCTCAAGTTATCCACTGCTTATTATTTATCCCCTAACTGTATATTCCGTTTCTAAATTAAGACATCGGTTTGTATACCTAATAAAATTTTCACTGTTCTCTTTTTTGTATCTAACAATCAACCTTTAAATACACTAGCGTATGCTTCATGATGAATTATAGACTGGATAAGTTAAATGATTTATATGTTTACAACCGCTCACTACACTTGCACAATGCACACAATCCAATACATCTTTATAAGTCCGCCTAACATCGCATTCAAAAGCTCTAACCTTGGTATTATAGTTATCGATTGTTCTGGTCTCTGGTCTGCTGAATGTAATACATTAAACGCCCACACACATGCCCAATTGCTACGTTAATTTTCGATATAATATAATATTGCTGTTATGACACTAAAAGACGCTGTACCTCAGAGAGGTAAAGCGTCTTTATAAAGTATATATAGGTGTTGCTTTGGCTTTGTCTGTATCACACAGCAATATGTCACGTTCTGTATCGATATCATGTTCGTTTAAGACTTGTCCCACACTCATGCGAGCAAGATCTTTCATGTTGTTATCTTGTGATAGATGCGACAGGTAAATGCGTTTAGTGCTACCTGTGATGACGTCTGTCATTGCGTGTGCTGCATCTTCATTGGAAACGTGGCCCATATCACTCAAGATACGTTGTTTGGTTTTCCACGGATAAGCGCACATGCGTAACATATCCACATCGTGATTACTTTCAAATATAAAAGCATCACTACCTTGAATCATACCTTTCATGCGATCTGAAACGTAGCCTGTGTCTGTAATAATTGTGAATTTCTTATAGTTATTATGGAAAATATAGAATTGAGGATCAATCGCATCATGCGACACATTAAATGATTCTATATCAAATCCAGCTATAGATTTCGTATCATATGGATTGAAAATGAACTTTTGATCCATTGGAATCTTACTATCTTTCTTTTCAATAGCTGTCCATGTTTTCTCATTGGCATAAATCGGTAAGCCGTATTTACGTGCTAACACACCTAAACCTTTAATATGATCAGAATGTTCATGTGTGACTAATATACCGTTTAAATCTTTAATTTGTTTATCAATCTGTCCGAATAGTTCTTCCATTTTCTTACCTGTCAAACCTGCGTCGACAAGTATACTTCCTTTATCACTTTCCACATAAGTGGCATTTCCAGTACTACCACTCGCCAATACACTCATTCGTATCAAGCGATTCACCCTTTCTAATCTATAAACACTGTTTAGCCCAAATGGCTATGGGGCAGACTTCGGTTTATGTGCCTTCAATATGCCCTCTGTCTAATTTATTATTTTATATAAAGTCTGTGCTTCAATATTATGAGATCATTGCTCTTCCATAAATCCCTATAAGCACGTTTTAAAGTATCACTTATATTATACTATATCGAATCATTTCTCACTTCTTCAATTACTCTGTTTAACAGTATTTAATTTTAACATACTTCATAACTAATTCATCTGATTAAATATGAGAAATATCTCTAAGTGAATTTATACTGACCACAAAATAAAGATTCATCTCCTAATACTAAAGGAAACAAATCTTTATCTTTTACTTTATGCTATTTAAATTTATCGTAGGTCACTAAAATAGGATATTATCGTGGATTATTTTTTAGTCCAAATTTTCACCTTATTACTTCCAACAGTTAAACTTTGAAGTGGTCCTATGAGAGACTGCTTTTGTCTAATGTCATCAATTAAATCTGTATTAATAGTTAGTGGTTTTCCATTAGCATCTTCAAAGTTTGCATCGACAAGACGTACTTTAGGTAATGTTTCTGTATCATGGATTTCACCTTTAAAATCCAAAAAATTATCCGGCACATCAATATTTAAAAACACGTCTTTCCCTTCTTCAATTATTGATAAATTAGGATTAAAACTATCATTTTTGAAATAATGATGTTCTCTATTAAATGGATGTGCTTGATTCAAATATGCATTATCATCAATAAATACTGGTTGCTTGATTTTATGAAAGGCTTCGTGATCTCCTTCTTCCTTTGCGACCTTTTCTTTATATTCTAATAATGAAGTTGTATATTCATTATATATATCTGTACCGATGTTTGATATATTCGCTTTCCCAATAAAAATATTGTTATAAAATCTATCATCACCACCGTAAACTGGTGCAAATCCTGCTATTAATGTACTGTGTGGTACATGGTATGGCGTTGCTCTATCCAACATTAACCTATGTACTATTTCGCCATTAATAATATTATTAACGTATGCACCACCTTGGGCATGGTTGTCTAAAGCATAGTCAGCAGTTAATACATTGTTATCCACAACATACGGACCGCTACTTACTTCCACGAACAAGTCTCTAGTATTATCGTTAAATATATTCTTACTTATTCTTGTTCCTTGTGTCTGCCAATCAAACCACATACCAAGGGAGCAATTATGAACGTAATTATTGTACACTTGTGTATCTATTGCAGCATGCAACTTTATACCTGCAATTTCATGACCAAAGAATTCTCTCTTATTGCCTATATTGTAAATATGATTATTATATATTTTACTAAATGCGCTTCCTAAGTGTCCTACTACTGCATTCTGTCCACAATCATGTATCTCATTATTTCTAATAATATGTGAGCCTATCGTTTCTTTATTCCAATCACTATTCACTGCCTTAAAGACGGTTTCTATTTGATATTGATAACCTGGCTTATCTTTTCTATAAGTATTTAAATTATCACCTGTTGAAATTTCTTTACCTATAGCAATTGCACTACACATAGCATTATAAAGTATGTTATTTTCGATGATCCAACCTTTACTCCAATGTGTATCAATCATGCCTGTCTGTGCTGCAGTTGGAGGGGACCATTGTGTTGCAACATTCGCAATTTCAAAATTTCTTATTGTAATATAGTTGGTATGCATTTTGAAGGGACGAAATGCGTTTTGCCTAACATTTATTTCCGTTACTTCATTATTTGGATTAAATTCATGAAAATTCGCATATATCGTTGTTATATCCTTATCTACTTTGGCATACCACACATAGATTGATTCATCTTTATAGTCATAAGTAACTTGTTTATTTGTCCAATGATCTAATGTTTCTTCAATCTTTTTTGGTTCAATCAATTGTTCATATTCGCTTACCTCAAAAAGCGATTGATCATTTAAATAGACTTGACCTAAACTCTTATCGTTATCCACCACTAACCAATCGCCAAATAATTTGGTAGCAAATGGGTTAAAATCTTTAAATATCTTGTTATCTATTTCTACTTTCCATATACTGTCATCGATTTGTTGCCATTCTGTTATTTCTTCCGAGCCTTTAATAATCACCCGTTCGTCCTTGGCTGCTTCAAATGAAATTCTTCTAGACTCACTTAATCCTGTGTTTATATGTGTTATTTCTTCACGATATACGCCTTCATGCACAATGATACTGTCTCCAGGTTGTGCAACTGAAGCTGCTTTATCTATTGTTAAGAATGGTGATTCACCATTACCTAATCCAAAGTCTGAACCTTTTTTATCTACATGAATATAATTAGTCATAATAATCCCTCTTCTTTATTTATATATTTGTTTGTCTCTCATTTCACCTACGTTATTTGTTCTAATTTGTGCTTTTATATGTTTAATAAATTTTTCATAATTCAAAAATAAAGTGATTATCGTTACGATTGCTACTGCTAATAACGGAAAATAAATCTGCATAGATTTGATAGCAAAAATAGTACCTTCTGATTGAACGGATGCCCCTGCAACGTATCCACCTATCGATAATGACCAACCAACAATTGCTGATTGTAAACCTGAACCAATCTTCATGCCAGCACTAGCTAGACTAAATATAGAACCTTGCACTGGTACGCCGGTCTTCCAATAAATGATATCTCCAACATCTGCTACAATACCGCTTAATGCTGCTGTAAAAGGTACTAATCCTATGCCATGAATAATTAATCCAATGACTAAAAGTATTAAGTTCTCTGAGAATATGCCCATCATAATATACGAAATAATAGATAGAATTAATCCGATGATAATACTATTTTTGATACCTACTTTTTCGGCAAATTGAGGTGCTACTAATAAGCCTAAAATGGTAGGTAATAGTGTTGCTATACTCATAATTGCCATTACATTTGCGTCATTAAAAATGTACGTTGCGTAATAGATTCTCATACTATTATCCGTTTGTCTCAAATACCACAATAAATATAAGACTATTGTAATCAAAAAATATTTTTCAGTTATTAAAGATTTAATAATTAAACTAAATGGAATACGCTGTGTTTTTTTAACTTCACGATATTGCTTTTCGGCTACATTTCTTTCTTTTACAAAATATCCAGTAATCATTAATGGTATTGCGCATAACAACCCATATATAGCCGAGGTGTATGTCCAACCTTGCTGATTATCGCCAAAATTTGTTACAAAATAGATCGTGAAAGTTGTTATACATAACACGCTTAGATTAGAAAATATAAAGCGTATACTGCCTAATGCAACTCGATCTTTTTCATCTTTAGTCATAAATGATACTAATGATGAATAAGCGACATTATTCGCTGTGTAAAAAATAACTGAAATCAAAAAATATACTATAAAAATATATGCAATTTTACCTGTATAACTAAGAAAATCTGGAACATTAAATAACATAAAAGTTAAAATTCCTAATACAGGTGCGGTCCAAAAGACCCACGGTTTGGCTTTACCCATTTTACTATTTGTATTATCGATGATACTCCCCATAAAAACATCAGAAAATCCATCTGCAAAACGACAAAAAAGTATAATAGTCCCAATCACTGAACCAGCAATGCCTACTACATCAGTCATATAAATAATGATGAAAGAGGCAATAAAGGTCCAACTATAATTAGCACCAAAATCCCCTACCCCAAATATTACTTTTTCGGAAGTGCGTAACTTAGTAGTACTCATACTTTGATGTTCATCAATAGCAGAATGGTTCTCCATACTTGTTATTTTATCCATTAAATCCCCCCTTACACTCTATTGTTAGTTTGTTAATTTAACTAACCAACCAACTTAAGTGAAATATTACCATTATAACTCCTTTTTGTAAACGCTTTCTTATATGTGTAAAGGGCTCTTGTTTTGAAATTATCTTTGCTTATGTGTTTTTGATACAAAAAAACGCACATCTACTTAAGAGATGTGCGTTTCTTGATTAAAGCTATTCTTCAATAATCTTTGGACTATCGGAGACTGCTTCTACATAATATGTTGTAATTTTATTGTGGTGTTTGACTTTAATTTCCCAGTTAGCTTCTAACACTTGTACATTCGGTTCTTTTACTACAGTGTAATAACCTAGACGTGTATTCATTACTTCATCATTTCGTTTTAAATATTGATTGTAGTAAAGTGCTTCAATAGCACGTCTTGCTGTGATAACTTGTTTCTCATCGTTATTTGCACCCTCTGAAGGCTCGATAGATTTCATAGCGGTTTGTTTATAACTTGAGGCTTTCCCATTATCATTCACGTTAAATTGCAAGCGAGCTTTATTATTATTCATAATCGGATAATTGTTATACGTCTGTTCAAAAGTGACGTTTTTATTATTAATCTGACTCATTTCATAATTTGAACCTTTGTAGACTTTATCTTTTACATAAGATTTTAAGTCTGTATATTGATCATTGCTCACATCAATTGGGCTACTAATGTCACCTTTAAGCAAAGAGCCTGACTGCGCGCTCGAAAGATGGTCATGTCCTTTTACATAGTCTGAAAAATCATTAGATCTTGCCGTCAATAATTGCATTTTTAGATTTTTCACACTCGGGAGATTGTCTGGAATTTTAATTTCTTCTTGTTTAAAATTCACTGCGTTTTCATCTTCACTATCATTGATATGTGATTTATTCACTTTATCAATATAAATAATGACCAGACCAATATTAACTAGAATAAATACGAAAATAAATAATGTCTTTGCGCGTTTCCAGTTCATTTATTCTAGCCCCCCATCTTTGTACGTGAGCCATTCTCCATTATACTCAACATACCATTGTGGTTTGAATTCACTGTTGCGTTGAATTTCAATATCACTTTTATCTGGTTGATTTTCCATTTTGTAACCAATTGTCATATTCGTCACTTTTTCAAAATCGATATTCGGATTATTCGCTAATTCTGAACGAACGGATTCGGCGCCAGGTAAATCTTGTTCATCTTCACCACTATCAATCGTTACATTGGCTTTCAATAGTGCACGTGCATAACTGAAGACACCTTTATTGCCCCACGAGACCTTAATATTATTCAGGTCATCATCATTAAATGTAGGACGACCGTTTAAGAACATTTGGTAAGTAAGTTCGCCTTTTTTATTGTCTGTACTAAATAGTCTGTAATCATCTGTAAAGCCCCCATGATTATTAATATAATCATACGTGCTTGGTATGCTGTCTTGCATATTCGTTGAACGATTTTCATCTTCTGAAAGATTTGTGTAACGATATTTTTCACTATCGTCATTGTAGTTGGCGACACCTGTATTGTTATTGTAGGTTGTCGTACCACTCTTCGAACTGCGCACGACGACTGAATCATTAAATAAAATGGAGTTCATCGTATCTACACTGATTCGGTTATAAATCGTGTGGTATGACTTCAAGTTCTTCGGTGCACTTGGTGCGAATATATGTGTAGCCTTATCAATCGTATCTTTATTTGTAATAATTTCTGTATAAGGCTGCATTTTTTTACGCAGCGATTCTAGTTTTTGTGTGAATTTGTCTTGTTTAGCTGTTGTCATCATGCGCACGACATTGTGACGATCTTTACTAATCGCGTACAGTTTGACCTTGCCATCTTTCGTTCTATCAACTAATAAACGATTAAATTTAAAGTTGTTTGGTACTTTAGCATTGATGTTCAACGCTTGACCTAAATATGTTGCTAATGGCATATCATAAGTAAAATCAAGTACTAAAAAATCATCACTCAAGTCTGGAATAATCAAATTATGATTACTGTGCATTTGTTCTGACTGAATTACACGTTGATTCTTCAATGGTTTCGTCATTTCATTGATATTACTACGTGTGGCTTCCATCCCTTTAGTGTCTTCACCTTTTGAATAAATGACTTGGTAAGGTGTTATGACTTGATTCATACCTTGATTCAACGGCTTGCCAATAGTATTCGGCTTAGATTCATCACTATGCTCTTGCTTATCAACGTCAGCTAAATCTGGCGAGAAATTCCATGTCATATAGGTTAAAACGACACTCATTAATACAAGTAGGAATAGGATCATAGATTTGATTAACTCTTTACTCCGCATCCCAATCACCATCTTCTAAAACTTCACAAGGAAGCGTGATAAAGATTGACGTCCCTTGGCCTTCCACACTATTGGCCCAAATACGACCATTGTGTGCTTCAACAATTTCTTTAGAAATCGCTAAACCTAATCCTGTGCCACCCATCTTTCTTGTACGTGCCTTATCTACACGATAGAAACGATCAAAGATTTTATCTACTTTATTGATTGGGATACCAATACCATTATCTTTCACACGAATCGTCATACGGTTGTAGAGTGCATTCTGTTTCACGTGAAACTCTACGCGTTTGTCACCGCGGGAATATTTCATTGCATTGGTAATAACGTTATCAAATACTTGTGTCATCTTGTCTGGATCGATTTCTGTAAAAATGGTTTGTTTTGGAATTTCACGAATAAATGTAGTATCTTTCGCTGCCATTTCATGTCGATTAATAATTTTGTTGATAAACATATTGAAGTCGACAATTTCTTTCGTAATTTGATCTGACTCGTTGTCCATTTTAGACAATTGAAGTAAATCATTAACAAGACGAATCATTCGTTCTGTTTCTTCACGTGTTACCGAAAGGAATTGTGGCGCTAAATCATCATCTTTCCAAGCACCTTCTTCTAAGGCTTCAATGTAACTATTCATAGATGTTAACGGTGTACGTAGTTCATGTGAAACGTTAGCAACGAATTCACGGCGTTCACGTTCAACTTGTTGTTGTTCTGTGACATCATGCAGCACGGCAATATAACCTGTTACAAAGCCTGTTTCCTGCACAATCGTACTAAAGTTAACCCGGGCAATAATACCTTCTGTCTCATTGATGTCTAACAAGAAGCTGTCATTATTCTCTTGAATTTCATCTAGTGAAAAATCTTCTTCCAAGTTCAGCACATTTAGCATGTAGTCTCCGATGATATCTTCCTTCATCATTCCCATCATCGTCAATGCCATGTCGTTAACAATACGTACACGCCCACGACGGTCGGTTGCAATAATACCATCACTCATGTGGGTAATCACGGAGTCAAGACGGCGCTTCTCACTTTCCGTATTGGCTTGTGCTTCTTGAACACGTTTGGACAAATTGTTAAAGGCTAGCGCAAGCTCACCAATTTCATCATTCCCATAGATTTTCACGCGCTGTGTATAGTTACCTTTAGACATCTCTACAGTTTGATTTCTCATATCTGTGATTGGCTTTGTAATCGTACGCGCAATAAAGAACCCTAGAATAACAGTGATCAGTAATGAGATCCCTGTCCCGACAATAAAGATTTGGTTAATATTGCTTAACTGGTTATACACATCATTAATGTCTGCTTCGATATAGACGTCACCGATTGTACCGTTATTTGAAGTCTTAACTGGTAAATTGTATACCCACACACGTTGTTTTCCGCTACCGTAATCTTTGAGCACCGTATGGCTATTGATTTCACCTAAAGATAATGCTTTTTGAATGGAATTGTCATTCGCTTTTTGATTAATTAGACTACGCGTAGACTGCTTCGATGTTGCCATAATGATTTGGTCTTTATCAATAAAACGTATTTCTTCAATTTCTTGTCTATTGGCATACTCATTTAATAAGTTTTGAACTTCTTTTTGAGCGTTTACCGAATTGTCTTCGTCATAGACTTTTTCTATATTAATTTCTATTTGTTTCGCATATTGCGAAATATTATTTTTAAATGTTTGTGTTAATTCTTTTTCTAGACTATTGGTAAAGTATAAACCGATAATTTGCATACCGATTATAATTAGCAACACATAGACGATTACAAGCTTCGTGTGTAAGGATTGAAAATGCTTAAGCCATTTCATTTATCATTGCCCTTTATTCGTGTTGTTGGAGGAAATATCCAACACCACGACGTGTCACAATATATTCAGGATGAGATGGATCGTCCTCAATTTTTTCACGTAAGCGTCGAATTGTTACATCTACAGTACGCACATCACCAAAATAGTCATAACCCCAAACGGTTTGTAATAAGTGTTCACGTGTCATTACTTGGCCCATATGTTTAGACAAATAATGGAACAACTCGAATTCACGGTGTGTTAATTCTATGTCATCACCACGTTTTTTAATTGAATAAGCGTCGGGATATATTACGATATCTTTAATAGAAATTTCATTAGAAGCATCGTTTACTTCCTGTGCAGGTTGTGAATAGTGACGACGTAAGTTTGCCTTTACACGTGCAATTAATTCGCGTGTGCTAAACGGTTTCGTTACATAGTCATCTGCACCAAGTTCAAGGCCTAATACTTTATCAATTTCTGAATCTTTCGCAGTTAACATGATAATTGGCATTTCATATTTTTTACGTACTTCACGACATACTTCCATGCCATCACGGCCAGGTAACATGATGTCTAGTAACACGATGTCTGGCTCTTCATCATATATTAAATCTACTGCGTCATTACCATCATAAGCACAGAATACTTCATAACCTTCTTTTTTTAAGTTGAATTCTAAAATATCAGCAATTGGTTTTTCATCATCGACTACAACAACTTTTCTAGCCATATTTATAAACCTCATTTCTTTATTGTAGTACTTTTTATTTAAGCATCTACATACACATTTCCTTATTATCTAATTTACCATTTATGCAGTGCTAATTCTATTGTTGTAAATAAAAAGTTATATTTGTAGATTGTATAATAATACCATGTCTTTACACACTTCGTAACTAAAGTGATGTTTCACATATGTATTAATTGTATAAATTTTTCAATCTATTTACGAAATAATTGCTTGTAACTTTTTTAAAATAAAAAAAGATACATTTAAGTTTCATTATTTATCTTTAAAATGAATACTTATCTGTATCTTTTTCTATATTATTTTTAATGATTTAAATTATATTGCTTTAGGCTTTTTCACAAAGCATGCACAAATCAATCCAATTATTGCTAAACCAATAATGAAATAAAAGACATATTGTACACTGTGGGCGATTGCCACTTCATTAGTCGTGTGTGCATGGCCTTTCATAAACATGTTCATACTCGCCGTGTAAAGCGTTATGGATAGCGCAGTACTTGCAGAGCCACCAACTTGGATTAACGTCGTAATCGTCGCTGAGCCGTCAGCATATAGGGCACGTGGTAGCTGATTTAACGCATTCGTTTGTGCTGGCATCATAACAAGTGATATGCCTGCAAATAGAATCATGAAGGTAAGGATGATTGCCCACACCGGTGTAGAAGCAGAAATAATGACTGCAAATATGATAGCCGCTACTAAGATACACAAGAAGCCTATGATTCCAAAGTATCTTGCACCAAAGCGATCAAATAAAGATCCTATCACTGGTGATAATACTAAATTGACTGCATTGCCTGGTAATAATATCAAACCAGCAATAACGGCGCTATAAAGTAATGCACCTTTTAAATATAATGGTAATAAAATACCCGTTGATAAAACGCATAAAATAGTAACAAATACCATGACTGCACCAAGTACAAACATTGGATATTTAAATACATTCAAATTAAGCATAGGTGATTCTAATTTAAATTGACGTATAATAAATGTTACTAAACTCACAATACCTATCGCTAAAGGCAACCAAACGATGACATTTGTCACTGCTGCTTCTGCCATAGTACTTAATGCAAACACTAATCCTGCAAAAGCAATGGTTGATAAAAAGATAGAGATAATATCAATTTTAGGTCTTGTAATTTCGCCTACATTTTCAACTCTCCAAAAAGCTAAGATTAATACCACAATATATAGCATTGCGCTAATCCAAAATATAAAATGCCAACTTAATGCTGAAATAATAATTCCAGATAAAGTGGGACCAAGCGCCGGCCCGGCCGTTATCACGAGACCCATAATGCCCATGATAGCGCCACGTTTTTCTACTGGGAAGATGAACATTAATACTGTCATCATAATAGGTAACAACATACCTGTTCCTAATGCTTGAATAATACGTCCGAATAATAATACGCCGAAGTTTGGAGCAACAGCACCTATTAATACACCTGCTAAAGATAACAATATTCCTGTGATGACGAGAGACTTCGTATTAAACCATTTGATTAAATAAGACGATGCAGGCACTAAACATGCCATCACAAGTAAATATCCTGTTGTTAACCATTGCACCGTTGCCGCTGGTACTTGAAAGTCCTGCATAATATCTGTTAACGCCATATTCAATGCTGTTTCACTAAATAGACCCATAAAACCACTAATCATTAATACAAATGCGTACATTTTTGGGTTTTTTACTATTACTTGTTGTGTCATTTGCTATACTCCTTTGTTAATGACGAAATGAAGTATAAGTATAATTGAAAGATATTAAGTAAGTTATTCTTGAAATAAAATATTAATAACTCATAAATTGCTGTTTATTGGCAGGCCATTTTACTACAATGATCTTTAAAATTATTTATCACTTATTCCTGTATTTCAATTCACATATTTGTCTTTTTTATCTTACCTATCTGTATTATTAGAACAGTAAATATTAAAAGTCAGTACCACTCATATAGTCATTAAGTAAAGTACTTACTAGGTACTATCTAACTGTCTAAAAATAATATGCACTAAAAAGACGACTTACTTACTTTAGCAAAAACCTCTAAATATTGTCAACTAGGTTGACAATATTTAAGGCGAAAAATTTGAGCGTTTGTTTCTCTCTAAAAAGATAAGTATTAAACCAACGCTCTATATCAATGAAACGCTATATTTCATTTTTATTCTTAAATTCAGTCAGATGCCAATCTTGTTGTAAGATTGTTTTAAATATTTGAAATTGTTCTTTACCTATAATTGATTCAATATGTTGTTCCAAAGTTTGTTTACATGAAATGTAACTGTCAAAGCACGCGCTGCCATAAGAAGTCAATGTTACGCATTTTTCTTTTTTATTATTTGTCATGCTATCAATGATAACCAATTCTTTTTTTTCAAGTTGCTTAACAGATTTATGAATAGCTTGTCTTGTTAAATTAACCTTATGTGCAATTTCTGAAAATGTTAAAGTTTGGTTGTATATCATCGCCATGATGTACCATTCAGAGCTATTCACGTTTATATCGTTTATTTGATTGGTTTTAGACTCTACTATGTTTCTCATAGTCCCATGTCTCTCACTTAAGGTATCTATTACATCTAACGCTTTTAAGTCCACATTTTCAAACATTGTTACACTCCTTAACTTCATTTCTATCATTTTAACGCTTTTTATTTCAATTTCATAAAAAAAGCATTACACACATATAATTTCCACAATCAGGCCCTTCAAGCATTGCAAAACTAGGCATAAAAAAATGCCCATCCTATTGGATGGGCAATACGGTCTCGACGGGAATCGAACCCGCGATCTCCTGCGTGACAGGCAGGCGTGTTAACCGCTACACTACGAGACCTAAAAAATGGTGACTCCTACGGGACTCGAACCCGTGTTACCGCCGTGAAAGGGCGGTGTCTTAACCGCTTGACCAAGGAGCCTGTCTTAAGCACAAGATAAATTATATCAACTCTCGCTAGGGATGACAAGCTATTTTTTAAATTTTATTAGTATAATTTTCCTTATAAATTGTATAAAGTGAGAAAAAAGGTGGTTTATAGCAGAAAATAACATCTTTTCGAACTTTAAATCTTCTTAAAAACATCTATTTTTGCAATTATAATAAACGCTTCTCATTTTCTTCTTTATCTTAATCCTTAATTAATACAAAACAATTTATAATACAAATAAAAACTATTAATATTTAAATCTTTTTTGTTTACAAAGATATTTGATAAACTTATCTAATAACACATTTTAGGAGGAAGACAATTGGCAAAAGTATTATTTATTAATCCAGGACCATCAGGGCATCTCAACCCAGCTGTAGCAGTCAGCAAGACATTAGTAGAACGTGGCGAAGATGTTGTGTTTTATGCTAACGATCATTATAAAGAAAAATTAAGTGGTACAGGCGTAGAACTGCGTATAATCCCTTCAGAACCTATCGTGGAGGCTTTTACTACATATGGTATGAATCATCTCTTTAATGTCATTAATGGCCTTTTAAAAACAACAGACATTATATTGCCACAAATATTAGAAGACGTACAACATGAACATTATGATTATCTCATCCATGATTCTATGTTTGGTTGCGGCCACTTAGTGTCACAAAAATTAAATATCCCTACTATATCGACCGTTACATCGTTTAACCAAACCACACAAATGTTTGATGATTTTACGAAAAATTTAGCAACAACGCTTACTCAAGATGAAGTTGATAACGCAAATGCAGCGTTTGATGAATTGAAGCAACACGTTGAATATACATATAACGTCGATGTTCCTTCTCGCTTTGAAGTTATGAATAACCCAGGTGATTTAAACCTATCTTATGTCATGGAAAAATTTCAAATAGACTATGCTTCTTTTGACTCAGAGCGCAATTACTTTGCAGGTCCTTCAGTGATCCAGCCACAACCGTCTGGTTTTATGGATGAAATTGATCGTTCTCGTCCTATCATTTATATTTCTCTAGGAACTATTTTCAATCAAAATATTGCCTTTTTCAATAAATGTTTTAAAGCATTGAAAGATTTAAATGTAACTGTAGTTGTTTCCATAGGAAATGAAAATCGTTTAGAAGATTTTGAAGACATTCCAGATAATTTTATAATTAAAGCATATGTCCCTCAAACCGAACTCTTACAATATACTTCATTATTCTTAACTCACGCAGGGATGAACAGTACAAATGAATCTATGATGATGGGTGTTCCGATGCTTGCATTTCCACAGAGTGCCGATCAACCAGTTGTCGCTCAACAAATTGAAGACTTAAATTTAGGACAACAATTAAATGCAGAAACGATGACACCTGAAATATTAAAGCAAACTGTATTAGACATGTTAGGCAATTTGGAATATTACCAACACAATATAGACCAAATTAGAGATACTGAAACAAATCAGCGTCCAGGTTATGAATTGGCCGTAGATCGCATACTCGCATTTCGCGACCAAAATTGTAAGTAATTCATACAATTTAAGATAAACAAAAATACCTTGTAGATGCGCCAATATTGGCAACAGCTACAAGGTATTTTTTTGAGTATCCTAACATGCTAAATTTATGTGATTTATACTTCCCATAAATTTTCTAATAAGTTTGTTTGATTACGGTCTGGACCTACTGAGAAGATTGAAATCTTCACATCACATAACTCAGAAATACGTTCTAAATAGTTACGTGCATTATCAGGTAACTCTTCTAAAGTGCGACAACTTGTAACATCCTCAGTCCAACCTGGTAATGTTTCAAAGATTGGTTTACAGCGTTGTAAGTCTTTTAAGTTTGCAGGGTATTCAGTGATTTCTTTACCATCTAATTCATATGCAGTACAAATCTTCACATTTTCAAGACCTGTTAATACATCGATAGAATTGATAGATAAATCTGTAATACCACTTGCACGACGTGAGTGACGTAATACAACTGAGTCAAACCAACCTACACGGCGTGGACGTCCTGTAGTTGTACCATATTCACGACCAACTTCACGGATATGATGACCATCTTCGTCAAATAGTTCTGTTGGGAATGGGCCATCACCAACACGAGATGTATATGCCTTACATACGCCAATCACTTTTGACACGAACGTTGGACCTACACCGCCACCTACAGTAACATTACCTGCAACTGGGTTACTTGATGTAACGAAAGGATATGTACCATGATCGATATCTAACATAACGCCTTGAGCGCCTTCGAATAATACTTTTTCATCTGCAACAAATGCATCATCTAATACTTTAGCTGTGTCTGTAACGAATGATGCTAAACGTTGACCTGCAGCATAATATGTTTCAAAAATTTCATCAAATGACGGGCACGTTTTACCAAACATACCTTTGAAATAAGCTTCTTTATGTTCAATATTTTGTTTTAATAGTTTTTCGAATGTTTCTTTGTCTAATAAATCAGCCATACGAATACCGATACGTTGTGCTTTATCTACATAAGCTGGACCGATGCCTTTTTTCGTTGTACCGATTTTATTATCTCCGCGGCGTTCTTCTTCATATTCATCTTGTTTTAAGTGATAAGGTAAAATAACTTGAGCGCGATTAGAAATACGTAAATTATCTGTTGAAATACCTCTTTCATTTAAACCGTCTAACTCTTTTAATAATGCGACTGGATCTACAACTACACCATTTCCGATAACTGCTAATTTTTCTTTATAGAAAATACCAGATGGTACTAAGTGTAATTTATATGTTTCTCCACCAAATTTAATTGTGTGGCCTGCATTGTTACCGCCTGAAAAACGTGCAATAACATCTGCTTGTTCTGCTAAGAAATCCGTAATTTTACCTTTACCTTCGTCTCCCCATTGTGTCCCAACGACTACGATTGATGACATATGAGCACCTCCAAGTTTTTCTCAATTAACCATTTCGTATTCTACCAATACAAAAGGCATAATGCAAACAAAAATCGAACATTGATTTTTTATCATTTTACAACTTTTTGAAATTCTTAAAAACTACACAAACACGCTATAGACCTAGTCATACCAACCTTTTACCTTTAATTATCATAAGATTACGATACATACTTCCATTGAAATAAACGAACTGAATGCAAACAAAAACCGTACAATAAAACATATTTAAGTATTATTGTACGGTAAAATTATTTTTTATCTTTTTTTATCCCATCTCTGCATGAGCATAATCTATATCGGTAAATTTATTGTATTGTTTCATAAAGTGTAACTTCACTGTGCCGGTTGGGCCGTTACGCTGTTTGGCGATTATAATTTCAATCTCACCATTATCGTCATTTGTTTGAGGTTCATAATTTGAATCATCATCTTCTTCGTCTTCGCCACGATTATAATAATCATCACGATATAAGAAGGCAACGATATCCGCATCTTGCTCAATAGAACCCGATTCACGAATATCACTCATCATTGGTCGTTTATCCTGACGTTGTTCTACGCCACGAGATAGCTGACTCAATGCAATAACTGGACATTCTAATTCTCTGGCTATCGCTTTTAACGTACGAGAAATCTCAGAAACTTCTTGTTGGCGGTTATCTGAAAAGCGTGATCCACTACCAGAAATTAACTGCAGATAGTCAATTACGATCATATCTAACCCATGCTCTTGCTTTAAGCGTCGACACTTCGAACGAATATCCGTAATACGAATACCTGGCGTATCATCGATAAATATCTTTGTTCGTGATAATTTACCTACTGCTATTGTAAAACGGTTCCAGTCTTCTTCTGTCATCATCCCCGTTCTCAAACGGTTGGAATCGACATTACCCGAACTACAAATCATACGTGTTGCTAACTGATCGGCGCCCATCTCAAGTGAGAAGATGCCTACAGAGAAATGATCTTCATGTGTGGCTACTTTTTGCGCAATATTAAGTGCGAAGGCAGTCTTACCTACAGAAGGTCTGGCTGCTAAAATAATTAAATCATTACGGTTGAACCCAGCTGTCATCTGGTCTAAATCTCTATAACCAGTAGGTATTCCAGGTGTTTGACCACTATTTTGATCTAATAACTCTGCGTTTTCATATACGTCACCAAGCACATCACGAATATCCTTAAAACCGTCACTTTCACGTGTCGATGATAATTCTAATATACGTCGTTCTGCATCATTAAGTATCGTATCAAGTTCCAGTTCATCATTGTAACCATCATTTGCAATGCTATCAGCAGTTTGAATTAATTGACGCTTAGTTGCGTGTTTAAAAACAATCTCTGTATAGTACTGGATATTACGCGTTGTTGGTACATTGCTAGATAACTCAGCAAGATATTGTGGTCCACCCGCTTCATTCAATCGTCCTTCTTGTGACAACTGATCCATGATTGTTACCACGTCAATATCTTTATTGTCTTCGTTGAGATTCATCATAGCTCTAAAGATGTGTTGATGTGCGCCTCTATAAAAGGACTCAGGAAGTAAGACTTCCTGAGTTGTGTTAATCAATTCTGGATCTATGATAATGGCACCTAAGACAGATTGTTCAGCCTCATTGCTATGTGGCATTTGATTTTGTTCATACATTCCATCCATTACGATTACACCTCATATACTCAATCCGTTATTATTGTTCCACTGTGTGCACACGAATTGTACCTTCAACTTCTTTGTCTAGTTTAACTGGTACATTTGTATAACCCAATGCATGGATACCGTTTGGTAAATCCATTTTACGTTTGTCAATTTTAATATTGTGTTGCTCTTGTAATGCTTGTGCGATTTGTTTTGTACTTACTGAACCAAATAATTTGCCGCCTTCACCTGTTTTAGCAGATACTTCGACTTCGATATTGCTGAGTTGTTCTTTTAATTTTTTGGCATCATCAATTTCTTGTTGACGTTCTGCTTCTGCAGCTTTATTTTTTCTTTCTAATTGTTTTAGATTGCCAGGTGTTGCTTCTACAGCATAGTTATTTTTTAACAGGAAATTATTTGCATAACCCACTGGTACATCTTTAACTTCGCCTTTTTTGCCTTTACCTTTTACATCTTGTGTAAATATTACTTTCATGAATTTTCACTCCTACTCATTTGTTCTGTGATTGCTTCTTGTAATTGCTCAATCGCTTCATCGACAGTCACATCTTTTAGTTGTGTGGCTGCGTTAGTCAAGTGGCCACCACCACCTAGCGCTTCCATTGTTAATTGTACATTAACAGCACCCAGTGATCGTGCAGACATACCTACGACATTATCTTCACGTCTAGCAATTACGTATGATGCTTCTACACCATCTAAACTTAACAGTTCATCAGCTGCCTGTGCAACTGTAACAGGATGATAGATTTTTTCGTCTGAACCATAAGCGATTGCAACACCATGCTCTTGCAATTTCACGGTTTGAATTAACTCAGTACGATTAATGTAAGTATCGATATCATCTTTTAAGAAATGTTGGGTCAAAATAGTATCTGCACCATGCGCACGTAAATAACTCGCAGCATCGAACGTTCTCGAACCAGTACGTAGAGTAAAGTTACGTGTATCGACAATAATACCTGCAAACATTACAGTCGATTCTAGTCGTGTCAGTCGTTGTTCTGTTGGCTGATATTCTAAAAGTTCTGTTACAAGTTCTGCTGTGGAACTCGCGTATGGTTCCATATAAATTAACAATGGACTAGAAATGAAACTTTCACCACGTCTATGGTGATCAATAACGACTTTACGATTAGCTTTATTTAAAATATTTTCATCAATAACCATTTCTGGTTTATGCGTATCGACAATAACTAAAGTTGTCTTAGACGTCATAATATCCCACGCTTCATCTGAAGTAATGAATCGATCTTTCAACTCGGGTTTTTCATTCACCGCTTCCATGACTCTGCGTAACGTTGGATCTATGTCTGATTCATTCAATACGATGTAAGCATCTAAATTATTCATCATTGCAAAACGTGATACACCAATTGCAGCACCTATCGCATCTAAGTCAGGACGTGTATGGCCCATAATGATAACTTTGTCGCCTTCCATCAAGATATCTTTTAAAGCATGTGAAATCACTCGTGCTCTTACACGGGTACGTTTTTCCATAGGATCAGTCTTACCGCCGTAGAAACGGACGTTCCCATTCATATGCTTAATCGCAACTTGGTCACCACCGCGACCGAGTGCTAAATCTAGACCTGATTGAGAAAGTTCTCCAAGGTCAATTAAGTCCTCTGAACCTTCTCCGACACCGATACTTAACGTTAATTGCGCACGGTAACCTACACTTTTTTCTCGTAATTGTCCCAAAATACTAAAGTTAGATGCCTCAATTTCATTTAAAATACGCTGATTTAAATAAGCAACAAATTGATCAGAACTATAACGTTTAAAGTACACATTATATTCTGTGGCCCATCTACTAATGACACGCGTTACCATAGAGTTAATCTCTGAACGCTGTGTATCATTCATATTTTGAGTAATTTCATCATAATTATCTAAGAAAAGTGTTGCAATAATCGGTTTAGATTCTTCATACAATTCATGTGTTTGGACTTCTTCAGTTATATCGAAGAAATACAATACATGTTCGTTTTCTGAATAACGCACACGATAATGGTAATCATTTTCTTGAATTTCAATTTCTTGCGTTTTTTCTAATTGTTTTAAGATATTAGGATATACTTCATTAACTGGATCGGAAATCACATTACGAGTTAAACGTTCCGACATAAATTGGTTCATCCACTCTATGTTTTCATTCTCATCTAGAATGATCATTCCAATAGGTAAATTCTTAATCGTTATGTTATTGCCTGCTGAAATTTTCCCACCTAGATTATTTACATAGTTGTCTAATTTCTGTAAAGCTTGCCTTACCATAAATGCTGTCCCGATAATTACAAACACTAATACAACCGTTGCAATACCTGCAATCAATTGATTAAATATAAACCATACAACGACAAGTGCAATTGCTGTTAGTGCCATAATAATAAATGGTAAAACCAAAGCTTTTTTAGTGGATTGACGGTTCATTCTTCCACCTCAAATCATTTTTTAATGATACTTTTTAGATTAACACATAAATCTATAACACCCAGCAAACTTACAATGTGTGTGACTGGCATCAATATTGTCCCTATCACCATCAATACAATTGTAAGTGCAGGTGGCATGGATTTTGCTTTACCAAAAAAGTGAATAACACTTAATCCCTGAATATACATACATAATGATAACACAATTTCTAAATTTAATACGGTACTTTGGAATGTACCCGGTTGGGCGGCAAACATAACACAAAGCAATACAATTATATAAATAAATAATAATGAACGCTTCATTTGCCATGCATATAATGGTTTGAATATTGGTGTAGCAATCTTGAATTTACGTAAAATTGGAAAAGTGATAATTAAATTGATTAATACGAGTAGAAATACTGCAAAAATTACATAACTCGGTAGTTGCACTGAAACTTGACGGAAGCCTTCTGCAAGCATTTGTTTATAGTCTGCGCTTGCTCCAGATTCTGAAATAAGATGATACAATTGTTGTTTCACTGGCTTCATAATTGTTGTTGCTTTTGGTAATTTATCAGATACTTGTAAGACCATAACTGCAACTAATGAGACTATACTGATATATGTAGTTGTAATATAAAGTATACGCTCTTTAGACGTACGTTCTTTTAATAATTGGCCTACAACGAAACTCAAGACGAGTACGAGGACCATGATAGTTAATACAAAAATATTACCCAATAAAGTTGTTAAAATAACTGTAATAACCGCTGTTATGCCAAATGTTTCTAAAGATTTATGCCATAAGATAATGCCCGGTATTGTTGCAAAGAGACTTAATACCAGTCCAAGCGGTGGTAATATATGTAAAGCTAAAGCGACTATGATTAGTGCTAATGTACCAAGGATAGCTGCCTTAGGATATATTTTTGAAAACAAATTCGCCACTCCCATACTATTTTTGACTATAACTTCTATTTTAACCTCTTTAAAACTTTTTCACAATTTTGTCGCCCATATTAATTAAAGATTAAAATAAATTGTATTAGTCTGTAGTTGCTTATGGTTCATTCACATAAAAATAGGACGACAAGTAAGAACCATGCATGAAATATGCCTAGTATAGTTACTACTTCTCGTCCTATAAGTCATTTTATTTAGCTCACTCAGGCCATATCATTTTCTTTTAAATTGAGAAACTTTTAAGAAATGATATAAATTAGGTGCCCAGTCATTAAAATTAAGTAAGAAACCATCATGCCCCACATTATCTGGCACAAAAAAGTGTTTATGATATTTAAAGCGCTCCCCTACTGCACGTACAAGGTCATCTGGATAAAGCAAGTCATCTGTAAATCCCATAGTCATTACTTTCGTATCTAATTGCCTAAACACGGCGTCCACGTCATCACGCCCTCTATCTACGTCATGACTGTCCAAGACATCCAGTAGTGTTAAATAGCAAGCTGCATCAAAGTAATTTTTGAATTTATCGCCTTGGTGTTTTTGATAAGCCACGACTTGGTCTGGTGTAAAACGCTTATCATAACTTTTAGATGAACGATACGTTAAGAACCCCAGCTGTCTTGCAATACTCATGCCTTCCTTGCGATCCAAATGGATAGACTGTCTCGCAATTTGATTAAAGGCACGGCTATACGAGGAAGTTCTATCTGTAGCTGCAAGAATCACAGCCTTTTCAACAACAAATTTACGGTTGTACAATAATTCCACTGCTTGCATGCCGCCTAAAGACCCACCGATAAGAATATTAATTTTTTGATGTCCTAATGTTTCAATACCCAATTCTATGGCGCGTACAATATCACGTAACGTAAGATGTTGTGGAAAATCTTCATCAGTTAGCGCTGAACTTGAACCATACGGGCTACCTATTACATTAAATGTTAAAAATTGATAATCATGTATTGGCATATAACCACCGTCAATAATTTCTCTCCACCAACCGGGATTTTCACTTGTTCCATAAGTTAAATGGTTTCCTGTTAACGCATGGCATACTACGACAAGCGGTTGTCCTGTTAATCCAACATGCTCATATCGTAACTTTAGGTTAGAGATTGTCTCACCTGACTCTGTTGTAAATGGCCCTAATTCTAATGTATCAACCGTATAATCCGTCATGATTTACCCCCCACTTAATAAAAAACTCCTCACTCATTATAAGTAAGAAGTTAATAATACTTATCATTCGAGTCTCTCGTTGGTTTTAGCACCGTACTTAAACTAGCCGGTTGCTGAAGCTTCACGGGGCCAAATCCCTCAGCTTCTCGAAATAAGATTTGATTTTAATTGTATATGTCTCAGTGTACTAAATGTCATTGCCTAATAAACATACGTGAAATAAATTTCATAATTTTCTAATTATTGTCATTCTAACGGATATTACGACTTACATCAATGAAATAATTAAAAGAACCATCGTATAATTGCTGTAATAACAATTCCACTAATGATCGTAATCGTTAGACTTCTGGTGTATAGTGCAATCAAAATGGTTGGGATCATCGTGACTAAGAATGGCACGTTCAAATTATAACCCATGCTACCTTCATGTTGTTCTATTGCTCCATCAATAACCAACGCTGTAAATAATGTTATAGGAATAAAAGATAGCCATTTTACTGTCTTTTCAGATAAACGTATCTTGGATATCATAACGAATGGTATTACACGTGTAAGCCATGTCACAATACCACACAATAAGATAATCATTAGCATATGTATTGTAGTTGTCATCGATCCATCACCACCCCTAAAGTAGCCGTTAGTGTAGCTGCAAGAATAATTGCTATGTATGACGGCATTATCAAACTAAATAAAAGCATCATAATAATGACGCACACGATTAATACAAGATAAGTCTTAATGTGTGAGCGTTGAATAGTTTCAAACTGGGAAATTGCTAAAAAGATAAACATAGCAGTAATTGCGAAATCGAGACCTAATGCATCTGGGTTATGTATGTATTTACCAAAAACTGCGCCCGCAATCGAAGCAAGCGTCCAAAATAAGTATGCAGTAATATTTAATCCATGTAGCCAGCGGTCATTAATTTTTTCCCCTTTTAGATGTGGCGTAATCGCGACACCAAACGTTTCATCTGTAATTAACGTCCCAAGACCTAGCCGGTTAAATAATCCATAGTTTTTATAACTTGGTGCAAGCGTCATACTCAGTAAAAACATTCTAGAATTAACAATAAAAGTAGTTAAAATAATCGCCGAAATAGGTGTTCCTGATATGACTAACGCACAAATAATAAACTGCGCTGCACCAGCATAAATGACAAGACTGAGCAAAACGATTTCCAACAAACTAAAACCTGAGGCTATTGCCACAATACCAAATGACAATCCCACCCCTGCATACCCTAACAACGTAGGTATGCATTCTTTAACACCTTGTCTAAACGTTACATGTGCCTCCACAGTCTCACTCCTTTATACTAACTAAAATAATAGCTGTATTTTAATATAAAGTATAAACATCATTCAACGTCTTTACACATCCGTTTGTGTGACAGAAGACAAACGGATGTGTAAAGACGTTGATTTAACAACCTAATTATAGTTTCAGAATTTTCTTTAAATCTTTAGACATCCCTCTCGTTTTCTCTAGCACTTCATCTATTTCTCTTCTGATTCGCCGCTTTGTTTTTAATATTTTTATAATTTTTTCTTTATTTACACCTCCCCTACCCTACCTTATAAAACAAAAAACCACATGACAAAGTTTGTTGTCATGCGATTCTTAGTGTTACTTTATTATATTTATTGAACTTATTGAATAACTGTTTTACCACCCATAAATGGAACCAATACTTCTGGAATTGTTACTGATCCATCTTCATTTTGATAATTTTCAACTATAGCGGCAAATGTACGTCCAACTGCTAAACCACTACCATTAAGTGTGTGGACTAACTCTGGTTTTGAATTTTTATCACGTTTGAAACGAATATTAGCTCGACGCGCTTGGAAATCAGTAATATTTGAACAAGAACTTATTTCTTTGTAATCATTATAGCTCGGTAACCAAACTTCTAAATCATAAGTTTTACTTGCGCCAAATCCAATATCTCCTGTGCATAAGTTTACACGACGATAAGGTAAACCAAGTTCTTCTAATATTGCTTCTGCATGTCCCGTCATTTCTTCAAGTGCTTGCCAAGAGTCTTCAGGTTTTTCTACGCGCACCATTTCTACTTTATCGAATTGGTGTAAACGAATAAGGCCTCTTGTATCACGTCCAGCAGAACCCGCTTCACTGCGATAACATGCTGATTGTGCTGTAAATTTAGCTGGTAGCACGTCTGGATCAATAATTTCATTACGATAGTAGTTCGTAAGTGGTACTTCAGCTGTTGGAATTGTATATAAGCCTTCCTTTTCAACTTTAAATAAATCTTCTTCAAATTTAGGCAATTGACCTGTACCGTACATTGAATCTGCATTTACTAATTGTGGCACCATCATTTCAGTATAACCATGTTGTGTTGTATGTTTTGTAATCATGTAATTCATTAACGCTCTTTCTAATTGTGCACCTTCACCTGTTAAGAATACGAATCGCGCACCTGAAACCTTAGCAGCACGTTCAAAATCGACCATTTTTAACGCTTCTACTAAATCCCAATGTGCTTGGGCTTCAAAGTCAAATGATCTTGGCGTGCCCCAACGCTTAACTTCTACATTATCATCTTCTGTAGCACCTTCTGGCACTTCATCTTGAATGATATTTGGAATACGAGATAATTTGTCATTAAGCTCTTGATCAACTTGGTTTAAAGTATCATCTAATGCTTTAATTTCATCACCAAGATTACGCATTGCTGTAATTGCATCATCGGCATCTTCTTTATTACGTTTCTTTTGAGCAATTTCTCCACTTACTTTATTACGCTCTGCTTTCATTTCTTCTGCTTTACTAATTAACTGACGACGTTGCTCATCTAATTCCAATACATCATCTACAACTTTTACATCCATACCACGTTTTTTGACTTTTTCTTTAATGAAATCTGGTTCATTACGGAAAACTTTTATATCTAACATGTTATTTCCATCCTTTCATTTTTTAAATTATTGGATAAAAACGCATAGAAAAGACCACGTCCCCCTTTACAAGGGACGTGGTCTACGCGTTGCCACCCTATTTAACAGTCAAATCAGACTGCTCTCTCACTAAAATAACGGCTAAAACCGATTGTTCTCTATAAAGTAGGTAGATTCATATTAATGCCGATTACTTGTTCTCACTAACCACAAGCTCTCTGAAATCAAGCAATTAATATTACTTATCCTACGAACAATGACTTATTTACTTGCTTTAAATATAGCAAATAACATCACTATTTTCAAGAGAGATACTATTGTCCTAATTATATTTCATCACTATATGCCATATCTTGTAAATATTGTGATACTGCTTCAATATCTTTATGGAATTGTCTATCTTCAGTAATTGAAGGGACAAGTTGACGTAAGGATTGATATTTTTCATATGTCTTAGGTGATAGTTTATCAATGTCTTTATATTCTACCGCTTGTAATGCAATGATTGTTTCTATTGCTAAAACTCGGCGTGCATTTTCAATCATTTGATAGCCATGGCGTGCACCAATAGTCCCCATAGAAACATGATCTTCTTGATTTGCTGAAGATGGAATAGAATCCACACTCGCTGGATGGGCAAGTGTTTTATTCTCTGATACTAAACTTGCTGCTGCATATTGCATTATCATTGCACCACTTTGTAAACCTGGTTGTGGGCTTAAGAAGGCAGGTAGCCCATTATTCAACTGAGGATTCACAAGGCGTTCTAGACGACGTTCTGAAACATTTGCAAGCTCACTCACACCAAGTTTCAAGAAGTCTAAGGCAAAGGCAATAGGTTGGCCATGGAAGTTACCGCCAGAAATTACAAGTTTCTCATCACCTTCATCAAATATTAAAGGATTATCATTAGCTGCATTCATTTCGCACTCTAACTTTTCTTTAACATAATTGAAGACTTGGAAACTAGCGCCATGTATTTGAGGAATACAACGCAATGTATAAGCATCTTGTACGCGTACTTCTCCTTGTTTCGTCGTTAACTCAGATCCTTCCAACCAATCCAACATACGTGCTGCAACATCTATTTGTTCTTGGAAATTACGTACTTTATGTACATTTTCATTATAAGCATCTGTAATACCATTTAAAGCTTGGTGTGTAAGTGCAGAAATCCATTCAGCTTGATAGCCTAAATTCTCTGCTTCAATATAGTTTATAACACCTTGTGCAGTCATTGCTTGTGTACCGTTAATTAATGCCAAACCTTCTTTAGCTTGTAGTTCTAATGCTTTATGATTTAATTTTTTTAAGACATATCTACTGTCTACCTCTTCGCCTTGGTAAAATACATTACCCTCACCGATTAAAGCTAATGCTAAGTGTGAAAGTGGCGCTAAATCACCAGAAGCACCGAGTGAACCTTGTTGCGGAACAACTGGTATGATACGTTGGTTGATGAAGTAAACTAATTGATCTACTAAATCTACAGTGGCGCCAGAGTGGCCTTTTAATAATGTATTCAATCTTAATATCATCATCACTAATGAAACTTCTTCTGAAAATGGTTTACCTATACCACACGCATGTGAGCGAATTAAATTAACTTGTAACTGATTATATTCGCCTTCATCTATACGGACATCACTAAATAATCCAAATCCCGTAGTAATACCATAAATAGTTTCTTTATTTTTAATAATATTTTCGACTATTGCTCGACTCTTCTTCACACGTTCATAAGCATCTTCTGTAATCGCTACGCTGTCTTCTTCATATAAAAATCTCTTTATATCATTAATTGTTAATATGTCTCCATTAAGTTGTAATGTCATATACCCATCTCCTTGTTTGTTTTATAATTTCTCTTCAATTAATCCGAGTATACGCTTACAAATTTAATAGAACAATAGCATAACGCACATCCGTAACATGGTATTAAATTACTGTTTTAATGGGATAAAGGAGTCTTTACTTAAATTTTTATAACTATAAATAATGTCTTCATCTCTTTAACTATTGACTAAAGTGCAAAGCAGGTATAATATACTCTATTGTATTTGAAAAACTAATAAAAAATATGACATTTAAAGAGGTCGGGATAAAAGTATTTATGTTTTAAACAAAATTGGTCGACACACAAATTATTTCTTAAATTTGAATGAGTCGGGTAAATTTTGTGACAACGTACTTCGGATGCCGCAAATCGGTCTGCCATTGTATAAAATACATTTGTCTCAACCTCTTAAGTAATTCCTTTATGATATTAAAGTGATTTACTTCTATTTTTTTCAAGCAATCATAAATCATATTATAAAAATTATAAGCACACACATAGAAGATTATTAGCTTTAAAAGGAGGTTTCAAATTGGAAATTTTGTCATCAGTCAGCATTCCAAAACGTAAAGATGAAACGCACAAAGGTGATTATGGTAAGATTCTTTTAATTGGAGGCAATGTCAATTTAGGGGGCGCAATCATGCTTGCTGCACGTGCATGTGTATATAGTGGTAGTGGATTAATCACAGTAGCAACACATCCAACTAATCACGCTGCACTTCACTCGCGTTGTCCTGAAGCGATGGTTATTGATATTAATGATACAAAAATGTTAACTAAAATGATTGAAAATACAGATTGTATCCTTATCGGACCTGGATTAGGTTGTGATTTTAAAGGTAATAATGCAATTACTTTCTTACTACAAAATATCCAACCTCACCAAACGCTTATTGTAGATGGAGATGCAATAACCATTTTCAGCAAATTGAAACCTGCCATACCAACATGTAAAGTGATTTTCACACCACATCAAAAAGAGTGGGAACGTTTAAGTAATATTCCAATAGAAGAACAAACTGATGAGCGTAATCGTGAAGCAGCTGACCGTATTGGTGCCACAATTGTATTAAAAAAACATGGCACAGAAATTTATTTCAAAGATAATGAGTATAAATTACCTATTGGTACGCCTGCAATGGCTACAGGTGGAATGGGCGATACTTTAGCTGGCATGATTACAAGCTTTGTAGGTCAGTTTAATGACATGCAAGAAGCTGTAACGAGCGCAGTTTATGCACATAGTTTCATCGGCGAGAAATTAGCAGAAACAATGTATGTTGTGCCACCATCAAGACTTATTAGCGAAATTCCACACATTATGAAAACATTAGAGGATTAATCATCCACCTTAAAAAAGACCCACCTCTTAAGAGGTGGGTCTTAATTTATGCCTATTTTTGTAATAACACTTTATTCTTCATCGTCTGCATGATCAATATCTTCATTCACACGATCCATAAAGTCTTGTCTTACCTCTTGACGACCATCTTCATCAGCGTCGTCTTCAGTGTGTATAGCATTGCCTGGAACATCATCTTCAATAACTGTTTCATTTACCGACTCTTCTTGAGTAAGTTGTTCCGTTTGTGCTATTTCTAGCGCTTCGTTATCAGTTTCTAAATCTTCGGCTTCTTCAGCTGCCTTATCTTCCTCACTAACTTTCGCTACAGTTGAAACAAATTGATCATCACTAAGTTTAATCAATCTTACACCTTGTGCAGCACGTCCATTTTGAGAAATGTCTTGGATATCAATACGGATGATAACACCTGAATTGGTCACAACCATTAAATCTTCTTGACCATTCACTGATGTAATACATACGATGTTACCATTACGCTCTGTGATTGTAGCCGTCTTAATACCTTTACCGCCACGGTTAGATAATCTATAGTCATTAACTGGTGTACGTTTACCGTAACCATTTTCTGTCACAACTAAAATCTCATCGTCACTATCAGATTGCGTAACATCTAGTCCTACAACTTTATCGCCATCTCTAAGTGTAATACCTTTTACACCTGCTGCGGTACGACCAAGTGGACGTAATGAATCTTCTGGGAAACGTATAAGTGATGCATGTGACGTACCAATCAGAATATCATGCTGACCATCTGTTAATCGAACTGCTATCAATTCATCGTCATTTTTAAAGCTAATCGCTATCTTACCGTTTCTATTAATATGTGCAAAGTTACTTAACGCTGAACGTTTCACTCTACCTTTAAGAGTCGCAAATATTAAGTAGTCTTCTTCGCTTTCTAAATCTTTCACGGCAATCATTGTGCTAATCACTTCATCGCTATCCAATTCAATCGCATTTACAACTGGGATACCTTTAGACTGACGTGAGAGTTCTGGCACTTCGTAACCTTTAAGTTTGTATACACGGCCTTTATTCGTAAAGAATAAAACATTATCATGGGTACTTAATGTTACAAGTTGACTGACAAAGTCTTCTTCTAACGTATTCATACCTTGTACGCCACGCCCACCACGATGTTGTGCTCTATATGTTGAAACTGGTAAACGTTTAATATAATTGTTGTGACTTAATGTAATTACAATTTGTTCTTCAGGAATTAAGTCCTCATCTTCAATATTATCTAAACCACCGAGTTGAATTTCAGTCAGACGATCATCACCAAAACGCTCACGAACATCCATAAGTTCATCACGCACAATTTGTAATAACTTTTCCTCGTCTGCAAGAATAGCTTCTAACTCTTTAATATATTCAATTAAATTATTATATTCTTCTTCAATCTTGCCTCGTTCTAGACCAGTTAAACGTCTTAAACGCATATCCAGAATAGCTTGTGCTTGACGTTCAGACAATTTGAAGTCTTCTTGTAAGCTTGCCATCGCAACTTTATCTGTATCTGAGTCACGAATCACTCTTATAATTTCGTCGATATTATCTAATGCAATTCTTAATCCTTCTAAGATATGCGCACGATCTTGTGCTTTTTTTAGATTGTATATCGTACGTCTTCTAACAACAATCTTTTGATGTTCTAAGTATTCAACCAAAGCTTCTTTTAGATTTATAAGTTTCGGTCTACCTTTAACTAAGGCAATCATATTAACACCGAATGAAGTTTGTAATGGCGTTTGTTTATATAAGTTATTTAGTACGACACTCGCATTCGCATCTTTACGTATATCGATAACGACACGTACGCCGGTACGTAAACTTGTTTCATCACGTAAATCAGTGATACCTTCTATCTTTTTATCACGTGCCAATTCTGCAATTTTTTCAATCATACGTGCTTTATTGACTTGATATGGAATTTCAGTAACTATGATACGTTGACGACCACCGCCACGTTCTTCGATTTCTGCACGCGCACGCATTTGAACTGATCCACGACCAGTTTCATATGCACGACGGATACCACTCTTGCCTAAGATCAAGCCCGCCGTTGGAAAGTCAGGACCTTGAATATCTTCCATTAATTCTGCAATTGTAATATCTGGATTATGACTTAAACTCAACACACCATTGATAACTTCAGTTAAGTTATGTGGTGGAATATTAGTAGCCATACCAACCGCAATACCTGATGCCCCGTTCACAAGTAAGTTAGGGAATCTTGATGGTAAGACTGACGGCTCTCTTTCATTACCATCATAGTTATCAATAAAGTCAATCGTATCTTTATTAAGATCTTTAAGCATTTCTAGCGTTATTTTAGTCATACGTGCTTCTGTATAACGCATGGCAGCCGCACCATCACCATCCATTGAACCGAAGTTTCCTTGTCCATCTATTAAAGGATATCGATAGCTGAAGTCTTGTGCCATTCTTACCATTGCTTCATAAATAGATGAGTCACCATGGGGATGGTATTTACCCATTACATCCCCAACAATACGTGCTGATTTCTTATATGGTTTATCAGGTGTCATACCTTGTTCGTTTACTCCGTATAAAATACGTCGATGTACTGGTTTCAAACCATCTCTAACATCTGGTAAAGCACGTGAGACGATAACACTCATCGCATAATCTAAGAACGATTCGCGCATCTCACTCGTTATATTCCGTTCATTAATTCTTGATTCAGGTAATTCAGCCATCAAGATATCCTCCTTCAAAAATTCAGTTCATTGTTTTAGAAATCTAAGTTAGCATAGACTGCGTTTTCCTCAATAAACTGTCTACGATTCTCAACAACATCTCCCATTAACATTTCAAATGTTTGGTCAGCTTCTATAGCATCTTCTAGTGATACTTGTAACATTGCACGGTTTTCAGGATTCATTGTTGTTTCCCATAATTGATCCGCATTCATTTCACCAAGACCTTTATAACGAGAGAGCGACCACTTAGGACTAGGGTCTAACTCTGCTTTAAGTTTCTCTAATTCACGCTCATTGAACACATAGTATTTTTGTTTACCTTGTGTCAATTTAAACAATGGTGGTTGTGCAATATAAACATAGCCTGCTTCTAATAAAGGTCTCATAAAACGATAGAAGAATGTTAGCAGTAATGTTCTAATATGGGCACCATCAACGTCGGCATCCGTCATAATAATAATTTTATGATAACGTGCCTTACTTAAATCAAATTCTCCTCCGATACCTGTACCGAATGCAGTAATCATTGAGCGAATTTCATTGTTATTTAAGATTCTGTCTAAACGTGCTTTTTCAACATTTAAAATCTTACCACGTAATGGTAAAATCGCCTGTGTTTCTGAGTCACGGCCTGATTTTGTAGACCCCCCGGCAGAGTCACCCTCGACGATAAAGATCTCACTACGTGAAGGATCTTTACTAGAACAATCGGCAAGTTTACCTGGTAAACTTGAAATTTCTAAGGCTGATTTACGACGTGTAACTTCACGCGCTTTTTTCGCAGCAATACGCGCACGTGATGCCATAATACCTTTTTCAACGACAATACGACCCACTTGTGGATTCTCATATAAAAAGCGTTCAAAAAGCTCAGAGAATAATTTATCTACAACTTGACGTACTTCTGAGTTGCCTAATTTCGTCTTAGTTTGTCCTTCAAATTGAGGATCACCATGTTTGATAGACACAATTGCAGTCAAACCTTCGCGCGTATCTTCACCTGAAAGTCGCTCTTTATCTTCTTTGATAATTTTACTATTAAGTCCATAGCTATTTAATACACGAGATAACGAACGTTTAAAGCCTTCTTCATGTGTACCACCCTCATACGTGTGGATATTATTCGCATAGGTTAATAAATTGGTTGCATAACCTTTGTTGTATTGCAATGCAATTTCAACTTCTACATCATCTTTTGATTCATGAACATAAATCGGTTCATCGTGAAGTGGTTCTTTGTTTTCATTTAACATTTCAACGTAAGATTTAATACCACCTTCATAGTGATATGAATCTTCCCTTACTTCTTCTTCACGTTCATCTCTTAACGTAATCGTGATACCTTTATTTAAAAAGGCAAGCTCTCTAATACGTTGTTGTAATGTTTCATAGTTGTATGTTGTTGTTTCTGTGAAGATTTCAGGGTCAGCTTTAAAGCGAATCTCAGTACCAGTGTTTTCGTCTGTTTCGCCAATGACTTTCAAGTCAAATTGCGGCGCACCTTTTTTATATGCTTGGTGATAGATTTTTTCATCTTTGTGTACGTATACTTCAAGATCTTCAGATAATGCATTAACTACAGATGATCCAACACCATGTAAACCACCGGAAACTTTATATCCGCCACCGCCGAATTTACCACCAGCATGGAGTACAGTTAAAATAACCTCAACAGCTGGACGCCCCATTTTTTCTTGTATGCCTACAGGGATACCACGACCGTTATCTGTAACTTTAATCCAATTATCTTTTTCAATAATCACTTCTATTTTGTCAGCATATCCAGCGAGTGCTTCATCAATACTATTATCGACAATTTCCCAAACTAAGTGATGTAAACCTCTTTCTGCAGTTGAACCTATATACATACCTGGTCTTTTACGCACCGCTTCTAGACCTTCTAATACCTGAATCTGTCCAGCACCATAATCTTCCGTGTTATTCACATCTGACAATGCTTCCACCTTCACTTTCCGTTACTTTATAATTTCGCCTTTGTTAATGCGATAAAGTTTAGCATTCTTCATAATTTCATGATCTATTCCGTCTACCGATGTTGTAGTGACAAAAGTCTGCACTTTATGTTGAATTGTGCTTAATAAATGAGATTGACGCGAATCATCTAATTCACTCAATACATCATCTAGCAGTAATATTGGGTACTCCCCTACTTCGACATTCATCAACTCTATTTCCGCGAGTTTAATCGATAAAGCCGTTGTACGTTGTTGGCCTTGTGAGCCATACGTTTGGGCATCCATACCATTTACATCGAAACCTAAATCATCTCTATGGGGACCGTACAAACAAATCCCCCTATCTTTTTCACGTTCCATATTGTCGTTAAGCAATGTTAAGACTTCCTCTAAGCGTTCTGTCTCATTCTTTTCTTCCTTAGAGCGTTTAATGCTTGGTAAATACTTTAATGACAATACTTCTCGCTCATCTGTGATACCTGAGTGAATAGGTTTAGCTAGTGATTCAAGTTCTTTAATAAAATGTTCACGTCTTAACGTAACTTTGAGCGCATACTCTGCAAATTGTTGATTTAAGACTTCCAGCATTGTACTGTCTGTCTTTTGACCATATTGCAATTGCTTCAAATAATTATTTTTTTGTTTTAAAATGCGTTGGTATTGTGACAAATCATTTAAGTAAACTGCAGAAATTTGTCCAAGTTCCATATCTATAAATCGACGTCTAATGTGTGGCGAGCCTTTGACAATATTTAAATCCTCAGGCGCAAACAATACGACATTCAAGTGACCGATATATTGTGTCAGTCTACTTTGTTCTAAGTGATTGATTTTTACTTGCTTGCCTTTTTTGGTTACATACATCGTTAGAGGCATCTCACCATATCTATAACTAAGTTCACCCTCTATTTTAGCATATTCACTATCGAAACGTATAAGTTCCTTGTCATTCGATGTTCTGTGGCTTTTAGCCAATGCTAAAGTATAAATAGATTCAAGGAGATTCGTCTTCCCTTGGGCATTTTCACCAATCAATATATTTACCTCTGGATGACAATTTAAGGTAATTGATTCATAGTTACGATAGTTTTCTAGCTGGAGTGTCTTTAATTTCATTCTTCACCTTGATGTAAAATCAAAAATGAACCGACTTCTAGTATTTCAATACGATCTTGATGGTTTAATTTTTTACCACGACGTGTTTCGCGTTCGTCGTTAATCATGACTTCGAAGTCTTGTAAGAACCATTTTGCTTGTCCACCAGATTCGATAATACCTTCTGTCTTAAGAAATTGTCCTAGTGTGATGTCTCCATCAACAATTACTTCTTCAACCAAATCAATCACTCCATTTCTTTATAAACTCATTAATATATTATACCTTTTTTAGCAGAAAATTTCATGTAAAATACAGTTAGAAAGCGATTTCTTTCTACTTATTTTGATTTATTTTCAATAATTATTTTCAAACGTGTCTTTAGTGACTGTTTTACTAATAATATTATATCAAACATTTATTCCTAAATTAGAATTTTATTTAAATATTTATTATTTCTAACGTGTTAACTTATCAATTCTTTTGAATTTGAAAGCCATTTTAAGATGTTTTAAAGCACATATAACTATTTTGTGGTGTTTTACCTATATTTTAAACTGTCGTATCAAGAATAGCCTCTGAGTAGCCTTAAAATTGATATGAGGTGATTTATATAACTTTTACATTTAGAAGTGATTTCTTTAAGGTTTTATTTCTATACACGTTTATAAACAATCAATTACTTTTTAAAATTTTTTCACATAAAAAAAAGCCCAGACAAAATACATTGTCTAGGCCCAAATCATCAATGGCTTAGTATGTTCTAATTGGTAAAATTAATTGTGTCACTGAATCATCGTCTTTAGGTTTTAAAATAAATGGTTTCATTGTGCCAAAGAACTCAATCTCAACTTCATCGTTATCGATTGCTTTCAATGCGTCCATCATATATTTTGAGTTGAAAGAAATTTTTAAGTTTCCGCCTTCAACATTACTTGCTCTAACTTCCTCATTTACAGTACCGATTTCTGGAGACGTCGAAGATAATTCTACTAATTCATTACCAGTACTTAGTTTAATAACGTTATTGCCACCTTCACGTGCTAATAATGATGCACGATCAATTGCGTGATAGAATTCTCCGTTATCTATACCTAATTTAAATTCATAATTCTCTGGGAACAAACGTGAAGTATCAGGATAATGTCCTTCTAATAAACGTGAGATAAAGTTTACGTTACCAACTTTAAATAAAACTTGATTAGATGCAAAGAAAATATCAATATCTTCTTCACTATCGCTCATGATTTTGTTTAATTCTGATAATGCTTTACCTGGAATGATGACATTTTTATTCTCAGAATTATCTTCTAGAGCTACTTTTCTTACAGCCAAGCGATGCGAATCTGTGGCAGTGCATATTAATTCATTATCTTGTATAAGCCAGTTGACACCTGTGAGTACTGGGCGTGTTTCTGAGGTGGACACTGCGAAATTCGTTTGTGCTATCACGTTTTTAAGTACTTTTACAGATAATTGAATTGCATCATCACGAGAAACTTGTGGCAATAATGGATATTGATCAGGATCTAATCCACTTAAATTAAATTCAGAATGACCTGAAGTTATTAAAGTTTGAAATTGCTCATTTGTAGAAAGTTTAACTTCTTTACCTGGTAACTTTTTAATAATATCTACGAAAAAACGACCAGGGAGTACAACTGAACCTGTTTCTGCAACTGCAATAATCTCTTCACCATCAACTTGTTTAGGTATTGTTATTTCTATTGAGATTTCTGAGTCTGATCCAGTAAGTATTACTTCGCTATCTTTAACATCAATTTTTATACCTGTTAATATGGGTAATGTTGTTCTTGGTGAGATGGCTTTAAGTGTGTCATTTAATTGATTAATGAAATAATCTCTTCTTATTGTGAATTCCATCATTTTTAAACTCCTTCCAGTCGTTTATATATAAATTATATAGGTTTTAAAATCGTAGTAATAGTAGTAGGGCTTGTGGATTAGGGGATAACTCAAAAAAGCTCAAGCACCACAATATTTAATGGCTGTGTATAACTTGTGTGTAGTGTGTATTACTTTTGCACATTATCCACAATATTGAAAATATCCCTTGTATCATTATATCCTCATTTACTGACGATTAATCTGTTGTAGTACAGAATTTTTATTGATTTCTAATTTCTTTTTCTAGATTTTCAACTTCTTGTTTAAACGTTGGATCATTTTTAATATCTTTTATAATTTTTTCGTGTGCATGAATAACTGTAGTATGGTCACGGCCACCAAACTCTTCACCAATTTTTGGTAAAGAGAAATCAGTAAGTTCACGCGATAGATACATTGCTATTTGTCTTGGATAAGCAATCGATTTTGTGCGTTTTTTAGCAGTAAAATCTTCAATGCGGACACTATAATACTGACCAACAATTTTCTGGATATCTTGAATTGTTATCTTTTTAGACTTAGGTGCTTGAATGATATCTTTGAGCGCAGCCGCCGTCAATTCAGTAGTGATAGGTTGTCCTTGGAGTTTTGAAAATGCTAAAACACGAGTCAATGCGCCTTCAAGTTCACGGATATTTGATTGAATTTGATTGGCGATATAAGTTAACGCTTCAGTTGGAATATTTAAGTTCTCTTCTTCAATCTTCTTCTGTAAAATTGCCATTCTTGTTTCATAATCAGGTGGTGTAATATCAACGATTAGTCCCCATTCAAAGCGAGAACGTAAACGATCTTCTAACTTTGCGATTTCTTTAGGAGGTCTATCACTAGAAATTACAATTTGTTTATTTGCTTGATGCAATTCATTAAAGGTATGGAAGAATTCCTCTTGTGTTTGCTCTTTATTCTGTATGAATTGAATATCATCAATAAGGAGCACATCAATATTACGATACTTCTCTCTGAATTTTTCAGTTTTGTTGTCACGAATTGATTTAATAAATTCGTTCGTGAACTTTTCACTTGATGTATAAATTACTTTTGCATCAGGATTATTTGCTAATACATAGTGACCAATTGCATGCATAAGATGTGTTTTACCTAATCCTACGCCACCATAAATGAATAATGGATTGTATGCTTGTGCAGGTGCTTCCGCTACTGCAAGACTTGCAGCATGAGGAAACCTATTGCCAGGTCCTATGACAAATGTTTCAAAAGTATTATGTGTATTGAATTGTTCGCCACCAATAACAGCTTCATCAACGCCTGGAGTATAAGCTTTTTTAGCTTGATTAGCATTTTGATCTTCTCCAGATGTAACACTTTCTAATTGATCCTCAGAATAGAAAACGGGCATGATTTCATGACCAATTGCCTCGTATAATGCGGTTTGAATAATTTCAACGTAATGCGTTTTTAACCAATTGGCAACAAAAGGATCATCGATAACAATAACTGCCTCATCATTTTGTAATGAATGTAGCGTTGTATCTTTAAGAAAAGTTTGATAGCTAGGATAACTCACTTTTTCTTGAGCCAAGGTAAGGACTTTTTCCCAAATTTCTTGTTCAGACAT